>NZ_JBNHGZ010000013.1:0-299 GCF_059091765.1 Arthrobacter senegalensis | reverse complement strand
ATCACCGCGCTGGTCGCCCGGCGCGAAATCGCCCGCGCCCGCGCCGCCGGCGAAGAAAGCCCGGCGGTGATCCACAACCTGATCACCTCCCGCGCCGTGCCCGAAACCATCACCGCCGCCGGCGGACGCCCGGTCCGCACCCGGGTGGGACACTCGTTCATCAAGGCGCACATGGCCGAGGAGAAGGCCGTGTTCGGCGGCGAACACTCCGCGCACTACTACTTCCGCGACTTCTACAACGCCGACACCGGCATGCTCGCCGCCATGCACGTGCTCGCCGCCCTCGGCGAGCAGGACGC
>NZ_JBNHGZ010000012.1:0-370 GCF_059091765.1 Arthrobacter senegalensis | reverse complement strand
GTGTTGGAGGGGCGGAGGTTGAACCACCAGGTGCCGTCGTCGGCGATCACGGTGGTGCCGTCGAGCCGGTCCACGCTCACGCCGGTGCCCGCGTAGGCGGCCGGGCAGCCGGCGGCGGTGGTGTCGGTTCCGGCCGCGGCGGGGTCGGACGCGAGGGCGGGGGCGAAGTCGGCCAGCACTCGGGCGATCGCGGCGTCCTTGTCTTCGACCTGGGAGTTCAGTTCGCCGGTGGCGTGGTAGGGGTCGTATTCGGCGGCCAGCTTGGACAACGGCGCGTCCTGCTCGCCGAGGGCGGCGAGCACGTGCATGGCGGCGAGCATGCCGGTGTCGGCGTTGTAGAAGTCGCGGAAGTAGTAGTGCGCGGAGTGTT
>NZ_JBNHGZ010000011.1:0-1072 GCF_059091765.1 Arthrobacter senegalensis | reverse complement strand
GGTGTGGGAGAGTAGGTCGCCGCCGGACATTCTTTGAACACGGGAAGGCCCCGCCAACGATGGCGGGGCCTTCCCGCGTTTAACCACCAACCACCCCACCCAACCGGTGGGGGATGTGCCGGCCGCGGCGGCCCTCCCTCGTCCCGCACGTCCCTGGATGCCGGGCCGTGGTTGGTTGTCTGGCCGTCGCGTGAAGCCTGGTCCCTGGGTGACCGGCGGTGGTGTCCGGCCGCGGTGCTGGGTGAGGTCGTGTGCGGCGACGTGGGGAGCTCGCACCGGCCCGGGTGGATTCGTTCCCGGGCACAACCTGCACAGCCTCCACCCGGTGCGCGGCAGGGGCGGGAGCGGCCTGCCGTGGCGCCGGCGCCCAAGCATCAGGAGTGCCGGTGCCCAAGCATCAGGAGGCCACCGGTGCCCCGGCGCCAGGAGCTGCCCGGGCGCCGAAGGCTTGGGGGTTCCCGGCCTGCGGCAGGGCATGCCCGGGCAGGGGAGTCCCGGGGCGGCGGGCTGCCGGCCGCGGTCGCCCGGGGGGCCGGTGGCGGCCTTCGGGCTGCTGCCTTCGGTGGATTTTGTGAGCGGGTGCACAAGCTGTTTCGGGGCGGCAGCTGCGGGGATCAGCCGGCCGGCGGCAGGGCCGCGTGGGCGCCGGATCCGCTGAACGGCGCGGTTTTCGGGGCGCCGGCGCGGTCCCGCCAGGGGTGTCCGGGCGATGCATGGGGCTGATTTGCGGGCCGGGCGGAAGGCGTGTATTGTTTTCTGAGTCGCTGCTGCTGAAGCAGAACGAACGGCGGCCAAAACCCCTTCAAAATACACCAGGATCTGGTGCGTTAGACGCGCCCCTGGAGTGGTTGGAGGATCGGGATTCGAACCTGAATCTGCCGGGAACGGCGATTTGCAAAGGTCGCGAAGACCGGGTAAGTTAGAAAAGTTGCTCCGGAGCGATGGAGGGCCTGAGAGGGTCGTCCTGGTGCCGGGTGCTCCTGTTGTTTGAGAACTCAATAGTGTGCCAAGTTTGTTGATACCAATTATTTATTGGTTGAAAGTGCCGTGGCGTGCCGCCCCTGTGGTGTGT
>NZ_JBNHGZ010000010.1:0-1437 GCF_059091765.1 Arthrobacter senegalensis | reverse complement strand
GTGAACTGGGCCCCGAAAGTTGGACTGGCTAAATAAGAGACTAGGCCGCGAGGGCCTGAGCACGGTACTGCACCGGGCTTAGGCCCTCGAGCTTTGTCGAGATTCTTTCGGTGTTGTACCAGTGGATGTACTCGTGCAGTACTGTTTCCAGCGCTTCCGTGTTGAGGAACCGAACATGGTGGAAGAGCTCTTCCTTGAGGTGTCCGAAAAAGTTTTCCATCACCGCGTTGTCGTAGCAATTGCCTTTGCGTGACATCGACTGGACGGCGCCGGCGCCCAGCAGAAGCTTCCGCCAGGAGGCGTGCTGGTACTGGAAGCCCTGGTCGGAATGCACGAGCGGTTCCTGTCGGGAGGCGAGTGTTGTCAGAGCCTTGCGCAGGGAGGTATTAGTGAGCTCCAGGTTTGGAGATGGGCCCAGTGTGTAGGAGATGATCTGACGGTCGAAGAGGTCCATGACCGGTGAGAGGTAGAGTTTCCGATCTCCGACGCTGAATTCGGTCACATCCGTGACCCACTTCTGGTTCGGGGCATCGGCTGCGAACTCCCGGTTCAGCAGGTTGGGAGCCACGGCGCCCTGCTCGCCCTGGTAGGAGTTGTAGCGCTTCCTGCGCCGGACTTTGCAAACAAGCCGCAGGGAACGCATCAGCTTCAGCACGGTCTTCTTCGCGATCGTCCAGCCCCGCTTGACCAGTTCAGTGTGGATGCGGCGGTGCCCGTATCTGCCATGGTTCTTCGCAAAGATTTCCGTGACTGCCGTCTTGAGTTCCTTGTGCGGATCCGGGGCTTGGAGCCGGGCCTGGTGATAAAAGAACGTTGACCGGGCGAGGCCGGCGACCTGCAGCAGAACCGGGAGGGGAAAGTCAGCCTTGAGAGCGATGATGGCCTGAACCTTCACCGTCGTTCCTGCGCCCTCAAGGCCCGCAATTTTCCCAGGTAAGCCACTTCAGCCCGCAACCGTTCGTTCTCGCGCCGCAACCGCTCCACCTCGGACAACTCCGCGGGCGGCGGCACATCAGGTTTCCTGGGTCTGCCTTTAGGCTTGGGACGCAACGCATCCGCACCCTCTCGGCGATATGCCCGTACCCACGTTTCGAGCAGGCGAGGCGACGACAAGCTGACTTCTGCTGCGAGATCAGGGGCAGTCTCACCAGCGAGGAACCGTTCAACCAAAGCGAGCTTGAACTCGAACGAGTACGACTGTTTTGGCTTGGTCATCAACGCTCCTCGGCCATGAATCCTCCATCGCCGATACAGCCGCTTGACCGGCGCGTGAGGCACTCCCAGCAATCTGGCTGTCGCCCTATAAGCGATGCCCTGCTCGAACCACGCTACAGCGGACTCGCGCTGATCCTCGGATAACGAACTACATGCATGCATAAAACTGCTCCCCAGGAGTCGGAACTGAATTTCTCAGTCCAACTTCCGGGGAGCAGTTCA
>NZ_JBNHGZ010000009.1:0-5654 GCF_059091765.1 Arthrobacter senegalensis | reverse complement strand
GTGGTTAAACGCGGGAAGGCCCCGCCATCGTTGGCGGGGCCTTCCCGTGTTCAAAGAATGTCCGGCGGCGACCTACTCTCCCACACCCTCCCGAGTGCAGTACCATCGGCGCTGTGGGCCTTAGCTTCCGGGTTCGGAATGGGACCGGGCGTTTCCCCCACGCTATGACCGCCGTAACCCTTCGTGCGCGCCCACCCCGGTGGGGGTGGCGGCAAACCTGTTGGTTACAAGCTTGTGCTTGGAACTGTATTCAATTGTTTGTTCCCTGTGCGACAACGGTTGTTGTCTGGGAACCACATAGCGGACGCGTAGCATGTTTTGATCACCCACCCCAGGGGGGTGGTGTGGTGTAAGTTGTCGGACTATTAGTACCGGTCAGCTTCACGAGTCTTTCGTCCTCGCTTCCACATCCGGCCTATCAACCCAGTGGTCTGGCTGGGGTCCTCTCCCCCACGAAGGGGATGGAAATCTCATCTTGAAGCCGGCTTCCCGCTTAGATGCTTTCAGCGGTTATCCAATCCGAACGTAGCTAATCAGCGGTGCACTTGGCAGTACAACTGACACACCAGAGGTTCGTCCGTCCCGGTCCTCTCGTACTAAGGACAGACCTTCTCAAATTTCCTGCGCGCGCAGCGGATAGGGACCGAACTGTCTCACGACGTTCTAAACCCAGCTCGCGTACCGCTTTAATGGGCGAACAGCCCAACCCTTGGGACCTACTCCAGCCCCAGGATGCGACGAGCCGACATCGAGGTGCCAAACCATGCCGTCGATATGGACTCTTGGGCAAGATCAGCCTGTTATCCCCGAGGTACCTTTTATCCGTTGAGCGACGGCCATTCCACAATGTGCCGCCGGATCACTAGTCCCGACTTTCGTCCCTGCTCGAGATGTCTCTCTCACAGTCAAGCTCCCTTGTGCACTTACACTCGCCACCTGATTGCCAACCAGGCTGAGGGAACCTTTGGGCGCCTCCGTTACTCTTTAGGAGGCAACCGCCCCAGTTAAACTACCCATCAGGCACTGTCCCTGACCCGGATTACGGGCCGAAGTTAGATGTCCAGAGTGACCAGAGTGGTATTTCAACGATGACTCCACCCGAACTGGCGTCCGGGCTTCACAGTCTCCCACCTATCCTACACAAGCCACACCGAACACCAATACCAAACTATAGTAAAGGTCTCGGGGTCTTTCCGTCCTGCTGCGCGTAACGAGCATCTTTACTCGTAGTGCAATTTCGCCGAGTTTATGGTTGAGACAGCGGGGAAGTCGTTACTCCATTCGTGCAGGTCGGAACTTACCCGACAAGGAATTTCGCTACCTTAGGATGGTTATAGTTACCACCGCCGTTTACTGGGGCTTAAATTCTCCGCTTCGCCCCCAAAGGGGCTAACAGGTCCTCTTAACCTTCCAGCACCGGGCAGGAGTCAGTCCGTATACATCGTCTTGCGACTTCGCACGGACCTGTGTTTTTAGTAAACAGTCGCTTCCCCCTGGTCTCTGCGGCCCTTACCCGCTTGGAAGCGCAAGGCTTCTTCACGGTCCGGGCCCCCCTTCTCCCGAAGTTACGGGGGCATTTTGCCGAGTTCCTTAACCATAATTCTCTCGATCGCCTTGGTATTCTCTACCTGATCACCTGTGTCGGTTTGGGGTACGGGCGGCTAAAACCTCGCGTCGATGCTTTTCTCGGCAGCATAGGATCACCGAATCCCCCCATACGGGGGTCCCGTCAGGTCTCAGGCTTCACGAACGGCGGATTTGCCAACCGTTCACCCTACATCCTTGGACCGGGACTACCATCGCCCGGCTCGGCTACCTTCCTGCGTCACACCTGTTAATACGCTTACCTCCCCGGATCGGGTCCCGCGCGCCCCGCCCATACTGGCCCCGAAGGGCACGGATGAACGGTTTGGGCGGTTAGCATCACCGGTTTGGCATGGGCGGTTTTTCGCCGGTACGGGAATATCAACCCGTTGTCCATCGACTACGCCTGTCGGCCTCGCCTTAGGTCCCGACTTACCCAGGGCAGATTAGCTTGACCCTGGAACCCTTGATCATTCGGCGGACGGGTTTCCCACCCGTCTTTCGCTACTCATGCCTGCATTCTCACTCGTGTAGGCTCCACCACTGGCTTCCGCCGCAGCTTCACTGCCCACACGACGCTCCCCTACCCACCAGCGCTCCTGAACCACGAAGGCTTGGATAATACGCTGATGCCACAACTTCGGCGGTGTACTTGAGCCCCGCTACATTGTCGGCGCGGAATCACTTGACCAGTGAGCTATTACGCACTCTTTCAAGGGTGGCTGCTTCTAAGCCAACCTCCTGGTTGTCTGGGCAACTCCACATCCTTTTCCACTTAGCACACGCTTAGGGGCCTTAGTTGGTGGTCTGGGCTGTTTCCCTCTCGACTATGAAGCTTATCCCCCACAGTCTCACTGCTGCGCTCTCACTTGCCGGCATTCGGAGTTTGGCTGACGTCAGTAACCTTGTAGGGCCCATCGGCCATCCAGTAGCTCTACCTCCGGCAAGAAACACGCAACGCTGCACCTAAATGCATTTCGGGGAGAACCAGCTATCACGGAGTTTGATTGGCCTTTCACCCCTACCCACAGCTCATCCCCTCCATTTTCAACTGAAGTGGGTTCGGTCCTCCACGCGCTCTTACACGCGCTTCAACCTGGCCATGGGTAGATCACTCCGCTTCGGGTCTAGATCACGCCACTGCAACGCCCTGTTCAGACTCGCTTTCGCTACGGCTTCCCCACACGGGTTAACCTCGCGACGTAACACTAACTCGCAGGCTCATTCTTCAAAAGGCACGCCGTCACAGCTACTAAGGCTGCTCCGACGGATTGTAAGCACACGGTTTCAGGTACTGTTTCACTCCCCTCCCGGGGTACTTTTCACCTTTCCCTCACGGTACTTGTCCGCTATCGGTCATCAGGTAGTATTCAGGCTTACCAGGTGGTCCTGGCAGATTCGCACGGGATTTCTCGGGCCCCGTGCTACTTGGGATACTCTCCAAGCGGCGTCACGCATTACGGTTACAGGGCTTACACCTTCTCCGGCCGGCCTTTCAAGACCGTTCACCTATACGCACGCACTCACTTTCGCTGTCCGGCAGAACAGCAGCGGAAAGTCCCGCAACCCCGGCCATGCAACGCCCGCCGGCTATCACACATGGACCGGTTTGGCCTCTTCCGCGTTCGCTCGCCACTACTGACGGAATCACTGTTGTTTTCTCTTCCTGCGGGTACTGAGATGTTTCACTTCCCCGCGTTCCCTCCACGCACCCTATGTGTTCAGGTACGGGTCACCCGGTCACTCGCGCGCCGGGCGGGGTTTCCCCATTCGGACATCCTGGGATCACCGTTCGGTTATCAACTCCCCCAGGCTTATCGCAGATTCCCACGTCCTTCTTCGGCTCCTGATGCCAAGGCATCCACCGTGTGCTCTTAAAAACTTGACCACAAAGATCAAAATCAGCTATTCGAGAGAACCAGGACAACCAAACCGTCAAAAGACGACTCAGCCACCAGGTTCATCAAAAAAATTGCTTTAAGATGCTCGCGTCCACTATGTAGTTCTCAAACAACAACCCCGTCACCCCCACCCCCGCCACCCCAAAGGGGCGGCCGGCGCGGCAAGCGCAGGAAACAAGAGGAACCAACTTCTTCCCTCTCCTCACATCGCTGCAAGAATAAGGTCCTGTTGCCTCAGGACCCAACAGTGTGCCAAAAGACATCCCCCGCGAAACCAACCACACACGTTCCAAACACCCCAAAGGGCACCGTACTGGCATGCGGCCAACCGCGAAAGACACCGAATCCGTTGATATTCCACCCATGAGCACCCGCCGGACAACAGACGCGTCCGCAACGGGCTTGCCCTGCAAACCACCCAACCCGCACTATGACAGGCCAGGAAAGGTTCGAGGAAGCTCCTTAGAAAGGAGGTGATCCAGCCGCACCTTCCGGTACGGCTACCTTGTTACGACTTAGTCCCAATCGCCGGTCCCACCTTCGACGGCTCCCTCCCACAAGGGGTTAGGCCACCGGCTTCGGGTGTTACCAACTTTCGTGACTTGACGGGCGGTGTGTACAAGGCCCGGGAACGTATTCACCGCAGCGTTGCTGATCTGCGATTACTAGCGACTCCGACTTCATGGGGTCGAGTTGCAGACCCCAATCCGAACTGAGACCGGCTTTTTGGGATTAGCTCCACCTCACAGTATCGCAACCCATTGTACCGGCCATTGTAGCATGCGTGAAGCCCAAGACATAAGGGGCATGATGATTTGACGTCGTCCCCACCTTCCTCCGAGTTGACCCCGGCAGTCTCCCATGAGTCCCCGCCATTACGCGCTGGCAACATGGAACGAGGGTTGCGCTCGTTGCGGGACTTAACCCAACATCTCACGACACGAGCTGACGACAACCATGCACCACCTGTGAACCGGCCCCGAAGGGAAGGACTGTTTCCAGCCCGATCCGGCCCATGTCAAGCCTTGGTAAGGTTCTTCGCGTTGCATCGAATTAATCCGCATGCTCCGCCGCTTGTGCGGGCCCCCGTCAATTCCTTTGAGTTTTAGCCTTGCGGCCGTACTCCCCAGGCGGGGCACTTAATGCGTTAGCTACGGCGCGGAAAACGTGGAATGTCCCCCACACCTAGTGCCCAACGTTTACGGCATGGACTACCAGGGTATCTAATCCTGTTCGCTCCCCATGCTTTCGCTCCTCAGCGTCAGTTACAGCCCAGAGACCTGCCTTCGCCATCGGTGTTCCTCCTGATATCTGCGCATTTCACCGCTACACCAGGAATTCCAGTCTCCCCTACTGCACTCTAGTCTGCCCGTACCCACTGCAGACCCGGGGTTGAGCCCCGGGCTTTCACAGCAGACGCGACAAACCGCCTACGAGCTCTTTACGCCCAATAATTCCGGACAACGCTTGCGCCCTACGTATTACCGCGGCTGCTGGCACGTAGTTAGCCGGCGCTTCTTCTGCAGGTACCGTCACTTTCGCTTCTTCCCTGCTGAAAGAGGTTTACAACCCGAAGGCATTCATCCCTCACGCGGCGTCGCTGCATCAGGCTTTCGCCCATTGTGCAATATTCCCCACTGCTGCCTCCCGTAGGAGTCTGGGCCGTGTCTCAGTCCCAGTGTGGCCGGTCACCCTCTCAGGCCGGCTACCCGTCGTCGCCTTGGTAGGCCATTACCCCACCAACAAGCTGATAGGCCGCGAGTCCATCCATGACCGAAAAATCTTTCCACCCGCCACCATGCGGTGACAGGTCATATCCGGTATTAGACCCGGTTTCCCAGGCTTATCCCAGAGTCAAGGGCAGGTTACTCACGTGTTACTCACCCGTTCGCCACTAATCCCCGGTGCAAGCACCGGATCATCGTTCGACTTGCATGTGTTAAGCACGCCGCCAGCGTTCGTCCTGAGCCAGGATCAAACTCTCCGTTAATGTTTCAAACAGACACAGCACCAACGGCCGGGAAAACGACCGAAGACACTGCACTAAATTCAAACCAGGCTGATAAAACCGCGACACACCACAGGGGCGGCACGCCACGGCACTTTCAACCAATAAATAATTGGTATCAACAAACTTGGCACACTATTGAGTTCTCAAACAACAGGAGC
>NZ_JBNHGZ010000008.1:0-17434 GCF_059091765.1 Arthrobacter senegalensis | reverse complement strand
AACCTCCGCCCCTCCAACACCGAACCCTTCCTGCGGCTGAACGCCGAGGCGACCAGCCCCGGCCTGCTCGACACCCTCCGCGGGCACGTCCTGGCCCTGGTTAGGAGCTGATCGTGACGGCGATCGGCATCGACCACTCCAAGGTCATGGACCGTTTTCATGCAGTTATTCCGGCCGGCGGGACCGGGACGCGGTTGTGGCCGCTGTCCCGCGCGGCGGCGCCGAAGTTCCTGCACGACCTGACCGGTTCCGGGTCCACGCTGATCCGCGCCACCTATTCCCGTCTCGAGCCGCTGTGCCAGGGGCGGACCCTGGTGGTTACCGGCAAGGTGCACCGGCATGCGGTGTGCGCGCAGCTGCCCGAGCTTCAGGATGCGAACCTGGTGCTGGAGCCGGAGCCGAAGGACTCTGCGGCGGCGATCGGTCTCGCCGCGGCGATCCTGTACCGGCGGGACCCGCGGATCATCATGGGCTCCTTCGCCGCGGACCAGGTGATCACCCCGGTGGAGGACTTCCAGCAGGCGGTTCGCGAGGCGGTGCACACCGCGGCCGAGGGCTACATCGTCACGATCGGGATCACGCCGACGCATCCGGCCACCGGATTCGGGTACATCCGCTCCGCCGGGGCGCTGCAGGTCCCCGGGGCGCCCTCCGCGCAGGCGGTGGCCGAGTTCGTGGAGAAACCCGACGAGCAGGTGGCCCGCGGTTATTTGGCGACGGGGGAATATTCCTGGAACGCCGGCATGTTCGTGGCGCCGGTTGACCTGCTGCTGAAGCATTTGGAAACCAACGAGCCCGAACTCTTTGCCGGCCTGACCGAGATCGCCGAGGCCTGGGACACTCCGGCCCGCGGCGCGGTGATGCGCAGGATCTGGCCGGACCTGCCCAAGACGGCGATCGACTACGCGGTGGCCGAACCCGCGGCGGCCGCCGGGGACGTGGCGATGATCCCCGGTTCCTTCTCCTGGGACGACGTGGGCGACTTCGCCGCGATCGGGCGGTTGAATACCGCCAGCGAAACGTCCGGGCTGACGGTCCTCGGCGAAGGGGCGAGGGTCTTCGCGGAGTCGGCCACCGGGGTCGTGGTCTCCGACACCAAACGTGTGATCGCGCTGATCGGCATCGACGACGTCGTCGTGGTCGACACCCCGGACGCGCTGCTGGTGACTACCAAGGAACACGCGCAGAAGGTGAAGTCCGCCGTCGAGCACCTCAGGGCCAGCGGCGACACCGACGTCCTCTGAACAAGTAACAGTTCAAGATTTGTTCTAGTAACTCAGATCCGCGCCCGGCGACTCGTAATGCACGCATACATATTACTCCCGACCATTCGGACACGACATAGAGGGGTGCCCGGGCGGTTTACGATTCTGTGTGTGACTATGAAGAGTTAGTCGTCTGCTCGGTCAGTCGCGCAGTGCCTCCAGAATCGGGCGTTCCAGATACGGGGCGAGCGTTTGGGCATAGGTGGCCGTGATGTGTGAGGAATCGAAGTAGGTCACCACGGATCCTACGACGGCGGGGCATTCCCCGTCTGCACAAAAGTATTTGTCCATGTCAAGGGTTTGGATCCTCGGATGGTCAAGTTCGAGCGCCGCCGTGGTCACCGGGTCCATCCAGTACCACTCGTCTGGCGATCCGGAACACTTCTGGGGATTGCCCGTGTTCTCGGCGAGGCAGTCCGGGATTGAATCGATCGTATTACCGGGGAAGGGCGGGTCCTTGATCACGACGACGTCGGCGCCGCTGTCCGCCCAGCGGGACAGGTAGTTCCGGTAGCCATCGACGGCGGGTTTTTCGGTACTGTCCCACGATTCGCCTTGCACCGGGACGGACTGACGTTCCGAAGTGACGATCAGGTCGAACGCATCCCCGGCTGTTTCATCCAGCACCCAATCGCCGTACGCGGCGCAGTTCGCCGTCTTTTCCTCGGTATCGAACTGCAGTAGCACCGTTGTGGGGTTGCACCTAGAGACCAGATACGTGGAGATCGTCCAGTTATTCTGTTCAGCCAGCACCTGCAGCGCGGGAAGCCATTGACCCGCGTGCGAGTTTCCGACGAGCGCGACCTTGGTGGGCCCGTCGCCATACGTGCAGACGGGACGGCTGGTAAAGGGTTGGTTCGACCAGCACCCGTCGGCATACGCATCGGACTTGTCCTCTTTGGCCAGCGATGGTTCGGGCACGACCGGCGCTTGGGGTGCCGGGACGCATTTGTCAAAGCCGTTGGCTATGGCGGAAGCACCGAGACAAGGATGGTCATCGCTCATCACCGCGGCGAGATGTTGCTCCGCCTGGAAGGTGCGTTGGGTGACTTCAACTAATTGCGCAGCGCCCACGGCCGTAAGCAACACGATACCCGCAGCGGCGAATCGGTAAGTTGGCGCAAGGCTCTTATGGGCGGAGGGGAATCGGAAACGGTCCTCAATAAACGTCTTGCTTAGCCCCGACAGCACCAGTGTCGCAGCCACGATCAGCAAGTCGTCCAACCAGCTCAGTTGGTGACCGGTGACGTAGGGCACGAGAACGATCAATGGCCAGTGCCACAGATATATCGAGTACGAAACTTCCCCAAGCCACTGAACCGGACGGTTTCGGAGAAATCCGGTGGGGGAAAGCCGTCCTTCGGCAGCTGCCAGGATAACCAGTCCTGTCCCCGCGACGGGCAGGAGCGCGGTATACCCAGGGAAAGGGGTCGACTCCGAGTAAAGCACACCGGAACAGACAATCGCTGCAAGCCCGAACCACGCTACCGCTGCCCGCGCAACGCTGGGCAGGTGCCGTGCCAAAGCCGGCGCCGCCAATGCCACCAGGCCGCCGAAGCCCAGCTCCCACATCCGGGTGGGCGTGACGAAATATGCACTTCCCGGTTCAGTAGCCGTAGCCGCGATGGAGAAGGAAAGTGACAGACCCACGACGGCGGTCACGGCTCCCAAGAGCAGGCGCAGCGGGGCTAGCGAGCGCTTTTTCGCGAACCAGAAGACCGCGAACACGAGGACTGGCCAGAAAAGGTAGAACTGCTCCTCGACTGACAAGGACCAGAAATGCTGGATAGGAGTGGGGGCGTTCTCGGCCGCCAGATAGTCGACGGAACTGCCGGCCAGTACCCAGTTCTGCACATAAAGTGACGAGGAGATGATCTCCTTAGCGATCGCACCCCACTGACTAGGCGGTGCTACCAGCCTTGATGCAACAGCCGTTGCAGCCAAGACAACGAAAGCGGCAGGCAATAGGCGGCGAATCCTGCGGCCCCAAAAAGCCGTCAGGCCGTGCCACCCCGTCGGCGGCCGTTTGACCAAATGAGAGGTAATGAGGAAGCCAGAAATGACGAAGAAGACATCGACTCCGACAAACCCCCCGGTTAAACCTTCCGACCATAAGTGGTAGACAACCACAAGGGCTACGGCTAGGGCCCGCAACCCCTGGATGTCCAGACGCACGGCCGCCGGTTTGATAGGCGGAGTGCTGACATCGGGCTCTGCTGCCAGCGCGATGGTCAACTCCCTGAAGTTCCAAGAGCACCAAGATGTGCATTACATCGGGCTGTCATTTTCGCCGACCGGACGCCCGAGCGCAATGGATATCCAGGTCCACTTGGCGCGCATTGCTAAGCTAAAGCAGTCGTTGGCGCCAGAGAGCGGCGCTACCAGCGGCCGTGGTATAGCAGCGGACACTGCTGCGGGAAAGGAGCCCATGCGCCTCGGACTCAAGGGCCGCGCCGCGGCGGCCATTCCACAGAGCCTGGTTGAAGCTGTATTCCGCGCCTTCGGCAGCGGCGCTGGCCCCCAAGGCATCCTCCAGTTGGCAACTCATCGTCGATTGCCGGGATCACGTCCCGCTTCGGCCTCTTCCTCACTAGAGGGCATCCGAAACGTGGACCGCTTTTCGGCGAAGAGCCTGCGGCACGACACGGCCGCCGTCGTGCTTGATGCCTTGATGCGGGCCAAAATTGATTACCGCGTACTGCGCTCCGAGGCGGGGGTCCCAGCAGTCGTGGACATCCCGGATGCCCAATGGTCATCTGCCCTGGGTGCCATCGCTTCTGCTGCCGGTACCCGTCCGTTTTACATCCGTGCCAATGGCGAAAACAAGCCGGTTACAGGAAAGTGCCCACCAGCGTCTTCAATAGTGTTTGAAGCAGTGGGGCACGAAGATCGACAACTGGGCGACCATCAGTTGGGCATCAAGATCTTGCCGCGCGAAGCGGGCCTGCCAGAGAAGGGGTTGTTGACTTCTGTCGACTTCCCGATCGACGCGGTGTACACATGGGTGGACGGCGATGACCCCCAGTGGCAGCGCAGCAAAGCACAGATGCTAGCCCAGACGGCTCCTACGAGCAGGAATGAGACAGCGGCAAACGAAGCGCGTTACGCGTCGCGGGACGAACTGCGCTACTCGCTCAGGTCGCTGGATTACTTCGCGCCTTGGATCAATCACGTGTACTTGGTGACCGCGGGTCAGACGCCCCCGTGGCTGGACACGTCCAACAGCCGTATCACGGTGGTGGATCACCGGGAAATCTTTTCTGAAACGAGCGCCTTACCAACCTTCAACTCGCACGCTATCGAGTCCCAGCTGCACCACATTGACGGACTGAGCGAACACTTTCTGTACCTGAACGACGACGTATTTTTTGGGCGGCCGGTGACCCCGGAACTGTTCTTCCACGGCAATGGGCTGGCCAAATTCTTCCTGTCCGAACAGACCGTGGATTACGCGCCGCGTTCGGTGGACGAGCTGCCCGTGGACAGCGCGGCGAAGAACAACCGTGCGTTGCTGGAGGCGGCCTTCGGCAGGACCGTGGAGCGCAAGTTTCAACATGCAGCCCATCCGCAACGAGTCAGTACCCTTTCCAGACTCGAACAGGAGCATCCGGAGGAACTCTTGAGGACGCAGCGGAGTAGATTCAGGGATCCGTCTGATCTTTCCGTGACGTCGTCCCTAGCTCACTACTATGGTTTCGCCATCGGTGCAGCTGTTCCCGGGGACCTGTCTTACCGCTATTGTGACATCAACGATCCGTCTGCGCAGGCGAAGCTCCTGCGGTTGTTGCGTCGCAGAGACGCGGACGTGTTCTGCCTTAACGAGGTTGCAAGCACCGGCAAAGATACGCGAAAGGTGGACTCGCTGACCCGCAGTTTCCTGAACGCATATTTTCCCGTCGCTAGTACTTTCGAGAGCGAACCCGCATGGAATCACGAGCCGGCATCATTCGAGAGGCCGTCTCTGCCGTCGGTCGGTTTACAGGCAGAGGCGGTGCGTCGGCGCGGGCAGATTTCCGAGCGCTAGAACTTCAGCAGCGAGCCAGTATTCTGCAGGTGCGGTTCACGGTCTCCGCCCGGATCGAGCCCACGTCCTTGTGGTGTAGGAATTCCGGCAACGTGTGGACGAAAGTGGCCGACTTGTCGGAGGCAGTAGACCAGCCCGGAAGCGAATTTCGGAGATACAGCGCACAGTTCGATTTGGCGACTGCGGTGCCCTCTCCAACTGATCCCCGCGAGGAGGGGGAAACCCTGGGACTGTTTGTTCAGTTCGAGGCTTCCGCCAAAGATCTGCCCGGGTTCAGCACCAACATTCATGAGGGCGGACCAGCCTCCATTCGAGAAGCGTCTGAAGGAATGCGCCTCGCAGAGTTACGGGCGGCGGTGGCCGATGGTGCGCTGGCCCGTGACGCGACGATGACGGCGTGGGCTTCGTTCGGGCGCTTTGCTGACACCGAAGTTGGTTCCCTGCGCAGCATCACCACTCAGGCGTTCACGGTTGAACCGTACGTCAACCGGAGTGGCCTGGTCTCGTTGGCGGTGAACCGGCAGCTCAAACCCTACAACGCCGTCTACGTGCACCGGCTCAGCGTCAACGGGGGCGCGTTGGACCTGCGGGCAACTCTTGTCACCCGACACGGTGAGGCTGAAGCAGTCGACCTGATGCTGTTCGGACGAGAGAGCGCGGCTCACTACTCCGCGCGCGCCAATACCTCGCTGGACGCTGGGGCAACTCGCCGGAAGTTCGGACTGCGCAGGTATCGGGTGCGCGCCCGCTTGGATCTGGGCACCATCTCGAGCCAGGACCTGGCCCGCGACGAAATCCTGGATGCGTGGCTTGCTATATATACCCCAGGCGGAACAGAGCCGCAGCGGGCGCGCATCGGGCGCACCAGATATGTCACCCGGAAGCTCACCCGTCCCGGTTGGCAAACGCGTGGGGACAAGACGCTGGCGGTTACGCCCTACTACACCTTCAAGGCTAAGAACACTTCCTTCCACATCGAATTATTGGACACTGACGCCTTCGAATTCATGCTGCGGCAGTCCCACAAGAGGCAGTTGCCGGGCCGAGGAGCACAGCAAAAGCCAGTCTGGCTAGTGGGCGAACGGCCGTACAAGGCCCAAGACACCGGGCTGCACTTCTTCCGCTACATGCGCCGGGAGCACCCCGAAATAGACACTTATTACGTCATCGAACCGTCGTCACCGGATCGTCGCAATCTGGAGGGGCTGGACCACGTAGTGGAGTACCGATCCAAGGAACACTTCGACGTCGCACTGCGGGCAGAACGGTTTATTGGCTCCCACCATCCCGACTTCCTCTATCCAACGTGGCTACCGCACTTTCGCAGAGCAGTGGGCGGGGTCAAGGTATTTCTCCAGCACGGGGTGATGGGAACCAAATGGATGGTGCCCAACTACGGGAAAAACGCACCCGGATTCGACACCGACCTGTTTCTCGTCAGCTCCGAGCGGGAGAAAGAGTACATCGTCAGCGACTTCGGATATCCGGCCAAGGACGTCGTGGTCACCGGTTTGTCCCGCTTCGACGCCTTGTTCGCCGGCGATGTAGCAGTGCAGCGAAACCAGATCCTGATCTTTCCTACCTGGCGGGACTGGCTCCATCGCCCGGACGACTTCGAAGAGTCCGAGTACTTTCGAGAGTGGGATGCGCTGCTGAACGATCCCCGGCTGCGCGATCTTGTCGATAGGCAGCGGGCAGAGGTGGTCTTCTGCCTGCATCCGAATATGCAGCAGTTCCGACACCACTTTGCCATGGCACCGGCGCGCGTCGTTTCCCAAGGCGAGGTCGACGTCCAGTACTTGCTGAAGGAAAGCGCGGTCCTGCTTACCGACTACTCGAGCGTGGGCTTTGACTTCAGTTTCCTTGAGAAGCCGGTCCACTATTTCCAGTTTGACCGCGAGCGTTTCTTGGGACCGCGGGGATCCCATTTGGACCTGGACGAGGAACTGCCGGGGCAGATTGCGTTTGCCCGATCCGCATTGCTGGACCAACTAGAGGCTACGCTCGCCCGCGGCTGCACGCCGCTGCCCGAGGACACTGCCAAGTCGCGGGCATTCCTGGCGTTCAAGGACACCGACAACTGCAGGCGCATTTTTGAGGCAGTGGCAGAAGCGCGTCCCGTCGACCCACGGTGGAAGAAGGCCATCGACCCGGAATTCGCCGAGCGGTTGTTCAACAGGTTCCGCCGCAGCCGCTTTTATTTCCCGACGATGCGCCGGATGTTTGCGATGGTTTCAAAAACCCCGATGGACAAAGACTTGATGGTGTTCGAGTCAGGGCTTGGCAAACAGTACTCGGACAGCCCGCGCTACATATACGAAGAACTGGTGCGGCGCGGGGACACCCGCAGCAAGGTGTGGGTCTACCAAGGCAAGCTGCCGCAGCCCGACTCTCACACCAAAGTGGTGAAACGGCTGTCTCCTGGTTACTACTGGTACCTGGCAAAGGCGAAGTATTGGGTTAACAACCAGAATTTTCCCTACTACGTCCGGCGCCGCAAAGATGCGGTCTTCATTCAAACCTGGCACGGAACACCTCTGAAGAAAATGGCCCATGATGTGGGCACAGTCCATGGCAGGGACTCGGACTACCTTGCTCATGTGGACGCAGCTGTTCGGCAATGGACGACTCTACTTTCACCGAGTCCATATGCAACCAAAGTCTTCAGGAGCGCGTTCCGCTTCACTGGGACGATTGTAGAACTGGGGTACCCGCGCAATGACGTTCTCCTGGGCCCAGACGTCGAGCGACGGTCTAGCGCTTTCCGCCGCAAACTTGGAGTTCCCGACGGCAAGCGGGTCGTCCTCTACGCTCCAACGTTTCGGGACGATCAGCCGACAGACATGGGACACTTTCGCTTTGATCTGCCGTTCCAGTTGCATGCCTTCAAGGAACGCTTCGGGCAAGACACGGTGTTGCTCTTGCGCATGCATGTGCTGGTGAACAACGCCGTGACCATACCCGAAGATGTCCGCGACTGCGTGTACGACGTCTCGAAGTTCCCGGATATTCAGGAACTCTACCTGGCCAGCGACGCACTGATCACTGATTATTCGTCCGTTTTCTTCGACTACGCCATCCTGCAGCGGCCCATCATCTTCTATGCCTACGACCTGGAAAACTACCGCGACACGCTGCGCGGTTTCTACCTGGACTACAACACCGAACTGCCCGGGCCTGTGACGCAAACCGAAGACGAACTGTTCGACGCGATAGACGAGAGCCGATCGAGCGACCCTGCGCGCGAGCTAAGGCTCAAGAATTTTGTGGCCAAGTACGCCCCGCGCGACGACGGCAACGCCGCCGGACGCGTGGTGGACCGCTTGCTGTCTTAGGGCGCCGACTGTTCCGAGAGAATCGTACCCACGGCGCTGACGAACCGCGCCGTGCTCGCGCCCGGCGTGGTATCGCCGAAGTGGTGGGCGATCAGCTGCAGCTGGTCGGGACTGATTCCGGCTGCTGCGGCCTCGGCCAGCAGCGCCGGCGTTCGTGCCGCCTCGGACTGGTCAATGAGCCTGGTCTTGGCGGTTACGCCCTCTGCGTCGATGTGGGCGCCCGGGTCCGACGGCCTCGTCATGAGCAGGGGCTTCCGGCTGGGAAGCCAATCCAAGGCCATGGCAGAGATATCGCAGATGCACAGGTCCGCTTCCGCCATGGCGGCTGAAAAGTCGGCAGCCGTGTCCACCCGGTGGCCCGCTGGCTCCTCCTTTTCCGCGGAGACGATCATCTTTTTGATCTCGTGCAGAGCGGCACGGTGGGAGGCGAGCCTGCTGCCGGTCCGCGGGTGCGGCCGGAAGACCAGCCGGTAGCGGGCATCAGCCAGAAGGGAGCCGACAATCTCCCGTCCATGACTGGCCAGCGAGCCGTACGCCATGGCCGGGCGGTCCCCTTCCCAGGTGGGGGCGTACAGAACGGTGAGACGTCCGCCGTCGTTCTTGGTTTGCGGGGCAGGAGCGGCGAAGTCCAGTTGCGGCCGTCCCACTTCCACCAGGTGGGACTCATCAAACCGTTGAAGGGCGGTGAGGATGCGTTCCCGGGAGGCAGGGCCCGCGATGAAGGCGAAGTCATAGGCCTTCAGCTGGTTGGAGACCATGGACACTTTGTCGCTCTCCCCGTGGCTCAGGTGCACATGCACTTGGGCCGGCAGGCGGAGAACCGTGAAGTTATCCCGGTTGTTATTGACGTAGAACACCATCCGGACGCCGGCGCGTTCGATGAAAGCCTCCACCTCCGCGATGCCCTTGGTGAGGAACACCGGCAGGGGGGAATCAGGGAGCAGTTCCGCCGCCGTGGCTGGCCGGTGCACCAGAACCGCGACCCGGTGGCGCTCTGCCAGCTTCGCCATGGGAGCCAGCCATTGCCTGACCTGATAGGCGCTGTCCGGGTCGTCAGCGAAGTACAGGACGCAGTCGTACCGGTTGCCGGCGTCCCTGTTGGCGCCGACCAGCCGGGTTCGCACGCGGCGTTCCGTCAGCACGCTGTTGGCCTCGGTGAGGATCCGGGCGGCGAGAGGCTGAAGGCGGGACGCGATGGGCAACAGTGAATCCTGACGTCGGGGTAACGGGGGGGTGGACCTACTTGAACAGCTTAGAGCTTCCCCACGTTGCGCCGTTTGGCCAAACCGTCGTTCGTCATGCCGTTGCCCCGGTACAGCCACATGGCGCCCGCGCCGGTCGTGGCCAGGAGATCCACCTTCTTGTCGGAGGTGGTGTCGCCGGGTCCGAGGATTTGGTTGTACTGTTGCCATCCACCGCTGGCAATCTGCCGCTCGGCGTTGAACCAGGCTGCCGAGGCGTTCTTGGCCGTGCGTCCCTGTCGTAGCCAAAGGGTGCCGTCGGCTTTGGTGGCCACCACGTCGACAGTGCCATTGCCGTCATAGTCGCCGACGCCGACAATCTGCGAGTAGTTCCAGCCCGTGGCGATACGTGTGCGCGAGCCGTGCTGGCCGTTGCCCGGGCCGGCGTACAGCCAAGCCGAGCCGTCAGGGCGGACGCCGAGCAGGTCGTTCTTGCCGTCGCGGTTGACGTCGCCCGTGCCTACCAGTGCCTCGAACTGGTTCCACCCGCGGGTGCCGATCTTCACCCGGCGCTTATAGCCTTCGCTGGATCTGCTGACGGTGCCAGTACCGGCGTAGAACCAGAGGGTTCCGTTGGTCTGCCGGGCCACGAGATCGTTCTTGCCGTCCCGGTTATAGTCGCCGACGCCGACTATGGAGCTGTAGATGTGCCAGCCATGCCCGATCCGTTCGGGCGTGCCAAAGGTTCCCTTGCCGGTACCGCGCACCAGCCACAGGGTGCCGTCCGCCTTACGGCCGATCAAATCACTGCGGCCGTCGCCGGTGAAGTCGCCCGGAGTGACTACGGTGTCGAACACCTTCCAGGTGCTGCTGACCAGCGTCCTGGCGTTGTAGCCCTTGGAGTCGACCATCTGGGTGCCTTTGTAGAAGCCCAGCGAGCCATCGGGGCTGATGGTTAGAAGATCGTTTTTCTTGTCCCGGTCGTTATCCCACACTCCGAGGATGTCTGCGAAGGACCTCCAGCCCCAACCGATCTTCCGGGCAGCGGCGAAGGTGCGGGCGCCGGTCTTGCCAGTTCCTGCCTGCAACCACAGCGTTCCGTCTGCCTTGGACGCCAGAACGTCCACTCGGCCGTCGCCGGTAAAGTCACGAGTGGCGACGAGTTTCGTATAGCTGCCCCAGCCGCTGGCGATCTGGCTGCGGTTTCCGGGTTTACCGTTGCCGGGGGCCGCGTAGAGCCAGACCGTGCCGTCGGACCGCCGGGCCAGGAGGTCGTTGGTGCCGTCGCGGTTGAGGTCGCCGGGGCCGATGATGTGGGTGAAGCCGTTCCAGCCGCTGCTGCCGATGCGCACGCGTGCCTGGAAGTCGCCGTTACCCTTGCCCTTGTACAGCCACAGCGACCCGTCGGTCTGCCGGGCTAGCAGGTCGTTCAACTTGTCTCCGTTATAGTCCCCGGTCCCGATTAGGAGGTTGTAGATTTGCCAGCCGTCGCCGATTCGGGACGGCGACTTGTAGCCGCCCGAACCGTTGCCGGGGTAAAACCAGAGTGAGCCGTCCGTCCGTCGGGAAAGCAGGTCGCCGTTGCCGTCCCGGTTCAAGTCGCCCGGTGCGGCGTAGCGCTGGGTGCGATCCCACGTGATGGTCCGGTTGCGGGCGAAGTTTTGCAGTTCGGTGTAGGAACCCCGCCACACATTCGAGTCGCCCGAGTAGGGGCCCGTCGAGCTGTACTGCCAAATGTCGTAGGAAGTCCAGCCGGCCGGCAGCCAGGGGGTGCCGGTTGTGTAGTGCGCGACGTGTAGCGGGTGGTTCTTGAAGGCCGTGCTGTTGCCGGTGCACTTGTTCCACCAGTCCGCGGTGGTGTAGATGGCGGGGAGGCGGCCGGTGCGGGCCTTGATGGTGTTCGAGAAGTCCTTGATCCAGTTGACCATCGCCGTCGGGGACATGCCGTAGCAGGTGTTGCCCAGTTCCGGGTAGGGGTTGTATTCGATGTCCAGCAGGGGCGGCAGGGTCTTTCCATCGGCGGACCAGCCGCCGCCGTTGTTCACCATGTAGTCCGCCTGCGCCTTGCCCGACGAGACGTTGGGGATGGCGAAGTGGTATGCGCCGCGAATCATGCCGACGTTGTAGGAACCGGTGTACTGCGACGGGAACAACGGGTTTTTGTACCTCAAGGCCTCGGTTGACTTTACGTAGGCGAACCGCGCCCCGTAGTTCCACTCGGTTTTCCAGTTGACGTTGGGCTGGTGACTGCTGACGTCCATGCCCTGGACCCCGCTGGGCTTCCATCTGGTGCGGCTGAACGAGGGGAGCGCCGCGGGTGCCGCAACGCTGGTGCGTTCGATGTCGAGGACTTCCAGCTGAGCGTCGAGTTCTGCCAGCACTTCCGGCTGTTCCAGTTCCCGCTCCCGTTCCCGGCGCTGCTGGAGACCTTGGCCCATGTCGGCGCCGTGTTCGCCCTGCAGGGTCTTCAGGAGCTCAAGGAGTTGTTCCTGGCTGAGCTCCTCGACCGGCACCTCGACCGATTCCGGTTCGTTTTCCGTCGGGGTCGTGTCGCCGGTTTCGGGGGAGGGCTGGGCCGTCGGTTCGTCCGGGGCGACGGCGGGGGAGGAAGGCGATGGGCCCTCGGCCGGTTGTTCGAGGTCCGGCGTAGGTCGGGTTTCTTCCTCCGTCCGGAATTCATTGCCGGACGTGTCGCCGGACGCCGGATCGGAGGGCGAAGGCTGTGCCGTTCCCAGCCCGGTGGCGGCGGGGGCCTGCAGCGGGGCGCCATCGGGTGCCGGCGCCTGCGAGTCCGGTGCTGGCTGCTGCAGGGCCTGTGCGGATGCGCCGGGGGCCATCAGGAGGCCCAGCGCCATCACGACGGCGGTTGCGCTGGCGACGCGGGCAGTGGCTCGCTGGTTTCGTTTGGGAGAGGCTGCGGGGCTGCGGAAGCTGGGCATGGAATGCTCCGGACAATAGGGCACGAACGGGCCGGGTCAAGAGAGCCGCAACCTCCGGTCAGCAAAGGCGAAGCGTCGGCTCAAGGTAGGTTAAACGTTATCAGCCGCATGAGCAAAACGATGAGCGATAGGCTGCGTTTCCATGAAAGTCGACAACTGTTAGCCCGCTGTTACTGTGCGCTGCTGCCTCTCATGCGGCGCGCCGCAAGGCGGGCGGGAGCCGGGGTGCCGGGACTCGGCGGCGGGCGGGGGGTTAGTCTTGGGGCTTTCGGCCGGCTGGTTGGGCAGGTTTTCCCGGAATTTCGAGGTGATAACCGGTGCCTGCTCACCGGCTAGCAGGCGTTCGAAGGCGAATTTGTACAGCTTGCCCATCAACGCCAAGGTTTGTGGCCCCGGGCCGACTTATCCCTTGCGCCGCTGCTTCCTGCCCGGGTTTGCAGACAGAAAGCATTGAGCTCCGCGGCCGAAGCAGCGCTGGGCGGTGGGAGTGCGAAGCCGGGCTGGTGGTCCAGGATCCTTGCGATGCGGCCGTGCTCGTCCAGTCCCAGCGGCAGGTCGCAGCCGGTCCGGGCCGAGCTCCTCGATGGCCGCGGGGATTTCACTGGCGTGGAACCGGACGTAGTGCTCCTAAACATCGTTGCGGAAGTAGGCAGAGGCCAGACCGAAAGCCCCCCGGGAACCGTGCATCGCGGTGCTGTTGTCCCCATCTCCGTTGCGCGGGCCGAGTCGGCATATCTTGTTGCGCCCCGGACAGGAATCGAACCTGCGACCAAGAGATTAGAAGGCTCCTGCTCTATCCGCTGAGCTACCGAGGCAGACGGCCGGCTACTGTTCACTCACTTGTCCACTCCAATTCCGGAGTCTCCAAATGTGTCCAGTGTGTGCCCACTCTCGTGGACGCCACTGCGGCCGGTGCTTAGTCTAGCAATTTGTTCAAGGCCGGGCGCGATGGCGGCCGCGGTCGTGCTGTCCGTCGACGCCCAGGGCTTCCACGCAGTGCCACTGGGAAGAAGGACGTACTGTTCTAACCCCCGTTCCGCCCCGTCGCCGTCGCCCAGGCTGCGCCCTGGGCACGCACAGACTTCCGCGGCTGGGCGTCCGGCGGGCGCCCAGCCGCGGAAGGAACTTGCTACTTGCCGGTTCCGGCGTCGGCGCCACCATCGACCGTGCCGCGCTGCCCATCCAAGCCCTGTTCCGGGATGTCTTCCGGTGCCGGTGTCTGGCTCGGCTCCGGTGCCTGACTCGGTTGCGGGGCAGGCTCGGCAGTCTGGCTTGTTTCCGGGGCAGGAGTTGGGCCCTGTTCGGTGCCGTTAGATCCGCCGCTTCCCGGCTCTTCAGTCTCGGTTGAGCTGTTGCCGCCGACCGAGGGATCGTCCGTGGTCACGGCGTCGTCGGCGTCGCCATCTCCAGTCTTCGCGGGCTCCTCTTCCTGCTTGGCCGGCTTGTCCGTTTGATCCGTGGCCTCCTGGTCTCCGCCCAGGGTGCCAAGGGTCGTCTTGTGGGCGCTTGAGGCAGGGTCGATACCCGTAGTCGAGGAGACCAGGCTGGAAATCGGCTGGCTGGTGCCGAGCTCCACCGCGGTGATGCTGACCATCGCGATGGCGAAAGCCGCGGCGCTGGCCAGTCCAACCTTGACCCACGTCATCGGGGCGATGGGCTTACGGGCGGGTTTAGGCTGCGGTTCGATCGCTTCGGACGGGGCGCTGGCGGCCACATTTTCGACCTCCCGCAGGGCACCGATTCGAGCCTTGGGGATTTTTTTCATGGCCACAGTGGCGGCCGAGCTCAGCGTCCGGGCATAGAGCGCGGCGCCAACGGTCGCGACGACGGAGCCAACTGCGGCGCCGATCAGTGTTCCGGCGACGCCGAGAAAGGACCCCACCAATGCGGAGGTTACCGCGGCCAGCGCCGAGGCGATAGTTTGGGCGCCACTCAGTCCGAGAGAGGGCTTGGGCTTGTCGTCGGCAGCGGAGTCGTCAGCCATTTGATACCTAATCCGGTCGGAGATTATTACGGATAGGTAACGATACCTGCCCGCGGACGGTTCCCGGCACGGCCGTTGTTTGAGTGAGACGCTGCCCACACCCGCCCTCCACAAGGACAACGCCCGGCGCCGCGTCCCACATGCCGCGTGGCCCGCTTCACCGCAGGCGCTGGAGCCGCGAGGCTCGATGGTGTCGGCAGGGCGCCGGCGCTACAGCGGACGGGAGAAGAGCATGAGCGACTACATTACGGTGCGCGGGACGGTTGGTACCGAGGTGCAGCAGCGGCGCACGCACGGCGGAGATGCCGTGGCGGAGTTCCGGCTGGCTTGCTCGGGGGACTGGCTGAACCGGGAGACCGGCGAGTGGGTCAAAGGGCAGACAAACTGGTACACCGTCCAGGCGTTCCGGGGCCTGGCGGAGAACCTGTGGCGCAGCCTGGCGAAGGGCGATCCGGTGGTGGTCAGCGGCAAGCTCAAGCTGCGGCAGTGGTCAACCGAGGACGGGCGGCGCGGCACCGCTCCCGAGATCGACGCCGACACAGTGGGCCACGACCTACGCCGCGGCTCTGCCTCGTTCACCAAGATCGCTGTGCCGGCAGCGGCCTCGCGCGAAGCCGCTGAGACCGGGCAGGGCGGTGCCGACTACCGCGCGATGGCCCTGGCCAGTGCCGGCGGCGGGGAATCAACAGACGGAGAGTTCGGCCTCGAGCCAGGCCTGGGCGGCAGCGGCGGCCACGCCGACGAGGACCGGCAGGAGGAGACGCAACTGCCCCGGGCGAGTTGATCTGTTGCTCGGGGTGTCCGAGCCGCCGGGACAGGGGAAGCGGTGCGGCAGAATATGTGATCGTGGCGCGCAGCGACTAGCCTTGAGGGCATGGCGGAATTCATTTATACGATGTCCAAGGCCCGCAAGGCCGTTGGCGACAAAGTCATTCTGGACGACGTAAGCATGTCGTTCTTCCCCGGCGCCAAGATCGGTGTCGTCGGCCCCAACGGTGCGGGCAAGTCCACGATCCTCAAAATCATGGCCGGCCTGGACACCCCTTCCAACGGCGAAGCCAGGCTCAGCCCCGGCTACACCGTCGGCATCCTGCTGCAGGAGCCGCCGCTGAACGAGGAGAAGACCGTCCTGGGCAACGTCCAGGAAGGCGTCGGCGAAATCTACGGCAAGATCCAGCGCTTCAACGAGATTTCCGAAGAGATGGCCAGCCCGGATGCTGACTACGACGCGCTGCTCGAGGAAATGGGCAAGCTGCAGGAGGCCATTGACGCCGCGGATGCCTGGGACATCGACTCCCAGCTGGAGCAGGCCATGGACGCGCTGCGCTGCCCGCCGGGCGATGCCGACGTGACCGTGCTCTCCGGTGGCGAACGGCGGCGCGTGGCACTGTGCAAGCTGCTGCTGCAGAAGCCCGACCTGCTGCTGCTCGACGAGCCCACCAACCACCTCGACGCGGAAAGCGTGCTGTGGCTGGAGCAGCACCTGAAGTCCTACCCGGGCGCCGTCCTCGCCGTGACCCACGACCGGTACTTCCTCGACCATGTGGCCGAATGGATCGCCGAAGTGGACCGCGGCCACCTCTACCCGTACGAGGGCAACTACTCCACCTACCTGGAGAAGAAACGCGCCCGGCTCGAAATCCAGGGCAAGAAGGACGCCAAGCAGGCCAAGCGCCTGACCGAGGAACTGGACTGGGTCCGGTCGAACGCCAAGGGCCGCCAGACCAAGTCCAAGGCCCGTCTGGCCCGCTACGAGGAAATGGCTGCCGAGGCCGAGCGCACCCGGAAGCTGGACTTCGAAGAGATCCAGATCCCGCCGGGTCCGCGACTCGGCCAGCTGGTCATCGAGGCCAAGGACCTGTTCAAGGGCTTCGGCGACCGCGAGCTGATCAGGGACCTGTCCTTCTCGCTGCCGCGCAACGGCATCGTCGGCGTGATCGGCCCCAACGGCGTCGGCAAGACGACCCTGTTCAAGACGATCGTCGGACTCGAACCGCTGGACGGCGGGGAGCTGAAGATCGGCGATTCCGTCAAGATCTCGTACGTGGACCAGTCCCGCGGCGGCATCGACCCGAACAAGACCCTGTGGGAGGTCGTCTCCGACGGGCTCGACCACATCCAGGTCGGCCAGGTCGAAATGCCGTCCCGCGCCTACGTCTCCGCGTTCGGCTTCAAGGGCCCGGACCAGCAGAAGAAGGCCGGCGTGCTTTCCGGCGGTGAGCGCAACCGGCTGAACCTGGCGCTGACCCTGAAACAGGGCGGCAACTTGCTGCTGCTCGATGAGCCGACCAACGACCTGGACGTCGAAACGCTCTCCAGCCTGGAAAACGCGCTGCTGGAATTCCCCGGCTGCGCCGTGGTGGTCTCGCACGACCGCTGGTTCCTGGACCGGGTGGCCACGCACATCCTGGCTTACGAGGGCACCGAGGAAGAGCCCGCGAACTGGTACTGGTTCGAGGGCAACTTCGACTCCTACGAGCAGAACAAGGTCGAGCGGCTTGGCCCGGACGCGGCCAAGCCGCACCGGGTCACGCACCGCCGCCTGACCCGCGACTAAGCCCTAGCAATCGCTGCCAGCGGCGCCTGAAGGAACGGTCCCGAACAAGCGTTGAACTGCTCCCCGGAAGTTGGACTGAGAAATTCAGTTCCGACTCCTGGGGAGCAGTTTTATGCATGCATGTAGTTCGTTATCCGAGGATCAGCGCG
>NZ_JBNHGZ010000007.1:0-69481 GCF_059091765.1 Arthrobacter senegalensis | reverse complement strand
CGGCGCGGGAGGTGATCAGGTTGTGGATCACCGCCGGGCTTTCTTCGCCGGCGGCGCGGGCGCGGGCGATTTCGCGCCGGGCGACCAGCGCGGTGATTGCCGAGGGGGAGACCACCGCCCCGGTCTCATCGATCACGAAGCACCGGTCGGCGTCGCCGTCGAAGGCCAGGCCGAGGTCCGCCCCGTGCTCGGTGACGGCGGCCTGCAGGTCCACCAGGTTTTCCGGTTCCAAGGGGTTGGCCGGATGGTTGGGGAACGTGCCGTCCAGCTCGAAATACAGCGGCACGACCTGAAGCGGCAGCGCCGGCAGCAGGGTGTCGCCGAGCACGGCGGGGGTGGTCATCCCGGCCATGCCGTTGCCGGCGTCCACGACTACCTTCAGCGGCCGGATGCCGGCCAGGTCCACCAGGGAGCGCAGGTAGGAGGCGTAACCGGCCAGCACGTTGGTTTCGCTGATGGTTCCGGGTTCGGTGCCGTCGGGGATTCCGGTCTCGAGGTACTTCTGCGCCAGGTCGCGGATGTCGAACATGCCGGTGTCGGAGGAGACCGGCACCGCCCCGGGCTTGGCCATCTTCAGGCCGTTGTACTGGGCGGGGTTGTGGCTGGCGGTGAACACCACCCCGGCGGCGTCCAGGGACCCGCAGGCGTAGTAGAGCTCATCGGTGGAGATCAGCCCCAGCATTTGGATGTTGGCCCCGCGGCCGGCCGCGCCGTGGGCGAACGCGGCGGCGAATTCCGGCGAGGACGGGCGCATGTCGCCGCCCACCAGCACGGTCTGCCCGGCCAGGGACAACACGTCCACGAACGCGGCGCCGGTCGCCTCGACGGTCGCCGCCGTAATGGTTTCGCCCACGATCCCGCGGACGTCGTACGCCTTGAAGGACAGGCCAAGATCTATGCTGCTCACTTCACCAGCTTATAAGGGGCTGCTGTGGAAAAGGGCCAGGTTGTCCTCGGCGGCTGCGATACTGGGCAGCATGGCTGAGCTGATCGACGGGACAACGGACGCGGCGACGACGGGAACGGCGGTGCCCGGGCAGGACGACGGCGGGCTGCGCGGGGAGGCCACCGCGCTGCTGCGCGCCCTGGTGGGCAATGACACGGCCGAGTTCCACGAGGGCCAGTTCGAGGCTGTCGAGGCGCTGGTTTCCGGCGGGCGCCGGGCCCTGGTGGTGCAGCGTACCGGCTGGGGAAAGTCGGCGGTCTACTTCGTGGCGAGCCTGCTGCTGCGCCGCCGCGGCGCCGGCCCCACCCTGATCGTCTCGCCCCTGCTCGCGCTCATGCGCGACCAGGTGGCGGCGGCCGAACGCGCGGGGGTGCGGGCCGCGGCGATCAACTCGGCGAACCAGCTGGAATGGGGCCAGGTCCAGGAGCAGTTGGCCGCCAATACCCTGGACGTGCTGCTGGTCTCGCCCGAGCGGCTGAACAATCCGCGGTTCCGCGACGAACAGCTGCCGCAGCTGGTGCAAAGCTCCGGCCTGCTGGTGGTCGACGAGGCGCACTGCATTTCCGACTGGGGCCACGATTTCCGCCCGGATTACCGGCGGATCCGGGACCTGATCGCCCGGCTGCCCGAGCGGGTCCCGGTACTGGCCACCACGGCCACCGCCAATTCCCGCGTGGTCCACGACATCGAGGAGCAACTCGGCGTGCATGCCGCCCCCGGGCACGACGGCGGAGTGCTCACCATCCGGGGCCCGCTCGCCCGCGCGTCGCTGCGGCTGGGAGTGCTCCGCCTGGCCAGCCCGCGTGCCCGGCTCGGGTGGCTGCTCACGCACCTGGATGACCTGCCCGGCAGCGGAATCATCTACGCCCTCACGGTTTCCGCCGCCGAGGACACGGCCCGGCTGCTCCGCGAGGCCGGCCACGAGGTGGCCGCCTACACCGGCCGGACCGATCCCGCCGAGCGGGAACAGGCCGAGGCGGCGCTGAAGGAGAACCGGGTCAAGGCGCTGGTGGCCACCAGCGCCCTCGGCATGGGCTTCGACAAACCCGACCTGGGCTTTGTGGTGCACCTGGGTGCGCCGAGTTCCCCGGTGGCCTACTACCAGCAGGTGGGGCGCGCAGGCCGCGGAACTCCGAACGCTGACGTGCTGCTCCTGCCCGGTACCGAAGACCGGGACATCTGGGAGTACTTTGCCACGGCGTCGATGCCGAACGAGGGCACGGCCACGGCCGTGCTGCGCGAGCTCTCCGTCCCGGGGACCGTGCTGTCCACCGCGGCGCTGGAGACGCTGGTGAACCTGAAACGGTCCCCGCTGGAACTCTTGCTGAAGGTCCTCTCCGTGGACGGCGCGGTGCGCAAGGTCAGCGGCGGCTGGGAGGGAACCGGCCAGCCCTGGACCTACGACGCGGAGCGCTACGGACGCATTTCGCAGGCCCGGGTGGCCGAGCAGAACGCCATGCTGGACTACGAGAACACCTCCGGCTGCCGGATGGAATTCCTCGCCAGGGCCCTGGACGATCCCGCCGCCGCGCCCTGCGGGCGCTGCGACAACTGCGCCGGACCCTGGTACTCGGACACCGTCGCGGCCGAGGCCACCGAAAGCGCGGGCGCCGCCCTGCAGCGGGCCGGCGTGGAACTGGAACCGCGCGCCATGTGGCCCAGCGGCATGAACAAGCTGGGCGTGCCGGTCAAGGGCAAGATCCCGCCGGCGGAGGCCAACGGCAGCGGCCGGGCCCTGGCGCGGCTGACGGACCTGGGCTGGGGCGGGAAGCTGCGCGAGGTCTTCGCGGACGGGGCGCCGGACCGCGAAGTCGACCCGGCCATGCTCAACGCCTGCGTCCAGGTCCTGGCGCAATGGGGTTGGGCACAGCGCCCGGTCGGCATCGTCAGCGTCCCCTCCCGCAGCAGGCCGCTGCTGGTGCAGTCGCTGGCCCGCGGCCTGTCCGAGATCGGCCGGCTGCCCTACCTGGGCGAACTCACGGTCCCGCACGGCGGACCCCGCAGCGGCCCCGGCGGCAACAGCGCCTTCCGGTTGGCCGACGTGTGGGACCAGTTCCAGGTCCCCGAGGGCGGTGAGGCCTGGTTGGCGCAGAACCGCGGCCCCGTGCTGCTGGTCGACGACGTCGCCGACAGCCGCTGGACCCTGACCGTGGCGGGACGCGCGCTGCGCCTGGCCGGGGCCGAAGCAGTCCTGCCCCTCGTCCTGGCCCTCAAGGCCTGAGCCCCGGCCGCCCTCGCCGGAAGGCCGTCCTGCCGGATACCTAGAGCTGCTAGGGTAATACCTTGCAGATCTAGGTATCAGGAGGACCCTTTGCGCATTGACAAGGACCTGGTCGCCGCTTCGGCCACCCCGCTCGTGCTGGGGATATTGTCGGAGGGCGAACTGTACGGCTACGCCATCAGCAAGCGCGTGAGCGAACTGTCCGACGGGGGGCTGGAGTGGACGGACGGCATGCTCTACCCGCTGCTGCACCGACTCGAGCGGTTCGGGTATGTGTCGTCCTCGTGGGGCCTCTCCGAGGCCGGCCGGCGGCGCAAACACTACGCCATCACCGCCCAAGGCCGGGAGGCGCTCGCCGAGCGGCAGCAACAGTGGACGGTGGTCGCCGAGACCTTGCGGCGGGTGTGGCAGGCAGTGCCGCCGCCCGCGGCCCCGGTCGAAGGGTGGGCCTGATGGAACCGCATGCCGAGTTGGAAGCACAGATAGACCGGTGGCGCGGGTACGTCCGGCGGCGGCAGGCGATTTCACCCGCGGACCTCGATGAACTCGAGGACCACCTTCGCGGACAAATCGCCGACCGGCAGGCGTCAGGGCTGGACGACGAGGAGGCCTTCCTCGTCGCGATCAAGCGCCTGGGCAATCTGGATGCGGTCTCGCGTGAGTTCGCCCGCGAGCACTCCGACCGGCTGTGGAAGCAGTTGGTACTCGTCCCGCAGGACGCCGACTCCGCAGCGCCGCCATGGCGGGAGCTCGCTGTCGTCCTCGCTCTCGCCGTCGGGGCAGGGGTGGCCGTCAAGGCAGGCACCCTGTGGCTCGACGGCGCGGTCCTGGCACGCAACCTCGGCCTCCTCGTCTTCCCGTTCCTTGCCGCGTACTTCGCTTGGAAACGCCGGTTGACGGTGGCCAAGGCGGCGGCGCTGCTCGTACCGTTTGCCGCGCTGGCCGTGCTGCTCAATGCCTATCCGTTCGCGGCCGCCGGTTCCACCGAGGTGCTCGCCGTGCTGCACGCCCCGGTCGTCCTGTGGCTGCTGGCGGGCGTGGCGTACGTTGGCGGCAGGTGGCGGGAGCACAGCCGGCGCATGGACTTTGTCCGGTTCACCGGTGAGCTCGCGATCTACTTCACGCTGCTGGCCCTCGGCGGGGCTGTGCTGATCGGGCTCACTTTCGGTGCGCTGCAGGCTGTCGGCGTCGACTTCGAGCCTGCGATGGAGGCCTGGATCCTGCCGTTCGCCGTTCCGGGGGCGCTGGTCGTAGCCGCCTGGCTGGTAGAGGCCAAGCAGAACGTCGTCGAGAACATCGCCCCGGTGCTTACCCGCGTCTTCACGCCCCTGACCATCGTGATGCTGCTGGCTTTGCTGGCAGTGCTCACGGCGGCCGGCGGCCTGGTGGACGTCGACCGGGGGCTGCTCATCCTGATGAACGCGATCCTCGTGCTCGTCCTGGCCCTGCTGCTGTACGCGATTTCTGCCCGCGACGCGCTGGCGCCGCCGGGTCTGTTCGACGGCCTGCAATTGGTCCTCGTCGCCGCCGCGGTCGCGGTCGACGCGGTCATGCTGACGGCGATGCTGACCCGGATCGCCGAATTCGGTACCAGCCCCAACAAGGTTGCCGCGCTCGGCCTGAACCTGCTCCTGCTCGTGCATCTGGTGCGGGCGGCGTGGCTCACCGTCGGGTTCCTGCGGGGGAGGCGGCCCTTCGCAGCGCTTGAGCGCTGGCAGACAGGGTACCTGCCGGTCTATGGCGCCTGGGCCGCCGTCGTCGTCGTGGCCTTCCCGCCGGTCTTCGGCTTCGCCTGACGTTCGGAGCCGTAGGTCTCCCGCCACTTCCAATGTAGCGCGCACCCGGGGGCTTGCTGCAAGGCCCCCCTGATGCCCCAAACTGGCCCCGACGTGCCGTAAGCGGCGCACGCAAAAGGCTCGGAGAGGCGGGATCGTGATGGTCGAGGTCATCGTTGCCGGGGGCGGTCCGACGGGGATGATGCTGGCCGGTGAGCTGGCGCTGGCGGGAATGGAGGCGGCGGTGGTGGAGCGCCGCCCGACGCCGGAGCTGGTGGGCTCGCGCGCGGGCGGCTTCCACTCGCGCACGATCGAGATCCTGGATCAGCGCGGGATCGCCGACCGGTTCCTGGCCGAGGGCCAGCCCGTCCAGGCGGCGTTCTTCGGGAACACGGCGCTGGATGTCAGCGACTTTCCCACCCGCCACCCCTACACGCTCGGCCTGTGGCAGAACCATATCGAGCGGATCCTGACCGGCTGGATCGAGGAACTGGGCGTGCCGGTCCATCGGGGGCTCGAGGTCACCGGCCTGGTCCAGGACGCCGCCGGTGTGGACGTGCATTTCGCCGACGGCGGGCCGATGCGCGCGCGGTACCTGGTCGGCGCCGACGGCGGTCGCAGCGCTGTCCGCAAGGCGGCCGGCATCGGGTTCCCCGGCTGGGATGCGACGAAAAGCAGCCTGATCGCCGAGGTGGAGGTGACCGAGGAGACGCCGTCGGGCATGCGCATCGACGACGTGGGGGTCCACGGGCTGCACCTGATGGAGGACGGGCGAACGGTGCGGGTCGTCGTGACCGAGAAGCAACTGGGGCCGGCGACCGAGCCCACCCTGGCGGACCTCGGCAAGGCGCTGTCCGAGGTCTACGGCACCGACTTCGGGATCCACCATCCGACCTGGATCTCGCGCTTCACCGACGCCACGCGGCAGGCCGCGGCCTACCGCAACGGACGCGTGTTGCTGGCCGGGGACGCCGCGCACGTCCATGCTCCTTCGGGCGGGCAGGGGATCGGGCTCGGCATCCAGGACGCCGTGAACCTCGGATGGAAGCTCGCCCTGGTGGCCAGGGGCACTGCCCCGGACAGCCTGCTGGACACCTACCACGCCGAACGGCATCCCGCCGACGCCCGCGCGCTCAAGCACACGATGGCGCAGTCGCTCATGCAACGGGCCGACCCGCGCGTCGGCGCCTTGGCCGACACGGTGGCCGGACTGCTCACGATCGACGAGGCCCGGAAGCGGCTGGCTGCACTCATCTCCGGACTGGACGTCCGCTACGACCTCGGCGAGGGGCACCCGCTGCTCGGGCGGCGTATGCCCGATCTCGACGTGGCCACCGCCAAGGGTCCGCTGCGGGTGTTCACCCTCCTGCATGGAGCCCGCGCGGTGCTGCTGAACCTCGGCGCGCCGGGCAGCATCGGGCCGGGGCCGTGGGCGGACCGGGTGCAACTGGTGGACGCCAGGTACGACGGCGGGTGGAAGCTTCCCGTGATCGGTTCGGTGAGCGCTCCGGCCGCGGTGTTGATACGGCCCGACGGGCATGTGGCGTGGACGGGGGACGGGACCGGGCGGGGGCTGGCGGACGCGCTGGCCCGCTGGTTCGGCCCCGCGCGGCCTTGACGCTGCGACTGGAGGACGCGGGCCCTCATCATGCGGCCGGGCCGCCGGAACGCGAGGACCAGACGCAAAAACTCCCCCGGTTTCCCGGGGGGTGTCCCTATGTTCTTCGTCAAGGGTTCAGGCTGCCTTGAGCTGGGGTGTTTCGTAGAGGGTCATGTCGCGGAGCATGGCGAAGAGGACATCGCAACGGCGCCTGGCCAGGGCGATCAAGGCTTGGTTATGGCGTTTGCCCTCGGCGCGTTTCCGGTCGTAGTAGGCGCGTGAAACGGGGTCCTTCAGTGCGGCGAAGGCGGAGAGGAACAGGGCGCGTTTGAGGACTTTGTTGCCCTTCTTCGACGGATGGTCACCGCGGATCGAGGTGCCCGATCTCCAGGTCACCGGTGCGAAACCGGAGTACGAAGCCAGATGCCCTGCTGAGGCGAATTCCTTGCCGACGATCTCGGTGATGATCCGTGCTTCCGTCCTGACGCCGACCGCCGGCATGGATGTCAGGACGAGGTGAAGAGGGTGGGCCTCCACCAGTTCTTCGACCCGGGCCAGTACCTGCGCGCGGGAAGTCCGCAGCTGCACCAGTTGCGCCGCCAGCTGCGGCAAAACGATGCTCGCCGCGCCGGTCCCGGATACCACCACGGTCTGCTCACCCAATGCCGTGAACACCTCGGCCGCCCAACGCTTCCCAGCGCGCGGCGCAAACCTGACCAGCAGCGCAGTCACGCGGGCCAGGCCGGCCTTTCGCAGGGCGTCCGGGGTCGCGTATTTGACCAGCAGTTCGGCCATCGCCGGATGGTCCAGATGCGGTCCGATCGCCCGCTCCAACGCAGGATGGATCTGGGTCAGCAGGCCCCGGATCCGGTTGGAAGCAGCCGTGGCCTGCTGCGCCAGATCATCGTCGAAGCCGCCAAGCATCGACAGTTCCGCAGCCTGTTCATCAGCTAAGGCGATGGCGCGCAGGGTATGTGGCATGGTCCGGGCAGCCTCGGCGATGATGGCCGCGTCCCGGGCATCGGTCTTGGCTTCGCCCGGATGCAGGTCCGCGATGCGGCGCATCGCCAGCCCGGGCAGGTAACCGACCATGATGCCTTCGGTTTGGGCCACGGCGACCGGCAGGGCACCGATCGTGGCCGGCTGGCCCACCACCAGCAGCAAGGTTCCGTGCTGTGCCAGGGAGGCGATGATTTCTCGCAGTTTTCCCTCGTCCTGGGGCAGCGCCTTGTCCAGCAGTTTCTTGCCGTCACGGTCTAATGCGACGGCGTGATGGTTGCTCTTGCCGACGTCAACGCCGATGAACACGTCGACGAGGTGATGGTCTTTGATCACGCTGCCTCCAGACATCAATCCAGTACGAGTGCTGGCATGTCCTGGCGGCAGAGTTCGGCATCCACGTTACGGCCGACCTGCCGCCGTCTAAGCTTCGGCTGGTCTTGTCCCCATCAGCGATCCTCTGGCGCCTATCGAACCCCGGTGACAACACCCCCCCAGATCATGAGCGACTGGGGGCAGACATCATGCCGGAGCCGACAGGCCAGCAACCCTGATTCTTGCCTATTCAGGGCTTACGAAGAAGGTAACGGGGTTGACGCGGAGACGGGGGATTTGAACCCCATCCAAATGTGCATACATTGTGCCCGTTCTTACGCACCAGTAAAGGGCAGTAGGCCGATTTCATCCGGATTATTAGAACCGCAGAAACAGCATGATCGGGGGTGATTCGACTGTAAATCCCCCCAGTGGGGGAAAGTTTTGGTGAGACTGCGCCAGGCGAATAGTCACTTCGATTATCGCGTGGAGCACGACGGCCTAGATAGGGCGTCACTACCACCACATCCGTCAAGTAGACGGTGAGCAGGGCGAAGGCTTTGCCGCTCCGCATCCTCATCTACGTTCGCGTTCCCACGGACAAGCAGGACATCACCTCCGAGGTGCAGATCCACTAGTGGTAGGTGCTGCACTGCAGAATCCTTATCGGTAAAAAGCGATCCTCGGCGTAATACATGTACTGCACTGTTAATGGGGTATCCACGCCAAATGCCCTTATGCCTGGGAAGAGCAGAGTGTCGCACAACTGATCAACCTCTGCTTCAAATGCCTCGATCTGTCGGTGTGCCGCCGAGAGATCATAATCCGGGACGTACGTGTAGGCGAACTTGACCCTGGCGCGCCAGAACACGTCGGGCACATCGTCGGAAGGAAACAAAGTCTTATTCGCCACGTCAAATCCCCCTCCGACGGTCATCTCAGAATAGGTGCCGGCAAAGGTTGTTGCCATCAGGTTCGGAATCGTAGCTCGCTCCGCCTTTACGTAGGCCTGCAGCGCGTCTTTCTGTTCCTGACTAGGCATCGTGTCACGCAGCGACGATGCAGGTGCCGATTCGGTGGCAGCGGGCGCAGCCATTGTGGTCGGAGCGCAACCTGTCAATGCCAGCAGCGCAATGGTAGTAATCCCCCAAGCACGTTTCATAAAATGATTGAACCATCATAGTCGGCCCATCAGCGGCCGCCACGGCGGGGCACCCTGCGGGGTGCCTCTTGCCACGCCCGCTGGTGCCTGCTGAATGGGTTCACCAGACAGCCTTTCAGGGCTTAGGACCGGCTGGCGGTAGTCAGGGGTAGGGACAGGGCCTGCGGGGCGTTCAGAGGGCTGCTCGCTGCTGGACTAGTCCCGCTCGTCGTAGGGGTCTCGCCAGGCTGATTCCTCCCGGGTGATCCTTCGGACGCAAGACGCCGGCACCCAGAGTGTGTGCATCTCGTACTCTGTGTCCTGCCACTTCAGGTGCACATGCTCATCGGTCCACCCGATCGCCTTGGCGTCCACTGTCGCCCCGTCCACCTGAGCGCGCACGTAGGGCTCCCGGCGGTATGGTGCACGGCTGGGCGGGCATCGGCCGAAGTCAGGCCGCGGGCCCCGCTCGGTCGAGATGAGACCCATGGCGGCTGCGGCCTCGACTTTGTTCACATACCCATGATCGACCTCGGTGATGCGCGCCCTGAGTTTCAGTAGTTAAGGGATCAATCACGGACTAGGCTGGCAGCACCAGCGAAACCTTCCCGGGGGCATTGTGGACAACTTCACCATGGATACTTATATGCAGGAACTGCTGAACCAAGCGGAAGCCGCGCAATTTGCAGTCGAGGACCTCAACGCGTCGATAGGGGCAGATAGAGGAACAGGAAGAGCATTTGCGGCTGTGCAGTCCCTACTTGCAGCTGGAGCCATGATCTCTAAGTTGTTGTGGCCCCAGGTCAACACCGTGGATGAAGCAGGAGAACCGCTTAGCCCACTCGATCAAAAACGACGGGATGTGACGATCGCAAGAGGTCGCTCCCTGCGGAAGGCTCTCGAGATCAAGGGGATTCCGGTGTTGGAAAACCGTAAAGTCCGCAACTCCCTTGAACACTTTGACGACCGGCTGGACCGATATTTCGAGATGGGGCAGCGAATGGTACTGGATCGAAGCATCGGGCCGAAGGACAGATTGGTCAGCATCAACGGCGAGATACCTGTTCATCTCCGCCTGATTGATACTGAGCGCCGCACCGTGTCTGTCCTAGAGCAAGAGGTGCCCATTCAGGAACTGTTTGACGCGATCATGGATGTCTCCCGCCGAGCGGCAAAGTGGTGCTCTAATAATCGCTGATTACGGAACATCAGACGCAGAATGCGCCCCGCCGCCAGTGAAGGTGACGGGGCGCTTGTTTTGTTCTTTGGTCCCTGGCGATTGGGCCGTGGCTTGTTGAGCGCCCTTCCCGTTCCGGCTTTATGAACGGGGGACTGTCAATGCTATTTTGGGTGAGACGATGAACACCTACTGAAAGTTGGGGAAATGAAGGGCCTGAAACTGTTTTCTTTGGCAGCGGTCGCTACAGCCGGTGTGCTGCTGGCAGGGTGTACTGCAAGCGCAGACGCCGGAGAAAGCGCCCGAGAAAGCGCCGGAGAAAGCGCCGGCGACAGCCGAGTCGAGTACCTCACGGGCACGTGGAGCTGCAATTTACCTAATGGTTACGACGAGGACAAATTTGAATTCGCCGCTGACGGAACCGGCATTTTTCACAACAGCAGCAGTACCGTTGGGCAAGAGCCATTCGATTGGACGCTCGCGGGTGACCAGATGTTTGTGACATTCCAGACTGAGCCAGGCACCCCGGGCCTGCCCCTGATTGCGCAAGGTATCCCTGAAACGATTGAGCCGGGCACTGAGGCGCGCTTGTTCCTAGGCAATACGCAGGGTCTCGTCGAGGCTCGCTTTGGGGATGGCTATGTCGAGTTCACCAATGGCGAGGGGCAAAGCGGCTACAACCCAACCGGCTCGTGGGACAATCTGCTTTGCCGTAAGGCATAGGCTAAGGTCCGCCAAAACGAAGAAGCGCCCCGCCACCAGTGAAGTGGCGGGGCGTCGTCGTTAGTTACTCGGTGTGGCCCCGAGGCCGATCTTCGACAGCAGTGCATTTACGCCGGGGATGGCCGCGATCCTTGCCAAGGCTCCGGCGACGAGGGTCACGCCCGCGGCAACGGCCAAAAGCCAAGCGGTGACGCCGTCCGGCAGCCCTTGCCGGGGTCACTGCTGCGGTGCGGCATTACCCGCAACTTGTCGGCCGGCTGCGGGGCACTCTAGTCACCGCGAACAGGGCGGTCCCAAGAAGACTCGCGGCATGAGAAAGGCCCCGCCAAAACTGGCGGGGCCTTCGCTTACGCGGGTGCGAGCAGTTCGCCCTTCGGGGGCGTAGCGCCATTGAGTGCAGTCTCCACCATCGCCGCGGCGCGGAAGTGGGCGTCGGGCACGAGGTGGCCATACGTCTTTGTGGTCGTGATGATCGATTCGTGTCCGAGCCGGTTTGCGAGCTCGTACAGGTTCATGCCGCCGGCGATCATCATGGATGCGTGGGAGTGTCTGATGTCGTGGATTCGAGGCCGCTGATGCAGTCCCAGGTCCGCGGCCTTCACTGCGGCGTACCATCCGTCCAGCCATTGGCGGTGCTGCGGGTAGACGTCCGTCTCGAGCGAAATGCTGAAGACCGGTCGCCCGCGCTTTGCGGACTCCACTCGCGATCGGATCGCTTCGACGGTGGAGGGGGCAAGGGCGACGGTGCGGCGTGCCTTCTTCGTCTTGGGGGCGCCGATGGCCCACCCGTCTTCCATCTCTTGCCATGCCTTTGTGATTCGCACAGACGGTGTAGCAGCGTCGAGTCGAAAGTCTGCCGCGTTGAGTGCCGTCGCCTCGCCCAGCCGGAGCCCGGATCCAATCAGGAGTCGCAACATCGGCTGGTGCCATTCTTCGGCGTTGTCGATGATGGCGTTCATCTGTTCCATGGTGAGGAACATGGCCTTGTCTTCGGTCGCGTCGTCCTTTGGCAGCAGTCTTCCGTTGCAGGGGTTGTCCGGGCGGAGTCGGCGCCGGACGGCGGAGTTCATGGCCGCGTGGATGAAGCCGTGAACGTTGGCGACGGTCTTGGGGGAACCCCTTCTTGAACATGCTCTTGACCCAGCGAATGAGGTCGTCTTCGGTGATCTGATCCACGGGAAGGTGCCCGATGCCGGCGAAGTGGTTCTTGATGTAGCCGCGGTAGCGCTTGAGCGTGTACTCGCCGACGTTGATAAGCCGTTCGATGTGCCCGTGAGCTACGTCCTCGAAGCGGGGAGACTTCGACACCTGTCGGAGTAGCGCCGTTTGGGCGGCCTGGGTGTCGTGTTTGACCGCCTCGAGCAGTTCTTTCCATTGAACCGCGGCTGTCTCCGTCGGCAGTGTTTGCCTGTGCCGCGTGCCCTTGTCGTACCACTCGACGCGGTAGCTCGTGATCCGCCCAGCACTGTTCTTGCGAGCCTCGATCGTCGCCATACGTCCCCCTCGTTTTTGTGAGACCGGGAGAACGGTGTGCGATTCGGCCTCTCGGTCGAAATCCCCGTGAGCTCAACTGTTCGGGGGCATTCTGGACCTGACTTTAACAGGTCGTGGGGGGATTTTCTCGGTTTCAGGGGGATGCCCGGTAACTTCGTTGAGTTACCGGGCATCCAAGGGCGGAGACGGGGGGATTTGAACCCCCGGTCGAGTTTAACCCCGACCCTTCATTAGCAGTGAAGTCCATTCGGCCGCTCTGGCACGTCTCCATACGCTATTGCTAGCCTCACAAGACTACCCAGAATCCGGGGCCAAGAGCAAAACCGCGAAGGGCTCAGCCGGTCAGCGCGCGCCACAGGAACGCGTGCGAGAGCGCCTGCAACCGGGCCGTCTGCTTGTTGTCGCTGGCGCCGGCGTGTCCGCCCTCGAGGGCTTCGTGGAACCAGACGTTTTCGATCCCGAGTTCCTGCATCCGGGCGGCCATCTTGCGGGCCTGCACCGGGCCCACCCGGTCGTCCGAGGTGGCGGTCCAGATGAGTGTGTCGGGATACTCGGTGCCGGGCTGGAGCAGGTGGTAGGGCGAGAAGGTGCGGATGAACTCCCACTGTGCCGGGTCCTCGGGGTCCCCGTACTCCGCGATCCAGGAGTAACCGGCGGAGAGTCGGGTGTAGCGGGCCATGTCCAGCAGCGGCACCCCGCACGACACCGCGCCGAAGAGGTGCGGGTAGCCGGTCAGCATGTTTCCCACCAGCAGGCCGCCGTTCGATCCGCCGGCGCAGCCCAGCCGCTCCCGGCGGGTGACCCCGCGGTCCATCAGGTCCTGCGCCACCGCGGCGAAGTCCTCGTAGGCGCGGTGCCGGTTGGCCTGGAGCGCCGCCCGGTGCCAGCCCGGGCCGTACTCGCCGCCGCCGCGGATGTTGGCCACCACGTACACGCCGCCGCGCCCCTCCTCGCTGCGCTGTTCCAGCCAGGCCCGCCCCACCGTGCCGCTGTAGCCGGGCGTACGCGCGACTTCGAACCCGCCGTAACCCGAGAGCAGCACCGGGTTGCCGCCGTCGTACGCAAGATCCTTGGGGCCCACCTGGAAATAGGGGACCTGCGTGCCGTCCTTGGAGGTGGCGAAGTGCTGCTGGACCTCGTAGGCGGAGGCGTCAAAGTACGACGGCGATGCCTTGACTTCCAGTGCCGGCCCACCGATGGTGCCGCGCGAGAGGGTCGACGGGGTGAGGTAGCCGGTGGCCACCAGCCAGTAGTCGTCGGATTCGTCGTCGTCCACCCCGGATGCATCCACGGCGTGCAGCGCCGGGCAGTCACGGAGTTCGGAGGCGGCCCACTGCGCGGCCGGATCCAGCACCAGGATCCGGGACGAGACGTCCTGCAGCAGGTTGAGCAGCAGGTAGTTCCGGGTCCAGCTCCAGGACTGCAGCGAGGTTGCCGCGTCGGGGGCGAAGAGGACCTGCAGGGAACGGTCGCCGGCCAGGAACGCCTCCAGATCGGCGGCGAGCAGGGACCCGGCCGGGTGGACGGTGCCGTCCAGTTCCCAGTCGTCCCGCGGCCGCAGCAGCAGCCACTGGCGGTGGAGATCCACGTTCACGTCGGTGGGAACGTCGATGGGCAGCCACTCGCCGTCGCGCCGCAGGTAGGTGCGGTAGTTGAAGAAATCGATGACGTCCACCGCCACGTCCCGTTCGAAGCCGGGGGTGGAGTCGTGGCCCACCTGGGCCAGCATGTGGTCTTGGGGGACGTCGAAGTACTCGGTGGCAGCCTCCGGAGCCTGGCCGCGGCGCAGGATGCGGCTGGTCCGCGGGTAGGAGGAAGTGGTCAGCGAGCCGGGGCCGAAGTCGGTGCCCAGCAGGATGTGGTCCTCGTCCAGCCAGGAGACATAGCTCTTGGCCACCGGGATGTCGAAGCCGCCGGGCACGAAGGCGCGGTCCTCGACGTCGAACTCGCGCAGCCGCACCGCGTCGCCGCCGTCGGGGGAGAGCCGCAGCATGGCACGCCGGTAGCTGGTGCCGTCGGCCGGGCGCAGGAAGGACGAACCGGCATAGACCCAGTCGACGCCCTCGGCGGCGGCCAGCGCGTCGACGTCCAGCAGCACCTCCCAGTCCGGGGAATCGGTCAGGTAGCTCTCCCAGCTGGTGCGGCGCAGCAGGCCGCGGGGGTTGGCTTTGTCCCGCCAGAAGTTGTAGTAGTGCGGGCCGCGCTTGATGACGGCCGGGATCCGGTCCTCCGCGTCCAGGACTTCCAGAATGCCGGCCTCCAGCGCCGTGAACGAGTCGTCCACGAGCTTGGCCTCGGTGAGCCGGTTTTGTGCCTTCGCCCACTCCAGGGGCTTGTCGCCGTAGATGTCCTCGAGCCAGATGAAGTCGTCCTGGGGCAGATGCGCGGTGTCCTTGGCCATGGACCCATCCTAGGCATGCCGCCACGGGGAGCCGGTTTCCAACCCGTAGGCTAGACGGATGGACAATCCGGGCAGTTACCGTGTGGCGATCGTGGGCGCCGGCCCGCGGGGCACCTCCGTGCTGGAGCGGCTGCTGTCCAACCACCGGGCCCACGGCGGGGCGCGCCTGCGGATCCACCTGATCGATCCCTATCCTCCCGGCGCCGGGCATGTCTGGCAGCCGGGCCAGTCCCGGTTGTTCCTGATGAACACCCCCTGCCTGTTCCCCACGGTGGTGCCGGCCCCGGGGACCCCACAGGTGGGCCCCGATCCGGTGGCGGGCATGACCTTCGAGGCCTGGCGCTCCGCGGTCGCGGCCGGCAGCTTTCCCGAGGTGCCGCAGGACGACCGCGAGGAGGCCGCTGCGCTGGGGCCGGCCGATTTTCCCAGCCGGGCACTCTACGGGCGCTACCTGACCTGGACCTTCGCGCAGCTGGCCGCCCGGACCGGGGCGGACGTGTCCCTCACCGTGCATTCGGCGGAGGCCACCGGTCTCTCGGAGCACGACGGCGAATGGCAGCTTGAGCTGGCCGACGGTGCCACCGTGGCGGCGGACGCCGTGGTGCTTGCCCTGGGGCACGTTCCCGCGGCGCTGAATCCGGAGCAGCAGCAGCTGCAGGATGCAGCGGCCCGGCACGGCCTGAACTACCTGCCGCCGAATGTGCCGGCCGACGTGGACTGGGACAGGCTCCCGCCCGACCGCACGGTGCTGGTGCGCGGCATGGGGCTGAACTTTTTCGACCTGATGGTGCAGGTCACCGAAGGCCGCGGCGGAAGGTTCCTCCCGGCGACGGACACCGAGCCGTTGCGCTACGTCCCTTCGGGGAAGGAACCGCGGCTGGTGGCTGGCTCCCGGCGGGGCACGCCGTACCGGGCGAAGGCCAGGATCGACAGCTACATCCCGGCCGGCGTGGAGCTGCGGCATTTCACCACGCACGCGGCCAGCCTGTATGCCGAAGCCGGCGTGCAGCCCGGCTTCGACCACGACCTGTGGCCGATGCTGCACCGCGACGTCTACTGGGCCTACTACTCCACGCTCGCGCGGGTGGAACCGGAGTGCCTGAGCGTGCCGCCGGAGGAGCTGCTGGCCGGGCTGGAGCGGCTGCTGGCGGAGAAGACGGAGCCGGGCAGCCGCACCCTGCTGGTGCGTGCGGGGGCCTACCTGTCGGAACGGGTCGCCGGGCACCGGTTGCTGGACGTGGAGGCACTGGCCAAGCCGTTCAACGGGCGCAAGTTTGCCTCCGCGGCGGACTACGAGCAGGCCGTGCTGGACTATCTGGATGCCGATGCCATGGGTTCCGCCCGCGGCACCGACGATCCGCTCAAGATGGCCATCGGGGCTCTCAACGCCGGGCGCTCGCTGTTGAAGAAGATTGTGGCCGACGGCGGCATCACGGAGGAATCGTGGCTTGCCGAACTGCGCGGCTGGTTCGAACCGCTGGTCGAAGGGCTGGCGAGCGGACCGCCGGCCCAGCGCATCGAGCAGTTGGCCGCCCTGGCGCGGGCCGGTATCGTCCGGTTCGCCGGGCCGGAACCGGTTTACGAGGTGGACCCGGACAGCGGCCGGTTCCGGGTGACGTCGCCGTGGGTCGACGGCGCCGAATACACCGGCGCGTACCTGGTGGAGGCGATGATGCCGGCCAACCGGGTGGCCCACAACCGGTCTCCGCTGCTGCGGCGGATGCTCGAGGACGGCTTGGTCCGGCCGAGGTTGATGATCGGGCCCAACGGACAGCCGGTGACCTCTTCGGGCCTGGACGTGACGCTGCCGCCTTACCGTCCGCTGGACCGAAACGGCCATCCGGCCCGGAGCCTGTATGTGATCGGGCTGCAGCTGTCCTCGGTCCAGTGGGGCACGTCGATCGCCGCCGAGGCCGGGGCGCCGGGCGACACCGGCGGCCGTACGCTGCAGGATGCGGACCGGATAGCGCGCGCCATCCTGGCCGCAGCAGACAACAGGAGCCTGGCCGGCCCCGCACAGGCGGGCACCGACGTCGTCGCCAGCGGGGTGCCGGGGTACTGACCCCGGCCACGGACGCGCGTAGGCCCTCCCCGGCGGGGGAGGGCCTACGCAGTGGTTTCTAACCGGCCTTGCCGCCTTACTTGTCTTTGCCCATGTCCAGGCCCACGATGATCGGATCGTGGTCGCTCGCCCGGTAGGGGTCCGGCGCATAGAAGTCGGTGGCGTTGTAGTTGTACCGGCTGTACTCCAGCGCGATCGACTCCACCGAGTTGATGTTCCAGATGTCGGCGCCCTCGACCTTCGCGTCCGCGGCGGGCGAGGCGAAGATGTAGTCCAGCGAACCGACCATGCCGCCGAAGCTGTAGCTGTGCTCGCCGGTCTTGGCGCCCTGGTCGACGTACCCGGCGTCGGTCAGGACCCTGATCGGGTCCTCCTTCGCGTAGGAGTTGAAATCGCCGGTCAGCAGCACCTTGTTGGTCCGGAACTGCTCCTGCAGCCGATCCGCAAAGTCCACCAGGGAATGCGCCTGCGCGGTGCGGGCGGCGTTCCAGGCGCCCTGGCCGTGGTCGGCGTTCTCGCCCGACTTCGGGCCGGAGCCCTTGGACTTGAAGTGGTTGGCAATCACGATGAAGGTATCCGAGGCGCCGTTCTTGGCCTTGAACGCCTGGGCCAGCGGCTTGCGGGCGTTGGCGAAGGCTGCGGTGTCGTTGTGGATCACCGACTCTCGCACCGTCTTTACCTCGTCCTTCTTGTAGATGAAGGCCGTGCGGATGAAGTCCTCATCCGCCAGCGCCGGCAGCTCCTCCGGCGACCGGACGTAGTCCCACCCGCCGTGCTGAGGCCCCTTGCCCGAATGCTTGCCGTGGTGGCGGGTGTCGCCCAGGTCCGCATTCAGTGCCTCGGTCAGCGCGGCCAGGGCGGCGTCGCGGTCCTTGCCGAACTGCGCGGAGTTCTCGATCTCCTCCAGCGCCACGAGGTCCGCGTCCAGCGCATTGATGGCTGCCACGATCTTGTCCTGCTGGCGTTCCAGGTTCGCAGCGTCCCAGGCGCCGCGGGCGTCGCAGTTCCGGGCCGTGACCGGGTTGCCATCGCGGTCCGTGAAGGCACCGCATCCCGCCACCTGATCGCCGGTGGTGGTGAAGTAGTTCAGCACGTTGAAGGAGGCCAGCTTCACGCCGCCAACCTGTTCCGGAGCATCAGTGCGGGTGTTCTGGAACGACGCCGGCTGGACGCTTTCCGCGTTCTTCACCGTCAGATGTCCCAGCGGCTGGAAACGCCAGAGATCGAACCGGTAATCCAGCACTACGTTGGTGGTGAATGTGGCCGGGGACCCCACCCGGACCGGATCCTCGGCGGAGAGGTAAGGCAGCGGGATGTCCTTGTTGGCGTCGGCGCCCAGGTAGTTGACGCTTGAGCCGTCGTCCAGCGTGACGGCCAGGGCGGCGTTCTTCTCGGTTTCGGCCCAGAACGCGTCCGAACCATAGGTCCCGACGGCGGTCGGCTGCACCAGCGGGGAGTTTCCGGCGGCCAGGCCGATTTCACCGTACTGGTTCAGGGAGTAGTTGTCGGTGACGGTGAAGCCGCCCTGGGGAGCCAGCAGCATGCCCTCGAACTTCTCGCGCTCGTCGTCGCTGGCGGGCCAACCGATGGCGGCCGCCTTCGGGGCCGCTGCCGCCTCGGTGAGCAGCTTCAGTCCGTCGGCGGCCACCGTGAGCTCGGTCAGCCCGTGGAACTCGCTGACCTTGCCCGTGACCTCCACGAAGTCGCCGGCCTCTACCTGGCCGACGGTGGCCGGGGAGTAGACGAAGACGGCATCGGACGCCGTCCGGGCTGCCGCGTCGGTGTCACCGCCGGTGCCTTCCGTCTGGATGTAGTAGCCGTCAAAGCCGCCCGTGGCGTAGGCGGCGGTGACCACGCCCCGGGTGGTCACGGTCTGGCCGGCCAGCGGGGACTGCATGCCGGTGCCTTGGATGTCGGCGATGGCCACGGACCGCGGCAGCGGTTCGGGATCACCGCCGCCGTCGCCCCCGCCGGTGCCCTGCGGGGTGATGTCTTCGCTGAGGCTGAAGTCCGCGGAGTTGTTGTCGGTGTCCGTTCCTTCGGCGCGGTTCAGCGACCGCACGTCCTGGTTGTTGTCCGGCGCTTGGGCCGCTTCGGTTTCAAAGGTGTTCGAGGTGCCGTAGCCCAACAGGTCCACCACGTTGGCACGGTCGACGACCGAGCCGGTGCCCAGGTCCGCCACCGCACCGGCCTGGTTCGACAGCACCAGGGTGCCTCTCGTGCCGGACGGGGCCATGCCGGTCACCAGGTCAGGCTCCGGCAGGTCTTCGCCGGCGCTGCCGTTGGAGTTGGCCTGCACCAGATAGTGCCCGCCGGCCTTGATGCTGCCGGACAGCTCCGCCACGGCACTGGGGTTTCCGGTGCCGGTGGCCGAGCGGTACTGCAGCGACCAGCCGTCGAGGCTGATGTCGGCGTCCGTGGGGTTGTACAACTCCACGAACTTGTTCCGGTAGGCCGCGCCGGCGCTGCCGCCGGACAGATAGGCTTCGTTGATCACTACATGGCCGGCGCTGGTGTCTCCGGCGATGAGGGTGGTGGGCAGCCGGAAGGTGGTTCCGGACGCATCCGCGGTCAATGTGAAGTAGCCGCCGTCCAGCGCGGACGGTGCGGTGAACTCAATGGAGGCAGCGCCGTCGGTCACCGGGAAGGTGCCCAGCGTGGTGCTGGTGCCCGCGGCGTCGACGTAGGCCAGCGACACCTCGGTGGTCACCGGGGCGCCCAGCGACGTGAGGTCCAGCTTGGCCACTTGCACGCTGACCTTTTCGCCGGGACTGACGGACTCCGGCGCGCCGGTGAGCTGCACGCTGCGCCGGGCGAAGTCCGGGGACAGCGGGCTGTTGCCCCGGAGGTAGGCAATCCACGCGTCGCGGTCCACCAGGCCCGAGTCGCGGGTGTCGGTCCCGTCGTTGAAGATGTGGAAGTTGTCGCCGCCCTGGGCAAGGAAGCTGAAGGTGCCCACGCGGTAGCCGCGTTCCGGGTCCAGCGGTTCGCCGTTGACCCAGACGCCGGTGATGCGTTCCCCCTCGGGCAGGGCCGGGTCGTATGTGTAGTTGACGTTCTTGCTCAGGCCAAGCTGCAGGTAGGCGCGGCTCGGCACGTCGCCGGAGGCGGTGCGCTGCCACTGCTGCTCCAGCATGGCCTCGACCTGCGCGCCGGTCAGCGTGGTGGTCCACAGGTTGTTCAGGAAGGGCAGCACCGCGTTGGCCTCGGCGTAGGTGACGGTGCCGTCGGGCGCGTAGTAGAGCTCGTTGCGCAGGCCGCCGGGGTTCACCACGCCGATCTGCGCGCCGCCGCGTTCGGCGGAAGACAGCGACGCCAGCAGCGAGTCGGCGACGAGGTTGCCCAGCGTCGATTCCGAGGCGCGGTCGTCGCGGTCCGGCTCGGTGCCGGCATCCGGCCCGTCGGGCAGGAACGCGGTGGTGATGTCGGCGGTGACGGAGCCGACCGGCTGGGCGCCGATCTCCGCGGCGTGCTCGAGTGCGGCCTGGACGATCGAGGATACCGCGGCCACCCGCGGGTACGCGGCCGCCAAGTCACCGTCCGCGGTCTTGGTCCGCGGCACCACAGCCCCAGTGTGCGCCACGACCTCGTCCGACGCGGCGTCATAGCTCAGCTGCACCTGGCCGATGTTCTCGCCGTAGGAGCCTGCCTGCACCACGGGCCGGGTCTTGCCCTCCGCACCCGGGACCGGGGCGTCGAAGCTGTAGGCCTGGTGGATGTGGCCGTTGAAGATGACGTCCACGTCCGGGCTGGTCTCGTTAACGATCCGGTTGAACACGGCGCTGGCGCCCACCGCGCCGCCCAGATCGGTGTTGGTGTTCGCTCCCTCGTGGAAGGACGCGATGATGACGTCGGCTTCGTCGCCTTCGCCGTCGGTCAGCTGGGCCGCCACCCGGTTGACGGCGTCCACCGGGTCGCCGAACTCCAGGTCCGCGATCCCGCCCGGGGACACCAGCGAGGAGGTTTCCTCCGTGACCACTCCGACCACGCCGACGCTCACGCCGTTGACCGTGACCAGCTCGTACTCGGGCAGGGCCGGATCCGTGGTGCCGGCCCGGTACACGTTGGCGCCCAGCTGCGGGTAGTCGGACGCGGCGGCCACGCGGTCGGTCAGGTCGGCGAAGCCGCCGTCGAACTCGTGGTTGCCCACCGCCGTCGTCGCCAATTCGAGGGCGTTGAGCACATCGATGGTCGGCTGGTCCTGCTGCGTGGAGGACGCGAAGACGGAGGCGCCGATGTTGTCGCCGGCGGAGGTGAACAGCGTCCCCTCGGGGTTCTGCGCGCGGAGCTGCTCCACGGTGCCGGCGAACTTGACGGTGTTCGCGTCGATCCGGCCGTGGAAATCGTTGATGCTCAGCAGGTTCAGCTCGACCGGGTCGGCCGCGTGCGCAGGCAACGCGGCGAAAGGCGCCGCCACCAAGCCTGCCGTCAGGACCGCCGCCAGCGCGGTCTTCGGTGATGAAGTAGCCATGTGGCCCTATCTCTCAGGTGGAAGTAATGCTCCTCGAACCGCAGGGAAGGGCTGCGGCACAGCTGGTTGCACGGTGCACAGAGCGCACCGCCCCCAGTCCAGCGGGCACGGATGAACGGGAGGTTACCCGAGGGCCAGAAGCAGTGGAAGACTTCTGCGAAAGAACGTTTAAATTCGCCGCGGAACGGCTCCCGCTCTTGACAGGAAGGGTTGGGGCGGCGTCCGGGTAGCTAGCTTTGGGAAGCTAGGCGGAGCTGCCACCGGGAAGGTACATTCGGGGCGACGGCCGGGACGTTACCGCCGGGCGTCCTTCAGCGTGCCGGTGACGGGCTTCGAGCCTTCCTCCCCGAGCAGGCACAGCAGCTCCCGGTCCTCCTCGCCGGTCCAGCTGGCCTCGGTCGGGTTGAGGTAGGTCAGCTCCAGTGCCGAATCGTCGTAGGGGATGCCGGCGAAGGCCTCGAACTCGGCCACGCAGAACTCCTCGGCCTTGGCCGCCACTTCCTCGTCGCCGGGAAAATCGCCCTCCGGCAGGTTGCTGGCGGCGAACGCCTCCAGCTCGTGGGCCTGGTCGCACGGCACGAACTCCACCTCGGTCAGGCGGTCGGTGTCCGGATTGTTCAGGCAGTCGCCCACCTTGATCGCGTAGGCGCCGGCCGCGGCGGCCTCCGTCACCGCACCGGACTCATCCCGCGGCGGTTCCTCCGTTTCACCCCCGCAGCCACTAAGCAGCGCCAGAAGGACGACGGCGGTGGCCGCCTTGAGGGGGCGGCGGACGGGTGCTGGCTGGCTGGGCACGGGTGGACTCCTCAAGCTTTGGTGCGAACGACTCCTAGCCGAGGGTATACCGGGGGAGCGCCGGGCCAGAATACTTGACGCCGGATGGCCGGCGTCCGGACCATGCGCCCGACGGGCCCGGGACCGCGGCCCGGTGTGGGAGCCAAATGCAGCAGGTGCCCGGGCGAAACGGCCCGGACACCTGCTGGAAGCGGAAGGTATGGGATTTGAACCCATGAGACGGGGTTACCGCCTACTGGTTTTCAAGACCAGCTCCTTCGGCCGCTCGGACAACCTTCCTCACCTTGTAGTCTGACACGGAGGGGTCTACCCGGGCAAAGCGCGCAGGCACCGGGGTTTTGATGCCCCGGACAAGGCGAAAGGCTGGTATGAAGGCGGTTTTCTACGACGGAGCAGGCGGACCCGAGGTCCTGAACATGCGGGAGACCGAAGCACCGCAACCGGCCGAGGGCGAGGTGGTGATCGACGTCGCCGCCGCGGGAGTGAACCGCGCCGACGTCCAGCAGCGCCTGGGCGTCTACCCGCCGCCGCCCGGTGCGTCCGAGATCCCCGGCTTGGAAGTGTCGGGCCGGGTATCGGCGGTCGGCACGGGGGTCGGCGGGCTTCGGGTGGGCGACGAAGTATGTGCCCTCCTGGCCGGCGGCGGCTACGCCGAGCAGGTGGCGGTTCCGGCGGGTCAGGTGCTGCCGGTCCCGCGGGGAATCGATGTGGTGACGGCCGCGGCCCTGCCGGAGGTGGCGGCCACCGTCTTTTCCAATCTCTTCATGGCCGCGGGCGTGCAGGCCGGGGAAACGGTGCTCATCCACGGCGGCGCCGGCGGCATCGGCACGATGGCCGTCCAGCTGGTTGCCGCTTTCGGCGCGATCCCTGCCGTGACGGCCGGCAGCCGGGAAAAGCTCGACGTCGCGCGCGGGCTGGGTGCCGAGGTGCTGATCAACTACCGCGAGGAAGACTTCGTGGAACGGATCAAGGACGCCACCGGAGGCCGGGGCGCCGACGTCATTTTGGACGTGGTGGGTGCCAAATACCTGCAGCGCAACGTGGACGCGCTCGCCACCTCCGGGCGGCTGGTGGTGATCGGGCTGCTGGGCGGGGCCAAGGCCGAACTGAACCTCGGCCAGTTGATGGCCAAACGGGGTGCGGTCATCGGCACGACCCTCCGGGCCAGGCCCGCGGAGGAGAAAGCCGCCATCGTGCGGGCGGTCGCCGAGCATGTCTGGCCGCTGGTCGTCTCCGGCGACGTCAAACCCCAGGTGCACCGCACGTTCGCCCTGTCGGAGGCGGCGGCGGCCCACGAGTACTTCGATTCCGGCGAACACACCGGCAAGATCCTGCTCACTACCTCCTGAAATCGACCTTCCCGTTCCCTCCGAGCGGCGTCGCTGCTACGGTGCTTCGTGAAAGCGGACGGCGTTCCATGAGGGGAGCATCATGAGCGAGAAATTCAGCGGACCCCGGCCCGGGCAACCCGAAAGGAATGGTCCCGGATCCGACGTCCTGGTGCAGGATCCCACCCTCCCGCCGGTAGCGCTGGATCCGGCCGCGGACGCCGAGGCCCACAGGTGGACCCCGACCAAGATCGTGATCTGGGTGGCCATTGCCCTGCTCGGGGCCGTGAGTTGGAGCATTCTCGCGTTTTCGCGGGGCGAAACGATTAACGCAATCTGGTTCGTCTTCGCGGCCGTCTGCACGTATTTCATCGCCTACCGGTTCTACTCCAAGTTCATCGAGAACAAGCTCACCCGCCCCAACGACCTGAGGGCGACGCCGGCGGAGTACAACGCGGACGGCAAGGACTTCGTCGCAACGGACCGCCGCGTGCTTTACGGCCACCACTTCGCCGCCATCGCGGGCGCCGGTCCGCTGGTCGGACCTATCCTCGCGGCGCAGATGGGTTACCTGCCGGGCACCCTGTGGATCATCGTGGGCGTGATCCTGGCCGGGGCGGTGCAGGACTACCTCGTGCTGTTCTTCTCCATGCGCCGGGGCGGCCGTTCCCTGGGCCAGATGGCCCGCGAGGAACTCGGCGTTATCGGCGGCACCGCGGCCCTGATCGCCACGCTGACCATCATGATCATCATCGTGGCGATCCTGGCCCTGGTCGTGGTAAACGCCTTGGGCGAGTCGCCCTGGGGTGTCTTTTCGGTGGCGATGACCATCCCCATTGCGATCTTCATGGGCATCTACCTGCGTTTCCTCCGGCCGGGCAAGGTCAGCGAGGTCTCCCTCATCGGCTTCGTGCTGCTGATCGCCGCCATCATCGGCGGCGGGATGATCGCGGACACCGAGTGGGGCGCGGCGGTCTTCACGCTGGACCGGACCACCATCGCCTGGGGCATCATCATCTACGGCTTCATCGCGGCGGTACTGCCGGTGTGGCTGCTGCTGGCCCCGCGCGACTACCTCTCCACGTTCATGAAGATCGGCACCATCCTGATGCTGGCGCTGGCCATCGTGCTGGTGCGCCCGGAGATCAACGTGCCGGCGTTCAGCGAGTTCGCCGGCCGCGACGACGCGCCCGTGGTGGCAGGTTCGCTGTTTCCCTTCCTCTTCGTCACCATTGCCTGCGGCGCACTCTCGGGATTCCACGCGCTGATCTCCTCCGGGACCACGCCGAAGATGGTGCAGAAGGAGAGGCAGACCCGCTTCATCGGCTACGGCGGAATGCTGATGGAGTCCTTCGTGGCCATCATGGCGCTGGTCGCGGCCATCTCGATTGACCGCGGCATCTACTTCGCAATGAACGCTTCCGCGGCGGCCACCGGCGGCACGGTGGAAGGCGCGGTCGCCTTCGTCAATGGCCTGGGCCTGGCCGGCGTCAACCTGACACCGGACATGCTCACCGACCTGGCCAGCAACGTCGGCGAGGAATCGGTGGTTTCGCGCACCGGCGGCGCGCCCACCCTCGCCGTCGGCCTCGCACACATCATGCAGGGACTGATCGGCGGCATCGGGATGATGGGCTTTTGGTACCACTTCGCCATCATGTTCGAGGCGCTGTTCATCCTCACCGCGGTCGACGCCGGAACCCGCGTGGCCCGCTTCATGCTGCAGGACACCGTCGGCAACGTCCTGCCGAAGTTCAAGAACATGTCATGGCGCCCCGGCGTCTGGATCTGCACGGCCATCATGGTGGCGGGCTGGGGCTACATCCTGATCCTGGGCGTCACCGATCCGCTGGGCGGCATTAACACGTTCTTCCCGCTCTTCGGCATCGCCAACCAGCTGCTGGCGGCCATCGCGCTCGCGGTCTGCCTGGCCATCGCGGCCAAGCGCGGGGCGTTCAAGTATCTGTGGATCATCGGGCTGCCGCTGGCCTTCGCCGCCGTGATCACCATCTGGGCCTCGATCCTGAAGATCTTCAGCTCGGATGTGAAGGTGGGCTACTGGGCAAACCACATCGCCCACCGCGAAGCCTTGGCTGCCGGCGAGACGAGCCTCGGAAACGCCGCCTCAGTGGCGGAAATGGAGGCGGTGGTCCGCAACACCGCGGTGCAGGGCACGCTGTCCATCGTGTTCGTGGTGCTGACCATCATCGTCATCGCCACCGCCCTCATCGCCACCTACAAGTCCTGGCGGCTGGGCGGGGAACCCTCGCACGAGGACCCCGCGGTGGTCTCCGCCATCTACGCGCCGGCCGGCCTCCTGGCCAGCCGGCCGGAGAAGGAACTGGAAAGGCAATGGAACGAACTGCCGGCCGACACCGGGCGGGCCAAGGCGGGCCACTGATGTCCGGCGTCATCTGGCCCCGCGCCCGGAGCGGCTGGCAGAGGTTCGCCTGGTTCTTCCAAGGGGTGATGGGCGAGCACGCCTACCAGGACTATCTTCGGCACCACCGGCGGGCACATCCCGGCACGGAGCCGATGAGCGAGCGCGAGTTCTGGCGGGACAAGACGGACCGGCAGGAGAACAACCCGCAGGGACGCTGCTGCTGACCGGGGTCGGATATGCTCTGCGCCCGCTGTCCGTCTCTGGCAAGATGAAAACATGAGCGAAGAGCAGACGCCGCAGCCGGCAGAACCGGTCATCCTCCCCGCGCTGCCCAGCGGCCACAGCCCGGCCGGCGGAGAGCCCTCGAGCCCGGGGCCCGGTCCCGCCGCGCGGCGGCCAGGCCGCGGCAATTCGGCGCTGGCCGACCTGGTCGATGAACCGGCGAAGGTTATGCGGATCGGCACGATGGTCCGCCAACTGCTCGAGGAAGTGCGCAGCGCCCCGCTCGACGACGCAGCCCGGGTCCGCCTGGCCGAAATCCATGAGCGGTCCGTCAAGGAGCTGGAGGACGGGTTGGCACCGGAGCTGATCGAGGAACTGCACCGGATCAACCTGCCGTTCACCGACGATTCCACGCCGTCGGACGCCGAGCTGCGCATCGCCCAGGCGCAGCTGGTCGGCTGGCTGGAGGGCCTCTTCCACGGCATCCAGACCGCCATCGCGGCCCAGCAGGCCCTCAACCAGCAGATGGCGGCCCGCATGCAAATGCGCCAGCTGCCGCCCGGCACCATGATCGCGCCCGGCGTCGTGATTGGCGACGACGGTGAACCGCGACGGGCCACCGGAGCCGAGGGGGAGAACGCCGGCTCGGTGCAGGGCGGCGAACGGCACGCCGGACCCGGACAGTACCTGTAGGGCCGGTGGCGCTCTTCGGTGCCGCCCGGCAGGCCCGCCGGGAGGATAAAGAACTCGGCAAGGGCATTTGGCGCCGCGCGCACGACCGCTTCCGGCGCGCCCTGGAGCGCTACCACCAGGTCCTCGAGGGTGTGGAGGACGACGGCCTCTACGGCGAGCTGCTGCCGGTAGCCGACCAGCTCGCCGGCCTCCTGCCACGGGTGCGCAGCTGCTGCACGACCGCCCAGTCGCTGCATCCCACCGACGGACTGGATATTCCCGGCGGCGTGCTGGCAGATGTCCACCGCAGCCTTTCCAGGGCAGGCAACTCCCTGGCGGCGGCCGCACAGGCCGCGGCGATGGTCAGGCTCGGCGGCAGCCAAGGCTACGAAGCCGGCGTCGAGAACGTGCGCCGGCGCGCCGCCGTCGTGCTCGCGGACCTGGCCGATGCCGAGCGCCTGCTGGCCGGCCTGAAACACTGACCCACAGCCTGCCTACGCGGCGGAAGCCGGGAAACAAAAAAGCCCTCCGCCGGCTGCCTGCCGTGCGGAGAGCTTCGATGGAGCCCCCTGCCAGAATCGAACTGGCGACCTTTTCTCAACAGGTAAGGGGTTACCGGCCAGTACCGTTGCTTACCGAAAAACCCTCTTTCCGCAGAATCTAGGGGATTTTCGCCCCAGCACTCTTACCGGGAGTTACCGGGAGTTACCAGTCAAAACGTGTCGCAAAGCGTGTCATGACGAGTTCAACCGAAAGCGCAATACCCGTTTTGGATCCGGCTGCATAGAAGCGGTCATGCAGGAAAACACATCACAAGAGCCCACCACTTGGATGACCCGCAAGGAAGCTGCCGAGCAGCTCCAGTTGAGCACCCAGACCCTCGCCAACTGGCATTCACGGGGAGTGGGCCCCATCGCCTACCGCCCCAACCGCGGGCGAGTCCTGTACCGCCGGGCAGACGTCGACGCATGGGTCACCGCCCGGGACCGGAGCGCAGCCTAATGGGGCGGGCAAAAACACCTGCCTGGTCCCCTCAGGCGATTACTGCTGTCCGCGAGGCCGAGGGCGTTTGGGTTGCCCGGGCCCGTTACCGCAACGACGAGGGGAAGCTGAGGGAGGTCAAACGGAAGTATCGGACAAAGGGCGGCGCCGAGCAGGCGGTCCGCGCTGCGATCAAGCAGGCCGAAAAAGACGCGCACAGCGCGGCAGACAAGGTGAAAACTGGGCTGACCGTGGACGCCCTGGTCCATGCCTGGCTGGAAAACAACAGGCCGGCACCAGAGCACATCGATCCGCACAGCCAGTCGGGCTCCTCGCCGACAGAGGGGCTGCGCCCTCAGACGTGGAGAAAGTACGACAAGAACCTCCGGCATCACATCCTGCCGCTGCTGGGCGCCGTCTCTGTTGCGGACCTTTCAACCCCGATGTGTGAAGAAGCCATCCACAGCCTCTACGACAAGGTGGCGGGGAAAGGATTCCGGACCGCAGATCTCGCCAAGGGGATATTCCAGCAGGTGCTTGATTACGCAGTGCGCCAGGGTTACCGGAACGACAACCCGGTCAAGTCGGTTTCGCGTGTGCCGCAGAAACGCCGGCGGCCGGCAGCTATGGATCCGGCAACGGTAGCGGCCGTTCACCGTGCTGTCGAGCAACGCCAGGTCGAGCCAGGGGTTGGCGGACCGAAGCCTACCAGTCGGACGGGGGACATTGTTACGTTGTTGGCAGCCACGGGGATGCGGATCGGGGAGGCGCTGGCTGTCCGCTGGGAGGACGTCGCTTTTTTGGACGGCATGGTGACGGTGACGGTGAGCGGAACGCTCGTGGAGGATACGAGCTTTCTTCCGCCAGGAATTCGGCAAGTCGGCAAACGCAGAGCGGACCTTCCAGCTGACCGAGCACTGGGTGACGGGAATGCTGCTGCGCCGCTGGGCAAACGCCCTGGCAACCCCGACGGGGGCGGTGTTCGCAACCCGCAACGGAACGTTCGTGCGGCCGTCCAACTTTCGCAAAAACCTCGCCCGGGCACTTAACGCGGCGGGGATCACCGAAAAGATCACCCCGCACCTCTTCCGCAAAACCGTGGCTACGCAGCTGGCCGAGCATTTTGACGCCAAATCCGCTTCGCTGCAGCTGGGTCATGCCTCGGAGGCTACGACCGCGAAGTGGTACATCGCTCGCGCAGCCCTGGTCCCGGACTACTCAGCAGGGCTGGCCCGGATGGCGCCGCACAGAACCGCAGAGGAGTTGGCATGAAGCCGACGTCGGAGTCGAGCACTTCGAAACCCCGCCCGGTGCTGATGCCGCCGCCCAGATGTCGGCAGCCAGTCCTGTGAGCGGTAAGGCCGATTATGTGAGGGTGATGGCACCATTCAGGGCTTCGTAGGCGAGCGGATACTTGTAATGGGGAGTTTGATGTCGGAGGTGCGCGCACGGACTAGAGGTATTGATTTCGCCCTTCGCGTCGGAGTCGACTGCTTGTAGGACTTGCCCAAGGCGAGGTTGCCGGGCCACAGGTCGGTGTTGTATCTGATATAGGGAATGCCGCGGGCGGAAGGCCTGAGTTTCCCGACCTCGCGCTTGTTATCGACCTAAGTGGACTTGGCGTAGGAGATGCTGGCCTCGGCGGGCAAGAGGCATCGGCAATGTGGAACTGATCCACAGCTTCGTCCAGGGTGATAACCGAATAGTTCAGTTCTTCTGAAGCGGTGCGGTAAGCGCGAAAACCCCGTGTGGGGGCACATCCTTTGCGTAGTTCACTGAGGATGTAGGCGCGGGATTCATCATCGATCTCCTTGGCGACAGCCACGGACGTACGGGAGCTTCGAGCGGCCGAAGCGACTGCCAAGCTGTATAGGCCCCGAGCCGAGGAGCGGGGCAGTGTGACGATCACAGTCGTGGATGTCTTCTTGAAGGACAACGCTTTGCCCGCAAAGCTGACCTTGGTGACCTCGCCAAACCTTGCGTCACGGTGACTCGGCGGGTTACGGCCGCTAGTTCAAGAGGGAAGAAAAATTTTCTTGCACTTTTCGTCTTCCCCTCACATAAGTAAAAAATGGTTGGGTCCAAACCTTTGCTCTGGACCCAACCTGTTGATTCTATTTCTTCGTTCTCACCTATTTTACACGGGCACCTGATTCGGGCAGGGCATTAGACCGCCCATTCCGTTGCTGGCCCAGCAGACGCCGTTAGAACCGCCATCGGGGAAAAGGATAACACCCCCACCTCTTCCACCATCGCGCTTAGGTAGCGGGTACGTCTTCACAGTTTTACGAACAGCGGAAGATGATTTCTTATGCTTCCCGTCAGCAGATTTAGCGTTCGCTTTCACGTACACCGTGTAGCTGGTGTTCGGCTTCAGCCTCGTGAAAACCACATCGGTGCCGACTGTGGTGTGAGTCTTAACAGTTTTAGCTCCCTGTTTCAGAGTCAAGGTGTAGCCGGTGATTTTGCCGGTAACAGCAGGCTTCTTCCAAGAAACCTCCATATTCCCGTTACCGGCTGCTGCTTTTAAAGATTTCGGCGCAGCCACTTTCACAGGTAACACAGCCGTCTTCACTGTTTTACTCGCTGTTGAAGACGACTTCTTCAATTTGCCGTTCAAAGAGCTAGCATTAGCTTTAACCTGCACGGTGTAACTGGTGTTATCTTTCAATCCGGTGAAAGTTTGTGAAGTCTTCGTAGTGGTGTAGGTTTTCACAGTTTTGCTGCCTTGCTTCAATGTTACAGTGTAGCTTGTGAGCTTTCCGGTAACAGCAGGCTTGCCCCATGAAGCAGTGACACTTCCAGTTGAAGAGGAAGCTTTCACTGAAGATGGTGCGCTTACAGCCACCTTCCAAGGATTGATGGTAGTCATTTGCTTGTACCCAGCAGCGGAAGACTTCTTATACTTTCCGTTAGCGGAAACTGCGTTAGCTTTCACATAGACCGTGTAAGTGAGACCTTCCTTCAATCTCTTGAAAGTCATTGCGGTGTTGGTGGTCGTGAAAGTTGTGGTGTTCTTATTTTCGTACCGTCCCTGAGCATATGTGCCTTCCTGCAAAGTCACAGTGTAATTGACAATCTTGCCGGTCACAGCCGGTTTGCTCCAGGCCGCAGTTGCAGTGTTAACGGTAGTGGAAGTTTGCGTGATGACAGGTGCAGCTACCTTCACCTGAGAAGCAGCAGTAAAGCCTGTGCTCACATATTTACCGCTTGATTCCAGAGCTTTATGCTGACCGTCATCAGAAACAGATTCAACGAACACTGTCACATAGTAGCTAGTGTTTTCCTTCAAACCTGTAATCAGTTGTGAGGTAGCATTCGGGCTGATGCCGTTGATGGTTTTAACAACCTTGCCGCGCTCTTCAACTGTTACTCGATAACCGGTGATTGTCCCGTCAGTTGCAGGCTTCTTCCACACCATTGTGAGCCGGTCCCCGAGGACATTAGCAGGTGATGCTGAGAAATTGTAAATGTTCGCAGCAGGGTTCTTCAGAGTAGTGAATTTGACAACCTTCGGAGCGGAAGAAGCTTTCTTTCCGCTAGGAGAAACAGCGTTAGCGACTACCTCCGCAGTGTAAGTAGTGCTATGAGTCAAACCATCGTACTGAAACCACACACTACCAAAAACCCCACCCCCCGGCTGCATGCTAGCAGTTTTCACAACTTTGGTGCCTGTCTTGATGGTGACAGTGTAATCAACCAGTTTGCCAACATAAGCGGGCGCTGCCCAAGTCAAGTCGACAGTATTATTTGTAACCCCACCCGGATGCCGGGGGCTTCCAAGGAAACTCACTTCCGGGGTTTTCACTGATACCGTGTCAGCTTTCACAGTGGTGGTGAAACTAAGGGTTGCTGCGGGTGATTGAACGAGGTCGCTACCACCCCAGGCGTCAGCAGTAACTTCCGCAGTGTAGGCTGTGTTTTCAGTCAAATCTCTGAGAGAGAACGAAACAGTGTTGGAATTAGCGTTGAGACCAGTACTGAGAACAATGTTTCCGTTCTTCTTCAAAACCACACTATAGCCGTAACCTTCCCCGGCCAGTCCTGCTGGTTTGTTCCAAGTAAGCACAGCAGAGTCAAAGGACATTTCTGATGCTTGTAACGAGGTTGGAGCGTTTGGCGCTTGCGGCAGGACAGTAGCTGCGTAGGCCGGTGGAGCAGTGAAAGCTGTTGCGGCAACGCCGCCGCCAGAGCAAAGGACAGCAGCCGCTAAAACCAGCGGCATCCCTTTTCTGAAATTCATGTAGATTCCCTACTGTAGATGGAGTATTCGTGTGAGCCAGGTAGATAGAAGGCAGATTGTTGTATCCTAACGCAGCGCTGTGGCGTGTTAAGGCGATCATGGCCTAGGGCCTGGGCCTCAGTCTGGCTCCTTCGAGCCCACCCCAGAATCGCGGTCTATTCCAAGCTCGGCTGCCAGCGATGACAGTGATTGTGCAGATTCAGTGTGGATCCGGCGGGCGGACTAAATCCTCCAGCTCCAACTGATCGCTCTCGGGTTCTTCGCAGTCCATGCCTCCGTCATGGCCCGAAACGCATTGCATTACTCGAGACGCATCACCCGTCATAAGTTTCGTTTTCCAGCGCCGATTGCACGCTGCTACGACCGCGTTGTATTCGCAGGCCCGAATGGCCGCGATTGGAGTTTTGTAGTCCGTGCGGGGATTTGGTGAGAGGAGGAACCGCTGCGCTGCAGCACGCTCGTGATGCCCCTGTATGCACAGGAAGGCCTCCCAAGCGGTTTCCAGTCGCTGCCGCTCGTCGGCGTCCGGCGCAGCCAAACCCGTCGCCCAGCGGCGAACAACCCCCGGGTCATCCGGATGTCCCGCGATGCTGGCGACCATGAGTTCGGTCAGGGCGTCGACCATATCGCTAACGCCCTCTGGGATATCGGCTGTCATTTCAGATTTCCTTTTGCAAGCCAGCGGGCGTATGCCCAGCGGCTTAGCAGCATTCCCGTCACCCAGTCCTCGGTCAGCTGGAAGGTCCGCTCGGCGTTTGCCGACTTGCACGAAATGCCCGGTGGAATCGGCGTCGACTTTGCTCATTAAGCTCTTGCAGGATCCTGGCCGGCGCCGAGGTCGAGGATGCGCCCAGGGATCGGGCCCTGCGGGTGAAGGCCGGTGCTGCCCTGGACTACATCGGGGCGACCCGGGGCGACTTTCCGGCCGTCGACGCGCCGGCCGATCAGCAAAAGGCTTGGCTGGCCAGGCTGCGGGCCCAGTTGGGCCGGCGCGCCTTGACCGACGAGGCCGCGGAGGTCTTCCGTGCCGAGGCCGAGGCCCGCCTACTCTTCCGCGGGCACGGCGAACGGGCCGCCGCGAATGCTGCTGCCTGGCTCCTGCGCAGCCCCGAGGCTGCTACTGCTACCGCGGCCTGAACCACCGCTTTTGACCGCCGGGTCCAATAGAGTCCTGTCCGAAGCATGCGGTCGCTGGGCTCCTCCCCAAACAGCCGGACCTTTGCAGGTGTGAGGCGGCCCTCCGCCCAGCGAAGATCGACATCCTCAAGCTCCGACTTCAGTGGCAAGACATCGGCTGGCGCACCGCCCTGTCTAACCACCGTCAGCACTCGGCCGATTGTGCAGAGAAGCAGCCGCAACATATTGACTACGACTCGGGGCAACCCTTTCAGCGTTGGGGAAACACGATGAAGAAATTCCGCATGGGCGCCGCCATGGCAGCCCTCTCCGTACTCGCCGCGTGTCTGACGGCCGTACCCGCAGAGGCTGCCATCGCGCTGCCAGCCGGCTGCGTCAACCATGATAAAGATGCGACCAGCATTGACGAGGTTGGTCGCATGACCTGCAGGACCCTTCCTAACGGTGTCGACCTGAGCAGATTCACCGGCCTGTACCTCCTTGAGCTAGGGGAACTGGGCGGATCCGAGACGTATAACAATCAAAACACCACTTTGACCAGGCTGCCTACCCTGCCTGCGTCCCTCAAGTTCCTCGGTATTAACGCCTCAAAGCTCACGGACTTCAGCGGACTGAAAGCGGCTCCGAACCTTGAGGACCTGACGGTATTCAACGTGCCAGTGAAGGACCTGAAGGGCCTCGCTGCAGCCGTGCCCAACCTGCAGACACTCGAGCTCATGGACGACGGCTATCAGCAAGCAAACTTCCGGCCTCTGTCCGCGCTCAAAAAGCTCCAATACTTTTCGGTGATCTCGCAGGACAGCGGGTGGACCAAGCACACCGAGGGCTCCTGGGCCCCGGGCGGCTTCGCCCGGGACTTGGATGGCAATTGGGTCCTACCTGAGAACAAGACTGTGACCAACTCCGCTGGCAAGAAAGTCCCGACATACCAGTTCGACGCCGCCACTGGGCGCATCAAGTACAACATTGGAATGAGCGACGGACAAAGCATCGTGTCCGACAAGCTGCCCAAGTCGATGCCATCCGTCAAGGGTGTTTTCATGCTCATCTGGAACTCTGTAGACGTCGCGGGCCAAGCCGAATGGTTCCACAACCAGGGCAGAGCGATGAAGGTCACCGGAACACCAGCCGTCGGGAGCACGCTGAAGGTCACACATCCCTACGCCGACCTGTTCCAGTGGTACCGCAACGGCAGCGTAATCAAGGGCGCGACTAAAACCAGTTACAAGCTGGCCGCCGCCGACGTCAATTCGAAGATCACTGTTCGCGGCACAGACACGAAGCCGACCAAGAATCCCTACTACGCATCCCGGACCGTGCCTTATTCGCAGACCGTCACGGCAGCTTCCAGCGTCGGCCTGCCCTTCAGCAAGACTTACGCTCCCAAGGTGACCGGCAGCCTGATCCCCGGCAAGACCCTGAAGGCCGCGGTTAAGGGCTGGACACCGAAAGCCACCAAAGTCTCCTGGCAGTGGAAGCGTGACGGCAAGGCTATCAAGGGAGCGACGAAGTCCAGCTACAAACTGACTTCAGCAGACAAGGGGCGGAAGATCACCGTGACCGCCACGGGCAGTCGCAGCGGGTTCGGCACGGTGTCGAAGACCAGTCCCACGGTTTCAGTGCCGAAGTCCATGAAGAATACGAGGCGGCCGGAAGTACGCGGGACTCCCTCATGAGCTACACCGGTGGCGGTTTCAAGCTCACTGCCACGAAGGGCTCTTGGGCCGGCCCTGCGACCTCGTACAAGTACCAGTGGTACGTCAACGGCAAGGCCGTGCGCGGGGCCACGAAGTCCTCCTACAGGTTGGACCAAAAGGGCACCTACAAGGTCAAGGTCAAGGTGACAGCCAAGCGCTCCGGCTACGGCTCAGCAATTGCCCACTCATCCGAGACGACCTATCGGATCGGCTAACGCCGTGGCATTGGAGAGAGCGAGCCGGGAACGGGAAAGAACCGAATGCCCTGATGAAGCATCAGGTGGCGGCGCTGAACAGTGCTCTGCCATCTGCCCTCTGCAGCGGTGGCGGTTGAGGCCTTCTACCGCAGGGCGGCTACCGTCGCAGAGGCTCTGACTATGTCATCCTGTGCCGCAGCGCATCGGCACGAAGCCGCCGCCAAGTCACTCTCGTCGGGGCGAACTGGACGGTATCAATTGATCGCCTCGTGGTTCCGACGCGAACTCAAGAGCCAGGAGGAAGGCCCACTGCAAAGTTACACGTTTCACTACATTAAGCTCCACTCACAGACCAGCAGAAAGCGAAAAGCACCGAGATGCTCCGTAAGTCAATGAAAACCCTCCCCCTGGCGGCCGCAAGCGTTGCGCTTGTCCTTAGCGGCTGCGCTGGTTCCGGTGCCGAAGCCAAGGCCGACACCAAGTTCGAGAACGGCGCTCCCGTGGATCCACACGCGGGGAAGGGCGTTTTCGAGTTTCAGACCTCGCGCTACGGCGCCGAGGGAGAACTGACCGTCCGCATCCCCGAGGCTCTGATCAAGGCCGCCGGCGCGGACGCTGACAGGTTGCTCATCTCCGAGGTCAAGGCGAAGGCCCGGGATCTGAATTCGTCCAAATACTGCGCCGCCGACCTCGCCATTACCTACCGCGGAGCCGGACTCGATGAGCTGTCCAGGCCCGTACAGACCGAGGCGGAATACAACCAGGAGATCGACGGATACCGCCAGGAGGCAGCCGAAGACCTGAGGGGCTTCCTGCGGAGCGAGTTCGGAGTCGATTCCCTCGAGGAGTGGGCGGCTACCAAGCTCAAGGAAGGGGCGGATCCCGCATATGTGGATGCGTTCGTCGAAGATTACACGCCGTCGGATGCCGAGTATCGTCCATACGAACCGAAGAGTTCCTGGGGGCTACTCGATTCGGTGCCATCCGTCAACGAGCTCGATCTGGCCAACACCGAAGAGGGCTGGTACTTCTCCGATGACCATAAGACGCTGACCATCGTGCAGGGTTGCGCCCTCTCCCCTGTGTCTGATGAAGACACGGCCACCTTCGACTTCCAGGCCACCGGCGATGATGGCAAGGTCAACCAGCACGCGCCATTCGCCTCCTTCAGCTTCAACATCATGAAGGGCGGCGCGCTAAACGTCACGGAGGCCGAGGTCTACGACTACCAGCGCGATACGAACGGCAACTGGATCGGTGGCTGATTGCCCAGGCTGACGAGACCACGAAGACGCCGAGGTCATGCAGGAAGCTCGCCGCGATCCTCGCGGCGGACAGCCTGATTCTTGCCGGCGGCACCACCGCCGTCTCCGAGACCGCGGCCAACCCTAGCGCGGAAGAGACCGCCCGGTCATGCCGTTGCCCTCGACGAGAGCGCTAATGCCGCCGCGGCTGCAAAAGCGTCCGACCAAGAAATGTGACGCACCACCCACAGATGGGCTCTCCAGTCGGGAGTCCGTTGCAACTCTCAGGGGAACATTTGAAGAAGATTCTGGCACACGTTATTGCCCTCGCGGCAGTCTTTGGCATGGCAGGTTGCGCCGTTGTATCCGGTCCGGCCGAGGCGCAGTCCCAGTCCTCTGAACCATCCGCCGCACCGGTCGTAGACCCTTTGGACCGGCTGCCCAAAAATCCGCTCAATATGGTTGACAACGATGTTGAGATCATCAGCATCGAGCAGGCGGCCAAGGACCCGAAGTCGGCGTTCTACTACTTGTTTGAGCCCGGCGCAGATCAAGAGGGAGTCGACCTGGCCGGGGCAATCCGGACTGCTGCGCAGTTGCGCTGGGTGGGCTTCGAGCGCAACACGCTGATCGACGGGGCAACCGTAGAGGTGGCCGAGGGGCACATCAAGGACATTGAGCACTTCGTTGCCAAATCCTCGAAGAAGGCCTTCATGAAGCACGCCCGGAAAACACTCGATCACCTCAAAGCCGAGGAGGCCGGCAAGGCGCCGAAGCTGGCGGAGGGCGAGAGTCTCGCGTACTCGATCCACCCCGGTTTTGCGGCCCAGGGCGGGGAGGCCGATTACCCGGATTGGCCTGGGTACGAAGATGACGCTGTCTGGTTCCACATCAAGGCAGAGGATGCCTGGATCCCGGTCAAGCACGGTGCAAAGCCGGAGATGCAAGGGCCTTACTACCTCATCAGCCTCACCGATGCACCTCGGGAAAACGATCCCACGCACGCGGTGGTGCTGACTACCCAAGACGACAATACGGTGGAACTGGCTGATGGCCGGACCGGATCAATGGACATCCAGTCGCAGTACACCTTGGGGTTGGAAGACGGCCGCTGGAAGATTCAGGATTACTCCTGGGAAGTGGTCGGAGACATCCAGGTCAGGTAGCGGGCCAAGCGTCATTCTGGGGGGCTTCCTGTTTCGGTGCGCGGGGCCGCTCCTATTGAGACGATTCAGGGCGTTCCCCTACGCCCGCCTTGATCTCGGTGAACTCTTCCTGAGTGATCAAGTTCTGACGTAGGCGGCGACTACCGGGTACCTGGTACCTGGTACCCGGTAGTCGCCCGTCATGTGGTCCGGGAGCGTCGACGCCGAAGCCTCAAGGAAAGTTCTTTAGCGCTTGGATCAGCTCTTGCCGTGGAAATCCGTCGACGTATGCTCCCAGAATCAGCTCCCGGGGGGTGAGCTCAAATGCGGGATCTGCGCCGCGAAGGGTTGCAATGCGTGCCAGCAGATCGCTGGCCCGCTGTCGATCCATCTCTGCATCCATGACAAGACAGAGTAGCCATCCGCGCCCACAACTAGGGCAAGTGTCTGTCAGCGGCAACTGGAAGAGGGTGGATTCATGCACACCATCACAGTGACCAAGTTGGGGCGTCATGCCTGGCACTATCTCCGTCAGGCGACACGGGGCCGGAGCTTTCTCATCACTATGAAGGGGCAGCAAGCAGTCGTTTTGGTGCCTGCCCAGGAAACGGCGTTCCGGCACCGGAGGCGGCTATGAAGGCGATGGTCTTGCAAGCCGTTGCTGTGAAGCAGAACGACGGGACCCTCTTCGCGGCAGTCGAAGAGCTGGGTCTGATGGCGGTCTGCCAAAGAGGAGAACCCCGGAAATCCCCGGAAATGGAGCCCCCTGCCAGAATCGAACTGGCGACCTTTTCATTACGAGTGAAACGCTCTACCGACTGAGCTAAGGAGGCGGGGATTGTGACCGTTTCCGGGCCGAATCCACGAAGAACAACTATATGGGAGCCGTGCCGGGCCGGTCAAAACGACCGGCCCGCGTTGGCTCAGGAGCAGACGGTGCCCTCGGCCGGCATGGTGCCGTCGGCGAAGTAGCTGTCCACCGCATCACGGATGCAGGTGTTGCCGCGCCCGTACGCCGTGTGGCCTTCGCCCTCGTAGGTCAGCAGCGTGGCCGACGCCAGGTCTTCGGCCATGGATTCCGCCCACTCGTAGGGGGTGGCCGGGTCGCCGGTGGTGCCGATCACCAGCATCGGCGCGGCCCCCTCGGCGTGGATCGGGGCGCGTTCACCGGTGGGCTCGTACGGCCAGTTCTTGCAGTTCACCCCGCCGTAGGCCAGGTAGCGGCCGAGGGTGGGGGAGGCCTGCTCCAGTTCCTTGGCGTCCTCGCGCATGGCGGCCAAATCGGTCTCCATCGGATAGTCCAGGCAGTTGACCGCCATGAAGGCGAACGTGCCGTTGCTGGTGTAGCGGCCGTCGGGGGCGCGTCCGGCGCTGCTGTCTGCGAACGACAGCACGGTGCTGGGATCGCCCTGGAATGCATGCGTTAGCGCCTGCGTGAGACGCGGCCAGCTGGCGTCGTCATACAGCGGCACCAGCAGGCCGGAGACAAAGGTGCCGACCGGGACCAGCCGGCCGTCCGACGCGGTGAGCGGGCTCTCCTCGACGGAGCGGATCAGGTCGCGCAGCTGGGCCACGGCGTCGTCCACGCCGCCGCTCATCGGGCAGCCGGCATTCTCCAGGCAAAACTCCGCGTAGGCGTGGATGGTGTCCTCGAAGGCGGCCGCCTGGCCCAGCGTGATCTGCTCGTTGCTCAGCGAGGGATCCAGCGCACCGTCCAGCACCATTCGCCCGGTCCGCTCCGGGAACAGCCCCGCGTAGGTGGCACCCAGGAACGTGCCGTAGGAGAAGCCCAAGTAGTTCAGCTTTTCGTCGCCGACGACGGCCCGGATGATGTCCATGTCCTTGGCGGCGCTGACCGTGTCCACGTGGCCCAGGACCTCGCCGGTCTTCTCCGCGCACTGGGCGGCGAGCTCGGCCGCATCGTCGATCGCCCGCTGGAGGTCCTCGGCCGAGCCGCGGTCGTACTCCGTCTGCCGGGACTCGTCGCGTTCGGCGTCGGTCTGGCAGGTCACCGGCGCCGAGCGTTGCACGCCCCGCGGATCGAAGCCGACCAGGTCGTACTCGCTCCGCAGCTGCTCGGAAAACATCGTCTGGAGGCCGTCGCGCAGCAGGTCGTAGCCGGAGCCGCCGGGCCCGCCCGGATTGACCAGGATTGACCCCTGCGCCGAACCGCCGGCGTCGCTGCGGATGGCGGCGATCTGGATGCTTTCGCCGCCGGGGTCCGCGTAGTCCAGCGGCACGTCGACGTCCGCGCACTCCAATCCGCTCTCGCACGGCTGCCAGTCGACGTCCTGCGTGTAGTACGGCATCAGTTCTTCGGCCACCCCGTTGGTGACCTGCGCCGGGTCCGCGGCCTCGCGCTCCTGTTCCGGGGCGATCACGGAACAGCCGGTGCCCAGCAGGAGGACGACGGCGGCCAGCACCGCTGCTGGGGAACGGCGCGTTGAAGCGGGGTGCCTGGGGCGGGTGCGGGGCATGCGGGCGGCTCCTGGATAGTGCTGCGTGCGGGTCCGGGGACTCAGAGCAGGCTGACGGCCATGGCTTCCATGGCCAGGACGGGGGCAACGTTGGTGCCCAGGCGCTGCCTGGCCTGGGCAATGGCGTCCATCCTGCCCAACGTCTGTTCGGGGGTGGATCGTTCCGCGTAGGCGGTCAGATCCTGGCGCAGGTATTCGTTGACCAGTTCGGTGCCGGTACCCAGCTGGAGGCTGAGCACGTCGCGGAAGAACGTGCTCAGGTCGATCATTACTCGGTCCAGCGAGTCGCTGACACTGCGCTTGGCGCGGCGTTTCTGGTCTTCCTCCAGCCGCTTGAGCTGGCTGCGGATGGCCGGCGGCATGGCGCCCTTTTCGGGTGCCCCGAGCGCGACGAGCAGCGCCTCTCGCTCGGCCTCGTTGCGCTGTTCGGAGGCGGCCGCGGCGTCGGCATTGGAGATCTCCACGAGTTCGCCGGCGGCGGTGACGGCGTCGGCCACACCGCGCAGCCGCAGCGGCAGCCGCACTATCGTGTCGCGGCGGTGGCGGGCATCGGCGTCGGTGGCCAGGCGGCGGGCCACGCCGATGTGGCTCTGCGAAACCCGGGCGGCGAAGCCGGCCAGCTCGGGATCCGCGCCGTCCCGGCGGACCAGGAGGGCGGCGACGTCGTCGGGCGGCGGAATGCGCAGGCTGACCGGGCGGCAGCGCGAGCGGATGGTCACCAGCACGTCCGCCGGGCTGGGCGTACACAGGATCCAGATGGTCCGCGGGGGCGGTTCCTCGATGGCCTTAAGCAGCACATTGGTGGTGCGCTCGGTCATCCGGTCCGCGTCCTCGATGATGATCACGCGCCAGCGCCCCGAGGACGGCTTGTCCTGCGCCTTGCCGACCAGTTCGCGCATCTCCTGAATGGAGAACGTCACGTTCTCGGTGGCCACCAGGGTGGCATCGGCATTGGAACCGGCCAGCACCGTGCGGCAGGCATGGCAGGCCCCGCAGCCGCGTTCGGCCGGATCCGCGTGGTCGCACAACAGCGCCGCGGCGAAGGACTTGGCGGCGTTGCTGCGGCCGGAGCCGGGCGGGCCGGTAAAGAGCCAGGCGTGCGCGGGGCGTTCGGCGGCGGCCGCCCGGCTGAGCTGTTCGATTACCGCGGCCTGGCCGGGCAGGTCGGACCAGACGCTCATGCCAGCAGCTCCCGCACCCGGGCCATGATCGCCACGGTCAGGTCGTCGCGGTCGGCGGCGGCGTCCAGGACCAGGTACTTCTCCGGGGCTGCGTCGGCCAGTTCCACAAAGGCGTCCCGGATCCGGGAGTGGAAGTCGTCGGCCTCTGACTCCAGCCGGTCCTCGGCGGCATCCCCGGCCGTGCGCCGCTCGCGGCCCTGCTGCGGGGCAACGTCCAGCAGCACGGTCAGGTCGGGCAGCAGCCCGTCCGTGGCCCACAGGTTGAGCTCCCGCACCGCCGCCAGTCCGAGCCCGCGGCCGGCGCCCTGGTACGCCACCGAGGAGTCGATGAACCGGTCGCAGACCACCACCTCGCCGCGCTCCAGCGCCGGCCGAATGACCTGTTCCACGTGGGCGGCCCGGGAGGCGGAGAAGATCAGGGCCTCGGTGCGGGCGTCGATCTCGCCGTGGCCGTGTTCGAGCACCAGCGCGCGCAGCTTTTCCCCCACGGGGGTGCCGCCGGGTTCCCGGGTACGTAGCACCGTCCGGCCCATCCCCTGCAGACGCTGTTCGACGGCGGCGGCCTGGGTTGATTTCCCCGCCCCGTCCCCGCCTTCGAATGCGATAAAGAGGCCGCGTACGGTGGCGGGCTGGCGGTCGGAACTCACCTGATTAGCCTAGCGGGAATCGCCGGGGCCCGCGGGACGGTCACAGTTAGCGTGTGGATGGCGGTGGTACTAATGTGCTCTCATGACCGACGCCTTCTCCCACGGCCGCCAGGATGCCGGGCAACTCGCCCCGGACACCGTTGTGGTTTCCTCCGGACGGCCGCCCCGCGACCACGACGCACCGGTCAACCCGCCGCTGGTGTTGTCCTCCACGTTCTTCGGCCGGGGCGAAGTGGTGCAGGGGGACCGCGCCTACGGCCGCTACTCCAACCCGACCTGGGATCCGTTCGAAGAAACCCTGGCCGAGTTGGAAGGCGCGTCCCTGCCCGGACTGGTCTTCGCGTCCGGGCTCGCGGCCGTTTCGGCCGCGCTGTCGCTGCTCCCTCCCGGCGGCGTGCTGGTGATGCCGCGGCACAGCTACCAGGGCAGCCTGGCCATTGCCGAGGAGCTGGCCTGGCGCGGGGAACTGCAGTTGCGCACGGTGGACATCGCCGACACCGCCGCCGTCACGGCTCAGTTAGCCGGCGCCGACATGCTCTGGCTGGAAAGCCCGACCAACCCGATGCTCGAGATCGCCGAAGTGGAGGTGCTCGCCCGGGCCGCCCACGCGGCCGGCGCCCTGGTGGTCGCGGACAACACCTTCTCCACACCCTTGGGCCAGCGCCCGCTGGCGGCGGGGGTCGACGTCGTCGTGCATTCGGTGACGAAGTACCTGGCCGGCCATTCGGACGTGGTGCTCGGCGCCCTGGTCACGTCCGACGAGGACCTGCGCTCGAAGCTGCTGGTGCACCGGTCGCTGCGCGGCGCCATCGCCGGGCCGTTCGAGACCTGGCTGGCACTGCGCGGCGTGCGGACTCTGGCGCTGCGGGTGGAACGCTCCCAGGCCACTGCCGGCGAACTGGCCCGAAAACTGCAGCAACACCGGGCCGTGGAGGCCGTGCGCTACCCGGGCCTGCCCGAAGACCCGGGGCACGCCCGCGCCGCGGCGCAGATGGACGGCTTCGGCTCCATCATCGCCATTCAGGTCAAGGGCGGGGCGGCGGCCGCGGACAAGGTCATTGATGCGCTCAGGCTGTGGCTGCCGGCGACCTCGCTGGGCGGCGTGGAATCGCTGATCGAGCGGCGCCGCCGCCATGTCAACGAACCCGAGAGCGTTCCGGAGAACCTGCTGCGGCTGTCGGTGGGAATCGAGAACCCCGCCGACCTCTGGGCGGACCTGGACCAGGCACTCGCCGCGGCGGACGTGTGAGGCTGCCGAAACGCACCCCCACCGGTTAGGCTTAAGCCGTGCTACTCGCCTACGACATCCAATACTGGCTCTACACGGTCCTGGGGCTGGTCGCCCTGGTGATCGAGATATGGGCGCTGGCGGATTGCGTGGGCCGCAAGGCCGACTACTTCCAGGCCGCATTCAAGAAGACCAAGGGCTTCTGGGTCGGCGTGCTGGCAGCCTCCACGGCGGTCGGGGCCCTGGCCGCGTTGGGCGCCGGCGGCCTGGGCACGTGGATGATCTTCCAACTGGCCGCCGTTGCCGCTGCCGGCGTGTACCTGGCGGACGTCAAGCCCGCCCTGATCGAGGTCAAGGGCGGCGGGTCCGCCTACCCCTGGTAGGTTCTGCCTCACTCACCCCGCGGGCGCGACGGCGTGCCACGCCACGGTGACTTCCCCCAGCCGCCACCTCGACGGCCCGTCGAGAAGCGGCCACCCGGCGTCGTGCATCCTCTGGCACATGGCCAGCCAGCGCTGCCGGATTCCGAACGCGGCCAGCGGAGCCGCGTCCGCCCACGCGCGGTCCAGCGCCTGCAGGTAGCTGTGCACCCGCTCGCCGGGAACATTGTGGTGGATCAGCGCCTTGGGCAGCCGCTCGGCCACCTCGGAGGGCCGGCAGAAGGCGCCGAACCGCAGCGAGATGCTCAGCGAGAGCGGCCCTTCCGGCGCCACCGCGATCCAGGTGGCGCGGCGGCCGATCTCATCGCAGGTGCCGTCGATGAACAGCCCGCCCGGCGCCAGCCGTCCCCGCACCGTGTCCCACGCCGCGCCGTACTCGGATTCCGGGTACTGCCGCAGCACGTTGAACGCGCGGACCACCGCGGGCCGCCGGCCTGCCACCGGGATTTCGAAGCCGCCTTGCCGGAAGGTCAGGCCAGGCCGCTCCAAGGCCTTGGCCACGGCGACGCGTGCCGGCTCAATCTCGATCCCGATCACCTCAATGTCGAGGCGCACCCGGGACAGGCGGTGGTGGAGTTCGACGGCGGTGGTTGGCGCCGCCCCATAGCCCAAGTCGATGACGAGCGGGTCCGTCGACCCGCGGAGGCAGCCGGCGGCCGGACCGGCCAGCCAGCGGTCCGCGCGGCGCAGCCGGTTGGGACTGGTGGTGCCGCGGGTGGCCGTGCCGATGGGTCGGCGGACGGGACGGCTGGCGGCGGCGGTCGTCTGAGGCACGAGAAAAAAGAATAGGGGCACGGCGGGCCCGCACAGGCCGCTACGGGCCGGATGTGCGCAAGGTCACTGGCGGAAATTGCGGGACTGCCCCCGGGTTTGACCCCGTAATGTCATGCCGCTGCCGCCGGTGCCGTGCGGTGCTCCGCTAGGATGGCAGCCATGACTTCCATCTCGAAACACACGCTGGTCCTGTTGCGCCACGGGCAGAGCGACTGGAACGAAAAGAACCTGTTCACCGGCTGGGTCGACGTCCCGCTGACCGACCTGGGACGCAAGGAAGCGCACCGTGGCGGCGAGCTGCTGGTCGAGCACAATCTGCTTCCCGACGTCCTGTACACCTCGCGGCTGAAGCGGGCCATTGTCACAGCCAACCTCGCGCTGGAGGCCGCCGACCGCAGCTGGATCGACGTCAAGCGCAGCTGGCGGCTGAACGAGCGCCACTACGGCGCCCTGCAGGGCAAGGACAAGGCGCAGATCCGCAATGAGTTCGGCGAGGAACAGTTCATGGTCTGGCGCCGGTCCTACGACACGCCGCCGCCCGCCCTGGACGACGCCAGCGAATGGTCGCAGGCCAACGACCCCCGCTACGCGGATCTGGGGGACGCCGTGCCGCGGACCGAATGCCTGAAGGATGTGCTGGAGCGCTTCCTGCCGTACTGGGAATCGGACATTTCCGTGGACCTCAAGGCGGGCAAGACGGTGCTCGTGGCCGCGCACGGCAACTCGCTGCGCGCCTTGGTCAAGCACCTGGACGGCATCAGCGACGAAGACATCGCGGGGCTGAACATCCCTACCGGCATCCCGCTGGTGTACGAGCTGGACGAGAACCTGAAGCCCGTCACCGCCGGCGGCACCTACCTGGATGCCGCGGCCGCGGCGGAAGCCATCCAGGCCGTGGCGAACCAGGGCAAGAAGTAGCCACACGCCAAGAAGTTGCCACACGCTTAAGCAGGAAGGCCGGCTCCCCGCGGGGAGCCGGCCTTCCTGCTTAAGGTCCTGCGTTACACGGACTGGCCGTTGGGGCGCCACTCGCCGGTGACCAGGTAGGTCACCTTGCGGGACACGGAGACGCCGTGGTCGGCGAAACGCTCGAAGTAACGGCTCGCCAGCGAGACGTCCACGGTGGTCGGCCCGGAGGAGTTCCAGGCCGGATCGGCAATCGCCTTGAAGACGCCGGCATGCAGCTCATTAATGCGGGAGTTGTACGTGTCGATCTGGGCGGCGAGGTCCAGGTCGCGGGTCTCGAGCAGCTCGGTCAGCTTCTCGGAGATCGCAATGTCCTTCTCGGCGAACTCCCGGAACGTGTCGCGCAGCGAGGCGGGGATCACGAGGTCCGGATAACGCAGCCGGACCAGTTGCGCGATGTGCCGGGCGAGGTCGCCCATCCGCTCCAGCGAGGCGCTCATCCGCAGGGCGCCGACAATCATCCGCAGGTCCGAGGCGACCGGACCCTGCAGCGCCAGGATGTCAATGGAACGCTCGTCCAGGTCCGTCTGGAGGAAATCGATCCGGGCGTCGGCGGCAATGACTTCCTGGGCCAAATCGATGTCGGCGGTGTCGAGCGCCGTGGTTGCCTTCTGCATCGCCTCGGTGACCAACCGGGAAATCTCTACCAGCTGCTCTCCGACTTGATGGAGTTCGGCCTGGAAAACCTTGCGCACTGGCGTCCTTTCGCTTGTGTACGTGGAGCATAGGGGTCCTAGCATCCCACTGGCTTCATACCCTCTCAGCCCGCGGTGAACTATTACGCCACCTCAAGTGAACGTTAGTTGAACGGGGAGGCGATTGCTACCGGAACGGCCCTGGCACGTGCCCGGCTGCGCCTAAGCTAGAGGCGTGGATCCACTGATATTTGGCTTGCTGGCAGGGCTCGTGGGCTTGGTGCTGGGCAGCTTCGGTGTGCTCGCCTTCGGCCTGAGCGATCGCCAACGGCGGCGCCTGCAGGAAGTGGACGAACCGACGCTGCCGGACGGTGCCGCCGAGGTGCTGTCCGTCGTCGGCCGCGCCTATGTAGTGGTGGACGCGATCGACGGCGTGGTCCGGGCCAGCCCCGCCGCTTATGCCTTCGGTTTGGTCCGCGGGCACACCGTGGTGCATTCCGAGTTGCTCGACCTGACCGCCCGAGTGCGCCGCGACGGCGTGATCGAGGAGCGGCAACTGGAGCTGCCGCGCGGTCCGCTCGGCCAGGGCACCATTGTGGTCCAGGTGCGCGTGGCACCCATCGGCGAGGAGTACATCCTGCTGCTGGCCGATGACCGGACGGAGATAACCCGCACCGAAGCGATGCGCAACGACTTCGTGGCCAACGTGTCCCACGAATTGAAGACCCCGGTCGGAGCCATCTCGCTGCTGGCCGAGGCCATCGACGACGCCGCCGACGACGAGGAAGCGGTGCGCCGCTTCGCCGGCCGCATGCACAAGGAGTCGCGCCGGCTGGGCGCCCTGGTGCAGGACATCATCGAGTTGAGCCGGCTGCAGGGCGCGGACGTGGTGCAGGACGGTACCGAGGTGGACCTGAATGCCGTGGTGGCCGAGGCCGTGGACCGCAACAAGCTGATGGCCGAAAGCCGGCACATCGAACTGTCGGTGGGCGGGAAGATTGACGGGCCGGTCTTCGGCGATGCCGAACTGCTGACCACCGCGTTCCGGAACCTGATCGACAACGCGATCCGCTACGCGCCCGAACGGAGCAAGGTGGGTGTGGGGCTGCGCGTGCGCGAAGGTCTGGCCACTGTCTCGGTGACCGACCAGGGCCCGGGCATCACCCCCGATCAGCAAGACCGCATCTTCGAACGGTTCTACCGGATCGACGATGCCCGCTCGCGGCAAACCGGGGGAACCGGCCTGGGCCTGAGCATTGTCAAACACGTCATCTCCCAGCACGGCGGGGAAGTATCGGTGTGGTCGCAGCCCGGACAGGGCTCAACCTTCACCGTGCGGCTGCCGGAAATGGAGCAGGAAGACGGCGGCACCACAGAATCCGTGGAGCCGCGCACGCAGGGCGCCGGTGTGGCGCATGAACAAGGAGTCGGTGCTTGACCCGCATTCTGGTCGTCGAAGATGAAGAATCGCTGAGCGATCCGTTGAGCTATCTGTTGGGCAAAGAGGGCTTCGAAGTCGAGGTGGTGGATAACGGATTGGACGCCATCGTTGCGTTCGACCGCTCCGGAGCGGACCTGGTCCTGCTGGACCTGATGCTGCCGGGACAGTCCGGAACCGAGGTGTGCCGGCAGCTGCGGCAACGCTCCGCCGTTCCGGTCATCATGCTCACCGCCAAGGACTCCGAAATCGACAAGGTGGTGGGGCTGGAACTCGGTGCCGACGACTACGTCACCAAGCCCTACTCCTCGCGCGAGCTGGTGGCCCGGGTCCGCGCGGTACTGCGCCGCCAGGCCGAACCGGAAGAACTGGTGCCCAATGCAGTCTCCGCCGGACCGGTGCGGATGGACGTGGAACGGCACGTGGTCAGCGTGGACGGCGAGCCGGTGTCGCTGCCGCTGAAGGAGTTCGAACTGCTGGAGATGCTGCTGCGCAACTCCGGCCGGGTCCTGACGCGCGGGCAGCTGATCGACCGCGTCTGGGGCTCCGACTACGTCGGCGACACCAAAACCCTGGACGTGCACGTCAAGCGGCTGCGCAGCAAGATCGAACCCGATCCGTCCGCGCCCCGCTACCTGGTCACCGTGCGCGGGCTCGGCTACAAGTTCGAACCGTAAACCGAGGGCGTCAGCACGGCAAAAGGCCGGGCAGCTTCCCGAAAGGGAAGCGGCCCGGCCTTTTGTGAAGCGATGGCCGGGTTAGGCGCCGGCCTCTTCGGTGGGCTCGCCGGTCGGCTCTTCCGCGGCGCCGTCTGTCGGTGAGGCGGTCTCGGCAGGCGCCGCGGTTTCCGTGGGCTCGGCCGACGGAACGAAGTCCCGGTACTCCGGCAGCGTGCCGTCGAGCACCGGCACCAGCACGTCGGCGGACTCGTTGTTCACGCGGACGGTGATGTCCACCAGGGCGCCGGGAGCGGCACCCGGGCTGCCGACGATGGTCTCGTTCTCATCCTCTTCGAAGATGACCTTCCCGTCTGCCGGGATGGTGACGGTGGCGGTGCTGCCCGGGCCGGTCAGGGCCAACTGCACGGGAGAATCGGAGGTGTTGAAGGCGGTGCCGAGGACACGGGCGGGGGCGTCGGCAGACTCTGCGACGACCAACAGGTTGCGCAGTCCGATCGAGCCGACGTTGGCCACGATGCCGTCGCTGGCGGAGTAGGACTTGGTGGTGGCCTGTTCGTTGATTGCGCCGCATCCGGTCGATGCGAGCAGGGTGAGCGCGGCGGCGCCTGCTACAAGGGTGCGCTGCACACGGTTCTTCGGCGCAATCTTCACGGCAGAAACTCCTCAGTCAAAGTCAGGGTGCGGTGCTGCAGATCTAGGCAGCTTGCCTCGCCTAGCCTATCGGCAAACCGGTGAAAAGTAGGATTCGACGCCGGTAGGTACCCGCGGGCGAAGCACCAAATCCACGATCCGTCAAGGGGGCAAAGCGCGGCATTCTAACGCTCGGACGGGCGTAGAGGCCTGCAAACTCGCGGAAGTGGCCAAACCATCCGTGATAAACTGGTGGTCGGGAAAGGGGATACTACAGATGGTATTTGAGGTCGGCGAGACAGTTGTTTACCCTCACCACGGTGCCGCAAAGATCGAAGAGATCAAAATGCGCACCATCAAAGGTGAAGAGAAGATGTATCTCAAGCTCCGGGTTGCCCAGGGCGATCTGACGATTGAAGTACCGGCGGAGAACGTGGATTTGGTCGGCGTCCGCGATGTGGTGGGCAAGGAAGGCCTCGAGCATGTGTTCGATGTGCTCCGTGCCGAGTTCACCGAGGAACCGACCAACTGGTCCCGCCGCTACAAGGCGAACCTGGAAAAGCTGGCCTCCGGCGATGTCATTAAGGTGGCGGAAGTTGTCCGCGACCTGTGGCGCCGGGACCACGACCGCGGCCTTTCCGCGGGCGAGAAGCGGATGCTGGCCAAGGCGCGCCAGATCCTGGTTTCCGAACTCGCCCTCGCGGAGAAGACCGACGAAGACAAGGCAGCCGAGGTCCTCGACGAGGTTCTCGCCTCCTGACCACGCTCCAAGCGGCCGGCATCCAGCACTGGAAGCCGGCCGCTTTTTCGTGGCCAAACCGCCCGGCCGCGCCCCATTAGGCTAAAGGGGTGAGCACAGCAAGCACTTCCCTGGGCGTAATCATCGTCGCGGCCGGCTCGGGCACCCGCCTCGGCTACGGCCTGCCCAAGGCCCAGGTCCCGCTGGCCGGCGAACCGATCCTCTCCCACGCGCTGCGAGGCGTGCTGGCGGCCGGCATCGCGTCACGGATCTGTGTGGCCGTCCCGGCAGGCGACACCGCCCTGCGGCAGCTCTGCGCGGGCTTCGCCGCGCAGTATCCCGACACCCCGATCTCCGCGGTCGACGGCGGTACCACCCGGGCCGCCTCGGTCGCCGCCGCGCTCCGCGGGCTGGGCGACGGCATGTCCGGGGTCCTGGTGCATGACGCGGCCCGGGCGCTCACCCCGCCCGAGGTCTTCGAACGGGTCGCCGCCGCGCTGGCGGCCGGCGCGCGCGCCGTCGTTCCTGCGGTGCCGGTGGTGGACACCATCAAGGAGGCCGCGCCGAGCACCGGCGCCGGGGCAGAAATCTCACCCGAGAAGGTGGCGGCCACCGTGGACCGCACCCGGCTGCGCGCCGTCCAGACACCGCAGGGGTTCGACGCGGCAACCCTGGCCGTGGCGCACCGGAGCCTGGCCGGCATGGCCCCCGAGGATGCCGCCGCCATCACCGACGAAGCCCTGTTGCTGGAGCGCCACGGCATCGACGTGATGCTGGTGCCCGGCTCCGCGCGGGCCCTGAAGATCACCACGCCGCTGGATCTGACCGTGGCGGAGGCCCTGCTGGCCGCCGGCCGGCCCCGACCCGTCATGAAAGGCTGACCGTGCCCGACTTCCCGTTTCCCCTCCCGCGTACCGGAATCGGAGTGGACGTCCATGCTTTCGCCCCGGACTCCGACCCCCAGCCGTTGTGGCTGGGCGGCCTGCTGTGGGAGGGGGAGCGAGGCCTGGCCGGCCACTCCGACGGAGACGCCGCCGCCCACGCCGCCGCGGATTCGCTGTTTTCCGCGGCCGGGATCGGAGACCTCGGCACGCACTTCGGCACCGACCGTCCCGAGTACGCCGGCGCCTCGGGGGTCCGGTTGCTGTCAGAAGCGGCGCGGATCGTCCGCGAGGCGGGGTTCGAGATCGGCAATATCGCGGTCCAGTTGGTCTGCAACCGCCCCAAGTTCGGGCCGCGCCGGTCCGAATCCGAGGCGGTGCTCAGTGAGGCCGCCGGTGCGCCGGTCAGCGTTTCGGCGACCACCAGCGACGGGCTGGGATTCACCGGCCGCGGCGAGGGGATCGCGGCGGTGGCCACCGCCGTCGTCGTGAAGCTGCCGTAGCAGGGTGCGTTCGCACCGGCGTGGCGGCCGCGGCTAGGCTAGAGCGGTGAGCCTGAGATTCTATGACACCGCCACCGCGCAAGTCCGCGACTTCGTCCCGCTGGCCCCGGGCAAGGCCGGGCTCTACTACTGCGGGGCCACGGTGCAGGGCGATCCGCACGTCGGCCATATCCGTTCGGCCATCGCCTTCGACCAGCTCACCCGTTGGCTGCGCTACAGCGGGTATGACGTCACGGTGGTACGCAACGTGACGGACATCGACGACAAGATCCTGGTCAAGTCCGCCGAATCCTTCCGCCCCGGCGCGGCCGAAGACCCGATGGTGCCGGTGCCGGACGAGCCGTGGTGGGCGCTGGCCTACCGCTACGAACAGGAATTCGCCAAGGCCTACGACATCCTGGGCGTGGAACGGCCCACCTACGAACCGCGGGCCACCGGCCACATCCCGGAGATGCACCGCCTCATCCAGCAGCTGATCGACCGCGGCCACGCCTACCCGGCGCTGGACGATTCCGGCGACGTGTACTTCGATGTGCGCTCGTGGCCGGATTACGGCTCGCTGACGCATCAGCGGATCGAGGACATGCAGGCGGCGCCCGACGCCGGCCCGCGCGGCAAGAAGGATCCGCGCGACTTCGCGCTCTGGAAGGGACACAAGGACGGCGAGCCGGAGACCGCCAGCTGGTCCAGCCCGTGGGGAGCCGGCCGCCCGGGCTGGCACCTGGAGTGCTCGGCCATGGTCACCAAGTACCTGGGCACCGAGTTCGACATCCACGGGGGCGGGCTGGACCTGCGGTTCCCGCACCACGAGAACGAGATGGCCCAATCCAAGGCGGCCGGGCACGGGTTCGCCAACTTCTGGATGCACAACGGCATGGTCACCTTCGAGGGCGAGAAGATGTCCAAATCGATCGGCAACATCATCACCCCCGCGGAGATGCTCCAGGACGCCAGGCCGCTGGTGGTCCGCTACTACCTGGGCCAGGCCCAGTACCGGTCCGCGCTGGACTACAACCCCGGCTCGCTGGTGGAAGCGGGCGCCGCGGTGGAGCGGATCGAGGGATTCATGCAGCGGGCGCTGAAGTTCCTCTACGGCGAGCAGTTCGGCTTCGTCGTGACCGAACGCGTCCCGGAGGCTTTCGCCGCGGCCATGGACGACGACCTCAACGTGCCGCAGGCGCTGGCAGTGGTCCACGAAACGGTGCGGGCCGGCAACACCGCGCTGGACGCCAGGGACAAGGAAGCGGCCACCCGCGCGCTGCACCAGGTCATGGCGATGACCGAGGTGCTGTACATCAACCCGCTGGATCCGCACTGGAGCAGCGGCGGCGCGGACCCCGCGGCCCTTCAGGCCCTGGACGTGCTGGTCAGCGCGCAACTGGAGGAGCGTCGGCTGGCCCGCGAGGCGAAGGACTGGGCCCGCGCCGATGCCATCCGCGACACCCTGGCGGCCGCCGGGATCGTGGTGGAGGATTCGGCCGAGGGCGCCAGCTGGAATCTCGGCTGACGGCAGCCCGCACCGTTGGGCGGTACCCTTTAAAGCAGACGATTCCCGTCGGGCCTGCCGCTCACAGCCGGTGCGCCGCGCGTGGGAACGTATCTTCCCCAACACAAAGGTAGTTTTTCGATGGCCAACAAACCTCGCCCCGGAGCGGTGCGCAAGTCCAAAAAGGGACCCACCGCCGGAACCGGCGGACACGGGCGCAAGGCGCTCGAAGGCAAGGGGCCGACCCCGAAGGCCGAAGACCGCCCGTACCACAAGGCGTACCGCACCAAGCAGCTCTCCGAACGGTCGGCCGCCAAGCGCCCGGCCGGCCAGCGCGGCCCGGCGCCCCGCCGCGGCAAGTCCGCCGGCGAGATGGTGACCGGACGCAACTCCGTGGTGGAGGCCCTGCGCGCCGGTGTTCCCGCCAAGGCGCTGCACGTAGGGGTCCGGATCGAGATGGACGACCGCGTCAGGGAATCCCTGAAGATCGCCGCCGAACGAGGCATTCCGGTGCTCGAATCGCACAAGCCGGAACTGGACCGGATGACCGATGAGGCCGTCCACCAGGGCCTGGTGCTGCAGATCCCGCCCTATGACTACCAGGACGCCCTGGAACTGGCCGAGGAAACCATGGCCAAGTTCAAGAAGGGCTACATCAACAACGCCCCGCTGTTCGTGGCCCTGGACGGCATCACCGACCCGCGCAACCTCGGCGCCATCATCCGTTCGGCCTCGGCCTTCAGCGGCCACGGCGTGATCGTGCCCGAGCGCCGCTCGGTCGGGATGACGGCCTCCGCATGGAAGACCAGCGCCGGCGCGGCGGTGCGCGTGCCGGTGGCCAAGGCGGGCAACCTGACCAATACGCTCAAGGCTTTCCAGCAGCTGGGCATCTTCGTGCTCGGCCTGGACGGCGGCGGCGACGTCTCGCTGCCGGACCTGTCGCTGGCCACCGAACCGGTGTGCCTCGTGGTGGGATCCGAGGGCAAGGGCCTGTCCCGGCTGGTCCGGGAACACTGCGACCAGATCGTCTCCATCCCGATCGACTCGGCGATGGAGTCGCTCAACGCTTCCATGGCCGTGGGCATCAGCCTGTACGAGATTTCGCGGCAGCGCGCGCGCTAGGAGCAGGTGGACCGTTGTGGCCCGTCACGCCAAGAGCCTTTCCCCTGAGCGTCCGACGCGCCAGGCCCGGCTTTCGCGTGCCTTCCCGCTCGGCGTGAGCGACGCCGCCCCGGGCCTGCCGCCGATTCCCGGCGCGGTCAACGTGGCGGTCTTCGCCCCGGACTTCGGTTCGGTGGACGTGCACTTCCAGGACGCGGCGGGCACCTGGCGGCGCGTCGAACTGACGGCGCTCACCGACGGCGTCCACCACGGCACGGTCGAGGGACTCGAGGCCGGCAGCCGGTACGCCTTCTGGCCCCACGGCGAGGAACTGCCGGCGTCCGGGCAGCTGCTGCTGGACCCCTACGGCCGCGCCATCGACGACGACGGCGGTGTGCTGCGCTCGGTGTACGTCACCGGCGGTTTCGACTGGGGGAACGACGCCCGGCCGCACGTGCCGTGGCGGGACACCGTGGTGTACGAGTGCCACGTCAAGGGCCAGACCATGCTGCACCCGGACATCCCGGAAGAACTGCGCGGCACCTACGCCGGGCTGGCGCACCCGGTGATGGTCGAGTACCTGCTGGAGCTGGGGATCACCACGGTGGAGCTGCTGCCGGTGCACTACCACCTGGACGAACCGCACCTGCAAAACCTGGGCCTGGCCAACTACTGGGGCTACAACACGCTCGGCTTCTTCGCCCTCTGGCCGGGCTACGCCACCGCCGCGGCGCAGGCCGCCGGACCGCGGGCCGTGCAGGACGAGTTCCGCACCATGGTCAAGCAGCTGCACGCCGCCGGACTCGAGGTGGTCCTGGACGTGGTCTACAACCACACGGCCGAGGGCGGCAAGGACCAGGACACGTATTCCTTCCGGGGGCTGGCGGACCACGTGTACTACCGGCACGACGGCCACGGGAATTACCTGGACACCACCGGCTGCGGCAACACCATGGACTTCAACGAGCCGCGCGTGATCCAGCTGGCCCTCGACTCGCTCCGCTACTGGGTGGAAGAGTTCCACATCGACGGGTTCCGCTTCGACCTGGCGGTGTCCCTGGCCCGCGACGGAAACAACCATTTCAATCCCCGCCATCCGTTCCTGGTAGCCGTGGGCGCCGACTCGGTGCTCTCCGGGGCAAAGCTCATCTCGGAACCGTGGGACGTCGGCGACGGCGGCTGGCAGACGGGGCACTTCCCGCCGGGCTGGGCCGACTGGAACGACCGCTTCCGCGACACCGTCCGCGATTTCTGGCTGGCGGACCAGGCCGCGTTGGCGGGCGGCGGGCAGGCCGGGACGGTGGCGCGGCTGGCGGGTTGCCTGGCCGGCTCCACCGAGCTGTTCGCCGGTTCCGGCCGCACCGCGCTGGCCTCGCTGAATTTCGTGACCGCCCACGACGGCTTCACCCTGGCCGACCTGACGGCGTACAACCGCAAGCACAACGAAAACAACGGCGAAGAAAACCGCGACGGCCACGACCATAATCGCAGCTACAACCACGGCATAGAGGGGCACACGGGGGACGGCCGGGTCCTCGACGCCCGGGACCGGAGCGCGCGTAACCTGATGGCTACCCTGTTGCTGTCGCTCGGGGTGCCCATGATCTGCGCCGGTGACGAGATCGGCCGCAGCCAGCAGGGAAACAACAACGCATACTGCCAGGACAACGAGCTGGCGTGGACCAATTGGCAGCTGGACGAGCGCGAACACCGGATGTTCGATGCCACCCGCCGGCTTATCCAGATCCGCCGGTCCTTCCTGGCGCACCAGCCGTATAACTACCCGGCACGGGCGGACAGTTCCTACCTGCTCTGGTTCAACGCCGACGGCGAACCGATGACTCCGGACGACTGGAACAACCCGGACTGCCGCCTGGTCCAGCTGCTGATGGGATCGCCCCAGGGCGTGATCGATGGTCTGCTGGTGATCAACGGGGCGTGCCAGCCGCAGAAAATCGTGATGCCGGCCCCGCACGCGCTGCAGGACTTCGGCAAGAACCGCGGCGGGAACCACGTGTTCGAACTGCTCTACACCACCGCGCATTCCGAGGAGCAGCGGCGCGGCGCCAAGGTCCGCAGCGGCGAGAAGGACATGGTGGCCGCCAACAGCCTCTCCGTCTACCGCTCCTGACTTAACGCAGCCGGCGCCGGGAAGGCCCTCAAAGCCTTCCCGGCGCCGGCATGCCGGCCATTAGCCGGCGTGCACCCAGGGGTCAGATCTGCCGGGGCTCCTCCTGGACGTTGCCGCGGGCCTCTTGTGCCCGTGCCTTCACGTCCTCGGCGGCGGACGCTCCTTCGGACTTCACCCTGCCCGCCGAGTCCTGGGCCGAGGACTTCAGGTCTTCGGCTGCCTCGCGGGCCGGCTCCTTCATGTCCTGGGCCACCTGGCGGGCGGAGTCCTTGACTTCCTGCACCACCGGTTCGGCCTGTTCCTTGACCTTGTCGGCTGCCTGCTGCTCCACCCGGCTGGCCGGGAACAGCGAGGACAGCAGCCAGCCGGCGCCGAAGGCGATCAGGCCGGCCGCCACCGGGTTGCCCTCGGTCTTGCGGGCAAGCTGGTGCGGGGCGTCGCTGGCCATCTCGCCGGCATCGTGCATCATGGAGCGGGTGCCGCCGGTGGCGTCGTCAGCCGCGCCCATGATCTTCTCCTTGACGCGGCCCACGGAATCCTTCACTTTGTCCGTCTGCCGGTGGACGATGTTCGACGGCGACGCTTTTTCCGCCACGGCGTCCACATCCGTGCCCAGCCGGGCGCGGGTACGTTCGATGTCGGCTCGGATTTCTTCGGGTGACTGGCTCATAGCGCTTCCTCACTTGGCTTCAATGTTTCCGGAATCTGCTTCACTGACTCGGTGGTCCGGGGCATCCCTTCGACCGTCTTCAGCTGCTTGCGGCCAACCGAATACAGAATGGCCGCGATGATGGCCCAGATGACTGCCACAATCAGGCCGGACCAGGCCCACCCGATCCCGCCGGCGATGAGCGCCCACAGGGCCAGGGACAGGAACAGGAGGACGAAGTGGCCGGCCACGCCGGCTCCGCCCAGCAGGCCCGCGCCCTTGCCGGCTTTGGTGCCGGTCTCCTTGAGTTCGGCCTTGGCCAGCTCAACCTCCTGGCGCATCAGGACGGAGATGTCCTTGCTGACCTGGCTGAGCAGATCGCCCAAGGATTCGTTCTCGGCCTTGATTTCCGCCCGTGTCGGTTCGGCGCCATCCTGGCCGGGCACGCGTTGATTGCTCGGGCCCGGCATTTGCTGGTGACTCATCGAGTCCCTCCGTCCTCATAGGGGTTCCGCTCCGGGATCGCGGTGCCTCGGCCACCGACGGGCGGTTCGCCCACAGGGTAGGTGGTTTCGGGCTGTGCCGGGGCGCCGCCGAGGGCGGAACCCGTCTGCGCTCCCGGCGCCGCGAAGCCGGCGGCGCTTTGGGCCTCATAGCTGCCCGTTCCTGCCGTGTCGTAGACGGAACCGGTGGTTGCACGGTGCGTGCCCACGCTCCTGCCGGTCATGGAGCCGCTGCCTGCTCCGCTGTCGGCAGTCAGGCCCTTGGTCAGGCGCCCGGCCAAGACGCCGGCCCCCGCCGCGATCGCCAGGAAGGCTCCGGGCCGCCGTCGGGCAAAACGCTTGACCTCGTCCAGCAGGGATCCCGGGTCGCGGTTCTCGAGCCATCCTGCGACTGAGTCGGCCCGGCCCGCCACCTGGCTGACCAGTTGAGTCGCCGGTCCGGACTGTTCCGAGTTGCGGGCCATGGAGTTTAGCTCCTCCCCGATGGACCGCAGCCCCGAAGCCACGCGTTGCTGCTGCGTGTTGGCCTGGCCGCGGACACCGTCGCCCAGTTCGGACATCAGGTTGCGGGCCTTGTCTTTGGCTTCGTACGCCACCTGCTTTGCCTCGTCCTTGGCCGTCTGCGCAACGTGCTGGCCGGCTTCGGCCCCTTCACGCCCTACTTCCCGTGCCTCGGTCTTGGCGGTTTCGCTCCTGGACTGGCCGGTTGAGGGCGGGTTCGACGGCGGCGGTACGGCCGTGCCACCTGTGGGGTAAACGGGAGCGCCCTCGTCGTAACTGCCGGAATGTGGATTCGTGGTCATGGCAATTCCTTTTCCTAGTCGGGTTCTTCCTGTCAGTCCTGATCTTGGTCAGCTATGCTCACGGGATTCCTCGTGGGAATGCGCGTGCTCGCGGCGCAGATCGCGCCCCCGTGCAATGTCCTCCTCTTCCTTCTCGGCATTCTTCTCGATCTTGCGGTTATCGCGGACCGGAAGCTGGATGTTTTCTTCGGCGGCCATGCCGGCCTGCAGTTCGCGGCCGCGTTCGGTCTCGGCATCGAACTCTGCGCCGAACAGCAGGGCGAGGTTGGCCAGCCAGAACCACAGCAGCAGGACGATCACCCCGCCGATGGCTCCGTAGGTCGCGTTGTAGTTGCCGAAGTTGGCTACGTAGAAGGCGAAGCCCAAGGTCGCCAGGGCCAGCACGATCAGCGCGACCAGGGCGCCCAGGCTCATCCAGCGGAACTTCGGCTGCTTCACGTTAGGCGTCGCGTAGTACAACACGGCCACGATCACCACGGCGAAGATGACGACGACCGGCCATTTGGCGATGTTCCAGGCGGTCACTGCCGCCTCGCCGAGTCCGATCACCGAGCCGATCGCCTCCGCCACCGGGCCGGACACGACCAGCATCAGCAGCGTCAGGACGGCCAACAGCAGCACCACGAGGGTCACCAACAGCATCATCGGGCGGAGCACCCAAAACGGGCGGCCTTCTTCGACCTCGTAGATCCTGTTCATGGCCCGGCCGAAGGCGGTGACATAACCGGATGCCGACCAGATCGCGCCTACGAGGCCGACGACGAACGCCAGCCCGGCTCCCTGGGAAGTGGCGAGCTGCTGGATCGGCTGGCGGATGACATCAACGGCCTGGCCGGGTGCTACCTGCCCCAGCATGTTCATCATGGCGTTGGTGGTTTGTTCCGCCTGCCCTACCAAGCCCAGGATGGAAACCAGCGCCAGCAGGCCGGGGAACAGGGACAGCACCGCGTAGTACGTGAGCGCCGCCGCAAGATCGGTGCAGTTGTCGTCGGAGAACTCCCGAATGGTCTTGCGGAGGATGTACTTCCACGAAGACTTTTTTACTTGCTGCGGTTGCTGCGGCTTGTCCCCGTGGTCCGGCGGTGGTGCCTCCCGCTCGGTACTCGTGCCCATGTTCGCCTCCTTCGTAGTCCATTCGGACGGAACACCCTCATGCTATTAGTCAGCATGCTGATAATAAAGGGGTGAGTCACACAGAAGGACGTACGAAGCAGCACATTTCCGCTCTAATCCGGCATGAAACGGGGGGTCCCGGCCGATTTAAAGAAACTGTCGGATAGCTACGTTTCAGCCGTTCTGTTGCCACTCGCGCCCGCCGCCCGGGCGGGCGACGGGCGCGAGCGGCAACGGGCGCTGCCCGTGGATCAGCCGGTGGCGTTGGACACCAGTCCGAGTTCGGCATGGTTTGCCAGCGCCGGGTGTTTGGGCAGCACCCGCACGCTGTACCCGAACGACCCCGATCGGTCGATGGTGACCGGGCCGGTGAAGAGATAGCGGCCATCGCCCAGCTGTTCGGCGAGGGCAAGTTCGTCACTGGAGGTCTGGGCGAGGTCGTCGTTTTCGGTGACCTGGCCATGCACCACCTGGACGGTGACGCTGTCCGGCGCCAGCGAGCCGAGCCGGACATAGGCATTGACCGTCAGCGATTCGCCGATCTGCGGCTCGTCCGTGATGCCGAGCGAGTCCACGTGCTCCACCGACACGTCGGCCCAGGCTGCATGCACACGGCTGGTCCACGCCGCCAGTTCCTTCGCCGCCGCAAAATCGTCGGCCCGGGCCGTCCGGCCGGATGCCCAGGCGGGACGGTACAGCTGCTCCACATAGTCATGCAGCATCCGTTCGGCGGAAACCGCCGGACCCAGATTGGCCAGCGTGTGCTTGATCATGGCGATCCACTGGTGCGGTACGGCATCGTCGGCTATCGGCTGGGACGGGCCGGCCGCCCCAGCGCCCTCGGAGACCTCGGCGGCATAGAAGCGGGGCGCCACGTGGTGCTCGATCAGGTCGTAGAGCGCGGCTGCTTCGATATCGTCCCGATCGTCCGCGCTGAACATGTCCGCGGTCCCTGCATCGGTGGACGGGTTCGCCGTCGGGATCGCCCAGCCGTTGTCGCCGTCGTACATCTCGTCCCACCAGCCGTCCAACACGGAGAGGTTCAGCCCGCCGTTGATGGCTGCCTTCATGCCGGACGTCCCGCAGGCTTCCAAGGGGCGCAGGGGGTTGTTCAGCCACACGTCGCAGCCCGGGAACAGCGTGCGGGCCATGGCGATGTCGTAGTTGGGCAGGAACACGATCCGGTGCCGGACCTCCGGGTCGTCGGTGAAGCGGACCAGATCCTGGATCATCCGCTTGCCCTGTTCGTCCGCCGGGTGGGACTTGCCGGCGATGACCAGCTGGATGGGCCGTTTCGGGTGCAGGAGCAGCGCCTTGAGCCGGGCCGGGTCGCGCAGCATCAGGGTCAGCCGCTTGTAGGTCGGCACCCGGCGGGCGAAACCGATGGTCAACACGTCCGGGTCCAGCACGGCGTCGGTCCACGCCAGCTCCGCGTCCGCGGCCCCGCGCTTCTTCCAGGCGGCCCGCAGCCGGCGGCGGACATCCTCGATCAGGGCCGTCCGCAGGCTTCGGCGCAGCGCCCAGATGTCCTCGTCGGACACGTCGTAGACCCGGTCCCACTGGCGGGCGATCACCGGCTCGTCGCCGAACGCCGACCGCGCGTACTCGGCGATCCGCGGGTCCACCCAGGTCGGCACGTGCACGCCGTTGGTCACCGAGGTGATCGGCACTTCCTCCTGGTCGAAGCCCGGCCAGAGCCCGGAGAACATGCCGCGGGAGACCACACCGTGCAGCTTGGCCACGCCGTTGGCCCGCTGTGCCAGCCGCAGGCCCATCACGGCCATGTTGAACTTGGACGGATCTCCGCCGTCGTAATTCTCGTCGCCGAGTTCCAGGATCTTCGCGGTGGGCACGTCCGGGGCGAGGCCGGCGCTGAAGAAATGCTGGATCTGCGCCTTGTCGAACCGGTCGATGCCCGCGGGCACCGGCGTGTGCGTGGTGAACACGGTGTTGGCGCGGCCGGCGGCCAAGGCCTCGTCCCACGTCAGCCCGGCGGCCGCCAGCTCCTGGATGCGTTCGATGCCCAGGAAGCCCGCGTGCCCTTCGTTCGTGTGGAAGACCTCCGGCGCCGGGGCGCCCGTGAGCCGCTGGTGGATGCGCAGCGCCTTCACGCCGCCCATGCCCAGCAGCAGTTCCTGCTGCAGGCGGTGGTCGCCGCCCCCGCCGTAGAGCCGGTCGGTGATGCCGCGGGCGGCCTCGTCGTTGCCCGGGATGTTGGAGTCCAGCAGCAGCAGCGGCACCCGGCCCACGTCGGCGCGCCAGATGTAGGCGCCGAGCCTGCGGCCGTTCGGCAGCGGCAGCGTGACCTGGGCCGGCTGCCCGTCAGGCTCGCGCAGCAGCGTCAGCGGCAGGCCGTCCGGGTCCAGGACGGGGTACGTCTCCTGCTGCCAGGCGTCGCGGCTCAGCGACTGCTTAAAGTAGCCGGCGGCGTAGAGCAGGCCCACGCCCACCAGCGGCACGCCCAGGTCGGACGCGGCCTTCAGGTGGTCGCCGGCCAGGATGCCCAGGCCGCCGGAGTACTGCGGGAGCACATGGGAGATGCCGTACTCGGGGGAGAAATAGGCGATCGACGCCGGTGCGTCCGCTCCCAGCGTCTGGTACCAGCGGTCCTCGGTCAGGTACTGCTCCAGGTCGGCGTCCAGTTCCCGCACCCGCGCGACGACGTCCCGGTCGTCGGCCAGCGCCCGCAGCCGTTCGCGGGTGAACGAGCCGAGCAGGGCGACGGGATCCTGGCGCACCTCGGACCAGGCCTGAGGATCCAGTTGTTCAAAGAGTTGCTGGGTGGGCCGGTGCCAGGACCAGCGGAGGTTGCCGGCCAAGCGGGCCAACGGAGCAATGCTCTCGGGGAGGACAGTTCGGACAGTAAATCTGCGGATTGCCTTCACCCGGCCTAGGCTAGCGCAGATCCCCTGCGCCGTTGATGGCCGGCGGGTGAATGCGCGTCGAACTGGCCGTCAACCCGGTCGCAGGGCGTGGGGATCCTTCGCAATCGGGAAGGAATCTCGCTAACGTCTGTCTTGTGACGACTTCGATGCAGGAGCAGAGTACGACCCAGCCAGCCCCCCGCCTGAAGTTCGGCCGGATCCCGGTGGTCGACGTCTGGCCCGTGGTCGGCGGCGGCGAGTTTCCGGCCAAGGCGATACCGGGCGAGGACCTGGAGGTAGCCGCCACCGTCTTCCGCGAGGGGCACGACAAGATCGGCGCGACCGCGGTGCTGTTCGACCCGGACGGCCGGCCCGTCCAGCGGGCAAGGCTGACGCCCGGCACGCCCGGCACCGACCGCTGGCATGGAACCCTCCGGCCCACCGGCACCGGCCTCTGGACCTTCCACGTGGAAGGCTGGGGAGACAATTACGCCACCTGGCGGCACAACGCCGAGGTGAAAATCGCCGCCGGCGTGGACGTGGACCTCATGCTGGCCGAGGGCCGGCTGCTGCTGGAGCAGGCCGCGGGCCAGGGCGGGCGGCCGGACGGCAACTCGCAGGTGCTGCGCGACGCCGCCGCCGCGCTCGCCGACGGATCGCTCACCGTGCATGAACGTTTGGCCGCAGGAACCTCGGACGCCGTGCTGGACGCCGTGAACAGCCATCCGATCCGCAGCCTGGTGAGCCCCTCGAAGCGGTACCCCATTTTGGTGGAGCGTGAACGGGCCGGCCGTGGCGCCTGGTACGAATTCTTCCCGCGCTCCGAGGGCGCGCATTACGACCCGGCGAACGGGCGCTGGACCTCCGGCGACTTCACGACGGCGGCCGAGCGGCTTCCGGCCGTCGCGGCCATGGGCTTCGACGTGGTGTACCTGCCGCCCATCCACCCGATCGGCGAGGTCAACCGCAAGGGACCGAACAACACGCTGACCGCCGGGCCCGGCGACCCCGGATCGCCGTGGGCCATCGGATCCAAGGACGGCGGGCATGACGCCATCCACCCCGACCTGGGCGGATTTGAGCAGTTCGATGCCTTCGTGGCCGCCGCCGAGGCGCTCGGCATGGAGGTGGCCCTGGATCTGGCGCTGCAGGCCGCCCCGGACCACCCGTGGGCCACCGAGCATCCCGAATGGTTCACCACGCGGGCCGACGGCACGATTGCCTACGCCGAGAACCCGCCGAAGAAGTACCAGGACATCTATCCGCTGAACTTCGATAACGACCCGCGCGGCCTGTCCGAAGAGGTCCTGCGGATCGTGAAGCTGTGGATTTCGCACGGCGTGAAGATCTTCCGGGTGGACAACCCGCACACCAAGCCCCTGTGGTTCTGGGAATGGCTGATCGGCACGGTGAACCGCGAGCACCCTGAGGTGGTGTTCCTGGCCGAGGCCTTCACCCGGCCGGCCATGATGCACGCGCTGGGCCGCGCGGGCTTCCAGCAGTCCTACAGCTATTTCACCTGGCGCAACACCAAGGAAGAGATCGAGGAGTACTTCACCGAGATCAGCCACGAGACGGCGCCGTTCTTCCGGCCGAACTTCTTCGTCAACACCCCGGACATCCTCACCGAGTACCTGCAGTACGGCGGCCCCGCCGCGTTCAAGGTCCGGGCCGTGCTGGCGGCCACGGCCAGCCCGCTCTGGGGCGTCTACGCCGGCTACGAACTCTACGAGCACGTGGCCCGGCCGGGCGCCGAGGAATACATCGACAACGAAAAGTACGAATACAAGGCCCGCGACTTCGCCGCCGCGGAGGCCGAAGGGCGCTCGCTCGCCCCGTACCTGACCCGGCTCAATGCCATCCGGCGGGCCCACCCGGCGCTGGGCGACCTGGGCAACCTCACCGTGCACCGCAGCACCGACCCGGCCACGGTGGTGTACTCCAAGCACAAGGCGCACCTGCCCGAAAGCCACGGCGGCGGGCGGGACACGATCATCGTCGTCGTCAACGTGGACCCGCACAGCGCGCGCGAATCGACGGTCTCGCTGGACCTGGCGGCGCTGGGGCTGCGGGAGGAGGACCTTAACGACGACGGCACGTTCTGGGTCGATGACCTGCTCAGCGGGCAGAGCTGGCGCTGGGGCGAACACAACTACGTGCGGCTGGACGCACACGTGGAACCCGCCCACATCCTGCACATCCGAAGGAACCGCTGATGGCCGGCCCCTTCCAGCTGCACGCTCCGGGGCTGACGCATGACCCCCACTGGTACCGCAAGGCAGTGTTCTACGAGGTGCTGTTGCGGGGCTTCGCGGACTCCAACGGGGACGGATCGGGCGACTTCTCCGGGCTGATCGACAAGCTGGACTACCTGCAGTGGCTGGGCGTCGACTGCCTGTGGATCCCGCCGTTCTTCAAGTCCCCGCTGCGGGACGGCGGGTACGACGTCGCGGACTACTTCGACGTGCTGGACGAGTTCGGCACCATCGGCGACTTCAAACGCCTGGTCGCCGAGGCCCACGCCCGCGGCGTCCGGGTGATCATCGACCTGCCGATAAACCACACGTCGGACAAGCACGACTGGTTCGAGCAGTCCCGGCGGGACCCGGAGGGGCCGTACGGAGACTTCTATGTCTGGTCCGACACGGACGAGAAATACCAGGACGCGCGGATCATCTTCGTGGACAGCGAGGATTCGAACTGGGCGTTCGACCCGATCCGGCGGCAGTTCTACTGGCACCGCTTCTTCAGCCACCAGCCGGACCTGAACTTCGAGAACCCCAAGGTGATCGAGGCTTTGTTCGACGTCGTGCGCTTCTGGCTGGACCAGGGGATTGACGGTTTCCGCGCGGACGCCATCCCGTACCTGTTCGAGGAAGACGGGACCAACTGCGAGAACCTGCCCGCAACGCACGCCTTCCTGCAGGACCTGCGCGCACTGGTGGACACGGAATACCCCGGCCGCGTGATCATCGCCGAAGCCAACCAGCTGCCACACGAGGTGGTGGAATACTTCGGCCAGCCGGACGGCGACGGCGGGTTGCGCCCCGAATGCCACATGGCCTTCCACTTCCCGATCATGCCGCGGCTGTATTACGCGCTCCGGGACCAGAAGGCCGCCCCGATCATCGCCACCATGGAGCAGACTCCGGCGATCCCGGCCGGGGCCCAGTGGGGAACGTTCCTGCGCAACCACGACGAACTGACGCTGGAAATGGTCACCCGCGAAGAACGTGAGGCGATGTTCGGCTGGTACGCGCCGGATTCCCGGATGCGGTCCAACATCGGAATCCGCCGCCGGCTGGCCCCCCTGCTGGACAACTCGCGCGCCGAGATCGAACTGATTCACGCGTTGCTGCTGTCGCTGCCGGGCAGCCCGTTCCTGTATTACGGGGACGAGATCGGCATGGGCGACAACATCTGGCTCGAAGACCGCGATGCCTCCCGCACCCCGATGCAGTGGAACCCCGACCGCAACGCCGGCTTCTCCACCGCGGACCCCGGCAAACTGTACCTGCCGGTGGTGCAGTCGCTGGTCTATCACTACAACTACGTCAACGTCGAGGCGCAGCTGGCGCACAACAGTTCGCTGCTGCACTGGGTGCGCCAGATGCTGGCCGTGCGCAAGGCCCATCCCGCCTTCGGCCTGGGCACCTACCGGAACGTGCCGGTGGACTCCGAATCTGTGCTGGCCTTTCTGCGCGAATTGCCGGAGGACAATCCGGAAGGCCTGGAGAAAGAGGTGCTGCTGTGCGTGTTCAACCTGTCGCAGCACCCCGTGGCGGCACCGCTGCGGCTGCCCGAATTTGCCGGCCGGGGGCTGCGCGACACGTTTGGAGGCGTCCCCTTCCCGGCCTTTGACGACGCCGGCCAACTCACGCTGACGCTGGGCAGCCACGACTTTTTCTGGTTGCGGCTGCGTTCGGCCGCGTCCAACCCGGCATCTCCACAGACCGAGACACTCCCAGTCATCAGACCCGCGACTGAAGGAACAGAGGTGGCATCACATGCCTGATTTCACGCCGAGCCTGCCCGAACTGCTGCACCAGTGGCTCCCCGCCCAGCGTTGGTTCCCCGCCAAGGGCCAAGAGTCGGTCCTGCGCCGGTTGGGCGGCATCCGCTTGCAGGACCCGGCCGGGGCGGTGGGACTGGAAGTGCACATCGTGGCCGTGCACACTGCCGACGCCGTCCACGTGGTCAACGTGCCGCTGAGCTACCGCCGGGAGCCCATGGCCGGCGGGGAGGCGGCCCTGCTTGGGCGCGTGCAGCAGGGCTCCGAGGACACGTGGGCGGCAACCCGCGAAGAGGGCGAGACCGTTGGGCCGGACAAGCCGGCGGGCGGTACCGCGGGGGCGGCCGGCGGCGCCGCGGGCGGTACTGCGGGCGGTACCGAAGAGCGCTGGATTTACGACGGCGCCCACGACCCGGTGTTCGTGGCCGCCTGGCTGGAACTGATGCGGCGGCAGTCGGTGACGGGCGACGGGCATACCCGCGGCCACGCCGGGGCCGGATTCGATTCCTGGCCGGAGTTCACCACCGGGCTGCAGGCCTCCGTGCTGCTGGGTGAGCAGTCGAACACCTCGGTGGTGGTCCAGTCCGACCAGGGTCCGCTGATCGTGAAGTTCTTCCGCGTGCTGGAAGCCGGCACCAATCCGGACGTCGAGGTCGGTGTGCTGCTCACGGAGGCCGGGTGCCGCGAAGTCCCGGTCACCTACGGCTGGGTGACCGGCGGCTGGCTGACTCCCGGACAGGACAACGACGGCGGCGACCGCCTCTGGGACACCGGACACCTGAGCGTGCTGCGGGAATTCATTCCGGACAGCCAGGATGCGTGGCGCACCGCGTCGGGCTCCGCCCTGGACGGCACGGACTTCAGCTCCCAGGCCCGCGAGCTCGGCGCCGTCACCGGACGGATCCACCGCAGCCTGCGCGACGCGGCCGGCGCCTCCCCGGCGGACGCCAAGGCCGTCGAGGCGTTCAAGGCCGCGCTGGCGGAACGGATCCGCTGGGGCTGGGCCCAAGCCGGGGCGTCCGTGGGGCCCCTGGACGACGCGGTGCAGGAACTGCTGGACCGGCTGGACCAGGTGACCGAGCTTCCTCAGCTGCAGCGGATCCACGGCGACTACCACCTGGGCCAGGTGCTGTTCTCGGCACAGCGGGGCTGGGTAGTGCTTGATTTCGAGGGCGAACCGCTGCGGCCCATGGGCGACCGCGGCACCGACGACGTGCCGCTGCGCGATGTGGTGGGCATGCTCCGCTCGTTTGATTACGCCGCCGGCGTTGCCCGGCTCGCGGAGCCCGACGATGCGGCCGGCGCCGCCGCCGACAACTGGGCGGCGCAGGCCAGCTCCGCCTTCCTGGACGGCTACCGGGAGGGGACGGGCGAACCGGTGGACACGTCCTCCACGCTCTTCCGCGCGTTGCTTTTGGACAAGGCCCTCTATGAAGTGGTGTACGAACAGCGCAACCGCCCGCGCTGGGTACAGGTGCCGGTCCGCGGCGTACGCGAGGCCCTGGCACCACTGGCGGGCACCGGCACCGGGCCCGGAAGCGGCCGGACGTCTGCCGCAGTCGGCGCAGCGGCGCCGGTAGCTCCCGCCTTCGCGGGTGCGTCCGCGGCCGGAACTTCCGTCCCGGCAACTTCCCGCGCGGCCAACACTTCCGGCGCGGCCAACACTTCCGGCGCGGCCGGCACCCCCGGACCGGCATCGCCGTCGGGCAGCCGCTCCCGCACGCCGGTGCGTGTCGAGCCGGAGGTGCTCTCCGCCGTCGCGCACGGGTCCTACCACCAGCCGCACGCAGTGCTCGGTGCCCACCTGGACGACCATGGACACGTCACCGTCCGCACCCGGCGTCCGCTGGCCGACTCCGTCACGGTGATCACGCCGTCACTGCGCGTGCCGATGGAACACGAGCACGAGGGCATCTGGGTGGCGGTATTCCCGGCCGATGATCCGGGACGCGTCCCGGATTACCGCCTCGAGGTGGCGTACGACGGCGGTGCTCCCGCCATCAGCGACGATCCGTACCACTACCTGCCCAGCCTGGGCGAAATCGACCTGCACCTGATCGGCGAGGGCCGGCACGAGACCCTGTGGACCGCGCTCGGTTCCCACGTGCGCCGCTACAACTCCGCGCTGGGCGACACGTCCGGGGCCAGCTTCGCCGTCTGGGCGCCGAATGCCCGCGCGGTCCGGGTCAAGGGCGACTTCAACCACTGGGACGGCGCCCGGCACGCGATGCGTTCCATGGGCGGATCCGGCGTGTGGGAGCTGTTCATCCCCGGCGTCGAGGCCGGTGCCGTCTACAAGTACGAGCTGCTGGGCCAGGACGGCCAGTGGCGGGAGAAGGCCGACCCGATGGCCCGCTGGACCGAGGTCCCGCCGTTGACCGGGTCCCGCGTGGTCGAATCGCACTACCGCTTCGGCGACCAGGAATGGATGGAGCGGCGTGCCGCCCGCGACCCGCACAACGGGCCGATGAGCGTGTACGAGGTGCACCTGGGGTCGTGGCGGCTGGGGCTGGACTACCGGCAGCTGGCCGACCAGCTCGCCGAATACGTCAGCTGGCAGGGCTTCACGCACGTGGAGTTCATGCCGGTGGCCGAGCACCCGTTCGGCGGATCGTGGGGCTACCAGGTCACCTCCTATTACGCGCCGACCTCGCGCTTCGGGCACCCCGACGACTTCAAGTACCTCGTGGACAGGCTGCACCAGGCCGGCATCGGAGTCCTCCTGGACTGGGTCCCGGCACACTTCCCCAAGGACGAGTGGGCGCTGGCCCGGTTCGACGGCCAGCCGTTGTATGAACACGCAGACCCCCGGCTGGGCGAACACCCGGACTGGGGCACGCTGATCTTTGACTTCGGCCGCCGCGAGGTGCGGAACTTCCTGGTCGCCAACGCGCTGTACTGGCTGGAGGAGTTCCACATCGACGGACTCCGGGTGGACGCGGTGGCCTCCATGCTGTACCTCGACTACTCGCGCAATGACGGGGAGTGGGTCCCCAACATCCATGGCGGCCGCGAAAATCTGGAAGCCATTTCCTTCCTGCAGGAAGTCAACGCCACCGCGTACAAGCGGGTGCCGGGCATCGTCATGATCGCGGAAGAGTCCACCGCGTTCGACGGCGTGACCCGCCCGACCAGCGCGGGGGGCCTCGGCTTCGGCCTGAAGTGGAACATGGGCTGGATGCACGACACGCTCGAATACATCGCCGAGGACCCGGTCAACCGGATGTACCACCACGGCAAGGCCACCTTCTCGATGGTCTATGCCTACACGGAGAACTTCCTGCTGCCGATCAGCCATGACGAGGTGGTCCACGGCAAGGGGTCGATGCTGCGCAAGATGCCCGGCGACCGCTGGCAGCAGCTGGCCAACCTGCGCGCCTACCTGGCCTTCCAGTGGGCGCATCCCGGCAAGCAGCTGATCTTCATGGGTACCGAATTCGGCCAGGAGTCGGAATGGTCGGAGCAGCACGGGCTGGACTGGTGGCTCTCCGAAAACGTTCCGCACAAGGGCCTGCAGCACCTGGTCCGCAACCTCAACGGGATCTACCGTTCCACGCCGGCCCTGTACGAGCGCGACAATGAGCCGGCCGGCTTCCAGTGGATCGACGAGAACGACGGCGCGCACAACACGCTGTCCTTCATCCGCTGGGACCAGCACGGAAACCCGCTCGTCTGCGTGGCTAACTTCTCGGGGGCCCCGCACGAAGGGTTCCGGCTGGGAATGCCGTGGGCGGGCGAATGGGACGAGGCCCTGAATACCGATTCCGCCGAATACGGCGGATCCGGAGTGGTCAACGCAGGTGCGGTCACCGCCGTGGAAGGCGGCTGGAAGGGCAGCCCCGCTTCTGCGACGCTCCGGGTGCCGCCGCTGGGCGTGGTGTACCTGAAGCCGGCTGCCGGTGGCCCGGCCAGGGTGGAGGAAGGATGAACGGCAGCGGAATTTACATCCGCGCCGACCGGTGCTAGAGTTTAAAGCCGCGCAGGGCGGTAAGGCCGCCTCGCCGAACCGGCCGAAGGCAGTTGCCAACGGGCGGAGCGGGACCGGGCGGTTTGACAAGAACTGCCGGCGCGGGTAAGTTAGAAAAGTTGCTCCGGAGCGATGGAGGGCCTGAGAGGGTCGTCCTGGTGCCGGGCGCTCCTGTTGTTTGAGAACTCAATAGTGTGCCAAGTTTGTTGATACCAATTATTTATTGGTTGAAAGTGCCGTGGCGTGCCGCCCCTGTGGTGTGTC
>NZ_JBNHGZ010000006.1:0-180763 GCF_059091765.1 Arthrobacter senegalensis | reverse complement strand
CACTCGGGAGGGTGTGGGAGAGTAGGTCGCCGCCGGACATTCTTTGAACACGGGAAGGCCCCGCCAACGATGGCGGGGCCTTCCCGCGTTTAACCACCAACCACCCCCGCCCCGACTAGGCTGGGGCTATGAATTCGTCCCTGTTCTCCCACGCGCAGCAAGAGCCTGAACCCTCCAAGAGCGGTGATCCAATCCACTGCCGCGTCACCGTGCCGCGGGAAAGCCAGGAGGCTTTCAGCGGCTTCACCGATCTCATCCATCTCTGGTGGCCGGTGGACCGCCAAAGTGTGGCGGGTGAGGGCAGCCACGTGGAGTTCGAGGACCATGTCCTGACAGAAACGACGCTGGATGATGAGGTTCATGTCTGGGGCGAGATCCTGGAATGGACTCCCGGCAGCCATTTGCGCTGCACCTGGCATCCGGGCACGAGCCCCGCGGCGTCGGGGGAAGTCGACGTCGACTTCGTGGACGTTGGCGATGGCCGCACGGAACTGCGCCTGACCCACTCCGGCTGGGAGAACATGCCCGAGGGCGGGCGAGAGCGGGCCGCCTATGTCGACGGATGGCCGCAGGTGCTCGGCCGCTACGTCCGGTTCATGGGAGGGACTGCGTGACCAGCAACAGCAACGGAACGACCACCGGAGGCCCCGAAAGCGTGACGGATTCTTTTCTGAAGGAACTTCAGCGTGCCCTGCCTGCGGGATCGGTCAGCACCGACCCCACGGACTTGGCTGCCTGCGCCACCGACCAAGGCCCGGTCCTCGACCACCAGCTGCCCATCGCCGTTGTCCGCGCGCAGAGTGTGGAGGACGTGCAGGCCGTGATGCGGACCGCCCACGCTGCGGGAGTGCCCGTGGTGTGCCGCGGGGCGGGCACCGGGGTCTCCGGCGGCGCGCACGCGTCCAAGGACTGCCTGGTGCTGAGCCTCGCGGCCATGGACCGGATTCTGGAGATCCATCCGGAAGACGAGATCGCGCGCGTGGAGCCGGGCGTGATCAACGCCGATCTGAATGCCGCCGTCGCCGAGTACGGTCTGATGTACGCGCCGGACCCGGCCAGCTACCGCAGCTCGACAATCGGCGGGAACATTGCGACGAACGCCGGCGGGTTGCGCTGCGCCAAGTACGGGGTGACCCGCGAATCCGTGCTGGGGCTTGACGTGGTGCTCGCCGACGGGACGCTGATCCGCACCGGCCACAGGACGTTCAAGGGCGTGGCCGGTTACGACCTGACCGGACTGTTCGTAGGCTCCGAGGGGACCCTGGGCGTGGTGGTCGGCGCGACGCTGCGGCTGCGCTACTTGCCGGCCGCCCTGGAAACGGTGGCGGCGTTCTTCCCCGACGTGGCCACTGCCGCCGCGGGGGTGCTGGCGGTGGGACGGGCGCGCGTGCAGCCGGCGATCATGGAACTGCTGGACGGAAACACCATGGCGCAGCTGGACCGGGAACAGGGGTCCAACCTGCGCAGCCGCGGCGGCGCGCTGCTGCTGATCCAGACCGACGGCCATGCGGCAGAGGTGGAAGCCGGCATCATCCGCGAGGTCCTCACCGGGCTCGGTGCCGAGATCAAGGCGGCGGACACCGCCGAAGCAATCCGGCTGATGGATCTGCGCCGGCACAGCCGCGGCGCCGAGGTGGACGATGACTACCGGGTGGGGGAGGACGTCGCGGTTCCCCGGTCCCAGCTGGTGCACTACATCAACGAACTGCAGAAAATCGCCGAGCGCCACGACGTCGGACTGAAAGTGGTCGCGCACGCGGGCGACGGCAACCTGCATCCGACGTTCTGGGTCGGCCCCGGGGACGTGGCCAAGGTGGCGGCGCTCAACGAGGCGCTGGACGAGTCCATCGACGTCGGGCTGGCGCTGGGCGGCACGATCACCGGCGAACACGGCGTCGGCCAGTTCAAGGTGCGGTGGCTGGGGCGCGAGCAGAGCCACGAGGTGCTGGAACTGCAGCGCCGGCTGAAGGATGTGTTCGACCCTCGGGGGTTGCTGAATCCCGGCAAAGCGTTGCCGGCGCGGATCTCCGAGCCCACGTCGGCGTGAGCCGCAGCGGGGGAACGCATGCCGGCCGTCCACGCGCCCGCCAGTAGGCTGGTGGCATGAGGAAAGAGACGTTGTGGGAAGAGATGAAGCGCCGGAACCCGGGCCACTCGGCGTGGTACATCCAGCGCTTCGAGCAGATGCGCGCCGAAGGCGCCGACCTGCACGGTGAGGCCCGGCTGGTGGACGCCATGGTGCCCCGCGGCAGCAGGATCCTCGACGCCGGCTGCGGGCCGGGCCGGCTGGGCGGCGAACTGGCGCGCCGCGGACACTCGGTGGTCGGCGTCGACATCGATCCCGAGCTGATCGAAGCGGCCCGCAGGGACCATCCGGACTGTACCTGGCTGGTCGGCGACCTGGCGGAGCTGGACCTGCCCGCGCAGGGCGTCGCCGAGCCGTTCGACGTGATCGTCAGCGCCGGCAACGTGCTGACCTTCCTCGCCCCGGGCACGTCGGGCGAGGTGCTGCGCAACCTGGCCGGCCACCTGGCTCCCGCCGGCCGGCTCGTGACAGGGTTCGGCGCCGGCCGCGGCTACGACTTCGACGAGTTCTTCTCCGACGCCGCAGCGGCGGGCCTGACCCCCGACCTGCGGTTGGCCACCTGGGACCTGCGCCCGTTCACCCCGTCGTCGGACTTCCTCGTGGCGATCTTCAGCAAGAGCGGAGGGCAGCCTGCCTGAGCGCTGTCAGCCTTCGTCCGTCGCGGCCGCGTCCAGGGCGGCGGCGGTCCGCGCATCCGGATCGAGCATGATGGCGGCCTCGTCGCGGCGGTGCCGCAGCACGGTGTCGACGTAGGACTGCACGGCCTCCGCCAGCGGCACGTTGCGGTCCTGCGCTTCGGAGATATACCAGCGGTGCTCGAGCACCTGATGGACCACTTCGGCCGGTTCCAGCTTGCCCGCCAGTTCACGCGGTATGGCGCGGACAATCGGTTCGAAGACATGACGGACCCAGCTGTGAGCGCTGATCTCCTCGCTCTGCTCCGGCTGGTTGTCCGCCCGGTAGGCATCCAGGTCATTGAGCAGCCGGCGTGCCTGGTTCGCCTGCACGTCGAGGCCCGTGAGCCGCAGCAGCCGGCGCTGGTGGTGCCCGGCGTCCACCACCTTGGGTTGGAGCTGGATGGTGGCCCCGTCTGCGGTGGTCTTGATGGAGAATTCCTCCACGTCGAACCCCAAATCGTTGAGCCGGCGGATCCGGGCGTTGACCCGCCACCGCTCGCCCAGGTCGAACGATTCCTCCGCCGTCAATTCCACCCACAGCTTGCGGTAGCTGTCCATGATCCGCTCGCTGGTGGCCACCGGATCCACTCTTTCCTCGAGCAGGCCGCCCTCGACGAGGTCCATCATCTCGCCGGCGATATTCACCCGCGCGATCTCGAGGTCGTGCTCGCGCTGGCCGTCGGAGAGCCGCTGGTGCAGCTCGCCGGTTTCGGCGTCCACCAGGTAGGCCGCGAACGCTCCGGCGTCCCGCCGGAAGAGCGTGTTGGAGAGCGAGACATCGCCCCAGAAGAACCCCACCAGGTGCAGGCGCACCAGGAGCAGTGCCTGCGCGTCGATCAGGCGGGTCAGCGTCTCCCGCCGCAGCGTCTGGGAAAACAGGGCGCGGTACGGCAGCGAGAAACGAAGATGCCGGGTGACCAGCACCGGTTGCAGGGGAGTGCCGTCGCTGCGCAGCCGCCCGGTCATCACGGCCACCGGCTCCACGCAGGGGATGGCCAGCCGTTGCAGCTTGCGCAGCATCTGGTATTCGTGCCGGGCAGCTTCTTCGCCGGTCTCCTTGATCGCCACCACGCCCGCGCCCAGCGGGGCGAACCGCACCACGTGCCGGGACAGCCCGCGGGGCAGCGCGGCCAGGTTTTCCGGCGGCCAGTCTTCCAGCGCAAGATGCCAGGGCAGGTCCAGCAACCGCTCGTCGGTGGTGGCCGCGGTGATGCTCAGCGACGCTATCGACGACGCGGCCCCGCCGGACAGGGGCGCGTCGGCGGTCCCTTGGACGGGACCGCCGGTGCCGGGATGTTGGTCAGCCATGATGACTACATCCTAGGCGCGGGGCCTAGTCGGCTGTCTTGCCGGCTTCGATCGGAGTATTGAGGTCCTCCACCGAGGCGGGCGGCGTGCCGGGGGCATGCTCGCCCAGCCGCAGGCCGTTCTCGGTGTCGAACAGGTGCACGTGGCCCTCCTTGGGCCGCACGTAGGTGGTGCTGCCGGCCGGAGGCGGGGTGCGTCCGTCGACGCGGCCGGTGATGTCGTAGCGTTTGCCGTCCAACTCGGTGTGCCCGTAGACGTACGCGTCGGCGCCAAGTTCCTCGACGACGTCCACGAACACCGCGAGCCCCTGTCCGTCCTCTGCGCGCTCCAGGTCCTCCGGCCGGACCCCCAGCGTGACGGTGTTTCCGTGCGCGGCGTCCAACAGGTTGCGCGGCACCGGGTATGTCAGGCCGCCGAACTGGACACCGCCGTCGGTCACCGGCAGTTCCAGCAGGTTCATGGCCGGCGAGCCAATGAAACCGGCCACGAAGACGTTGGCCGGCCGGTCGTAGAGGGCGCGCGGGGTGTCCACCTGCTGCAGGATGCCGTCCTTGAGCACCGCCACGCGGTCGCCCATGGTCATGGCTTCCACCTGGTCGTGGGTGACGTAAACGGTGGTGACGCCCAGCCGGCGGGTCAGGGAGGCGATCTGCGTGCGGGTCTGCACGCGAAGCTTGGCGTCCAGGTTGGACAGCGGTTCATCCATCAGGAAAACCTGCGGATTCCGCACGATCGCCCGGCCCATCGCCACGCGCTGGCGCTGGCCTCCGGAGAGCGCCTTGGGCTTGCGGTCCAGGTACTCCTCCAAATCCAGCAGCTTGGCCGCCTCGCGGACCCGCTCGACGCGTTCTTCCTTGGACACGCCGGCGATCTTCAGGGCGAAACCCATGTTGTCGGCAACGGACATGTGCGGGTACAACGCGTAGTTCTGGAACACCATGGCGATGTCACGGTCTTTCGGCGGTACGTCGGTGACGTCGCGGTCGCCGATCAGGATCCGTCCCGAGTTCACGTCTTCGAGGCCGGCCAGCATCCGCAGCGAGGTGGACTTGCCGCAGCCCGAGGGGCCGACGAGGACCAGGAACTCGCCGTCGGCGATCTCCAGCTTGAGGCTGTCCACCGCGGGCTTTTCGGTGCCTGGATATAAGCGCGTGGCATTGTCGAACGTTACCGTTGCCATGGTTGTTTTCCCTTCACGGGCAGGTACGTGCCCGACGATCCGTAGTGATGGGTGCGTGTTCAGTTTTCGAGCCGCCGCACGGCGGTGTGAGGCGGCTCACGCCCTCAGTATGCCACGGCTGTCAACGAGCCCCTGGGGCGCGGCGACCGGGGACACACGCTCCAGGAAAAGTGCCCGGCAGCCGGCAGCCGGCAGCCGTCGCCGCCCTGCCGCGCTAGGCCGCCAGGGCGGCGGCCCGCAGTTCGGCCAGCAGCGCCAGCGCGGCCGCGAACGTCTGCGGAGAGTCCACCCGGTACGCCGCGGCGGTGTCTCCCGGCCCCACCTTGACCCCGACGTCGGAGCCCCGCAGCACGGCGAAGGCGTGTTCGTCGGTGACGTCGTCGCCGGCGAAGAACACGGCGGTCGCGCCGGTGAACGAGCGCAGCAGCCCGAGGCCCTGGCCCTTGTCGGCGCTGAGCACCGACGTCTCGAGCACGCGCTTGCCGTCGCTGAGATAGAGCCCGGGGACCTCCTGGAGCGCGGCGCGGGCGCGCTCGGTGGCCGCCGCCGCCACGGCGTCGTCGGCGGTTCGGGTATGGAGCACGACGCCGGCCGGCTTGGCTTCCAGCCGGGTGCCCGGATGGGCGGCCACTACTTTTTCGACGACGGCGGTGGCCGCCGCCAGTGCCTGCTGCTGCGCGCCGTCCAGCACCAGGGGAGGGCTGCCCGGTCCGGTGAAGACCTCGCCGCCGTGCGAGCCGATGAGCAGGGTCCGGTCGTCCGGGGAGGCGACGGCGCGCAGGCTGGCCAGTGCCCGGCCGGAGATGAAGGCGGTGGACGTCCCCGGCAGTGCCGCCAGCGCGGCCACGGCGGCTGCCGAGGCCGGCAGGGGGCGGGCGTCCTCGGCCCGGGGCACGATCGGCGCCAGCACGCCGTCGAAGTCCAGCGCCACCAGCAGCGTCTCGGTGCGGGCGAGCCGCTCCAGCGCCTCCCGCAGCTCCAGCGGCACCAGGTCGCGGGCGCCGGGGTCAAGCGCGGCGGCGTCAGGGGCGCCGACACCGGGGACACCGGCGTCAGCCCTACCGGCGCCGGGGCTCACGGGCAGGTGCGGCTGCCCGTCGTCGCGGCGCTCAGTCATCGGCCTGCGGCTGTTGCAGGGCCTTCAGGAACGCGCGCGACCAGTGTTCGACGTCGTTCTGCAGGATCTGCCGGCGCATCGCCCGCATCCGGCGGGTGGCCTCGGCCGGCGGGATGTTGACCGCCCGGATGATGGCATCCTTGAGCCCGTCGATGTCGTGCGGGTTGACCAGGATGGCCTGCTTGAGCTGGTCCGCGGCGCCGGCGAATTCGCTGAGCACCAGCGCCCCGTCCACCCCCTTGCGGGAGGCTACGTACTCCTTGGCCACCAGGTTCATGCCGTCGCGAAGCGCCGTCACCAGCATCACGTCCGCGGCCAGGTAGAGCGCCACCATTTCCTCCACGGGGTAGCTGTGGTGCAGGTAGCGGATGGCGGTGTTTTCCAGGGTGTCGAACGTGCCGTTGATCCGGCCCACAGAACCTTCGATTTCCTCGCGCAGCAGCCGGTAGGACTCGACGCGCTCGCGGCTGGGCGAGGCCACCTGGATCAGCACGGCGTTCTCCACGTTCAACTTGCCGTCTTCCAGGAGTTCGCCGTAGGCCTTGACCCGGTGCCGGATGCCCTTGGTGTAGTCCAGCCGGTCCACGCCCAGCAAAACGGTATCGGGGTTGCCCAGCTCCTGCCGGATCTGCTCGGAGCGGGCGATCACGTCCGGCCGGTTGGCCAGCTCGCTGATGTGGGCCACATCGATGGAGATCGGGAAGGCGCCGGCCTTGCAGAGGCGGGCGCCGCCGTCGTTGTTGACCACCTGCACCTGCTGCTGGCGCACATTCAGGCCGCTGAAGCGGCGCACGCAGCGCAGGAAGTTGCTGGTGTCGCTGGGGCGCTGGAAGCCGACCAGATCGGCCCCGAGCAGGCCCTCGATCACCTGCCGGCGCCACGGCAGCTGGGCGAAGATCTCCAGCGGGGGGAACGGGATGTGGTTGAAGAAACCGATCTTCAGGTCCGGGCGCATCTCCCGCAACAGCTTGGGAACAAGCTGCAGCTGGTAGTCCTGCACCCAGATGGTGGCACCCTCGGCCGCGATCTCCGCGGTTGCTTCGGCGAAGCGCCGGTTGACCGTTTTGTAGCATTCCCACCAGGCGCGGTGGAACTCCGGCGGGGCGATCACGTCATGGTAGAGCGGCCAGAGCGTGGCGTTGGAGAAGCCTTCGTAATACAATTCGACGTCGTCGGCGCTCAGGGTCACCGGGACCAGATGCATGTTGTCGTGGTCGAACGGGTCCACTTTCTCGTCCGGTACCCCCGGCCAGCCCACCCAGGCGCCGTCGGTCTTCGCCATCACCGGGGCCAGCGCCGTGACCAGCCCGCCGGGCGAGCGCCGCCAGGGGCCCTGACCGTCGTCCTCGGGGGCTCGGTCCACCGGCAGGCGGTTGGAGACGACGATCAGGTCGTACTCCCCGAACTGAGATCCTTCTGCTTCCTCGCCGTTCATCTCTGCGGAATTCGCCAACTGACCTCTCCTTTGTGTATACCGTCCTGTTCATGACTTTATAAGGAATGGCAACCCGAGGCTTCCCCGGAGCGCGCTGAGGCATCAAACGTGAACGCGGCCACTCGTTCCGCCTGAACATTGAAGTTGCAACTAAACTAGACCTGTAGTGCCCTGCCTGGGCGAAGCAGACCAACAAGACGCGAGGATCCATGGCTACCCAAAACAGCCCTAAGTCGACCAAGGCCGAGCGCACTGCTGCGGCCCGCGAGAAGGCCCGCCAGATACGCGAAGAGCAGCAGAAGCGCGAAAAGCGGAACTCGCTGCTGGTCAAGGGCGGGGTGGTCGTCGCTGTCCTGGTGATCATCGCGGTGATCGCCGGGGTTGTCATCTCCAACCAGCGCGGACAGGTCGCCGACGTCGGTGCCGCGCCGGCCCACGGCAACGAGTTCGGCGGGTACACCGTCACGCAGGACGGCCTGGCGGCCACCGAGCCCATCCAGGTCGACGTGAACAACATCCCGGAGCCGGCCTCCACCGAGGGCGACACCATCGTGCCGGCGGGCGTTGCTGCCGCGCCCGAGGGCGAACCGGCGAACATCGTGGTGTACGTGGACATGGGTTGCCCGGTCTGCAAGGACTTCGAAGGACAGTACGGCGGGTACCTGACCGACCTCACCTCCTCCGGCGAGGCGACCGTGGAGTACCGGGTGGCGACCTTCCTCGACCGCGTGTCCACCACCAACTACTCGTCCCGGGCAGCCAACGCCGTGGCCTGCGTGGCCGACTCCCACCCCGAGGCCTTCAACGGCTACCTGACCCAGCTCTTCGCGCAGCAGCCGACGGAAGGCGGGGCCGGCCTGGACAACGCCACCCTGACGAGCATCGCCGAAAGCGCGGGAGCCACCGACGTTGCCTCCTGCATTGACGACGGCGAATTCCGCCCCTGGACCGCGTTCGTCAACCAGACGTTCAACGAATACCAGGTCGGCGGCACCCCGGCGGTCTTCGTTGACGGCCAGAAGTGGACGAACTCCGGCAACTTCCAGGAGTTCGCCCAGGGCATCATCGACGCCCGCGCCTAAGCCATCCGCCGGGCTGGTCCCGGCCGCACCGGGCGGCGGCTGCTGCGGTTTCACGCAGGGCCGCCGCCTGGGCTAACCTTATCTAGCCGGTTTTGTCCGGCACGCTGGCCCTTCGGCCAGCACGCCTCCTTAGCTCAGTTGGCCAGAGCACCTGTCTTGTAAACAGGGGGTCGCCGGTTCGAATCCGGCAGGGGGCTCCGATGAACCCCTCTCTGACTAGGCAAAAAGCTGGTCGAGAGGGGTTTCTCGCGTTGCGACGGCAGCCAAAACCAGCCTGCGCACCCGCCGTCCGAAGGCACTGAGGGTCCTGCAATACAGCGGCGCCCCGCTCCTTCACCGGAGGAGGGGCGCCTTTCGGTGTTCGGGCCGGTCAGCCCGTTTGGTGTTTATGTGAGGCTTTCGAACACCATCGTTGCCTGGATGCGGTCACCGCCGCCGAAACCCTTGCTGCCGCTGCTCGCGGTGGTGATGGTGTGGAGCCGGTAGCCCTTCGCAGCCTGCTCGTTGATGGCTTGCTCGAGGGATTCCAAGTTGCCCGAGCCGGTTCCGAGCAGCTTCTCTTTGAGGATTACCTGCAAAACGACATATTTCATGAAACGTTCCTTCCGCTGCGGGGCAATTGGGAGCAATGCTACTCGATGCGTCGGGTACGGCCCTCTAAAGGCTCTCCTACATGCTTGGCGTCGTGCCGCTGCCGGCCAGTCAGCAGATTGGTATAGCCTTCTTCTCAGCTTGACCCCCCCCGGACAGATTGGACCAGTCGTGCAGATTGAACGACTTCACGCACAAGCCGCGGATCAGAGGACCGGCAGGCTCGCCCTGGGACTATCTCTCCTTGGCCTGGCACTATTCCTGGCCGGCCTGCTGCTGCCGACAATCTGGGTGCTCATGTGGGCGTCGTTGCTGCCGTTGCTGGCAGGACTGATCGCTGGCCTCGTGGCGCTCTCCAAGAATGCGGGCAGGAAACCGGGAGTCTGGGCGATTGTCATCGCCATGCTGCCCATCCTCGCCGGGGCCATCTTTGGTGCGCTGGTATGGATGGCGCTCTTCAGCGCCATCCTTTAGCAGACAGCTTCGCACCGAGTGCGGGGCTTCTCTATGCAGCAGAAGAAATCGGCCGGTAACGCTCACAGGCTCCAGCGGGTCACGAGCCCTGCCAACGGGGCTGTCCCTAGGCTGCCTTGACGGCTTTCACCTCGGGGCAGGGCCATTCAACGAGCCGGACGAAGTTGCCCTCCTCGTCATAGCAGCAGTCCTCGCAGATCACCGGTGCGGGCAGTTCGTCGCAGGCGTCGCAGCGGCCGCACGAGTTGGGATCCATGAAGTCGATTCCGATGCCGCGGGAATGTGTCGTGGCCATCTCGTCCTCCTTCTCTCCATCTGAGGTTGCTGCCAACCTAACACCGGCCTCTGACAGGATCGGAGATTTCCAGCGGCGTTGCCGGGACCGGCACGGATTCGGGTCCACAGGAGGCAAGGAGCGGATCATCATATGGCACGGGCTGAGGGCTGAGGGCTGAGGGCTGAGGGCTGAGAACTGAGGGGCGAGGGGCGAGAACTGAGGGGCGAGGGGCGAGAACTGAGGGGCGAGGGGCGAAGGATGTGAGGGGTCAGGAAAGGCGTCACGGTGACCATCCGCCGTCGCAGGATTGGCTCTAAATTGGGGCGGCGCGAGGCTCTGCCGTCACCGATCCCCGGGCCAGCACCTCAACCCATTGTGTGCCCGCCAATCGGCGCCTACCCTAAGAGCCAAGGGTAGGAGTTGGCCATGGAAGTCACCCTTTTCGTTATCGACCTCGTGCTCGCCTTTGCCCCTTTTATGGTGCTGGTGCTTGTGCCGAATCGACGGGAAGGCCGACCCGTTGCGCCGCACCGCCGCTCCCCATCCGGCCTGGCAGCTGCCCGCCGGGCCAGGAAGAAGGTAGTCCCGGAAGGGGCCGGGAATCCTCTCCTGCCAGCGCCGGCGGGTGTCGGTGGAGTAACCGCGGCGACAGTGCGGCTGCGGCCCGCCCGGCGGTTGACCCGGCCGAGGTTCCGTCGCGGCCCAGGACGTCACACCAGGGGACCGCGATAAACGGGAGCATGGAACCGGCGGGTTGAAGCAGCTTCCATGGTGCTCACGGTTGTTTGCCCCCTGCCCGCTCCGGAGCCTTTGAACCGCGGAACCGATCCTTGTCTGCGGCTTGTTCCCCACCGCGAAGACTATTGATCGATCAGTGATTTCCCTCCGCTCTGCTCCACCTTCATATGCCTGCCGCTTCGGCGTGTCCATCCGGGCGGGATGAGGCGTCTGCCGTAGGAATGAATGGACATGGAGAAGAAGAAACCCCTCGCACTTGCCGGCTTGGCGCTGGCCATCCTGCTGTCCGGCTGCACCTCGCCCGCCGAAGCGGACCAGCCCCTGGTCGCCCCGACCATCGAGGTGACCGACAGCCCCGAACCGACCCGGGTTCCCGAAACCCCGGAACCCACCAAGAAGACGGAGGAGCCCAAGGCCCCGCCGGCGCAGGAACCGGAGGAGGAGCCTGCCGGCGCCGGCACCGCCCTGGAACAACTGGAAAGCATCGCGATCAAGGGCCGCGCCCCGAAGACCGGATACTCGCGCGACCAGTTCGGTGACGGCTGGCTGGATCCGGACCGCAACGGCTGCGACGCCCGTAATGACATCCTCCAGCGCGATCTGGACTACACGGTTCTCAAGGCCGGCGGCTGTGTGGTTACCTCAGGGGTGTTGGCCGATCCCTTCACCGCCACGACCATCGACTTCGTCCGCGGCAACAAGACCAGCACCGCCGTCCAGATCGACCACGTCGTCGCCCTCTCGGACGCCTGGCAGAAGGGTGCCCAGCGGCTGGCCAAGAACCAGCGCGAAGTCTTCGCCAACGACCCGCTGAATCTGCTGGCGGTGGACGGACCCACCAACGGCTCCAAGTCCGACGGCGACGCCGCGACCTGGCTGCCGCCGAACAAGGCGTTCCGCTGCGAGTACGTGGCCCTGCAGACCGCCGTTAAAGCCAAGTACGGACTCTGGATGACCCAGGCCGAGCACGACACCATCAAGAACATCCTCTCCACGTCCTGCCCGGACCAACCGGTCCCGGCCGACGGGGGAGTGGACGTGCCAGTGGCAGCCGAGCCGGCGGCACCCAAGCCCGCTCCTGAGCCAAAGCAACAGCCTGCACCGGCGCCTGTCCAAGAGGCGCCAGCCGGCGGGAACGTGTTCTACAAGAACTGCACCGCCGTGAAGGAAGCCGGCGCGGCCCCGATCCGGGCGGGCGACCCCGGCTGGGACACCAAATTCGACCGCGACGGCGACGGCGTCGGCTGCGAGAGCTGACGAGAGCTAACGAGCGCGGTTGAATCGCCCGAGACATGGTTTCCACGAGGGGCCGGCGCCGCAGCGGTGGCATGACGGTCAGTAACGGCGCCGCAGTCTCATCCGGAGGGGGCGGCCGTCCGGGTCGAAGAGGAGCCGGTAGGCCGGGGCTGCCAACCGGCGCTGCCAAGGGGATCCCTCCGCCGGGCTATGGGAGCGCAGCCGTCCTTGCGGCCGCGGCAGCAAACGACCTGCACGATGCCAGGCATCGAGCTCGTCGGCGCTTGAGCGGACGGCGCGTACAGCCTCGCGGGGATCGAGGAGGTCAGCATTATCGCCGGGGACGCGTCCCAGATGTTCGCAGAGTAGCCGCAGGCGCAGGTCACGGGCGAACGGGCGGGCGCCGTCACCGAGTTTTGCCGGGTCTGCCGGTGGCCTCGGGTCGCGCTGTTCGTCGAGCACGGCGGCCGTGAGTTCGGAATCGTGGCTCCAGGATCGCCGGTTCAGGTTGGCGCTGCCCACGGCGGCCCAGACGTCGTCGACCACGCAGACTTTCGAGTGGACGTAGATTGGCCAGCCCTGCCCGTTTTCGATGTCCAGCATCAGCAGCCGGTCGCCTCCGGCGTCGTGCACCATGCGCCAGGACAAACCCTGACCGAACAGCGCCGGTGGAACCTTGAGCCTGCCCTCCTGGTCCGGGAAGCGGGGGCAGACTGCGATGACATGGAGGCCGGGATTGCGGCGCAGGGCTTCCGCGAAGACCCGGCCGACGTCGGCTGACCACAGATACTGGTCCTCCACGTAGACCAACTGTCGTGCTCGCCGCAGCGCCTTCGCGTAATCGCGGGCCACGCTGCGCTCGCCGCCGGGTGCGAACGGGTAGCCCGGAGAGCGTTTGGGGTAGGTGCGCAGCAACTGCACCTCGCAGTCACCCGCGGCAGGCGGTGCCGGCCGCGGGGGAGGCAAGGGGGAAGCCTGCTGCCGGAGGCCGCGGATCATGTCCGGCAGCCGGTGCCATGGCAAGCGTGCCATCGGTGCGGGGTCGTCCCAGCGCTCACGAAACACCTTCTCCACCTCAAGGACGACCGGTCCGCGCAGCAGCAGCTGCACATCGTGCCATGCCGGAGTCGGTCCGTAGGCGCGGGCAAATCTGCGGGGCTGCGGGTCCCCTCGATGGGTCTCGTCGTCGCGGCGGGACCGGGCCAGATCCATCCCGCCCACGAAGGCGACGTCGGTGGAAGGATGGGCCGCGCGCCGGATGACCACGAACTTCTGGTGGTGACTGCCGAATCTGCGAACGCGGTGGTCGAGCAGCATCTCGGCACCCGAGGCGTTGATGTCGGCGGCCAACTCCCGGTTCTGTCCCAGCGTGCCCACTATCCAGGAGGGATGGGATCGCCACAGGAGCCCCTTGACCGTGGCTCCGCGCCGCGCGCTGCGGCTCAGTGCTTCCGTCACGGTCAGGCCAGCGGTGAGCAGCTCGTCGGCGTCCATCCGCCACCCGGCAAGCAGGACCAGGTCCCCCGGCCCCGTGGCATGCAACTCAGCGGCCAGGAGCGGGAAATACTCCCGGCCGTGCACAAGCACGCGCACCTCGTTGCCGGCCGTCCATGGGAGCAGCTGTGTAGCGTCGTTGCCCCGCTCGGCCCCCGACAACAGCCAGTGTTCGAGAGAAGAGCCGGTCGCTTCTCCCGCCAGCCTCATCTCAGCATCATGCCCGCCCGCCCCGGCACCGGCAATGCACAGCCCCCCGAACCGGGTCCGGGATGCCACACCGGGCTCGGCTTAGCGGCTGCAATGACTTGCGACAGGTGCTTTCAGCGGGAGTGCTTCCCGGGTCATTCCCGGGTGGACTCGGGCAAGGAAGCCCCGTGTGAGCCGTACTGGAAAAGCCGGGGCGTGGCTGCGGAAAGTTCTTTGGCAAAGCGGACCAGCATTGCGCCGAGGATTTCCCGGTCTTCAGGCGACCACGTGGAAAGGATTTCGTCGAAGGCCGCCGCGCCGGCCTCGCCGATTTGCCTTTGCAGTTCGATTCCCCTGGCTGATGTGCCAAGAAGGGTGGCGCGGCGATCCGCGGGGTCAGGTTGGCGATCGATCAGTCCTCTGCCTTCAAGCCGGCGGACTTGCGGGTTCATGGTCGATTTATTCACTCCCCACTGTGCGGCCAGGTCCGAAAGGCGCATCGGGCCGTTCCCGGTGAGGTATTCCAGCAGCGCCGTATCGGTTGGTGAGAGGTCAGCGGCTGCCGGGCCGAAGACGAAGTCTCGGATTTTTTTCCTGCTGGCCCACTGGAGCATCAGGGCGAAGCCGTGACGGACCTGCACTCCTGATGTCGGCCTGTCGCCGTCGCCCGCTTGTGTCGCTGTATCGGTCATGGGAGAAGCCTATCCAGAAAGATTCGGTTCGGCTAACCTAACTAAATTTGCTAAACTTGATGCGTCCACAAAGACAACACCATTGGAGGTAGGAACATGACCACCACATCATTCCAGCATCAGTCGACTGTTTCCGGTCCGGCGGCTCAGGGAACCTCAGCCGTGCTCGCCGAGTTCAAGGACTACCTGCAGGCGCAGCGCCTGGTGGACCGCCTCTCGGATGAGAAGTTCCCGGTGGAGCACGTGCGCATTGTCGGCCTCGGCATCAGCAGCGTGGAGCAGGTTACGGGCCGGATGACCAAGGGCAAGGCTGCGCTGGCCGGAGCTGCGGGCGGCGCCTGGTTCGGCCTGCTCATCGGACTTCTGTTCGGGCTCTTCGTCCCCGGCATTGTCTGGCTGAGCGTACTGCTGGGAAGCGTCGTCATCGCAGCCGTATGGGGGGCCGTTTTCGGTTTTATCGGGCATTGGAGCACCGGCGGACGCCGGGACTTCAAGTCGGTCAAGTCCCTCGAAGCCGAGCGCTACGCCGTCATGGTCGACGCCGACTACTTCGCCACGGCGGCTGCCATCGCCAACCGGTAGCCTGCCCGAGGGGCGGGCGTCCCCTCCGGTAAACCGCGGGAGAGCCCCGGGAGCGGTTCACCCTCGTCGGGCCCACCTCTGACCCGTGGCTAGCGGAACGACCGCATCCACCACCGTTGTGGCGTCACTTGCGGGATTCGGGGTCCTCGTCTCCAATGTGTCCGGCGGCGTTCGCGTCAAGGACACGCTGGACGAAGGCGGAGTACTCCTCCATGTAGTGGCGCAGGAAGGCCTGCGTGGACTCGTCCCTGACCTCGCCGTCGTCGCCGTAAATGTCCGGGTTGAAGCTGATGTAGGCCTCGGGGGCGTTGAGCTGCGGGGCGTCCAGGAAGCTGAGAACGCTGCGCATGCTCGACTGCATGACGGCGGTGCCGATGCCTCCCGGGGAAGCGCCGATGATGCCGGTGGGCTTGCGGGCGAAGGAGTTGGTCCCCCACGGGCGGGACCCCCAGTCGATGGCGTTCTTCAAAGCTCCGGGGATGGACCGGTTGTATTCGGGTGAGATGAAAAGGATGCCGTCGGAGGCCTCCACCGCTTCCTTCAGTGCCCGGCCCTCGGCGGGGTAGTCGGCGTCGTAATCCGAGTTGTAGAGGGGGAGGTCCCGGATGGGGATCTCGTTGAACTCAATACCCTCCGGGGCAAGCTTAATCAGCGCCTTCGAAAGAGTCCGGTTGATGGAGCCGCTGGCCAGGCTCCCGACAAAATATCCGATCCGATAGTTGGGCATGACGGTTTTCCTTCCAGTCAGCCGGCCGGAGCCGGCATACATCCTGAGGCCCGGACTTGACCCGGCCCGGCGATTGTCAGGCCACTCCCGTACTAGCACGACGTGCCGCACGCCGCCAGAGCAGCGGACGGAGCGGCACTACGATCGGCAGGATCCTCCGCACGTTTCCCGGCGGAGCCCGCATGATCGCAGCCCTCGGGCGCTGGGTGGCTGGGGCGGCCTGACCCTCGACAGCCCGCCTGCCCGCGTCGACAATGGACAGACCCGGTCCGCCTGCAGGCGGCCCCACCTCGACCAGAGGAGCATGCGGTGACCGACAGCAGCGTCGAGGCAGAGAACGCGGCCGCGGCCGCCGTCGTTCGCCACCACAGGGAGATGCTGGCCCGGCTGCAGGCGACGACGGCGGAACTCACCCGGGCCCTCGACACCGGAGACGAAGACACCGTCTACAACGCACACGGCATACTGCTGGAGTGGGGCGAACGGGAGATGTTGCCGCACGCCGAGTTGGAAGAAGCCCAACTGTACGGGCCGGCCGGGGCAACCGGGGAAGCCCGGCTCCTGGTGGAGTCGCTGCTGGCCGACCATACTGCGCTGGCCTCGCTGCTGGACGAACTCCGGGGCGCCGAAGGAATGGAGACGGCCACGGTGGCCGCCTCGATGTGCAGCGTGTTCGCACTGCACATCGAGAAGGAAAACAGGCTGCTGGTGCCTTTCATCGCCCGGACTCCGGATCTGTCCTTGTCCTCGGCGGTGGAGGGCCTGGTGGAACTCGTCGGCGGCACGCACGTGCACGCGCCGGACGAGAACAAGCGCGCCCACGGGTGAGGGCATGCCGGCGGCTGAGGAGCCAACACGTAAGCGACGGTGAAGGGAGCAATGCTGTGAGCGAAGACCGCCCGGAACTGGATCCGGACATCCCGCAGAACGAAGACGGCATCGTCATCGAACCCGGATCGGAGATCGACCGGGACCTCGAAGAAAACCTGCCGGCGGACAAGGACGGCCCCGGGGCGGAAGGGGAGCAGCCCCTGGGCGGGGAAGAGTAGCCCGGCAGGACCAGCTCCGCAGGGCTAACTCCGCAGGACCACCCGGCGCGCGCAGGTCAGGAGCGCGGCCGAGCGCCGCCGGCCCTCGGTCCCCGGGCGCTCGCCGTCAGCTGCCGATGATCAGGGTTTGCCAGCCGCCGACGCCGATGACGGCCCGTGAGCCAAGCCTGTTGATCAGCACCGGGTAGTGGTACAGATTACCGCGGGAGTCGCGGGCCAGCACACCTTGCTTTCCGTCGCCCAAATGGTCCCGGATCAGGGACAGATGCGTCATCGCGTTCCAGCCCGAGGAGCCGATGATCCGCCTGGTCTCGGAAATGAACTTACCGGCGCCGTTGGACCGGTACAGCTTGAGCTGGCCCTGGGGTGTCTTGGCGACGACGTCCATTTTGGCGTCGCCGTCGATGTCGGCCGTGAAGATCGGCAGGGACTTCCAGCCGGTGCCCAGCAGCGTGCGGCTGCCGTGCTTGAGCCCTGCCGGGTTCGGATAGTAGTAGAGCCGGCCGGTGTCGGTGTTGCGGGCCAGCAGCGCAGGGTAGGGGTCGGCCTGTTTCCACGCGGTAACGGTGACGTCGTAGTTTCCCCACCCGCTGGATCCGATGGTGGCGGCACTTTCCAGTCCGCCGTCCGGCTTGCCGAAGTGAGCCGTCAGTTTGCCGGACTTCCAGCGCACCACCACATCGAGCACGCCGTCGGCGTTCCAGTCGGCCACCTGCACCTGTGACACTCCCTTGAACCCGCTCGCCACAAGCCGGCGCTTGTAAAGGTCGTGGCCCTTGGCCGAGTCGTAGGCGTAGAGGTTCCCCGCGGAGTCGATGGCCGCGACGTCGCCGTGCTGGAAGCTGGCGCGGACCATGCCCGGATGCGGGGGCAGCGTTGCCCGGGTGGTTGCGTAGCCGGCCATGTTCGCCACCGCCACGTACATCCCGTACCAGTCCTTGTGCGTGGTCTTCATATACCCCACGCCGATGTCCGTGGCGTTGGGGCTGAGCAGGCCGGCGCGGTGCGCGGGGGAGTTCATCCACCAGTCCACCACCTCGCGGGCGGAGTTGTTGATGGCGATGTTCTCGGTGTACCAGTCGAAACCGGGCGGGATTTCCTTGCTGCCGTAGCCCGGGCGATGGATCTTGTTCATGTCCAGCGTGTTCTTGTTGATCCGCGTGTTCAGCTCCTCGGACCACTGCTGGGCAACATTGCCAACGTTCTGGTTCCAGACCACGGGCGAGAGGCCGTTCTGCGCGCGGTAAAGGTTGGTCAGCCGCAAAACCTCGGCCACGAACGGATCCTGCGCGTTCCTGGTGACGGCCGAAGCCGGGGCCACACCCGCGAAAACGAGGGCGAGCAGCAGGATGATGGCAATAAAAGGTTTCACAAGAACGCGCACACCATTCAGGGTACGGGTTGAACGTTAAAACCACGACGGTGAGACCTCGGCAGACGTCCCCGCGCGCAAAGAAATGACGCCCGCCCGAAAAATCGGCACCAAGGCGAGCACGACGACGGCGGGAGGCTTCCCCGCGAAGCCTCCCGCCGCCCTCGAGCGCTGACGCGCGCCAGCCCCGCCCGCCCGGTTGACTACTCCGCCAGCCGCTCCCGCACCAGCGGCGCCACCTTGGTGCCGTAGAGCTCGATGGAGTTCATCAGCTTCCCGTGCGGGAGGGTGCCCAGGCTGTACTTCATGTCCCAGCGGGACAGGCCCAGGCCCTTGACGACCTTCACGATCTTGGTGGCCACGGTCTCCGGGGAGCCGACGAACAGGGCGCCGTCCGGGCCCGCCTCGGCCTCGAACTGGCCGCGGGTCATCCGGCTCCAGCCGCGCTCGCGGCCGATCCGCTCCTGCATGTCCGCATACGGCAGCCACATCTCCTCGCGGGCCTGCTCGTCCGTGTCCGCGATGTAGCCGGGGGAGTGCGCTCCAACGGGCAGCGCCGGCTTTTCGAACTGGTCCAGCGCACGCTGGTAGAGCTCGGTGAAGGGGGCGAAGTTCATCGGCGCCCCGCCGATGATGGCCAGCATCAGCGGCAGGCCGTAGTGGGCCGCGCGGACCACCGACTGCGGGGTGCCGCCGACGGCGATCCAGGTTTTCAGGCTGCCGGACGCCGTGGGCGGGTAGATCCGCTTGTTGTCCAGCCGCGGCCGGGTGCGGCCGGCCCAGGTGACGGGCTCTTCCTTGAGCAGTTCGGTGAAGAGGTGGAGCTTCTCGTCGAAGAGGACGTCGTAGTCGGCCAGGTCCAGGCCGAACAGCGGGAAGGACTCCGTGAACGAGCCGCGGCCCAGGATGACCTCGGCGCGGCCGTTCGAGGCGGCGTCCAGGGTGGAGAAGCGCTGGAACACCCGGACCGGGTCGTCGGAGCTGAGCACGGTCACGGCCGAGCCCAGCCGGATGCGGCTGGTCTGGCCGGCGATCGCGGCCAGCACCACATCGGGGGCCGACACGGCGAAGTCCTCACGGTGGTGCTCGCCGATGCCGATGAAGTCCAGGCCGACCTCGTCGGCCAACTTCGCTTCGGCGATCACGTTCCGAATGACCTCATCGTGCGGCAGGAGCTTGCCGTCGGCTCCGGTGGTGACGTCCCCGAAGGTGTCCAGCCCGAGTTCGATTGTCTGTGCCACGCGGTGGCCGCCTTTCATGGGTGGGGCATATATGCATATGCATGGTGTCTACTGGCGGCAACCGCGGGCCGGCCCGGGTTATTCCGCGGCGCGCGGGCGGGAGAGCGGGGGGACCAGCTGGCCGGACTCCCGGCGGATCCACCATTGGCCGGTGCTTCGTTTTTCTGCCCAGGTGGAAAACCGGTAGTGGTAGAGCGTCGCGCGCACGTAGAGCGGCCGCACGCCGTCGAACGGATCGTGCCTGAGCAGCTTCAGCGTGGCCTTGTCGGCTTCCAGCAGCCGCACCAGCAGCGGGATGAACCAGTTCTCACCGCGGGAGCCCAGCGCCAGGAACCACATCAGCCAGTCGAGCCTCAAGTGATAGGGCGCGTACTGCCGCGGCATCCGCTGCGGGTCTCCGGGCTTGCCCTTGAACCCGTACTCGCGCCAGTGGACGCCGTCGGCGGAGCCTTCCACGGCCACTTCGTAACGCTCCCGCGTGATGGAGCCGAAGGCGCCGTAGGCATTGGCCAGGTGCCAGCTGTTGAAACTGGCGTTCATCAGCTGGTGCCGGCTGAACAGGTTCTTCAACGGCCAATAGCTCAGGTACACCAGCAGGGCGCACACCGCGAGCACCACAACGGTGAACCACACCGGTTCCTGCTGATACTCCGGCGTGAAGTCACCCACCGGCAGGATGGCCTGCACCGCGTCGTCGGACACTGCCGCGAAGGCGAGCAGGATGGTCAGGGTGTTCAGCCACGCGAAGTTGCCCGACGCCACCAGCCAGAGCTGCGTGACGATCACGACCGCGGCGGCAATGCTGCCCACCGGCTGCGGGAAAAACAGGAAGAACGGCACCACCAGCTGGGCAAAGTGGTTGCCGGCCACCTCCACCTTGTGCAGCGGTTTGGGCAGGTGGTGGAAAAACCAGCTGGCCGGATTGGGCATCGGCTGGGTCTCGTGGTGGTAGTACAGGGCGGTCAAGTCCCGCCAGACCGGGTCGCCGCGCATCTTGATCATGCCGGCACCGAACTCCAGCCGGAACACCAGCCAGATGAACAGCCACAGCACCGGGGCCGGCGGCGCCACCCGGTCCGAGCCCAGGAAGGCGGCAAGGAAGCCGGCCTCGAGCAGCAGCGTCTCCCAGCCGAAGCCGTAGAACGTCTGGCCCACATTCACGATGGACATGTACAGGAACCACAGGGCCAGGAACGCGATCATCGGCAGCCACGGCGGTCCCAGCTGCGGCAGGCCGGCCACCAACAGGGCTGCGATGACGACGCCGGCCCACGCCACCGCGCGCAGCCGGCGGTCCGTGTATCCCCAACGGAAGAGGGTGAAGCCGCGCGGGGTTCTTCGCTCCAGCAACCGGGGCACGGGCAGCAGCCCGTGTTCGCCCAGCAGGGCCGGGAACTGGGCCAGCGCCGAGGCGAAGGCGATCAGGAACACCGCGGCGATGCCCCGCTGCAGCACCTGCCGCGCCAGCTCGAATCCCTCGGCACTGAACCATTCCATGGCATGTCCAACGCTACGACCGGCCGGTCCGCTGTCAAGCAGCAGGCCCGGCTCGAAGGAGCCGGGCCTGCCGGGGGTTGAGCTTCACCAGGTGGGCCGGCGAAGCGGTGACGCGGAGTAGGTGCGCAGTGGGGTAGGTGCCCAGTTGGGTCAGCCGAAGAGCGCGGAGACCTTCAGCAGCGTCTGGCTGACGCCGTAGAGCAGCGGCACGCCGACCAGCACCCAGCCGAGGGCTACTTGTGCTTTCTTCATCTCAGGCCTCCTTTCCGGCCATCGCGGCTTCGCCGGCATCCCTGGCCGGTGTCTCGTGGTACTTGCTGTCCACCGGCTTGACCATCAGGTTGGCAATGAAACCGATGACCAGCAGGCCCACCATGGTGAGCAGGGCCGGCTGGTAGGCCTGCGCCGTCAACTCGCCCGGCTTGCCTTGGGCATCCAAAAAGGCGTTGACGATCAACGGCCCGGCGATGCCGGCGGCGGACCAGGCCGTGAGCAGGCGGCCGTGGATGGCGCCCACCTGGAAGGTGCCGAACAGGTCGCGCAGGTAGGCCGGCACGGTGGCGAAGCCGCCGCCGTAGAAGCTGATGATGACGGCCGCCAGCAGCACGTACAGCCCGGTGGAGGTGTAGCCGAACAGGGCGAGCACCACGTACAGGGCGGCGCCGACGCCCAGGTACAGCATGTAGTTGTTCTTGCGGCCCAGGTAGTCGGAGGTGGTGGACCAGACAAACCGGCCGCCCATGTTCGCGATCGAGAGCAGCCCCACGAATCCGGCCGCAACGCCCGCGGACACCAGCGAAACGCCGTCGGGCTGGCGGAAGAAGTCCTGGATCATCGGGGAGGCCTGCTCCAGGATGCCGATGCCTGCCGTGACGTTGCAGAACAGGGCGACCCAGACCAGCCAGAACTGGCGGGTCTTGATGGCATTCTTCGCCGATACGTTCGCCGTGGTGACCAGGGCCTTGGCCTTGACCTTCGAGGCGTCGAAGCCTTCGGGCTTCCAGCCGTCCGCCGGAACCTTGATCGTGAAGGCACCGAACAGCATGTAGGCCAGGTACACCACGGCCAGGGTCAGGAACAGCTTGCCGACGGCGTCGCCGCTGGCCACCCAGCCCGGGGTCCCGTCGAAACTGGGGTCGTAGAATTGCAGCAGTGCGGTGGAGACCGGGCTGGCGATCAGCGCGCCGCCGCCAAAGCCCATGATCGCCATGCCGGTGGCCAGGCCGGGGCGGTCCGGGAACCACTTGATCAGGGTGGATACGGGGGAGATGTAGCCGATGCCCAGGCCGATGCCGCCTATCACGCCGTAGCCCAGGTAGACCAGCCAGAGTTGTTCGGTGAAGATACCCATCGAGCCGACCAGGAAGCCGGAGCTCCAGAACACCGCGGAGGTGAACATCGCCATGCGCGGACCGTTGCGGTCCACCCAGGTGCCCATGACGGCGGCGGAGAGCCCGAGCATGACCATGGCGATGGAGAAGATGATGCCGATCTCGGTCAGGCTGACGTCGAAGTGGGCGACCAGGGCGTTCTTGTACACACTGGTCGCGTAGGCCTGGCCGATACACAAATGCACGGCCAGCGCAGCCGGCGGAATCAGCCAGCGGTTAAAGCCCGGAGGGGCGATCGTATGCGATCGGTCCAACCAACTCATCGTCGGGCGTCCTTTCAGGAGAGGGGTGCGAGCAGAACTGCAACGTGTGCTTCAGTTCACATAGTGGCCGATGGTTGGGCCAGGCAACCGGATTGATCCGGCGTGTCGTCCGGCACTGCCCTCGGGGCGCCGCGGCCGGTACGGTGGAGGAATGGAACAGGTCCTCGCCGTTCGGGGCGTGGAGGGCTACCGGCAGTACCGGGCTCCGGTGCTCGCCGTGACTCCGGCGGGCAGCGCCGTCGTCGCCTATGCAGGTCTGGGCAGGCAGGGCCGGCCGCCTTCGACCGGCGACCTGCTGCTGCGCCGCAGTTTCGACGGCGGCGCGACCTGGGAACCGCAGCAGGTGGCGTGGGCGGACACGTCCGGACACGCGGCTGGCCGGCCGGGCCTGTTCTCCGACCCCGCAACCGGGCGGATTTTCCTGGCCTTCGTCGCAGCGGCCGGAGGCGGCGAAGCGGGGCCGGACCCCGCGGCCGCCGCACGGCGCTTCGAACTGCTGTCTTCCGACGACGACGGCGCCACCTGGCAGCACCGGTCGGTCGCCCCGCGGCCCGCCTCGGACGCGATCACGCGGCTCGCCGCTGCCGGGCCGGGCACCGGCGTGCACGCCGGCCGATACGCCGGGCGGTTGCTGGTGCTGTTCGCGGTGATGGCCGAGGGCGCGGGCGCGGGGGCCGCCTCCTGCTACAGCGACGACCACGGGGACACCTGGACCTTGGGAAAGCCGCTGCCGGCGCAGGACTCCGGCCCGGCCGCGGAGGACGGCGGGGGTGCCGCCGTCTGCCTGACCGACGGCCGGGTACTGCTGCATACCTGGGCTGCTCCCCGGCGGTTGGCCGCGGTCTCTGACGACGGCGGGCACAGCTACGGGCCGCTGCAGCCGGTCGACGAACTGTCCGATCCCGGGAGCAGCGGCTCCCTGGTCCGCTTCGACGGGCTGCCGGCCGTGGGCGGGCTGGCCGCACCGGCCAGCGACCGCTGGCTGCTGGCCGCCAACTGCCAGGACCCGCTGCTGCCCCGCAACGTGGTACTCAGCCTCTCTCGGGACAACGGGCACTCGTGGCCGCACAAGCTCACCGTTTACGGGAGCGGTGCCAGCGGGCCGGCCGCGGTGCGGCTGCCGGACGGCCGCATCGGGGTGCTGTACCAGCGGCAGGGCGGACGCGAGATCGTCTACGCCACCGCAGATCCGGGGCGGCTGCTGGCGGCCTGGCCGCGCGGGGCCGTCACGGCCCGGGACGACGACGACGCGGCGGGGCCGGGCCCCGTGACCGGGCCGCTGCCGGTGCCCAAGGACTACCCGCTGCGCTTCGACATGGTGCTGGAGGAGGTCCGCAGCCCGGCCGGGGGCGGACCGGAGCCCGGCCACCGCGCCGGGGATGTGCTGGTCTTTGCCGGGCGGGCAAAGATGCTGGGACCGCAGCACCTGAGGGTGCGGCTGGCCGGCGGGTTCGACAACGCCGCCGACTTCCCGCCCCAGGACCTGGGCCCCGGCGGAGAAGCCAGCTACCTCCATCCTGTCCGCACGGTGACGCGCGCGGACGTCGCGGCCGGAGGCCTGACCGTTTCCTTCTCCTGCACCGCGGTCCCGGCGGACGAACCTTCCGGCGGTGCCCCGGTGGCGAGCCGCACGCGGGAGTTCAGCATCGACGTCGTCAGCGGTGAAATCCGCGAGACGTGACGCGCGCCTCGGCACCATCCCGGCGCCCTCCCGGCGAGGTGTGCAAGGATTTAACCCGGGATCAACGAGCGCCGCCCGGCGGTGGCAGAGACGCAGAACGGAGAGGGATTGCAGGACAAGGACCCAGACCAGGAATCCATGTCACCCATGACTCCGCAGGCGGGAATGCTGCCGATCATCAAGCCGAAAAACATCCCGGCCAACGACGCCGGCCGCGGCGCCGGCACCGGACGCGCCGGTTCGGCCGCTGGGCCCCAGAGCACCCACCCTCCGGTGCCACGTCCGACGGACCGGCCGGTAGCCAAGCAGGTCAAGCCCGTTCCCAGCGGCACCGCGCCGCTGCCCGCCTCCGCGGCAGCCTCGCGCTCGAACGCGGCGGCCCGACGGATGCTGCGCAAGCTCGTGCAGGGCGAGGCGCCGCCCACCGCGCCGATGAGCATCGTCGAGAGGCTGGCCGGCAGCCCCTACGCGAACCCGATGATCCAGACGGCCGGGGTCGATGCCTCCGCCCGCATCACGCTGGACTTTGCCCTGGACGTGGCGGAAACCATGTTCCGCTACGGGGCCGGCGCGCTGGAGGTGGAAACCAGCATCATCGCCGTGACCGCGGCCTTCGGGCTCAGCGACATCGACGTGGACATCACCAACCAGTCCGTGGTGATCAACTACGCCAAACCGGACACGATTCCCATTACCGTGATGCGGGTGGTGCGGTCCTGGACCAACAACTACGCCGGCCTGTCCCTGGTGCACGAACTGGTCACCGACATCGTCAACGGCGGGGTGGGGCGCAGCGAGGCGAAGGAACGGCTGCAGGAGATTACCTCGCGCCCCAAGCCCTTCGCCCGGTGGATGGCCATCGCGGCCGGCGGCGTGTTCTCCGGCTTCATCATTGCCTTCCTCGGCGGCAGCGTCTTCGCGGCCCTGGTGGGCGGCATCTCCACCGTGCTGATGGGTTTGGTCGGGCGGAAGCTGAGCAAATGGCGGATGCCGGACTTCTTCATCACCGGCATCGGCGCCTGCCTGGCCACCGTCATGGCGCTGCTGTTCTGGACGCTGCACGTGCCGATGAGCCCGTCGCTGGTGATCGCCGGCGGCATCCTGTTCCTCCTGCCGACCGGTCGGCTGGTCTCCGCCACCCAGGATGCGATCAACGGCTTCCCGGTCACCGCGTCGGGACGCTATCTCTCGGCCTTCTTTACCTTCGCTGCGATTGCCGCCGGCGTCGCCGTGGGGCTGGTGGGCGGCTCGATGCTCGGCGTCAGCCTGCCCGAAGTCTTTGTGGAGGGCCAGGGCCAGTACCCCTACGTGGTGCGGGCGCTGCTGCTCGTGGTGTCAACCATTGCCCTCAGCATGACCGAGCAGACCAAGCTGAACATGCTGCTGCCCACGGCCGCCGTCGGGCTGGTCGGGCTGTTGATCTACGATCTCGCGGTGTGGGCGGGGATCGGCGACCGGATCGGCCCGGCCGTCGGGGCCGTGGTGATCGGGTTCCTCGGGCGCATCGTGGGCCTGCGGATGGGCTCGCCGCAGCTGGTGGTGGCGGTGCCGGCCGTGCTGTTCCTGCTGCCCGGGCTGTCCGTGTTCCGGTCGATCTTCGAGTTGACCGTCAACTCGGAGGCGCCGTTCAACGGCATCCTGGGGCTGTTCGGTGCGCTGACGGTGATCCTGGCCATCGCCGGCGGTACCGTGCTCGGCGACAACTTGGCCCGGCCGTTCACCAAGGGGCTGGGCTCGAACGAAAACCGGCGGGCCCGTCGCCGCTAAGGACGCAGGATCCGCCGGTGCGGGATGGGTTGCCCGGCGCCGGGGGCCGGGGTGGGCGCCGGGGGATGGGCGCTCGGAGTGGGCGCCGGGGGATGGGCGCCGGGAGCCCCGGATGATCCCGGCTCAGGCCGGGTAGTTCTCCGGGAAGATCTGGCCCGCCGGCGTGCGCTTCTCCGCCTGGAAGGCGTCTTCGGCCCGGCCGTAGGCCCAGTAACCCGAGATGGAGACCTGATCGCGGGACAACCCGTGGTCCTTGAACAGGACATCGCGCAGGGACTTCACCTCGTCGCGCTCGCCGTGGACGAATGCATCCACGCGGCCGTCGGGCCAGTCCAGGCCGGCTATGGCGTCGCGCAGCAGGGTAGCGGTCCCGGGCGTCTGGCCGCGCCGGAACAGCCAGTGGATTTCCAGGTTGGCCGGAGCGCCCAGCTCCTGCACGTCCGCCTCGGAATCCACTTCCAGGAAGGCATGGCCGCGCGCGTCCGGAGCCAGTGCCTCAATGGCGGCGGCAACTGCCGGCAGCGCCGCGTCGTCGCCGGCCAAAAGGTACCAGTCTGCGTCGGGATCGGGCCGGTACGCGCCACCGGGTCCGTTGAACATCATCCAGTCGCCCGGCTTGGCCCGCGCGGCCCAGGGTCCGGCGAGGCCTTCGTCGCCGTGGACCACAAAGTCGACCACTACCTCGCGGGTGTCGCGGTCCAGCCGGCGCACGGTGTAGGTGCGGGTGACGGGCAGCTTGTCGGCCGGAAGGGTTTCCTTCAGCTCCGCGACGTTGACCGGGAGCTCCACATCGAGCGTGGGGTCCAGGAAGATGATCTTGATGTACTGGTCGGTGGCGTCCTTGGCAGCAAACCGTTCGGCGAACGAATCGAACGCCTCGCCGCCGGCGTAGACCCGGACCATGTGCTGTGAAATCCACTCGGTGCGCGTCACCTGGAGATTCGTCTGCACCCGCGGCGGCCGAGCGCTCCGTCCCGCACGGGCGGGGGCTGCTGCCGGTTGTGTCTGCATCCTGCACTACTCCTGACGAAGGGAAACTGCTACTAAGGAGAACCTAATCCACCGGTCGGGTAATCCCAATTTGCGGATGGTGAAGGTCACACGCGCCCCCAGGAACGCACGGACCCCCACCGCGAACCCCTTGGCCTCAGCGGTTCGGGCAAGGTCCCAGCTGTCCATGTTTGGCCGAAACTGTCCATGTCTTGGAAACCGGTAAGGCCTTGACCTGCGGCGACGCCGGAGCCGCGCGCAAAACATGGACAAAACGTCCCGGCGCCTGCCAGCCGGCAGCCCACGTCGCCCAGCTGCACGACGCGACTCGAGGCCCGGCTGAGCGGCCCAGCTCAGCGCAGCTCCCAGTGCACCGGTTCGGCGCCCTGGGCGGCCAACAATTCGTTAACCCGGCTGAAGGGCCGCGACCCAAAGAATCCGCGGGAGGCCGACAGGGGGCTGGGGTGCACCGTCTCGATCCGCGGCACCTGCTCCAGTACCGGAGCCAACTGCTGGGCTTCGCGTCCCCAGAGCAGTGCCACCAGCGGGCCGCCGCGCTGAGCCAGCGCCCGGACCGCGAGTTCGGTGACCTGCTCCCACCCCTTGTTGCGGTGGGAGCCGGCCTTGCCCGCCTCCACGGTCAGCGCGCGGTTAAGCATCAGCACGCCTTGGTCACTCCAGGCGCTCAGGTCGCCGTGCTGGGGCGGCCGGATGCCCAAATCCATCTGCAGTTCCCGGTAGATGTTGGCCAGGCTGCGCGGCAGCGGACGCACGTGCCGTTCGACGGCGAAGGCCAGTCCGATCGAGTGCCCCGGCGTGGGATAGGGGTCCTGGCCGACGATCAGGACCTTGACCTTGGACAGCGGCCGCTGGAATGCCCGCAACACGTTGGCCGGAGCGGGCAGCAAGGTCTTTCCGGCGGCGCGCTCGCCGTCAAGGTAGGAGGCCAGATCCCAGAGCAGGGGTTCGGCCGGAGCGAGCACCTCGGCCCACTCGGGATGAATCACGGCGGAGAGCTCCCGGGGGGAGGCAAACGGGTACGGGGCGCCAAGGTCCGCGGCGGGCGGGTGGGCTGGCAGCGGAAAGAGGGCACCGTCGTCGTAGTTCACAGTTCCATCTTTGCGGAAACCACCCGCCGGCAGGCAATCCGGTGGCGCACGCCGCCCGCCGGGCCGGGACCGGCCCGGGGGCGGTGAATGACATGCCTGTGATTCGCCTTTATCATGGGGGAGGTATTGATTGCTGTCAGCAAGTACTAGGAAGCGCAGGTGTGTTGTGGCGGGTTCGGCCGAGGCCAGTGCCTTTTCACTCGAGGCCGAGGTTGACGACGCCAGCCCGCTGAGCGAACGCGACCAGCGCATGCTGGCCCTGGAGCGGCAGTGGTGGAAGTACGCCGGAGCCAAGGAACAGGCCATCCGCGAACTGTTCGACATGTCCGCCACGCACTACTACCAGATCCTGAATGCGTTGATCGACACCGAGGATGCGTTGGCGCACGATCCGATGCTGGTGAAGAGATTGCGTAGACTACGTACGTCCCGCCAGCGCGCGCGCACTGCTCGCCGGCTGGGAACCGACGCCTAGAACCGGGACGGCCTGGTAGGCCGGTTTCCGTTTCGCCACCACAAGGATGCACTGAAAGCGATGAGCAAGTACCCCCGGGATGAGTTCGACCAGGTCCCCGAAACTTCAGACCGCCACGGTGTGCACCGCGCACGGATGGCGACGCCGAAGTCCAACGGCCTGGGCCTGATCGTCCTTGCCGCGGTACTGGCGCTGGCGGTTGGCGCCCTGTCGTTCTTCGTGCTTCCGCTGCTGGGAGGCGGGGGATCTTCGACCCCGGCCGCCGGCCAGGCCGCCCCCGCGGCCAGCGTTTCGCCCACGCCAACAGCGCAGGAAACCGAAACCGCCGAGCCGGAAGCGACCGCCACCGCGAAGCCGACCGAGGAGGCAACGGAAGAGCCCACCGAGGAGCCGACCGAGGAGCCGACCGAGGAGCCGACCGAGGAACCCACGGAAGAGGCCGCGGCGGTCAACAAGCAGGACCCGGTGATGATCCTCAACGGCACCGGCGTGACCGGGCTGGCCGGAACCGTGTCGCAGCGGGTGCAGGCGGACGGCTGGTCGATCGCGGTCGTGGACAACTGGGGCGGCGCCCCGCTCGCCGGCTCAGTGATCTTCTACAACCCGGGCCAGGAAGCCAACGCGCGGGCCCTTGGACAATTGCTGGGCATCAGTGCGATGCAGGAAAACGGCAACGTCTCGCAGTACGTCACCGTGGCGCTGGGACCCGGCTACCAGTAAGGCATTCTCCTCGCCGCGCCGCCAAGGTGGCGCTGGGCCCGGCTGCCAGTAAGGCATTCTCCTCGCCGGGCCGCCACGGTGGCGCTGGGCCCGGCTGCCAGTAAGGCATTCTCCTCGCCGGGCCGCCACGGTGGCGCTGGGCCCGGCTGCCAGTAAGGCATTCGCCAGGCCGGGCCCCCAATAGGCCGTGCGCCTGGATTGCGCGCCGGCCGGGCCGCCTGCCCGCGGCGCCGTAGCCCTATTACCCATGCGGAGCGGCCTCAAAGCGGAATTTCGGTTACGCCTCAATAACATTTAAGTGTGCGGTAGCTCACTTCACCCCGCTGCGCGGTTAAGGTGAAACCATCCTGCCGCTGAACCGTACACGGCAGGCTGGAACTACTGAGTATGGAGAACGCTATGGCGCTGGGAACCGTCAAATGGTTCAACGCGGAAAAGGGCTACGGCTTCATCACCGTGGACGAAGAAAATTCCGATGTTTTTGTCCACTGGTCCGCTATTCAAATGGATGGTTACCGTTCCCTTGATGAGGGGCAGCGCGTAGAGTTCCAGATCGGCCAGGGCCAGAAGGGTCCGCAGGCAGAAGAGGTCCGGGTCGCCCCGTAGCAGACCCGCAATGACGACGGCGGCGGAGGCTGGGGTGCCTCCGCCGCTGGTTTCGTCGCGCCGGTTCGTCGCGCCGGTAAGGCTACTCCTTGAGCGGGATCCCGCGGGCGTCGCGCTTGAACGGCTCTGCCCCGACCAGGATCATGATGCCCTCGACGAACCCCCAGACGGCGCCGAAACCAAACGTCAGGAACGTGACGACAATCTGCACCACGCCGATGGCGACGTGGCCCAGATAGAACCGGTGGACGCCCAGGCCGCCCAGCAGGATGCCGAGCAGCCCGCCGATCAGCCGGGACTTCTGTTCCGGATAGTAGTAGCCCGGGGGAGCCCCGTAGTACTGCTGCTGCCCGTAGGGCTGGCCCTGGCCCGGCTGGCCGGGCTGCGCGTATGGCTGTCCCGGGGCGCCGTACGGTTGCTGGCCGAAGGGCTGCTGGCCCGGGGCCGGCTGCTGTTGCCCCGGAGCCCCGTAACCCGGCTGGCCGGGCTGCGGATATTGCTGTCCCGCTGCGCCGTACGGCGACTGTCCGCCGAGCGGCCTCGTCGGGTTGGTGCCCGGCGCCAGCGGCTCGGTGGGGTTGCTAATGTTCTTCTCGTCCGGTGATTCAGACATGGTTCTCCGACCTGTGCCCGCTGCCGGGCCGTTTGTTCGCGTGTGCTGTCTTGCCTGCCAATCTACGCGCGGCGGGCCTGCCGTTTCCATGGGGGTCCACCCTGATTGTTGGCCCGGGGGTGCTCAGGGGGATCTCGGCCGGAGAAGCGCGTCATCTGGCAGGCCCAACAGCTTGCACTCGACACCTGCGAGTGCTAATTATTGAGTTAGCACTCTCGCGGGCTGACTGCTAAGAAAGCCCGTAGGGAGTGAAACCCGCCACCTCGGTGAGGTGAGCGGCGCGGCGTACCGAATTCGCCGTCGTCGTGAGCCGTCCGTCGCGGGCACCGCAGGTGGCCAGCAGCCGTCAAAAGCTGCGTCCAGTGTCTATTGTCCAGAAGGGACGTAAGCCGCTATGGCAAAGATCATTGCATTTGACGAAGAGGCCCGCCGCGGCCTCGAGCGCGGACTCAACACCCTCGCTGACGCCGTTAAAGTAACCCTCGGCCCGCGTGGCCGCAACGTCGTGCTCGAGAAGAAGTGGGGCGCCCCCACGATCACCAACGATGGTGTTTCCATCGCCAAGGAGATCGAGCTGGACGACCCGTACGAGAAGATCGGCGCCGAGCTGGTCAAGGAAGTCGCCAAGAAGACCGACGACGTCGCCGGTGACGGCACCACCACCGCCACCGTCCTGGCCCAGGCCCTGGTCAAGGAAGGCCTGCGCAACGTTGCTGCCGGCGCCGACCCGCTGAGCCTGAAGCGCGGCATCGAGAAGGCTGTTGACGCCGTCACCGCCGAGCTCATCGCTTCCGCCAAGGAAATCGAGACCAAGGAACAGATCGCCGCCACCGCGTCGATCTCCGCCGGAGATCCGCAGATCGGCGAACTGATCGCCGAGGCCCTGGACAAGGTGGGCAAGGAAGGCGTCGTCACGGTCGAGGAGTCCAACACCTTCGGCCTGGAGCTTGAGCTCACCGAAGGCATGCGCTTCGACAAGGGCTACCTGTCCGCCTACTTCGTCACCGACGCAGAGCGCCAGGAGACGGTCCTTGAGGATCCGTACATCCTGATCGTCAACTCCAAGATCTCCAACGTGAAGGACCTGGTTGGCATCCTGGAGAAGGTCATGCAGTCGGGCAAGCCGCTGCTGATCATCGCCGAGGACGTCGAGGCCGAGGCCCTGGCCACCCTGATCGTGAACAAGATGCGCGGCACCTTCAAGTCCGTGGCCGTCAAGGCTCCGGGCTTCGGTGACCGCCGCAAGGCCATGCTGGCCGACATCGCCATCCTGACCGGCGGTCAGGTCATCGCCGAAGAGGTCGGCCTCAAGCTGGAGAACGCCACCCTGGACCTGCTGGGCCAGGCCCGCAAGGTGGTTGTCACCAAGGACGAGACCACCATCGTCGAAGGTGCCGGCGAAGCCGACGCCATCGCCGGGCGCGTCAACCAGATCCGTGCCGAGATCGAGAACTCCGATTCCGACTACGACCGCGAGAAGCTGCAGGAGCGCCTGGCCAAGCTGGCCGGCGGCGTGGCAGTCATCAAGGCCGGTGCCGCAACCGAGGTCGAGCTCAAGGAGCGCAAGCACCGCATCGAGGACGCTGTCCGCAACGCGAAGGCTGCCGTTGAGGAAGGCATCGTCGCCGGTGGCGGCGTGGCCCTGATCCAGGCCGGCGCCAAGGCGTTCGCCAACCTCAACCTCGAAGGCGACGAAGCAACCGGCGCCAACATCGTCAAGGTTGCCATCGACGCTCCGCTGAAGCAGATCGCCCTCAACGCCGGCCTGGAGCCGGGCGTCGTGGCCGACAAGGTCCGCGGCCTGGCCGACGGCCACGGCCTGAACGCCGCCACCGGCGTCTACGAGGACCTGCTGGCTGCGGGCGTGAACGATCCGGTCAAGGTGACCCGCTCTGCCCTGCAGAACGCGGCCTCCATCGCCGGCCTGTTCCTGACCACCGAAGCCGTGGTCGCCGACAAGCCGGAGAAGGCCGCTCCGGCCATGCCGGGCGGCGACGAGATGGGCGGCATGGGCGGCTTCTAAGCTTCCCCGCCACCACCTCGGCCTGACAGCAGGCCACGGTTCAGCGAGGCGCGGTTCCCGTCATGGGAGCCGCGCCTCGCGGCCTTTAATCCCTTTCCGGAGCGAGCCAGTCGGGCCTCTCGTGCCAGGCTTCCAGCTCGGCGGCGAGGTTGTGCCGGGCACGCTCCAGCCACTTCTCCCGGGCGGACGGGGTCCGGTAGAGCGGATCCAGCGCCAACAGACCACGGACGACGGCGGTGCGCCCGGCGGCGAAGTCGGCGTCGGGCACGTGCGCATAGTCTTTGCGGACGTCCCGGACATAGCTGCGGTACTCCGCCGGCGATCCGCCGAGGACGGACAGGTCGGCGTCGCACAGCAGGGCACCGGTTAGATCCTGCGGGCCGGGCGAATGGGTGGCCGTGAGCAGGACCAGCCGAACCACTTCGGCCGTCTCCTCGCCGCTGCAGCCCGCGGCCGGCAGCCAGGCAGCCGCGAGATCAGCCGATTCCTGTTCGTCGACGCCGGGCCGGCCGTTGTAGACGGCGTCGTGGAACCAGGCCGCCAACCATACTGCCCGCGGCCGGGGAACGGACCCGGCCGGGGCAGTGAGCTGTTCCAGCGCCTCCAGGACAGCCAGCAGGTGGCCGGGGCCGTGGTAGTGGCGGTGCGGTTCTCCCCAACGGTCCAGCAGGTCTCGGCCCAGGTCCTCGTGTCCGGGCAGCAGTTCGTTCCAGCGGCGGAGCAGCACCCTGCGTAGCCTCTCCGGGCGCTGGCGGGCCGGTACCCGCAACCCGCTCGCCTGCAGCCGGCGGGTCAGGTCACCGGCGCTGACTTCGACGGCACCCAGCCTGACCAGCTCGGCGTAGCGGCTGGCCGGCACATCGTAATGGTCCCGGTCGAAGGCCCGCTCGCGGATCCCGGCTGCCGCGGCGAAGCGGTGCAGCTCGGCCAGCGACGTGTCGGAGACCAGGTGGGAAAAGTGGGTGCCATGCGCGGGCCAGAGCGGAGGATCGATGAGTATTGCCACTTTCCCAGCCTAGGGCCAGGAATGTAGGCCACGTGCCCCGCGCACGGACAGGAACGGTAGCCGGATCTGAAAAGATGGAGATCATGACTATCACTGCTGCCGCCGATGGCTCCGCGCTCGGCAACCCGGGACCCGCTGGCTGGGCCTGGTACATCGACGACACCGCGTGGGCTGCCGGGGGCTGGCCGCACGGCACCAACAACCAGGGCGAGCTGATGGCCGTGCTGGACCTGTTCCGGGCCACGGCGCACCTGCCGCAGGAACACCTGCGCGTGTTGTGCGACAGCCAGTACGTGATCAACTGTGTGACCAAATGGATGCCGGGCTGGAAGCGGCGGGGCTGGAAGAAGGCCGACGGCAAGCCGGTGCTGAACATCGACCTGCTCAAAGACATCGACGCCGCGATCAAGGGACGCAGCTACGAGTTCGAGTGGGTGAAGGGCCACGCCGGACACAGGCTGAACGAAGCCGCCGACGAACGCGCCCGAGCGGTGGCCCTCGCCTTCCAGAACGGCACCGGCGCACCGGCCGGCCCGGGCTTTCCCGGTGGACCGGGAACCTCCGGCAGTGCCGTCATCGGATCTGCGCGGGCTGCCGCCGCCCGCCCGGGAACCACCCCGGCTGCCGCCGCCCGTCCGGCTAACACCCCGGCTGCCCGGCCGGCGGCCGCAGTCGTGCCGGAACCCGATCTTTTTTCCGAGTTGGAAGACTTCGCCGACCCGGCCGCTGTCGGGGACGCCGCGGAAGAGCTGGTGGTGCGGCTCGAGAAGGAGCTGCTCAACCCCGTCGTCCGGGCAGACTACGGGCGCTTGGCCGTGCTGCTGCACCCCGACTTCGCCGAGATTGGCGAAGCAGGCCGGATGTGGACGCGGGACGCGATGATCAGCGAACTTCAGGAAAGCCCGGAGCTCGACGCGTCCATGGAGGTCTTCGCCATCGAACGGCTGGGAGAAGACAGCATCCTGCTGACCTACCGGAGCGTCCGCCGCGACGGTTCGGCCCTGCGCAGTTCGCTCTGGCTGCGCGAAGGCGGGCGGTGGCGCCTGCGGTTCCACCAGGGCACACCCGAGCAGGACTGAACGCCCGGCCGCACACCCGGCGGCGCCGCGGCCAAACCCTGCGGCCTCGCACCGGCACCCGCCCGGACGAAGGTCAGGCCAGGAACATCCGGGCGTTGGCCTCCTCGGCCTGCGAGTACTGCTGGGAGGCGTGGGACAACGCCGCGTTGATGCTGGCCAAGGATTCCTCCACCTTCAGCTGGGTGGCCCGCCAGTCCGTGATCAGCTGCTGGAAGTTCGTCGCCGCCGAACCGGTCCACAGCGACTCCAACTCGCGCAGCCCGGACTGCATGGTGTTCACCTCCGCCTGCAGCCGTCCGATGGTGCCCTGGACAGCGAGGCTCTTGGCGGCCAGAGCCTCGCTGTCTACCTGGAATACGGCCATGGTGTCCTCCGCTCGTGGATGAATCTGTCCGACACGTTCAGGCTAAGCAGCGGCGGAAGATGCCGCGAGACCCGAATCGACGGATGTGGAAAACCCCCAAGCGCGGGACGGGCCCGCGGTCACCCGAGGTCGAAGGCGCCGTCCTCGTCCGCCGGCGGGTGATACGGGATCCGGATGGACATGGTTGCCCCGCCGCCCGGGGTTTCAGCCAGCCTGACGCTTCCGTCGTGCTGGGCCACCAGGGCCGCGACGATGGCCAGGCCGAGCCCGGTGCCTCCGGTTTCGCGATCGCGGGAGGTGTCCGCCCGGTAGAAACGTTCGAACACCCGCGCGGCCTCGTCTTCGGAGATGCCCGGTCCGTGGTCGCGGATCTCCAGGACGGAATCCAGGCGGTCGTCGCTTCCCGGCTGGACGCCGACGGCGATCTCCAGCGGTGAGCCGTCGGGTGTGTAGCGCAGGGCGTTCGTGACCAGGTTGGCGACCACCTGGCGCAGCCGGGCCTCGTCGCCCACGATCGGGGCGGGCCGCGGCGCCCCGCCGTCGAGCCCCACGACCGTAATGGCGCGGCTGGGGGCACTGGCCCGCGCATCCAACGCCGCATCGTTGCCGAGCATGAGGAGATCCAGCGGCTTGGTTTCGAGCGGACGCTGTTCGTCCACCCGTGCCAGGGTCAGCAGGTCTTCCACGAGCTGGCCCATGCGCTTGGCTTCGCTCTCGATCCGGCCCATGGCGGCACCGACGTCGTCGGGCGTCTGCAGCGCGCCGTGCCGGTACAGCTCGGAGAAGCCGCGGATGGTGACCAGCGGGGTGCGCAGCTCGTGCGAGGCATCCTGGACGAAACGCCGCATTCGCTGTTCGGACGCGGTCCGGGACGCAAAGGCGGTTTCGATGTGCGCGAGCATGGCGTTCAGCGAACTGGACAGCCGGCCCACTTCGGTCGCCGGGTTCACCACGTCGACGCGGCGCGAGAGGTCCCCGGCGGCAATGGCCGCTGCCGTTTTCTCCACCCGCGCCAAGGGCCGGAAGGAACGGGTGACGGCCAGCCACACGATGCCGATGGCGGCCACCGTGGCCGAGACAGCGATCAGAAGCGTGCTGGCCGCGACCTTATCGAAGGTGCTGTTCACCTCGCTGTAGCTCACCGCCACCGCGACGGAACCGGAATCGTTCTGGAGGGGCGTGACCCACACCCGCCAGCCCTGGCTGTCCCGTTCGGTGCCGGCAACGTGGAAACCCCGGCCCTCGAGTGCCTGGGCCCGCTCGGGGGTGATGTCCCGCAGGTCCGGGCGGTCACCCGTGGGGTTGGTGTCAAGCGTGAGCTCGCCGCCGCGGGTGAACAAGGCGCCGTAATACCTCGACGAGTAGGACATCCCGGTGGGGGCGGTCGCCTCACGGACCAGGAACGACGAGATGGACTGGCGGTTCTTGAGCAGGTCCTCGTCGAGCTGCCTCACCAGCGTGTCGTGCAGCTGGGTCAGGATCAGCGCCGAGGTCAGGGACAGGGTGGCGACCATGAGCACGCCCATGATCAGCACCAGCTGCGACCGCAGGGATGCTGACTTCCATCGATCCAGCATGGATCAGCGGCGGTCGGCCGTGCGCAGCAGGTACCCCACGCCGCGCTTGGTCTGGATCAGCGGCGGAGTGTCAGGATTCGTGTCGATCTTCCGGCGCAGGTAGGAGATGTAGGACTCGACGATCGAGGCGTCGCCGTTAAAGTCGTACTCCCAGACGTGGTCCAGGATCTGCGCCTTGGAGAGCACCCGGTTGGGGTTCAGCATCAGGTAGCGGAGTAGCTTGAACTCGGTGGGGGAGAGGTCGATGACGTCGCCGCCCCGACGGACCTCGTGCGCGTCGTCGTCGAGCTCCAGGTCATCCACCTGGATGATCGCGTCGTCTTCCAGCAGCGGCCGGGTGCGACGGAGCACGGCGCGGATCCGGGCCACCACTTCGTCCAGGCTGAACGGCTTGGTCACGTAGTCGTCGCCGCCGACCGTCAGGCCGGTGACCTTGTCTTCGGTTTCGTCGCGGGCGGTGAGGAAGACCACCGGGAAATGCCTGCCGGAGGCCCGCAGTTTGCGGGTGACGGTGAACCCGTCCATGTCCGGCAGCATTACGTCCAGCACGGCCAGATCCGGTAAATGCTCTTCGGCGGCGTCCAGGGCCTCGCGGCCGTTGGCCGCAGCCACTACCTCGAATCCTGCGAACCGCAGCGAGGTGGACAGCAGTTCCCGGATGTTCGGCTCGTCGTCGACGACCAGCAGTTTGGCTTCGGGCTCAGGCTTTTTCACCCTTTCAGTGTGCTCCCGGTTTCTGGGAGTTTGCTGAGTGAATGCTGCGCGTGTAGGGCGGCCCGGATGCCCCATGCCCGGCCGGGGCAAATGGGTCGTTTGCCCGATGCTGCCACACCTGTCGGCGGCGGATTCTTGATTCGTCGGCGAAAGTCCGGCACAAGCCGAAAGGGAAATCATGCAGTCAGCAGTATTGGCCCGCGAATCTGAAGCAACGGATCTTTATGAGGCGGTTGAGGAGTTCGACGGTTCCCAAACCTTGAAACTCCGGCAGTTGCTCCGCGACACGGCGAGGGCGCTGAGCGCGGCGGCGGGCACCGCACGCCGAAGCCTTGCCCGTCGCCGCATGGACCGGCGCCGCTGGGCGGTTGATTACCAGCGGCTGGAGGAAGTCCGCGAAGAGGCCTTCCTCCAGTTGTACCGAAACGGCGGCCTGCGCTGAGGCCGGCGGCAGCGCGCGCGTCGGACCGGCCTACGGCTGCAGCACGTCGTTGGCGTCCTTGATGGTGTAGGCGTAGCCCTGCTCGGCCAGGAAGCGCTGGCGTTTGGCCGCGAAGTCCTGGTCCAGCGTGTCCCGCGCCACCACCGTGTAGAACCGGGCGGCCCGGCCGTCCGACTTCGGGCGCAGGAGCCGGCCCAGGCGCTGGGCTTCTTCCTGACGCGAGCCGAACGAACCGGACACCTGGATGGCCACGGTGGCTTCGGGCAGGTCGATGGAGAAGTTGGCGACCTTGGAGACGACCAGCGTCTGCAGTTCGCCGCGGCGGAACGCGTCGAACAGCCGCTGCCGTTCCTTCACCGACGTCTCGCCCTTGATCACCGGCGCATCCAGGTGCGCGGCAATCTCATCCAGTTGGTCGATGTACTGCCCGATCACCAGCAGCTGCTCGCCCCGGTGAGCCCGCACCAGGGCATCGACCACCGGGGTCTTGGTCGGCGACGTTGCGCACAGCCGGTACTTGTCGCCGTCGTCGGCCATGGCGTAGGCCACCCGCTCGTCCCGCGGCAGGTCCACCCGGACTTCGACGCAGTCGGCGGGGGCGATGTAGCCCTGTGCCTCGATGTCCTTCCACGGCGCGTCGTAGCGCTTCGGGCCGATCAGCGAGAACACCTCGCCCTCGCGGCCGTCCTCGCGCACCAGCGTCGCGGTCAGCCCCAGCCGCCGCCGCGCCTGCAGGTCAGCGGTCATCCGGAACATCGGGGCCGGCAGCAGGTGCACCTCGTCGTAGATGATCAGACCCCAGTCGTTGGCATCCAGGAGCTCCAGGTGCGGGTGCAGCCCGCCGCGGCGCATGGTCAGCACCTGGTAGGTGGCGATGGTGACCGGCCGGACCTCCTTGACCGAACCGGAGTATTCGCCCACCTCCTCCGCGGTCAGGGAGGTCCGGCGGACCAGTTCGTCCTTCCACTGCCGCGCGGAGACGGTGTTGGTCACCAGCACCAGGGTGGTGGTGGAGCTGGTGGCCATCGCGGCCGCGCCGACCAGCGTCTTGCCGGCCCCGCACGGCAGGACGACGACGCCGGAGCCTCCGGCCCAGAAATTCTCCACGGCCAGGCGCTGGTAGGGCCGCAGCTGCCAGCCTCCGGGTTCCGCGGATTCGGCAAGCGCGATCGGGTGCGGCGTGCCGTCGACGTAGCCGGCCAGGTCCTCCGCGGGCCAGCCCAGCTTGAGCAGCAGTTGCTTGAGCTGGCCGCGCTGGGAGGAGTGCACCACGGTGGTCTCGCCATCGATCTGCGGACCCAGCAGCGGCTGGATCTTCTTGGCGTGCATGACCTCTTCGAGCACGGGGTAGTCGGTGGTGCGCAGCACGAGGCCATGCTGCGGGTCCTTCTCCAGCCGTAGCCGCCCGTAGCGGGACATGGTGTCCTCGATGTCCACGAGCAACGCGTGCGGCACCGGGAAGCGGGAGTAATTCAGCAGCGTGTCCAGCACCTGTTCGGCGTCCAGCCCGGCGGCGCGCGCGTTCCACAGCCCCAGCGGAGTGATCCGGTAGGAATGCATGTGCTCCGGTGCGCGCTCCAGTTCGGCGAACGCGGCGATGGCGTGCCGGGCCTCGGTGGCCTGTATGTGGTCCACTTCCAGGAGGATGGTCTTGTCGCTTTGGACGATCAGGGGTCCGTTGGCCATTCAGCTGCCCTCCACTAGTTCGATGTCCATGACGCGGTGGATGGAGACGGTGCGCTCGCTGTCACGGTCGGGGTCGAAGACCCGCACCCGTCCGCCGCTGACGGACAGCGGGAGCATCACCTGGCGCCGGTGGTTGCCGTCCGGGTCCACGATCCCGATCCGCACCTTCTGTTTCAACCGGACCGCGGTGCGCAGCGTTTCCAGTGCCAGCAGCGGCCCGGCCTCGGCGGCCGGGCGGGCGGGAACGCCGCTGCTCCGCAGCATCGCCAACTGCGCAGCGGTGTCTTCAGCGCTGAGTTCCCAGGGGTTCGTCCTCACCGGGAACGACGACGGCGCCCGGCCGGCCTGCCCCGCGCCGGAACCATCGGCCGGGGTGCTGTCAGCGGAAGTGCTACCGCCGGTGCCCGTCCTGCCGCCGGTGCCGACCCCGGCGACGGCGCCCGCCCCGCCGCCGGTGCCTGCCCCGGCGCCCAGGGTCACGCCGTCGTCGGCCTCCGGAGCCGGCGCATAACCGAGCTGGCGCAGGGAGGCGAGCAGGTCGCGGGAACCGGCCCGCGACACCAGCACCGTAGGGGCCAGCCGGCGCAGGCCCAGGCGGGCGGTGCGCGGGTCGGCGAGCAGGTCGGTCAGGGCATCTTCGTCGTCGCTGCGGAGGAAACTCGCGGCCGATCCCACCCGCAGCGAACCGTGCCGGGAAGCGGTGTCCTCCACCAGGTACCCCAACGGCTGCGGCACGCCGGTTGCCGAATGCCGGGTCAGGAAGCCGAGAATTCCGGCCGCATCCCGGCCGGTGTCCAGGGCGCGCCGGATGCTGTTGGCCGAGAACCGGTAGATGGCCGCCGGGCCCTGGCCTTCGGCATCGGACAGCAGGGACAGTTCGGCGGCGATCTTCGGGGCCAGATACCCGGGAGCAACGGCCGTCAGGTCCGCCTGCAGCATGAATTGGTCCAGCGGTTCCGGCAGCTGCTCCGCCAGCAGCGCGGCGGCCTCGGTCAGCCGGTCCTGCGCCGTGGCCCGACCCAGATCGGTCAGGGCGCCGGAGCCTGTGAGACCCAGCCGCGCTGCCTCGATCAGGATGCCCGGGACCAGCCGCTTGTACCGGCGCTGCTGCCGGGGCCGCCGCCAGACCAGGTGGTCGGTAACCGCTTCCGGCGAGGGCGCCGGCGTGCTGCCGCTGGTCGCTCCAGCCTCTTCCGGCGCGCCCTGTCCCACCGGACCTGTGGCGGAATCGGCCGCACCGCAGAGTTCGTCCAGTGCCTCGAGCACGTGGCGCCGGACTGCCGGTGCATCGGGGCGCGACGCTTCGGCTGCCAGCGCATTAATGGCGGTGTCCGACGTCGTCCGCCCGCCCACCAATGACGGCGCCCGGTCGAGCTGGAGCCAGGACGCGACCAGCAGCTGCCATTGGTCCCGGCGCTCCAGGGAGCCGAACGTGGCGCCCGCAGGGACCACCCAGCGGGAGGTGTCTACGTCCAGGACGACCAGGCCGGCGGCGGCGGACAGCTCCAGCAGCCAGCCGGTCATGCCCGGCTCGATCCGCAACGCCTCGGCCAGCCGCCGGACTTCCCGCACCCCCACGCCGCCGGCGCGCAGCGTGGCCACCGGGCTGCGGCGTATCTGTTCCAACAGTTCGGCGACCAGCCGAAGCGTCTCGGCCGCGGCGGAGAAAGCGGCGTTGTCGCGCAGCGAATTCCGGACCTGCCGGGCTGCAACCTCCGGCGGCCGCGTGTGCCAGGGGTCAGCCACGGCCCCGCCGCGCACCGCCAGGCCCACCGGCCGGGGGAGCTCCACATGCGATGCGTCGATGGGCACCAGCAGCGCATGGGCGGCCAGCCAGTCGATGGGCGAGGCGGCGTCTCGCGGGCCTGTATCCGCCAGCTCGTGCGGCAGCGCCCCGAGCGGGGAGCGGCGGAACTTCCCGAGCAGCTCCTCCGTATGCTCCGGCGCCTGGGCCATCAGCACCGGCCAGGTCCGCGGGTCGGCGAGCCAGCTCTCGAGGGCGGCGGCTGCCCGGACACCGGGGGACGGGGCGCCGGAGCCTTCGTCCGGGTCCGGCTCGGCAACGTCGGCGGGGAGGGCATGACCGGCCTCCCGCAGCAGCCGCGCCGTACGGACCAAATGGTCGGCGGCCGCGGGGCTGGCGGCGGCCAGGGCTGCGTAGCTGCGGCCGAGGCCGGACGGGTACGGTCCCAGTGCTTCGGCCAGGGTCGCCACCGGCAGGTAGGCCGGGGAAGGAGGGGCGGCACCGTCGTCGTCGTGGGAGGGCGGTTCGGCGAGCAGCAGCAGGGCGAGCCCGTGCAGCCGCGCCAGGCACGAGTCCAGTTCGTGAAGCCCCGCGGTGCCGTCCGGCGGCACAAGCAACGGCCGCAGGGAACGGGCGTCGGCGGCGCGTCCGGCATCCACATCCGTGCTGAGCACTACCGCTTCGAGCACCTCCAGCTCGGGCCGGGACAGCTGCTCCAGCACCCGCTGCAGGCTGATCCGCGTGCACGCGCGCGCAGCCAGCGCGGAAAAGTCCGGCACGGCCGGCAGGCAGAGATCCGGACGGGCGCCAAACAGTTGCCGCAGCTCGGTGTCGCTGCGGGCGGCCAGTTGACCAGCCAGGGCGCGGATGGAGGACACCGGATTAACGTTACCCCGGGCCTCTGCGGCGCGACGGTGCCGAGGCGGGACTGTCTCGGGAGCGGCTGCTGCGCGCTGGCTGCCCGCTAGCTGCGGCGGCGGCGGCGGACGCCGCCGGCCACCAGCAGCACCATCAGCACGAAGGCGATGGGAAAGCAGAACCAGACCAGTCCCAGAAAGCCGGCCCACACCTCGGTTCCGGCCATGGCACCGGCCAAAATCACGCCCAGGCTGCCCAAACCGGTCAACAGCGCGACGACGGCGGCAAGGACCAGCACTCGGTGCAAAGCACCGGACTCGGCGGGGCGGGACGCATTGTGGGCGGGGACGGTTGCGGGCATAACACCAGATTACAGCCGCCATTCCGGGGGCTAATTCCGGGCGCTCACGCCACGAGCGGAAAGCGGTGGGCAACGGGCTCGGCAGTCAGCGGAACGCGATAACCTAGAGACAGACTTTCCCCGATTCGGCGCGGTCGCATGTGCGACCGCTGTGCTACCGGCGGGGCCCATGGTAAGAACGCAGCAGCGTGCGGTACCGCTGCATCATGAAGCAGAACGAGGTAAGCAAAGTGCCCATCGGCAAAGTCAAGTGGTTTGACACGGATAAAGGGTTTGGATTCCTGGCCAGCGAGGACGGACAGGAAGTGTTCCTGCACGCCTCGGCGCTGCCGGCCGGCGTCAAAGACGTCAAGCCAGGCACCCGGATGGAATTCGGCATAGCGGATGGCCGGCGTGGCCCCTCCGCGCTCTCGGCGCGCATCCTCGACGCCGCTCCCTCGGTGGTCCGGGCGACGCGCAAGCCGGCCGAGGACATGGCCGTGATCACCGAAGACCTGATTAAGCTGCTGGACGAGGTCTCCAACGGCCTGCGCAGGGGCCGTTACCCGGAGCGCTCCCACGCGTCGAAGGTTGCAGCGGTGCTCCGCCGCGTGGCCGACGACCTGGACGCGTAGAGCGGCCTCGATGACTGAAAATATGACCGACGCCGGCGCTGAGACGGTTGACGAGGGGCAGGCCGTCGCCGACGAGCCGCAGGCCGAGGCGGCGCCCCGGCGTCGTCCCGCCAGGCGCGCTCCGAAATTGGACCCCGTGTTGGCCGCCGCGGTGGACCGTGCGCGCGACGGTGTGCTGGAGATCGCCCCGTCGGAGCAGATCGGTGCACACGTCGGCACGTTTGCCGACGGCGACCGCCTGGTCACCCACCGGTTCGAGGCCCAACTGGCGGGCTACGCGGGCTGGCAGTGGTTCGCCACGCTGGCCCGGGTGCCGCGGGGCAAGGAAGCAACTGTTTGCGAAGTGGGCCTGCTTCCCTCCGAGAAGTCGCTGCTGGCGCCCGAGTGGGTGCCGTGGGCCGACCGGGTTCGGCCCGAAGAAGCCGCGGCTGCGGCGGAAGCAGAGGCGGCGGAACGCTCGGAGGCTGCTGCTGCAAACGATGGGGCAGACACGGCGGACGTTACCGAGGCAGCTGCCGCCGATGATGCGGCAGCGACGGCTCAGACCGAGGAAGCCGCGGATGGCGTGGCTGCCGCGGACGGCGTGACTGCAGCCGAGGACGTGCGCCCGGCCACTGAGGACTCAGCCGACGGGAACGGCACCGAGGCCTCCGACATCACCGCGGCCGAGGCATCCGACATCACCGCGACCGAGGACGGCGCCGAAACTACGTCCTGACGCGACCCATCGACGAGGCAGGTATGCAGCCGGAGAGGCGGTAAAGCGTGTTTCGTTCACTGAGGTTGTTCAACTACCGGATCTGGTTCATTGGAGCTTTGGTCTCCAATATCGGCACGTGGATGCAGCGCACGGCGCAGGACTGGCTGGTCTACGACATTTTGACCGAGCAGGACGCCGCTGCCATGGGCATCGTCATGGCTCTGCAGATGGGACCACAACTGGTCATGGCTCCCTGGGCCGGGCTGGTTGCAGACCGCTTTGACCGGCAAAAGCTGCTGATGGCCACCCAGATTTCGATGGCCCTGCTGGGCCTGGCGTTGGGATTGATGGTGATCGCCGACGTCGCCCAGTTGTGGCACGTCTACGCCTTTGCCCTGGCGCTCGGCATGGTGACGGCGGTGGATGCGCCGGCGCGGCAGACGTTCGTCTCGGACGTAGTGCGCGACGATTACCTGCCCAACGCGGTGGCGCTGAACAGCACGTCCTTCAACCTGGCGAGGATGGTCGGGCCGGCCATTGCCGGCGTGCTCACCGTCGCCATCGGTCCCGGGCCGGTGTTCCTGATCAACACCGCCACCTTCGCGGCGATGATCGCGGCGCTGCTCGCCATCCGACGGCAGGAGCTTCACCTGCGGGAGAAGGCGGCCAAGGGACGCGGGCAGATCCTCGAAGGCTTCCGGTATGTGAAGCAGCGGCCCGACCTGGTGGTCGTGCTCGCCGCCATCTTTATCATCGGCACCTTCGGCCTGAACTTTTCCGTCTTTGTCGCCTCCATGGCGCGGACTGAATTCGGCGGACACGCCGGTGATTTCGGCTTGCTCTCCTCGGTCATGGCGGCGGGTTCGGTCACCGGTTCGCTGCTTAGCGCACGGCGTGACCGGCCGCGGCTGCGCTATATCTTTGGCGCCTCGGTGGCTTTCGGCATCGCCTGTACTGCGGCAGGGTTGGCCCCCACGGTTTGGCTGTTCGGGCTGGCGCTCGTGCCGGTCGGCGCTGCCGCCATCACGATCATGACCAGCGCCAATGCGTATGTGCAGACCACGACTGCTCCCATGATGCGCGGGCGCGTCATGTCTTTGTACATGGCCATCCTGATGGGCGGGACCCCGATCGGTGCGCCTCTGGTCGGTTTGGTGGCCAACAGCTTCGGCCCGCGCTGGGGGCTGGGGGTGGCCGCGCTGTCCGGCGTGGCCGCAGCCGCGGTCGGGATCGTATGGGCCTGGCGTGCCCACCACATGCGTCTGCGCTTCGACCGCTCTGCGGCCCGGAAACTCACCATTACCTACGGTGTGCCGGACCGTCGCGGCTAAGAGATTCCGAGACCGCAGGCGCCCCACGCACCCGGCATTTTCTGCTGGCGTTACAGCATTCTCCGCAGGCGCCGCCGACATTTTCTGCTCGTGCCGCGGGAAGCTCAGAATGGGGGTGGTGCGTTGGGGTCGGTGTTGTCCTCGGGCAGTTCGATGCCGCCGAGCGTGCGTTTTGGTGGTTGGTCACCGCGGTCGATGGTGTCGCGGGCGGTGCCGTCTCCAGTGGCGGCAGCGGCGCCGGCTGCATCTGGGGCGCCGTCGGTGTTGTCTTCGTTTTCGCCGTTGGCTGCCGTTTCCGTGTCCTTTGTGCGGGGCAGGAGGGTGTCCCAGCCCTCGTCCGGGTAAGTGGTCTTGCGGTGGCCGGTGCGCGTGGTCCATGTGATCTGACCGTGTGGCCCGGCCTGGGCCTGGACGTGCCCGCCGGTCTTCGCCGCGTGGTGGGCGCCGCACAGGCACTGCAAGTTTTCCGGCACAGTTGGCCCGCCGTCGTCCCAGCCGCGGACATGGTCGATCTCGCAGTATCTGGCCGCGCGGCGGCAGCCTGGGAAGCGGCAGTGCCGGTCCCGGACACGGATCAGGCGTTTGAGCCATCGGGCGGAGTCCGCAGTTTCCGGGCGGCCGCGATCGCCTGGCCGTGGTCGTCGGTGAGCACCGGCAACCAGGACCTGGCCAGCTGCGCCAGCTCCCGTCCCATGTCTGCCGGGATCGGCCCGTGCCCGGCCAGGTCCCCGGGCTCCTCGCCCAGGCCGAGCAGCGTGGCCAGGGGCATGGTGACCAGCATCCCCGGCCCCGCACCGCCGCAGTTACCGCCGCAGCCGGGCCCTGGGTCAGGATCTCGGCGGAGGGCCCCGCGGCCGGGTGCGGCCCGGGTACCTCCGCCGGCCGGTGCCGGCGGAGGGGCCGCAACAGTGCCGGTCCCCGCGGACTCTTCAGCCAAGCCGCCGCAATTGCCGCCGCAATTGCCGCCGCTGCCGGCGGTTGGCGGTGCCGCGGCCGGGGCTGCGGCCGGGGCTGCCGGTCCCATGTCTTCCGCTGCATCCGTGTTCGGGGTGGAGGAGGGGCAGATGCGGTCGGCCAGCATGAGGTCACAGAACACGTCGGCGCGCAGCTGGGGCAGGGTCCTGGCCTCGCCGGGGCCTTGGAGGGAGCGGGCCGTGGCCTGGATCCGGTCGAAGACCAGATGCGCCTTGTCCGCGCTGGTGCGGATCCACAGTTCGGCCATCCCGTCGTCCTGGTCGGTCAGCTGCACGTCTCGGGACTCGTTCGCCCGCCGGTGCCGCTGGGCCAGGGAATCCGGGTGCAGCCGGTTCCTCATGCGCCGGGCCCGGGACCGCACGGTATCCAGTGTGACGTCCCCGGCGCCGGGCAGCACCGCGGCCTCAAAATCCTGCAGGCATTCGGCCGGCAGGTCCGCGCAGCCGCGGGCCAGCGCCTTCGCCCCGCGGCAAGTCCAGGTCCCCGCGGCCCATCGCCTCGAGAGTGCCCGGCAGGTGTGTGCAGATCTGCCGGGCATCGGCCAGCATGGCCCGCGCCGCCGCGTCACCGGTGCACAGGTGCGCCGAGATCTCGTGGTGCGCGAAGCGGGAAAAGCCTTCCGGGTCCCGGTCCCCGCCAACACCGGGACGCAGCCGGGCGAAGCGGTCCAACGCCTTCACCCGGCACGACTGCACCCACGCCTCCACCCGCGCGGCAGCCAAAAGATAATCCATGGTCTGCACGTCATCCAGTTCCGCCGGCTCCACCACCGCCAACAAACCGGCCAGCACGGCAGGCACCCCCACCCCGTCCTCGGGCATGACAGGCTTACCATCGGCGTCCTCCGGCACCACGGGCAGGCCTACCCCTTCCTCGGTGGTCCCGGCCGTCGGTTGTCCGGTGCCAGATTCCTGGGATGCTCCGGGATCCTCGGGCATGGCTGGCTGCCCGCCGCCGTCGGCTTTGGTCGGCGAGGGAATCTCTGCAGTGTCGGCCGCCGCGGCGGCGGCAGACGCACCAAGGTCAGCAGCCGCGGGAAAGAAACCGGCGCGGTCAGGCCCGATGCCATACCGCCGGAGCAACGCTTCTGCCACCACGTGCTGCAGCAGCGCTTCCAGCAGGGAACTGTCCGGACGCGAGGGCACGCCAAGGTCCATCACCAGTCCCTGTCCCGGAACCGGGAACCGAAGCTCTTCGCCCTCGCCCTCCATAGCCACACGCTATCGGCCGCATCGGACAGTTTAGGGGCGAGCATTCAGGCTCGCTGGACGGCGGGACGACGCTGGTGGGACGCAACGCTGCCGGCGCCGTCGTGCACAGGCGAGCTGCTGACACGCGCCGCTGAGGCGCGCCGCTGACGCGCGCCGCTGACGCGCGCCGCTCACACACACTGCTGACGCACGCCGCTGAGGCACGCCGTTGATGCGCGCCAATGAGGCACACTGCTAACGCACACTGCCGACGCAGTCGCCGTCGCTCACCGCTGGCGCAGCTCCCACGCAACTGCTGCCAATGCAAAAGGTCCGGCCGCCGCGAACGGAAGCCGGACCCTTGCGAAACGACGCGAGGTCGGGGGAGTCAGCCCTGGAACCGGTCCACCACGTAGTCGATGCAGGCCAGCAGCGCGCTGACGTCCTCCGGCTCTACGGCGACGAAGGTGGCGATGCGCAGCTGGTTGCGGCCGAGCTTGCGGTACGGCTCCACGTCCACCACTCCGTTGGCGCGCAGCACCTTGGCGACCGCTGAGGCGTCAACCGACTCGTCGAAGTCCACCGTCGCGATAACGTTCGAGCGGTGCTCCGGGTTCGCCACGTACGGGGTCGCCACGGCGGAGGCCTCCGCCCACTGGTACACCCGTCCTGCCGAATCGGCGGTCCGGCCGGACGCAAAGTCTAGGCCGCCGTTGCCGTTCAGCCACTCGATCTGGGCGTTGAGCGTGACCAAGGTTGCCAGCGCGGGCGTGTTGTAGGTCTGGTTCTTCAGCGAATTGTCGATGGCCGTTTCAAGATTGAGGAAGTCCGGAATCCAGCGATCGGTGGCACCGATCCGGGCGGCCCGTTCCAGCGCTGCGGGGGAGAAGACGCCCAGCCACAGGCCGCCGTCGGACGCGAAGTTTTTCTGGGGCGCGAAGTAGTAGACGTCGCTCTGGGCGACGTCGACGTCGAGCCCGCCCGCGGCGGAGGTGGCGTCGATGAGGACTAGGGCGCCGTCGTCGGCACCCTCCACACGCTGCACCGGAGCCGCCACGCCGGTGGAGGTTTCGTTCTGCGCCCATGCATAGACATCCACGCCGGCCTCAGCCCGCGGCTCCGGCCGGGAGCCGGGTTCCGAGGTGATGATGCTGGACTCGGCCAGGAACGGAGCTTTGTTGGTGGCCGCGGCGAACTTGGAGCTGAACTCCCCGAAGGACAGGTGCTGGGCCTTCTGCTCTACCAGTCCGAAGGTTGCAACGTCCCAAAACGCCGTCGAGCCGCCAACGCCCAGGATGACCTCGTAACCCTCCGGCGCCTTGAAGAACTCCTTGAGCCCTTCGCGGACGCTGCCCACCAGATTCTTCACCGGTGCCTGGCGGTGCGACGTGCCCAGGAGGTTCTTGCCGGCGGCGACCAGGGCGTCGACCTGTTCCGGGCGCACCTTGGACGGCCCGGCGCCAAAGCGCCCGTCTTTCGGCAGCAGGTCGGCGGGAATGCTGATGGACTGGGTATCGCTCATGAATACCTTTCCTGGCGTGGTGGCAATGATCTCGATGGCGGTTCGCCGTTGAACGCCCGTTTCATTCTGCCTCAACGCCGAGGGCCGCCGTTAGTCGCAGTGGGCATTGTTGCGTTGGGCGCTCGGCGCGTCAGCCCGCGGCGAAGCTGCCGGTCCGGCAAGGAAAACAGGCTAGGCTGGGGAGGGGAAAACACCCTCATGCATGCTGCTGGAGCAGCCTTTTCACCGCGCCGAGGAGCAAGAAGCCATTGACTGATCTCATCGACACTACCGAGATGTACCTGCGCACTATCCTCGAGCTCGAAGAAGAGAACATCGTCGCGCTGCGCGCCCGGATCGCCGAGCGGCTGCGCCACTCGGGCCCGACCGTGTCGCAGACGATCGGGCGGATGGAGCGGGACGGACTCGTGGTCGTCACCGGCGACAGGCATCTGGAACTGACCGAGCTGGGCCGGCGAAAAGCCACCGAAGTGATGCGCAAGCACCGACTTGCCGAGCGGCTGCTCTCCGACGTCATCGGACTGGACTGGGCCTACGTGCATGACGAGGCCTGCCGCTGGGAGCACGTGATGAGCGAGCGGGTGGAGCAGCGGCTCTACGAACTGTTGGGCAGGCCGACGGTTTCGCCGTACGGCAACCCCATTCCCGGCCTGGAAGCGCTCGGGGGCCAGCCAGCCGAAGAGTTCACCACCGGCGTGCTCAATCTGGCGCAGGCCATGGGCAGCTACACGTCCGACAAAGAGGTGAGCATCGTCAGGCTGGCGGAGCCCATCCAGGTGGAACCGGAACTGTTGCTCCAGCTGGAAGAGGGCGGGCTGAAGCCCGGCGCCAGCCTTCAGTTGGAGACCGCCGGCGAGTACATCTCCGTGCGCGTGCCGGGGATCGAAGGGGCCCTGGAACTGCCTCCGGAAGTCGCCGCGCACATCTTTGTATCAATGCGATGAAACGTTGACCCTTGAAAACACGCACCCCGGATAACGGATTTATTACTTTCGGGGAGTTTTACGTATAGTTGACCCGGGCGTCGAGACATCGATTCCCACACCCTCCGCAAGCCGAGCCCTGTCGGCGGAGGCGTGTATCCGTGAGACAGGGGCGGAGGACCCACCAAGCGGCAGTTTGTTCGCTGCCTTGGGGTGAAGCCGCAGCGGGCAAAGCCTCGGTGAATCGTTCCACCGGCGCTCTGTGCGGTGTGGCCGAGTTTTCTCTTGACTCGAATCCGACAGCTAACTTCGCAGGCGCTTTGGGAGAGGTAACAGAATTTTGGCAGGACACAAAGCCTCGGGACGGCGCCGTTCAACCGCCCCGGCCGAACACTCACGCCCTCGTGCCGCAACGCCCGGCCGACGCCGCGCCCAGCCGGCGCCGTCGCCGGTAGCAGCAGCCGCGCGCGACGTCGGGCATAAGACAGCGATCGTTGCAGCCGCCTCCGGGATGGCCCTGACTGTGATGCTGCCGACGACGGCCGGCGCCACCGCCGACGCCCCGCAGGATGCCCCGGCCGCCAGCAGCATCTCCGCCGCCACCGAGGCCCGGCTGACGTTCGAGCGTGCCGGCCTGACCAGCAAATTCGACCCGGACACGAAGCTGAAGCAGGTCATGGTCGCCTCGGGCAGCAATGCCAAGGTCGTCAGCAGCGAAGGCTCCCTCTCGCAGCCGATGGACGAGCTGACCATGACGTCGCCGTTCGGCTACCGCGTCAGCCCCATCACCGGCTACGCCGGGGAGCTGCACACCGGCCAGGACTACGGAGCAGCCTGCGGCACCCCCGTGCACGCAGCGGCCGGCGGAACCGTCATCGAGGCGGGCTTCCAGGTCGGCGGCGGCGGCAACCGGATCGTGGTGGACCACGGCAACGGCCTGAAGACCACCTACAACCACCTGAGCACCATTGACACGTCCGTCGGTGCCACCGTGCAGCGCGGGGAGATGGTGGGCCAAAGCGGCACCACCGGCGCCTCAACCGGCTGCCACCTCCACTTCGAAGTGATGGTCAACGACAAGCTGGTGGACCCCACCGGCTGGCTGTGATGAACACGCCGTAATCGGAACGTGACACATCCCGCAAACTGTTATAAGGTTTCACCCGTGCCAGTCGTCAACAGGCTGGCACCTTCGGGCGGAATGCCGAACTCTGCCGTCGCCCGAAGTTCGTTCGCACCGAATCGCATGGCAGAGGCGGGGGAACCACTTCCCGGACATCGCACGGTGTCCTTGGGGTAAAGCCGATCAGGCCCGGGCCACCAGCCCGCAGCCGACCGGCCGGATGAACTCCCATCCGAACCCGACAGCTCACTTCGCAGGCATTTGGGAGAGGTACAGACCGTGTCCAAGAGCATTACTGCGGGCCGCCATCGTGCGACCCCCGTCCGCACGAGCCCGCTTGAGACGATTTCCAAGGCTGTGTCCGCGAATGCGGGAACCATGGGACGTCAGGGTGCCGTGATCGCCGCCGCTACCGGCTTGGTTCTGACCGGTACCATCCCGGCCCAGGCTGTCAGCGCTGACCGAGGGGTCGAGGCCCCGGCCCGCGTGCAGGTGGAAGCCGTGCAGGCCTCCGCAGCCGTGAAGCTGACCTTCGAACGCGCGGGGATCACCTCCACCCCCGCACCGGAGCCGGTTGTCCAGGCCGCCTCCAACGAAATCACCCCCACGACCGGCAATGATGCCGGGTCGAACGAAACCAAGACTGTCAAGAAGGCCGGCGAGGCTGCCGCCAGCGGAGTCGCCGGCGCCATCGTCGCGGCCGCCTATGGACAGATCGGTGTCGCCCAGGACTGCACGGCCCTGGTCGAGAACGCCCTGCGTGCGGCAGGCTTCGCGGTGGGCGACCTGGCCCCGGCGCAGTTCTTTGCCTACGGCACGCAGGTGGCCACCCCGCAGCCCGGCGACATCATCTACTACGCCAACGGCGGTGCCGGCGTGGCCCACGTGGCCATCTACGTCGGCAACGGCCAGGCGGTCCACGGCGGATGGGCGGGCTACAGCACTGTGCTGGGCAGCGCCTACATCGGCTCCGGCCCGGTCTTCATCCGTCCGGCAGGCTAAGCCCTTCCTGTCACGGCTTTCTCGCGGCGCGTCCTTCGGGGCGCGCTGCGCGCGTTAAAAACGGCGCGCGGAGGACCTGGGTGGAATCGGTGCGCGGAAACAGCGCGCGGCAGACCTGCCCAGGAGTGGCGCGAAGAAGGGGTCCGGTCGGCGCGCGGAAGACCCGTGCGCGAAGTCGGGTCCGGAGCCGCGCGCGGAAGACTGCGGGAACGGCGCCTGGAGCGTGTGCGCAGCCCCGAAACGCACGGTGCACCCTTCGTACCAGCCCCGTCCCGGAACCCTCCGGAAGCAGGGCTCCGAGGGCTGTCGTAATCAAAACATCACCGCGCCGTGATCAGAATGTGACAATGCGTGATTGATCGTATACGCTCTAACGCGTGCCAGTTGCCAAACGGCTGGGACCTCCGGGTGGATTGCCGAGCTCTGCCACCGTCCGGAGTCCGTTCGCAAAAAACTTCGCGGGCAGAGGCGGGGGAACCAATTTCGGGTTCCGTACAGGAACCCTTGGGGTTAAGTCGCCAGCACTCTCAGGCATTGCCGGGGAGGGCTGCGGCCGGATGCACTCCCATCCGAATCCGACAGCTCACCTCGCAGGCATTGGGAGAGGCCTTTAACGTGTTCAATGACACCGCTACGGGGCGCCACCGCGCCGTTTCCGTCCGCACCAACCCGCTGGAGACGATTTCCAAAGCCGTCTCGTCCAATGCCGGATCCATGGGTCGCTCGGCAGCCGTAATCGCTGCCGCGTCCGGACTGGCCCTGACCGCCGCGGTCCCCGCGCAGTCAACCTCCATCGAACGCACCGCGTCCACCGTGTCCGTACCCAGCCGCGTGCAGGTGGACACCGTCCAGGCTTCGAGTGCCGTCGAGCTGACCTTCTCGCGTCCCGCCATCAAGTCCACTCCGGCCCCGGAGCCCGAGCCTGTCGTTGAAGCCGTGGCCGAGGAAGTGGCCCCGGTCGTCGAGGAGGCCGCAGACACCGCACAGGGCGCCGTCCAGGCCGCCGCTCCCGCGGTCGAGGTCAAGGCAGCCGCCGCGGCTCCCGCAGCCAAGGCAGCGCCGGCGAAGGCCGAAGCTTCCGCCAGCGGCGTGGCCTCCACGCTGGTGTCCTCCGCGTACGGCCAGATCGGCATCTCGCAGGACTGCACCGCCATGGTGGAGAAGGCCCTGCGCGCCGCCGGCTTCTCGGTGGGCGACCTCGCACCCGCACAGTTCTTCAGCTACGGCACCCAGGTTTCCACCCCGCAGCCGGGCGATCTGCTCTACTACTCCGACGGCGGAGCAGGTGTTGCGCACATCGCCATCTACGTGGGCAACGGCCAGGCCATCCACGGCGGCTGGACCGGTTACACCACGGCACTGGCCAGCGCGGACGTCGGATCCGGCTACGTAGCCATCCGCGTCAACTAGGCAACAGCCTTCCCGGTCCACAGCGACCGTCCCGCCGGCCCCGGTGCACGCCCAGCGCGCGCACCGGGGCCGGCGGCGTTGTCGGGAGGCCAGACGCCTGCGCGGTCCGGGCTCGTCAGGGCCCAAGGTGGGCCCCGCGGGTGTCGCCGCCGCGCCACCGGACCGCCCGCCGCCGCGCCGCCGGACCGCTCGCCCGACGCCGCCGGACCGCCCGCGGCGTCATTCCGACGGCCCACGGGCGGCGAAAAAGTTAGCGCGGAACGCACTCGCCGTCATACTCTTTGACTGTCAGTGCAGAAAATCCAGTCCCGGACCGGGATCTGAAGCACCGGTCGGGTTGGCCAGACCTAGAGGAATGTGCATGCGCACACTCGTTCTGAATGCTGGTTATGAACCCCTGGCGGTTGTCACCTTCCGCCGGGCGCTGCTTCTTGTGCTCACCGGCAAAGCCAGCGTGATCGCCGAAGACGGGGACCCCGTCGTCGGCCCCAACGACATACTGGGCCGCCCCTCGGTCATCCTGCTCAACCGCTACATTAAGATGCCGTACAACAAGGACACCGCGGTGACCCGCCGCGGCGTCCTGCGCCGCGACAACCACCTCTGCGCCTACTGCGGGAAGACAGCCACCACGGTGGACCACGTCAAGCCCCGGTCCCGCGGGGGAGAAGACAGTTGGGAGAATCTGGTGGCTTGCTGCCTGCGCTGCAACAACGCCAAGGGCGACCGCACGCTGGCCCAGATGGGCTGGAGCCTGCGCTTCGCGCCCCGGCCGCCCAGCGGCGCCCGCTGGCGGATCCGCGACCTGGACCGTCCCGCTCCGGCCTGGAGCCAGTTCCTCGACACCCATACCGCCGCGTGACCGCTCCGCTTTTCGACGCCGTCGTGCTGGCCGGCGGCCGGTCCTCGCGCCTGGGGGGCAGCCCCAAGGCACTGTTGCGGCTCGAGGGATCCACCCTGTTGCGCCGCACGCTGGAGGCCGTCCGGGGGGCCCGGCGGATCTCCGTCGTCGGCCCCGACGACCTGTCCGAGGAAGTGGAAGCTTTTCGCCGCACGCTGGTTCCGCAGCCGCTGCGGCTGACGCTCACCCGGGAGGACCCGCCGTTCTCCGGCCCGGCAGCGGGCATCGCGGCGGGGATCCAGGCGCTGTTACGGGACGACGACGGCGGTGCCTCCCGACGGGCGCGGGACGATGACGGCGGCGGCTCCCGACGGGCGCGGGACGACGACGGCGGTTCCTCCGGGCGGGCCCCGTTCACGCTGCTCTTCGCCTGCGACATGCCGATGCTGGCCGGGCTGCCGGAATTGCTGCTGCGCCACGCCGTCAGCGGGCCGGAGGCCAGGCTCTGGATCCCGGTGGACGCCGACGGCAAACAGCAGCCGCTGGCTTGCTGCGCGGACAGCGCAGCGCTGGAGGCCGCGGTGCGGAACGCCGGGGGAGCGGCCGGGTTGGCCGGCCAGCCGGTCCGGCGGCTGCTCGGCGGGCTGCCCGCCGCCGAGATCACGCTCGAGGGCCCGTCAGGGGGCCACACCTCCGACGTCGACACGTGGCAGGACGCGGGCCGCTTTGGCATTGTTCGGCCCGCGCCGTAGCCTGAAACAAACGTTGTACTTGCCCGCACCGGGCGGATCGGAGGCCATTGTGTCCGGAGCGGCCGAAAAGCTCTCCCCCTTCGTCAGCGAACTGCTCCAGGCGCTGGAAATCGAAGACACGCCCGTTGACATCGACGCCGTGCTGGGGCTCGCCGGCGTCGCGGCGCACAGCGTGATCCGCCCGGCGGCGCCGCTGACCACCTTCGTGGTGGGCTACGCGGCCGGCCTGGCGGCCGCCACCGGACAGGCAACACCCGAGGTGGCCATGCGCGCCGCATCCAGGGTGGCCGACGAAGTGGCGCGCCGGCACGGCGCAGTGCAGGAGTGAGTGGCTCCGGACTGCGCTGGGACGACGCCCGCGGAGCCGCCTATGCCGCGGGCCGGGAGGCGGGGCGGCCCGATCCCGCGAAGGTGGAGCTGGCCGCCTGTGCCGGCCGCACGCTGGCCCGCGACGTGACGGCGCTGGTGCCGGTCCCGCACTATGCTTCCTCCGCCATGGACGGCTGGGCCGTCGCCGGCCCGGGGCCGTGGCGGTTGGTGCCGGCCGGCAGCGACCTGCGGCGGGGGCTGGCCGCCCCGGTCGTCACCGGCGGCCTGATCCCCGACGGCACGGACAGCGTGCTGCGCAGCGAATGCGGCACCGCGGCGACTGGCCGGCTGCAGCTGTGCGCGGGTACCGACGCGCGGGAACTGGCCCCCGGGCGGCACATCCGCCCGGCCGGCGAGGAGACCGCCGCCGGCGCCGTCGTGGTCTCCGCCGGCACCGTGCTAACCCCGGCGCATCTGGCCGTCGCCGCCGTGTGCGGCCACGACGCGCTCCCTGTTGCCCCCGTGCCGCAGGTAGCCCTGCTGCTCACCGGCGACGAGGTGGTCACCTCCGGCATTCCCGCGCCGGGCCGGGTCCGGGACACGTTCGGGCCCACGCTGCCGGCCATCATCGCCCAGCTCGGCGGCCAGGTGATGGACAGCCGGCGGCTGCCCGACGACTTCGCGGCCACCGCGGAAGCCATCGCCGGCTGCGGCGGCGACGTCGTGGTCACCACCGGCGGAACGGGCCACTCCTCGGCCGATCATCTGCGCCGGGTGCTGGACGCGGACGCGGCCACGATCCTGATTCCGTCCATCCGGATGCGTCCGGGGCATCCGGCGCTGCTGGCCCGGCTGGCCGACGGGCGGCTGCTGGTGGGCCTGCCGGGCAATCCGCTGGCCGCCATGATGGCGCTGCTGACCCTGGCGGCTCCGCTGCTGGCCGGGATGACCGGCCGGCCGCTGGCCCCGCTGCGCACCGTGCCCGCCGGAACAGCCATGCCACCGCTGCACGAACAGGACCGGCTGGTGCCCTACGGCCGGTCGCCGGATGGCGGTGCCGTCCCCGCGGACCGCATCGGTTCGGCGATGATGCGGGGGCTGGCGGCCGCCGACGGGGTGATGGTGGTGCCGGCCGCCGGCGCCGAACCCGGCGAGCAGTTGCCGGCCCTCGACCTGCCCTGGTGAACGCCGCGCCCCGCCGCGCGCATGCGCCCGCCGCGCCGCCGCGCGCAGCCGTGTGGCTGCCTTACCCTTGTTACAGGCAGTAGAGGAGAACTTCATGGGCCGCTTGACGCAGCGCCGCAAGGTGCTCAAACTCAGTCTCGATGCGCCGGCGCGCCGCCGCGAGGACGTGATGGCGGTGGAAGAGCCGCTGGAGATCCGGCTGGCCGGCCGCGCGTTCTCCATCACCATGCGCACCCCGGGCGACGACTTCGACCTGGTGGCCGGCTTCCTGGTCTCCGAGGGCGTCATCTGGTCGCCCGAACATCTCGTCTCGATGCGCTTCTGTGCCGGCGAGGACGAGGACGGGCGGCAGACCTTCAACGTGGTGGAGGCCCAGTTGGCGCCGGGGGTGGCGCTGCCGGATCCGCGGCTTGACCGGCAGGTGGTCACCAGCAGCGCGTGCGGCATCTGCGGCACCGCCTCGATCGACGCCGTGACGAAGCGCTCGCGCTTCCCGCTGCACCATGACGACGGCGGAGCCTCCCCGGGCCCGGACGGCACCGGTGCCGGCGGCGAAGTGCCGCTGGAGGTCCTGCTGCAGTTGCCGGACCGGCTGCGCGAACAGCAGCAGGTGTTCGAGCGCACCGGCGGCGTCCACGCTGCCGGCCTGTTCAGCGTCGCGGGCGAACTGCTCTGCCTGCGCGAAGACGTGGGCCGGCACAACGCGGTGGACAAGGTGGTGGGTTGGGCGCTGCGCGAGGGGCGGCTGCCGCTGCGCAACACGGTGCTGCAGGTCTCCGGGCGCGCCTCGTTCGAATTGGTCCAGAAGGCCTATCTCGCGGGCATCCCCGTCCTGTCGGCCGTGAGCGCGCCGTCCTCGCTCGCCGTCGAGCTGGCGGAAAAGGTGGGGCTGACGCTGGCCGGCTTCAGCCGCGGCCGCAGCATTAACGTGTATGCCCACCCGGGCCGGGTGGGCGCCGCCGTCGGGAATTTCGTGTGAGACGCGCCGGGTGAGTCGGGGAACCGGTGTGAGCCGGGATACATTAGGGGCATGACTCGTCCGGCACCCGTGAATGACATTGATGAAAGCACCCTGAAGGTCAAGGAACCGAAGAAGGTCGCCGCCGGTATTCCGGCGGTGAAGGTTGCGTTGGAGCGCGGCATCGAACAGGCCGGCGTCTCCCGCACCGCCCGGTCGCTGCTGCGGATCAACCAGCGCGGCGGGTTCGACTGCCCGGGGTGCGCCTGGCCCGAATCCATCACCGGTCCGCGCAAGCCGGCCGAGTTCTGCGAAAACGGCGCCAAGGCCGTGGCGGAGGAGAACACGAAGCGCACCGTCACGCCCGAGTTCTGGGCGCGCCACTCCATCGAAGAGCTCTCGACGAAGACCGAATACTGGCTGGGCCAGCAGGGCCGGATCACCGAGCCGGTCATCATCCGCGAGGGGGAGACGCACTATTCGCCGATCTCGTGGGCGGACGCGTTCAGCCTGATTGGCGAACACATCAGGGCTACGACGCCGGACCGCTGCGTGTTCTACACCTCGGGCCGGACCGCCAACGAGACCGCGTTCATGTACCAGCTGTTCGCACGCTCGCTGGGCACCAACAACCTGCCGGACTGCTCCAACATGTGCCACGAGTCCTCCGGCAGCGCCCTGAACCCGACCATCGGCATCGGCAAGGGCACCGTGTCGCTGGAGGACATCCACCACTCCGAGCTGATCTTCGTGGTGGGCCAGAACCCCGGGACCAACCACCCGCGCATGCTCTCCGCGCTCAAGGAGTGCAAGGACAACGGCGGCACCATCGTAGCGGTGAACCCGCTGCCCGAAACCGGCCTGATGGCGTTCAAGGACCCGCAGTCGGTGGACGGGCTGCTGCGCGGCGGCACCGCGCTGGCCGACGAATTCCTGCAGATCAAGGTGGGCGGGGACCTCGCCCTCTTCCAGGCGCTGGGACACCTGCTGCTCGAAGAGGAAGGCCGCGCCCCGGGCACCGTCGTGGACAAGGCGTTCATCGACGCGAACACCGAAGGCTTCGAGGAGTACGTCGAAGCCCGCCGGCACGTCGACTGGACCGAAACCGAGAAGGCCACCGGGCTGTCGCGGCTGGAGATCGCCAAGGTCGCCGGGCTGCTGGCCAAGTCCAAGGCCACCATCATCTGCTGGGCGCTGGGCCTGACCCAGCAGCCGCACTCGGTCGATACCCTGCGCGAAATCGTGAACCTGCTGCTGCTCCAGGGCAACTTCGGCAAGCCCGGCGCCGGTGCCTGCCCGGTCCGCGGCCACTCCAACGTCCAGGGCGACCGCACCATGGGCATCTGGGAGAAGCCCAAGGAGTGGCTGCTGGCGGCGCTGGACAAGGAGTTCGGCATCACCTCGCCGCGCGAGCACGGCGTCGATTCCACCGAGGCGATCGACCGCTTCCACGAGGACAAGGTCGACGTCTTCGTCTCCATGGGCGGCAACTTCGCGCTGGCGAACTCCGAGACCGAGCTGCTCGAGAGCGGGATGAAGAAGGCCGGCCTGACCGTGCATGTCTCCACCAAACCCAACCGCTCCCACGTGGTGCACGGGAAGACGTCGCTGATCCTGCCGACGCTGGGCCGTACCGACCGGGACGACAAGCACCCGAAGGGCGCGCAGTTCCTCTCGGTGGAAGACTCCATGTCCGTCGTCCGGTCCACGCAGGGCCGGCTGGAGCCGGTCAGCGAGCACCTGCTGGCCGAACCGGTGATCATCGCGCGGATGGCCCAGGCCACCTTCGGCGACGACCACCCAGTGGACTGGCGGGCGATGGCCGAGGACTACGACGTGATCCGGGACCACATCTCCCGCGTGCTGCCGGGGTTCGAGGACTTCAACACGCGGATCCGGAACAAGAGCGGCTTTGTGCTGCCGAACCCGCCGCGCGACACGCGCTCCTTCGCCACCGACATCGGCAAGGCGCGGTTCACGGTCAGCCCGCTGGAGTACCTGGAGGCGCCCGAGGGACACCTAATCCTGCAGACCATCCGCAGCCACGACCAGTACAACACCACGTTCTACGGCCTGGACGACCGCTACCGGGGCATCTCCAACGGGCGGCGGGTCATCCTGGTGCACCCCGACGACCTGGCCGAACTGGGCTTCGCCGACCGCGACCTGGTGGACGTGATCAGCACGTTCAAGGGCACCGAGCGCCGCGCGGACGAGTTCCGCCTGGTGTCCTACCCGACGGCGCGGGGTTGTGCGGCCGCCTACTTCCCGGAGGCCAACGCGCTGGTGCACCGGGACCTGGTGGCACGGGAGTCCAACACGCCGGGCTTCAAGGCGATGACGGTGCGCTTCGTCCCGCACGAGGAGAAGCAGCTCAGCTGACGCCGGGCCGCGCCGGGTGGCGCCGGGCGGGCGGGGGCGGCGCCGGTGGGTCCGGCGGCTTTGCCTGCCCGCCCGCAATTCCGGACAGCTTCCGGCCGCATGGCCGCGGGCAGGAACACCAGGGCGTTCGGAATGGTTCTAGGGTGGCAGTAGCACCATCAGCCGTTAGGAGCCATCATGTCCATGGAAGGGGCAGCCTGGAGTTCGCTGTACCGGCTTTCGCACTCGAAGGAGCAGAAGTCCTTCTCGCGGGAGACTGTCCGCCGGACCTTTGCGTTCGCCGCGCCCTACAAGGGCAAGATTGCTGTCTTTGTGCTGCTCTCGGTGGTGACCGCCACGCTGGCCGTCGCCACGCCGGTTCTCGCCGGCCGGGTGGTGGACGCGATCGTGGCCAAAACCGGCGTCGAGGTAGTGATCTGGCTCGCCGTCGTCATCGCCCTGGTGGCCATCGCCGACGCCGGGCTCAGCATGGTGACCCGGTGGATTTCCTCCGGGCTGGGCGAGGACATCATCCTGGACCTGCGCACCGCCGTGTTCGACCACGTCCAGAAGATGCCGATCGCCTTCTTCATGCGCACCCGCACCGGCGCGCTGGTCAGCCGGCTGAACAACGACGTCATCGGGGCGCAGCGGGCCTTTGCGGGAACGCTCTCCGGGGTGGTGAGCAACCTCGTGGCGCTGATCCTCACACTGATCGTCATGCTGAACACCTCCTGGCAGGTCACCCTGCTGGCGCTGCTGCTGCTGCCGGTGTTCCTGCTGCCGGCCCGCCGGATGGGCAGCCGGCTCGCCGAACTGCGCCGGGAAACCGCCAACCACAACGCCGCCATGAGCACACAGATGACCGAACGGTTCTCCGCACCCGGGGCCACGCTGGTCAAGCTGTTCGGCCGGCCCGCCGACGAATCCCGCGAGTTCAAGCTCCGGGCCCAGCGGGTGCGCGACATCGGCATCAAGACGGCGGTCATGCAGTGGGTGTTCGTCACGGCGCTCACCCTGGTGTCCGCGCTGGCGCTGGCCCTGGTCTACGGGCTCGGCGGTTTCTACGCCATCATCGGCCAGCTGGATCCCGGCGAGGTGGTGACGCTGGCGCTCCTGCTCACCCGCCTGTATGCGCCGCTGACGGCCCTGGCGAACGCCCGGGTGGAGATTTCCAGTGCGCTGGTCAGCTTCGAGCGCGTCTTCGAGGTGCTGGACCTGAAGCCCCTGATTACCGAAAAGGACGACGCCGCTGCCGTGCCGCCGGGCCCGGTCTCCGTCGAGTTCAAGGACGTGCGGTTCGCCTACCCCTCCGCCGAGAAGGTGTCGTTGGCCTCGCTGGAGGAGGTCGCGACCCTCGACGCCCGGGGCGGCGAAGAGGTGCTGCACGGGATCAGCTTCCGGGTGGAGCCGGGCCAGACGGTGGCGCTCGTGGGCTCCTCGGGGGCCGGAAAATCCACCATGGCCCAATTGTTGGCCCGCCTGTACGACGTGGACTCCGGTTCCGTCGAGCTTTCCGGCACCGATGTCCGCGACCTGAGCTTCGAGGCGCTGCGCGGAACCATCGGCATGGTGACCCAGGACGGACACCTGTTCCACGAGACCATCCGGTCCAACCTGCTGCTGGCCCGGCCGGAGGCCAGCGACGACGAGATATGGGACGTGCTGCGCCGCGCCCGCCTGCAGGACCTGATCCGTTCCCTGCCGGACGGCCTGGACACCATGGTGGGGGAGCGCGGCTACCGCCTCTCCGGCGGCGAACGGCAACGGATGACCATCGCCCGCCTGCTGCTGGGCCATCCCCGGGTGGTGATCCTGGACGAGGCGACGGCGGCCTTGGACTCCACCAACGAAGCCGCCGTGCAGGCGGCGCTCAGCGAGGCGCTCGAGGGGCGCACCGCCGTCGTCATTGCCCACCGGCTGTCCACCGTGCGCTCCGCCGACCGGATCCTGGTCATTGAAGGCGGCCGGATCGCTGAGCAGGGCACGCACGCTGAGCTGCTGGCCCTGGAGGGCCGCTACGCCGAGCTGTACCGGACCCAGTTCCTCAGCGATACCCGGGTGGCCGGTTTGGCCTGAGTGCGGCGGTCCGGCCCGCGCCAGGGGGCTGGCCGCGTGGCGGGTGTGGTCCGCCCGCTCAATGACTAGAGTTGCTCTGGGTCCCACACGTCGAAGAAGTGGAAAGCGGGTGCAATGCAGCGCGGAACCAACCTGGGCCGCCTGGGCGGCTACAACCAGGCCGTGATCCTCAACGCCATCCGACGTGCCCGCGGGGGAATCGCCCGGGTGGAACTGGTGGAGAGCACCGGGCTGTCCCCGCAGACCATCTCCAACGTAGTGCGCCGGCTGGTGGACGAGGGCCTGGTGCGCGAGGACCGCAAGACGGTCAGCGGGCCCGGCAAACCGCGCACGGTCCTGCAGCTGGAACTTTCCAGCCGGCTCGCGATCGGCATCCACCTCGACCCCGTGGTCATGACCCTGGTGATGCTGAACCTCGACGGCGAGGTGGTGGCGCGTGCCCGGCACGACGTCCCCGCCGCAGGCCAGCCGGACGGGATGGCCGCCGCCATGGCCGCCGCGACGGAGGCGCTCATCACCGCTTCCGGGATCGAGCGCCACCGCATCCTGGGCATCGGGCTGGCCGCGCCCGGGCCGATCGACGCGGCCGAAGGGATGGTGGTGGATCCGCCGATGATGCGCGAGTGGACCTCGGTGCCGCTGCGCGAACCCCTGCGCGACCTGACGGGCCTGCCGGTGCTGATGGACAAGGACACGACGGCCGCGGCGGTGGCGGAACTGTGGGCCAGCGGACGGCGGGAGCCCGAGAACTTCGTGTTCGTTTACCTGGGCACGGGCTTGGGCGCCGGCATCGTGCTCGACGGACAGGTGCTGCGCGGCGCCTCCAGCAATATCGGGGAGATCGGCCATTTTCCGGTGGAGGCAGAGGTCCCGCTGTGCGACTGCGGGAAACGCACCTGCGTGGGCATGGCGCTGAACTTCGGCACGCTGTTCCGGCAGGCCGTGGAGGCCGGCGTCTTCCCGGCCGACGCCGAGCTGGGGGACCGGCATCGGGCCACGGAACGGATCGTTACGCTCTGCCGCATGGCCAGCGAGGGGGAGCCGGCGGCCGCGGCGATCATCGGCCGGGCCGCCGGGTTGCTGGGCGGAACCGTGGGGCAGGTGGCCAACATCCTGGACGTGGACCGGGTCATCTTTGGCGGCCCGCTGTGGGACGGCTTGGACGAGCTTGCGCTGCCCATCCTGCGGGAGGAAATTAACAAACGGTTTGTGTCGCGGGCGATCCACGAGGTTGACGTGGTGTCGTCCCCGCTGGGCTTCGAGGTGGGGGCCATCGGCGGCGCCTGCCTGGTGCTGGATGACGCGCTGTCGCCCAAGGCCAGCGGGTTGATCCTAGGGGGCTAGCCGGACGCGGGCAGGGGTGCGCTTCACCACGACCGTTTGCGTCAATTACCCTGGCCCGCCGCCACGAAGCGTCCCGGAGTTGCTTTATTAAATCCAATCGATTTAGATATATGGTGACGGCAGTGCCTGGAGTGCTCACGCTGCGGGAAAATGAACGGTCCCTTCAGCGGCTCACGTGCTTCAGGGGAACGGCTCGGCCGTCGGCCAACAGGCGGCGGGAAGATACTGCTGGCTCCGGCGAACGGGAAGAACCGGAACCAGCGGTCCCAGCTGACGGGAATTCCTGGCCGCTTTGGTGGAAGGCACTACAGCCGGCTACCGTCTGTGCTTCCGTGGGGGGTTGCACAGGCGGCGGTCGGCTGCCCTGGTTGACGGGCCGGGCGCGGCCGCCGCATTTCGCCGACAAGGCCGGCGGTGAAGTGCCCCCGGGCAGATTCGAACTGCCGACACCCGCTTTAGGAGAGCGGTGCTCTATCCCCTGAGCTACGGGGGCAACGCCAAAAGCTTAGCTTAAACGGCGCCGCCCGCCGGTGCGGCGGCCGGGCCTCCGGCAGGCCGGGGTTTACGCGTGAAGACCGCGACGACGGCGGCGACCAGGCTCAGCCCGAACAGGACGGACTTGGCGACAGTGAGGAAGCTCGCCAGTGACGCGTCGCCGACCGGGTCCGAGGCCAGCATGGCGTCGACGGCGAGGTTTTCCCCCAGATCCGCTGCCACGTAAAGCACGACGACGGACCAGGCGAGCCAGCGCCAGCCGGGGCGGCGGATTTGCTGCCCCAGCAGGATCAGCCACGTGAAGCCGAACATCAGCGGGAAGATGGTGTCGGCTGTCTTGTGCCAGTAGTTGTATTGCCCGGCACCGTCTTCGCCGAACGCGGTGCGCACCTGCTGGACGTACTCGGTGGAGTATCCGCCGATGAGCGTGTCCGGCATGGCCAGCCCCCCGGTCAGCTGGGAGAACTGCGGCATCACCAGCAGGAACGAGTAGCCGAACAGGAAGGCCGAGGCCGCGGCCCCGGCGATGACGATCAGGTTCGCGTTGCCGGCAGCGCGCTGGGGCGACCGGGTGCTGCCGGGAACGGCAGGCCTCGCGGCGGCGCTGCTGCCGGGGGCCGGGGCCGCCGCCGCACCGTGTTTCTTCGCGCGCTGTGCTGGGGTTTTGGACATACAACCATTATGCCGGGGCGCTCTGCGTCGGCCGTTGGCGGAAGTCGCCGCCGGCGTCCCGCAGTGTCGGTGGTGGCTAATAGACTTAGGGGACCATGGATTTCCTCACCGACCCGGCGTTCGACCCGCATGTTGCCTCTCCGCCCGCTCCGCATCTGCCCGGCGCCGAAGAGCTGCTCTCGGGGCTGAACCCGCAGCAGGAAGAGGCGGTCAAGCATGCCGGCTCCCCGCTGCTGATCGTCGCCGGTGCCGGATCCGGCAAGACCCGGGTGCTCAGCCACCGCATCGCGTATCTGCTCGCCACCCGCCGCGCACGGCCGGGAGAGATCCTCGCCATCACCTTCACGAACAAGGCCGCCGCGGAGATGCGGGAGCGGATCGAGTCGCTGGTGGGGGACTCGGCCAAGCGGATGTGGATTTCCACGTTCCACTCATCCTGCGTGAAGATCCTGCGCCGCGAAGCCAAGCACGTGGGGTTGAACTCCAACTTCTCCATCTACGACTCGGCGGACACGCTGCGGATGGTCAGCCAGGTGGCCAAGGGGCTGGACCTGGACCCGAAGCGCTTCCCGCCCAAGTCCATCCAGCACAAGATCTCGGCGCTGAAGAATGAACTGATCGACGACGAGTCCTTCGCCTCCACCGCCAACTATTCGGATCCGTTCGAGCAGGCGGTGGCCTCGGTCTACACCGGGTACACCCAGCGGATGCGCCAGGCCAACGCCATGGACTTCGACGACCTGATCGCGCAGGTTGTCTTCATCTTCCAGGCGTTCCCGGCGATTGCGGACTCGTACCGCCGGCGGTTCCGCCACGTGCTGGTGGACGAATACCAGGACACCAACCATGCCCAGTACCGGCTGGTGCGCGAGCTGACCCGGGAGTCCGAGGACGGGTCGGTGCCGGCCGGCGAACTGACGGTGGTGGGCGACTCGGACCAGTCCATCTACGCCTTCCGCGGGGCCGACGTGCGCAACATCGTCGATTTCGAGAAGGACTACGCCAGCGCGCGCACCATCCTGCTGGAACAGAACTACCGGTCGACCCAGACCATCCTCACCGCGGCCAACTCGGTGATCTCCCGGAACCCGGACCGCCCGGCCAAGCGGCTCTGGACCGCCGAGGGCGACGGCGAGAAGATCATCGGCTACGTGGGCGAGAACGAGCACGACGAGGCCCGCTTCATCACCGGGGAGATCGACCGACTGCAGGACTCCGAGGGCATCCGCCCGGGCGACATCGCCATTTTCTACCGGACCAACGCCCAGTCCCGTTCCATCGAGGACTTGCTCGTCCGGGTGGGGCTGCCCTACAAGGTAGTCGGCGGCACCCGCTTCTACGAGCGCAAGGAAATCAAGGACGCGCTGGCCTACCTGCGGGTCCTGGCCAACCCGGACGACGTCGTCAACCTGCGCCGCATCCTCAACGAACCGAAGCGCGGGATCGGCGACCGGGCCGAGTACGCCGTCGCGGCGTTGGCGGAACGGGACCGGATCTCGTTCATGGAGGCGCTGCGCCGGGCGGAGGAGGCACGCGGCATGGCCACCCGGTCGGTGAACGCGGTCGCCGGCTTCGTGAAGCTCATCGACGACCTGGCCGAGGTGGCCGCCGGGTCCGGTGCGGCAGCCGCGCTGGAGGCCGTGCTGGAGCAGACCGGCTACCTGGCGATGCTGCGCCAGAGCAACGACCCGCAGGACGAATCCCGCGTGGAAAACCTGGCCGAACTCGTGGCCGTGGTGCGCGAGTACGAACGGGACAACCCGGAAGGGTCGCTGTCCGAGTTCCTGGAACAGGTGGCGCTGGTGGCCGACGCGGACCAGGTGCCCGACGCCCCGGACAGCGAGGCGGCGCGGCTGGCCCAGGACCAGGGCGTGGTGACGCTGATGACGCTGCATACCGCCAAGGGACTGGAGTTTCCGGTGGTCTTCCTCACCGGCATGGAACACGGAATCTTCCCGCACCAGCGCTCCATGACCGACCCGACGGAGCTGGCCGAAGAGCGCCGGTTGGCCTACGTGGGCCTGACCCGTGCCCGCCAGCGGCTGTACCTGACCCGGTCGGAGTCCCGCAGCATGTGGGGCCAGAGCCAGTTCAACCCGGCCAGCCAGTTCATCGAAGAGGTCCCGGCCGAACTCATCGACTGGAAACGCGAAGGCACGGCCCGCCCGACCTTTGCCTCCGCGGGCAGCTTCGGGTCCAGCCGCTACTCGGGATCGCACTGGGGTGCCGGGACCTCGGGCAGCCAGGACATCAGCAACATGCGGGGATCGGCGCCGTCGATCACCAGCGCCAAGACCCGGGCCGGCCGGGTGCAGCCGCAGAAGGAAGTCATCGCGCTGTCCATCGGCGACAAGGTCAACCACGCGAGCTTCGGCAACGGGACCGTCCTGGGCCTCGAAGGAGCCGGCGACAAGACGGTGGCCAAGGTCAAATTCGACGCCGGCGAGAAGCGGCTGCTGCTGCGCTATGCGCCGCTGACCAAGATGGGCTGACCCCGCTGGGAGATGCGCCACGTTTGCGGCGGCGCATTTGGCAGCGGCATGACGGGGCGCTTACCGTTCTTATCCATGGACCACGTGGACATCAGGACTTTGGAACGGCTGGCAACCCCCGATTTTTGGCTTGACAAGCCGCTGCGCGTTTCGCTGATCCTGCTGGGTGGATTCCTGCTGAACATTGTGCTGCGGATGGTGATCAAACGCGTCACGGGAAAGATCGCCGACGGCGAGACCGCCAAGCTGGACAAATTCGACCCTGCAGCGCCCAAGAACACGAAAGACCCGCGCTACTGGCTGATTCAGGACTCGCCGATCGCCGCGGTGCGCCGCGCCCAGCGCTCGAAGACGATCGGATCGGTGCTGCGTTCGATCACCACCATCGTGCTTGCCAGCGTCACCGCGCTGATGGTGCTCACGGAGCTGGAATTCAATCTTGGCCCGGTACTGGCCAGTGCCGGTATTGCCGGCGTCGCCATTGGTTTTGGCGCCCAGACCCTGGTCAAGGACTACCTGTCCGGGCTGTTCATGGTGGCCGAAGACCAGTACGGCATCGGTGACGTGGTCGACTTGGGCGAGGCCTCCGGCACCGTGGAGTCGGTGGGTCTGCGGGTCACGCAGGTGCGCGCCGTGGACGGCACGCTGTGGCACGTGCGCAACGGGGAGATCCTGCGGGTGGGTAACTCCTCACAGGGCTGGGCGCGGGCCGTGCTGGACATCCCGGTGCCGTACGACTCCGATGTGGAGAAGGTCTCCGAGTTGATCCTCAAGACCGCCATGGAACTGCGCATGGACGAGGACAACCGCAGGCTGATTTTGGACGATCCGGAGGTCTGGGGTGTGGAGGCACTGACCGGCGAATCCGTGGTGATCCGTTTGGCCATCCGCACGAAGCCGCTGGAACAGTGGGCAATTGCGCGCAAGATGCGGGCCCGCCTCAAGGAGGCGTTGGCCGAGGAAGGCCTGCGCATTCCGCTGCTGAACCAGACCGTGATCAGGGGCAGTGCACCGGCAGCAGCCGCAGCGCAGGGCGGGGGAACCACCGCGCAGGACGGGGAGGCCGCCCAAGGCGGGAACACCGCCGTCGTGGATCAGACGGGAGCCGGCGGCAAGAATTAGGTTCACGGCGCCGATACCTCAAACCCGGACACTTCTACAAGTCGTAGAAGTGTGCCCTTGGCCACTAAAGCGGTACTCTGGGACCGGCGCCCGAGGCCAAAGGGGCTAGAGTTCCCCATGGAGCACTGCAGGCATCCGCTCACCGTCCGTGGTCACCGCCACGGCCAACCGCGGACGCCGCTCCGAGTCAGAAACGACTTCGACGTAGAAGGACACAACCCGTGGACCTGTATGAATACCAGGCGCGCGATCTCTTCGAGGCACACGGAGTACCCGTGCTGGCTGGAATCGTTGCGTACACCCCAGAAGAAGCCAAGGCAGCTGCTGAGAAAATTGGCGGCGTAGTTGTCGTCAAGGCTCAGGTGAAGGTCGGAGGCCGCGGCAAGGCCGGTGGCGTCAAGGTCGCCAAGACCCCGGACGAGGCATACGAATACGCCTCCAACATCCTCGGCATGGACATCAAGGGCCACACGGTCAAGAAGGTCATGATCGCGCAGGGCGCCGACATCGCCGAGGAGTACTACTTCTCCGTGCTGCTGGACCGCGCCAACCGCAACTACCTGGCCATGTGCTCGGTGGAGGGCGGCATGGAGATCGAGCAGCTGGCCGTGGAGCGCCCGGACGCCCTGGCCAAGGTTGCCATCGACCCGGCCGTGGGCATCGACCAGGCCAAGGCCGACGAAATCGTTGCCGAGGCCGGCTTCGCCGAAGACCTTCGCCCCAAGGTCGCCGAGGTCATCGTCAAGCTCTGGGACGTGTTCATCAAGGAAGACGCCACCCTGGTGGAGGTCAACCCGCTGGTCAAGACCGGCGCCGGCGACATCGTCGCCCTGGACGGCAAGGTCTCGCTGGACGAGAACGCCTCCTTCCGCCAGCCGGGCCACGAGGAGCTCGAGGACAAGGACGCCGCGGATCCGCTCGAGGCCAAGGCCAAGGAACTGGACCTGAACTACGTCAAGCTCGACGGACAGGTCGGCATCATCGGCAACGGCGCGGGCCTGGTCATGTCCACCCTGGATGTCGTCGCCTACGCCGGCGAGAAGCACGGCAACGTCAAGCCCGCCAACTTCCTGGACATCGGCGGCGGCGCCTCGGCCGAGGTCATGGCCGCCGGCCTGGACGTCATCCTCAACGACGAGCAGGTCAAGAGCGTGTTCGTGAACGTCTTCGGCGGCATCACCGCCTGCGACGCCGTGGCAAACGGCATCGTCAAGGCCCTGGAAATCCTGGGCGAGAAGGCCAGCAAGCCGCTGGTTGTCCGCCTCGACGGCAACAATGTCGACGAAGGCCGGCAGATCCTGCTCAACGCCAACCACCCGCTGGTCACCCTGGCCCTGACCATGGACCAGGGCGCCGACAAGGCCGCCGAGCTGGCCAACGCCTAAGGACCGAGGAACTAAAACATGTCTATCTTCATCAACAAGGACTCGAAGGTCATCGTCCAGGGCATCACCGGTGGCGAAGGCTCCAAGCACACGGCGCGCATGCTGCACGCCGGCACCAACATCGTTGGCGGCGTGAACGCTCGCAAGGCCGGCACCACCGTCACCCACGGCGAGAAGACCCTGCCGGTCTTCGGCACCGTCAAGGAAGCCGTCACCGAGACCGGCGCCGACGTCTCCATCGTCTTCGTCCCGCCGGCCTTCACCAAGGACGCCGTGGTCGAGGCCATCGAGGCCGAAATCGGCCTCGTCGTGGTGATCACCGAGGGCGTGCCGGTGCAGGACTCCGCCGAGTTCTGGGCGCTGGCACAGTCCAAGAAGGACTCCGACGGCAACCAGATCACCCGCATCATCGGCCCGAACTGCCCGGGCATCATCACGCCCGGCGAGTCGCTGGTGGGCATCACCCCGGCGAACATCACCGGCAAGGGCGGCGTGGGCCTGGTCTCCAAGTCCGGCACGCTGACCTACCAGATGATGTACGAACTGCGCGACCTCGGCTTCTCCACCGCCATCGGCATCGGCGGCGACCCGGTCATCGGTACCACCCACATCGACGCCCTGGCCGCGTTCGAGGCCGATCCGGAAACCAAGGCGATCGTGATGATCGGCGAAATCGGCGGCGACGCCGAGGAGCGTGCCGCCGAGTACATCAAGGCCAACGTCACCAAGCCGGTCGTCGGCTACGTGGCCGGCTTCACCGCGCCCGAGGGCAAGACCATGGGCCACGCCGGCGCCATCGTCTCCGGCTCCTCCGGCACGGCCCAGGCCAAGAAGGAGGCCCTCGAGGCCGCGGGCGTGAAGGTCGGCAAGACCCCGTCCGAGACCGCGCACCTGCTGCGCGAGGTCTACCCGGACCACGAGGAACCGTCCAGCCTCTAGGCCCTTCGCCTACGGCACCGAAGCCCGCCACCTGCACAAGGTGGCGGGCTTCGCCCGTTCCCGGCCGCCGCGGCGACGCGGTTAGGCTGGAAAGATCACCACTGCACAGGAGGCTTCATGCGCGCTGCCATCATCCACGGACCGGGCGACATCCGGGTCGAGGAACGACCCGACCCGGAAATCCTTGCCCCCACCGACGCGATCGTGCGCGTGAGCGCCACCTGCGTCTGCGGCTCCGATCTGTGGCCCTACCGCGGCATCCGCGAGCCGGGCAGGCCGCATCCCATCGGCCACGAACTCATCGGCGTGGTCGAGGCCACCGGCGACGCGGTGCAGGCGCTGTCCACCGGCGACTTCGTCATTGCCCCGTGGGCCATCAGCTGCGGGGAGTGCCCACCCTGCCGCAACGGCGTGCAAACCTCCTGCGAACGCCGGGCCAGTTGGGGAGGCCGGGACGAACACGGCCTGCCGGTCGACGGCGGGCAGGGCGAAGCCGTGCGGGTGCCCCACGCCGACGCCACTCTGGTTGCGGTGCCCGGCGTGACCGAACCGGGGGAGGAGTTGGCCAAGAGCCTGCTCACGCTCTCCGACGTGATGGGGACCGGACACCACGCGGCCATCAGCGCCAAGGTCGGCCCGGGACGCACCGTCGTCGTCGTGGGTGACGGCGCCGTCGGGCTGTGCGGAGTGCTGGCAGCCCGGCGGCTGGGCGCCGAGCGGATCATCGCGATGTCCCGCTACGACGACCGGGCGGCACTGGCGCGCGAATTCGGGGCGACCGATGTGGTGGCGGAACGCGGGAAGGCCGCCGCCGAAAAGGTCAAGGGGCTGCTCGGCGGCGTGCTGGCCGACTCCGTGCTCGAGTGCGTGGGCACGGCGGAGTCCATGGACCAGGCGTTGCGCTGCACCAGGCCCGGCGGTTCCGTCGGGTTCGTGGGGGTCCCCGCCGGCGGCGCCGAACTGCCCATCGGCGTGCTGTTCTCGAAGAACATTGCCGTCGCCGGCGGCGCCGCGCCCACCCGCGAATACCTTCCGGAACTCCTCGAGGACGTCTTGGCCGGGAAGATCAACCCCGGCAAGGTCTTCGACGCGGTCATGCCCCTCGGCGACGCCGCGGAAGCCTACCGGGCCATGGACGAGCGCCGCGCGATCAAGGTGATGCTGCGGCCCTAGCCGCGGCCGGGCGTCCCGCCAGCGCGGACGGCCGGCCGCGCCGGGCTTCCCGCCAGCGCGGGCCTAGCCGCGCAGGCGTTCCATGCCGGGGTCGACCAGCGGCTCGGCGGCGACGGTGGCCGGGATGCGGCGGCCGAAGTATTCGATCTCGACGCCGTCTCCCTCCCCGATGTCCGCAGGAAGCCAGGCGTACGCGATCGGCCGTCCCACCGTGTGGCCGAAGGCCGCGCTGGTGACGTAGCCGGACGGGACGTCGTCCACGTATACCGGCTCCTTGCCCAGCACCACCGACCGGCCGTCGTCGATGGTCAGGCAGCGCAGCCGGCGGGCCGGCGCGCCCGCGGCGGCCAGCGCGGCGGCGCCGACGAATTCGCCCTTGTCGGCCTTGACCGCGAACCCGAGGCCCGCCTCCTCCGGCGTGTGCTCGGTGGTCATGTCGGTGCCCCAGAGCCGGTAGCCCTTTTCCAGCCGCAGGCTGTTGAATGCGGCCCGGCCGGCTGGGACGATCCCGTGCTCCTGCCCGGCGTCGAACAGCGCGTCCCAGAGCCTGAGCCCCTGGTCGGCCGTGGTGTACAGCTCCCAGCCCAGCTCGCCCACATAGGAGAGCTGCATCGCAGTGACGGAGAGGCCGGCAATGCGCACCTGGGCCGTTCGGAAGTACTTGAGCGAGTTGTTGCTGAAGTCGTCGCTGCTGACCTTGGCCATCACGCCGCGCGCCGAGGGGCCCCAAAGCCCGATGCAGCAGGTGCCGGCGGTGATGTCCTTGACCCGGACCCACTGGGCCGGGTCGGCCTGCGATTGTGCGGCCACCTCGCCGCGCAGGTACTCGTAGTCGGCGTTGTTGTTGATGCCGGCTTGGAACCGCTCGGGCGCCAGCCGCGCCACCGTGATGTCGCTGCGGATGCCGCCGCCGGAATCCAGCAACAGGCAGTAAGTCACCGCCCCCGGTTTCTTGTTGAGCTGCCCGGTGCCCAGCCGCTGCAGCAGGGCCAGGGCGCCCGGCCCGGACACCTCCACCCGCTTCAGCGGCGTCATGTCGTACATGGCGACGGCGGTGCGCGTCTTCCACGCTTCGGCCGCGGCGATGGGGGAGTGGTATCGGGCGGCCCAGGCGTCGCGCTCCGGTTCCCGCCAGTCCTGCGGCAGCGCCGCCAGCAGCGCCGCGTTGGCCTCGTACCAGTGCGGGCGCTCCCAGCCGCCGGATTCCAGGAAGACCGCGCCGAGCTCTTGCTGGCGGCCGAAGAAGGGGCTGGTGCGCAGGTTCCGCGGGGATTCGCGCGGTTGCAGCGGGTGCAGCACGTCGTAGATCTCCACGAAGTTCTGCTGCGACGTCTCGCTGATGTATTCCGGGGCCAGCTGCACGTCTTCGAACCGGCGCACATCGCCTTCGTGCAGATCCGTCTGCGACCGCCCGTCCACCAGCAGCTCTGCAACCGCCTTGGCCACTCCCGCCGAATGGGTGACCCACACGGCTTCGGCCAGGTAAAAGCCGGCGACGTCCGGGGACTCCCCGATCACCGGGGCGCCGTCGGGGGTGAAGGAAAAAACGCCGTTGAAGCCGTCGGTGATGCCCGCGCCGCGGAGGGCCGGCAGCAGCCGCTGGCTTTCCCGCCAGGACGGTTCGAAGTCCGCCGGCGTGAAGCCCAGCCGCGAGGGCATGCGGTCGTCGGAAACGTCCGCCGGCGCGACAGCCGGCAGCCCGTCCAGGTCCACCGGCATGGGCCGGTGCGCGTAGGAACCGATGCCCAGCCGGTCGCCGTGCTCGCGGAAGTACAGGTCCGCGTCCTGGTGGCGCAGGATCGGCAGCCGGGCGCCGTTGGGCAGTTCGTTCCGGCCGGCCAGCACCGGCAGCGCCGAGGTCTTGACGTACTGGTGAGCCAGCGGAAGCAGCGGCACCGTCATGCCGACCATGGCGCCGATCTTCGGCCCCCAGAACCCGGCACAGCAGACCACGACGTCGGCGGGCACCCTCCCTGTGTCGGTCTCCACCGCGGTGACCCGCCCGCCGTCGTGCTCAATGCCCGTCACGGTGGTGGAACCGCGGAACTCGACGCCGGCGGCGGAGGCGCGGGCGATCAGCAGCCGGACGGCGCGGGCCGCGAGGGCCAGCCCGTCGGAGGGGATGTGCAGGCCGCCGAGCACGTTGCCGGCCGGCAGCAGCGGATGGTGCTTTTCGCATTCATCCGGGTCGATCAGCCGGGCCTCCACGCCCCAGGAGGCGGCGAAGCCGGCCCTGCGCTTGAGCTCTTCGAACCGGGCGGGCGTGGTGGCCACCTCCAGCCCGCCCACCTGGTTGAAGCAGGAGCTGCCGTCGGCCGTGAGCGAGCGCATTTTGCCCACGGTGTAACGGGCGAATGCGGTCATGGTCTTGGACGGATTGGTTTGGAAGACCAGCCCGGGTGCGTGCGAACTCGACCCGCCGGCCAGGTGCAGCGGGCCCTGCTCCAGGACGGTCACGTTCGTGCGGCCGCGGGCGGCCAGTTCGTCCGCCAGATTGGCGCCGACGATCCCTGCTCCGATGATGACGATGCGCGGGGAAGTGCTCATGCGGTAATGCTCCTTCAGGTAGCAGGGCGGGGCAAGAGATGCGGGGCCATGCGTTGTGGGGCGGTGAGTTTGGGGTGCGGCGGGTGGCCCGGTTGCCCCGGCCGCCCGCCGCAGGGCGGCCTAGGCGGGCGGTGGAGCAGCTGCCGGGCACTTCCCTTCGGGACAGGTGTCGTCGCATTCGTGTTTGGTGACCAGGTCGAACCTGCTGCCGCCGTGCTGGCCCACCCCGGATCGGATGGCGCGTTCCACGACGGAGTCGGCCAACCGGCGGCGCAGCGCCAGCGGATCACGGCGCAGGTCCTTGGCCAGCGCAATGCACATCAGCAGCATCACCAGGACGAACGGCAGCGCGACCACGATGGTGATGTTCTTGAGCCCGTTCAGGGCCTCGGCCGGCTGGTCCCCGCCGGCCAGCAACATCACCGCAGCGACTCCGCCGGTCAGCGCGCCCCAAAAGATCACGACGCCGCGGGAGGGCTCTTCGGCCCCGTTGGAACTGAGGGAAGCCATCACCAGCGAGGCCGAATCGGCGCCCGTGACGAAGAAGATCCCTACCAGAACCATCGCCAGGATCGCCACCGCGCCGGCCAGGATGTTCGGCAACGGCAGGTTTTGCAGCAGATCGAAGAGGGCGCCGTCGAAGGAGATGGTCGGTTCGCCGTCGACCATGTCGACCAGCCCGTCGCCGGTATCCGGTGTGGCGTCTGCCGCGGCCTGCACTCCAAAGCTGGCGCCGCCGAAGATCGCGAACCACGCGACGCTCACAACGCTTGGCACCAGCAGCACGCCGGTGACGAACTGGCGGATGGTGCGGCCGCGGCTGATCCGGGCAATGAACATGCCGACGAACGGTGTCCAGGACACCCACCAGGCCCAGTAGAAGACCGTCCAGCCGGACATCCAGCTGCGCAGCGCCTCGTCGCCCACCGCTTCGGTGCGGGAGGCCATCTCGGCCAGGTCGCGGGCGTAATCCCCGACGGCGGCCGGCACCAGGTTCAGGATGAACAGCGTGGGGCCGGCAAGGAACACGATCAGCGCCAGAAGAACGGCCAGCACCATGTTGATGTTGGCCAGCCACTGAATGCCGCGGCGGATTCCGGAGACGGCCGAGGCGATGAAGCAGGCCGTGAGCACGGCGATGATGACCACGAGCACGCCGGTGGCCAGCTCGCCCACCCACCCGTTGAACGCCAAGCCGCTGCCGATTTGCAGGGCGCCGAGGCCGAGCGACGCGGCCGTGCCGAAGAGGGTGGCGAAGATGGCCAGGATGTTGATGAACTTCCCGGCCGGTCCCTCCACCGTCTTGCTGCCGAACAGGGAGGTGAAGATTGCCGAGATCAGCTGTTTGCGGCCCAGCCGGTAGGTGCCGTAGGCCATGGCGATGCCGACGACGGCGTACATCGCCCACGGGTGCAGCGTCCAGTGGAACAGCGAGGTTGCCATCGCCGTCTGGATTGCCTCCGGCGTCTGCCCGTCCACGGTGCCGGGCGGCGGGGCGATGTAGTGGTACATCGGTTCTGCCACGCCGTAGAACATCAGGCCGATGCCCATGCCGGCGGCGAACATCATGGAGATCCAGGAGATGGTGCGGAACTCCGGCTTTTCGCCGTCCTTGGACAGCGGGATGTTGCCGAACCGGCCGATCGCCAGCCACAGCACGAAAACCACGAAGAGCGAGGCCAGCAGGATGAAGAGCCAACCGGTATTCTCCATCACCCAGTTCAGTACGGTGACCGAGGTGGTGCCGAGATGCTCGGTGGCCAGGAAACCCCAGGCCACGAAAGCGACGGCGAGGGCGCCGGCCACGGCGAAGACTGTCTTGTCCAAGCCTCCGCTCGTCCGCTGGCGGCCCGCCAGCGCCTGCTCGTTCTCGCTCTCCCGAAGCTCGGCCAGGATCCGGGCGTCCTCCTCGGTGCCCGCTTGATCCGGCGGCGCATTGGCCGGTCTGTCGGAGGGCTCCTGGGCCAGCACCCGCTGCACCTCGTGGTCGGGTGGGCCATCATCAACTGCAAGATCGTTGTTCACTGACATCTGGTTCCTTTGGTGGATGACGAAGGCCCGGCTACACGAACCCGTCGACCTGCAGGCCGGGCGGGAGATTCGGGGCCTCTTCTGATTCCTGGACCATGATGATGCCGTCCACGACGGAGACACCGTGGACGCGGACCGGGAGTTTTGCCGGCGGCGCGTCAACGACGCCGGTACGCAGATTGAACTTCGACGCGTGCAGCGGGCACTCGACTTCGCAGCCCTCTACCCAGCCGTCCGCCAGCGAGGCGTCCTGGTGGGTGCACGTGTCGTCAATGGCAAAGAGCTCGCCCTCTTCCGTGTGGAAGACGGCGATGGGAGGCGAAGTGTCAAGCCGGATGGCGTCGCCGGGGGTTAGCTGGCTTAAGGGGCAGGCCTGATGCATGGGGGCGCCTTCTTTCGCAACGACACAGCGTGCCAAGTTCCGTCGTGAACAACGGCGTTCACGATAGGCAACAGTGTGCCGGGTCACATTCCGTTGTCAAGGGTTTGGAGAAATTCTTTTCTGCGGGTCCTTACCCCTTGACACACGCGGAATCCGTCTTCACGCTGTTTCACATAGCGCGTCGTGTTGCGTCAGGCGCTGCTTCTTCGGAAAACGTGGACCCTCATGCTGTGAAAGGCCCTATCCATGCAGACCCTTGTTGTCATCGGAGCTTCGCTGTCCGGGCTTTCTGCGGCCCGGGCGGCACGGAACCAAGGTTTTGCCGGCCGCCTGATCGTCGTTGGAGCGGAAGTGCATCCGCCCTACGACCGTCCGCCGCTGTCCAAGGACTTCCTGGCGGGCCGGGTCTCGGAGGCGGACCTGGCATTAGTCGACGGGGACGACGAGTTGGCCGCGGAATGGATTTTGGGTGTGACGGCCATAGGCCTCGACCCGGAGTCGATGACCGTGTCGCTCAGCGACGGACGGAGCCTCGCCGCGGACGGACTGGTCCTGGCCACCGGGTCCTCCGCCCGGGTACTCCCCGAAGTCGATGGCTGCGCGAACGTTTTCACCCTCCGCACGTTGGACGATGCCCGTGCGCTCCGCGGTCATCTGCTTCCCGGCCGGAAAATGGTGGTGATCGGGGCAGGCTTCATCGGCGCCGAGACCGCTTCGACCGCCCGTGACGCGGGCCTCGACGTCACCGTGGTGGAGCGGTCTCCTGCCCCACTGTCCGGCGCCCTGGGCGTCGAGATGGGTGCGGCCGTCGCCGGGCTGCACTTGGCCGGCGGGGTGGAGATGCTGTGCGGCACATCTGTCCGGTCCTTCCGCACCAGCGGCGGAAACGTCAGCCACGTGGTGCTCGACGACGGGCGGGAACTTCCCGCCGACATCGTCTTGGTGGGCATCGGCGGGCAACCGAACACCGACTGGCTGCTCGGCTCCGGAATAGAGTTGGGCAACGGCGTGCTCTGCGACTCGGCGGGCCGCACCAGCGTCTCCTCGGTGGTGGCCGTCGGGGACTGCGCGGCCTGGTGGGACCCGCGGGCAGGGGCGCACCAGCGGGATGAGCACTGGACCGGGGCCTTGGAGCAACCTGCCGTTGCAGTGGCAGCGCTGTTGCAGGACACCGCGACCCTGCCGCCGGTCAATCCGCCCTATTTCTGGTCCGACCAATACGGCTCGCGCATTCAGTTTGCCGGCCACGTGCACGGCCACGACCGGGTTGAAATTGAACACGGCTGCCTCGAAGACAACAGCTTCCTCGCCGTCTACTATGCCGGAGCCGACCCCGTTGCCGTGCTGGGTGTCAACCAGGTCCGCCAGTTCACCAGGTGGCGCAAATTCCTCAACCGGGAAGCCGAACGGCACCTGGGCGTACTTTCAGCCGAATTCGCCGCCGCATCCTGAGCAACGCACCCATTCTCCCGCTGCCAGTTCTGTTCAAAGGAGTTCGCATGACCGCCGAAATGGTTTCGGATAGCCTGATCGCCACCCTGCCCGGCCATACCTATGTTGACGATGACGTCTTTCGGGCCGAGCAGGAACGCATCTTCGAGCAGATGTGGTTCTGTGCGGTCAGGTCCGCCGACCTTGACAAAGCCGGCGCCTATCGGACGGTGCAGGTTGGCCGCGAATCGGTCATCGTGACCCGCAACCGCAAAGGCACCGTCCGTGCGTACTACAACATCTGCCGGCACCGCGGCGTCAAACTTTGCATGGAAGAGAGCGGTGAGGCGGGACGTTCGTTCCAATGTCCCTACCACGCCTGGACATACGACTTCGATGGCAAGCTCATCGCGGCGCCCAATCTCACCAAGATGCCCGATATCGACCGGCAAAAGTACGGGTTGGTGGATGTTCCGGTGCGCGAATACCTGGGTTACGTGTGGTTGTGCCTCGCGGAGGAACCGCCGTCGTTCGACGACGACGTGGTGGGGGCGATCGAAGAGCGCCTGGGCGACGCCGGCGCGATCGACGGCTACGACATCGCCAACCTCAGCCTGGGCCGGCGGATCAGGTACGACGTGAAGGCCAACTGGAAGCTGATTATCGAGAACTTCATGGAGTGCTATCACTGCGCGACCATCCATCCGGAGCTGACGGAAGTGCTGCCGGAGTTCGCCGATGGACTGGCCGCGCAGTATTTTGTGGGCCACGGCGCCGAATTCGGCGAGGACGTTAAGGGCTTCACGGTGGACGGGTCGGAAGGCCTGGAACGGATTCCGGGCATCGCCGACGACCAGGACCGGCGCTATTACGCGGTGACCATCAGACCCACGGTCTTCCTGAACCTGGTGCCGGACCACGTGATCATCCACCGGATGTTTCCGTTGGCCGCGGACCGGACAGTGGTGGAGTGCGACTGGCTGTACATGCCCGGCGTGGTGGAAGCCGGAAAGGACCTCACGGCCTCCGTCGAGCTCTTTCACCGGGTGAACCAGCAGGACTTCGACGCGTGCGAACGCTGCCAGCCGGCGATGGGCTCCAAGATCTACGCCAACGGCGGCGTGCTGGTTCCCAGCGAACACCACATCAGCGCGTTCCACGAGTGGGTCACGGCCCGACTGGCCGGAGAGCCCGCCGCCGCCGTCGTCAAATGACAGCCGGGCGCCGGCGTCGTCATTGGGTAGCCGGCGGCGGTCAGCTGTCCCGGGAGTAGCCCATCCGGGCGCTGATGTCCTGCCCGGCCTGCTTGATGTCCTCGACCAGCCCGTCAATCTGCTCGGGCTTGAACCGGAAGGCCGGGCCCGAAATGCTGACGGATCCGATAACGGTTCCCAGGTGGTCCCATACCGGAACAGCAATGGAATTCAGGCCGATCTCGAATTCTTCCTTGACGACGGCGTAGCCCTGGGCGGAGACCTGGAGCAGCTCCTTTTCCAGTTTCTGCCGGGAGGTGATCGTGTTCGCGGTCTGCGCCGGCAACCGGGTTTGCTTCACGATCTTGAGCCGGTCTTCGGAGGTGAGCCCCGCCAGCAGGACCTTACCGCTGGACGTGGCGTGGAGGGGCGTCAGACTGCCGATCCAGTCGGACATCGCCAGAGTGGAGGTGCCCCGCGCCTGGTCCACGTTGACGGCATAGTTGGAACGCAGGACTGCCAGGTTCACGGTCTCCTTGTACTGTTCCGCCAGTCGTTCCAGCACGGGCCGTGCCTCGCGCACCAGGCTCAGGTTCCCCGGGATCGAGTTCGCGAGCCGCAGGATGCTAAAGCCGAGCTGGTATTTGCCGCGCTCGCTGTTCTGCTGCACCATGCCGCGCTGGTCCAAGGACGCCAGCAGCCGCGACGCGGTGGACTTGTGCACGCCCATTTCCTCGGCGATGTCGCTGACGCCGGCGGCGCCACGGCGCGCCAGGATCTCGAGCACGGTGATGGCGCGGTCCACAGACTGCACACCGCGGTTCAGGTTCTCAGGCGACGCCTCGTCGTCGAACTCTTCAGGATCGGCCATAGGACCATAATCTCATTGCGGCAGGGCGCGGTGGGCCCGCACGGCGAAGCTGGTCCTACAGTGCCGCGACGGATTCAGGGTCGGCGGCGCGTGCCTGCGCCACGGTAGGGGAGAATTCGCGGGACAGGGCGGCAGCCATGCCGGCCGATGCCCGCTCGAGGAGGATTTTGCCCTTGCCGGCGGTCGCCTCGGCCGCGGAGGAAAGGCAGCCGGAGGCCGGTGTCAGTTCGGGGTTGACGGGCAGGACATCGTAGTTCGGCAGGACGGCGGGGGGAGCGTCGACGACCTTGTCCATGCGGACGCGCTCCGGGTAGAGGTGCAGCATGAGCGAGGTTTCCAGCACGCCGCCGTGCTCCAGGTCCCAGCCGGTGAAGCCATCCGGGTACAGCTCGGTGATGGTCCGCTCGTCAACGAAGTCCCAGTAGGAGAGCAGCACTACCTTGACGTCCTGGACGCCGCTTTGGTGCAGTTCGCGGAGCGCCAGGTCGACGCCTTCGTACAGGAACTGGTAGTTCTCGAAATGGCCGTTGATGAAGGCAATGTTCCGGGCACCGTGCCGGGCAAATTCCAGGGTGAGCGTCTTGGCGATGGAAATGACCGTCGCGGCGTCGAGGCTGGTGGTGCCGGGGAGGTGGTTGCCGCCCCCGGAGCGTTGCTGGGACTTGTACCCGTAGACGACGGGAGCGGCGACAACACCGCCGATGGATGACGCCGTCGCACCGGCCAACGCCGTAGACAGGAGAACATCCACGTTGAGCGGCATATGCGGCCCGTGCTGCTCAATGGAGCCGACCGGGATCAGCACGACGGCGTTGTCGTCGGCGATGCGTTCCCGATAGGTAAAGGCGTCGAGTTCTTCCATGTACACGCTGGCAGGCATGCTTGCTCCAAACGATCGTTGTGCGGCTCATTCGCGATGGGCGGTGGATTGCAGGTGGCGCTGCCGGGGCGGGACCAAACGGCCCCGCCCCGGCAGGTCGGGTCAGGCCTGGATGATGTTGTTCTCGGGGCCGAAACCGAACTTAGTGATGTTTTCCACGCTGTCTTCGCCGATGACGAGGATGTCGTGTTCGCGGTAGCCGCCGGCACCGGGTTCGCCGTCGGCGACGGTGATCATCGGCTCCATGGAAACGACCATGCCCGGTTCCAGGACGGTGTCGATGTCCTCGCGCAGTTCCAGGCCTGCCTCGCGTCCGTAGTAATGCGAGAGGACGCCGAACGAGTGGCCGTACCCGAACGTGCGGTTCGCCAGCAGCCCGTGGCCGATGTAGATCTCGTTCAGCTCGGCGGCGATGTCCTTGCAGACGGCGCCGGGCTTGATCAGTTCCAGCCCGCGGCGGTGCACCTCTACGTTGATGTTCCACAGCTCGAGCGAGCGTTCGTCCGGCTCGCCCAGGAACAGGGTCCGTTCCAGCGCGGTGTAGTAACCGGAGGTCATCGGGAAGCAGTTCAGGGACAGGATGTCCCCGCGCTGCAGCTTGCGGGTGGTGGCCCAGTTGTGCGCACCGTCGGTGTTGATGCCGGACTGGAACCAGACCCAGGTGTCACGGACTTCGCGGTGCGGGAAGGTGCGGGCGATCTCGTGGACCATGGCCTCGGTGCCGATCAGTGCCACTTCGTACTCGCTGATGCCTTCCCGGATGGCCGCCTTGATGGCCTCGCCGCCCAGGTCGCCGATCCGTGCACCGTGCTTGATGACCTCGATTTCCTCGGCCGACTTAATCATCCGCTGGCGCATCGCGTCCTGCGAGACGTCGAGCAGTTCGGCGCCGTCGAAGGCGGCCTGGATACGCTGGCGGGTCATCAGCGGCAGGGCATCGTCTTCGACACCGAGGCGGCGTGCGCTGACGCCGCGCTGGCGCAGGGCTTCCTGGAGTCCGAAGTAGAAGTTGTCGCGCTTCCAGTCCGTATAGACGATGTTCTCGCCGTAGCTGGTGCGCCACGGCATGCCGGCGTCGATGTTGGCGGTGACCGTGACCGAGTCGTCTGCGGTGACGACCAGGGCGTAGTTGCGGCCAAACGTCGTGTACAGGAAGTCCGAGTAGTACTTGATGCCGTGGTAGCTGGTCAGGATGACCGCGTCGAGCTCCTTGGCGGCCATAATCTGCCGCAGCCCGGCCAGGCGGCGTTCGAATTCCGCGTCGGAGAAGGTCAGCTGCTGCTTCTCACCGTTGTGCAGAACCTTCAGACGCTCGAGCTCGGACACGCTGTTGGCGGAGGGGGAGGCGGGGGCGATGGTCATTGGATCTCCTTCGTGGTGTTTCTGTGTGCGGGAAAGGTGGCTTTGAGGTTGGTGCGGCCACGCATGTTGATGCGTCGGTCCGCCGGCTAGGCCGTGGGTGCGGGGGTGCGGTCCTCCGGGGCATCCGGGGCCTCCGGTGCCAGCGCGGCAACGGAGCCTGCGGGATGGTCGGCCTCGACCAACGCTGTTTCGCAGTCGCCGTGGTCCTTCAGGAATTCCTCGTCGGAGCTGTCCTGCTTGAGGCCGAGCGGAATGCCGGCGGCAATCCGAGAACGGAACCGGGAGTATCCGAGCAGGAAGTACACCGTGGCCGAGGTGATGGTCCCGCCCAGCCACGAGAAATCGATGCCTCCGACCGCGGTCGCGATGGGTCCCTGGAGGACCGGAACCGAGCCGTACATGCACATCCAGGTCATGAAAATGCCGGCGAAGAAGGCGATGAAAGCCGCCGGGTTGAAGGCCTTGAGCTGGGTGTCGGACGGCGAGCGGAAGAGGTAGCTGAAGTTCTTATGGTGGCGCTCAAAGACGAAGTAATGAACGGCCATGATCCCGCCCCAGGTCGCGACCCACGCTGCAATCGCGATGATCCAGTTGTGCAGCATGTGGGCAAAGTCAGTCGCGAACATGAAACCGATGACCGCCGCCATTGCCAGGCCGCCGACGACGATGGACAGCTTCTTGCGGGAGATCTGGATGTCCAGGGCCTGTGTGGCGACGCCGAACGTGTACATGTTGATGATGTTGGTTGCGATGGGTCCGTGGATGACCAGCAGGATCACCGGAATGGCGAACGCTCCGTAGCTTTCCACGATCAGCTGGCCGGGATCGGCCGTGCCGTTCTTTGTCGCCAGGCTGGCGCCCAGGACGCCGAGCCAGACCACCGGGAGGAACTGCCCGAGGACGCTGACGACATAAAGCTTTGCGGGCCGGATCTTCTTGCTCACGAAGCGGGAGTAATCGGGAGCGTAGGTAAACCAGCCGATGCCCCAGCCGATGCCGATGGCGGTCATGATCGAGGACATGGCAGCGATCCTCGGCATGCCGGTGAGAACCTCGCCCACGGGTCCCTGGTAGCTCCAGTCGATGTCCAGCTGCGTCCAGGCCACGATTGACATGGCAATGAGGACCAGGACGGTGGGCGGCATGGTGATCCGCTCGAAGCGGGAAATGGCGCGGTAGCCGCGGTAGCAAATGGCCACCTGGATCGACATGATGACGGCAGCCGTGCCGATGCGCCACCCCAAGTTGGTGGCCGCAGGATCAACCCAGCCGATCATTCCGAACAGCGCCATGATCAGGTCCAGGATGACCCACGTGTTGACGGCGGACCATCCGATGGCGATCACGGCCTGGATGGCTGCGGGTAGGTAGGCGCCCCTGCGGCCGAACGCTCCGCGGGCCAGCAACATGCCGGTAGCTCCGGTGCGCTGCCCGAGGATTACGAAGAAGCCGAAGCCAAGCATGCCGATGACGTTGCCGGCAATGAGCACGGTGAGGGTATCGGCAAGGCTCAATCCGAGGTGGATGCCCAGGGCACCCAGGATCCAGTTGATCGGGGCGACGTTGGCGCCTGCCCAGATCCAGAACTGGCCGGACAGCTTTGTGGTACGGGCCGATTCGGGAACCGGCTGCAGGATGTCTTCTACGTGTTGGGTGGCCTGTTCGGATTTCGTGGCGGATCTCTGGCTCATGGCGGGTCTCCTGATGATTTGCAACGCGAGGCGGAGCAGGACTTCACCCAGACTAGGAGGTGATGCAGCTCACAGCGTATAGTCGGACCGTAACCACTTAGGTGCACGGAGGGTGACGGACTGTCCCCCCTACACCGGTCGGGCTGCTCAGAGGCGGGATTATCCATGGTCGTGATGTTGTCGGATGTGCTTGGGCTTGAACTGATGCAGCGCGCCAGTCCGTTGGTCCGGGCCGGCAAAAGCCAGATTCCCGGCGGCAAGGTCAGATGGGTGCATTCGAGCGAAGTTTTGGAAATAGCGCCGCTGCTGCGCGGCCAGGAGCTGCTGCTGAGCGGCGGGGACGCCTTGTTGAACCTCCGGCCCGCCGCACAACACGAGTACATCCGCAGCCTGGCGGCCCGGCACGTGACGGCCTTGGCGATCCAGACCGCAGGCTCCGGCCGCTCCCTCTCGGCCGAGCTTGTGGAGGCAGCCGAAGAGGTGGGGCTGCCGCTGATCGAGCTGCGGCGCGTGGTCCCGTTCGTGGAGATTGCGGAAGAAGTCAATCGGAAAGTCGTGTCTGAACATGTCACGGCCCTGCAAACCGCCGATTCCATCTCGCAGCGCTTGGCGGAACACCTGGCTTCTTCCGGTCCGGCACTGAGCCCCCTGATCGAGATTGTCTCGCAGTCGCTGCGGATCGAGGCGGCGCTGCTGGACCCCAGCGGGACCGTCTTGGAGTTCGCCGGCGGCTTCCCGCCCGACCCCACCTCCGTGAATGTGGAATCGGACATTTTCGTTGGCAGCCTGGTGTCGGCGCGCCTGCGGCTGCAAAGCCGCCGGGATGTTGCCCCGGAGCTGCTGAGGACGGTGGGGGAGCGGATCGGCGGCATTCTGGCGCTCGCCGTGTCGCAGCAGCACAGGCCGACGGCGCAGCAGATTGCCCACACCGCCCTGATGCGGGCCGTCATCAGCGGCGCCGGCGCCTCCCACATCCACGAGTTGTGCACCGCCGCGGGCCTCTCGACAGTGCAACCGGCCTTCGTCATGGTGTTTCGCCGGATTGGGCTGACCAGCGTACGCGGAGTGGCCGAAAGGATCCTCAAAAACCGGTGTCCCGACGCCCGGACCTATCTGGACGGCGAGAGCCTGTGCGCCCTGGTCCAGCTCAGCATCAGCGGCACGCGCCAGGAGCGGCGGGAAATCCTGGCCGGATTGCGTGAGGACTTCCGCGGCCTGGCGGTGGCGGGTGCGATCGGGCCGACGGTTGCCACGCCGTTGCACGCCCACTCGTCCCTGGTCGAGGCCAGGCTGACCCAAGCGGTGGGGCCCCCGGACGACCTGGAAAGCAACATCCGCGACTGCGAGGACTTTGTCCTGGAGCGGCTGGCGGCCCGCGAGCTCTCCGGACCGGTCGCCGGACGAATCACCCAGGAACTGCTCGGCGAGCTGTTGGACTACGACCGGAAGCGGGGGACGCGGCTGCTGGACACCCTCGACGCCTGGCTCATGAGCGGCTGCAATTCCGCAGAGACTGCGCGGATCCTGTTCGTGGAACGCCAAACGCTGCATAAGCGGCTGCGCAAGATTTTCGATCTCATCGGCGAAGACCCCCGGGGCACGCCCAAGATGTCCGGGCTCAACCTGGCGGTCCGCCTGGCCAAGAACCCCTCGCCCGCCGAAATCGGCGGCTGAACGTTCCGCCAAAGACACCTTCCCCGCGCTACAACACCGCGCGGATGGCCTTTTCGAAGCCGGTGATGTGCTCGAGGGCCAGGCCGGCAGCGTGGTCCGCGTCGCCGTCGACAATTGAGTCCAGCAGTTCCACGTGCTCGGTGATGTGGCCGGCGACGGACGGCACCTTATCCAGCACGAGGCACCAGATGCGGGTGGCCAGGTTGTCCAGCCTGATCAGGGTGTCCTCGAGGTAGGGATTGCCCGCGGCGCGATAGATGGCGCGGTGCACGCTGAGGTCGTAACGCATCAGGTCGTGTTTGGCGGGCCGGGCGTCGTTGAGCTTCCCGATGTCCCGCGCCAGCTGCGACAGTTCTGCGCGCATGGCCTCCCCGGCCGACTCCGCTGCCTTGCGGGCCGCCAGGGGTTCCAGCACGCGGCGCAGTTCCGACACGGCGGCCAGCTCGGTGATGTCCACGATGGTCGCGAAGGTCCCGCGGCGCGGATAGGAGACGACCAGGTGGTCGATCTCCAGTTTCTTCAGGGCCTCGCGCACCGGGGTGCGGCCGAAGCCGAGTTCCGCCGCCAGTTGCCCGTCATTGATGGGCGCGCCGGGGCGGATATCCAACATGATCAGCTTGTCCCGCAGCGCCCGGTAGGCCTGCTCGGCCAGCGACAGGTGCTCGGTCCCGGCATCGGTTTCCGCGGTGATGCTCATGATGCTCCTAATGGTCCGCTGACCTGGTCGGGGTCCTGCCGGCCGAAAACTGGATGCCGGAAGGAACCTCTTGACGGGGTGTGATCTCCCCCATACTATTGCAATCAGTTCTGATATATCAGTCACACATTAGTTGTGATTGATCACGTTCTTCGAAGGAGAAGTCGGATGGTGAACACGCTGACAACCGGATTGGCTGCGGCCGATCCCGAGGTGGCCGGTGCCATTGCGCGGGAGCTGGAACGCCAGCAGTCCACGCTGGAGATGATCGCGTCGGAAAACTTCGCCCCCACCGCGGTGATGGAGGCCCAGGGGTCGGTGCTGACCAACAAGTACGCCGAGGGCTACCCGGGCCGGCGCTACTACGGCGGCTGCGAGCACGTGGACGTGATCGAGCAGCTGGCCATCGACCGGGTCAAGGCACTGTTCGGCGCGGAAGCCGCCAACGTCCAGCCCCACTCGGGTGCCCAGGCCAACGCCGCGGCCATGTTCGCGCTGCTGTCCCCGGGTGACACCATCCTGGGCCTGAACCTGGCACACGGCGGGCACCTGACCCACGGCATGAAGATCAACTTCTCCGGCAAGCTCTACAACGTCGTGCCCTACGGGGTCTCGGAGTCCGACCACCGGATCGACATGGCAGAGGTGGAGCGCCTCGCCGTCGAGCACAAGCCCAAGCTGATCGTGGCCGGCTGGTCCGCCTACACCCGCCAGCTGGACTTCGCGGAGTTCCGCCGCATCGCCGACAAGGTCGGCGCCTACCTGATGGTGGACATGGCGCACTTCGCCGGCCTGGTGGCCGCCGGACTGCACCCGAACCCGGTGCCGTACGCCGACGTCGTCACGACCACCACGCACAAGACGCTCGGCGGCCCGCGCGGTGGCGTGATCCTGTCCAGGCAGGAGCTTGCCAAGAAGATCAACTCCGCGGTGTTCCCCGGCCAGCAGGGCGGCCCGCTGGAACACGTGGTGGCAGCCAAGGCGGTGGCCTTCAAGTTTGCCGCCTCCGACGAGTTCGCGGACCGCCAGCAGCGGACCCTCGAGGGCTCGCGGCTGTTGGCCCAGCGGCTGCTGGCCGACGACGTGGCGGCCGCCGGCATCAGCCTGGTCAGCGGCGGCACCGACGTGCACCTGGTCCTGGTGGACCTGCGCAACTCGGAACTGGACGGCCAGCAGGCCGAGGACCGGCTGCACTCCATCGGCATCACGGTCAACCGCAACGCCGTGCCGTTCGATCCGCGCCCGCCGATGGTTTCCTCCGGCCTGCGGATCGGCACCCCTGCCTTGGCCACCCGCGGCTTTGGCGCCGCCGAATTCGCCGAGGTGGCAGACATCATTGCCGCCGCGCTGACCCGTGCACCGGACGAGGAGCTGCTCACCGAGCTCCGCGGCCGCGTGGCCCTGCTGGCGGAGAAGTTCCCGCTGTACCCCAACCTGAACGCCGAGCCGAACGGAGCCGAATAATGGCCGATCTGCTGCCCGAGCACCCGGACTTCCTCTGGCGGAATCCGGAGCCGAAATCCTCGTACGACGCCGTGATCGTCGGCGGCGGCGGCCACGGCCTGGCCACCGCCTACTACCTGGCCAAAAACCACGGCATGACCAACATCGCGGTGCTGGAGCGCGGCTGGCTGGCCGGCGGCAACATGGCCCGCAACACCACGATCATCCGCTCCAACTACCTCTGGGACGAGAGCGCGGGAATCTACGAGCACTCGCTCAAACTCTGGGAGCAGCTGCCGGAGGAACTCGAATACGATTTCCTCTTCTCCCAGCGCGGCGTGATGAACCTTGCCCACACCCTGCAGGACGTGCGCGAGAGCATCCGCCGGGTGAACGCCAACCAGCTCAACGGCGTGGACGCCGAGTGGATCACCCCGGACCAGATCAAGGAACTGTGCCCCATCATCAACACCGGGGACGACATTCGCTACCCGGTGATGGGGGCGACCTATCAGCCCCGCGCCGGCATCGCCAAGCACGACCACGTGGCCTGGGCCTTCGCCCGCAAGTGCGACGAGATGGGCGTGGACATCATCCAAAACTGCGAGGTCACCGGATTTATCAAGGACGGCGACCGTGTGGTCGGCGTCGACACCAGCCGCGGCCGGATCAACGCCGGCAAGGTCGGCCTGGCCGGCGCGGGACACAGCTCGGTGCTCGCCGAACTGGCCGGCTTCGAGCTGCCCATCCAGTCGCACCCGCTGCAGGCGCTGGTCTCCGAGCTGCACGAGCCGGTCCACCCCACGGTGGTCATGTCCAACCACGTCCACGTCTACGTCTCCCAGGCACACAAGGGCGAACTGGTCATGGGCGCGGGCATCGACACCTACAACGGCTACGGCCAGCGCGGCGCCTTCCACGTCATCGAGGAACAGATGGCGGCCGCCGTCGAGCTCTTCCCGATCTTCGCCCGCGCCCACGTGCTGCGGACCTGGGGCGGCATCGTCGACACCACGATGGACGCCTCGCCGATCGTGTCCAAGACGCCGATTGACCAGCTCTACGTGAACTGCGGCTGGGGAACCGGCGGCTTCAAGGGAACGCCGGGCGCCGGCTACACCTTCGCCCACACCATCGCCACGGACGAACCGCACCCGCTGAACGCCCCGTTTGCCCTGGACCGGTTCGAGACCGGACACCTCATCGACGAACACGGCGCCGCCGCCGTGGCCCACTAGGAAGGAAGACCGAGATGCTTCTGATCGAATGCCCCTGGTGCGGGCCGCGCGACGAGACCGAATACCACTACGGCGGTCAGGCCCACGTCGCCTACCCGGCGGACCCGAACCAGCTGAGCGACGCGGAATGGGCGAAGTTCCTCTTCTACCGCGCCAACCCCAAGGGCCTCTTCGCCGAACGCTGGGTGCACAGCACCGGCTGCAGGCGCTGGTTCAACGCGGTGCGCGATACCGTCAGCTACGAATTCAAAGCCGTGTACAAGCCCGGCGAGAAACCACCGATCGAACTCGGCAGCCTCGCGGGTGCCAAGGCCCAGCCGGCCGAAGGAGGAGCGAAATGACCGCCACCGGCAACATCGCCAACCAGTCCCAGCGGCTTGCCGCCCCCGCCGCTGCCCGGATCGACCGAAACAAGCCGCTGAACTTCACGCTCGACGGCGACACCTACACCGGCTACGCCGGGGACACGCTGGCCTCCGCGCTGCTCGCGGCCGGGAAGGTCACGGTGGGCGACTCGCTCTATCTCGGCCGCCCGCGCGGCATCATGTCGGCCGGCGTGGAAGAGCCCAACGCACTGGTCAAGGTCAGTGCCCGCTACGCCGGGCACGTTGACGAGTCCATGCTGCCGGCGACGGCCCTGGAGCTGACGGACGGCATGGACGCCAGGCTGCTGAGCGGCCTGGGCCAGCTGGACCCCCGCACCGACGAGGCCGTCTACGACCGCAAGTACGTGCATACCGACGTGCTGGTGGTCGGTGCCGGCCCGGCCGGCCTGGCCGCGGCACGCGAGGCAGCCAGGAGCGGTGCGCGCGTGATCCTGATGGACGAGCAGCTGGAGGCCGGCGGCTCCCTGCTGTCGGGCCGCGGCGAGACCATCGACGGCCTGCCCGCGCAGGAGTGGGTGGAGCGGACCGCCGCGGAGTTGTCCGCCGCCGAAGAGCTCACCTACCTGGCCCGCACCACGGCATTCGGCAGCTACGACAGCAACTTCATCGTCGCCGTCCAGCGCCGCACCGACCATTTGGCCGGCGAGCTGGGAGCCGGCGTCTCCCGCGAGCGCATCTGGCACGTCCGCGCCAAGCAGGTGGTGCTCGCCACCGGTGCGCACGAACGTCCCATCGTCTTCGCGAACAACGACCGCCCCGGCATCATGCTGGCCTCCGCCGTCCGCAGCTACCTCAACCGATACGCGGTGGCCGCCGGCAACCAAGTGGTCGTCGCCACCAACAACGACTCGGCGTACCAACTGGTCGCCGACCTGACCGCGGCCGGCATCACCGTCGCCGCCGTGGTGGACGCACGTCCCGCTATCGGCGGCGCCGCGGCCGAGACGGTCCGCGCGGCCGGCACCCGCCTGATCACGGGTAGTGCCGTGGTGGACACCGAAGGCCGGAACGACGGCGGACGGATCAGCGCCGTCGTCGTCAGCGGTTTGGATGCCGAGGGGCAGCTGACCGGGGAACCGGAAACCATCGAGACGGACCTGCTGGCCGTCTCCGGCGGCTGGAGCCCGGTGGTGCACCTGCACAGCCAACGCGAACGCCGCCTGTCCTGGAACGACGACCTGGCGGCCTTCGTGCCCGGCCACGCGGTCAAGGACCAGCAGACCGCCGGCGCCTGCAACGGAACCCTGGATCTGGCCGGCAGCCTGCGCGAAGGCGCCGCCGCCGGCGCTGAAGCGGCCACCCGCGCCGGCTTCGGCGTGGACCCGCAGGTCCCCGCGGCCGCCGCCGAAACCGTCTCCCCGATCCGGCCGCTGTGGCTGGTTCCCGCACTCGACGGCGAGGCCGCCGGCTGGAAGAACCACTTCGTGGACTTCCAACGCGACCAGACGGTCGCCGACGTGCTGCGTTCGACCGGGGCCGGGATGCGCAGCGTGGAGCATGTGAAGCGGTACACCTCGATCAGCACCGCCAACGACCAGGGCAAGACCTCCGGCGTCAACGCCATCGGCGTCATCGCCGCGGCGCTGAACAACCCGGACGTCGGCAGCATCGGCACCACCGCCTACCGCGCCCCCTACACGCCGGTGGCATTCGCCGCACTGGCGGGCCGGCAGCGCGGGGAGCTCTTCGACCCGGCGCGGCTAACCTCGATCCACCCCTGGCACGTCGCCCACGGCGCGCTGTTCGAGGACGTCGGGCAGTGGAAGCGGCCCTGGTACTTCCCGCAGCCGGGCGAGGACATGGACGCCGCGGTCCTGCGCGAATGCGCCGCCGTCCGCGAATCCGTCGGCTTCATGGACGCGACCACCCTGGGCAAGATCGAGATCCGCGGCAAGGACGCCGGCGAATTCCTGAACCGGATGTACACCAACGCGTTCAAGAAACTGAAGCCCGGCCTGGGCCGCTACGGGCTGATGTGCACCCCGGACGGCATGATCTTCGACGACGGCGTGACGCTGCGCCTGGACGAGGACCGCTACTTCATGACGACCACCACCGGCGGCGCCGCCAAGGTGCTGGACTGGCTGGAGGAGTGGCTGCAGACCGAATGGCCGGAACTGGACGTCGTGTGCAACTCGGTCACCGAGCAGTACACCACCGTCGCCGTCGTGGGCCCGAAGTCCCGCGCGGTCATCGCCAAGCTGGCGCCCGAGCTGGACCTGGACAACGACGCCTTCCCCTTCATGGCGTTCCGGGAGACCACGCTGGCCTCCGGCATCCCGGCCCGCATCTGCCGGATCTCGTTCTCCGGCGAGCTGGCGTTCGAGATCAACGTGTCCTCCTGGTACGGCCTGAAGGTCTGGGAAGACGTGGCCGAGGCCGGCGCGGAGTTCAACATCACCCCGTACGGCACCGAGACCATGCACGTGCTGCGCGCCGAGAAGGGCTTCATCATCGTCGGCCAGGACACGGACGGCACGGTCACCCCGCAGGACGCCGGGATGGACTGGGTGGTCTCCAAGGCCAAGGACTTCGTGGGCAAGCGCTCCTACACCCGCGCCGACAACCTGCGCGAGGACCGCAAGCAGCTGGTCGGGGTCCTGCCGGTGGACAAGTCGTTCCGCCTGCCGGAGGGCGCACAGCTGGTCAACCAAGGCACGCGGATCGCGCCGGCCGAGGCGCCGGTGCCGATGGAGGGGCACGTGACCTCCAGTTACCACAGCGCCGCGCTGGGCCGCAGTTTCGGCCTGGCCCTGATCAAAAACGGCCGCAACCGCATCGGCGAGACGCTGCAGGCACCCCTCAACGGGCAGCTGGTGGACGTCGTCATCGCAGAACCCGTACTCTACGACCCCGAAGGGAGCCGTCGTGATGGCTGAACAGGTCTTGACCAACATCGAAGCACTGCGCCGCAGCCCGCTGGCGCACCTGACCGAGGCAATCAGCCAGGGCGCCGTGGCCGGCGAACGCGGCGTCAGCCTGCGTGAAATCCCGTTCCTGAACATGGTCGCCCTGCGGGCGGAGCCCGGATCGGCCGGCGCCAAGGCGCTGGAGGCCGCCGCCGGGCTGCCGTTGCCGGCCGGCCACGGCCAGGTTTCCGGTAGCGCGGACTCGACCGCCATCCTGTGGCTGGGGCCGGACGAGTTCCTGCTGGTCGGGCCCGAAGGCACGGACGCCACGGCGGACCTGACCGCCGCGCTCGGCGGTGAGCCGGGCGCCGTCGTCGACCTGTCCGCGAACCGCACCACGCTGGAACTTGCCGGACCCTCGGCCCGGCTGGTGCTGGAGAAGGGCTGCCACGCGGACCTGCACCCGCGGGCGTTCGGTCCGGGCACGGCGATCACCACCCAGCTGGGCCCGGTGCCGGTGCTGCTGTGGCAGACCGCGGACCACGACGGCGGCCAGGTCTACCGGATCATGCCGCGGGCCTCGTTCGCGGACTACACCGCCCGCTGGCTGCTGGACGCCATGACGGAGTTCGCCGCGCCCGAGGTGGACTGAGATGGCACTGAGCGCGCTGGACCTGTTTTCGATCGGCATCGGGCCGTCGTCGTCTCACACGGTGGGCCCCATGCGGGCCGCCCGGCAGTTTGCCGCGTCGCTGGCCGGCGACGGGCTGCTGGAGTCGGTGGCCCGGGTGAAGTCGGAGCTGTTCGGCTCGCTCGGTGCCACCGGGGCCGGCCACGGGTCGGACAAGGCCGTGATCCTGGGCCTGCAGGGCGAGGACCCGGAAACCGTTGATCCGGATGCCGCGGACGCGCAGGTGCAGGAGGCGGCGGCCGCGCGGAAGCTGAGCCTCGCCGGCACGCACCCGGTGGAGTTCGACCTGGCGTCGGACGTGGTGCTGCACCGCCGCCGCTCGCTGCCGGCGCATCCCAACGGGATGACCTTCACCGCGTACGACGCCGGCGGCTCACCGCTGCGCGCATCCTCCTATTACTCGGTGGGCGGCGGGTTCGTGGTGACGGCCGAGGAGGCTGAACGTGCGGCGGAAGAGACTGCGCGAGCCGCCGGCGCAGGGGAGCGCGACGACGGCTCCACCGCGCGCGACGCCGGTGCGGCGAGCTCTGCCGGGGAGGGGGAACGGCTCCCGTACCCGTTCTCCAGTGCCGCGGAACTGCTCGCCCGTTGCCGCGAGGCCGGAACGTCGATAGCCGGCGTGATGCTGGCCAACGAGCTCACTTGGCGCAGCGAAGCCGAACTGCGGGCAGACCTCCTGCGGATCTGGGCAGTGATGCAGGAGTGTGTGGAAAACGGCTGCACCCGCACCGAGGAGACCCTGCCCGGGTCGCTGCTGGTCCGCCGTCGCGCCCCGGGGCTGCGGCGAAGGTTGCGTGCCGCCGAGGAGGCACGGGCGGCGGACGGCACGCCCAACGCCGACCCGCTCTGGGCGATGGAATGGGTCAACCTGTACGCGCTGGCGGTCAACGAGGAAAACGCCTCCGGCGGGCGGATCGTCACGGCGCCCACCAACGGGGCGGCCGGGATCCTGCCCGCCGTGCTGCACTACTACACGAGGTTCGTGCCCGGCGCGGACGACGACGCAGTGGTGGATTTTCTGCTCACCGCGGCAGCCATCGGCATCCTGTTCAAGACCAACGCCTCGATTTCCGGGGCCGAGGTCGGCTGCCAGGGCGAAGTCGGGTCAGCCTGCTCGATGGCGGCCGGTGCACTGTGCGCGGTGCTCGGCGGGACACCGGAGCAGGTGGAAAACGCCGCCGAGGTCGGAATCGAGCACAATTTGGGCCTGACCTGTGATCCGGTGGGCGGCCTGGTGCAGATTCCCTGCATCGAACGCAACGCCATCGCCAGCGTCAAGGCGATCAACGCCGCCCGGCTGGCACTGGCCGGCGACGGCGACCACCGCGTGTCCCTGGACATGGCCATCAAGACCATGCGGGAGACCGGGGCGGACATGATGTCCAAGTACAAGGAGACGTCGCGCGGCGGCCTGGCCGTCAACGTCGTCGAATGCTGAACAGCCAGCGCTGAACAGCCAGCGCTGAACCGCCAGGCGCACGGCAGTCCCGACGAGACCGCCGCACGAAAAGCCAGACCGAAACGGGGTAGCAACCATGCCGATCCACCACGAGCACATCCTGACCCTCGACTGCCCGGAGCGGTTGGGGATCGTCCACGCGGTCTCCGGTTTCCTGGTCGAGCACCGCCAGAGCATCCAGGAGCTCAAGCAGTTCGACGACCGGGGGGCCGGGCATTTCTTCATGCGCACCGACTTCGCCGGGGAGAACGGCGGAACCAACTCCACGGAGCGGCTGCGCGAGGCGTTTGCCCCGTTGGCCGAGCAGTACGGCATGGCGTGGCAGCTGGAACCCAAGGGCCGCAGGCGGCGGGTGCTGGTGATGGTGTCGAAGTTCGGGCACTGCCTGAACGACCTGCTCTTCCGCTCCCGGATGGGGGAGCTGCCGGTGGAGATTGTCGCCGTCGTGTCCAACCATCTGGACCACAAGGGGCTGGTGGAATGGCATGAGGTCCCGTATTACCACGTGCCGGTCACGCCGGACACGAAACCGGCCGCCGAGGCCGAGCTGCTGCAACTGATCGATGCCCACAACGTGGAGCTGGTAGTGCTGGCCCGCTACATGCAGGTCCTCAGCGACCACCTGAGCCGCGAGCTGACCGGGCGCACCATCAACATCCATCACTCCTTCCTGCCCAGCTTCAAGGGGGCCAAGCCCTATCACCAGGCCTACGAAAAAGGAGTGAAAACCGTGGGGGCCACCGCGCACTACGTCAACGCCGAACTCGACGAAGGCCCGATCATCGCCCAGCAGACGGTGGAAGTCGACCACACCTTCGGGCCGGAGGACCTGGTCGCCGCCGGCCGCGACACCGAGTGCAAGGCCCTGACCAACGCGGTCAAGTGGCACTGCGAGGGCCGGGTCATCCTGCACGGCAACCGCACCGTGGTGCTGCGGTAGGAGCGCGCGGTTGGTTGGTTTCTTACCGCTGAGCTGCCACGGATGCCACCGATCCTCTCCTTCGTTTGCCGGTGTGACGTTGCTCAACTTCTTGCAGGAATGAATGTTTGCACTTGTGCAAAGAGCGGGAGCGCTGGCACACTGGTTCGGTGAGTCAACTAATTTCCCTGCGTGAGCGCAAGCGGGCCGAGTGCTGGGCCGCCCTGCACGACGCCGCGGCGGAAGCGGCTCTGGAAGACGGAATCGAGGCCGTCACCGTGGATGCGGTGGCGGTCTCCGCCGGAGTTTCCCCGCGCACCTTCTTCAACTACTTCACGTGCAAAGAAGACGCGGTGCTGGGCCTCCGCGAGCCGGTGCTTGACGATGCCATGCTGGCCGAATTCGACGTCCACGCCAATCTGCTGGACGAAGTCGGCAAGTTGATGCTGGCGGTCACCCGCTCCATCCACGGCGGAGACGATGCCACCCGCCACCTGATCCTGCGCAAGCACCCGCACCTGCTGCACCGCCGCGTCCAGTACATCGTCAAGGTGGAGCAATTGGTCACCACCGCAGTCACCGAACTGCTCGCCGGCTCCGACCGGCTCGCGGACGCTGAACGAATCCTGGCCGCCCATCCCGTCGGCGGGCAGTACACCGCCGAAGACGCCGCCCGCATGCTGGTCATGACGGCAGGCGCAGCAATCCGCTTTGCCATGCAAAAAACCATGTCCCAACCCACCCTGGAATCGCAGACCGAGGCCCTGGAACACAGCCTGGCCTTGCTGCGCGCAGTTCTGAAGGAATCCGAATGAACAACGAAAGCCGACAGGCGCTACAGCGCCCACCGGCATCCGCGACGTCCCGGCCGGAGCACCATGGCCACAGCCATGGCAACCTGCTGCTGGTATTCGTTGCGCTGATGATGGCCATGTTGCTGGCCGCCCTGAACCAGACCATCCTGGCCACCGCACTGCCCACCATCGTGGGCGAGCTCAACGGCGCCAACCTGATGCTCTGGGTGATCACCGCCTACATCCTGGCCGCCACGGTCATGATGCCCATCTACGGCAAGCTGGGCGATCAGATCGGCCGCAAATACCTGCTGGTCGCGGCGATCATTATGTTCCTGATCGGCTCGGTCATCGGCGCCCTGGCGCCGGACATGGGCTGGCTCATTGCTTCCCGTGTGGTGCAGGGGCTGGGCGGCGGCGGACTGATGATCCTGTCGCAGGCCATCATTGCCGATGTGGTTCCCGCCCGCGAACGCGGCAAGTACATGGGCGCCATGGGCGGAGTCTTTGCGTTCTCCTCCGTGGTCGGACCGCTGCTGGGCGGCTGGTTCACCGAGGGACCGGGCTGGCGCTGGGCCTTCTGGTTCAACCTTCCCGTGGGCGTCTTGGCCTTGATTGGCGCGCTGTTCTTCCTGAAGTCCCGTCCCGTCAAGGTGCGGCCGAAGCTCGACCTCTGGGGCATGCTGCTGATGGCGGCCGCGACCACCGGCCTGGTCCTGGTGAGCAGCTGGGGCGGCAGCACCTTCGCCTGGTCCGACCCGGTGCTCATCGCCCTCATTGCAGGCACCGTGCTGGCCGCCGTCGGGTTCGTGCTGGTGGAGCGCAAGACCGCCGAACCCATCATTCCCATGTCCATGTTCCGTGACCGCAACTTCATCATGACCACCATCGCGGGCCTGCTGATCTCCGTGGCCATGTTCGGGGCCCTCGGCTACATGCCCACCTACTTCCAGATGGCTGCCGGCGTGTCGGCGACGGCGGCCGGGATGCTGATGATTCCCATGATGGCCGCGCTGCTCGCGTCGTCCATGATCTCCGGAATCCTGGTCTCAAGGACCGGCCGTTACAAGTGGATGCCGGTGGCCGGTTCGGCGGTGATGGCCGTGGCCCTGCTGCTGATGTACTTCGTGCGCGCGGACACGCCCGTCTGGGTGCTCTGCGTTTATCTGGGCCTGCTGGGCCTTGGCCTGGGCCTGAACATGCAGATCCTGGTGCTGATCGTGCAGAACTCCTTCCCGCTGCGGCAGGTGGGCACGGCGACGGCGGCCAACAACTTCTTCCGCCAGATCGGCGCCACGCTCGGCTCGGCCGTCGTGGGAAGCCTGTTCGCCCACCGCCTGGTCGACCTCCTCAATGACCGCCTGCCGGCAGCCGCCGTCGCGGCCACCGGAGGCGGGAACTCGCTGACGCCGGACATGGTCGCCGGCCTGCCCGCACCGGTACACGACGTTATTGTCGAGTCCTACAACGAAGCCCTGATGCCGCTGTTCCTGTTCATGGTGCCGATGGCCATTGCCGCCACCGTGTTGTGCATGTTCGTGGTGGAAAAGCCGTTGGCCACCTCGCTGGAGCCGGACGTCCTGGCCGAGGCGGCCTCGGAGGGGAATCTCGCGATCACCTCCGCGACCGAGGGCAACCCGCCGGCGCACACGGACCTGCGCCAAACCGAAGCCAGCAACAGGTAGCGCCGCGACCGCCGCGGGCAGCTTCGAGTCGACGGTTATGCTGGCTGCATGGGAGCGTCAGCGGCACTGCACAAGGAACCGCGCGTCGTCGAGATTGAGTCGCTCGAGCACTTCGACCGGCTCGTCGCCCAGGCTCCTCGAGCCGGGGCAGCGGGCGACGGCGGACGCCGGCCCGCCAGCCATGCGAGGCCTTCCGGCGAACCACAGCCAGGCGGGGGACCGGACGGCCTGAGGCCAGACCGCCGGCCGCGGCCCGAGCGGCGGTCGGCGACGGACGGCGGGCCGCCGTCGATGAACGGCTGGCACTTCCAATCGGTGGATCTCAGCGGCCGCACGGAGGCCCTGCTCAGCATGGACCCGGCCGGCTCGGTGTTCCTTGGGTGCACGTTCGAGGCCGCCACGGAGGACTGGCTGCACCGCAACGGCGCGCTGATCTTCCCCACGCTGCCCGGCGTCCCGTTCGACCCGTACCGCGGCCAGGTTTACACCGCCGCCGAGCTCTACAGCGGGCTGGACACCGGACCCTACGAAGGGACGCTGGACGCGCAGGTCTACGCCTGGTCGTCGCGGTCCGCCACCCGCCATGACCTGGACTCCACCCTCGCGGCAAGCCTGCACGACCATGCCATCGGCGACGCCATGGAGGCGCTGTTCTCCACCGTGTTCGCCGGCCGGAGGATGGTGGGGGTGATGGGCGGGCACGCTGCCGAGCGGGGCAGCACCCTTTACGACGGCGCCGCCCGGCTGGGCAGGCTGCTCGCCAGGGAGGGGTATGCCGTGGCGACCGGCGGCGGCCCGGGCGCGATGGAGGCCGCCAACCTGGGCGCGCGACTCTCCGCGTCCGGCGACGACGAGTTTGCCGACGCGCTGGACCGGCTGGCCGGGGTCCCCGGCTTCCGGCCGTCCGTCACCGACTGGGCCCGCGCGGCGGCCGACGTGCTCGCCGAAGCCGGACCCGGCGTCGCGAATCTGGGCATCCCCACCTGGCACTACGGGCACGAGCCGCCGAACCTATTTGCCACCCACATCGCCAAGTACTTCGGCAACGCCCTGCGCGAGGCCGTGCTGCTGCAGCGCTGCGACGGCGGAATCGTGTTCCTGCCCGGCGCCGGCGGCACGGTGCAGGAAATTTTCCAGGACGCCTGCGAAAACTACTACGCCACCCCGGAAGCGCTCTCGCCGATGGTGCTGGTCGGGCGCACGTACTGGACCGAGGAAATGCCGGCCTGGCCGTTGCTGCAGGCGCTGGCGCGCGGGCGGTCCATGGAAGGCTCCGTGCACCTCGTGGACACCGTGGAACAGGCCCTCGAGGTTCTATAGCTCGGGCACGCACTCGCCCTGGCCCAGCAACGCCAGGCCGGTGAGGTCGCCGTCGGTAAAGGTGAGGATGTCGTGCGAGGCCTGCGCGTACATCAGCTGGCTGGGATCCTCAACGTGGTCCAGGCCGATCAGGTGACCCAGCTCGTGCATGATGATCGCCCGGGCGGCGCCTTTGCCATCGGGGGCACCCAGCAGCTGGCGGAACTGCGGGGTGTCCAGTTCGATCTGACCCGATACGTAAGCGGAAACCCCGCCCCGCGATGCCCAGCCGCTGCCGCCCAAGCCGATGGTCGGACCGGCCAGGGAGGGGCTCTGCTCCGGGTCCGACCAAGCGATCAGCACCGGCGCCCAGCGCTCGCCGTAGCGTTCTGGCTGGTAGGACCGGCGCCGCTCGGCGGGCCGTTCGGTCGTGGTTCCTTCGTAAATGAACTGCAGGCCGGTGGCCTCCGAGACGTGGTCCACCGCCTCATGGACCAGCTCGATGTTGCCCGCGGGGGAGTCGGCAGTGCGGACCACATACCGGATCGGGCGGCACGGGTCGTAGGCGAGGTAGTCCTGCTTGGACGGCGAGGGCAGGAATCGGTAGGAACTGCTCTCCTCATTGAGGGGTGCGGGCACTCCCAGCGGTTCGTCCGCGGCGTCGACTCCCGACGGCGGAAAGCCGCCATGGCCCGGACCCTTGACAGTGGAGCCGGCATCGAACGGTACCCCATTCAGGGCGGCGGCCCCGCCGGATTGCACAGCCGGGGCTGGCCCCGGTTGGGCCATCCAGATGAAGGCCCACGCCGCCAGTGACGCAGCGGCGGCCAGCAGGATGAATTTGCCGAACGGTGACGGGCCCCGGTGGTCCGGTTCCCTCCGGGCGGCCGGGGCCTGCGGGACCCGTGTCAGTGTGGGCATCTGCACGGGAGCGCGCGCCGGCCGCGCTGTCGGGTTGATCCAGACCTGCCCCTGGTCGGGCTGCGGCTTCCGGGGCTCGGCGGCGTCGGTGGCGACCCGCTGGGGGTCCTGCCCCGTCCCGGCTTCCGGCACAGGCCGGGCCCCGCCCGGCGCATGGCCCGGGCCCTCGGTCGGCGGCCAATTCATGGTCCCCCTCGGCATGGCGGACGGCGGTGCATCGTTGCCCCGCTTGCCTCAGGGTAACCAAGCCGTGAGACAAACGGTAGGGGTCTGTCCGGTGGCCCGCGGGTGAACAGGACGGGCGGCCGGCGGGGTCAGAGCGCTGTGGTGCCGAACAAGGAACCCAGCAGGTAGGTGGCCAGCGCCGCACCGAAGCCGATCGCCAGCTGCCGCAGGGCCCGCTTGAGCGGCGAGGCCCCGGACAGCAGCCCCACGATTCCGCCGGTGACAAGCAGTGCCACGCCGACCAGCACGAGCGCGACTACCACGGCCGCGGTACCCTGCATGCCGAAGATGTAGGGCAGGATCGGAATCAGCGCCCCGCTCGAGAAGAACAGGAAACTGGACAGGGCGGCATTCCAGCCGGTGCCGATCTCCTGATAATCGTTAATGTACGTTTCCGGCGGCTGCAGGGAGAGGCTCGGATCGCAGTCGCAGTCCAGGTAGCCCATCCGTTCGGCGGCACGGTGTTCGGCTGCTTCTTGGGTCATGCCCCGCGCACGGTACACGAGCACGAGTTCATTCGCGTTCAGGTCCAGGTCCGGCGCTGCCTGCAGGGTGATCTGGGTGGGGCGGGTGGCGGAGAGCAACTCGCGCTGGGAGCGCACGGACACGTACTCACCGGCGCCCATGGACAGTGCGCCGGCGAGGAGGCCGGCGAAGCCGCTGAACAGGATGAATCCACTGGAGACCCCGGTGGCACCGATGCCCATGATCAGGGCAAGGTTCGAGACCAGTCCGTCGTTCGCGCCGAAGACCGCCGCACGGAAGTTGCCGGAGAGCCGGGCTCGGCCGCGGGTGGCCAGGCCGCGGATGACCTCTTCGTGAATCAGTTCATCGGCGGCCATGGCCTCGGTCGCCGCAGGCTCACTGCCGTAGGGGGAGCGGCTCTCGGCCCGTTGCGCCAGGGCCAGCACGAACACCGAGCCGAAGCTGCGGGCCAGGAACCGCAGCACCGTCCGGCGCAACGAGGGCCGCAGCCTTTGTCCGGCGTGCTTGCCCAGCAGATCGCGCCAGTGTTTTTCGTGCCGGCCCTCGGCGTCGGCCAGGGCCAGCAGGATCTCGCGTTCCTCGCCCTCGCGGCGCCTTGCCAGATCGCGGTAGATGGCGGCTTCGGCGCGTTCGTCGGCGAGATAGCGGCGCCACAGCCGGATGTCGGATTTCGTCGGCGATGCCTTGCCGTCGGTGTGGGCGTCCATAGGGTCGGGGCCGGCTGGATCGGGGCTCGTTGTCACGCTGCTCCTGAGTCGGACCGGAGACGGTTCGATGATCTCCGGTCAGTTAACCATCAACTGACCGAAGGTCTCGCTCGCCCGGGCGCAGCGGAACAGGCGGTACCTGCCCTGCGCTCAGGTGGACTGCCGGGCCGCTAACGCTGGCCAGTGTGTCGACAGGCCTCCACGCCCAGTGCGCGTTAACCGCGCGGCGGTGGAGCTACTCCCCTTCGCAACCTCCATTGTAGCCGGTCGGGGCGGTCCCTTGAGGACCGCCCCGCCGTCACCGTCTCCTAGCCGGACCCAGGCACCAGCGTCAGCAGCCGTTCGGGCAAGGCGCCAGCCTCAGCTGCCGTTCGGGGCAGAGCCCACGCCAGCAGACGTAGGTGGCAGCGCACCGCGTCAGCGCGTGGCGACCTCGTCGGGGCCCTCGACCGGGACTTCCTCCGTTGCCTGCCCCGCCACCCGGCGGTCCCACGCCTGGCGCACGGCGGCATCGGTGGGCTTCGTGAGCAGCGACACTCCCACGTAGACCAGCGCGGAGGCGATCAGGCCGTAGTAGATCGGCTCGTTGGCGTAAACGCCGGCATATTGTTCCTCGGCGTTAATCTCCAGCACGATCATGGTGGTCAGCGTGACGATGGTGCCGGCCGCCATGGACCACGCGGCGCCCAGGCCGGTGCCGCGCTTCCAGACCAGGCCGCCCAGGATCGCGACCAGTAGGCCGCCCACCAGGATGTCGTACGCAATGGTCAGCGCGGCGACCACGTCCTGCACCACGATGGCCAGCAGGATGGAGACAGCACCCAGGCCGAAGACCCACCACCGGTTGCCGGCCACATCGTGTTCGGTGTTCTCGTGGTCGTAATGGACGTGCTTGCCGAACCAGGAGGCCACGAACGGCACCACGTCGGCGCGGGCCACCGTCGCCGCGGCAATCAGGCAGCCGGACGCCGTCGACATCATCGCGGCCACGGCCGCGGCCAGCACAATGCCGCCGATGCCGATGGGCAGCAGGTTCATGGCCACGTCCGCGTAGACGTCGTCCTCGACTTCGATGGCCGGCAGCGCCACGGAGGCCGCCATGCCGATCAGGGCGCCGGCTGCTCCGTAGAGGATGCAGTAGATGCCGGCCGTCGCGCCGCCCCAGCGGGCGACCCCTGGGTTGCGGGCGGTGAAGACGCGCTGCCAGATGTCCTGGCCGATCAGCAGGCCCAGCGTGTAGACCACGAAGTAGGTGATGATGGTCTGGACGCCGATGCCGGTCAGCGAGAAGAACTCCGCATCGACGCGCGAGCGGATGCCGTCCAGGCCGCCGGCGGCCGACCAGGTGAACGGCAGCATCAGCAGGAAGACGCCGACAGTCTTGATGATGAACTGTGCCATGTCGGCCAGCGTGATGGACCACATGCCGCCGACCGTGGAGTAAATCAGCACAATGGCGCCCCCGACGGCGATGGACAGCCAGCGCTCCCAGCCGAAGAGCACCACCATGATGGTGGCGTACGCCCCGGTGGACGTGGCGCAGAGCATGAGCGTGTACGCCAGCATGACGATGCCCGACACCTTGGTGGCATGCACGCCGTACCGCAGCGTGAGCATTTGTGCCACGGTGTAGATCTTCAACTTCTGCAGGGTCGGGGCGAAGAGCAGGCTCAGCAACAGCACGCCCGAGCCGATCGCGACCACCAGCCACATCCCGGAGATGCCCCACTTGTAGCCCAGGCCCACCCCGCCGACGGTGGAGGCTCCGCCCAGAACGACGGCGGCCATCGTGCCGGTGTAGAGGACGGGGCCGAGACGGCGGCCGGCCACCAGATAGTCGCTGGTGTTCTTGGTGCGGCTTTTGCCCCACCATCCGAAGAGCAGCATGGCGGCCAGATAGGCCACCACGATCACGACGTTGACGATTTGATTGTCCAAGGGAGACTCCAGGGGAGAATAGCGCGGAACACATGCCGAAGATTGCCTGTGGGGCAACAAGTGTTGAGTGTTAAGCTAAATGTGGCACGCGGCACAGGTCAACTCGGCCACGCTGCCGCTGGTTCCGCAGGGGTGGTTCGGCCACCCCTGCATGCCACCTCCGTCAACTCTGCACCGAGAAGGATGATTAGTGAAGGCACTGCCAGTCGAGCCCAGCAATGACCCGGTGGCCATAGGTTCGCGGATCCGCGCCGCACGGCAGGGTCAGCGCATGACCATCGAACAGGTGGCGGATTCGACGGGGCTGACCAAGGGATTCCTCAGCCGGGTGGAGCGTGACCTGACCTCGCCGTCGGTGGCATCGCTGGTCACCCTGTGCCAGGTGCTGTCCATCTCCATCGGTGACCTCTTCTCGATGCCGGAAACGCACGTCTCGCGCGCGGGGGAGGGGCCGCGGATCAATCTGGGCGGCGAAGGCATCAAGGAGGAGCTGCTGACCGCCCGGCACGAGCGCCGGTTGCAAATCATCCGTGCCGTGATCGAACCGCGGGGCCGCGGGGAGGCCGATCTCTACTCCGTGGACTGCGACGTGGATGTCCTGCACGTGATCGCCGGCAGAATCACGCTGGTCTTTACCTCCGAGCGCTACGAACTCGACGCCGGTGACACCATCTCCTTCTCCGGGCGGGAGCCGCACACGTGGATCAATGAGACCGACGAAGAGGCCATCGTCACCTGGACGCTGGTCCCGGCCGCCGCACGCTAGTGCCCGTGTCGCGCTAGCGCCCGCGCCGCGCCGGTGTCCGTGCCACACGTACCGCGGTCTTGACTGTTATCCCCACCACAAATAACATCACAGGCAACAGATGTTGCACATGAGGCAACCGTCGGTCGGTCGTTCCAGTACGGCATGCAGCCATCCGCGGCTCCGAATGGCCGACCCCCAGCCCGCCGCCCGCACCCCTCAGAGGAGAACCATGGAAGAGCTACGTGTGGAAGCCAACGGCCATCTTGGCCCGATCGATTCGTCCCGCGTCCCGCGGTACGCCGGAGCCGCCACCTTCGCCCGGCTGCCCCGCCTGGACCAGGTGCAGCAGGCGGACATCGCCGTCGTCGGCGTACCCTTCGATTCCGGCGTGTCCTACCGCCCCGGCGCCCGCTTCGGCGCCAACCACGTCCGCGAGGCTTCGCGGCTGCTGCGGCCGTACAACCCCGCGTGGGACCTGAGCCCGTTCGAAGAGGTCCAGGTGGCCGACGCCGGCGACATGGCGGTGAACCCGTTCAACATCAACGAAGCCATCGAGACCATTCAGCAGAACGCCCTCGACCTGACCGCAGCCGGCACCAAGCTGGTCACCCTCGGCGGTGACCACACCATCGCCCTGCCGCTGCTCCGCGCGGCCGCCGAGCGGGCAGGCGGTCCGGTCGCCATGCTGCATTTCGATGCGCACCTCGATACCTGGGACACCTACTTCGGTGCCGAGTACACGCATGGCACTCCGTTCCGCCGGGCCGTGGAGGAAGGCATCCTGGACACCGAGGCCATTTGCCACGTGGGCACCCGCGGCCCCCTCTACGGCAAGAAGGACCTCGACGACGACCATCGTTTCGGTTTCGGCATCGTCACCAGCTCGGACGTCTACTACGAGGGCGTCCGCGACGTGGTGGCCAAGCTGCGCGACCGGATCGGCAACACCCCGCTCTACATTTCGGTCGACATCGACGTACTGGATCCGGCCCACGCACCCGGCACCGGCACCCCGGAGGCCGGCGGCATCACCAGCCGCGAGTTGCTGGAAATCATCCGCGGGTTCCGCGGCATGAACCTCGTCGGCGCCGACGTGGTGGAAGTGGCCCCCGCCTATGACCACGCGGAGATGACAGGGGTTGCCGGCAGCCACGTGGCGTACGAACTTGTCTCGCTGATGGCCGATACCGCGGCACGTGGGTCCGGCAACGGCTACAGTGCTCAGGCGCTGAAGCGCGCGGGCGCCACCGTCGGCGGCGGCAAGGGATCGGATCAGGAGTCCTTCAAATGACAGCAGCAGGGAAAGCCGACTCCACGGCCCCGGCCGAACCGACCGTTCGCAACGGCGGGGACCTCGTCGTCGAAACCCTCAGTGCGTTGGGCGCGACGACGGTGTTCGGGATCCCGGGGCAGCATGCCTTGGGATTGTTCGACGCGTTGTCCCGTTCGCCGTTGCGCTTCGTCTCATCCCGGGTGGAGAACAACTCCGCCTTCGCGGCGGACGGGTTCTCGCGTGCCACCGGCGAGGTCGGCGTGCTGTTCCTCTCCACCGGCCCCGGCGCCCTGACCTCGTTGGCCGGGCTGCAGGAGGCCTATGCCACCGGCGTGCCGATGGTGGTCATTGCCAGCCAGATTCCACTGGAAGGCCTGGGCGCGCGCCGCAAGGGCATGCTGCACCAGCTCGATGACCAAAAGGCATCGGCGGCCAACGTCACCAAGAGCCAGCGGTTGATCCAACACGCGTCCGGCATCCCGTCGGCCATTCAGGACGCGTGGACCGAAGCGATCTCGTCGCCGCAGGGACCGGTCTGGGTGGAGGTGCCGCAGAACGTGCTGCTGGACCCGATCATGGTGCCGCCGGTGGAGGACGCGCTGGCCGAGGCGTTCGACAACCCGCCGCGGACCGAGCTGGTCAAGGAAGCCGTGCACTGGCTCTCCGAGGCCAAGCGGCCGGCCATCATCGCCGGCGGCGGCGCCCGCCGGGGCAAGGCAGAACCGTGGCTGCGCTCCATCGCGGAAAAGCTGCGTGCCCCGGTGGTCTGTTCGCCGGGCGGCAACGGCGCGTTCCCGTGGAACCACGAGCTCTCGCTGCAGTCCTGGGTCGAGGACCGGTACGTCACGGACCTCCTCGAAGAGGCGGACGTCCTGTTGGTCGTGGGCTCGTCGCTGGGTGAAGTGACGAGCAACTATTTCACCATGGAACCGCGGGGCCGGATCATCCAGATCGACGCCGAACCCCGCGTCCTGGAGTCCAACGGCCCGGCCCTGGGCATCCGCGCCGACGCCGGCCAGGCACTGCAGGCGCTGGACGCTGCCTTCTCCGGCGATCCGGGTAACGGACCCGACTGGCACGGCCAAACGCCCGAGCAGCTGGTCAAAAACACCCTGACCAAGGTCCAGGCCCGCCTAAACAGCCAGGACCTGGCCAAGGAGCGGACCTTCATGGCGGACATCCGCGAGGCCGTGCCGGACGACATGCAAACCTTCTGGGACATGACCATCTCCGCGTACTGGGCCTGGAGCTGCTGGGACTCGCGCGACGGTCAATTCCACTCGGCGCAGGGCGCCGGCGGCCTGGGCTACGGTTTTCCCGGCGCCATCGGCGGCAGCGTCGGCCTGGCCAGCCAGGGAAAGCCCGCGCGCGTGCTGGCCGTCTCCGGCGACGGCTCGGCCATGTATTCGATCAGCGAGCTGGCAACCGTCCGACAGCATGACCTTCCGGTCACCTGGCTGATTGTGGACGACGGCGGCTACGGCATCCTGCGCGAATACATGGAAGGCGCGTTCGGACGGGCGACGGCAACGGAACTGGCGCGGCCGGACTTCGTGGCGCTGGCACAGGCCTTTGGTGTGCCGGCACGCCGGGTAGCGCCGGAGGATGTCGGCCCCGCACTCCGGGAGAGCTTCGCCGCCGAGGGACCGAACGTCGTCGTCGTCGAGACACTGCTGAAGATGTTCGCCCCCACGCACCTCTGACCCAACCCGGACGGGGGTCCACCCATTGCCGCGTTCCCCCTGGCCAACAGCCCCTCCACCCCGGGATTTTCCCCTCGGGCGGAGGGGCTGTTGCCAGTGGGCCGGCTCAGGCGAGGAAAGCGACCAGTTTGTCCTCGAGCGCGGCCAGATCGCCGGTCTTTTTGAACTCGCACTCCCAGACGGTCAGGACCTGCCAGCCGGCCGCCTGCAGCGCCGACCGTTGGGCTTCGTCGCGGGCAGCCGTACGCGTCCGCTTGGCTTCCCAGAAGCCGGCATTGGACTTCGGCGCATGCCGGCCGGCCCTGCAGTCATGGGCATGCCAGAAGCAGCCGTTGACGAAGATCACTTTCCGCCGTCCGGCGAAAACCAGATCCGGTTTGCCCGGCAGCTTCCCGCCGCGTGCGCTGCCATGCAGGCGGTAGCGGTATCCCTTGGCATGCAGCAGTTTCCGGACCAACAGCTCGGGTTTGGTGTTCTTGCCGCGGATTTTGGCCATGTTGGCGCTGCGCTGCTGCGGGGTCAGCGAGTCGGCCATACGTAAAGTCTAGGGGAGCGAGCTACTGCCCGGCGGGGCTCCCGACCGCCAGGCTGCGCCGTTCCCGCGTCCGGGGAGCCCGTCCGCCGCTGCTAGGTTAAACGTAAGCGGCATGCGAAGGCCGCCCCTGACCTTCGAAAGGACCTTCGATGCGCTTGATCGGCACTTCGGACATCAAGATCTTCCCGCTCGCTCTGGGCGGCAACACCTTCGGCTGGACCTCGGACGAGTCCGTTTCACAGCAGGTGCTGGATGCCTTCACCGAGGCCGGCGGCAACTTCATTGACACCGCGGACAGCTACTCCGCGTGGGTTCCGGGTAACCGCGGGGGAGAATCCGAGGAGATCATCGGCCGCTGGATGGCCGAACGGAAAAACCGCGAATCGGTCGTCATTGCCACGAAGGTCGGCGGCCATCCGGAGCTCCAGGGACTGTCGGCGGTGAACGTGGCTGCTGCCGCCGAGGCTTCGCTGCAGCGGCTGGGCACCGAATACATCGACCTGTACTACGCCCATTACGACGACGAGGGCACCCCGTTGATTGAGGCGGCCGCCGCGTTCGACGCCCTGGTGAGGGAGGGCAAGGTTCGCCAGATCGGCTTGTCCAACCTGTCTCCCGAGCGCATCGCCGAGTGGATGGACATCGCCCAGCAGAACGGATTCGCGCTGCCGGTCGCGCTGCAGCCGCACTACAACCTGGTGGCCCGCAAAGACTACGAACAGGGCTATGCTCCGTTGGCCCGCGAACACAACCTCTCGGTGTTCCCGTACTACTCGCTGGCCGCCGGTTTCCTGTCCGGCAAGTACCACTCGACGGATGACGCCGACAGCAGCCCGCGCGGCGGCATGCTCCGTGATTACCTCACGATCGAGGGCTTCGCGGTCGTCGACGCGTTGGAGACCGTCGCCCAGTCGCGCGGCATCTCCCTCACGACAACCGCGCTCGCCTGGCTGCTGACCAAGCCCGGCATTACCGCTCCGCTGGCCAGCGCCCGGACGCCCGAACAGCTGCCGGAGCTGATGGCCGCCACGGACGTGGAGCTGACCGCCGACGAAGTTGCCGCCCTGGACCGGGTGTCGAGGCCCTTCGCCTGACCCGCCCTTAACGACGACGGCGATGCCGCGTGGGCATCGCCGTCGTCGCTGGCGGAAGGTCCGCCGTCGTCAAGGGTGGGTTAGAGCCAGCCTGCCGGATCCACCAGTTGACCGTCCTTGACAACCTCAAAGTGCAGGTGGCAGCCGGTGGAGTTGCCGGTGGTGCCCAGCTGGCCGATGGCCTGGCCCTTGGCCACCTTCTGGCCCAGCGAAACGCCGATCGACTGCAGGTGGTTGTAGGTGGTCTTCAGGCCGCTGCCGTGCTGAACCACGATGCGGTTGCCGCCGCCGCCAACCTGCCAGCCGGCCTCGACGACCTTGCCGCCGTCGGCCGCGTGGACAGGGGTGCCGCAGGCCATGGCGTAGTCAATGCCGGTGTGCAGCTCGCCTGCAGCACCGGTGATCGGGTTCTGGCGGTAGCCGAAGCCGGAGGTCTGGTTCATGTTCGGGATCGGAGCGGCCAGCTTGCCGGTGGCAAAGCCGACGGTCTTCGCCTTGGCTGCGGCGGCCTTCTTGGCTGCGGCCGCGGCCTTTGCCTTCTTCTCCGCTGCAGCCTTCTTGGCCGCAGCTTCGGCCTTCGCCTTCTTCTCGGCCTCGGCCTTCTTGGCGGCCGCCGCCTTTTCGTCGGCCTTCTTCTTTTCGGCGGCCTCGGCGGCAACCTGGGCTTCCTCCGGCGTAGCCTTGCTGGCTACCTTGGCCCGGTCAAAGCGGATTTCGGCCTCCTGGGCCGCCTGAATCTGCACGGGGCTTTGCTCGGAGGCGCGGTCGGAACCAACGTCGGTAGTGCCGCCGGCTTGGGCCACCGGGACCACTGCCGCGGCCAAGATGCCGGCGGCAACGGCAGCCAGGCCGGTCTTGCGGGCGAGGGAGTAGGCCGCCGGGGATGCTTCCCCTTCGCGGCGGGCAGGGGAGCCCTCGCTGGAACGGGTGATCTTCGCCAGGGCGGAACGCGAGATCTTGGACAGGGCATTCGTGGGGGTGTCGGAACGGCGACGACCGCGCACAGGGTTGTTCACAGGGTTTCCTCTCTTGCGCCTGCGAAGTTAGCTGTCGGATTCGAGCGAGAGTTCACTCGGTCCTGCCGGCAGTCGGATTTCAGAGTGCGACTGTGCCGGTGAGGACTTCACCCCGAGGTGCCCCCAAGCACCGTAAGTGGTTCCTCCGCCCCTGCCTTCGATGAAAAGCTCGATTCTTGCGGTCCGCTGGCAGGGTTAGACGGGCGGACCGGATGCCTACCTAGATAGATAGGAACAAATTAAAAATTACCGGAGCGACACGCGGCGTTACAAATTCGTTATCCGTGTTCCTTGTCACCAGAAGTTCCTCGGTCTGAGGTGATTCCTTTAATTGGGCGGAGTGTGCATCCGCCTTGGATTCGCGGCGCTGCTTGGCCGTTAGCGGAGCCCCGCGCCGGGGAGTGATCGGAGGTTGCACGCCGGTCCCGGGCCGTTAGTGGAGCCCCCGCGCCGGGGAGTGAGCGGAAGTTACACGCCGGGGAGTGTTCGGAGGTTACACGCCGTTCCCGGGCCGTTATCCGCGCCCCGCGCCGGGAGTGTTCGGAGGTTACACGCCGTTCCCCGGCCGTTATCGGACCCCCGCCCGGGAGTAACGCCTCCGCCGGGCAGCCTCCAGTTAGCATTGGCGGCCCGGCGCGCACCAAGCCTTCGCAGCGCTGCTCTCGGGGAAGTGCGCAGTGAATCGTGGCGGCGCAGACTGCGGACGCGGTGAAGGCCTGCCGTGATGAACGCAACAAGCAGGGGCAGGCATCCGGATGTAGCCGCGTACCGGTCAGTTCGGCTGGCGCAGCAGGCCAAGCCCGGCGAGCAGGCGCCGGATCCCGGCCGGCGGCCCGGTCCCGACGATCAGGCGCTGACCCGGACTCGGGTCCGCGGCCCGGTGCCGATAATCAGGTGTTGACCGGCTCCGGAGCCAAAACTAGACTGCCGCCGCTCCGGCCTCCGCCACCGATTGGTCCTGCTCTCCGGAGCCGCCGCTGACGCCGATCGAACCGACCACCTGGCCGTCGCGGGAGAGCGGGATCCCGCCGGCAAAGATCATGATGCGGCCGTGGTTGCTGGCATGGATGCCGTAGAACTGATTGCCCGGCTGCGAGTTGTCGCCCAGGTCCTTGGTCTGTATGTCGAACGCCCGCGAGGTGAAGGCCTTGTTGATCGAGATGTCGATGCTGCCCAGCCACGCCCCGTCCATCCGCACGTGCGAGACCAGGTTCCCGCCCGCATCGGCGACGGCGATGTTCATCGGCTGGCCGATGTCGGCGGCTTTGGCCTCGGCGGCGGCAATGACCCGGCGGGCGTCTTCCAAGGTGACGGTGTCCATGTTTGCTCCTAGGTTCAAGGCCCCGTCGCGGGGCCTAGCTGATGTAACCGTTGGGGTTGAGCACGTATTTTGTGGCGGCACCGGCGTCGAACTCCGCATAGCCCTTCGGCGCGTCCTCCAAGGGGATGGCCGTGGCGTTCACGGCCTTCGCTATTTGCACCCTGTCGTGCAGGATGGCCATCATCAGGCCGCGGTGGTACTTCATCACCGGGCACTGCCCCGTGGTGAAGGAGAGCGACTTGGCCCAGCCCGTGCCCAGCGAGAGCGAGAGCGAGCCTTTCTGCGCGGCCTCGTCGATTCCGCCCGGGTCGCCGGTGACGTACAGCCCCGGGATGCCCAGCGCCCCGCCGGCCGCAGTAACCTCCATCAGCGAGTTCAGCACGGTGGCCGGAGCCTCTTGGGCGTCCTTGCCATGCCCGCGGGCCTCGAAACCCACCGCGTCCACGCCGCAATCCACCTCCGGGACGCCCAAAAGCTGTTCGATCTGGTCCCTGGGATGGCCCTGGGAGACGTCCACGGTCTCGCAGCCGAAGCTGCGCGCCTGGGCGAGGCGGCCCTCGTTCATGTCCCCGACAATCACGACGGCGGCGCCGAGCAACTGGGCACTGGCCGCAGCGGCCAGCCCCACGGGGCCGGCGCCGGCAATGTACACGGTGGATCCAACCCCCACGCCGGCGGTGACGGCGCCGTGGAAGCCGGTGGGGAAGATATCGGAGAGCATGGTCAGGTCCATGATCTTTTCGAGCGCCTGGTCCTTGTCCGGGAACTTCAGCAGGTTCCAGTCGGCGTAGGGGACCAGCACGTACTCGGCCTGGCCGCCCACCCAGCCGCCCATGTCCACGTAGCCGTAGGCGCTGCCCGGGCGCTCGGGATTCACGTTCAGGCAGATGCCGGTCTTCCGCTCCTTGCAGTTCCGGCAGCGTCCGCACGCGATGTTGAAGGGGACGGAGACGATGTCGCCGACCTTGATGAACTCCACGTCGGAGCCGACGTCGACGACTTCGCCGGTGATTTCATGGCCCAGGACCAGGTTCTTCGGGGCAGTAGTACGGCCCCGAACCATGTGCTGGTCGGAGCCGCAGATGTTGGTGGCAACCGTGCGCAGGATGACTCCGTGCGACACCTGCCGGCCCACGTTGTCCGGGTGGACCCCCGGACCATCCTTGAGCGTGAAACTTGGATAGTCGATGTCGATCACTTCGACCTTGCCGGGTTCCTTGTAAGCCACTGCTCGATTGCTGCTCATGGGGATTCCTCTGATCCGAAAGTCATGGATGGTGGGTGCCACGGTAGCCCTCTTGGATGGGGGCTGGCTAGGGTTGAGGCAGCCTTAACCCTGCAGTCCAACACCTCTTGTGGCCGGTCGAAGGCGGCTCGTGTGCTTCTTGCGGGCCGACGCCCGCGGCGGAAGCATGGCGACCCCGCCCTCCGCCGTCGGCTCGCCCCGGAATAATCTTCGCGGTGCCTTGGTTGACCCATCTAGATGCGATTGCATGAACAAACCAGGAGGGTCTCAGTGTCAGAGCGCAAGATCGTTGTTATATCCGCCGGACTCGGCGTTCCGTCCTCGAGTCGGATGCTGGCTGACCAATTGGCTGCCTCTGCCGTGGACCAGTTCCGCCTGAAGGGCGTCGAGGCCGAGGTCCGACTGGTGGAGCTGCGTGACTACGCCGTCGATATCGCCAACAACATGGTGACCGGCTACGCCGCGCCGAAGCTGGACGAAGTGCTCAAGGCAACCGTGGCAGCCGATGCGCTGATCGTGGTGACCCCGGTCTTCAGCGCCTCCTACAGCGGGCTGTTCAAGTCCTTCTTCGATGTGGTCGAGCCGCGCGCGCTCGCCGGCAAACCGGTGCTGATGGGCGCCACCGGTGGCAGCGCCCGTCACTCGCTCGCCCTGGACTACGCCGTCCGTCCGTTGTTCAGCTACCTCCGTGCCCGCACGGTACAAACCACGGTCTTTGCCGCACCGGAGGACTGGGGCGCCGGCGAGGCGGGAACCGGCGGGCTGTCCGAGCGCTCGGACCGGGCGGCCGCCGAACTGGTCGACCTGGTGGAGGGCGCTCCGGTAACCGAGCGCGGCCGTGGCGGCGTCGAATCCAAAAGCTTCGAGGAGATCCTCGCCAGCGTCGGCCACTGAATGAGCGCCTACCGCTGAGCAAGACGAAGGCCCGGTCGGGAGTGGTCCAGCGATGCGCACCCGCGCAGCGTCACCACCCCGACCGGGCCTTTGCCGTGGCTAAAAACGTTCCGGTTGGTCATCGCTGCTGATGCCGTCGGCCTCGAACAAGTCCTGGTCGTTGACCGTCGATTAGGTCGGCTTGGTGCCCGGCGCCGTGCGCAGGACGAGCCTGCTGTCGGGGCGGCCAAAGGAAGTCATCGACACACATCTTTAACGATGAGGCACCGCCGTTGGGCCGGTTGTCCGGCCCAGCGGCGGTGCCTGGGTCATCTCCGTGCCTGAGCACGGTTGGCCAGTGTTACTTGGCCGGGGTGATCAGCGCGGAAGCGCCGGTGCGGGCGGAGTCGAAGCGGGCTGCGACGTCGGCCCAGTTGACGATGTTCCAGAACGCCTTGACGTAGTCGGCCTTGACGTTGACGTAGTCGAGGTAGAAGGCGTGCTCCCACATGTCCAGCATCAGCAGCGGAATGGTGCCTACCGGGATGTTGCCCTGCTGGTCGTAGAGCTGCTCGATGACCAGGTTGCCGCCCAGGGGTTCGTAGGCCAGCACGGCCCAGCCCGAGCCCTGCAGGCTCAGCGCTGCGGCGCCGAAGTGGCCGCGGAACGCGTCGAAGGAACCGAAGTACTCATCGATGGCGGAGGCCAGTTCGCCGGTGGGCTTGTCGCCGCCTTCCGGGGAGAGGTTCTTCCAGAAGATCGAGTGGTTGGTGTGCCCGCCGAGGTGGAAGGCCAGGTCCTTAGACAGCTTCGGCACGTTGCCGAATTCGCCCTTTGAGCGGGCGTCGGCCAGCTGCTCCAGCGCGGTGTTCGCGCCGGCCACGTAGGTGGCGTGGTGCTTGGAGTGGTGCAGCTCCATGATCCTCGCCGAGATGTGCGGCTCCAGGGCCGCGTAATCGTAGTCGAGCTGGGGCAGTTCGTACTTGCTCATGTTCTTCCTCTCGTCGGAATTACTGTGCGGAAACTACTCAGTGCACACTTCCAGCCGGCACGGACAACGGGTGGTTGGCCCGCCAAGCTGCCAATCCTCATTCAAACATGACCGAGGCTGGCACCGTAGCGAATTTCGCCACTGACGTAGCCCCGCATCCGCAGCCTGTCGGGCGGTTTGACCCCCGAAGACGACATTCCACCTCCAGAGAGCGGACGCGGTGAGGTTAGTTCGTGCAGTCGCAGAGCCCCGCGAACGCCCCCAGCTCCTCCAGTCCGGCGGGCCGTGCCGGCAGGTAGTCCGTGAGGGCACGGGAACGCACGATAACCGCCCGCCACTGCCCGCGCGAGACAGCCACGTTGTTCCGGTTCCGGTTAAGCACGAATTCCATTCCGCGCGGCGCCTCGGACGCGGCGGACACCGCGGTGGAAACGATCACAACCGGCGCTTCCTGGCCCTGGAACTTGTCCACCGTGCCCACCCGGACCTCCGCCAGCCCGGCGCCGTCCAGCACGGAACGGATCAGCTGGACCTGCGCGTTGTAGGGTGCCACCACGAGGATGTCCGTTCCGGCCAGGGGGCGCGGCCGGGCCGTGCCGTCCGCGCGCCAGGGCAGGCCCAGATGCCGGCGGACCTGGGCCAGTACCTCGGTGGCCTCTTCGGGCGACGACGTCGCGTTGCCGTGGTGGTTCACGTACACGCATTCCACCCCGGGCGGAGCTCCTTCCAGCCGTCGCAGCGAGGCGGCCGGCGCCGACTTGAGCCGCCCCTCGTAGGCCAGGACGGAGACGGCCCGGCACAGGCCCGGGTGCATGCGCCAGCTCAGGGCGAGGAAATAGCCCAGCTCCGGCGGCAGCGTGGCATGGCCGTCAGAGAGCCACCCGAGTGCCGACTCGTCGACCGGTTCCGGATGCGTTCCCTGGGTCACTTGGGGCAGCTGCTGCGGATCACCCAGCAGCAGCAGGCGCCTGGCGGCCCGGGAGACGGCCAGCGTGTTGGCCAGCGAGAACTGGCCGGCTTCGTCGATGACCAGCAGATCCAGCGACTTCGGCGGGACAGCAGACCCCGTCATGGTCCACGCCGTGCCGCCAATCAACGCGCCCCCGGGGGAGGCGAGCAACCGGGCCACATCGTCCGTACTCCGGTTGGGCCACGGCAGGTCGTGGTCGCCGTTGGGTTTTTTGGCAACGACTTCCGGCGGCACGCCGGCCTTCTCGATGGCGGCGCGCAGCATGTTGTCGACCACGGCATGCGACTGGCCGACGACACCGACCTTCCAGCCCCGGGCCACCAATCGGGCGACGGCGTGCGAGCCGACGTAGGTCTTGCCGGTGCCCGGCGGTCCCTGGACCGCCAGGTAGGAATCGTCCAGGTCGGCGACGGCGGCGGTGATGGCGTCCACGTAGCCGTCCGGGTGGTCCTGGACCTCGGGCAGCCGCGCCAGCGTTGCCAGCCGCGGCGGGCGACGGCGCAGCAGGTCCAGCGCCGGTTCGGCCGGGAAGCCGGGCAGTGTGCCGGCAACCGCAGCGGCGAGGTCTGCGAGGGCCTGCCGGATGGAGGTGGTGGGCAGCGGCTGGTCGGGTGTGAGCGCCACCGGCGGCTCGCTGTACTCGTCGGCACCGCGGGGCAGCCGCTCCTTTACCAGGAGCGTGTCCTTCTCACCGTCCGCACCCAGTTCCAGCACTTCCGCGCCGAAACAAAACGCGCGGTGATTGACGCCGTCGTTCTGGTCGCAGAGGAACTCCGGGAAGGGCTGGTCGTAGAGCCGGCAGAGCAGGCTGCCTTCCTTGATGGTGGATCCGGGTGCCAGCCTGCCGGTGAGCCGCAGCACGCGGACCGGGTTGCTGCGCGACGTCGGCTTTTCCCACCCGGAAACCACGCGCGCGGAATCCACGGTGAAGACGTCGCGGGTATCCGCCCAGTCCTCCAGCGGGGCGTCGAGCCGGTCGAAATGCGCCCACCAGTATTGCTTCGCTTCCCGCCGGTGGTAGCCGACCGAGGCCGCGACCATGGCGACGGCTTGTTCATCGGCGGACAGCGTTTCGCTTCGGCGGGCGGCCCTGTCGGCGGCAGCCTCGACGTAGTCGTGCAGCCGCCGCTCCTCCGGCGGCAGCGGCTCGTCGTCGGCGGCCAACGTCCCACTCGCGGCAGAGGCAGCGGCCGCCGCGGGGGTGGCAGTGCGCCCCGGCACGACTCCGCGCTCGGCCGCCAACCGCAGGAGCCAATTGCGCAGTTCCAGCGTGGAGAGGCAGTCGTACTCGTTGTAGTCGGCAATGCTTTTCAGGACCGTGTCTGCCTCGGCGTCGTTGCCGGCGTCCCTGGCCGTACAGTAGCGGGCGTATGCGACCACGGAGGCTCCGGCGTCCTTGACGTCTCCGGACCGCAGGTTGTCTCCCATGTACAAGGGCTCGAGCTTCTTGATGCTGTAGGAGTTTTCCGAGATCCGCAGGCTGTGCCGGACCGTGTCGTAGAGGTCCACCAGGATGCCCTCGCGCAGCAAACCGTCCACGGTTTCCTCACCCACCAGATGCTGCAGCGACAGCCGGCGTAATGCGGCCTTCTCGTAGTTGGCGTAGTGGTAAATGTGCATTCCCGGATACCGGCGCCGCCGATCGGCGACATATTCCAGGAAGTCCGCCAGCGCCTGCCGTTCGCCGGCGCGGCTGTGCGCCCAGAAGGGCTTAAACGGCGGGGCCGTGCCGGCAGCCGGCGGATTTTCCACCACGCCGAAAAGGTACTCCAGCCCCCACTCGCCGTCCTCGTCCTGCCACAGCGGGTCGCCCTCGAAGTCGAAGTAGATGTCGCCGGGGTTGGGCGCAGGCAGGCGGGACAGTGTGTGCTGCTCCAGCACGCGGTACGAAACCTCGTGTTCCGTGCCGTCCTTGCGGTAGGTCACCCGGCCGTCCGGCGTGGCGGAGCCGGTCTGCATTCGTGCCTGGTCGCGGAGCCGGGCCAGCGCGCCGTCTGTCGGTTCACCGGGTGGAAGTTCCAGGGCGGCCAATTGGTCGATGGTGAAGATCCCGGCCGCTCGCAGCTTGCGCCGGCGCAGCGTGCTCATGTTCGCGACCAGCAGCAGGTCCCGGTGCAGCTCAACCTGTTCGGAGCAGTAGTTGCAGCGTCCGCACGCGGTGACCCTTTCGTTCCCCCAACGGACCGGGTCTGGCTGTTCGCGGTGTGCGGTAACGAGGTTGAGGAACCTGGTGCGGCGTTCGCGGAAGACCGGCAGCAGGTCGGTGAGGCTGTGGTTGCTGTGCCGCCGGTCGCCCAGCACCAGCGTCACGGTGGGAGCCACGGCGATGCCGGCTTGGAGGAGCTGGTCCCCGTACGCGGCCAGCTGCAGCAGCGCGGTGACCTTGGCGTGTCGGGCCAGCTTGGTGTCATAGACCGCGTAGGCGGCAGCTCCGCCGTCGTTGTGGGTTTTGACCAGGAAATCGGACCGTCCATGGAACCGGCCGTCGAAGAAGGACGCCTGGAACACCACGTCTGCGCCGGAGCGCAGCGCGGCGATCGACTCGTCGTGCTTGGCCTGCAAATCCTGCCGCGTGTAGCTGCGGGTCTCGGCAATCTCCGCCACGCCGGCGCCGAAGGTGTCGCGGAAGTGCTGCAAGACCCGGTGCTCGTGCAGATCGCCCAACTCCGCCGTGCGCTCGAGCATCTCGTCGCGGCCAAAATCCGCCACGGGGGAGCGCCCCAGCTTCTCGTCCAGCTTGCGCAGCAGCTGGTACTCGCACTGGGCGGCGACGACGAGGTCGCTGGCTGTGTAGACCAGGTCGCGGTCAGCCCCGTCGACTTCGGAGTCGAGCAGAAACACGGTGCCTCCTTCAAACAGGTGCGCAGGTGCCAACCCGGCCGGCGGCGGGTCCCCCCAACGATATCCCGCCGCCAGCTGGTGCCTGCCGGCAGTTATAGGTCTACCGTCCGGCACCGACATTTTCGCGAATGGGGCATGGGTGCCGCCCCTGGATTCCTGTTACGCGATGTGACCGCGGTCTCCGGCGGTCAGGCGGCCGCTCTGGCTATACTGCCAACAGCTTCAAGAACTGTGGCCGCCAAGCTCCGACTTGGCCACATACCAACCCCACGCTCGTTGGGTGGTTCGGATGACGAAGCGGCCCGCATCAGCCTCGGCTACCGATGCGGGCAAGAGCACGCGAAAGGACGCGGCGCCCGGCGCCGGCTGCCATGGACATCCCTCACTCCCCGCAACTGCAGGTCTTGAGCCTGGCCGACTATGAACAGGTTTCCGCAGCGCGCGAGGCCTTCGTAGACTTCCTGCTGGATGCCGCCCGGCAGCCCCGCGGCCAGCAGCGCGACATCGCCGCGGCGCAATGACCACGCGGACCGTGCCGACGGCGAAGGCCCCCGCGGTCGCGCAGGCGACGGCCGCGCCCACGCCTCAGACTCCCGCAGCCGCGCAGGCGCCGACCGCAGCTTCCAACCCGCGGCGGGCCCGCGGGCTGCTGCTGGACACCGACGTCGTGGTCGAGCTCAGGCGCGAAAGTCCGGACCCCGCCGTCGTCGACTTCCTGCGGCGGCGCCGCCGCTCCCGGGTCTACATCTCCGCCCTGACCCTGGGGGAGCTGCGCGCGCTGAGTACCCAAGACGCCGCGCTGACCGGGCAGGCCGACGCGTGGCTGGTCGAGCTGACCGCGCGGTTCTCGGCCTTTATCCTGCCGGTGGACCAGCAGGTGGCCGAGGCTTGGGCGCCGCTGGCCATTCAGGACCTGCCGGCCGTCGAGTCGCTGATCGCCGCGACCGCCTCCAGGCACTGCCTGACCGTCGTGTCCGGCAACGCCGAGGCCTATCGGCGGCTTGCGGTCGAAGCCTGCGACCCCTGGGCGCCGGCCCGGCGTTAGGCCTGCAGCGGCCATGGGCGGGAGCACCACACCTCGAGCACCCCGCGGCCCGCACCCCCAGCACGGCACCCCGAGGACCGACCCCGTCCGACGCCACCACCGACCCCCGTGATCAACCGCAGCGCCTATGCGAACGGCCACAATCGCACGCCACTTTCCCGCCGAAGGGTGCCTGTGTTGCGCCGAACGGTTCCGCGAGTGGCCCCCTCGGCTATTTACCGACCGGGCGTTCAGAACGCGTGAGAAACTAGACGGGGTCCGGTGACGGGCGGCACTCTTGCCCCCTCTTTCTGCGGACAAGCTCCATCACGGTAAGGAATACATGGCTCATGGCCACTGAGAACAATGCCCCGGGCACGCTCGATGCCGCTGCACGGGTGGATAACGACGGCGGCGCTCCCGCCAAGTGGAAGATCGTCGGTCCCGGTCTCGTTGTCGCCGCCACAGGCGTCGGCGCCGCGGACATGGTGGCCACGCTGGTGGCGGGCTCCCGGTACGGCTACGGGCTGTTCTGGGCGGTGATCGTCGGCGTCATCCTGAAGATCATCCTGGTTGAAGGTGCCGGACGCTTTACCCTTGCAACGGGCAAGACGATCTTCGAAGGCTGGCGCTCGCTGGGCCGCTGGACCACCTGGTACTTCGGTCCGTACATCATGATCTGGGGCTTCGTCTACGGTGCCACGGCAATGTCATCGGCAGCGCTGCCGCTGGCCGCGATGTTCCCGGTGCTGCCGCTGTGGGCCTGGGCGATCCTGATGGGCCTGGCCGGATTTGTCATGGTCTGGTTCGGCAAGTACGCCACCTTCGAGAAGATCACCGCCTTCTTCGTCGGGCTGATGTTCGTCACCGTCGTCGGGCTGGCCATCATCGCCGTGCCCAACATCCCGGAGATGATCGGCGGCCTGGTGCCCATGATCCCGCAGGAAGAGGGCGCGGTGTTCTACACCCTGGCGCTCGCGGGCGGCGTGGGCGGCACCATCACGCTGGCGGCCTACGGCTACTGGCTGCGCGAAAAGGGCTGGCACACACCCAAGTGGATGCGCGTCATGCGCATCGACAACTCCGTGGCCTACGTCATGACCGGCATCTTCGTCATCGCCATGTTGATTGTCGGCGCCGAAGTGGTCCGCACCGCGGGTGTTTCACTGAGCGCCGGCGACGAAGGACTGCTGGACCTGTACGAGGTACTCAAGGATGAGTATGGAGACGTGGTCGGCACCGGCTTCCTCGTCGGTTTCTGGGCCGCCTCCTTCTCCTCCATCATCGGCGTCTGGAACGGCGTGTCCCTGATGTTCGCCGACTTCTGGGGCAACATGCGCAAGAAGGAGTCCGGCCACCCGGACACGCGCGTGGGCGGCAAGTACTTCAAGTTCTACGTCCTCTGGCTGACGTTCCCGCCCATGTTGCTGTTCATGCTGGGCAAGCCGATCGCGCTGATCCTGCTGTACGGTGCCCTGGGGTCGTTGTTCATGCCGTTCCTGGCACTGACGCTGCTGGGCCTGCTCAACGGCAAGCGGATCCCGAAGGAATGGGCCAACCGCCTGCACACGAACATCGCGCTGGGCATCTGTGCCCTGCTGTTCGTGGTCCTCGGTGTCTACCAGTTGTGGAACTCCGTCTCGCCGCTCTTCGGCGGCTGATTTCCCGCAGGCTCCGCTGCCCCGTACCGTTTCGGTGCGGGGCAGCGCCTGTTTAACAACGACGACGGCGGGCGCCCGGTTTTGAACGCTCGGCGGCGGTGGCGCGGTTTTGAGCGCTCGACGGCGCCGGCGCGTCGACTGCCTGCGCGTCGACTGCCTGCGCGGTCGGGCGCCGCGCGGCGACGGGCCCGCCTACTGCCGGCCGGTCCGGCGTTCGCCGTCGTGGCGTGAATCGTCGTCGCCGATGATCGAAGCCAGGAGTTCGTCCGCCTCGCCCAGCCCGCGTACTGCCTGCACCAGGATCGCCCGGGCCTCAGCTTCGGGTGAGCGATGGTGGGTATCGGCCAGGATCCGGAGTCCTTCCATGGTCCGCGCGTCCAGCCCGGGCACCGTGAGCGATTCCATGACAGTCACCTTTCCGTGGAGCATTGCGCTCCACGTGCCGCCCATATTAGTCCCGCCCCGACGAGCTGTCAGCGGGCCGTCGGCGGGCCGTCGCCGGGGGTCAGCGCAGCGGGTCGAACGGCCGGATCTCGTCGGGCACCCGGCCGGTGACAATCTGTTCGGCCAGCAGCTTGCCGGTCGCCGGGCCCAGCACGATGCCCCACATCCCGTGCCCGCCGGCTACGTACACGCCGGGGGAGCGGGTGGCGCCGATCAGCGGCAGCCCGTCGGGCGTGACCGGGCGCGGGCCGACCCAGAGATCCTCGAGGTTCTCCAGGTCCATGTTGGTGAACAACGGCCGCACGGCGGCCAGGATCGCGTCGATCCGGCCGGTCTGCAGCGGTTCGTCCGGGCCGCGGAACTCCATGGTTCCGGCGATGCGCAGCCGTCCCTCGTACGGGGTGCAGGCCACGCGGCGCGCCGGGAAGTAGATGGGGAACTCGGCCGGCTGGTCGGTGGCCACGCTGAACGAGTATCCGCGCCCGGCCTGCACCATGGTGCGAACACCCAGCGGCTTGGCGAGATCGGGCAGCCAGGCGCCGGTGGCCAGGACCACGACGTCGGCGTGGAACGGCTCATGCGCGTAGGTCTCCACCGAAATCCCGGTGTGGCCGTGGCGCAGGGAGCGCACTTCGGCACCGGAAATGATCTTCCCGCCGCGTGCCACCACGGATGCGGCAAGGGCCTCGACGAACGGGCCGGGCTCAAGGAACCGCTGGCCTTCCAGTTCGAACACCGTCGAGACACCGGCGGACAGCTGCGGCACCTTGACCTGGGGGTTGTCCAGGCGGCTCAGCGGGACGGACTGGCCGGCCTTCTCCACGTTGGCCAGCTCGTGGACAAAGTGGCGGCTTTCCTTCTCCGCCTCGAAACCGACGATGAAGGGTCCCTTGCGCGTCCACGATTCGACGCCGTTATCGGTCAGCTCATCGAAGCTCTCCAGCGCCATCTTGTCGATCGGCGTCAGCGCGGCCATGGTCCGGTCCCAGGCCTTCTGCGTGCCGTGCAGCGCGAAGCGAGCCAGGAACTTCCACAGCTGCGGGTCCAGGCGGGCGGGAATGTGCAGCGGCGCCGTCGGGTCAACCAGCGCCTTGGGCCCGTAGGTCCAGACGGTCGGATCCGACAACGGCATGGCCATGCCGGGCGTGAGCCAGCCGGCATTGCCCCACGAGGCGCCGGCGGCGACGCCGGATCGGTCCAGAACGGTGACTTCCACGCCGCGTTCCTGCAGATGCCAGGCGGTGGCCAAGCCAACCATGCCTGCACCCACGACGACGGCGGTGCTCGGGGCGTGTGCGCGAGAGTACATCGTGTGCTCCTCGGGTCGACTCTTCTCTCGGACCCATCCTGAAGAATGTTTACCCGTTTCTCAAGCCGTTAGGAGAAGATTCTGTAAGAGTGAGGCATGCAGGCAGTAAGTTCAGAAAGTGGTGGTGATCACATGGTCGAATCGAATGATCTTCGACGCCCGTTCGGGGCTCCCGCGGGGTCGGGGCTGGACCGCATCGACCGGTTGATCGTCGAGATGCTCCAAGCCGACGCCCGAACCCCTAACAACGCGATCGCGGCGGCCGCCGGCATCGCCCCCTCGACGTGCTTGAGCCGGATCCGCTCCCTGCGCGAACGCGGCGTGATCCGCGGTTTCCATGCCGACGTGGACCCTGCGGCCGTGGGGCGCGGCCTGCAGGCGCTGATCTCCATCCGCTTGCAGGCGCACGCGCGGTCGAACCTGACCCAGTTCAAGGACTTCCTGTCGGGCCTGCCCGCGGTGGAGGGGATCTTCTTTGTGACCGGCGACCGCGACTTCCTGATCCATGTAGCCGTGGCGGACTCCAACGCGCTGCGCGACCTGGTCGCGAACAACCTCAGCGTCCGCCCCGAGGTTGCCGGCACGAATACCACGGTCATCTTCGAACACGTCCGCCCGCCCGGCAGTTCGCTCGCTCCCTGATGGGGGAGAGGGTGTCCTCGTGGGGTTCGGTCTCGCCATGTTGGCGAGGGGAGGGTTGCCCGGAGGCGTGTCTGGCACCCTATTAGGGGAGCCGGCTTCTATGGGCACGCCCGTACCCTGGCTGCGGAACCCCGGAAGAGCCCGCCTCTCCGCCGCGCCGGCCCGGATTCAGTCCCGGATTCAGCGCGATTTCAGTCGCCGCACCCATGCCCCGGAGCGGGCAGCCTTGCCCTTTGTTGACATGTCATTCTTTGGCCGGATAGGATAGTTGAAAGCTCAAGCAATCTATCGAAGGCTGCAATGTCCTGGTTTAAGAATCTTTTCAGCAAGTCCAGCGCCCGCCGGTCTGCCGCCAACCCTGCGGCCTCCGCTGCGGAGCCCCGCACGGATGCACCCGTCGCCCAGCCGGCCGAGGCCGCTCGCAGCGAAGCCGCCGCCAGCCTCCCCAAGATCGCCATCATCACCGGCAGCACGCGCCCCGGCCGGGTCAATGACTCCGTCGCCAACTGGGTCGCCGCCGAACTGGCCGCTCGGACGGACGCCACCTTTGAGGTCGTCGACATCGCCGACTTCAACCTGCCGCTGCTGGACGAGGCCTACCCGGCCGCGTACCAGAACTACCAGGCCGACCACACCAAGGCCTGGTCGGCCAAGATCAGCGAGTTTGACGGCTACATCTTCGTGGCCAACGAATACAACCACACGGTCTCGTCCGCCCTGGCCAACGCGTTGTCCTACCTGAACGTCGAGTTCAACAACAAGGCTGCTGGCATCGTTTCCTACGGCTCGATGGGCGGCGTCCGCGCTGCCGAACACCTGCGCAATATGCTGGCCGAGCTGCAGGTGGCCGTGGTCCGCAACCAGGTGATGTTCTCGCTGTTCACCGACTTCGAGAACTTCTCCGAGTTCAAGCCGACCGAACAGAATGCCGGAACGCTGGCCCCGATGGCCGACCAGCTTGTGCTGTGGGCACAAGGCTTCGCCACCATCCGCACTCCGCAGAACGCCGCCGCTTAGAACCCCAAGCCCGGCACGCCCGCCGGCCTCCGTTCGGCGGGCTGTCCTGCCGCCGGCCTTCGGGCCGGCCAGCACCGCCCCCGCCGTTTCCCCATCAGGCGGGGGCGGTGCTGTTCTCTGGGGCGTTCCGTCGGCTGAACCCGCCGAAGCAAATCGGTGCGGCACCGTTCCTTCGGCTGAACCCCGCCGCAGCAGTAGGTGGGCTACCCGCGCTCGGCCGCAAGGATGGTGGCCATGGAGATGACGAAACCGGGCGTGCAGGCCGCAGCCAGCACCACCAAAGCGATGCGTCCGCCCAGCAGTACCCTCCGCTGCAGCAGTTCTTCCCGCCGCTCCGGGCCCGCAGGCCGCCCGCCGGACGGGTCTGCGAAGAGCTTCACCCTGAGGGCGGCAAGTGCCCAGCCCACCGCGACGGCGGCGACGATCCAGGCCGCGACCACCACGCTGGCGCCGCCCAGCGGGACGAGTAGGAGCAGCAGCGGAAGGTACCACTGCAGGTCCTTGGCCGTCCGCAGCAGCGGGACGCGACGGGACAGCCAGGCCGTGGCCACCGCGATGAGCATGCCGTGGGCAATGGCGAGCGCGGAGAAGGCCGCGATCGACAGCCAGCCCGGGCCCACCACCTCAAAGTCCCGGCTGTCCGGCTCCAGCGGCCCAAGCACGGTACCGAGAACTAATAACAACAACAGCCCGAAGGCCGCTCCGCCGGCCCGGCCGGCCGGCAGCCACCACCGCACCAAGCCGTAGAGGAGTGCCGTCCCGCAGCCGATGGCCACGCCGAAAAGGACGAAGCTCCCGGTCCCTTCCAGGCTGATCTCTCCGATGGTCTGGTTGTTATCGGTCAGCCTTCCGTCGTCTTCCGGCGACGTCACCGCCAACAGGCGCATGATCAACCGGCCGCCGGCGCCCGCCATGCACAGCCCCGCCACCCCGCCTGCGACCAGCAGCACTGTCGCCCACCACAGCACCCTGCGCGCAACGTGCGCCAGGAGTGCACCGCCGCCGCTCGGCAGGGCGCGGCCGCGGCGCAGAAGCGCTCCTTCGTCGTTCCCGGGGATATCGCCCTCGGGCACGTGGGCGTGGTCATCCACGGGGGTGTCGCCAGCGAGCACGAGCCCCCCGTCGTCGTTCCCGGGGGCGCCGCCGTCCAGGACGAGCACACCGTCGTCGTCCACGCCTGTGCCGTAGTGCACGAGGGCTCCCTCATCGTTCCCGGGGGTGTCACCGTCCAGGACGAGCACACCGTCGTCGACGGCTGTGCTGCCGTAGTGCACGAGGGCTCCCTCATCGTTCCCGTAGGTGCCGCGCTCGAGGACGAGGGCCCCGTCGTCGTTCCCGTCGGTGCCGCGCTCAAGGACGAGTGCCGCGTCGTCGTTCCCGTGGGTGCCGCTGTCGAACACGCGCGTGCCGTCGTCCCGACGCAGGTCCTCGTCACGGCCCGGCGGAGGCTGGAACCGCTCCCCGCCCCGAAAGGCCACCGCGGCCAGCCCGGCGACCACCAGCACGCCGCACAGGATCATGAGTGTCACGGAGCCAGTATCCGACGGCCCCGGAAGCCAGCGAACCCCAGTCATGTCGACTGGGGTCCGCAGCAAACCGTCCGCCGGAAACCGGCGGGACGGCTTCGGTTAGCGTGTTTCGCGCGCCTCGTCCCGGTGGCGCACCATGTAGGCGATGGCCAGGGCCAGCATCACGGCGCCCAGGACGAAGTTGAGCCAGGTGGTGGCTGCATTGGTGGACAGGAAGTTGGCCGCTGATTCGCCGGGGCCGACGATCAGGCCGTACAGCCACATCGCCAGGTACAGGATGCCCGCTCCCATGAGGAAGTCCCGGGCACCGCTGGTGGTGCGGCTCATGATGTAGCCCACCACGCCTACCACCAGGTAGACGATGTTGAGCAGCATGGACACTTGGAATGCGTTGATCAGCATGGCGCCGGAGCCGCTGGCGAAAGCCATTTCTCCGTACTTCATGGTGATGCCGGGGATGAAGCCCAGCACACCGATCACCAAGAGAACAATTCCCGAAGTCATCGCGGCATTCCGCACATTTCCGCGCGAGACGTGTGCGTGATGCGCATGCGGTGATGCGGTAGTCATTTCTCCTCCCAGACAATGAGTTCGAAACTTCGTCGAGTAACAACTCGGCTGTTGGTAGGGGCGCATCTGACGTCAGAACCAGCGCTTTCAGTTTACGTCCGCCTGGCCGCGGCGGCACGGAAAAATGACGACGGCGGCGGGCCGGCCGGTCCTGTCGGTGCGGCTGCCCGGGTGGTCCGGAACCGGGGGTCGGTTTAGGCCTCGAGCAGCCTCTTGAGCGTGTGCAGGTCCCGGTCCACGGCGGCGGCATCGGCTTCGAACGCCGCCTCGTCCATGCCGTCACGGTGGTAGAGGGTGAACACCACCTCTGTCCCGTCGCCGTTGCCGAGCACGCGCAGCGGGTTGTAGACAGCTTCGCCCGACGGCAAGGTCACGTAGTGGTCCAGCACGCCGAAGTCATTGCGCTCGGTAAACGTGACCCGCACCGGTCCACTGTCGGTCTCGGCGACCCAGGCGTCGTCGACCACACCGATGGAGGAGCTGAGTCCGGCGGCCCACTGCGGCATGTTCTCGGGTTTGGCGGCGAACTCGTAGACCTCTCCAACGGGTCGGTTGATGGCGATGCTGATGTGCCGCGATGCAAACGTCATGTGGCCAGTCTTCAGGTTCGCTCCGACGCGGGCAAGACCCGCGGAGCGCCCGGCACCGCCGGGAGGATCGGCGGGCTGGCGATGCCGTCGGGAGGACCCGTGGTTGGCGCGCGGCGGGGCGCGCTGCCGCAGGTTCGAGCCGGTTAGCGTGTGCATGACAGACTTGGACCATGGCATCCCTTACCGGCAACGGCGACGATCTCCATGAAAAGGCAGCCCAAATCGGCATGCGCCTTGAAGACCGCTGGCAGGCGGTCCGGGAACGGCGGGCACGGCAGCGCGGCGACGTGGCCACCGTCATGCCGTTTACCGGCTACGGCACCGACGGTTGGATCCGCGTGCTGGCCCGGGTGGTGATGGCGCGGCCCGGGGCCTTCGACAACGGCCGCATGCCCTCCAAGCTGGTGGCCGACGGCATCCGCGGCTGGCGGAATTTCATCAGCCCGCCGGTGGCCAACGCCCGGGTGACGATCCACGCCGACGGCATCGAGCACCAAGTGGTGGCCGACCGCGGCGGAGTGGTGGACGCCAAGGTTTCGGTGAGCCTGGCTCCGGGCTGGCACACCGTCACGCTGCGCTGCGAGGACTCGGAACCGGTGGAAGCCGCGGTCTACGTGGTGCCGCCGGACACCCGGTTCGGGGTGGTGTCCGACGTCGATGACACGGTCATGGTCACGGCGCTGCCCCGCCCGATGCTCGCGGCCTGGAACACATTCGTGTTGGATGAACATGCGCGCAACGCGACGCCGGGCATGGCCGTGATGCTGGAGCGGGTCACGCGCGAGCATCCGGGCAGCCCGGTGTTGTATCTATCCACCGGTGCCTGGAACGTTGCGCAGACGTTGACGCGGTTCCTGTCCCGGAACATGTATCCGGACGGTGCGCTGCTGCTCACGGACTGGGGGCCGACGAAGGACCGCTGGTTCCGCAGCGGTCAGATGCACAAGGTGGATCAGCTGCGGCGGCTGGCCGAAGAATTCCCGCAGATCAAGTGGCTGCTGATCGGCGACGACGGCCAGCACGACGAAGCCATTTACGCCGGCTTTGCGCTGCGTTATCCCGACCACGTGGCGGCCATCGCCATCCGCCAGCTGTCGGTCAGCGAAGCGGTGCTGGCCGGCGGCCGTTCCCAGGACGGCCCGGTCGGACCCGCGCGCAGCATCCCGTGGATCTACGCCTCCGACGGGAAAGGCCTGGCGAACCAGCTTCAGCAGCTGGGAATCCTCTAACGACGGCGGCGGCCCACGGCTGGGAACCTCTTAACGCCGACGGCGGCCACCGCTGGGAATCCTCTAACGACGACGGCGCCCCGCTCGTGGTGGAGCGGGGCGCCGTCAAGCGGCAGCGCCCGGACGTCATTCCTGCGGCGCGGCCTGTTAAACGGTGGCCTCCAGCGGGCCGAAAACGGCTTCGATCATGGCCCGTGCCGTTTCGTTGTCAGTCTTTTCGGCCAGCGCAAGCTCCGAGGACAGGATCCGCATGGCCTGTTCGAGCTGGTGCTTTTCACCGGCCGAGGAGCCGCGTTCGATGGCCCGCAGCGAGAGGTCGCGGACCACTTCGCTGACCCGGTAGATGTCACCGCTGTTAATCTTTTCCTGGTTGGCCTTGAACCGGCGCGACCAGTTTTCCTGATCCTCCGGCACCTTCGCCTTCAGGATCGCAAAGACTTCCTTGACGCCTTTTTTGCTGATGGCCTTGCGTACGCCGACCGTTTCCGCGTTGCCCAGCGGCAGTTCGATCAGCAGGCCGTCGTGATGCGCGCGGAACTGAACGAACTTGGTCTGGCAGTCCTTGAACGGCCGGGTCCGGAGATCGGTCACGGTGACAGCGCCGTGCGGGGGATAGACGAGGGTGTCGCCAACTTTAATGTTCATTGATGCCCTTTCATGCCATTATGGCAGATACTGCCACATTGGCAGCGAATACTCAAATATGGGGTATCTTGGAAGCTGCTATGCCACAGAAAACGCCGACCAGCGGCGCTTCCAGAACCGATGTGCCCGGCCCGACCACGGCTGAGCTCCCTGTCGCTGCACCCGGATTAAGGGAGCGACGGCGGCGCCAGACCCGGACGGAAATCAGCGAGGCCGCGCTGCATCTGTTTCAGGAACACGGCGTGGATGCCACCACCGTGGACGGCATTGCCCACGCCGCCGGGATTTCCCAGCGCACGTTCTTCCGGTACTTCACCAGCAAGGAAGAAGCCGCGCTGCCGGCACACCAGGATTTCGACGCCGCGCTCGAGGCCGGGCTGCTCACCATCGATCCGGCCGGCAACCCGCGCGAAGAGCTTGAGCGCGTCTACCAAGAGGTCATGCAGGGGTACGCGGACAACGACGCCCCGGCAGCCCGCCGCATGTTGCTCGTCAACCAGCTCATCCGCAAGGAGCCCCTGCTTAAGGCGGCCATGCTCAAGCACAATGCCACCCGGACAACCGGGCTGGTGGAGGCCCTGATGGACCGGTTCGGCCGCGACGGGGTGAGCGACCTGCAGATCAGGCTGGCGTTCGAGACCTGTGCGGCAGTGGTCCGGGTCGCGTTCGAGGTGTGGGTGGCCCGGCGCGAGGCCGGCCGGAATGACAACCTGCCGGACATTTACGCGGCTGCCCTGCAGTTGTCCCACTGACCATGGGAAACACAAGAACCCCGGCCCTTACGACGACGACGCCGTGTCCGTGCCCGAGCGGCCGGGCCTACGGCGAGTGCTGTGGGCCGTTCCACCGCGGCGAGGCCGAGGCGCCAACGGCGGAAGCGCTGATGCGGTCGCGCTACACGGCGTTCGTCGTCGGGGATGCCGCCTATCTGCTGCGCACGTGGCATTCCGAAACGCGGCCCGCGCGGCTCGAACTGGACCCCGCGCTGCACTGGACCGGGCTGGAAATCCTCAAGACCGTCCGCGGCGGCGTAACCGACCGCGTGGGCACCGTGGAGTTCCGCGCCGGCTACCGCGAGGGCGGCCGGGACCGCACGCAGCAGGAGAAGAGCACCTTTGTGCGCGAGGACGGCCGCTGGGTCTACCGCGACGCCATAGCCTGAGCGCACCCGGCCGAGATGGGCGGCGGCGGTGCACCACCCCGGGCTTCCGTCAGTCGCCCGCGCGCCCGGCATCACGCCGCGCGAGCACGGGGGCGCCGTCGTCGTTGTTCAGTCCAGGGCCAGGACGGCGTAGATCCCGAGCGCGCCGAGCACCACCACGCTGCCGGCAACCCAGGCGGCAGCGGCGGCGTCGGCGTGGATCCTCTCGTCGGCCACGCCGGAGACCGCCCGGCGGTACCGGAGTTTCTGCGTGATGTAGATGCCGAACGCCGTGCACAGCGCCACGGCGACCAGCGTCCCGGTGAACCAGCCGTATTCCGGCATCCAGCGCAGGAACATGGCTGTCGCCACGATCATGGCCAGAGTGGTCCGGCTCCAGGCCAGGGACGTGCGTTCGGGCTGCAGGCCGGCGTCGTGGTGTTCCGGCTCCGGCACGGCGCGGGCGCGTCGCATCAGGACGGCCGCAGGACGACGAAGACCACCAGCAAGGCCGCCACCACACCGCCGCCTACCGCCAGGATCGGGGCTATCAGCGGCAGCGGCAGGGGAGTCTTGTGGCGCATGGCCCGCTCGACGTTGAGCCAGCGGAAGAACGAGCCGCCGCCGATCGCCATGGCCAGGACCAGGAGGATGATGGCGATGGTCTTGCGGATTTCCGGGACGAAGACGCCGCCGGTGAAGACCTCCACCGCGATGCCGCCGGCCAGGAGTGCCAGCGAGGTGCGGATCCACGCCAGGAAGGTACGCTCGTTGGCCAGCGTGAACCGCGGGTCGGGCTCGGTGCCGCCGCGGAGCAGTTTGTCGGCGAGTTTGCCGCGTTCCGGGCTGGGCGAGGGCGAAGAAGTAGGCACGGCTTCATGGTAACCAAGTCCGCGGGTGGCGCGGCGACGGCTTACGTCACATGCCAGACGTCAGGCCGCCGGCCGGTCCCGGTCGTCGTCGTTGTCCTGGTCCATGCGGGCCACGGTGAAGAAGCGGTTGCCCGCCCCCTTGTGTGAACTCGGCACCAGGAGTTTGGAGTATTTTTCGCACCACTGGGCGGCGCCGCCGGAATCCGCGGCAGCCGCAGCGATGGCGTCAATATCGTCGGACCACCCCAGAACGCGTTCCCCCTCGAGGCAGAACTGGATGAGTCCCAACTCGGTATCTACATGCAGTTCGACGTCCACCCAAACGTCGAATAGCACAGTGCTGCTGGCTGTATCTTCTGTTTTGTATGTGTTCATCACGAGACCTGTGTTGCGCGTCACACCCTGTGGCGCCCTCCCACTATAGGGTTCACCATGCGGAATGCCAAACGGTTTCCCCAGCGTGAACGGCCGGTAAAGTGAATCGGGCGATGACTCAGACACCTTCCGCCCAGCGCCTCACCTGCAACGTGCCGATGCGTTGGGGAGACATGGATGCCTACGGGCACATCAACAACGTGGAAATCCTGCGCATTTTGGAGGAGGCACGCATCCACGCGTTCGGGCCTCCGGCCGGCACCGGCGGTCCCGGGCTCGAGGTGGATTTGCCGGTCTTCTCCGACCTGCCCGAATCCACCCAGGCTTTGGTGGCGGAGCACCGGGTGAAGTACGTCCGGCCGCTCAGTTACCGCAACATCCCGGCACACGTGGAGGTCTGGATCAGTGCGATCAAGGGCGCCAGCCTGACCATCGCCTACCGGATCATGGACCCGGTAACCGCCGAGCAGTGCGTGCTGGCCGAAACCACGCTCGCGTTCTTCCACACGGATACCGGGCGGCTGCTGCGCCTGAATGAGCGCCAGCGATCGATCCTGGAACCCTACCTGGGAGAGTCCAACTTCCGCTGAGACGACGACGGCGATCGGCCGCCGTCGTGCCTAGCCCTCCCAGCCCAGATTGCGGGCAATCCGCTCCAGCACGTCGAGGGTGGCCGTGTACTCTTCCTCGCTGATACCGTCCGCCATGCGGGCGCGCGTGCGGTCGATCACCTCACCGAGGGAGGCCAGGCTGGCCCGCCCGGTGTCGGTCAGCGCATAGTGGCCGTTCTCGGCGCTGACCCAGCCGCTTTCCACAAGTTCTTCGACCGGTTCCTGGGGCCCTTCGCCCTCTTCCTCCGGAATGAAAGGCCCTAGGGCTTCCGCGAGCTCGCCGGCGGTGGATGGCTTGTCCGCGAGCAGGTTCATCATCTGCCACTGCCGGCGGGTGATGCCGTGTTCCTCCATGGTCTCGATGAACTGCTCGTCGAGCAGCCGGTCAACGAGCTTCAGCCAATAACCGATAGGTCGTAGAGGTGCCATGCCGCCACCCTACAAGGGTCCGAGCGGCTGATCGACTGAAATTGCCGGACGCGCCGCTTAGTTGGCAAAGGCACCCCGGGGCCTGCGTGGCCGGTTCCTGACGGGCGCGCGGTTGGACCCGGCGCAGACGGGGACGCTTTCTGCCCTGAGCAGACCCTGCTGACGCCGACGGCGCCGCTTCCTACGATGGAAGCAGCCAGAAGGGAGTTCCGCCGTGCTCGAACTTCAGAAGCTTCATCGCGGGCCAAGTTCAGCGCCTCCGCCTTTGCTCCGCGACGTCTATGGGGCGGTGCTGCGCAGGGAGCGTCGTCGCCAGCGGCGCACCCTCGACGACGTCGCCAGCCGGGCCGGCGTGTCACTCCAGTACCTCTCGGAGATCGAACGCGGCCGTAAGGAGGCCTCCTCGGAGATCCTCGCGGCAGTCTGTGCGTCGCTGGGGTCGGGGCTGGCCGCCTTCCTGGCAGCAGTTCACCGTGAAATGGCGGCGGTCGAAGGAAGGGCTGTGCTGCATCTTCAGTCCATGCCATCGGCCTCCCGGCGCGTTGGCCGCGCGCGGCAGGAATGTGCAGATGCTGCTGACCTGCTTTCTGTGGGCTTGGCCGACCGGGACCTGACGCCGCAGGACATGGCGGACGCGGGCCGCCAACTGGGTACGGGCGCTCAAGGCGGGCCGCCGCCGCTTCTAATGGCCGCCTGACGTTATACGCCGCTGCATGCCCGGCGCGGGTCGCCGTGCACAGGGCAACGCGGGACGTGTTCCGGCAACGAACCCCTCCACCGCTCGCCGCCGTACACTGCGCCAGCGTCTGCGGCGGAATTGCGCCACCGGTTGCATCGGTTCTGCGCCACGGGTTGCGCAGGTTCTGCGCCGCCAACGGCTGCGGCCGGAGACAGGAAAAACGGGCAGGTGCAGCCTTTCGGCTGCGCCTGCCCGTTTTAGTTCGGACGTCCACTTGATCCGGGCTTGCCCGTTGCGGTTTCCGCCTGTTCCGGCGGTTGCCCGCTGGGGTGTCCGCCCGTGCCGGGGGTTACCCGGCGAGGTTCGGCCGGGCCGCCTGAGACTTAAGCCAGGGGGGCCAGCTTGGTCTTGCCGAAGACGGCGCGGTCCACCGAGATCCGGCCGGGGCCAACCAGTGCCAGCGCCAGCGCTGCGGCGCCGAGCAGCAGCACCAGTTCGTAGCCGCCGCCGTCCACGAAGACGCCGGCGGGAGCGTGGACGAGCACCAGGGCGCCGAGCATGTCCAGCGTCAACAGGGCCGCCACGAGCCGCGTCAGCAGGCCGAGGATCAGGGCGATGCCGCCGGCGAGCTCCAGGCCGGCCACGATCGGTGCGGCGATATCGGCGGCCGGGACGCCCATCTGGCCGAAGGCGGCCTGGGTGCCGGCGATGGTCCATTCGTTAAACTTCTGCCAGCCGTGGGCGACGAAGAGGAAGCCCAGGACAACGCGAAGAACTGTGCGTGCAGTGGTGGTCAAAGCGGAGTTAGTCATGATGTTTTCACCGTTTCAATGGTCAGAGGATCGGCCGTCTGGAACGAGCGATAAGCATCAATAACTTGACGCTTCAATCAAATAGTGACAGCAATAATGTTGAAGTGTCAACTTTCGGGCCGTGTCTGACGGTGCGAGGCGGGCAGCAGCCACAGCTGGCCGGACCGCACGGGCTGGCCGTCCCGAGCCCCAGCTGGCCGGACCGCACGGGCTGGCCGTCCCGAGCCCCTAGAGCATGCCGCCGCTGCCGAACGGTCAGGCGCGGCGGACCGGTTGGCGCAGGATTGTCCTGAGCTTGGCCGGTTCGGTCTTGCGCGGGTCGCCGAGATAGATCTCGTGGTGGTGCCCGTTCGGTTTCAACTCGTTGGCCGGTAGGAATTCATCCTTCAGGCGGGCCAGGGCCGGTCCTTCGTCGTCGTACGCACCCACGTGCATGACCTGGACGCTTAGCCCCTCGTCCAGCCATCCGTGCCGGAGCGATCCCACCGCGGGAAGACCCTTCGTGGTTGCCGCCTGCCGCATCGCGTCTTCGATGTGTTCGGGCTCCAGCCAGTCAGGCTGGCGGATCATCATCGTCCACGACCACTCGTCCTTGGCCCGCCGGGTGAAGGCGGTCATGTCCTCCGCCCACCAGAGGCCTTCCAGCGGACCGACGACATAGTCGCGCCCTAGTTGCTTCTTGCTGGTGAACTTCAGCGTGTAGGACACTGCGTATAGGGCCTCGACCGCCCGCAGGTACCCGTCCGCCGTGTTCGGATCGCCGTGGCCGTCCGCCTGCAGGAACTGCATGGGCGGCACGGTAACCAGCTGGAAATCCTTGCCCGGGGCGTACAGCTCCTTCTGGTCCTTCTTGAAATCCAGCTTGTTCATGGGGCTTTCCGGTGGTGGGCAGCGGGCTGTGTGGTCTAGTTATATCGCGTAGCCACGGATGAAACGAGGAACATGCTGCAGCAAATCGCCGCCGAATGGTGGACCAGGATCACGGCCGGCTTCGTGCGCGGTGAACCGCTCCAAGCCGGAGTGCTGGAGCTGGCGGTCATCCTGGCCGCGGCGCTGCTGTTGTCGGTGCCCCGAGCAAGCTGGCGGTACTTCGGGTTGTTCGTCACGGCGGTCCATGAACTTGGCCACGCGTTCGCGGCGCTGGCCACGGGACGGCTGGTGCGCGGAATCCACTTGCGGTTCGACCAGTCCGGCGCCATGATCAGCCGCGGGGCGGGCCGGGCATCAGCGGCCTGGACCGGTTTCTGGGGCTACCCAGTGCCCGCGCTGGTCGGGGCAGCGCTGGTGTGGGCCGCCTTCAGCGGTTGGTCCGGTGCCGCCCTGTCCGTCAGCGCGCTGCTGCTGCTGGCCACGCTGCTGTTCATCCGGAACCTCGAGGGCGTCGTCATCGCCGTGGGGTTGGCGGTAGGTGCTCAGCTGCTGGTGTGGTTCGCGCCGGTGGAGTGGCTCGGGCACCTGACGCTCGCCATCGGCGTCGGGCTCCTGGTGGGGGCCGTGCGGGACTGGCTGAATCTGCTGAGCGTGCACACCCGGCGCCGGCACCAGCTGGCCAATTCCGACGCCTTCATCATGGCGCGCAGGACCGGGGTCCCGGCCGCGCTCTGGCTGGCCGGGTTCGCGGTGGTCATCCTGCTTTGCTGGGCGGCTGCCGTGGCGACCGCGGCCGCTGTCGTCCCGCTGGCGATTCTGTAACGGATTCCCGGTCCCCTCGGCCTTCTGGAGTGGCCCTGCTCACAACTGTGTCATTCGCCGTGGGGCCCGCGGACAGCGCGCTGATCCACGGGAATTATCGCCGTGTGTGAGACGTTGTTGACCGATGTTGAAATCTGTGGAAGAGCAGCTATGATGGGCGCTCGCAGATAGGTCAAAACAACGAGAGCTTCAGGAGTTTTAAACCCGCATGGCAACCGATTACGACGCACCGCGCAACAAGGACGACGACAACAATAATGAGTCGCTCGAAGCCCTTCAGGCTCAGCGCTCCGGTGGTGCGAAGACCGCGCTGATCGACGTGGAAGACTCGGACACCGCCGAGGGCATCGATCTGCCCGGTGCCGACCTCTCCGGTGAAGAACTGGTGGTCCAGGTTGTTCCTCCCCGTGAGGACGAATTCACCTGTGGCTCCTGCTTCCTCGTTCGTCACCGCAGCCAAGTAGCCCGCGAAAAGAACGGCGAGAAGTACTGCCGCGACTGCGAAGGCTAAAACCTCAATCTTCCGAACCCCGCGCTGAGACCAGCGCGGGGTTCTGTGGTTAAGTCACACGCTTCGGACGGCCTCGCCGATCGGCGTGCCGCCGTTGATGAACTCGATCACCTTGCCCGCCGTGGCAGGAACGGCCAGCACTTCGGCCGCCACCATGGCAACGTCTTCGCGGCTCACTTCACCGCCGGGAGTGCCCGGTCCGGCTTGGATCTTCCCGGTCGCGGGCTGCAACGTCAACGAGCTCGGCCCCAGAATCGTCCAGTCCAGTGATGTGGACTTCAAGTAGTCGTCCGCGGCGGCCTTGGCATCGGCGTAGGGGAAGAACGCGTTGTCCTCCGGCACGCCGTGGTTCTTGCCGGCGCCCAGATAAGACACCATGATGTAGCGCTGCACCCCGGCCGCCACGGCTGCGTCCATCGACCGGATGGCCGCGTCCCGGTCGACTGCATAGGTCCGGGCTGGATTGCCTCCGCCAGCGCCGGCCGACCAGACGACGGCGTCGTGGCCGCGCAGTCGGTCTGTCAGGTCGTCGGTGGTTGTCTTCTCGACGTCGGCGATCACCGGCACCGCACCCGTTTCCCGGACATCGGCGACGTGGTCCGGATTGCGGATGATGGAGCTGACTTCATGGCCCTGCGCGGTGAGGATGCGGGACAGGTGCAGCGCGACCTTCCCGTGGCCCCCGAAAATGGCAATGCGTGACATAAGGTTCCTTTCGGTGTCGTCCATCCCAATCTAGGCACGGAGTCAGGTGGCGGCCAATGGCCGGCGTCCTTGACGGTGACGGCGCCCGGCCGTCGCCCGGCCCCACCTGTGCCTGATTCGGTGGCTGCTCGTCGCCGCGCTGGCTCCCCGTTGACGTCCGTTCGGCGGGTTGGTCCGCTGGTTAGGCCGCCGCGAGCCCGGCCCTCCGATTCCGCCGTCTTAGCCGTCGCTGCCGGTGAGATGGATACCGGCTTCCGGCGTGGCCACCCGGAAACTGAAGGACTGCTCGATGTACAGGTAGACGAACTTTTCATCATGCCGGTCGTAGCCCACCGAGAGGTCCTGGCCCGATTCGAACAGGAAATCGCCGCCGCGCAGGCTCATCACGATGGCCCCGCGGACTCCCGGCGCCCAGACAATCGGACCGCCCAGCAACTTGCGCAGGTGCTCGGACAGCAGATACCCGCCCCGCTCGGTCGCCTCCACCACGGCGGTGTAGTGTCCGGGGCCGAGGGCCAGGCCGAACGGACCTCCAATGCCGGCCTGGAGCAGCGCCGAGACGGCCTTGGCAACACGCTTGGGGTAGTCATTGAAGTCAGTCACGCGGGGCACCGGCGAATGCGGGGTCGCGCTCGTGACCCCCTCAATGCCGACCTGGCGCCAGCCATGGAATACGGCCGCGTTCTCCGCAATCGCAATCTGCATTGCTGCCTCGGCCAGGTCCGTGAGGTCCACATCGGCCGCACCCCGGTCATGGTCAAGCAGTTCCAGCCGGGAAACCTTGAACGGTGCGCGCATCTCCACCAGGGGCAGCACCCCGCGCCGCCGCGTCGCCACGCCGTCGGCCAGGGCCGGACCCGTGATGCTTTCGGTGCGGCCAAGGTTTGTCGCCGAATACTCCCAGCCGAATGGACCAGCGAAATCCACCATTTTGCGGGCCCCGAGCGCAACGGTGAGCCGCTCCCTGGCCTCCCGGTCCAGCAGCGCCCAACCACCGTCGGAGATGGGGGCGTGCTCGCGCAGCAGGTGATCCATGGTCATGAGAAGTCCTCCTTGAGGCTGCCGATTCCCAGGGACGAATCAGAACCGGCTCGCCACCGGCGAGGGTCCGTACGACGTGCCGCACCCGACGGAGAGCGGCCCACCGGCCCGGGTGCAGGGACTGCAGTTTCGTCGGTGCCCGCAGCCGTGCCGGCAGCCGTTGCTGCCTCGGCCGCCCCGCCGTTGGCCACAATGTCGCCGTCCTGAAAGAGGGTGCCCCGGGCGATCTGGCGCCATTTCGGTTTCCTGCGCAGGAGAAACTCCAGGTCCATGCTGAAGTGCTTGAACTCCTCCGCCAGGGAATCCTCCATGATGGCGACCGATTCCGGGTCCTTCTCCAGCGACATCCGTTGTGCGTACCAGCCGATGGCCTCGGCCTCCTCTGTCAGGTTGGCGCACATACGCGCAAAGGTCCGCGTCTCGGCGGAGAGCTCTGCGGCGGGTTCGTGGTACTGGTCAAAGCCCATCTGGATTCCTCCGTGAGGTTGCCTCTCTGCCAGCGTAGCCACGGCCCCGCCGGCTGACTACCTTTGACGGGCGGAAGGCCCGGGAGTGCGGCCTGGCTACCGTATGACCGCCAGGCGTAGCCATAGATCGGCCGAACTGCTGCGTTCTTGTCTATTTCTGGCCGGCCCGGATCGGCCATCTTCCGGGCGCTGGGATTGCCCCATCGCGTAGGGCTTCTGCCGGTGAAATCCGCGCTAGGCCCTACGCAGTACCCACCGGAAGAATCCATGAAGAACCACAGGGACGGCCCGTCGCGGCCGGCGAGTTCACGGCGGACCGCCAGGCAAGGCTCATCGCCGCCGGCGCGTTATCGCCGGACCGCCAGGCACGGCCCGGCGCCGCCGACGCGTTATCGGGAACGCTACCGCGGCATAGTAATGTTGCAGGGTGATTCGCCGATACTCCGCCTTGCTCATGCTGCCACTCGTCGCCCTGCTTGCCACCGGCTGCGCTCAGGTTGAACAGGCCGCCTCCGACGCCGTCGACCAGGCCGCTAATTCCGCTTCCGAGGCCGTGAACCAAGCCGCGTCCAACTTGGCCAACGCAGCGGTCGGGGAAGCAGTCAAGCAGGTGTGTGCTCCGATTCAGGACGGCAGCATCGGTGCAAAGGAACAGGAGATGCTCGCTGGTCTGGTTTCTGCCGCCGACGCAGCCGGTGTTCCCGCCGAGATCACGGGGCCGATGTCGCAGATCGCCGAGTCCGGCGACCAGATTCCGGCCGATGCCCTGGCCTCCATGCAGCAAGCCTGCGACAACAACGGCGCTCGGTAATTAGGCAAACAACTGGCCACTCCCAAACCGCTCTTGCGCGGAATGGGAAAGCCTGTGGGGCGCCAGGGCAGCCGAGTCCGGCGGCAACGCCGCTTTCAGAACGGCGGCGTTTCAGGCTGGGCCGGCCAACCATCGAAGGGGCTGGAACTTCTGCCGGGCGGCGCGGTGACCCCCGCGGCGCTGTCCGTCCCGATATCGAGTTCCGACTGCATCGGGACCTTCGGCGGACCTAAGTGGCCGAACGGCGTCCTGCGGACCGTCGCGTCAGGGTCTAATGGGCCTCCGTCCGGGGGAGGGCTGCCGGACTGACAGGGTTCTGAACCTACTTCGGCCGGCTCCGGCAGGCGTTCGGGCAGCGGCGCGTCTTTCAACCACACGTGGTTTCGGAGCGGCCTTTGAGCCGGGTCGACGCTGAGCGGCGGTAGGAACCAAGGCACGCCCTTGCTCACGGTGACCCGCCAATCTCCCTGATGCAGCAAATGGTGGTGGTGACCGGAGACCAAGACGCCATTGTCGACCGAGGTGGGACCACCCTTCTCAAACCACTGGATGTGATGCACTTCGGTCCAGGGCGAGGGCGCAGTACAGCCGGGGAAGGCACAACCTCCATCCCTGGCGATGATTGCCAGCCGCATGTACTTCGGAAACAACCGCTGGGACTGGCCGACATCCAGAACCGCACCCGTGCCGGAGAGGATCACCGGGATGATGTCGGCATCGCAAGCTATCCGCCGTATTGCCTTGGCGCTCAGCGGCCCGGAGAAGATGCTGGTTCCCGGACGTCCGAATTCGGAGGCCAAGTCCTTGTAGTCGATGGTGACCAGCAGCTGCGGCCGTCGACCGCCGGTGGCTGGTAGAAGATCCGTGGTGAGAGCGATTTTGCAGGCACCAATGAGGCCGTCGAGCTGCTTCTGCTGCCGGGTACGCCCGTCCTCTACCGTCGCATCAACTAAAGCATCCGCTCCGCTGTCTCGAGCATCCGTGTCCGGGGTTAAGACCTCGTCGTCGTCGCCGGAAGCGCCGTTTAACCGGGGGCCGCATCTTCAACCGCGTCAAATCCGACTGCCCCGGCCGTGGCCGTCCTCTCCCTCAAACGAGGGTTGGTGGCGGTGTTGTAGACGGTTGCAAGAACTTCATTCTGTTCGTCGGTGGCGTTGATTTCGTAGCAATGCAGGCCATTGCGCCGCCCGCGATAGAACAGGCCCTGGCGTGCTTTGAGCTCGGCTGTCCCGAGATCGGCGCCGGCAGGGTTGAGGCCGCCTTCCCAATACCGGATCAGCAGCCTGAGCGAGTCGGTGTCGTAATCGGAGGCATGCTGAACCAGTGCCTCTTCCATTTTGCGGAGCTGCTCCGGCTCGGCGGTGCGCCGCAGCCCATCGACAGCCCGTCGGATCAGAGTTGCGGCCTGACCGGAGACCATTCCATCATCCATTGCACGGGCGAGCACCGGCAGCCTGGGCGACACAACAGGCTTACCCGGGGGCGCCGGGCGGACTTCGGTGGCTTCCGCGAGTTGGAAGCGTCGTGCAGCCTCCTGCCGTGCAATGCCCAACTTCGCCCGCAGATAGTCTTCGTTCGATTTGTAGGCGCCGCGCATACGATGATTCGGTGCCTCGGGGTCATGCGGCTTGTCTGTATCCCCAACGGCGGCGATGTTTTGCTCTTTGATGATGCCCGCCAGAATCAGCTGGGTTTGACCAACAATGTTGGCCAGCTCTTCAACCTCTGCCGCCGTCCGGGCCACCGACTTGGTACTGCGTGTCAGCCCGTCGTTCCAAGGCGATTATTCAGTTCGCTGACCTCGGCGCGGACCCGGGCCAGCAGGACGGAATCGTCCTGCCCTGCCCCCGCAGCCTCATCCAGCACCTCGATCGCCATAGATACAGCCCATGAAGCCCGCGAACAGGGTAGGAGAACCAAGGGTCGGCATGTGGATGAGCAAGCACACGGGGCTGGCTGTGGAGAAGAAGTGGATGGGTGCTCAGGCACGGGCGGCGGCGGCGAAAGCCAAGCGTTCAAATCCCACCCGAACCCCGCCGTCAGCGGGCGACCGGCGCGCCCTCCACTGAAGCCGGCTCGCCGGCGGGCTCCTCTACCGGTTTCAGGATGAAGAACGCCGCCGCCACGGCCACGATGGAGATGAGGGCCCCGGCCAGGAAAGCCATCCGCACTCCGCCTGCCACCGCCGTCGTCGTTGCCGCACCTTCGGCGGAAAGAACGGCCGCCTGCATGGACATGACGGTGACGAACATGGCGGTGCCCGCTGCCCCGGCCACTTGCTGCACCGTGCCGATGACGGCGCTTCCGTGCGAGTACAGTTGCCGCCGCACCGACCCGAGACCAGCGGAAAACAGCGGCGTGAACAGCAGCGCCAGGCCGACGCTGAGCACGATGTGCGCCGCCAGCAGCGTCAGCGGGGCGGTGTCCTCGCTGACCGTGGAGAAGAACCAGAGCACGGCGCTGACTACCGCCGTTCCCGGCACCAGCAGCACCCTCGGGCCGAACCTGTCATAGAGCCGCCCGACGGCCGGGGCCAGCAGGCCCATCAACAGCCCGCCCGGCAGAAGCATCAGCCCGATCTGCAGCGGCTCGAGCCCCAGGACCTGCTGCATATATATAGGGAGCAAAATGATGGTGCCGAACAGTGCGGCCATGCTGACAGCCATCAGCCCGACGGACACGGAGAAGTTGCCGGAGTGGAAGGTCCGCAGGTCCAGTAACGCCCTGTCCGAGCGCTGCAGCCGAACCTGACGGAGCAGGAATACCAGCAGCCCCACGCCGCCGGCCGCAAACGCAACCCACATGGCGGCACCCGTGCCCGGCCCCGCCGTCGTTGTTCCGTGCCCCGCGCCGACCTGGCTGAGGCCGTAGATCAGCCCGCCGAAGCCGATGGCGGAGAGGGCCACGGACGGCAGGTCCAGCGGCACCGGCCGAGGCTCGGTCACGTTCTGGATCCGCCGGTTGCCCACCACCAGCATGGCCAGCGCGATCGGCAGCACCAGCCAGAACATCCAGCGCCAGGACAAGGTGTTGAGGATGATGCCGGAGATGGTCGGGCCGATGGCCGGCGCCACCGATATGACAATCGAGACGTTGCCCATCGTTTTGCCGCGGTCCTCGGCCGGCACCAGGTTCATCAGCGTGGTCATCAGCAGCGGCATCATGATCGCGGTGCCCGACGCCTGGACCACGCGGGCCACCAGCAGCACCTCGAACCCCGGAGCCAGCGCGGCCAGCAGCGTTCCCGCGGAGAACAGCGCCATCGAAGCGGTGAAAACTTGGCGCGTGGTGAAACGCTGCAGGAGGAATCCGGTCACCGGGATGACCACGGCCATCGCCAGCATGAACGCCGTGGTCAGCCACTGCGCCGCGCGGGCGCTGATGCCCAGGTCGTCCATCAGCTCGGTCAGCGCCACGGACATGATGGTCTCGTTCAGGATCACCACGAACGCAGAGACCAACAGGATGCCAATCACGCGCCGGTTCCGGCGCGTCTCATCAGCCGTCAGCCCGCTGCCCGTGGCAGACCCGGGCCGTGCCGAGGCTCTGTTCGTCGACATTTCTTTATTCACGGGAAGATCCTCGAGTGGAAATCGTGCTGTTGGGGGCGGCCGGAACAGCCCAAGATCGCCGGGCGCAGGCGGAGTAACAGCTTAACCTGCCCCCGCTGACTCCTATTCCCGGCGGTCAACCTCGAATAAACACGACGCCGGTGCTCGCCGCCGGGCGGCAACCGCCTCCTGCGGGGGAGGGGGGGCGCGCCAAATGGTTCCCCCACCCGTCCCCTTCAAGAGGACTCCCGCCGCGTAGTTAAAGTGGAGGGAAAGTCGCGCTTACGGGTTAAAAGAGGAGAAGCCCCGCCGGCGCAAGGCCGACGAGGCTTCCCTGTGATCCCGGACCGGCCGTTGGGGGAATAGCCGGTCCAGGAGTTTTAGGGGTGGTTACATCGTGTAGTAACCGGTAACGGGCATGGCGTTCACGTCGTGCACCATGGTGCCCTGGCTCGGGTTCAGTGCGCTGATCATTTTGCCGCCGCCCAGGTAGATGCCCACGTGGCCGCCGCCGTTCTGCACCACCAGGTCGCCCGGCTGCGGGTTGCTGGTCGGGGTCAGGGCGCCGCCCTGGTGCTGGCTGAGGCGGGGGAGGTCCACGCCGGCCTGGGCGTATACCCACTGGGTGAAGCCGGAGCAGTCCCAGCCGGCCGTGGAGGTGCCGCCCCAGACGTAGGGCGTGCCCTGGGCGGACAGGGCGATGTCCACGATGCTCTGGTTGCCACCGGTGGAGGCCGGCTTGATGTCGGCGCTGGCCAGCGAGACAGTCGCGGCGTCGGTCGACGCAGCCAGGGTCGTGGCGGCTCCGCCGCCGCCCTGCGCTGCCTGTCCGCCACCGGACTGGACGGACCCGGTCAGCGCGATCTGGTCGCCCGGGTAGATGATGGAGTACGCGCCCAGGCCGTTGATGGCCAGCACGTCCTGCACATTCTTGCCGTACTGGGCGGCAATCGTGCCCACCGTGTCGCCCGCGACCACGGTGTGCGTGGTGGCACCGGTAGCGGCACCGGCGTCGGCGGCCGAGCTGGTAACGGAAGCGCGCTCCACCTCGAAGCCGGCGTTGGCCGGAGCGGCAACGGTGTCCGTTGCATTGGCAGCGCCGTAGGTCGGGACCGTGACATCGGCGGCGGCATTGGCCGGCAGGCCGGCACCCAGCATCAGGCCACCGGCGGCGGTAACGACGGCGGCGCCGCGGCCGACGGTTCCGGCGCGGGACGAGACAGCCTGGGACAGACCGGCCACGGTGGTGTTGCGGACCGGGGTGGCACGGTGGCGTGCGCGATTGTTTTTGAGCAGCAAGAAGATACCTCTCCCAATGCCTGCGAGGTAAGCTGTCGGGTTCGGGTGGGAGTCACCCGGCCGTGCGGCAGCGCGGTAAGCACTCCGTACGACTTAACCCCAAGAGCCCCAAGAGGGGCCCGGAATGTGGGTCCCCCGCCTCTGCCAGATGTCTAGCGAACGAACTCGGAAAGGCTGGCAGAGCTAGGCAATACCCTCCGAGGACATCGGCGCATGATCGCCGACGTGCTGAAAACATTACATAACGGTTCGGTAACTGTCCAAGCCCTGAAATTTACCTGTGGATAACCTGAGAGCCATCTTTCGGTCAGGAGCGAGCAACCCCCAGGCGGCCGTTGCACGCGTCCGTCACGGTACATCGGGCGCAACAATCGGCCGATTAAGCAGTCGCTGCGGGCTAACTTGTACGCTGGCAGAGTGGTGGACTTCACGCTTAAACAGCTTCAGTACTTTGTTGCAGTCGCTGACCACGGCTCAATCTCGGCCGCCGCGGCCGCCAGCCACATCTCTCAGGCGGCGATGTCCCAAGCGCTGACCGAGCTGGAGCGGATCGTCGGCGCGCAGCTGATGGTGCGGCACCGGTCCCGCGGAATCGCCCTGACCGGCGTCGGGCAGCAATTCCTGCGGGACGTCCGGAGCCTGGTCCGGCACGCCGACGACGTGCAGAACAGCATCATCGAGCGCCAGCAGGGGTTGGTCGGCCCGCTGGCCATCGGCTGTTACAGCACCCTGTCCGCCTTCTGGGTGCCGGTGATCAGCGAACGGTTCATCAAGCCGCATCCGCGCCTCACCGTGACCATGGAGGAAGGCGAGGCCGCCGAGCTGCAGCACCGGATGCAAGAGGGCTATCTGGACGCGGTGCTGACCCATACGCGGCACCTCTTGCCCGGCGTGCAGGCCCGCACCGTCAAGGAAGGCCGGCCCTACGTCCTGCTGGCTGCAAGCCACCCGCTGGCTTCGCGCAAAAGCGTCCGGCTCGCCGAGCTGGCCGAAGAGGACTTCGTCTCGCTGGACATCCCCACCGTGCGCGATAACCAGTTGGTCAATCTGCGGTTGTCCGGGCTGGATCCGAAGATTGCCTGGCGTTCGTCAAGTTTTGAGGCGGTGCGGGGCATGGTGGCGCGCGGCCTCGGCTACACCGTGCTGGTGCAGCGGCCGCCGGGCAATCACAGCTACGACGGGCTTCCCCTGGCCACGGTGGAAATCGACGGGCCGGTCGGTCACAGCGACATCTGTGTGGCCTACGCCAGCGTCACCCGGCCCAGCCTCAGGCTGCGGGCATTCCTGGATTTTTGCGCAGAGGTCGGCGGCGCTGCGGCGAGCGGCTGGGATGAGCACACGACGGCGTGATCCCGCTTAACCGCGACGGCGGCCGCTGCCTTGGGCAACGGCCGCCGCATGCCCGTTACGGCACGGCTGGAGGAACTACATGTTCTCCGCGGTCAGGTCCTGGTCCTTTCCTTCCTTGATCGCCAAGATGCACAGCCCTGCGAGGACGAACGCGCCGGCCCAGACTGTCGCCACCAGCCACAGCTCGCCGCCGGCCGCCAGCACCAGCCCGCTGGCGATCATGGGGGTAAAACCTGCGCCCAGCGTCGAGGAGAGCTGGTAGACCAGCGAGGCGCCGGTGTAGCGCATCCGGGTCGGGAACAGCTCGGCGGTGAACGCCCCGAACGGTCCGAAGATCGTGCCCTGGATGACTCCGTTGGCCAGGAACAGCCCGATCGCGAACAGCCACAGCGTCCCGAGCTCCAGCATCCACATGATGGGGAAGGCCAGTACCGCACCGGCGGTGATGCCGATCAGCATCACGGGCCGGCGGCCGAGCTTGTCGCTGTGCCGGGCCGCAAACCAGATGGCGACGACGGTCAGCGCCGCGCCCAACGCTTTGACGTTGAGGACGCTCGTCCGGTCCAGGCCGACCTCGTCCACCACATAGGAGATGGCCCAGACGGTCATCAGGCCTTGGACGGTGTAGGAGCTCATCCCCACCAGCGTGCCCATGATCACGTTCTTCGGGTACTTCGTCAGCACCTCGAGAATCGGGATCTTTTTCTCCTCGGCCTTGTCCTCCAGCGCAAGGAACAGCGGGGACTCGGCGACCTTGAGGCGAACGATCAGGCCAATGCCCACCAGGACGATGCTGATCAGGAACGGCAGCCGCCAGCCCCAAGTCAGGAACTGCTCGTCCGGCAGCACGGACACGGCCGAAACCGCCAGGGTGGCCAACACCGCACCGGCGGGACCTCCCATGTTGGCGAAACTGGCCGCGAACCCGCGGCGTTCCTTCGGTGCGTGTTCCAGGCCCATCAGCATGGCACCGCCCCACTCGCCCCCGACGGCCAAGCCTTGGACGATGCGCAGGACAATCAGCGCCAACGGAGCGGCCATGCCTATCTGCGCCGTGGTCGGCAGCAGGCCGATCAGGGTAGTCGCCACGCCCATGAGCACCATGGAGGTGATCAGCACGCCCTTGCGCCCCAGCCGGTCACCGAAGTGGCCGAAGATGATCCCGCCGAGCGGCCGGGCGATGTAGCCGACCGCCAGCGTGGCGAAGGAGGCGAAGATCCCCACCGCGGGGTCCAGGTTCACGAAGAACACCGTGTTGAAAACCAGCGCCGCCGCGGTGGCGTAGAGGATGAAATCGTAGAATTCGATGGCACTGCCCAGGAAGCTGGACGCCAGGATGCGCCGCATCTCCGGGGTGTTGAGGCTGGGGACCTTCAGGTCCCCGGGCTGCCTGTCGTTCGCCGCAGGGGCCGACGCCGTCGTCGTGTTATTGCTCATGGTGCAACCGCCATTTCGTCATGATCGGCGACTCCGGTGGATTCCGGGTCGCTGGAAGAGAAGGAGATAACGTCCAGATCGTCGGGGATCAGGAACGTGCCGCTGAAGTCCTTGCCGTGTGCCTGCCAGACCGCGTCCGGCGTGGTTCCCGGCACCAGGTGGTGCAGCGCCAAGGTGCGGGCGCCGGCCTGCCGCGCGATCGCGATGGCGTCCTGCGGCGAGGTGTGGGACCTGCGGTGGTGGTCGATTGAGGCCCGGGCTTCGTCGGAATCGATGCTGCCGTACGCTCGCTGCACCCAGTCGAAGTCGATGGCCTCGTGCAGGAGCAGGTCGGTGCCGCGGGCCAGCCGCACCAGGTTCTGGCAGGGGGCGGTGTCGCCCGAGATCGTGACCGACCCTTCGGCCGTGTCGAACCGGAAGGCGAAGGCGGGTGCTACGGGCGGGTGCTCCACCAGGGTGGCTGTCACGGTGACCAGTTCATCGCGGTAGATCTCGAACGGCTCCATGCCGGCCGGCGTCGGGTTCTGGTTCGGGTGGTAGCCGATCGCGTCGGGGACCACAATGTCTTCGGCCACGAAATAGTCCAGCGGCGAGGGGCGCAGGGCGTCGATGACCCGGTCGTTGAGGTCGGTGGCGTACGCCTGCATCAGGTGGTGGAACATGTCCCGGGTGCCCGGCGTCGGCAATTGCGGGAAAACGGGCGACGGCGGAACCGTGGCGCGGGGTGAAGCCGGCGGCAATTCTCCCCGGTCGCCGGGTCCCAGGATGCGGATGCTCCGCTGTCCGGGCGTGAGGGTGAACAGCCCGAAGATGGCCAGCCCGGCCAGATCGATCGTGTGGTCGGAATGCAGGTGGGTCAGGAAAATCCCGCGCAACGACGAAACCTGCAGGCCTGCTTTCATCAGCTGGCGTCCGACGCCGTTGCCGGCGTCCACCAGATAGACGGCATCGCCGACGACGACGGCGGTGGCGATGCCGGTCCGGCGGCCTGCATTCTCACCGGTCCACCAGCGGGGACCGCCCGCGGTGCCCAGCGTGACGACGTGCGGCTTGAGGGAATGGGTCATGGGTCGAGCTCCTCGGAAGTCTTTCCGCCTGTGGTACCGGCGGAACCTGAATCCCATGATGCGGCTCACAAACACTTTCGTAAAACGGTAATAACCGACCTACTTAAACGGTTTCACTTATAACGTGGCCGACCCGTTCGGCTGCCGGCGATCCTCTGTCGGCGATCCTCATCCGCGTTCGTGCCATTGTCCGGGCACGGCGGCGGGAGTAGGCTCCGCCTTATCCGGGCCGCGGGGACGGCCGGCGCTTCGGCTGTGGCCGGCGGCGTGGCCCAGCCACTTCGGAAAGGAATGAGCGCCATGCCCATCACGCGTGAGTTGATCATCAACGGCGAGCACGTCCCGGCAGCCTCCGGCAAGACCACCGAGGACATCGGCCCCTACACGGGCGAACCCTTCGCGACCGTCGCTGCCGCCGGGCCGGAAGATGTCACGCGAGCGGTCGACGCGGCGTCGGCGGCCTTCGACGATTGGGCCGCTACGCCTCCCACCCAGCGGGCAAAGATTTTTCTGAAAGCTGCGGATTTGTTCGAAGAACGGATGCAGCAGGGCATCGAGCTGATGGCCGGCGAGGTGGGCGGCGTGGCGGTCTGGGCCGGGTTCAACGTCCAGTTGGCCGCCAACATCCTGCGCTCGGCCGCCGCGGCCACCACCGCGCCGCGCGGCGACGTGCTGGCCACCGACCTGCCCGGCAAATTCTCGTTCTCCGTCCGGCAGCCCTACGGGGTGGTGGCGGCGTTGTCTCCCTGGAACGCGCCCTTCATCCTGGGCATGCGGGCCATGGCCATCCCGATGGCCGTGGGAAACACCGTGGTGCTCAAGCCCAGCGAGGACGCGCCGCTTTCCTGCGGCCTGTTCCTCGCGGACGCGTTGCTGGATGCGGGCCTGCCCGCCGGAGTGCTGAACGTCATCACGAATGACCGGGCGGACGCGAACGAGGTGGTGAGCACCCTGATCTCCGACCCCCGCGTGCGCAACGTGAACTTCACCGGTTCCACCAAGGTGGGACGCATCGTCGGCACGCTGGCGGCGCAGAACCTGAAGCCTGCGGTGCTTGAGCTCGGCGGCAAGAACTCCCTGGTGGTGCTCAAGGATGCCGACGTCGACTACGCCGTGCAGGCGGCGACCTTCGGGTCGTTCATGAACGCCGGGCAGATCTGCATGTCCGTGGATCGCGTGATCGTAGACCGCAGCATTTCCGAGGAGTTCTCGAGCCGCTTCGCGGAGAAGGTCGCCACGCTGCCCACCGGGGACCCGATGAAGCAGGACACGGTGATTGGCCCGCAGGTCACGCAGGCCGCGGCGGACCGGCAGTATGCATTGATCGACGACGCCGTGTCCAAGGGTGCCACGGTGTTGGCCGGCGGCGGGAAGGCTGCCCAGGCCGTGGTGCCCGCGACGGTGCTCTCCGGGATCACCGAGGAGATGCGGATCTACGACGAGGAGATCTTCGGTTCGGCGACCACGGTGATGGAGGTGGACGGCCCGGAACAGGCGGTGAAGCTGGCGAACGACACGCACTACGGCCTGACCTCCGGTGTCATCACGGAGAACCTGGCCGAGGGCATCGAGGTCGCGCAGCGGCTCAAGACCGGCATCGGCCACGTCAACGACCAGCCGGTGCTGGATGAACCGATGGCACCGTTCGGCGGCATCCAAGAGTCGGGCTACGGCAAGTTCGGCGGGCAGGCCGGCATCAATTCGTTCACCGAGGAGCGCTGGATCACCATCCAGCAGAACGGGCACGCGCAGTACCCGTTCTAAGCCGTCAGTCGCGGATGCGGACGGCCGTTTCGCGCATGTAGCGGTCCACGTGCGCGTACGCGTCGCGGGTCAGGGCTTTCCAGAGTTCGACGGCGAGGCGCGGGTTTTCGCTCTCCAGCCGGCTCATGGTTTCGGCCGGGAGGAGCTTGACCCGAACGGGACCGTCGGCGCGCACGGTGGTTTCCTGCCGGTCCGCGCTGCCCAGCGCCATTTCGCCGAACGTCATGCCGGCGCTGAGGGTGGTGAGTTTGACCCTGATGTTCTCCGGCCCGGTGGAGGTGGTGGTGACGCGGCCGGACAGGATGAAATAGACGCCGGCGAAGCGCTGGCCAACCCGGCGGATGAGCTCGCCGTCGTCATAGCTGCGCTCTTCCATCAGCTCCGCGAGCGCGGCGGAGTCCTCCCGGTCGAGCGGGCTGAGCGCAGGGGAGTCGGCCACATCCACGGTGGCGGGCATACAGAGCTGATCGCCGTATCCGGCGATCAGCCGGTTTTCGGCGAATTCGACGGCGGTGCTGCGGGTGGCGAACGACGGCACCGGCCGCCCGGATTCCTCGAACCGCTGCGCCAGGGCGCCCTCGCCGTCGATCATCACCAGTTCGCGCCCGGCGTCCGCGAGCGAGGCGCGAAGCTGCTCCAGCATGTCCAGGGCGACCGGGGCGGTTTCGTCCACCCGGCGCATGTCCAGGATGACGAGTTCCACCGAATCGTCCAGGTCGCTGACCTCGCGCACCATGGATTCCGTGCCGGCGAACAGCAGGTCGCCGTTCAGCTCGATGACGCGGGCGCGGTGCCCGTTGGCGCGCAGCACCTCGGCGGCCTCGTCGTTGCGGCGGATCCCTGACGGGGCGTCGGTGATGTCGTAGCTGGCGCGGATGGCGTTGCGGCCGGTGCGCGCGGCCCGGACGAAGTGCAGCCCCATGTCGTGCGAGATCCGCCGGCTGGCCGCCACGCCGCGCACGCTGCTGCCGTGGTCGTCCAGCGGCGGCGAATAAACGGCCAGGCCCAACTGGCCCGGCAGCACCGCGAGCAAGCCGCCGCCGACCCCGGACTTTGCCGGCATGCCCACGTCCGAGAGCCAGGCACCGGCGTCGTCGTACATGCCGCAGGTAGCCATCACGGAGAGGACCCGTTCCTCCACCTCCAGGTCCAGCACCTGTTTTCCGGTGAGCGGGTTGGTGCCGCCGTTGGCCAGGGTGGCCGCCATGACCGAGAGATCGCGGCAGGTGACGAGCACCGAGCATTGCCGGAAGTAGTCCTCGGCCACCGGGTCCGGATCCTGCTCGATGATCTCGAAGGAGCGCAGCAGGTGGGCCAGCGCCCGGTTGCGGTAGCCGTGCCGCGCCTCCGACTGGAACGTGCGTTCGCTGACCGACAGTTCGCGGCCGGCGAAGGCGGAATAGTGCTCGAGGATGCGGCGGAAACCGGTCTTGCCGCCGCTGCCCTTGATCAGGGAGGTGGCGGTCAGTGCCCCGGCATTGATCATCGCGTTGGCCGGGCGGCCGGTGCCCGGAGCCAGGGAGATCTCGTTGAAGGCGTTGCCCGACGGCTCCACGTCCACCTTCTGGTCCACGGCGCCGAGGCCGAGGTCGGAGAGCGCGAGCCCGTACGTGAAGGGCTTGGAAATGGACTGGATGGTGAACTCTTCGTTCGAATCGCCGACCTCGTACACATAGCCGTCCACGGTGGCCAGGCAGATGGCGAAGTTGTCCGGGTCCGCGCCGGCCATCGCGGGAATCCCGCCGTACGGCTTGCCGTCCTTGAGGCCGGCGAGCTCGGCGTGCAGGGCGCGGAGATAGCTTTGGATAGGGGAGTCCATGATGCCAGCCTATGGGGTGGCAGGAACGTACAACCAACGGGGCAGGCCCAGGCCCGGCACCACGGGCCATGCCCGGCGAGCGGGCCGCCGAGGTGCCGATCATGCCGGAAAGCCGGGCTGCGGGGCCCGCCGGGTTAGATTGGCGGTATGACCGATTCCGGGCCGGTGCCGGCCGCCGACAACCCGCTGTTCGACTTGCTGGGCGCCGGTGATCGCGCCGGGGTCCTTGGCTATGCGGCAGCCATGCCGGACAGCGAAAAGCGGCGCCAGAAGTCGATGGTCCGGAGGTTCCGGACGGTGGTCTCGGCAGAGCCGACCGGCGAGCGCTCGCCGGACGGGTGGTGGCAGGGCCCGCTGAAGCCCGACCATTGGGCCGCCGCGGACATCGCCCACATGGCCTGCATCGGCGCCGAGCGGTCCGCCGACCTGTCCTACACCGACTTCAAAGTTGCGCGCGACGTGCCGCCGGTGTTGTTTCCGGGCCACCTTGACCTGTTCGTCGAGGCATGGGCTGCCCGCTATCTGCGCAATCCCAAAGGCTGGGACCGCAACCGCGGTATTGACGCGATGTTCGACTGGGTCCGCGACGGCCTCGTGCCGGCCCCGGCGCACCGAGGTGCGATGCTCCTGCTGTTGAGCCAGACGCAGGTTGAAGCCATCGACTTTCTCAAGTTCCTGCGGGCGCGGCCGGGATTAATCGACGTGACGCTCAAGGAACTGTTCCACGTACCGGGAATCAAAGGTGCCAGCGCCATGCAGTTCGATGAGGGCAATCCCTCGGAGAACCGCAAGCTGGCGGTTCTGCTGCCGCAGTTGGTGAAGCTGGGCTACTGGGACGCCGAGTGGGTCCGGCAGGGGATTGAACGCGTCCTGGTGAGCGACGAATGGCCGGACTACCAGAAGCGCTTTTTCAAGTTGTTGCGCAGCAACCTCGCGGAGTAGCAAGGGCCGGCAACGGAACTTGAATGGGCGGCCGTGCGGCAGGCCGTCCCCTGATGACTGGAAGTTTCCAGGTGGGCAGATCGAAGTGCACGAAGTCGTGGCGCACGACGTGTTTGCGGTTTGACGCCGGTGTTGCTGCGCTGATGCATCGTCTACGCTGAGGGAAAAGGCGCCGCGGCGAAAGGCAGGACAGCAATGACTTCCAATCCGCAGGGCACGGGACGGGACGGAGCCGAGGCCGGGGGTACCCACACCGGCCGATCGGGAGCGGGGCCGTCCGGTGGCTCCGGCCAGGGGGCATCCGGCGATCTTGGGCCCAAAACCGGCGGGACAGGCCGGGACGCGCTTGACGGGCGCGAGGCGAGGCAACAAGGCACCCGGCTGGGGATGATCTGGACGTCGGTGGTCGTTGCGCTGCTCCTGCTGGTGCTGCTGATTGTGTTCATCGCGCAGAACCAGGACCAGGTCCTGCTGCGCTATTTCGGCTTCGAGGGGCAAGTCGCACTGGGGCTGGCGCTGTTCGTGGCGTCGGTCGCCGGGGGAATCTTCGTCGCCGCCGCCGGGGCAGCCCGCATCATCCAGCTGCGCTACCGCACCCGCGTGAGCCGCAAGAACGGTTCGGCCCCGCGTTAATTCGGATTCGCAGATGGCACAGGACGTACATCGCCGGCTGTTCACGGTCGGTCACGGCACCAGCACGCCCGAAGAGCTGGCCGAACTGCTCCACGGCGCCGGCGTGCAAAAGGTCGTCGATGTCCGCCGGTTCCCGGGCAGCCGCAAGCATCCGGACATGGGTCGCGACGCGCTCACCGAATGGCTTCCGACCGCGGGCCTCGGCTACCGCTGGGAAGAAGAGTTGGGCGGCCGACGGCGGATTCCCGCCGGCGAGCCGGAGCCGGACAGTTGGTGGCAAGTCGCTGCGTTCCGGGCCTATGCCGCCTACACCCGCACCCCGGAATTCGCCAACGGACTGGCACGCCTGCTGACCGACGCCGAGGCCGCCGACGTGGCGATCATGTGCAGCGAGAGCGTGTGGTGGCGCTGCCACCGCCGGATCATCTCGGACGTCCTGGTGCTGCTGCACGCCTTCGAGGTAGTGCACCTGCTGCCCGGCGGCAAGAAATCTTTGCACGAACCGGCGGCGGGTGCGCGAACCGAAGCCGGCCGGTTGTACTGGGACCTGCCGGCGGCATGACGCCCGGGCGATAAACCACCGTTCGGGAACCGAGCGCAGTCGTACGCAATAAACCACGGCGCCGGGGAACCGAGCCGCGGCTCCGGAATAGAGCCTCGGCGGCCCGCGCGCCGGTGGGGGTCAGCGCTTGCGGCCGAAGACCAGCGAAGCCAGCGCCGTCGCCGCCGTCACCGTATACACCGCCGGCCAGGCGCCGATCTTCTTGGCCAGCGGATGGGACAAGCCAAAGGCCGCCAGATAGCCACCGGTCAGTGCCGCCGCCCGCCCGGTGCCGGCGTTGCGCTGCCACATCGCGAAGGCTCCGGCTCCCGCGGCGGCCAGCACGGCGCCGGCCAGCGGGCGGTTCTTGGTCGCCTGGCCGGTCTTGAAACCGCCGAGCAGGCCGGTGCTGGTGAGCAGGGTGGGGAGGACGGAACTCATGGGCATCTCCTTGGACGTCGGGACTTCCAGACTATCCCCGCCCATCCGCCAGCGGGGTGCTCGGCAACCTTGGTCTAGTGTCCTGGTCGAACCCGCCTGAGGGCAGCTGCCCAAGGTGCCGCCCTAGGGTGCCGCCGGCGGGGATCTCCTCTGGGCGGGACCCCGGCCACCCCCGCGGTGCCAGACGGTCAGGTAGAGGCGGTGGGCGGTGATGACCAGCGCCAGCCACGCGGCACCGAGGGTCCAGGCGACCAGGACATCGGTGAACCAGTGGTGGCCCAGAAAGACCCTGCTCAATCCCATGGCTACCGCGAACAGGGCCGCGGCGCCGACGGTGAGGATCTTCGACCGCCGCTTGGCTTGGCGCAGGATGAGCAGGTAGGCCACCACGCCGGCGATGACGACCGCGTTGAGGGAGTGCCCGCTGGGAAAGGACGCCGAATATTCGAACGGCGGCACCGCCTCCCGCAGGGGCGGCCGGGCCCGTCCGATGAACTGCTTGGCGGCAACCGTCATTAACAGCGACCCGGCGGCGGCGGTGGTGATCAGGATGGCTGGTGTCCAGGACCGCCGGCGGAAGGTCAGGATACCCATGACCAGCAACGCGAGGATCGGCATGCCGATGGGCCCGCCGATGTTCGTGAACGCGGTCACCGCCGTATTGAGCCAGGGTGACCGGACGGTTTGTGCAGCGTTTAGGACCGGCTGATCGAATTCGGCAACGCCGTCTTCGTCGGTCACCGCCTCGTAGATCTCGGTCGACGCGACGGTGAGCAGCACGGCGACCAGCGCCCCGGCGGCCAGCGTGAGGATCAACGCGGCGTGTGGACCCAGGATGCTGCTGAGGCGGTGCATCCCGCGTGCCAAAAACCTGCCCGGTGGCGTGTTCCACCGGGTCAGGTCCCGCCCGCCCAGGAAGCGCTCTTCGCGCTGACCGTCGACCGGCCGGGACGGCGCGTCGGCGTCGTCGTTGAATTCGTCAGGCATTACGCCCCCTCAGCGGCGGCGCCGCACCACCGCGTTACGGCGCCGCACGACCGCTCTACTGCGCGGCCTTCCGCCTCGCCGCGATCAGCTTGTGCGTTCCGTCGCAGTACGGTTTGATGCCCGACGCGCCGCAGCGGCACAGGGCGACCGTCTCCCGCGTCCGGGGCACGGCCTCGCCGTCACCGTCCACGAGGTCAAAGTCACCGCGCACCAGCAGCGGCCCGTCGGGGCAGACGACGATCTCGGTCGGTTCCTGGCTCGTCATAAATTTCTCCTATCGAAGCGTTAAAGTGGCTGAACCGCCGCCGCAGTGATGCCGGGCTGCTGGCCGCGCTCCGCAGCCGACGGCCGGAATACGGCACGCCGCCCGCCCAGCGCCAGCCCACGGCGAGCCATGAGGTCACGGCCCGCTCCAGCACCCACAGCGGTGCCCACAGCGCGGCCCACGCGCCGAACACCCGGGCACCGCCGGCGCGCCGCCGCCCCGCTTCCGCAAGGACGACGGCGGCGGCCGCCCACGCCCCGTAGCCCGCCGGCCGGCGCGCCTGCAGCAGCAGGAGCGGGACCAGCAGCAGCTCGACGGCCAGGCGCCCGGGCTGGGTTTGCGAATCGTAGGCCTGCCGAACCCGCTGGCCCACGAAGTGCCGGAAGGTGGGCGGCAGCCGCCGGACATAGATGCCGTCGGCCCGGATCTGGCGTCCGCCCGCGGCCTGGACCGTGCGGATCAGTTCCAGGTTCTCGAACAACACGTCGCCGCGGTAGCCGCCGGTCCTCAGCAGCAGCGAGCGGCGGACGCCGAGCGTGCCCGGGTAGTCGGACGCGAACGCCCGGTTCAGCAGGGACCGCGCGGTGTCCCAGCGGGCATGCCACGGCAGCGGGTCGAAGTAGTTCTGCGGGCGCACCAGTTCGGCCTGCGCCAGCAATTCCGCGACGGCGGCAAGGCTCTCCGGGGTGTACCGCACGTCGTCGTCGGCAATGATGACCCGGTCATGCCGCGCCTGCCGCAATCCGGTGAGCACCCCCTGGACTTTCCCGTTGGGCGTGGCCGGTCCGTCCGGGCGGAGATGCTGCACCCGCCGCCGCCAGAGCCGGTGATGCCGTTCGAACACGGGGTCGGCGGATCCGTCCACCACGGTGATGTCCACCCAGGCAGGCAGCGACATGAGGTACGCAGTCAGCTCGGCGTCGCCGGTGCAGTCCTGCCACTTCAGCGGCAGGACATACTCGATGCTCACACCGATGCGCCGGCGGCGACCGGCGCCTCTTGGCCCGGATCGAGCGGCTGGCGCAGCGCCGACCTGCCGGCATTCCACGCGTCCAGCTGCCAACCGCCGGCGAGTCCGTCCAGATAGCAGGCGCTGCCGGCACCGAAAAAGACGTCCGCGGCGCGCGTGGGGTCCTCGGCGATCAGCCCGCCGGCGAGATCCCGTCCGGCAATCTGTTCATGGACTGCATCCGCTTCAACATGCTCGTCGAAGTACTCGGCCACCTCGCCGTCAAAGCCCAGCCGGCGGAAGCCGCGGGCGTATTTTCCGTTCGGGATGGAGGAAGTCATTTCGTAGATGGCCAGATGCCCGCAGATGGCTCCGCGCAGCCTCCGCTGGAGCCCGAACATGGACATGGCGTTGACCGACGCCAGCGTGATGGCCGGAACCGAGTCCACATATGCGCCGAAGGACGAATTAAGGCCCAGCCCCTGCATGGTGCGCGCGAACAGCTGCGAGTGCATCCGCCCCGGCTTTCCGCCGCCGTACTCGTCCGCCTGGATCTCCACCATCGCCGACTTCGCCCGCCCGTGCAGGCGCGGAATCGCCCAGGTATGCGGGTCGGCTTCTTTGAGCTGGTACACGGAGCGGAGCACCACAAATTCCTTCGCCTGCTCCAGCGTGGCCTCGCGCGCCATGAATCCGGAGACGCTCGGCCCGCCGTCGTCGGCTGCCATCTCGAACAGCCGGTCCGCCACGGCCTGCGCCGTCAGCCGCTCCGGCACCGCCACGGACACCGACTCCCGCAGCCTCGCTTCCAGGTCTTGCTCAATCTTCGCGCGGACCTGCAGCAGCGGCAGATTCCACTCCCACCGGTCGTTCACCCCGTCCAACCCGCCGTAGTGCAGTTCGTACAGGCAGAACAGTGCCAGCTGCAGATCGTCGTCGAACAGGATGTCCGCCGTTGCGGCCAATGCCTGCTCTGTTGCGTCCTGCACCTGCGGCAGGGCGTCCGGAACGTCGTTGCGCTGCAGCGCGGCCAGCAGTGTTTCACTGACAGGACCCCGGGGATGTGGAAGCTTCACGGCGTCTCCTTATGTAGCCCGCGCATGGCGTTATGTACCGCGCTCGGCGGCGATCTGTTGATCTCAAGTGCATCCCGGCGGCCGCGGGACGTCAAGGCCCCGCCCGGCCGCTGACCCGCAGCGCGCAGCAGGAACGTCCCCCGCCGCTTGGCTTCACTTCCCAGCGGTGGCAAGGTGGGAAGAGTCCGAACATCCCCGTAGGAAGGACGGAAGACATGCCCGAAATTGCCGGCAAAAAGGTCCTGGTAGCGGTGAGTAACCGCGGCGTCGAACAGGACGAACTGAAAATCCCGGTCGAAAAACTGCGCGCGGCCGGGGTCGACGTCACGATCGCGGCACCCGAAGCCGGCGACGTGGAAACCCTGGTCGGGGACTGGGACCGGGGCGAAAAAATCCCGGTGGACAAGTCTTTGCCGGATGTTTCCGACGGCGACTACGACCTGCTGGTCCTGCCCGGCGGGACCCTGAACGCGGACCAGCTGCGGCTGGACCCGGACGCCCAGGGCATCGTGCGGTCCTTCTCCGAATCCGGCCGGCCGATCGCCGCCATCTGCCACGGACCGTGGCTCCTGGTCGAAACCGGGCGCACCCGCGGCAAGACCCTCACCTCCTACGTCTCGCTCAAGGCGGACATCATGAATTCCGGCGGCCACTGGGACGACGAACCCGTGGTGATCGACCGCGAGCACGGCTGGACCCTGGTCACGTCCCGCAACCCGGGCGATCTGGACCAGTTCGTGGCCGCCGTCATGGACGTCCTGGCCGAAACCCCTTGAGCCCGGACGTTACGCCCGTGCAGCCCCCTTCCGCGCCGCCCGTGCCGGCCCCGCAGAAGGGAACCGGCCCCATCGCCGACATGGATGCACGCCTGCCCTTGGCTTGGCCGGAGGTCACGCCGGCGCAGGGCAGCGTGGTGCTGCGCCAATTCCGCAGCGACGACGCCCATCTGGCGTTGGAGTTGGCCCGGGATCCGTACATCCCGCTGATCAGTTCCATCCCTTCGCCGTGCCGGGAGGACGACGCGGTGGAGTGGATCCTGCGCCAGAACGGCCGGTTCACCTCCGGCGCCGGGTACTCCTTCGCGGTGGCGGACGCGGAGTCGGATCGGGCAGTGGGCCAGATCGGACTGTGGCTGACCTACCTGCCGGAAGGCCGGTCGACCGCCGGCTACCTGATGGGCCCGGCATACCGGGGGCAGGGCCGGGCGGCGGATGCGCTCGCGGCGCTCGCGGCCTTCGCCTGGACCATCCCGGAACTGCACCGGCTGGAGCTTTACATCGAGCCCTGGAACAACGCCTCGATCCGGACCGCCGAATCCGCAGGTTTCAGCCGCGAGGGCCTGCTGCGCAGCTACCAAACCGTCGGCGGGGTGCGCCGGGACATGCTGCTCTATGCCGCGGTCCGCCCGCAGGCCTAACCCATTCCCGTATATACCGGGCAGCTATACCATGTTGCCGTGCCGAACGCACCGGGTGCGTTATGCCAGAACCTGCACCTGCGAAAACTGAAGGGTATGACGGGCCGGCGGCGCCTGGCCGCCAGCCTGCCGTTTCTGTCACAGGAGTGTGTGCCATGAGCGATTTGTTGAGGTGGCCGCCGTTCGAGCGCCGCTCGCCCTTCGAATTGGCGGAGCCGTTCCGCCGCTTTTTCGAGGGTGAACAGGAAAAATCCATGATTCGGGTGGAGGAGGAAATCAAAGACAACGTCCTGACCATCCGCGCCGAACTGCCGGGCATCGACCCGGAGAAGGACGCCGAGATCTCCGTCTCCGAGGGACAGTTGCATATCCACGCCGAGCGCCACGAGCGGAAGGAGCAGAAGGAGAAGGGCAGCTACCGCTCGGAGTTCCGCTACGGATCCTTCTCCCGCAGCGTGCCGCTGCCCCAGGGCGTCAAAGACGAGGACATCACCGCCACCTACCGGGACGGAGTGCTCGAGATCAAGGCCCCTGTTCCCCAGGTGGAGGTGGAAACGCCGCGACAGAAAATACAGGTCAGGCGCGGGTAGGGCGCCGGTTGCGTCAGCGCCCGGCAACTACGTCAGCCGCCCCACAACTACGACGACGGTGCCCGCTAAGTCGGGCACCGTCGTCGTAGTTTCGAGAGAGGGAGAATCAGAGGTTGATCTTGACGTCCGCCTTCTCACGCAGGTCCGTGACCAGGGCCTGGGTGGCTTCGGTTTCCTTCTGCGCCTGAATCTGCTGCTCCAGGTTCGGGCGCATTTCCTTCATCGAGGGGACCTCGGCCTTCTGGCCGGTCTGTTCGCCCATCTGCTCCTGCTGCTTCTTGGCCTGCTCGTAGGCGGCCTTCAGCTCGTCCTCGGTGGGCTTGGCGTTGCCGGCCTCCTCGGCAATCAGTTTGTCCACCCGGACCTGGGTTTCCATCTCGGCATTGACCTCGTCCTCGGTCATGCCCTGTTCCTTGATGGCGGCCATGAGCTCGTCCACGGTCTTGAACTGGTTGGCCTTCGCCATCTCCTCCAGTGAGGCCTGCACGTCCTTGTCGGACGCCTTGATCCCGCGGTTGTCCGCTTCCTGAATCAGCAACTGCGTGCCGACCATGGCCTCGGCCGTCTGCTGCTTCAGCGCGTCCTGGTCCACGTCCTGCCCCGTCATCTGGGACTGCATGGCCATCTGCTGGAACTGCCCTTCGTACGCGGCGGTGAACTTGTCCTTCGGGATCTCCGTCCCGTTGACCACGGCCACCACGTCCGGGATGCCTTCAAGATCCGGCTCCGGCAGCTGGGCCTGCCCTTCCGCACCCGCGCCGGCTTCCGCGGAGGCCGCCGGGCTCGAACCGCTCTCCTCCGCCGGCGACCCGCCACAGGCGGTGAGGACGGCGATGGAGCCGGCAACGGCCAGGCTCATTAACCACTTCTTAGTCACTCTGTTCTCCCATCTCGGTGCATAAGTGAGCGACACTACTGGGCCAGCATGTGTGTTGCCGTGGCGAAAGCTGGGAGAAACCTAGGCAAAAGCGGAGGGAGGGCGACGGTGGCTGGCGGTAGGGCGCGCGTACGCTGTGTCCATGAAACGCTTCGAGCGATGGTTCCCCGCAGCGGCTTTGGCCGGGCTGGGCGTGGCTGCCCTGCTCTATAAGGGGCAGGACGGCGAATGGCTGCCCGCCATCATCTTCGCCACGCTGCTGCTGGCCGGCGCGTGGGCGGTCAGTCCCTTCTTCGGCAGCCGGCGGGCCGCCCCGTGGACCGCGTTGCGGGACCAAAGCGACGATCCTGGCCGGGTGGTCATCTTCTGGCGGCCCGGCTGCGTCTACTGCCTGCGGCTCAGGGCAACCCTGGGCCGCAACGGCCGGGCCGCCCACTGGGTGAACATCTGGCAGGACCCGGAAGGCGCGGCGTTCGTCCGGCAGCACAACGACGGAAACGAAACCGTTCCCACGGTGTTGCTGGGCGGAGAGGTCGTGACCAACCCTGAGCCCAGCCTTGTCGGCCGGGCCTTGGCCGGCAGGTAAGCGCGGACTCTATCCCCGGTCCGAGCGGCTGAGTACCATGGTGCCTGCAGCCACACGCGCCGAGCGCGGCCGGGCATGTGTACCGCCGGCATTTGACGGACTGGGGCTGCCTGAAGTGCGCCGGCGTCCAGGCTGGCCTCGTTCCTGTTGGGGGCGGGAGCCGGGCCTTGGAGGGCACACTGTGACGGGGAAGCGCACCCAGGGGGAGGTGGCACCATGCGGGTTTCGAATGCCTCTGCCAGTCCCCTTGATGCGACGTTGGAGACCGCTGGGCGGATTGCTGACGCGCTGACGCACGAGAACCCGATAGCCGGGCGCCGGTCCGGCTGCCCGCATCCTGCCAACCCAGCCGTAGGCGCTTAGTCCGGGCACGGTTCCGGCACGCGCTGCGAAAGGACCGTCATGACCGCCCAACCTGTCCCGCCTCCCGCGCCCAGTCCTGCGCCGCCAGCCGCCCGGATGAAGCCGGGACACTGGGTGCTGCTGATCCTCGGCGTGCTGCTGAGCGTCGCCGGGCTGGCCTTGACCATCAGCGCCGCCGTCATTCTGGGTGCCAACGCAGTGCAGGGCGACGGCCGCTACCTGACCGGGCCGACGGAGCAGTACCAGAGCACGGGGTATGCCCTGGTCGGCCCTTCCGTGGTCGTCGACCCCGGGGCAGCGGGGATGCCCAATATTCCGCCGGTCGGAGACCTGGCCAGTTTTCAGGTGCGCGTCACCCCCGTGGTTCCGGACCAAGAGGTGTTCGTGGGCATCGCCGAGGCCTCCGACGCGGCGGCCTATCTGGAGGGCGTCTCCTACACCTCGCTGGGTGACGCCTCCCGGTCCGACGACGGAGACCGGCCGGGGCGCTCGTCGTGGTTCGATGACGACGACGAGGTGACCTCGGAAGGGGACCGCGTGCCGGCCCCGCCCGGCGAGCAGGACTTCTGGACGGAATCGACCTCCGGCAGCGGCCCGCAGCAAGTTGCCTGGGACCTGCAGCCCGGCCGATGGTCGCTCGTCGTGATGAACGCGGACGCCTCCCGCCCGGTGTGGGTGGAGGTGCAGGCAGGGGCACGATCCGATGTGCTGGGACCGGCCGGGAACGGCCTGCTGATCGCCGGACTGGTCGGCCTGGTCATCGGCATTCCCCTCCTGTTGCTCGGTTCCGCCGGCCTGGGCCGCGACATCGATCCCGATCGTTCCCGTCCGGGCCAGCGTCCGGACGGCATGGATCAGTACCGCCGCCCGGGCCAGGGCCCGGGAGCCGCACCGGCCGCGAGCGCCGGGTGGGGACGGTCGACGCAGTCATACCCGGTGCTGGTGACCGGCTTCCTGGATGGCCGGCTCTCGCGCTGGCTCTGGCTCGTCAAGTGGTTGTTGGCGATTCCGCATTACATCGTCCTGGCCGTGCTGTGGTTTGCCGTGCTGGTGGCCACGATCGCGGCCGGGATCGTGATCCTGTTCACCGGGCGTTATCCGAGGTCCTGGTTCTGGTTCAACGTCGGAGTGCTGCGCTGGTCCTGGCGTGTGGGTTTCTACGGGTACTCCGCGCTGGGCACGGACCGGTATCCGCCGTTCACCTTGGCCGCCGCGGACTACCCGGCCAACCTGGACGTGGCGTACCCGCAGCGCCTCTCGCACTGGCTCGTGCTGGTGAAATGGTGGCTGCTGGCCATCCCGCACCTGCTCATTGTCGGCATCTTCACGAGTGGCACCGGTGCGGCCTGGGACCGCGGTTGGGGCAGGGGTTGGGGCGAGGACTCGTATGCGTCCCCGGCAACGTGGGGTCCGTCGCTGCTGGGCTTGCTCGTGCTGATCACCGCGGTGATCCTGCTCTTCAGCAGCCGTTACCGGCAGGAGCTGTTCGACCTGATCATCGGCATCAACCGCTGGGCCTACCGGGTGGCGGCCTACGTCTTGCTGATGCGCGACGAGTACCCGCCCTTCCGCCTGGACCAGGGGCCGGTCGACCCGTCCGCCCCGGGCGCAGCGCAGGGGCCCGTCGATCCGTCGGCCCCGGCCGCAGCGCAAGGGCCCCTCAACCCGGGGGCCGCGACTCAGGGGCAAGGGCCCGTCTACCCGGGGACCGCCCCTCAGGGGCCAGGGCCCGCCAACCCGCAGGAGCCGACAGCCCGGCCGCAAGAACCCGGGACACCCGGAACACCGCCCCCGGGCAACGGGGGACCGGAGCCGTGGACCCGCCCGCCAGGAACGACCTAAGCCAAGAGACTGCTCCTGGCAGCCTTCACCCGCGTTCCTTCTGGCCACGCAGCGGACCCAGCTAGGGTGTGTCTCCGCATTAGGCGAAGCCAGGTAAGGACGAGATTGCTCGCCGATGATTCCGGGCGGCGCCGCTCAGCCGTGTCGACCGTCGCACGCTCCGTCGGGCGCTCCCCGTAGAATCCGATCGGAGAGGGAGGGACAGTTGTGCTGGAACTGACGACGCCCGCATCGTCGATTCGGATCTTGCCGGACGACCGTCCAGCTGATCATCCTGCCGACCGCCAGGGAACTGTACTTCTCCTACCTGCACGAGCGGGCAGGCCTCTCCGGTCCGAAACCGCCGGTTCGCACGCATGACCCGCCGCACCAACGACGCGCTGACCCTGGCCGCCCCAAAAGCATGGGGAGTGTCAACCAGATCCAAATGGGCTCGCGCACTGCCGGTCATCGACGGTTGCGGCTTGGGGGTGCTCCGAGGTGTTCAAGCCGCCACCACGGGTCACATAACAACTTGAGCAAACGCAGCGGATAACCCTGCAGGCCCCAAACCGGTACCCGCTAGTCTTCAGCTGAGACGTTCATTCCAGCAGGAGCGGGTGTATGGAGCGGGGGCGGTTTAAACGGGGAGTCGGCGCGGTCATTGGGGTGACTGCCGCGGGCGCGGCGACGGTGCTTTGGTCCGCCGTTGCCGCAAACGATCGGGAAGCGCCCGCTTCCCCCTCCGAAGGCGTTATTTTCGGGCTTTGGAGCTTCCTCTACGACACGCAGGCTCCTCCCGCGCGGGTGATTCTGGCGGCCGCTGCCCTGGCGCTTCTGCTTGTGACCGGCATAGCGCTGCTCGAGCGGCTCGTGTCGACCAGATCGCGCCGCTCCATCGACCACCGGGCAACTCCCCTGGCTCCGAGGCTGGTGATGGCCGCAACCCGCGGTGTCTACGCAGGCCCAGTCACGGTGACCGTGTTGATTCCGGCCCACAATGAGGAGGCTTCCCTCCCCGAAACCATCGCTTCCCTGCTGGCCCAGTCGCACAAGCCGGAACGAGTCATCGTTGTCGCCGATAACTGCAACGACTCCACCGTCCGACTTGCCGCCGAAGCCGGGGTCGAAGTCTTCGAAACAGTGGACAACACGCAAAAGAAGGCCGGAGCGCTGAACCAGGCGCTCAAGATGCTGCTGCCGGGACAAGGCGACAACGACGTCGTCATGGTGATGGACGCCGACACGAGACTCGATGACGGCTTTCTGGCGGCCGCGGTCCAACGCTTCACAGACGACCGCGCGCTGATGGCTGTAGGCGGGTTGTTTAACGGGGAGGAAGGGCACGGGCTGCTTGGCCAGTTCCAACGCAACGAGTACATCCGTTATGCCCGTGAGATGCGCCGCCGCCGCGGCCGGGTGTTCGTGCTCACCGGCACCGCCTCCCTCTTTCGTCCCGCTGCGCTGCGCGCGGCGGCACTGCAGCGCGGACGGTCGATTCCAGGGAAGCCAGGTGACGTCTATGACACGGCGTCACTGACGGAAGACAACGAACTAACCATCGCGCTGAAGTCTCTCGGCGCCCTAACGATCTCCCCGGCGCAGTGCACGGTCGTCACCGAACTGATGCCCACTTGGCGCACCTTGTGGGCGCAGCGCCTGCGCTGGCAGCGCGGTGCCCTGGAGAACATCGGCGCCTACGGCGTTACCCCCCAGACGCTTCGTTACTGGGCCCAGCAACTGGGCATCGGCTACGGCGTTATTGCCCTGGGCTCCTACCTGCTGCTCATCGCGCTGATGGTGCTCTCACTTGATGATTGGATCTTGTTCCCATTCTGGCTCGGGATGGGTGCCCTGTTCGCCGTGGAACGGACGGCCACGGTGTGGAAGGGCGGCTGGCGGGCACGCCTGCTAGCACTCACGCTGTTGCCCGAACTGTTCTTCGACATGTTTATAAACATCGTCTACGTCAAAGGAATCATCGACATATCCCTGGGCCGGAAGGCCACATGGAAGCACGTCACGCGCCGCGGCCCGGCAGCAGCAAGGGCGGCCCGGTCATGACCGGCGCCTACTTCATACTGTCCGCCGGAATCCTGCTTCCCGAACCGATCCTGCACTCCGAACTGTTTGCGGTCCTAGCGGCCTTCGTTGCCATAAACACCGTCATGTATGCCGCGCTGGCCGTGACCAAGATTCTACCCAAGGTCTACCCCGCCGACTGGATGCGCAGAACCAACCAGCGCTCCGAGACGCGCAGCATCCACCCTGACACGCGCCGGGGGCACGCTCGTTCCGGCGGACGCCGAGCTGACGGAATGGCTGTCCCTGCCCCGCCCGTCGTGGACATGCCACGCCGCGGAACCAGCTAGGGCAGAGGTGTCCGGGCCAGCGCTATCGCCAGGCCGTAGGCCGCCGCCATCACCATGAGCTCGGCGGCGGCCAGCCGGAGGAACGGCCGCAGCGGCGCGGGTCCGGCCGACAGCCCGGGATCCGCCATGGCCGGGAGGCCGACGGGAGCACGTTCCCGGGCAGCAAAGGCGCGCAGCGTCGTGCGGCGATGCAGCCAGCCGCACACAATCAACAGCGCGAACGCCGCCGCCTTGCCCAACACCAGGAACCCGTAGCCGGAGACCAACGCGGCCGGGGCCTGAATCTGGAGCACGGCATTGACCAGGCCGCTGGCAGCCACCGCCGTGGCGCACGCCAGCGCCAGCGCGCTGTAACGCCGCACGGTCCGCAGGAAGTCGTCGGGTGCCCGCAGCGCCAGGTACGCCACGCCCGCCAACCCGCCCGCCCAGACGCCAGCGGCGGATACATGAAGGCCCAGGCTGGCAACCGCCAGGAAGTGTTCGTCGTGGCTGGAGGCGTGGCCTGCCAGCGGCGGCATGGCGAGGGCTGCCACCAGAAGAATCAGGGCCAGTCCCGCGCCGGTCGCCGTGCGCGAGAACCGCGCGGTCGCCGCCGCCACGACCGTCAGTACCGCCTGGAAGAGCAGGACCCTGCCGGGCCTGACCTCCAAGACCACCCGCATCAGCTCCGCGGGGTCCAGTTGGGTGACGGACACGCCGAGCAGTTCGCTCCCGGTAAACCACAGGCGGACCACCACGGCCGGCACCGCGGTGGCTCCCAGCGCGGCCGCCACGACGACCAGCCCCCGGCCGGCAGACGACAGTTCCTGGCTTCCCGCGGGGAGGGCAAGCAGCGCCACGCAGGCGAAGCCGATGGCCAGGACCATGCCGACGGTGGCCAGCAGCGTTGCCGCCGGAAGCGCCCAAGCGGTCGCTGCTCCCGCCGAGGGCAGACCCGGCAGGGGCGGCGCGACCGCGCCTCCCGCGGCAAGTCCCAGGACCATCAGGCCGGCCCCCAGCAGCAGGCAGCAGCCCGCAACAGCCCACATCGGCAGCCGGCGCAGGGGCATAACCGGAGGTTCTGCTGCCGGCTGCGTGCCCGGTTCCGCGTCGGGATGGGTCATTCGTGCAGGATAGGGCGCGCACCCCGCGGCGTCGAGAGGCTGCGGGCCGCCGGTCGCCTTCAACCGTTGTCGCCGCCAACGCGACGGCGGCGGCCGCCCTACGCCCGCTGACGCGGCGGCCGCCGCCGGGTAGGCTGTCCAGCGATGAATACCAACGAGATACTGCTGCAGCGCAACGGCCGCCTGGGCCACATCGTCCTGAACCGCCCGAAGGCCATCAACGCCCTCAACGACTCGATGATCACGTCGATCACGGCGGCCCTCCGCGAGTGGGCCGAGGACGACGCCGTCGAGACCGTCCTGATTTCCGGCGCCGGGGAACGGGGATTGTGCGCCGGAGGCGACATCGTGGCCATCTACCGGCACATGAAGGACGGCGGCGACCAGCTCTTCTGGGAAGACGAGTACCGGATGAACTCGCTGATCTCCCGTTACCCGAAGCCGATCGTGGCGTTCATGGACGGCGTGGTGCTCGGCGGCGGCGTCGGAGTGTCGGCACACGCCTCCTACCGGGTGGTGACCGAGCGGACCAAGGTCGGCATGCCGGAGACCCGGATCGGGTTCATTCCCGACGTCGGGGGCTGCTTCCTGTACTCGAGGGCACCGGGGGAGCTCGGCACCCACCTCGCGCTGACCGCAGGCACCGGGACCGGAGCCGACGCCATCGTGATGGGCCTGGCCGACTACTTCGTGGACAGCGCCGAGTTGCCGGCCCTGGCGGCCGCGCTCGCCGAGGCCCCCGCGATTGAGGCGATGGCGGCCTTCTCCCACACGGACGTCCCGGCGTCGGACCTGGACAAGGAACGCCACTGGATCGACGAGTGCTACGCCTACGACGACGCCGAGCAGATCCTCGCCGCCCTGCGGCACTCGCCGGTCCCGGCCGCGCGCGCCGCCGCCGAGGAGATCGCCCTGAAATCGCCCACCGCCGTGAAGCTCGCGCTCGAGGCACTCCGCCGGGCGGGCAGGATGGACACGCTGGAGGAGGTGCTCGACCAGGACTACCGCCTGGGCATCCGGCTGGTCGCCGCTCCGGACTTCGCCGAGGGCGTCCGCGCCCAGGTGATCGACAAGGACCGCAATCCGCGCTGGAACCCGGCCACGCTCGCGGAGGTGGACCGTGCCGCCGTCGAGTCCTACTTCGCGGACCTCGGCGAGGACGAACTGGGCCTGGCCGCATCCGTTGCGGCACAACCAGCCGCGGGCAGCTAGACGAACGGCGCGGGCCCCGGAAACCGGGAACCCGCGCCGTCGAGCCTTTACTACTTCTTGTCGTCTCCGGTCATCCGCTGGCTCAGGTAGACCGGGATCATCGACACGATGATCAGCACGGCAGCGATCACGTTAACCACCGGCGCCTGGTTGGGCCGGGCCATGTTGTTGAAGATCCAGATGGGCAGGGTCTCGGTTCCGGGCGGGGCCGTGAAGGTGGTCACCACGATCTCGTCGAAGCTCAACGCGAAGGCCAGGAGGCCGCCGGCTACGAACGCCGAGCGGAAACCCGGGAACGTGACCTGGAAGAAGGTCTTGACCACGTTGGCGCCCATGTCCATGGCGGCCTCTTCCAGGCCCTTGTTCATCCGGCCCAGCCTGGCCTGCACGTTGTTGAACACCATCACGATGCAGAACGTCGCGTGGCCCACGATCACCGAGAACAGCCCGAGGCCGATGCCCAGCGGTTCCAGCACCGTCTTGAACGTGTTGTTCAGCGCCACGCCGGTGACAATGCCCGGCAGTGCGATGGGCAGCACCACCAGCAGGTTGACCGTGTTCTTCCCGAAGAAGTCGTACCGGGAGAGCGCGAACGCGATCATGCTGCCCAGCAGCAACGCAATCACGGTGGCTACCGTGGCCACGCGCAGCGAGGTCCAGAGCGCCTCGCGCACGCCCTCGTTGCGGAAGGCGGCTTCCCACCAGCGGGTGGTGAATTCGGTGATCGGAAACGCGCCGGAGGTGGTGGCGTTGAAGGAGTTGACGATCACCAGCAGCAGCGGCAGGTAGATGGCGGCCATCACCAGCCCGGCGAACAGGCGCAGGGTGACCTTGGCGGAGGAGGAAAGTCTCATCGGTGAAGTTCCTAAAGCTGCTTGAGGGCGCCGGACTTGCGGGCCAGGAAGAGGTACAGGACAACCACCACGATGGGCACGGTGCCGAACGCGGCGGCCAACGGCGGATTGAGGTTGATGTTGGAGGCGATCACCGTGCCGATCACCTGCGTTTTCCCGCCGACGAACTGCGCCGCGATGTAATCGCCCAGGCTCAGCGAGAAGGTGAAGATGGATCCGGCGATGAACGCCGGCTTCAACAGCGGGACGGCCACGGTGCGCACTGTGGACCAAGCCTTCGCGCCCAGGTCCGAGGAAGCGTCGAACAGGTTGTCCGGGATCTGGCGGAAGGCCGAGTACACCGGCACCGCCATGTACGGGAACCACAGGTAAGCCAGCGTGACCACCAGCGCCGCGGTGCCGTAGCCCGGCCCGGTCATGCCCAGCGGGGCCAGCAGCCAGTCCAGCGGGCCGCCGCTGGAGAACGTGATGCGCCAGGAGAACACCTTCACCAGGTAGCCGGCCCACAGCGGCAGCGTGATGCCGATGGCCAGCACCGCGCGCATCCGCGGCGAGGCGACCTTGGCCATGTACAGTCCCAGCGGCAGCGCCAACGCGGCGCACAGCACGGTCACGGCCAGCGCGATGCCGATGGTCCGCAGCGCGGTGAACTGATAGGCCGGCACGGTGAGGATCTCCACGAAGTTCTCCACGGTGAACGCGGGGATCACCTTGGAGGTGAAGGAGTCGGTGGTCCAGAAAGCGGTGATGAACAACAGGATCAGCGATCCGATGTACAGCACGCCCAGCCAGGCCAGCGGCAGGGTCAGGAGCGCGGTCAGCCGCAGTTTGGGCCGGGCGTAGAGCAGTCGGGAGATCCGGTCGCCCAGTCCGCTGCGCTCGCTGCCCGGCGCCGAGGCGCTGCGGGCTGCGGCCTCCGGTTCGATCGTTGGTGCTGCCATGGTGGTTTCGGCGGGCCTGCCCGCCGTTCCTCCTTCAGATGCGGTGCTGATCAGGATGCGTGTGCACGGCCGGCGGGGACACCGCCGTCGTGCTGGGAATGCCTCCACAGCAGGGGCACGACGGCGGTGCTCACCGCGCGCCGCGCCCCTGCCATGGGGAGGGTGCTGGAGGGAGGGACTAGCCCTTGACCTCGGTCCAGGCCTTGGTCCACTCCTGGTAGTTGGTGCACGTGGTGTCGGTGCGGCCGTCAATGCACTGCTCCACCGGGGTGGTCCACATCCACACCTGCTTGTAGTACTCCTCGTCCGTGGCGTGGTAGGTGGCGCAGTGCTCCTCGTTCTCCTTGGAGCCTTCGCACGCCAGCGCGTTGGCCGGGGCCATGCCAAAGTTCTGGGCCATCTTGGCGTTCACCTCGGCGGAGGAGGCCCAGTCCATCCACTGGTAGGCGCAATTGGGGTTCTTGGACTGCGCGGAGAGCATCCACGTGTCGGACCAGCCGGTGGCGCCTTCCTTCGGCAGCACGGACTCAACCTTTCCGCCGTCGGCCTGGGCGATGTTCACGATGACCTGCCAGCCCGTGCCCAGGGACGCGGTCCCGGAGGAGATGGAGGAGACGGCCTTGAGCGCGTCGTTCCAGTACTCGCCGGCGATGCCGTTCTGGGTCTTGAGCAGTTCCACCGCTGCGGCCAGCTGCTCCTTATCCAGCGCGTAGGGGTTGGTGATCCCCAGCTCCGGCTGGGTGGCCATCAGGTAGAGGGCCGCGTCGGCGATGAAGATCGGCGAATCGTAGGCCATGATCTCGCCGGCGTACTCGCTGTTCGGGTCCCAGGTGGCTTCCCACGAGTCAGGGGCTTCGGGCACCGCCTCGGTGTTGTACATCAGGACGTTGGCGCCGCGGCCGATGGGAACGCCGTAGGTCTTGCCGTTGAGCGTGTCGTAGATCTGGCCCTTCAGGCCGTCCACGATGTGGCCGAAGTTCGGGATCAGATCGGTGTTGATCGGGGCCACGTCGCCGCCGGCAATGAGGCGCAACGAGGCATCGCCGGAGGCCGAGACCAGGTCGTACTCGCCGGTGCGCATCAGCTGGACCATCTCGTCGCTGGTGGCGCCGACCTTGCGGTTGACCTTGCACTGGGTCTCTTTTTCGAACTCGGTGACCCAGTCGGCGTCGGGGTTGGTGGAGCCGTCCTCGACGAAGCCGGCCCAGGCGATGATGTTGACTTCGCCCTCGGACTCGCCCACCTCGGTGGCGGCCGGGATGTCAGGGACCTGGATGCCGCCGCCGGCGGACGAGGCGGGAGTGGAGCCCCCGCAGCCGGCCAGGACCAGCGAAAGCGAGGCGAGTGCCGCCAGCGGCAGTGCCTTGGTGATCTTCATGGAGTACCTTTCCTTCAGGGTGCGTAGTGACGGAGTTGGTGCGGGACTAGACGGTGTAGTTGAAACGGGAAGACCACTGCAGCCGGACCCGGTCGCCGCGCTGGGCGCCGGAGGCGCGGGCATCGTTCGGCTCCTGGACAATCAGGGTCTGCCCGACGGCGGTGCGTGCCACGAAGCGGGTGGCGGGACCGGTGTAGATGACCTCCTCGATCAGCGCTTCCACGGTGGAGAGGCCATCGGCTTCCACGGGCTCGTCGAGGCGGCGGATGTGGATGCGCTCCGGCCGGATGCTCAGCAGGGCGTCGGAGCCGGTGAGCTGTTTGGCCAAGGCGCCCTCCACCAGGTTGGTGTTGCCGAGGAAGGAGGCGACGAACCGGCTGCCGGGGCGCTCGTACAGGTCCTCGGGCGTGCCCACCTGTTCCACCACGCCTTCGTTGAACACGGCGACCCGGTCCGAGAGTGTGAGCGCTTCTTCCTGGTCGTGGGTCACGAAGACGAACGTGATGCCCACTTCGCGCTGGATTTGCTTCAGTTCCACCTGCATCTGTTCGCGCAACTGCTTGTCCAGCGCGCCGAGGGGCTCGTCCAACAGCAGCACCTGCGGACGCAGGACCAGTGCCCGCGCCAGGGCAACACGCTGACGCTGGCCGCCGGAGAGCTGCGAGGGCAGCCGGTCGGCCACCCGGGGCAGGCGGATCATCTCCAGCGCCTCGTTCACCAGCCTGCGGCGCTCGCTCCGGGGCGTCTTGCGCAGCTTGAGCCCGTACTCCACGTTCTGCGCCACGCTCAGGTGCGGGAAGAGCGCGTAGTCCTGGAACACGGTGTTGACGTCGCGTTCGAACGGCGCCTTGCGGGTGACGTCGCGACCGGCCAGATCGATGCGGCCGGAGGTGGGGAGTTCGAAGCCGGCGATCATGCGCAGCACGGTGGTCTTCCCGGAGCCGGAGGGGCCCAGCAAGGAGAAGAACTCGCCCTGGCGGATGTCCAGGTCCAGACCTTTGACGGCGGTGAAGTCGCCGAAGGTCTTCGCGACCTGCTGCAGGGAGATGGCAGGCGTGGCGGAGGCCCCCGTGCTGTCCGGCGCGGTGGTTGCGGAGGTGGCTGTGGCTTGCACGGCTGGGTCCTTTCAAGAGGGCTGATGTGGCGTGGACTACATCGTCTTGCGTTAACATATGAAACCAGAGGTTAAATGTAAAGCGGGTCACATCGGGTAGATTTCTTGTTACGGCCCGTTCCGGCCGCAGGCGCTCCGCCGCGTCCTGCCGTCCTGCGGGCGGTCCGTCTGGAAGGATCGACGCATGCCCAAGGAATCACCGCCACGCCAGCGCTTGCTCGCCGCGGTCTTCGCCCCGCTGGGCGAGGGCGGCAAGGCGCAGCGCGTGGAGGACCGGATCCTGGAAGGGATTGCCGCGGGTGTGCTGGCCGACGGCGACCGGCTGCCCAGCGAGGCCGAGCTGGCCTCCTCCTTGGGCGTGGCCACGGTGACGGCCCGGGAAGCCTTGGTGGGCCTGCGATCCCGCGGGCTTGTGGCCACCCGGCGGGGCCGCGACGGAGGCACCTTCGTTACCGTCCCCACCGGACGGCGTGCGGAACTGGTCCGCGACCGCCTGGGCCGGATGAGCCGGGTGGAGCTGCGCGACCTGGCTATCCATTACCGTGCCATTGCGGCGACCGCCGCCGAACTGGCGGCGGATTTTGCCGATCCCGACGACGCCGAAATGCTGCGCCGGATCCTGCATGCTTCCCGGTCAACAGGCACCGGCGGCGCCGTCGTCGGCGATTTCCTGCTGGAGTTGGCAGCCTTGAGCCAGTCGGCGCGGCTGACGCGTGAATTCGTCCGGCTCTATAAGGACTTTGGTCCGTTGTTGTCGGTGCTCCACGAGGACGCAGAGTTCGACGCCACGATGGTGCAGATGTGCGACCGCATTGCCGACGCGGTTGCCGCAGCCGATGCCGCCACGGCGCGCACAACCGTGACCGAACAAATCCAGACCGGATTGGCGGCGCTGATCGACGAACACGCCCGGCTGACCGACCGGCCCGCCGGCCCGACCCGCGCTACCGCCCAAAGGAGGACGGGATGAACTCCATGGCCCAACCGGTATCAGCACGTGCGGCGGATCCGCTCGCCGAGGTCACCGGATTCTTCGAAGACATCCTGGCCGAAGTGAACGCGTGGGTGCCCGCCTTGGCCGGGTTGTTTGAGGATCCGGCCCGGCCGCCGGGCGGCAAGCAGGTGACCGCGACCATGCAGCCGCTGGTCGCTGAGCTGGTGGGGAGGGAGGAAAGGCCCGTGGTCGGCGCCGGCTTTGTGGCCGCCGCCCACGCGGTGGCCGACGCTTCCTGGCACATGGCGTGGTGGCAGGGCGAGAGCATGGAGCGGCTGGTCTTGCCCGCCCTGGCATCGGCCTCCGACGCCTACACGCGGCGTGAGTGGTTCACCCGGCCGATGGAAACCGGCCTGCCGCATGTCACCGGACCCTACGTGGACTTCCTCTGCACTGACGAATACACCATGACCATGACGGTCCCGGTCTCGGTGGGGGACCGGCGCGTCGGCGTGGCGGGCGCCGACGTCTTTGTCGAATCGCTGGAACCGCTGCTGCTGCCGGCGCTGAAGAACCTGCACCCGGCCGCGGCCCTGGTCAATCGTGCCGGCCGGGTGGTGGTTTCCGCCGACGCCCAGCTGGCCGCCGGCACGCTGCTGGCGCCGGGTGCCGTCCCGGCGACCGGTCCGGCGGCAGGGAGGATCGGCGATCCGGGAAGCCAAGCCGCTCCGGCCCGCCCCCGGACGGTGCCGCCCCGCGGCGACCGGTACAACGAGGTGGAACTGGTTGTGCTGGACTGCGGCCGGCTGCCGCTGGCGGTTGTGTACCCGCAGGCCTAACGGCCAGACCGGCGGAGCACGTCGTGGCTTAAAGGCTGTCCCCTGGAAGCCGGGCCGGGATCGTGCCAGCCGCGATCAGGTGCCGGCGTCCCGCTGGCCCGGGGCGTTTGCCTCGTGGTTTCGGAGCCCGTGGGTGCGCCGGTCCTCTTTCATGGCGGCTTCGAACAGGTGCTTGCGGCCGCCGGCCAGCGTTTCACGTGCCTGCCGCTCCAGCTCCTTGAAGGGACCGTAGTAGATCTCGTCGTACTCGTCGATGATCTGGAACGTCCAATGCCCCTCGATGACGTTGCGGCCCACGATCTCCCGGTCGACGCGCTCGGCCAGTTGCCGGTGTCCGGCCTTGCGCAGCAGCTCCACCGCCTCGCCCAGCGCCAAGTCGGCCGTACCGGTGAGCCGGTGAAAGCCGTACAGCAGGCCGCGGGCGTGTTCCACCGCTTCCAGCGCCTCCGAAATCTTGCCCAGGGCCTCAAGGGTGGCGTCGTCGAGGCCCTCGGGGCGCCGGTACTTTTCGGCGGGCACGTCGTCAGGTCGCTTTGTCATGGTGCACTCTTTCCGGTTGTCGCGTCACCGGCAGCCCCGAGTCCGGCGGCCCCCAGCCCGGCAGCGTTGCGTCCGGCGGCCGAGTCCGCGGCGGTCGCCTCGCCCCCAGCCCCGAGCGCGGATGCACGGCGGATGATGTTGCGGGCCATGGAGGGGAAGATCAGCCCGTGGAACGGGAGCACCAGCCACCAGTAGAGCTTGCCGGAGAGCCCGGTGGGGAAGTAGATGGCGCGCTGCCGGTAGACGCTGCCGCCGTCCGCGGGGACCACCGACAGTTCCAGCCAGGCCTGACCCGGCACCTTCATCTCGGCGTGCAGCCGCAGCAGCCGGCGCTCGGGCGCGTCCTCAATGGCCTCCACCCGCCACCAGTCAACGGCGTCGCCCACGCTGAGCCGGTCGGCATGCCGCCGGCCGCGGTTGAGTCCGGCGCCGCCCACCAGTTTGTCCAGCACGCCCCGGATGGCCCAGGCCGCGGGCCACGAGTACCAGCCGCTGTCCCCGCCGATCCCCTGGATCACCCGCCAGACGTCCTCGGCGGCGACGGCGGAGCCGCGTTCCCGCGCGTCCACGAAGACGGTGCGGCCCGCCCACTCAGGGTCGCTGGGCAGCGGGTCCGACGGCGGGCTGTTGGAGGCGTTGGTCCAGCTGGTTTCCACCTCGCCGCTGGCCATCTTCCCCAGCGCCAGCTGCACCGCGCGGCGGTACCCGGTCAGTCCGCCCTCGGGCGGCGGGATGTAGCGGTCGATGTCGTGTTCCGCGGAGACGGCGTCGTGCTGGAGGGACTGCACCAACGGCACGGCCATGGCGTGCGGGATCGGAGTCGTCAGCGCCACCCACCAGCCGGCCAGCGCGGGAGCCGGAATCGGCAGGGCATAAATCAGCCGCCGCGCCAGCCCGGCCTCGCGCGCGTACCCGTACATCAGTCCCGCGTAGGTGATCCGTTCCCGTGAGCCGATGTCGAAGGTGCGGTTCAGCCCGGCCGGCAGCTCCGGCGCCCGTTCCAGGTAGTGCAGCACATCGCTGATGGCTATCGGCTCCACGGTGCGCCGCACCCAGCTGGGCGCCGGCATGACCGGCAGGTTTTCGGCCAGATGCCGGATCATCTCGAAGGAGGCGGAACCGGAGCCGATCACGACGCCGGCCTGGAAGACCGCCGCCGGCACCTCGCCTTCCAGCAGCGTCCGGCCCACGGCAGCCCGCGAACGCATGTGGCGGGACAACTCGACGTTCTCCGGATGCAGCCCGCCCAGATAGACGATCCGTTGCGACCCGGCCGCGGCGGCAGCGGCCGCAACCGTGTGCGCTATCGCGAGTTCGCGCCCTTCATAGTCGTTCCCGGAGGCCATGGAGTGCACCAGGTAGAACACCGTCTGCACGCCGGCGCAGGCCAGCTTGGCGTCGTCGGCGTCGGCGAGGTCGCCGGCAACAACGTCCACGTCGTCGTGCCACGGAACGGCCGCGAGCTTGCCCGGTGAGCGGACCAGGACGCGCACGGCGTAGCCGCGGGCCAGCAGCCGCGGAACCAGCCGCCCGCCAATGTAGCCGGTGGCGCCGGTGACCAGCACCAGTTGCGGCGTCGGTTCCGGTGGAGTGGCCATGACGCCATGCTTCCACCCGCGCCGGGCCCTGTCACGGGGTCAAGGGCCCGGAAAGCGCCGGACGTCAGTCCCTGGAGCGCGGCTCTGCGCCGCTCAGCCCGCGCCGCAGCAGGTACGGCAGGATCCACAGCAGGAAGAACATTGCCACCAGCACGCCGCCGCCCACCGCCAGGGCGGGGACGTCGCCGGCGATCACGTCCACGATGAACGCCACACAACCGGTGGCCAGCAGCCCGATCCCCAGCACCGCGACCCTCACGATCCGGTGCCCGTGCGCCACGGTCGCGTCTTTGAGGTGCAGCCCGAACAGCTGGCGGTGGATCGCCACCGGCGTGAGGATCACGCCGGTCATGAGCGCCGCAAGCACCAGCAGCGCGATGTACAGGCTCACCTGGTACGGGGCCAGATCGCTGAAGCGGCTCTGGAACGGAAGCGTCATCAGGAACGCGGTGATGATCTGCGCGCCGGTCTGCATCACCCGCAGCTCCTGCAGCAGCTCGTTCCAATTCCGGTCCAGCTTCTCCTCGAAGGTCTCGGTCCGGCCCTTTGAATGTTCGTTAACGCGATCTTCCGTAGCCATAGGAAAAACTTAGCGTCTCCGGCCGCTCTCCACTCAACCGGGGGAAGTACGACGGCGGGGCGCATCCCGAGGGGAGAGACGCCGCCAAAAAAAATTTCCATGAAAGTGCATCCAAATACCCCGCCCGGACAGTAGTAGGGGTGTAAGCACCGATCAGCCCGGAGCACCCGGGCCGTTGAAGGAGAACAAAATGCGCAAGAGCATCGTTACGGTTTCAGCCCTGGGGCTTCTGGCACTCGGCGCGGCAAGTCCCGCCCAGGCGGCCGAACAGGAAGCCCAGCTCTCGGTCCTGCACGGCGTCCCCGATTTGACCGTGGACGTGTGGGTGAACGGCGAACGGACGCTGGATGACTTCGCTCCCGGCGACCTGGCCGGTCCGCTGGCACTGCCCGCGGGCGAGTACTCGCTGGCCATCACCGCCTCGGACGCCGAGAACGCCGACAGCCCCGCCATCGGCCCGGTGGATGTCCAACTGGCAGGCGGCGGCAACTACACCGCCGTGGCCAACCTGGACGCCGAGGGCAATCCCACCGCCAACCTTTTCACCAACGACGTCTCGGCCATTGAGGCCGGCAAGGGCAAGCTGACCGTGCGCCACACGGCCGCCGCCCCCGCCGTCGACGTGCTGGCCGGAGGATCCCCGGTGATCCAGGGCCTGTCCAACCCGGACGAGCAAACCCTCACCCTCGACCCGGGCACCATCTCCGCTGCGGTGGCCGCGGCGGGCACCACCGAACCGGTGATCGGGCCGGCCGACGTGCCGGTGGCGGAGGGCACCCACACGATTGTCTACGCCTGGGGCAGCCTGAATGACGGCAACCTGGCCCTTGCGGTGCAGAACATCGAAGGACTGCATTCCGCGCCGGGCGCCGTGCCGGGCGGCATGGCGGGCGCGGCCGCAGAGGCCGGCCCGGACTACACCATCGCCGCGGTTGCCGGCGGAGCAGTGCTGCTGCTCCTCGGCACCGGCGCAGTCGCCCGTCGCAAGCAAGCGGTTCGCACCACCGACTAACTGCGACGGGTCCGAAAAGAAGCCGGCGGCGCCAGCCCGGGGCGCCGCCGGCTTCCATCGCTTTAGCACCGGCAACCATCGCTTCGGCACCTGCAACCACCCCTCGAGGAAAGAATCATGACAACCGTACCGACGACGACGATGGGCACCCGCGCAGGGCTCCTGTGCTGCGGCGTCTTGATCGCCGCTACCGGCTGCGCCGCACCGATGCAACCCGCCGCGGGCCGGCAACTGGTTCCGGCGGCCTCCCCGGCAGCTGTTGGAAACCCCGCAGGGCCGGGCGAAACCGCGGTCCCGGCGGTCGACAAGATCCCCGACCCTGCCGACATTCCGGTGCGGCTGGCCGCACCACTGACCGCCGCCAATCAGGAGACGCCGCCCACCCGGCTGGTCGTGGCCGGCACGTCAATCGATGTGAGCGTCGTCGACGTCGGCGTCACAACGGGTAACGCCATGGAGATCCCCGAGTCGGTGGAGCAGGCGGGTTGGTACCGCTACGGTGCCGCGCCGGGCGACCGGACGGGGACCGCGGTCATAGCGGCCCACGTTGACACCTTGGCGGGCCTGGCTCCCTTCTCCGAACTGAGGCAGCTGGAGCAGGGCACCCGCATCACGGTGGAACGGGCTGCCGCCGGTCCCGTGACCTACCGTGTCGCCGAGGTGGCGCTGATGGACAAGGACGATTTCGACGGAAACGGCATCTTCCGCCGCGATGGACAACCGCTGCTCAAGCTGGTCACCTGCGGTGGCCAATGGCTGGACGCGCGAGAGGATTACAGCCACAATGTGGTTGTCACGGCAGTTCCCGACTGACTTTTCCGGTCCCGCAACAACTGTTCGCGTGGCGTTTCCTCCGACCAACCGGAAGGACGCAGGCTTGGTACCTCATCCTTTCGAAGCGTGGGACACGAACATTGACGCAGCCTTCGCGGCGGGTGAGGAGGCTGCCATCGCCGATGCCTACCGGCACCTGGCCCCGCTCGTCCACACGCTGGCCTCCAGGGCCCTGCAAGACAAGTCCGCGGCGGACGATATCACCCAGGAAGTATTCATCCGGGCGTGGCGATCGCGGGAAGGATTCGATCCCGCGCTCGGCCGGTTGCCCGCATGGATCGTTGGGATCACCCGCCGCGCCATCGCCGATGCCTATTCCTCCGCCGCCCGCGAGCAGCACAAACTGCGGGCCGTTTCGGCGGTCATGCCGGACCCCGCATTCGCCCGGGACTCTCAGTCGCCGGAGGTCCTCGCTGACCGCCTGCTGCTGGACGATGAGCTGGAGCGGCTGGGTGAACCCAAGGGCTCCATCATGCGCCTGGCGTTCTACGAGGATCTGACCCACGAGCAGATCTCCCACCGGCTGGACCTACCCGTTGGTACCGTCAAGAGCCATATTCATCGCAGTTTGCACCACCTGAGGAGCCGATTGGAGGTCGACCATGCAGCATCTTGAACCGGAACTGATCAGCTTGCTGGCGCTGGACGACGCCGTCGGCAACCAATCGGACAGGGACCATCTGCGCCGCTGCAGCCAGTGCGCTGAGGAGTACCAAGCGCTGCGCCGCGCGGTGGAGGCGGTCAGGGCCAACCCCGAACCAACCCTCGAGCCGCCGGATCCGGCGGTGTGGGAAACCATTCACCGGGAACTCGCGCTTTCCCCCGAACTGGCCGCGGACCCATTGCAGGGTCGTACGGAAACAGCGCCGGCCGGGCGCCGGCCGGCCCGGACCGCCTCATCCCGGGGGGTATCTGCCAAGCCCAAGGCTGCCCGGCGCCTCCCCGCCGGGCCTCCGTCCTCCCGGCGCGTGTCCTCCCGGCACCTGCCCGCCTGGCTGGCCGCGGCGGCCGCGGTGGCGATCGTCGCCGCCATCGGCATCTCCTGGGGCGTCACCCGCAACGCCGCCACGCTGGCGCAGGCGCAGTTGGAACCGCTGGAGCAGTACGCGGCCACCGGAACGGCCCGGGTAGTGGAAGCCAACGGCACTAGGGAACTCGAGATCCGGCTGAGCGAGAACGAGGCGCAGGGATACCAGGAGGTGTGGTTGATAGCACCGGATTTGTCCGCCCTGGTCAGCCTCGGTGTGATGGACTCGGACACCGGCAGGTTCGCCATCCCGGACGGACTGGACCTGTCGCGGTTCCCCATCGTCGACGTTTCGGACGAACCGCTGGACGGAAACCCCGAGCACTCCAGCGTCAGCATCGTCCGCGGCACCCTCGACACCTAGCCGTCCCTCCGGTAACGACAGGAAGGTCCCGCAGCGCACCCGAACATCCGTCGACAGCCGGAGGAACCATGCAGCAGCAAACGGAGACGAGGACCGGGCGGGCCGTGCCGATCCTGGTGTTGGCCAGTTCCCTGGCGGCCATCGTTGCCGCCTTTTGGGGCAGCGGGGCGCTTATGGGAACGCCGATCCAGGAGGCGGCAGGGGGTTGGCTGAATGAGGACTCGACGCCGCTGGCCCCGGCCTCGGCCGCCTTCCGCATCTGGTCGCTCATTTACCTGGGCCTGCTGGCCTACGCGGTGTGGCAACTGTTGCCGGCGCAGCGGCAGTCGGAACGGCACGCGGCCCTGCGTCCCTGGGCGGTGGCGGCCATGCTCCTGAACGCTGCCTGGATCTGGGTGGTGCAGGCCGGCCTGTTGGTGTTCAGCCTCACGGTGATCGTTGTCCTGCTGGCGGTGCTGGCGCGCATCCTCGTGCTGCTGGTCTGGTCGACGTCCGGCGCGTGGCTGGACACCCTGATCACCGACGGCACCTTCGGGTTGTATCTGGGCTGGGTCACCGTGGCCACGGTCGCCAACACCTCCGCCGTCCTCGCCGCGTCCGGGCTGGACGGCTTGGGGCTGCCGGTCACCTTGCTGTCCTCCATCGTGCTTGCCGTCGCGGCGGCGGTGGGCGTCGGAACCGCCCTGTACAGCCGCGGCCGGCTCGCGCCGGCGCTGGCCACCGCCTGGGGCCTGGCCTGGATCGCCGTCGGGCGCCTGGACGGTGGGCTGGTGGACGAAGGCACCGCGATTGCGGCCGGCATCTGCGCCGCGGTGGTGCTGCTCTCCGCCGTCGTCATCCGGTTCATTGCCAGGGGAGCGCCGGGAGATTAGTAAGGGTGCTGAATTTCGCCCTTGGCTGACGGACATGGCTCCGACGGGACGAAACCGCCGGCCATGGCTAGGTTGGGAATAGCAGCACGCCGACAAGCGGCAGCACCTACACAAGGAGGTTTCTCATGGCGGAAACGAACCGATCGAAGGCAAGCTACACCGTACCGGGGCTCGAACTTGAAGAGGGTGTCAAGGTCGCCGACCTCTTGCAGATGCGGCTTCACGCCCTCAACGACCTGCAGCTGACGCTCAAGCACGCACATTGGAACGTGGTGGGCCGCGACTTCATCGGCGTCCACGAAATGCTGGACCCGCAGATCGAAAAGGTCCGCGCGATGATCGACGAGACCGCCGAGCGCATCGCCACCCTGGGCGTCTCGCCGAACGGTTTGCCCGGCGCCCTGGTCAAGGAGCGCAGCTGGGACGACTACGACATCCACCGTGCCGGGACCGCCGAGCACCTGGCCGCCCTGGACGTCGTGTACAACGGCGTGATTTCCGACCACCGCGAGGCCATCGAAACCGTCGGCGAGATCGATCCGGTCACGGAGGACATGCTGATCGGCCAGACCGCCGAGCTGGAGCTCTTCCAGTGGTTCATGCGCGCACACCTGGAAAACAGCGCCGGCGAACTGGCGACCGAAGGCGCCAAGACCGAAAAGGGCGCGGCCAAGAAGACCAAGTAGGCCGGCGGCGCCCTCCGGCGCGCCTCGCCGCATCCAGGGCCCGGCGGCACCCCCCCAAAAGTGCCAACCAGACCACCTCCGTACCCCCAGACCGCAGACCAC
>NZ_JBNHGZ010000005.1:0-237593 GCF_059091765.1 Arthrobacter senegalensis | reverse complement strand
CGCCCGGGCAAGTGTGGGGGAAGGTTTGGGGGGGGGGGGGGGGGGGGGGTGGGGGGGGGGGGGGGGGGGGGGGGGGGGGGGGGGGGGGAGAAAAAAAAAAAAGGGGGGGTGGGTGGCGCCTTTGGGTGCGCCACGAGAAAGCGGGGTCCGAAAACCACCCACAGGGGTCCCCCCCCGGGCCCCTTTGCGTCCTGCGTGCCGGGGGCCCCTTCGCGTCCCAGTGCCCCGGCCCCTCTACGTCCGGGTGTGCGCGGGAGCGGCAGGGTCAGTACAGGAAGATCGGCAGCCAGTCGCGGTTGTGCGCGTGCACCAGCGCCAGGAACAGCACGAAGTCGAAGATCAGGTGCACGGATACGACGTAGGTGAACGACTTCGTCAGCTTAAAGGTGTAGCCCTGCAGCAGCGCGAACGGGAAGGTCAGCAGCGGCCCCCACGCCTGGTAGCCGATCTCCCACAGGAAGGACGAGAACACGACGGCCTGCAGGAGGTTGGCGAGCCAGTCGGGAAAATGCCGGCGCAGCAGCGTGAAGGTGGTGCAGATGAAGAAGAGTTCGTCCCAGATGCCGACGGCGTTCACGCCGAGAAAGAGCCGCCAGAAGATCGTGGGGTCGGAGGCATCCGGCCAGTTTTGGTAAACGCCCGTGCTGACCAGATACACCGGCAAAATGAAGTAGCCGAGCGCCACGACGCCGATGAGGTACAGCTTGGCGGACAACGGCCATTTGCGGCCCGTGTTCACCGGAAACCTGATGATCTTCTCCCGGTAGACAAACCTCGACACCAGCCACGGCACCAGGACGGCCAACGCGAGGGCGCCGCCCATCAGGGCCATGTGCCCGAGGCTCAGGTCCGCGTTCAGGGGCACCAGGCTGATGATCAGCATCCCGGCCGCGATCAGCGCAAGATGCCGGACAAACTCCCGGTCAACCAGCGCCGCCGTGGCCACGCTCAGCGCGAGCAGGCCGTAGCCGAGGGGGCCATTCTCGACGGCAAAAAGCAGCACGCCGGACGCAGAGAGGAGCACCGCCGGCACCAGTTTCCAGCTCAGCGCGGTCCGGGGCGGTTCGGTCGAGATTGTTGTCACGCCACCAGCATCTCAGCACAGCCCCTGCCGCGGAAACCGTTGACGGTTTAGCGCCCGGCTGGTTCCACCGTCGCCCCGTGGCTAGTGGTGGCCGGCCTTGGTGGTGCCGAACATCAGCGTGCGGCGGGCGATGTCGTAGTACACGGTCTCCGCGGTGGAGAGGAGGTCCTGGAGGTTGTCGGCGTCGTCGGCGTCCAGCGTCAGCACCTCTTCCCACGCGCCCTGGTCCAGGACCAGTTGCAGGGTCCAGGTGCCGCGGGCCCCCGGCTCGCCGGCTACCCAGGTGAACTGGTAGTGGCTGAGCTGGCGGACCTTGATGCTGTCGTCGGTGACCGGCTGTTGCGGTGTCGGTGTCATGGTTTGTTCCTTTGGGTGAGGAAGCCTGACCGGCCTCACGTGACGCCAGGGTCCGGGCGATATACCCCAACGATGCTAAGTGTGCTTACTACGTTCCATGATGGGGCCGCCGCTGGCAAGCCTTTGCCGGATATCGGCGCGGGAGCCCGCCAAACCGGCCGACTAGTTGGGGATCCTGACCCCGCCAATTGCAGGCAATGGTCGCGCACCGGGCCCCGGTGACGCACACTATGGAACAACGAAGTGCAGAAGTGACGGGGGCAGCCTGCACGCTCCCAACCTTGGGGAGAAGGTCAGTCATGACTCTGAACGCCGAAAGCCGCGCGGCCGCCGAGGCAGCGTCGGATCCCTGCGGCTGGCGGCAAGTAGGCCCCCTCGTCGAAGCGGAGCTTCAGCGATTTACTGCAGGGAACCGCAGCCGGGCCGGCACGCTCTCGCATACTTTTCCCGTGCTGTGGGACCGGATTGAGGCTGCGCTGGGCGGCGGCAAGCGGCTGCGGCCCAGGATGGTGCAGCTCGCGTACAAGTCCTTCGGCGGCGAGGATCCGCGCCGCTGCGCCCGGCTAGGCGCGGCGTTCGAGCTGCTGCACACCGCGCTGGTGGTGCACGACGACGTCATCGACAGGGACTTCGTCCGCCGCGGCCTGCCAACCATCGGAGCCCGTTACCGGGACGACGCCAGAGGTCAGGGGCTGCCCGGGCCCGAGGCCGAGCACCTGGGCCACGCGGCGTCGATCATTGCCGGCGACCTCCTGCTGACCGGTGCCCTGCGGATGGCCGGCAGCTCCGGCGCCGGGCTGCCGTGCGCCGACGTCCTGATGGAAACGGTCCACGACGCCGTGTTTGCCTCGGCCGCCGGCGAACTGGATGATGTCCTGCTGTCGGCGGCGACGGAAAGCCCCGGACTGGGCGACGTCCTCGGCATGGAACGTTTGAAGACGGCGGCCTACTCCTTCGAGGCGCCGCTGAAAGCCGGGGCGCTGTTGGCCGGCGCCGACCGACACCCGGCCGAGGCACTCGCCGCGGTCGGCCGCCGCATTGGGCTGGCTTATCAGATCGTGGACGACGTTCTCGGGACCTTCGGGGAGCCCGGCACCACCGGCAAGTCCGCCGAATCCGACCTGCGCGAAGGCAAACGCACCGTGCTGACCGCTTATGCGGCGGAGGCGGAAGGGTTCGATGACCTGCTGGCCGCGTTTCGCCGCGGCGAGGCGGGGGTCGGCGAGGTCCGCGCGGCGCTCACGGACTGCGGCGCCGACGCGCAGGCGATGCGGCTCGCCCGCATCCTGGTGGACGAAGCGCTCGAGGAGTCCCGCCTCCTGCCCCTGGACGCCGCCGCGTGGAGCGAACTGGCGCGGGTCTGCAACCAGGTGCTGACGAGGGGGAACTAGCGGCCATGGAACCGAACCCGCTGCTCCGCTACACCGACGCCGCCGGCCGCAGCGCCGGCGTCGTGATTGCCCGTTATTCCACCTCCTTCGGCTTGGCATGCCGGCTGCTCGGGCCGGAGGAACGCCGGCACATCGCCAACATCTATGCGCTGGTCAGGGTGGCCGACGAAGCGGTGGACGGGGCGGCTGCCGAGGCCGGGCTCGACGCCGTGGCCGTGCGCGACCAGCTGAACCGGTTGGAACACGAGACCGAAACCGCGCTGCTGACCGGTTACAGCACCAACATGGTGGTGCACGCGTTCGCCGGGACCGCCCGCGCGTGCGGCATCGGCGTCGACCTGACCCGGCCGTTTTTCGCCTCCATGCGCGCGGACATCACGGTGGCCGAACACACCGCAGATTCGTTGGCGGACTACATCTACGGCTCCGCCGAGGTGGTGGGCCTGATGTGCCTGCGGGTGTTCCAAACCATGCCCGGCGCGATGCCCGGCCGGGATGACGAGCTCGCCGCCGCCGCCCGCCGGCTGGGCTCCGCCTTCCAAAAAGTTAACTTCCTGCGCGACCTCGCCGCCGACCGGGATCAGCTGGGCCGCAGCTACTTCCCGCAGACGGGCGCCGAGGCGTGGGACGAGCAACGGAAGCACGCGCTGGTGGCCGAGATCCGGGCGGACCTCGCTGCCGCCGGGCGGGGCATTGCGCTGCTCCCGCCCGGTGCCTGCACCGCCGTCGAACTGGCCCATGCCCTGTTCAGCGCGCTGGTTGACCGGCTGGAACGGATACCGGCGGAGGAGCTGCTGTCCCGCCGGGTGCGCGTCGGCACGCCGCAGAAGGCCGCCATCGCCCTGCGGATCCTGGCCCGCCAGCGGCTGCGCGGAAGGAGCGCCGCCTGATGGGTGCCTCCTCGTTCAAGGCCGGGCTGACCGCGCGTCGACGGGCAGCGGGTGCGGCGCCGCAGGCCGGCGAATCGGGCCAACCGGTGGTGGTCATCGGTGGCGGGGTCTCGGGACTGGCAACGGCCGGGCTGCTGGCCCGGGCGGGTCACCGCGTCACCCTGCTGGAACAACGCTCCGCGCTGGGCGGCCGGGCGGGACGGCACGAGCGCGACGGTTTCCGCTTCGACACCGGCCCGTCCTGGTACCTGATGCCGGAGGTGATCGACCACTGGTTCAAGCTGATGGGCACCAGCGCCGCGGAGCAGCTGGAGTTGGTGCGGCTGGACCCCGGTTACCGGATCTGGTTCGAGGGGTATCCGGCGGCCACGGAGGTCCGCTCGGGCCGCGAAAACGTAGCGGAACTGTTCCAAGGCCTGCAACCGGGGTCCGGGCCGGCGCTGCACCGCTACCTGGACGAGGCAGCGGAAACGTACCGGCTGGCCAAGGAGCACTTCCTGTACGACGACTTCGCCAGCCTGCGCGGACTGGCCCACCCGCAGGTGCTGCGTCGGGCACCCCGGCTGGCCAAGCTGCTGGGCTGGAGCCTGGACCGTTACGTCCGCGATCGGTTCACGGACCCGCGGCTGCACCAGCTGTTGGGGTACCCGGCGGTGTTCCTGGGCACCAGCCCGTACCGGGCGCCGGCGATGTACCACCTGATGAGCCACCTGGACCTCGACGACGGCGTGTACTACCCGATGGGCGGGTTCACTGCCCTGGTAGGTGCGATGGAGAGGCTGGCGCGGGAGGCCGGCGTCCGGATCGAAACCCGTGCCACCGCCCGGCACATTGTCACCGGGCAGTCCGGCGCGAAGGCCCGCTGCGAGGCGGTGCTCTGGTCCGACGCCGCCGGCGCCGAACACCGGACGGCGGCGGGCGTCGTCGTCGCCGCGGCAGATCTCCACCACGTGGAGACCGGGCTGCTGCCGGCGCACCTGCGCAGCCACCCGGAACCGGTGTGGCGCCGCCGCGACCCGGGACCCAGCGCCGTGCTGGTCTGCCTCGGTGTGCACGGTCCGCTGCCGCAACTGGCCCACCACAACCTGCTCTTCACCCGGGACTGGAAGGAGAACTTCGGCCGCATCCGCTCCGGGCGGGCGTTGGCTCGGGAGACGTCCATCTACGTGTGCAAGCCCAGCGCCACCGACGCCGGGGCGGCGCCGGCCGGGGACGAGAACCTGTTCATCCTGGTTCCCGCGCCGGCTGAGCCGGCCTGGGGCTCGGGCGGCGACGACGGGTCCGGGGCGGCCGCCGTGGAAGCAGTCGCGGACGCGGCCATCGACCAGCTGGCCGTTTGGACGGGAGTGGCTGATCTGCGCGGCCGGATCGCCGTCCGGCGCACCTACGGCCCGGCGGACTTCTCGGACGGATTCAACGCGTGGCGCGGCAGCGCGCTGGGTCCGGCACACACCCTGCGGCAGAGTGCCTTCCTGCGCCCGGGCAACCGGAGCCGCCGGGTGGACGGGCTGCACTACGCCGGCAGCTCGGTTCGGCCGGGCATTGGCGTGCCCATGTGCCTGATCAGTGCCGAGCTGGTGCTCAAGGCCGTGCAGGGGATCGGCACGCCCGGCGCACTGCCGGAACCGGACCCGGCGGCACCCGGCCCCGCGCCGTCGTCGGACAGTTCGGGGAGGAGCGCATGATCTACCTGGCCGTGCTGGTGGTGCTGCTGGGCTGCCTGGCCTTGTTGGACGCGCGCTACAGGCTGTTCTTCTTCGCCCGGCCGGTCGCGGCGGCCGTGACCCTGGCCATCGGACTGGCGTACTTCCTGGCCTGGGACGTCTGGGCGATCGCGCTCGGAATCTTTGTGCACCGCGACTCGCCGCTGATGACCGGCCTGATGCTGGGCCCGGAGTTGCCGCTGGAGGAGGCGTTCTTCCTGGCTTTCCTCTGCTACCAAACCATGATCCTGTTCACCGGGCTGCTGGCATGGGGCCGGCACCGGCGGGCGGCCCGCGCGGCCAGGCCGCAGCTGGTCAGCCGCGACGACGGCGCGCCGGCCGGGGGTGGTGCGGCGTGAGTTTTCTGGAGCTGAATGCGGTCTTCCTCGGCGTCGCGGTGGTGGCGGCAGTGGGCGCGGTCCTGGCCCGGCGGGTGCCCCGCGGGGCAGTCGCGGCGGCCGGCCTGTCCGTCGCGGTGCTGTGGGTGCTCACCGCCGTGTTCGACAACGTCATGATCGCCTCCGGGCTGTTCGACTACGGCGGCCACGCCCTGGCCGGACTCCGGATCGGCTTGGCGCCGGTCGAGGACTTTGCCTATCCGATGGGCGCGGCGCTGCTGCTGCCCGCGGTGTGGCTGATGCTCACAGGCCCGCGCCGCCGTGCCGATGAGAGGGCCGGCCGAGCCGACGGGGGAGGGAACCGTCGTGATTCGTGAACTGGTTATCACCTCCCGGCCGGTGTCCTGGGTCAACACCGCCTATCCCTTCGCCGCCGGGTTCCTGCTGGCCTCCGGCGGCGTCGACTGGCTGCTGGTGGTGGGCACGATCTTCTTCCTGGTCCCGTACAACCTCGCCATGTACGGCATTAACGACGTCTTCGACTACGAATCGGACCTGCTCAACCCGCGAAAGGGCGGGGCCGAGGGCGCGGTGGTGGACAGGGCCCGGCACCGCGCGATCCTGCAGGCCAGCGCCGTGGCCACAGTGCCGTTCATCGCGGTCCTGGCGGTAGCCGGCAGCCTGGCGTCCAACCTGGTGCTGCTGGTCTCGCTGGCCGCGGTCTACGCCTACAGCGCGCCGGGGCTGCGGTTCAAGGAACGGCCGTTCCTGGACTCGCTGACCTCCAGCACGCACTTCGTCTCGCCCGCTATCTACGGGCTGGTCCTGGCCGGCGCGGTGTTCACCCCGGGGTTGTGGGCGCTGCTGGCCGCGTACTTCCTGTGGGGCGTGGCCAGCCATGCCTTCGGGGCGGTCCAGGACGTGGTCCCGGACCGCGAGGCCGGGCTCGGGTCGATCGGCACCGTGCTGGGCGCCCGCCGCACCGTGCTGGTCTCCGCCGCCGCCTATGCCGCTGCCGGACTGCTGATGCTCGCCACCGATTGGCCGGGCCCGCTGGGCGGGCTCCTGGCCCTGCCGTACCTGGCCAACGTGCTGCGCTTCGCCCGGATCGACGACGCCGGCTCGGCGGCTGCGAACGCGGGGTGGAAACGGTTTTTGTGGCTGAACTATGCGGTCGGTTTCCTGGTCACCATGCTGCTGATCTGGTACGCGGGAGCCCGGTGAAACCGCGGGGCGACGACGGGGCCGCGGAGGCCCCTCCCGGGAACCGGCATCACACCATCATGACCGTGGTGATCCCGGTGCTCGACGACGCCGCGGCGCTCGCCGAGTGCCTCGCGCTGCTGGGGCGGCAGACCCGTGCCCCCTTCGAGGTCATCGTCGTAGACAACAACTGCACCGATTCCTCGGCCCAGGTGGCACGGGCCGCCGGGGCGCGCGTCGTCGTCGAACGCCGTCCCGGCATCCCGGCGGCATCGGCTGCGGGCTACGACGCCGCCGCCGCGGGGTTTGATGCTGCCGCCCGCTTCGACACCCCCGCCGCCGCTCCCAGCCTCGCCGCCCCCGCTGCCGGTTTCGCGGCCGTCCCGGCGTTCGATGCCGCCGCCGCGGTGATCGTCCGCTGCGACGCCGACACCCGTCCTCCCGCGGACTGGCTGGCCCGGATCGGTGCCGCCTTCGACGCCGATCCCGGCCTCGAAGCGCTGACCGGTCCGGGCCGGTTCTACGACCTGCCCCGGCCGGTGGCCCGGCTGGCCAGCGCCGCCTATGGCTCCGGCTACCGGCTCGGCGCCGGCCTCGCGATGGCGGCCACCCCGGTATGGGGATCGAACTTCGCCATGCGCCGGACTGCCTGGGAGCGGGCCAAGGCTGGCATCCACCGCGACCGGCAAGACATCCACGACGATTTGGACCTGAGCTTCCAGCTGGCTCCGTGGGCGCGGATCCGGTTCGACCGGCGGCTGCGCGTCGGCGCGGCCGGCCGGATCTTCGCCGGCCGGGCCGCGTTTGCCCGGCGCTTCCGCTGGGCCTTCACCACGGTGACGGTGAACTGGGCGGTCCAGCCACCCTGGCAGCGGTGGCTGCGGCGCTTTAACGTCAGGACGCCGGAGCGGAGGAGCCCAGCATCTCCAGATAGTGCGGGTTCTGCATGATGCCGAGGACGTTGCCGAACGGATCCACGACCGAGGCCGTGACGAAACCGTGGCCGCGTTCCGTGACGGGCTCCAGCTCCTTCGCGCCCTTGTCCAGCAGGCGCTGCCGCACGGCCCGCACATCGTCCACATGCCAGTAGAGGATCGCACCGCCGGGGTCGATAGCATGTCCGGGCGGAGCGTGCATGGTGTCGATCAGCCCCAGCTCGTGCTCGTAGTCGCCGACCCGGAACTCCGCATAGCCCGGCTGCTCAAAGCAGGGCTTCTTCCCCAGCAGGTCGGAGTACCACTCGACCGCCGCCGGCAGGTCCGGGGTGTAGTAACTGACCGTACTCATTCCGCGCAGCATGGGTCCCTCCGAAGGATTGCCGAAGCCGCCCCGGCACTCGCCGGGCCGCCGTGATGGTTGGACGCTACCGCACCTGGACGTCCCTGTCTGCCCTACAGTTGCGGTAGCGCGGCCAGGAAGAGTACGACGTCGGGGCCGTGCCGGGAAGGGAGCAGAGAGTGGACTGGGTTGACCTGCTGGTCGGTGTTGCCGGTGGCCTCGTCCTGGTCTATGCGGTGCTGCTGGCATGCCTGTGGTGGTACGCGCGCCGGCATCCGGAGACGGTGGGAATGCGCGATGCCCTGCGCCTGCTGCCGGATCTGTTGCGGCTGCTGCGCCGGTTGACGGGGGACCGCGCGGTACCGGCGCGGGTCCGGATTATGCTCGTGCTGCTGCTGGCCTATCTGGCCAGCCCCGTCGACTTGGTGCCGGATTTCCTGCCGGTCATCGGGTATGCAGACGACGTACTGGTCGTGGCCTGGGCACTGCGGCTGCTGATCCGGTCCGCGGGCACGGAGGCACTGCGCCGGCACTGGCCCGGTACCCCGGCGGGACTTCGCGTGATAGAACGCTTGGCCGGGCTGCCGGCGTCGGGCCCCGGACCGGCAGAGCGGCCGCGAAAGCCTTAGCGCGCGGCCGCTTTCAGGCGGTGGGGTCCGTGGTTCGGCACGACGGGGATGTCCAGCCGGCGCCTGCCCCACAGCCTCCGCCTGCCCCGGAGCGAAAGCTCCATCTCCTCCAGCGCCAGCGCCACCTCCCGTCCGGTGGGGCGTTCCGCGGGGTCGGCAGCCGTCATGGCGCCCAGCAGCAACACCCAGTCGGGACCGAGGCTGGCCGGGATCTTTGGATCACGCAGCAGCCGGGCAACCGCTGCCTCCAGCGGCGGACCGGGAAAGGCGGGCTTGCCGGTCAAGCACTCCAACAGCACCAGGCCCAGGGAATAGATGTCGCTGGCCGGGCCCGCGGGCTCGCCCTTGGCCTGCTCGGGGCTCAGGTAGGCGGCGGTCCCATAGATGCCGTCCTCGCGGGCATCTTCGGAGATCACGACGGCGATGCCGAAGTCGGTGAGTTTGGCCCGGAGCCGGGAGGCGTCGTCGTCGTAATTGAGAAGCATGATGTTGCCGGGCTTAATGTCCCGGTGGACCACGGAGTTGTTGTGGATGTAGGCGATTCCCTCGGCCAGCTCGCGGCCGACCTGGGCCACGTGGCGCGGCGGCAGCGGACCCTCCGCCAGGCGCGTTCGCAGGTCCGCGCCTTCGATCAGCTCCATCACCAGGTAGATCTGCGGGTGTCCCGCTTCCATCCGGTCGATGCCCGCGTCCAGCAGGATCACCAGGTTGGGGTGGTTCAGCCGCGCCAGGAGCTTGATTTCCGCGTCGTCGCGGTGGAACTCTGCCTCGTTCATCGAGGGCCGCTGGATGACCTTGACGGCCACCTCGCGTCCCAAGACTTCATCCTCCGCCCGATACACCCGGGCGCTTGCTCCGGTTCCGACAAGTTGCTTGAGCCGGTATCGCCCGCCCAGGAGCGTGCCGGCCCGATCTGAATGAGGCGTACTCGCCAACGTCTCCTGCTTTCCGGCTGGCCCTTTGACAGCACACTTAGCATCGTACGGTGTCGAGTGCCAAGTAGTTGCCTGAAGCGATTGGTATTCCGAATCGTTATCAGCGAGGGAGGGGAGGCCGTAGGCCGGCGAAACAGATTCCGCCCCACTGGCTCTAGCTGTGACCCGCGTCACGAGGTGTAGCGTGGACGTACGCCGGAGCATCAGTGGAGGGCATCATGGCACGCGAAATTTATGATGATTCCGAGACAACGGTCAAGGATTTTCTTCACGGACTGGCTGCCGACAGTGCGGACATCGAGGCGTTCCTCAACGCCGTGGCCCGTTTGGCCGTGCACAATCTGTCGCGGCCCGGCGAGGAACTCCTGGTCGGCATCACGCTGCTGCGCCATAAAAAGGCCGGCACGGTCGCGAGCAGTAGCGACCGCGCGCAGAAGATGGACGAGATTCAGTACGAATACGCAGACGGACCGTGCCTGCGCGCCGCGCGCGAACACACGATGGTCCACATGGCAGACCTGGAGGCAGAAACGACGTGGCCTGAATACACCCAGGACGTTCTGGCCGAGGGCATCCGGTCCATCCTGGCCGTGCCGATCCCGCTCGAGAGCGGGGACAGCGCGGGGCTGAACCTCTACTCCGATATGCCGAAAAGGTTTGATGCGGAAGCGCTCAAGGCCGCCGAACAATACGCGCACCAGGCCTCCCAGGCACTGTCCCTGGCGGTCCGGCTGGCCCGGCATCGGGAGACCGAAGCGGACTTAAAGGCGGCGCTGGAATCACGAACGACCATTGCCGTTGCCGTCGGGATCATCATGGGCCAAAGCCGGTGCAGCCAGGACGAAGCCTTCGCGATGCTCAAGTCAGCCTCCAACACCCGCAACATCAAGCTCCGCGAGCTGGCCTCCGACATCGTCGCCTCCACCGGAACTCCCTCGGCCGAAACCCATTTCGACAAATAACCGGCACGCATCGCCTCCAGCCCTTGAGCAAGGGGAGATGTCCTTGTAGCGTTGGGTCCGGTTAAGCAGTTGGCCATCGATCCACTCATATGGAGCGCCGATCATGGATCACAAACTGCGTGTACTTGTCAGGCTTGATATCGACCGTACCTCGGCGGTCATCGAAGTCAGCGGGTGCCTGACCGCGGACAGCTGCACAGCGCTTTTACCCCTGTTCCATCGCATGGAGCGCCTTGCCCACGGAATCGTCATCACGGTCGATCTGTCCGACGCGCAGCACATCGAACGCCGCGGCCTGGAGATGCTCGAACGGTTCGGCGCAGGAGAGCAAGTTGGCGCAGCGCAGCCGGGCCCCTTCACCGGCACCCTTGCGGTAGCCGCTCCCGCGGATCTGCCGCACTGCCCGGCCGTGTCCATAGGCCGGGCACGTTTGCAGGGGGCGGCATGAACAGCATGATTCGGGCGTCCGGACGTTCGCCATTTCCCGCCGATCTATCGATCCTGCCCACGGACCAGCTATTGAATCTCAGCAACCGGTGCTTCCGGGACCTGGATTGCGAGCACCCGGTCCGGGACGCGCTGTTTCAGTACTACGCACTCGCCGCGGAGCTCGAAGTCCGGGAAGCCGCCACGAAGGACACCGGAAAGCAGACGCGCCTGGACGCCTAGTCCTCCAGCCAGGCAGGTGTGAACAGCAGGTTCAACCCCTCGGAGACGGTGGGGTGGGTGATGATCGCGTCCCGCACCGCGGTGTAGTCCATTCCGCCGATCATCGCCATCTGCAGCACCGCGATTGCCTCGCTGGCCCCTGTTCCCAGCAGCGCGGCACCCAGGATCTTGCCGGTCTGCCGGTCCAGCACGGCCTTCCATTCGCCGTCCAGCTCACCAAGGGTCCGGGCGCGGGGGATCGCGCTGACCGGCATCCTGGCGATTTGCACCTCGTGGCCGGCCTCCCGGGCCTGCGCCTCCGTCATCCCCACCCTGGCGAGCTCCGGCGTCGTAAAGACGGTGTAGGGGATCAGCCGCCCCTGGGTAGACCGGGGCTCGCCCTCGCCCCGCTCGACGGCCAGGTTGGCTTTCACAATCCGGTAGTCGTCGTAGGAGGCGTGGGTGAACTGCGGGGAGCCGGCCGCGTCGCCGGCGGCCCAGACGCCGTCGGCCGTGGTGCGCAGCTGGTCGTCCACCCGGACGAAGCCCTTGTCCGTCAGCTCCACCCCGGCCTTCTCCAGCCCCATCCCGTCCGTCATCGGCCGCCGTCCCAGCGCCACCAGCACGTCGTCCGCGCTGACGGTCTCCCCGGTGGACAGCGTCACGGTGACGCTCCCGTCGGCGGCGCGCTCGATCTTCTCCGCGGACGCCTCGAGCTTCAGCGTGATCCCGGCGTCGGTGAAGTTCCGGGCCACCAGCCCGGCCACGTCGGCATCCTCCCGCGGCAGCAACTGCCCGGCGCGCTGGATCACCGTGACCTCCACGCCGATGGTGTTCAGCAGGTCGGCGAACTCGCAGCCGATGTAGCCGCCGCCCAGGATAACCATGCTCCCCGGCAGCTGCTCCAGGTGCAGCAGGGTGTTGCTGGTCTGCACCCCGGATTCGGCCAGGCCGTCGATGGTGGGCAGCGCCGGTTCGGTGCCTAGATTGAGAACGACGTCGGTGCCGCGCAGGAGGCGGGTGCCGCCGTCGTTCAGCGCGACCTCCACGGTCTTCTCGCCGACGAACTTGGCCTCGCCGAGGATAAAGTCCATGCCCGAGCCCGTGAACAGCTTCTGCTGCCCGGCGACCATGGTGTCCACCACGTCCTCCTTGCGGCGGCGCAGCAGGTCGAGGTCCATCCGCGGCTCCTCCGCGCCCGCCACGCCGAACTCGGCCGCCCGGCGCACGGTGTCCAGCACCCGGCCGGACTGGATGAGGGTCTTGGTGGGGATGCACGCCACGTTGATGCAGGTGCCGCCGACCATCGCCCGCTCCACCATCGCCACCTTCTGGCCGGACTTGGCCAGGTCCATCGCCAGCGACTTGCCGGCCTTCCCGCCGCCAACCACCAGCAGGTCAAAATCCTCGGGTTCCATGTCCGTCCTTCCCTCGGGTTGCTGTTCGCGGCTGGTTTTCACGCTCGCCGCTTACGGTCACAGCGCATGCTCGGACGCGCTTGCGCCTTCCCTTCCAGCCGCCTTAAAGCCACCGTACGCCTGATAGTGGCCCCCATTCCAAAAGGGACGGACGCTAAGGAATCTCCTCAGCGGCTGAATCCCTGCGGGGTTCCACGGCGGGCCGCGAGCCCTTGCGCCCGGCGCTTGTTTTGTCCCGGGTGGTGAAGAACACGCCGCACATCACCAGGGCTGCGCCGAGAATCTGCATGACACTGATGCTCTCGTTCAGCAGCAGATACGCACCGAACATGGTAAAGACCGGCACGAAGTTCAGGAACACGGACGTCTGGGACGCCCCGAGGACGGCAACGGCCCGGTTGTAGAGCATCAGGGCAATCACCGACGGAAAGACGCCGAGGTACACGAGGCCGGACCAGTGGCCTCCGCCGATCCGCGGGACTCCCACGACCAGCCACTCCGCCGCCATGACGGGCAGCAGGATCATGACCGACAGCCCGGTCATCACCAGGACCGCCCCGTAGGACGGGAACAGATGCAGATACTTCTTCACAGCGATCGAATACACCGCCCAGGACGCCGCGGCCGCCGCCATGATGGCGTCGCCGATGTTCCAGGACAGGTCCGCGAGGCTCATCAGCTGCCCGTTGGTAACCACCCACAGCGCCCCGCACATGGAGAGCACGACGCCGAACCACTGGATCGCCCTGAGCCGTTCGCGCAGCAGCCAGAAGCTGAGGGCCACCGTCACAGCCGGCACCGAGGCTTCCAGCACGGAGGCGTTGGTGGCGGAGGTCAATTGGAGGGCGGTGTAGATCAGCGTATTGAAGAGCGCGACTCCCGTGAGCGTCATCAGCAGCAGCGGTTTGCGGTGCTGGAGGAACAGGCGGCGGGACTGCCAGGCGCTGCGGTATCCCAGCGGGAGCAGCACCAGGAAGGCAATGAAGACCCGGAAGAACGCGATGGTCAAGGGCGGCAGGTCGCTGAGCGCCTTGCCGGTCAAGATGTTGCCGGCGTAGAAGATGACCACCAGCAGGAGGAGGACGTAGGCGCGCATTTTCCTCCTCTGGTCGGCTTCCGGCGCTCGTCCCTCATACCCTACGTGTCCGGGGCAAGGCCTGATTGGAACTCGTCCGCCGACCCGGATGCGGTGCACCTGCGGGCGGCTACGATGGTGTCCTCACGAGTGGCGGGCTCCAGAGCCGGTTGCGCTCGCCGGAGCGTGCATCCCGGAAGGTGCTTGGCGGAGTCCGCGGCCACGGCAAAGCCCTCGCGTCGAAATCCTGAGCAGTTTCGGTCCCGAGAGCGAGCGGATGCACACGTACACGCACAGCACGAACGGGCAGGAATAATGGCTGAAACTTACGTCAAGATCTGCGGACTGCGGACTCCAGAGGGGGTCACGGCCGCTGTCGACGCCGGCGCGGACGCGGTGGGGTTTGTCTTCGCCCCCGGTGGCCGGCGCACAGTTGGGGCACAGCTGGCACGCGCGCTCGGCGAAGCCGTGCCGGCTGGGGTCGAAACTGTTGGCGTGTTCCGCAACCAGCCCATCGGCGAAGTCATCGAGACAGCCCGGGCCGCGGCGGTGACCACCGTCCAGCTGCACGGCGACGAGCCGCGCGGCGACATCCGCTTGCTCGAGGACGCCGGGTTCCGGACTCTGCGGGCCTTCTCCGCCGATGCCTACGAGGCCCTGCCGGCGGAGGAAAGGGCGGACTGGGAGGCCGGGCGGATCCTGCTCGATGCAGTTGAACCCGGCGCCGGGGTGACCTTCGACGCGAGCGCGATCCAGGCTCAACCCCCGCGCGGATTCTGGCTGCTGGCCGGAGGGCTGACTCCCGCCAACGTCGGCGGGCTGGTCGCCACGCTTCGGCCGAACGGCGTGGATGTCTCCAGCGGTGTTGAATCCAGCCGCGGCGTCAAGGACGTCGCGCTGATTCGCGATTTCGTCCAGGCCGCCAAAATGCAGTAATCCTGCGGCGCGCCGCCTTAGCGCGGGGCAGAGGTCCACCCCTGCTGGTGGAGCCTTTCGAATCCGTCCAGCAGCAGGTCCAGGGCAAACTCGAACTCGAACTGGTCGTCGCAGCCCTGGCCGACCACTGATCCGTCGTCGTGCGCCCCCGCAATGGCAACCTCGGCAATGTGGGGGTACCGTGCGGCCATCATCTGCAGCATCTCCGGCGGCAGGTCCGCCGGCGCGCTCTGCGAGTCGTCGAACAGCTCCTGGGTGAAACCCCACATCCGGCTGCCCAGGGCGTGCATCACGTGGTGGGTGAGGTCGACCGAGAATCCGCCCGCGCGGAACATGCCGATCACCGAGTCCATGTAGTCCAGGACAACCGGCGTTTTGTTGGTGCGTGACTCGAGTACCTGGCGGGCCCATGGGTGGCGCAGCAGGACCTCCCGGGCCGACAAGACCCGCTGACGGACGGCGTTCCGCCAATCCGCCCCGCTGCGTCGCGTCTCGATCTCGCCAACGATGACGTCGACCATGCCGTCGAGCAGTTCTTCCTTGTTCGCCACGTGTTTGTAGAGGGCCATCGGCACCACGCCCAGTTCCTGCGCCAGCTTGCGCATGCTGAGCGCGTCCACGCCGGCTTCGTCGGCAAGCACGACGGCGGCGCTCAACACCCGCTCCCTGTTCAGCGGGGTGCGGCGAGCCGACTCCACCTGCTGAGCCATCAGGACCACCCTTTCTGACAGCAGATATCTCTTGACAAGTGTACAGCGTACACCTACCTTTAGATCACAAGGTGTACGCCGTACACCCTAGACCTGGGGGAATCAACAATGGCTGCAGAAACCATCGCCGTGACCAAGGGCTCCGGGCGCCGGCCCCGCGGCCGCTGGCTCATACCCGCCGGCTTGATCTTTATCAGCCTCATCCCGGTCATCTTCGGGTCGATACGGGTGGCCGAGCTGACCGGGGGAGCGGCGGTGACGCCGGCCAACCAGCGGTTCTTTGACTCGCCCGTTCCCGTGCTGATCCACATTCCCGCGGCCATCGTCTACAGCCTGGTCGGGGCCTTCCAGTTCGTACCCTCGTTGCGTCGCGGCAAGCGCGGCGGGCGCAGCTGGCACCGCATCGCCGGGGTTGTTCTCATCCCGGCCGGCCTGCTCGCTGCCCTCTCGGGCCTCTGGATGTCCGTCTTCTACGACCTCCCGCCGGACGACGGTGTCATCCTGCTCGTCCTTCGGCTGGTGTTCGGCACGGCCATGACGGTGAGCATCATCCTGGGCGTCCTCGCGATCCGGCGGCGCAACTTCGCCGCCCACGGTGCCTGGATGGCCCGCGGTTATGCCATCGGGATCGCCGCCGGAACACAGGCCCTGGTGACCATCCCGTGGATTCTCCTGGTCGCCCCGACCAACGAACTGAGCCGTGCGGTGCTCATGGGGGCCGCCTGGCTGCACAACCTTGCGGTCGCCGAGTACTTCATCCGCCGGCGCGCCGGAAGGTCCGGGCACTCGAGGCGCGCGTCCGGCAGGCGCGCTACGCTTCCGGCTGTAGCTTCCTGATGAGGCCCGCGGTCCCAGGGAAGTTTGGCCCTCAAGGTTGTCAGCTGGTCGACGTGGCCCAGCCCTACCCGTCTACCCAAGCACAGCAAGCGTCACCAACTTCCCGATCGTTGAGCCAGCGCTTTAGCCGCTGTACGTCCGATAGGCTAAAGCCCAGTCAATCGTTTCTTCGGGGGAGAAGTCATGGCACGAGCGAGCTTCAAGATAGCGCCAGGTGTTCGCATCACTGCGTCCGGCCGAGGCATCCGGACGAGCCTTGGAGACAGCGTCGTGCAGGATTCCTCTGGCGCTGGCTGGAGTTATTCGGCAGCTAAGGTCGCCGGAATCCAGGTGAGCCAGTCGAGCCTTACTTCGCCGCTGCAGCGTCGGCAGGGCCGTTCTTCCCAATTTAAACGTCCCAGTCTCGCGCAGCTTGAGCGAGCCGACAAAGCAGCCGCAGCCGAGGCGCAGATTGCGGAGCTCGCGGCGCTGGAGATGTCCTTGGTGACACTCCATCACGAGGACTTTGAGCGCGCGGCCCCGGCATACGTTCCAGTGCCGCCGGTGGCCAACTACGAGCTTATTCGGACTGCGTTGGCCCAGCAGGTGCTCGCGGAAATAGGTCGTTTTCAGCTGGCCGAACGCAAGGCGGCGAAGGCGCAAGCCGATCAAATGGCACATGCTGAGAAGGCTCGACTTGAAGCTGAATGGCAGCGAAGCTACGAGGTTCAGTGCAAACTTGCCCAGGAGAACTGGGAGAAACTCCTCCGGCATGAACCGGAGACGGTCATGATGGCGTTGGAGGAAGCGTTTGGTGACAACGTATCCGAAGCGACGTGTGTTGATGTGGGCGTCGAAGAGGGTGAGAACTACGCCACCGTGGTCATCCTGTTTGGACCGGCACAGATGGTGCCGGAAAGGACACCCTCCTATACCCCATTGGGGAAACTTACGACCAAGAAGCGGACCAGGGCGGACCGCAACGCGCTGTATGTCAGCGCACTAGCATCGACGGTACTGGCTACGGTGAAGGAGGGGCTGGCCGTAGCGCCGTCCCTCGCGGAGATTCGCGTCGTCGTAATGAGGAAAGACTCGGCGGCGGCAACGCCCGCGGGCTTCTTGACGCCCATCTTTGCTGGCTCATTCCATAGATCGAGACTTGAGCGGGTGCGGTGGCGGGATGTTGATCCCGTTGCACTCCTCCTGACGGCTGATGAGGCAGTTTTCACCAGAAAGGGCGCGGCAGGCGACGTAATGCCTATCAGCATTGGCGGCAGTTCCGGGCTGCAGCAATTGCTCGAGTCGTTCAAATCCATCGTGACCAGGGACTGACCTGATTTCGGGTCATTATTCGCGCTCCCTTTGAGTCGAACTCTAGGGCGAACCGAACTTCGGCTGCTATTCTGCCAACAGTGCGTAAACGCTTCATCACTAAGTTGGGGAACCCATGTATCACAATCCGTACGATCAACCTGCCCAAAGTCAGGCTCCCAAGTGGCGTCCCAGTGTGTCCTTCTGGATTATTGCCGCTGTTCTGTTGCTGCTGCTGATACTTTCCGTGGCGTCCGGCGGGTTCGGCGCGTATCTAGTCCTCTTGGGGATTGTCGCATTGCTAACCGCCATATTCGCGCTCGTGTTCAGGCGTCAGTCCTGGATAGGGCTCAGGAACGGGAAGGCAGCTAAATCTACAGCCTTGGGCGGAGTGCTGGTCTTCGTCCTGGGTCTCGTTGTCACGGGTACCTCTGCGACCGGAAGCGACAAACTCGAGCCCGCTGCGGGTAATGTCACGGCCACTCCTTCGCCGAGCGCCAGCATGATCGCCAACACTGGCTGTGACGTCGAGGATGCTCGACGCGGTGTTAGAGGGGAGGTCTATTTCTGCACGGAAAATGAAAACGGTGAGCTTGTGTGGATGGACAGGGATGCGCACGACGAAGTGGTAGCAGCAGCATTCGCCGCGGAAAAAGCAGAGAAGGAAGCTGCGGCGAAGAAGGCGGCAGAGGAAAAGAAGGTGGCTGCAGAAAAGGCAGCAGCTGAAAAGAAGGCGGCCGCAGAAAAGGCAGCAGCTAAAAAGAAGGCTGCTGCCGCTAAGAAGGCTCAGGAAGAAGCGGCAGCTGAAAAGAGGGCCGCGGAGGAAGCAGCGGCGGCCGAAAAAAGAGCCGCTGAGGAAGCAGCGGCGGCTGAGCAGAGGGCCGCAGAGGAAGCCGAGGCAAACGTCCCCGCAGTTCCAGCACCGGCACCTGCGGCCTACTACCCGAACTGCGCTGCAGCTAGAGCTGCAGGAGCTGCTCCGGTCTACAGTGGAGCCCCCGGTTATGGTTCACACCTCGACCGCGACGGCGATGGCGTCGCTTGCGAGTAGTAAGCTTGTCCAGCTGAACTGATTGGGGGGGTGTTCTCCTGTAGCGGCTGCGTTGCGGGAGAACGCCCCTAAAGGTAACGCATACATAATGCGGATCATCCGGTCCGAGCAGAGGAGTTGCAGGTGGCTGTTCTGGCCGCCGACCTAGCTCCGACACGTGAGCCTCTTATGCGCAAGCCTCGGTTCCTGTCCTTGCTCCATCCAAACCGCTGGTGTTTGAGATCAGGACTTTTCTGTGCCGAAGTTCGGCCCCGGCGGAGGGAGCGTGGTTTGTGAATACCTACAGCAAAGAATCGCTCGAAATCACTCCCTCTTGGATCGCATAGTTTACGGCCTATGGTGGTGTGCGAACGGGGGCATGCGCTTGCTATCTTCAGCAATATGTTGGCACCTGCCGATGCCGCGTTACCGGCGTGACCATGCGCGGGCGCAGGGGAGCTCGTGATGATCAGCCGCGTTGACACCGACCGTGACTCGGCCATTGCCTGGGCGCATTGGCCGCGGAATCTGAACGGCAAACAATGCTTACAAGGGTTACGAGGAATAATGAGCACCTTCGGTCTGCACTACTTGCACTGAGTACACACCGCTAGATTTACTGGCAAGCCAACTCCGGGCCAGATAGATTACCGGGTTGTTCGATTACCCTGGTCAGGTGAACGCATTCATTGGGGGAGAGGCAGAAGCCCTGCACGAGGGTCTATATGAGGCCCTGCACACGGAATCTTTGGCCCGTCGACTGGAGGACTTGCCGGAGTACCAGGCGAACTTCGAGACACTAGACGGGGCTGGCGTCACGGAGATCCTTTCAAGACATATTGGTGACGCCGCAAGGAATGCTTTAGTAGCGGCGAAGCCCGAGGACCGGCTGACCCTTGCCAACAGGATGTTAGAAGTTATCCAGGCAGAAGATTCGATCAAAGACGGCCCGCAGCAGCTTCTCTCGCTTCATGCACCGGAGAAACTGCGACGTCGAAACCTTCGTCGTCCACTCACCGCACTATCAGAGTCTGCGCTTCTAACGAATGGCAAGGACGATCCGAATCTGGCCGCAGAGCTCCGTGCCGAAATGGCCTCGGCCAATGCGGTCTACATGCTCAGTGCTTTCATCAAGTGGAGTGGTCTGCGTCTTCTGGAGAGGGCACTCGATGAGCTCGCAGAACGTGGTGTCCCCCTCCGCGTTATCACCACTACCTATATGGGCGCCACCGAACGCCGTGCGGTTGATGAACTGGTCCGCAGACACGGGGCAGAAGTGCGGATCAGCTACGAAACCCAAGCCACCAGACTCCACGCCAAGGCATGGCTTTTCCGCCGCAACACTGGATTCCACACGGCCTACGTCGGCAGCTCCAACCTGAGCAGGCCAGCCCTCCTGGACGGTCTGGAATGGAACGTGCGTTTATCGTCTGTCACAACACCCGCACTGCTGAACAAGTTCGAAGTCACGTTTAACAGCTATTGGGAGCAGCGGGCTTTCGTCCCCTATGACCCGGATTCCGACGCCGAAAGGCTCAATGCCGCCCTGCTGCGCAACGGCGGCACCACCGCGATGCAGCCCATGGGTACCACTGGGCTGGAGGTCCGGCCACATCTTCACCAGGTTGAGATGTTGGAGGAGCTTGAAACGGTCCGCGGGATCCACGGCCACCATCAAAACCTGATCGTGGCCGCTACGGGTACGGGCAAAACCGTTGTCGCTGCCTTGGACTACCAGCAGCTCTGCGACCAAGCCGGCCGCCAGCTTACTCTGCTGTTCGTCGCCCATCGGAAGGAAATTCTGGAGCAAGCCCTGCGCACCTACCGAGCGGTTATGCAGAGCGGAACATTTGGCGAACTCTACGTCGGGGAGGATAAGCCGACGCAATGGGAACACGTCTTCGCCAGCGTTCAGTCTCTAGCGTCCAAGGGCATCGAACAGATCGCCCCCCAGCATTTTGACGTCGTTGTCATCGACGAGTTCCACCACGTGGAAGCGCCGACTTACCGCCGGATCATTGACCACCTCCGCCCGCGGGAGCTGCTTGGCCTGACCGCCACGCCGGAGCGCGGCGACGGCGTCAACGTCGCGGAGGCGTTCTTTGGCGGCCGCACAGCAAGCGAACTTCGCCTGTGGGACGCGCTGGAAGCCGACCTTTTGGTTCCATTCCACTATTTCGGACTGGCGGACGACGTCGACCTAAGCCAGGTGGAATGGAAGCGGGGGAACTACGATCTCCAGGCACTGAGCGTCCTGTACACGGGCAACGACGCCCGCGCGGCCAAGGTGATTAAGGAACTGCGCGATAAAGTGCTCAGCACCACTGAGATGCGAGCCATAGGATTTTGCGTCTCCGTCCAGCACGCACGTTACATGGCCAAGGTTTTCAACGGCGCCGGGATCGCTTCGGTGGCCGTCTCCAGCGATACGACCAGCGAGGACAGAGCCTCAGCCCTTTCCAGTCTTCGGAGCAAGGAGATCAACTGCATCTTCGCCGTCGACCTCTTCAACGAAGGCCTGGACGTGCCGGAAGTTGACACGATCCTGCTGCTGCGCCCGACGCAAAGCTCGACCATCTTCCTCCAGCAGCTCGGCCGCGGCCTCCGGCGAGCCGAGGATAAGGCCGTCCTGACAGTTCTGGACTTCATCGGCCAGCAGCGCCGCGAATTCCGCTTCGCTCCCAAGTTCCGGGCACTGACCGGAACCACCAGAGCAGGCCTCGTGAAACAGATCGAGGAGGAGTTTCCGCTCTTGCCCTCCGGCTGCCAGATCATCCTGCATCGGGTGGCGCAGCGGACTGTGCTGGATAACATCAGATCCCAGCTAAGGTTCAACCGCAGTCAGCTGGTCGCCGACGTACGGTCACACGCCGAGGTCCTGCTGGAGGACTACCTGCGCGAGTCCGGCAGGGATGCGACGGAGGTATACCGCAGAACCGGTGACTCTTGGACGTCGCTGATCCGTGAGGCTGGGCTGATCGATGCCGGCATGCCGCCGGCCATCCACCGCGCTGGTGGGTCACTTTTCGAGGAGCAGCTTGTACTCAAAAAGATGACCGCGCTGATGCATGTCGATGATCCGGAACGGGCTGAGACATACACCGCGCTCGTTTCCCCAGCCGCCGCGCCCTACGAAGACTTGGGGGAGCGAGAGAAGACCCTGGCCCGGATGCTCTTCTTTACCCTCTGGCCCGATGGTGGAGACTTCGAAGAGTACGACGACGCCTTCGAGCAGTTGCGGGCCTATCCTTACGCTTGCTCCGAGATTAGCCAACTGATGAAGCTCGGTGTTCAAGCTGCTCGCCACATGCCTAAGGGGCTCGGACTAGGCCTGCAACACCTACCTATGTACTCGCATGCCACATACCGCCGCGAAGAAGTTCTGGCTGCCCTCGGCATCGCCAAGCTCGGCGGGAGGAACGCGCAGCACAGAGAGGGTGTTGCCTGGAGCCCGGAAATAGCTACCGACGCCTTTTTCGTCACTTTGAACAAGGACGAGAAGAATCACTCGGCCACCACCATGTACAAGGACTACGCGCTAAGCGAGGACTTGTTCCACTGGGAATCACAGAACTCGGCGTCTACCACGAGTCCGGTCGGGCGGCGGTACCTCGACCGCAAGGCGCACGGGTCACAGGTTGTTCTGTTTACACGAGAGCATGCAAAAGATGATGCCGGGATGACTATGCCCTACACGTGTCTGGGCCAGGTCGACTACGTGCAGCACTCGGGTGAGAAGCCGATCGCGATCACTTGGAAGCTGCAGAGGGCGATGCCCGCGGACGTTTACGCGGCAGGGAGGGCGGTGGCACGGTGAGCAACGAAGCCGTCAGCTGCGCCGTCTAAGTATTTGCTGTGCCGTCCGTTCGGTCGATCACGCGGCCGGTGCCGGCGATTTCCCGTGCGAGCTCGATGCCGTCCTTGGCCTGCTGGAGGGACGGATAGGTCACCGATTCGGCCATGAGATTCCCCTTGCCGTCCAGCATTCTGACCCGGTAGCCGCCGTCGGGCGCCTTGATCACTTCGAAATGCCCTGCCATGTCTAGCGTGCCTGTCCACGAGATTTCCACGGCGCTATGGAGTCCAAACAGTATGCCATCCGGCGTTGGCTGCCGTCTCGAGCCCTTGCCACACCTGCCCGCCGCGAGGAGAGTGGACAGTACGCTGACACGCTAGCGAAGGGAAAAACCCATGCAGATCGACAAGCAGCAGATCATCGATTTCCTCAAGCAGCAGGGAAACGAGGACCAGGCAGTTGCGGCAGATGCCGAACTGCCGCAGAAGGTGGACACCGAGCGCGACTCAGGGCTGTTGTCCAAGCTGGGCATCGACGTCGACGCGCTCCTCGGCAAGCTCCCCGGGGGATTGGGCGAGAAGCTTGGCGGCATGAAGGACAAGCTCGGCGGCTTCGGGTAACCAATCTTCCGCCTAAGCGGCTGCGCCGCGCTGCGCCCGGAGACTCCCTAGCGGATGGCTCCGGGCGTTGCCGTGCCCGCCACCATTGGATTTATAGGGAGCCAGGCCGGGCCGACGGCGAACTTATCCTGCATCGCCACGCTGAAGCCCGCGGCAGTGATCGCCGCCGCGGTATTCCGGTTGGGCTCGCAGCCCTGTGCAGCAAACGACCACACCGGCCGCAGCAAATCCTGCACCTTGCCGTGCGCGCCCGGGCCGCGGACATGCTCCAGGAAGAGGAGCTTGCCGTCTGGCTTAAGCACGCGCTTGGTTTCGGCCAGGGCCGCGGCCTGGTCGGGGACGCTGCACAGCACCAGGGTGAACACCACCGCATCCACACTCGCGTCCTCGGCCGGCAGGTCCTCGGCCAACGCATTGACGACGCGCACCGCTGCCGAGTGGGACTCCACCCTGGACTCCAGCCGCTTGCGCATGTTCGGGTCCGGTTCCACCAACGTCACGGAGCACCCCGGCGGGAAGTAGGGCAGGTTCGCGCCGGTGCCGGCACCGACGTCGTACACAATCCCACTCACGCCGGACAGCAAGGCCTTGCGGTGCGCCGCGAGCTCCGCCGGCTCGCGGCGAATGGCAGCATCGTATTGCGCGGCGAACAGCGCGCTTCGCAGTCCCATGAGCGTGGTCCTTTGTTCGGTTCTGCTCCGCAGTAGTCCCCGGTGTCGACCCTACTCCGGGTGCCCGGCGGAGGGGAGGCGTTCAGGCCGGCCGCGTGGTTTCCTCCGGCTCCTCGGGCTGCTCCTGTCCGGCCGCACGTTCCTTGGCGGCTTTGAGCTGCCGGTGCAGCGAAGCGTTGTCCTCTTCCAGCTCCAGGACCTTGCCGACGCCGGCCAGGTTCACGCCGTCGTCCACGAGTTCGCCGATCCGGCGGAGGCGGTCAACGTCGTCCTGGCTGTACCGCCGCGTGCCGCCCGCCGTGCGCTCCGGTTCCAGCAGGCCGCGCCGTTCGTACAGGCGCAGGGTCTGCTCGCCCACGCCCACGATGTCGGAGACCACGGAGATGCCGTAGACGCCCTTGTCCGTCCGCGGCTGCTGCTTCTTCTCGCGTGCCAAAATTCCTCCCAAAACCGACTTGCAAACATAGTAGCGCAGAGTCATAATATCTATGCGCTCGAACATAGATTTAGTGAGCGCCGAGAAGAAGAACTGAAGGAGGCTGCCATGTTGATGAGAACTGATCCCTTCCGTGAGCTGGACCGCCTGACCCAGCAGGTCTTCGGAAACCAGGCTCGCCCGGTGGCGATGCCGATGGATGCATGGCGCGAGGGCGAGGAGTTCGTCGTCGAACTCGACCTGCCCGGCGTCGATCCGTCCACCATTGACCTGGACGTTGAACGCAATGTCCTCACGGTTGCTGCGGAGCGCAAGTCCAAGATCGAGGACGGCAAGGAAGTCGTTGCCGCCGAACGGGCAAGCGGCACGTTTAGCCGCCAACTGATCCTGGGCGACACGCTGGATACGGACAAGGTCACGGCGAACTACGAAGCCGGCGTGCTGGCCCTCCGGATCCCCATCCGCGAGCAGGCCAAGCCGCGTAAGATCGAGATCAAAGGCGGAGACACCAAGCAGATGATCGACGCCTGACCTGTGGGATCGCAGCCGGTGGTGACGCCCGGGCGCGGGCGGAGCCACCGGCTGGCCATGAGCGGCGAACGCTTCCGGCAGCAGGAGGGAGGCCAGCATGGGTGACGCCGACTTCTACGCCATCTTGGGTGTGGCGCCCGACGCCAGCGATGCGGACATCCGGCGTGCCTACCGGGCCTTGCTCCGCCTGCATCATCCTGATTTGAACCACGACGGCGATGCGCCGCGGTCGCGTGCTGACGGCTTGGCGATGGGGACCATCCTGCAGGCCTACTCCGTCCTGGGTGACGTGGGCCGCCGCGCGGATTACGACCGCGGACGCCGGGTGGGCAGCGGACGCGGGCAAACGGCGTCTGCGTCGTCCGGCGGCCGCCGCGGCGACCCAACGGCGGCTTCGCCCGGCGCCGGGCAGGCGGCTTCGCCTGGACGGCCGCCGACGCCCAGGACGCGTCCGCGCCCTGTCCCGCGAGTGCGCCCGGCCACCGAGGTGGCGGATCCGGTCTACCTCGGCTTCCCACGACCGGAGCCCGAGGATACCGTGTGGCCTGAGTGGCTGCTATTTCCCTTTCGATAAAGCGAGGATCAATGCCTGTTTCCAGCTGGCGTCGGTACGACCATCACCTGTTTCCCGTTTTCCATGAACGGTTCGAGGAGCGCTGGGGGCCGGGGACCGCGCCGTTCTTGGACCCGAGCGTCTTCGAGGAAGGCCAGCCGCGGCCGCGCGCGCAGTGGATCAACGTCGATACCGGCGCCGCCGTCGCCGTCGTCCCGGTGTGGGAAGACGACGACGGCGAACACCGCTCGTTCGCCGTGTTCTACCTGCCGCCGGCCGGCGGCATCTGGGCGCTGCGGCCGGGCTTCACGAACTACACCGAAAGCGTCAACGGCGGCCCGGAACAGGCGGCGTTACGCAACGACTCGTTCAAGAAGGCCGTGGCCCACGCCGAGGAGTTCATCTACGGAACAGGCGGGAACGGGCCCTAGGCGCTGGGCCACCGGGGTGAACACTTGTGCCCCGGGTTTAGTGGGGGCACTGGAGGTGACGACGGCGGGTGACGGGGAGCAACGCTCCCGGGCCACCCGCCGTCGTCCGCGGTTATTGGCGGGTCTTACCTGCCGGCGGCTTGCCTGGTGTCCCCGGTTAGGGCTGCCAGCGCTCCGGTGTCCATGTCCTCGGAGGGGCCGCTGAGGTAGCGCGCCATGCTGTCGTCCATGGCGTTGATCCAGCGGGTGTGGTGCCGGGCGGCCATGGTTCCGGTCATGACGGAACGGTGGATCATGTCCCGGTAGCCGAGGATGTTCTCTTCTTTGTCCTTCATCCACTGCTTGAGCAGCACCGCGACGGCGTCCAGGTCGAACTCGGGGTAGTCCGTCAGGGCGATCAGGTCGCGCAGGTAGTCGGTCTGGAAATCGGCCTCGGCCTCGTGGTCGGGGAGTGCGTCCTGACGGTCCAGCCAGGCCTGGATGTCCGCTTGGCGTTCCTGCAGCGACGGCAGTTCAATTCGGCCGAGCATCACGTCGCGGGCGAACCATGCCTGCGCGTCGAACATGTTGAACGTGTAGTACTGGTCCTGCGCGCCCAGATAGAACAGGTTGGTGTTCTGCTGCCAGACCACGCCCTTGTAGAGGTTGCCGGGGTAGAGCAGGTTCGGCGACTGCAGCGACAGTTCGGTGGGCAGGAACGGGTACTTGTGCAGGTAGCCGGTGCACAGGATCACGGCGTCGAACTCGCCGTCAGTGCCGTCGCTGAAGTGCGCGGTGCTGCCCTCGAAGCGGGTCACGAGCGGGCGCTCGACCGCCGACTCCGGCCAGTCGAAGCCCATCGGGCCGCTGCGGTAGCTGAACGTGACGGACTTTGCCCCCATCTTGTGGGCCTGCATGCCGATGTCCTCGGCGGAGTAGCTGCTGCCGATCATGAGGAGGTTCTTGCCGGCGAACCGCTCGGCGCCGCGGAAGTCGTGGGCGTGGAGTACTTCACCCGGGAAGCTGTTGATGCCCTTGAACGCCGGCACGTTCGGGTAGGAGAAGTGGCCGGTGGAGACTACGAGCTTGTCGAAAACGTGCGTTTCGGTGCGGTGCGCCGCGAGGTCCTCGACCGTGACTGTGAATTCCTGGGACTCCTCGTCGTAGGAGACCCAGCGGGCCACGGTGTTGAACCGGACGTACTTGCGGACGTCGGATTTCTCCACGCGTCCGGCGATGTAGTCGAACAAGACTTCCCGCGGCGGGAAAGAGGAAATGGGTCGGCCGAAGTGCTCATCAAAGGTGTAGTCGGAAAACTCGAGGACTTCCTTGGGCCCGTTCGACCACAGGTGCCGGTACATGCTGCTGTGCACGGGCTCACCGGCGGCATCGAGGCCGGTGCGCCAACTGCTGTTCCACTGTCCGCCCCAATCGGACTGCTTTTCGAAGCACACAATGTCCGGGATTTCGGCTCCGAGTTTGCGGGCTGATTCGAACGCGCGCAGTTGGGCCATGCCGCTGGGTCCTGCACCAATGATTCCGACTCGCATATTAAATGCATCTCCTCATTCATTGGATCTTTCCGTCAGGCTCGACACTCCGAATCCACGGAACGGCCGTATCGGCGCACCGGTGGCGGTGCACAAAGGCGCTAGGTGCGCAGCGGTATGACACTGGCGGCGCAGGAAGGCGCCGGGCCCTGAATAATCAATCCCGAGGGGGAGACGGGCACCGTGTCCGCGGGCAGGCGAGGATGCCTGCGCGAGCGATTCGGAGCGGCCAACCGAAGATCCAATAACACCGGTTGGCCTTCCTCAATAGCATCAGGTCGGGTGTGGCAAGTCAAAAGCGGAGAGATCCGTCACGTTTCCCGCAACATCGAGAGGACAAGGCCGTCGGAAGGAGCGAGGCCGATGAGCAGGGCCTGCGCTTTCGTGTCCGTACTCGGGCCGCGGCAGTCCGAACGGCCCGAGTACGCATTCGTCATTCTCTAGATTCGGATCGCTTCAACGATCTTCACCTTTCGATACCTCAAGGAGAGGGAGTGGTGTTTTTAAGGCGAGGACTTCAGGCGACGAGTGTGTGCCCGCCCGGCTCGGGCGCTGGCGGCAAGCCGCTCCGGCACCGATCTATGAATAGGCGCAGCAGTGAGGCGAGTTGCCCCGAGATCGTCCCGGGGTCTTCGGGGTGCCACTGCACTCCCAGTATCCAGTGCTCCCGGTGTTCAATGGCTTCAATTATCCCGTCTGGGGCCTCTGCAGCGGTGACCATCCCGGTGCCGAGATTTTGAACTGCCTGATGATGGCCGGAGAGGACCGGTATGCTTTCCGCGCCCAAGGCGGTGGCGAGCAGGGTATCCGGCTTGACCTTGACGTCATGGCCGATCATGCCTGGAGCTTCCGTGTGTACCTGATGAATGGAATCCGGGCCCAGATCCTGAATCAAACTGCCGCCGAAGGCAACGTTGATGACCTGCAGGCCTCGGCAAATCCCCATCACCGGCCGCCCCGAAGCGGCCGCGCTTCGAACCAGCGCAATCTCTGCTTCATCGACCCGTGCATCCACCCCATATCCCGGCGCTGCGGCTGGTGGCTGTCCGTAGAGGGAGGGGTGGATATCCCCGCCCCCAAGAACCAGTAGGCCATCAAACCCGTCGAGACTGGCTGCCGCGTCCATCGCCTGCGCAGCAGGAGTCCCGACGTCGAGGAGTAGGAAGTCTGCCTCCTGCATGTGCAGTTCGTGGCCGATGTTCCGGGCGTAGTCGGTTAAGGATTCGGTCAACCATTGGTCGTTCTTAGGTCCGCTTAGGGAACAGGTGACAAGAATTCGGGGCCGGGTTATTGGCTGGGATGTCTCGGCATCCGCGGCAGGTTGAAGCACCATGAACTCACGATCTTTGCGGGAATTAAACGTTAAAATTCAGATGTTTTAGATGTTACGTCGGACACACCAGGTCCTAGGTCACGACACAACGGGCGGCGCCCCCTCGCGGAAGTTGGTCTGCACAACATAGCCGCTGCCGGGTGCGGTACGCGCGCGGGGAGATATCTCTCGCTACCGGATGTATTGGTTGGAGCCCTTTTTGGGGGGCCGTTTTTCGTGGCTGCGCGGCTTCCAGCATCACTTTCGGTCAAGTGCTTGCCAAATAAAACATTCATTTGTAGGGTTTTTGTGATCGCCCTCACTGTGATGTCGATCACCGCGGCGGAGGCAGCTCTCACGACCCGTTCACCGCACTGACCATTCGTTTTTGAAGGAGCGCAATGTCAGCCGAAATGACGAGACCCGCTGGAGGCCCGGACGTCGATGAAGACGCGGAGCACCTTGCCAGCCTTGGCTACTCGTATGAGAAGCAATTTAAGCGCGAAATGACGTTCTGGGGGAACGTCTCCCTGGGCTTCACCTACCTGTCCCCGGTGGTGGGGATTTACTCATTGTTCGCGGCATCTCTCGGGATGGCAGGCCCGCCGATGTTCTGGTCCCTGGTGATCGTAGGCATCGGCCAGTTGCTGGTTGCCACGGTTTTCGGGGAAGTTGTCTCCAACTACCCCGTCGCAGGCGGCGTCTACCCGTGGTCTCGCCGTCTGTGGGGCCGCAAGTGGGGCTGGATGAACGGGTGGGTCTACCTCTGTGCTTTGCTGGCGACCATCGCCAGCGTCTCGTATGGGGCCGGGCCGTTCCTCAGCCTGCTGCTGGGGATGGAAAGCACCGTCGACTCAGTGATCGTTTCGGCACTGGTGGTCATTGCCTTGGCTACCGTGTTAAACCTCGGCGGGACCAAGGTGTTGAGCAAGGTAGCCATGCTGGGCCTGTTGGCGGAACTCGGCGGGGCTCTCATCGTCGGTGTCTGGCTCTTGGCAACAGCCCGAGAGCACGACCTCAGCGTGCTGTTCCAGAGTTTCGGCGCGGGTGAAGGCAGCAACTACTTCATCGCCTTCGCCGCTGCCGGGTTGATCGGCATTTACCAGTACTACGGTTTTGAAGCCTGCGGCGACGTGGCCGAAGAGGTGCCGAACCCCGGAGTGCGGATCCCCAAGGCCATGCGCATGACCATCTACATTGGCGGTTTCGCTGCCATGTTCGTCTGTCTGTCGCTGATATTGGCCGTGCCGGACTTCGGCGCCGTGATCTCCGGGGAAAATTCCGACCCTATCGGTAGCGCCTTGCTGGGTGCCTTCGGACCGGTTGGCTTCAAGGTGGTGCTCGCCGTCGTGCTGATCTCCTTTGTCTCCTGCGCGCTGAGCCTGCAGGCAGCGTCCTCACGGCTGGCCTACTCGATGGCCCGCGACGGAATTCTGCCGGGCAGCAAACTGCTCAGCAAGTTCAGCGAGACCCGGCACGTGCCGCCGTACGCTCTGCTGCTGGCCGGCCTGGTCCCGGCGATCATCGTGGTTGGCTCCAAAGTCTCCGAAGACGCGCTGGTCACCATCATCTCGTTCGCAGCGATGGGTATGTACATGGGCTTCCAGATGGTCGTCCTGGCGTCGTTGCGGGCCCATCTGAAGGGGTGGAAGCCCAACGGGGCCTTCCGGCTCGGGGTCTGGAGCATCCCGGTCAACATCGCGGCTCTCGCGTGGGGTGTGTTGGGCATGATCAACATGGCCTGGCCAAGGACTCCGGAAGCGGGCTGGTTCGCCAACTACATTGTGCTGATTTCGGCGGTCGGGGTCGTGGTTATCGGCCTGCTCTACATGACGTGGAAGAAGCCATATCTGAAGGGGGACGCACCCGCGGGAGATGCCATACCCTCCGCGGCCCTGTCTGCCTAGCACTACAGCCCGGGCCTTCCAGCCCAGCAATTCACCGATAGCAAGATGAGGAATAGGTTCCATCCATGAGTACGCCCACTGTTGACGTCCCGTACCTGAACATTTCGGATCCGTCGTTCGCTATGCAGTCCGAAGAGTTGCGCAACGCACGCGAGGCCAGTTGGTACGCGAGGACCAATTACGGCATCGCCGTGCTGCGGTACGACGAGGTGAGCAAGCTGCTCAAGAGCCCCAAGCTCAAGCAGGGCAGCGCCCAATGGCCGGCCCACAACGGGGTCCACGGCGGCTTGTTTTACGACTGGTGGACCAAGAATTTGCTGGTGCTGGAAGGCGAGGACCACCACCGCATCCGCCGACTGCTTAACCCGGCATTCTCGCCCCGGCTGATCAAGGACCTGGTGCCGCGGTTCCAGGCCCTAGCCAACGAACTGATCGACGCGTTTATCGACAAGGGCGAGTGCGAGTTTATCCGCGACTTCGCCGAGCCCTATGCCACTCGGGTGCTCACCATCCTTCTTGGGATTCCGGAGAGCGAGTGGCCGACGATCGCCCGGCTGGCCTCCACTGTTGGACTGGCCCTCGGCGTGACGTTCAAGCGGGACTTGGACAAGGTGGAGGCGGCAGTCGCGGAGCTCTACGAATACGCCGACGAGCTGATCAAGGATCGCCAGGCAAACCCGGGCGAGGACTTTGTCAGCCGTTTGGTACTTGCCAGCCGCGACGGAGACCGGCTTAGCGATGAAGAGCTGCGCAACGCTCTGGTGCTGCTGATTTTCGGCGGCATGGACACCACCCGCAACCAGTTGGGACTGGCGATGCAGTCCTTCATCCGCAACCCAGAGCAGTGGGAGCTGCTGGCGGAGCGCCCGGAACTGGGCGCTAAGGCCGTCGAAGAGGTCATGCGGATTAACCCGACGGTCACCTGGGTCACCCGGGAAGCGGTGGAGGACTTCACCTATCAGGACCTCTTCATTGAGAAGGGCACGACGGTACACCTTTTCACCCAGTCTTCCGGCACCGACCCGAAGGCCTTCCCCAACCCGGAGATGGATCTGCTCGGCGAGCATGCGCCGCATTACGGCTTCGGCGGCGGCGTGCACCACTGTCTGGGCCACTTCGTTGCACGAGCGGATATGAGCGAGGCCCTGCCGCTGCTGGCCAGCCGCATCGCTGCCCCGTACCTGGCCGGGGGGGACGAGTGGCTGCCCGATTCCGGCAACACCGGGCCCATCCGCCTGCCGATCGGCTTCACCAAGCGCACCTAAACCGTAGACAGCACCACTAGCACTTCAGCACCACCCAGCACTTCAGCACTAACAGAAAGCAGGACCCCATGAAGACCGTTGATGTCGACCGCAGCTTGTGCGACAACCATGGCCAGTGCGCTATCGCCGCGCCGGAAGTATTCCGTATGAACCCGGACGGCGTCCTCGAGTACGAGCCGACGTTCGACGATTCCCTTCTGGACGAGGTCGAAGAAGCCATCGACGTCTGCCCCGTCCAAGCGATCTTCCTCAAGGACTGATCATGGCCCGCAGAATCGCCATCGCCGGAGCCTCGATGGGAGGTTTACGTGCCGCTGAACAGTTGCGGTCGGCCGGCTGGGAGGAGGAGATCCTCGTGATCGGCGAAGAAGTCCATCCTCCCTACAACCGGCCGCCGCTCTCGAAGGAACTGCTGAAGTCGCCCGGCTCGATGCAGGAAGCCCTGGCGTCCGTGACTCTGCGGCAGCGCCGCACCGCCGCCGACATTGACTGGAAGCTCGGAGCACCGGTCACTCGCGCAAACCTCGCGCACCGGACCCTCGCCCTCGCTTCTGGCGAGCACGTGAGCTACGACGGACTGGTGATCGCCACCGGGCTGCGGCCGGCACGCGTCCGGGTTCCCGGGCCGCTGTATGGCCGGCACGTCATCCGCACGCTGGAGGACGCGCTGGGCCTGCACCGGGAATTACGCCCGGATGCCCGGATTGTGGTGGTCGGCGCAGGATTCATCGGCTGCGAGGCAGCTGCCACGGCCACGCTGCTGGGCTGCCGGGTGACGTTGATCGAAGGTAGCAGCGGGCCGATGCAGCACACGCTCGGCCGCGAGCTGAGCGAGGGCATGCGCAACTTCCTGACCGAACGCGGCGTCGAGTGCGTCTCAGGGGAACGCGTCTCCTCATTCACCTGGCACGACGACGGCGCCGACGGGCCGCAGCGTTGCACCGGGGTCCGCCTGACCGGCGGACGAGAGGTGCCGGCCGATGCCGTAATCGAGGCTGTCGGTTCCAAGCCAAACGTCGACTGGTTGGCTGGCAACGGCCTGGACCTGACTGACGGCGTGCTCTGCGACGAGCACCTGCGGGTGTTCGGGGCCGTGCACGTGGTCGCGGTCGGCGACGTGGCGCGCTACCCGGACCGCCGCGCCGGCACCGGCCCACGCCGCGTTGAGCACTGGGCCACACCTGCCGACACCGCCAAGATCGCCGCACCGGCCTTGGTTGCCGGACTGAACGGAATGGAAACCCCGGAACCGACTGTGCCGCTGCCCTCCTTCTGGACGGACATCTTCGGTATCCGCGTTCAGGGCGTAGGCAGCCCAGCCGTCGCAGACCGGATCGAGGTCCTTGAAGGGGACCCGTCCCGGCCCGCCGACGGTGCTGCCCTTGCCTACTACCTCGGCGGCCGGCTGATCGGTGCCGTTACCTCCGCACTGCCCGCCGACCGCCAGTTGCATTACCGGAAGCTCGTGACCGAGGCCGGCCTGCCTGCCACCTCCCAGCTCGCCGCCGTCTAAAACGGACTGGCCACAGACCCGAAGGAAAACTGAGATGACACTAACCCCTGTACGCCCCGACGAGGCCGCGACCGAGATGCTGGCTGTCTTGAGCGACCGCGATGCCTTTGCCCGCCACCAAGAGCGCAACCTGCGCCCCGAAACGGTGCGCGAACTTGGCCGCAAGATCGAAGAAGCCGGTGTTGAATACGTCTACTATGCGTTGCCGACCATTGGCTCGCGCATGGTAGCGAAAATGGTTCCTGCCAATCACTTCCGCCGCAACTTGGAGAAGGGCATCTGCTTCCACCGCACCGCGCTGTCGGACCTGCAGAATGACCGCCACGGCAACCTGATCGGCGGCGGCATCGAGGCCCGCGAGTTCTGGGCGCTGCCGGAGCCGGACACTTTCGTGGTCCTGCCCTGGGACACCTCGGTCGCCCGGATTTTCTGCACCGCCTACGAGCCTCCGCATCTTCCGGAGGTCGGTGGCCGCCTGATGCCGATCGACACCCGGTCCCTGCTGATCCGCTCACACGAGGCGTTCACCGCCCGCACCGGCTTCGAGGTGCGTTCCGGGACCGAACCGGAGATGACGTGGGAGGGACCCGGTCTGGAGGTTGTCAAGAAGCCCGGCACCAGCCCCGCCTACCAGGTGGAGAACCTGGAGCGGATGCGCCCCATTTACAAAAAGTTGGTCACCTACGCCAAGGCCATGGGCTTGGACATGATTGAAGGCGACTACGAGGACGACGGCCAGCTCGAGCTGAACTGGATGTACGACCGGGTGGAAAACACCGCCGACCGGCTGGTGACCTACCGGCAGATCTGCAAGCAGGTAGCCCGCGAATTCGGCGTCACCGCCAGCTTCATGCCCAAGCCCTACAACGGCCAGATGGGTAACGGCTGCCATCACAACCTGAGCCTGTGGGACGGCGACACAAACGTTACCGAGGACGCCGGCCGGGTGGAACTGCACGTCTCACAGACGGCCAGGCACGCCATCGGCGGCATGCTCGCCCACGCCCCGGGGTCGATGGCCGTCATGGCCTCCACGGTGAACTCCTACAAGCGGTTCTGGGATGCCGGCCAGTTCGCGCCGAGCTTGGCCAACTGGGGACTCGACAGCCGCGGCTGCCTGATCCGCATCTCTTCGAACGGCCGGATGGAGTACCGCGTGCCGGATGCGGCCGTGAACCCCTACCTGTCCCACACACTGCTGATCGCGGCCATGCAGGACGGGCTGGACCGCCAGCTTGATCCCGGAATGCCCGACGGCGGTGCCGGCGGCCCGGTCGGCGGGCAACTGCCGCTCACGCTGGGTGACGCGATCGATGCGTTCGTGTCCGACACCTACCTCACGTCGGCGCTGCCCGAGGACCTGGTGGCGATCTACACGCAGCTGAAGCAGGAGGAATGGGCCCGTTACTGCGGTGCCATCACCGAGTGGGACCGCGAGATGTACTGGGAGACCATCCCGTGAGCGCCGTCAGCACGTTGACCCCGAGGACCCTGCGCCTGGCCTGCATCGACTCCGAGGCGCCGCCGCTGTTCAATTTGGCGGACAGTGAGGGCAACCGCCGCGGATACGAACCGGCAGCGGCCGAACTGGTCGCCTCCGCCATGGGCCTGCGGGTGGAGTGGGCGTTCATGGCCTGGGACGACATGCTCCCGGCGGTGCGGGACCACCGGGTCGACGCCGTTTGGTGCGGTCAGGGAATCATCCCCGAACGCCAGGCGATAGTGGACTTCACCGAGCCGTACGCGGTGTTCGACGAGACCGTCCTGGTCCGGAAGGGCGATCCGGCACGTTCACCGGAGGAACTCTCCGGATACCGGGTCGCGGCCATCGAAGGCAGCGCAAACATGCGGCTCGCCTCCACTTTCCCAGGGATCATTCCGGTAGCGTTCGGCGCCAGCGACGACGTCTTCGGTGACATGCTCGCGGCGCTGCGCAACGGCGAGGTGGACGCCATGGTGGACGACGACGTCGTGACCGTTCCGCTGGGGGAGGACCCGGCATACGACGTGGCCTTCACCGCCCGGACCGGCAACCGCTGGGGCATCGGCGTGGCGAAGGACAACCCGCAGCTGCTGGCCGAACTCAACCGCGCACTGGGCGTTGTCGTCTCCGACGGCAGGCTGGAGGCCGTGTGGACCGAGTGGATGCCGCACCTGCCGTTCCCGCTGAGCACGGAGGTGCCGGCATGAGACGGCCTTTGATTGGAGTGCCGGGCATGTGGTCCAATTCCGTTCACGGACTGCGCTACGACGGCGTCGCCGTGGCCGCCGCGGTGCTCCGCTGCATTGTTCGTGCCGGCGGCGAGCCGCTGATCATGTTTCCGGGTACCGGCGAGAGCCCGGCGGAACAGCTGGCCCGGCTGGACGGGGTCGTACTGCCCGGCGGAGCCGACGTGGCGCCGTCCCTGTATGGTGCCGAGCCCGATGAGCACTACTGGCCCACCGACTACGACGGACAGGACGACTACGAAACCGGGATCATCGAAGGCTGCCTCGCCACGGACGTGCCGCTGCTCGCCATCTGCCGCGGCCTGCAGCTGTTGAACGTCGGTCGCGGCGGAACTCTGATCCAGCACCTCGCACCCGGGGAGGTGCAGCACAAGGGTACGGTCCATCCGGTCCGGGTCGCCGCAGGTTCACTGCTGGCCGAGGTCGTCGGGAGCGCGACAGCGGACGTCTCCTCCTACCACCATCAGGCGATTGGAGTACTGGGCGAGGGACTGACCGTCACCGCCACCGCAACGGACGGTGTGGTGGAAGCGGTGGAAGTTGCAGGAGCGCCGATGCTGGCCGTCCAGTGGCATCCGGAGGACATCGCGGAGACCAATGCCAGCGACCACGCGTTGTTCCATTGGGTGGTTCAAGCGGCAGCACGGCGCCGTGCTACCGCCGAGAGCGGACTGACCGGGGCGGGTGCACGGTGAGCGGGGAGGAGCTCCGGGTTGACCCCGCGGCCGTGCTGCCGGCCGGGTTCGCCGACTTGCCGGCGGACGCGCCGCGCATCGGCGTCGTCGTTTCCCTGACTTTTCCCGGGATGACGAACCAGACGTTGGAACTCATGGAGCGGTTCACCCGGACAGCCTTCGAGACGCTGCTGGCCGCCGGTGCGCGCGCCGAGCTGGTGGACAGCGCGGCCACGGAATTCATGCCGGCCGCGAAGCTGGCGGACTTCGACGGCGTGCTCTTCCTGGGCGGCGGAGACGTGGACGGCAAGCTGTACGGCCACCATGATCCGGTGCCGAACTCCTACGGCGTGGACCGCCGAGCGGACGAGTACTGCCTGGAGCTGATCCAGGGAGTACTCGAGAGGGACCAGCCGATGCTGGCCATCTGCCGCGGCTCGCAGCTGCTGAACGTGGCTTGCGGCGGTACCCTGATTCCCGATCTTGACCCGTGGCACCTGCACCGCGGGGGACCAGGGCAACCGATGTTTTTGGATGAGTCCATCCGATTGCTCCCCGGCTCAAAGGTGGCCTCGATTATGGACTGTGAACGGCTGACGGTCCGGTCGGGGCATCACCAAGCAGTAGGGCAGGTCGGCGCGGAACTGACGGTGACGGCCGTTGCCGACGACGGTGTTGTTGAAGGAACCGAGCATCCGGGCAAGACCTGGGTGGTTGGCGTGCAGTGGCACCCGGAGGATTCGGGCGGCAACGCCGATGACCGGATGGCGTTGTTTGCCGAGTTCGTCCGCCAGAGCAGGCACGAACAGCGCCGGAACGGAGGTGCCAGAGCCCTCGGACGATCGGCTGATCGAGTAGATGCTTGAGCGTTGATCTCCGCGGCTACTCGGTCGCGCAGATCAACCGCAAGTTCAGGTTAGGTACCTCCAGCGGAAGGAACCCGAACCCTGCGGGCGCGGACTTGATCCGTTCACCGACAATGAAGCGTCCCGAATTGCCCAGGATTACGCGGTTCTGGTCGTTGAGGAGGGCTGCATCGCCCGGAATGCGGCGGACGATCGGGATCAGCTTGTTTTCCAGGTCCCGGACCCGGATGTCGCATCCCGTGACACCGATGAACGTGCCATGGACGTAGGTGGGAACGGCACAGGTGACGATGTATTCGTCGAACCCCAGATAGTCGACGTAGGGTCCGGCGATCGATTGCTGTCCCGTTTTAGCGGCAATGGAGAACCAGGGTAGCTTCTCGTAATCGTAGAAACGATCACCTTCCGGGGCCAGGTCGAAACCGAATTTTTCAATGTTTCCGGAATTGTTTCGGATCCACCATTCCAGGACGCCTTGGGAGTCCTTTATGGCGGACAAGGAGAATATCTCGCCGGCGCCCACAGCAATGTCATGCGAATTTAGGAAAGATTCCGCCATCTCGCCGATGCCCACAATTTTAGTGGGCGACATTTTGCTGCCGGGGGAGACTTTTTCCTCTAGGCGCTGTCCCACCTTCTTGGACGACGTGTGGAGGTCCTGGTAAAGCCCGTTAAGCCATGCCTCGATGGCGGCGGCACTCTCGGCGGCCTGAGAAGTTGCTGGCGCGGTCATGAAATCTCCTGTTCTTCGCCGGCATGGGTGAGGGTCAGCTTGGTATCGATCAAGTGGTAGGTGTTACGGCGGATGTGTTCCAAGACCAAGCGCTGCGCCCTGTCGGGGTCGTCCTCCCGCACTGCGGCCACGATTCCCAAGTGCTCACGCGCGGCGGCCTGGGCATCGAACACGCCTGCCAGCGGAGTCCACAGTAGTTGCCCGACTTCCGATTGCAGCCTGATCTCCTGGCTGGTCAGCCGCGGCGATTGGGCTACCACCGCCAATTCGATGTGGAAGCGGCTGTCGGCCCGCGCTTGGACCTCGGGGGTAGCCGCCTGCTCAAGCCCGCGGGCCAATTGTTCCAACCGGTCCAGGTCCTTGGGATCTGCCCGGTCGCAGGCCAGCCGGGCGGCGGCGGCAGCAACGGCTGTTTGTTCGTCGCCCAGATCGCGAAGGTCGGCGATGGAGGTCTCGCGCAGGTACTGGCGCAGGTTCTCCTCCTGCGTGGCAGGGAACTTCACCACGAAAGTGCCGCCGTTGCGCCCCCGCCGGGTTTCGACCACACCTTGGTCCCGCAGCTCTGCCAAGGCATCCCGAAGGGTCGCGCCAGCGACGCCGAACATCTCTGACAGCTCAGCCTCAACCGGAAGGCGTTCCCCGACCCGCAGCATGCCTAAGGAGATTGCCGTAGAGATCCGGCGGACGATGGCCTCCGATCGTTCCATGTCCGGCAGCGATCGATAGATTTGAGACTGCAGCGCCATTGGTGAAGCCACGGGTTCTTCTCCTAGAAATTCAATCGAGACGCCGGGATCTCCGGTCTGATCTCGAACATTAATATTCTACCCGCTCGACTCAGGAATGACATTAATTGGCGACAGCAATGATCGATGGTTGAGGTTGGCGGGGAGTGCTGGAATACCGAAGTCGATGATGGGTATGCTCAATCTTTAAGAGCTACTACAGGACAATCAATCCGACAACGGGCGAAGTTCTCTTAGAAATACCGGCTGCAAGTGATGAGGATGTCGCGGAGGCAGTGAAGAGTGCTCACGCGCCTTCGAGCCATGGCGCAATACTATGGTGCAGGACCGTGCCGGCGTCCTTTGATGTTTATCAACTCCACTCCGGACCCTCAAGCTGACTTGCCCTTCGGCGGGTCGAGCGCTCCGGCGTCGGCCGCGAGCTTGCTCGTTTCGGCATGGACGGAATCGTTATCAAGAAGCTGATCAAGACACCGCTCCTGTAGCAGCACAGGGTTAAGCTGCCGGCAGCGCTGCTGCGCCAACCGCGTCGGCCGTTCCGCTCAGTCCTTGGCCCGGGTGCTCGTGCTCCACGTGGCCTGAGGGCTCCAGCCATCCGGAGGTATCCCAGGCGTGGCGCGCGCCCGGCCAACGATATTGGCTGTGTCGCTCGATCAGGACCAAGCGACGACGAGGCGGGCGGCCTGCTGGGGGATGGTCACGTCGACACCGACTAATTCCGTGAAGCGACGCAGCCGGTTCATCAGGGTATTCCGGTGGCAGAAGAGCTGGTCTGCGGACTGGGCGATGCTGCCCGTAGAAAGGTAGGACCGTACCGCTTCCACCAGCCGGGCCCGTTCCACCGTTCCGCACCGGCCCAGCGCGGCGTCCACGTCGGGGACGATGGGAACCCCGGTTTCCGAGAGGCGGTGCCGGGCCAGCCTGGCCCAGGCGTTTTGCATCGTGAGGGCCTGCCGATCTCTGTCTTCGGCCAAGGACGCCAGGGCGCGGGCGGTTTGAGCGGCGACGCGTAAATCCGTGAGGCCGCCAACCTGAGCGACAAGGCCGCAGCGGATGTTCTTGATGTGCTCGGTGGTTTCGCGTGCGGCGCTGCCCGGGCGGTCATCGTCTGCCCAGAAGGCGACCAGTCCGTCGGGCAGGGGATGCGTGAATATTTCCGTGCCACGGCGGGAAGCCGAGGCAACCTCCACACGAAGCGCGGCGGCGTCGTCAGTTGTGGCTGCCGCGACAACGAGGGGAGCAGCTTCATCGATGCCGAGCTCGTCGGCGATGCGGGTGAGCGTTTCCGGCGGCGGGTCGACCTGCCCGAATATGGTCGCGACATGTCCTTGCCGCACCGACGATTCCTCCTGGGCCATGCGCTGCCGCTCCGCCATATAAATGGCTTGGGTTTCCGCCGCGTAGGAATCCACCACCTGCCACACCGTTTCGGCCCGGCGCACCAGTAACTCGGCATCGCCCGGATCCGCCAGCGCCATGAGTTCGCCCCAGATCACGGTGAAGTCGATGCGGATTGCGGTCATCAGGGACTCCACGGGGATGCCGGTCCTCGCGCGGGAGACACCAACATCCAATGAAATGCCTTGCCGCTCGGCGATAAGGCGCTCACTGTCGTCGCCGGGGCGAAGGCTCTCAATCAGCGCCTTGAACGAGGCCGCCCCCGTGCGGCGGATCTCGCTGGCCGGCAGCACCCCGTCCCGGTAGTCGTCGAGTTGGAGGATGCGTTCGATGAAGAGGTCCGTCAGCCTGTCCACGGACAGCTGGTCCAGCAGGTAGTTCCAGCGGGCTGCGGAGGCATCATCGTCGTGCCTTTCCATGAGCGGTGCTTCCATGGCGTTTTTACCCCTATCGTGTGCTTTTGCACATCGTAGCCGCGAAAAGCCGCAACGTTTCGTGCGGGTGTGACGCGGCGCACTCTGGGAGGCTGGTGTGCGTCATCGGCGCGTTGTGGCGTCCGGCACAGCGGAACACCTGAACACCCAACACGGAGGAACCATGTCAGAAACCTTGAACCTCGAGGCCGGGGCAACCCGGCAGATCACGGACAAGGAGGCGATGAAGGTTTCCATCGGTGCCCTCATCGGCACCGCCATGGAGTGGTACGACTTCTTCCTGTTCAGCGCGGCGGCGGCGCTGGTGTTCAATGTCCAGTACTTCGCCAACGAGAACGCAACGGCGGCGGCGCTGGCCTCCTTCGCCACCTTCGGCGTCGGACTGGTGGCACGTCCGCTGGGCGGCATGTTCTTCGGGGCGATGGGCGATAGAATCGGCCGCCGCAAGACCTTGATGGTCACCATTGTGGGCATCGGCGTGGTGACCGGTTTCATCGGCCTGCTGCCGACGTACGCCGCCATTGGCATTGCCGCTCCGGTGCTGCTGGTGCTGCTGCGCGTGGCCCAGGGACTGTTTGTGGGCGGCGAGTGGTCCGGCGCCATGACGATTGTGGTGGAGAACGCCCCGCTGGAGCGCCGTGCCCGCTACGCGGCGCTGCCACAGATCGGTTCACCGATCGGCACCATTCTCTCCTCCGGTGGCTTCTTCCTGATGACGCTGTTTTTCTCGCAGGAAACCTTCAACTCCTTCGGCTGGCGCATCCCCTTCCTGGCCGCCATCCCGATGCTGCTGATCGCGCTCTACATTCGCAGCAGGCTGGAAGAGTCCCCGGTCTTCGCCGAGCTACTGGAGCACGACCAGGTGGAGAAGGCCCCGATCCGCACCACCCTGAGAGAGTCCTGGAAGCACATCATCATCGGCATGGCCGCGGCCCTGCTCGGCGTCGGCGGCTTCTATCTAGTCACCGCGTTTGTGGTCTACTACGGCGTGAACATCCTGGGCTACCCCGCCCAGCTGATGCTGCTGGGCGGCATCATTGCCGCCATCGTCGAAATCCCCGTGCTCATCCTGGGCGGCCGACTGGGCGAGCGGTTCGGTGCCAGCCGGGTCATCCTTTTCGGCGGCATCGCCTCCGCCGTGGCCGCGGTGCCGTCCTTCCTGCTGGTGGACAGCGGCAACCACGCGCTTGTGGTCACCGGCATGGTGCTCGCCGTGGCGACGCTCTCCTTCCCGTACGCGGCTTCCGGCACGGTGCTGACCGGTCTGTTCCCGGCACGCACCCGCTACACCGGAGTGGGGTTCGCCTCCAACACCGCCGGCATGCTCTCCGGCTTCGTTCCGCTGCTGGCCACCGGTACCGTAGCCGCCGCCGGAAACCATTGGTGGCCGGCCGCCGCGTTGCTGGTGTTCCTGAGCCTGTTCACCGCCGTGGCCGGTGCGCTGGCGCCGCGCATGAGCGTGAACCTGCCCGGCTTCAAGCACTGATTCCAACGTTCGACGACGAATTTCCTGACGAAGGAGCACCACCCTATGGCCATGTCCGCAGGCCACCTGATTGTTCGACAACTTGAGGCGCACGGCGTCCGGCGCGTGTATTCGGTACCGGGCGAAAGCTTCCTCGATGTCCTGGACGGGCTGCACGACTCGCCGGTCTCAACCGTGGTGTGCCGCCAGGAGGGCGGCGCCGGGTTCATGGCGCTGGCGGAGGGGCGCAAGACCGGCATCCCGGGCATCGCGATGGTCACCCGCGGACCGGGCGCGGCGAACGCGATGATTGCCGTGCATACCGCGTGGCAGGACGCGACGCCGCTGGTGCTCTTTGTCGGCCTGATCCCGGTGGCGGACCGGGGGCGGGACTCGTTCCAGGAGTTCAGCCTGGAGGGTTGGTTCGCGACGACGGCAAAGCGCGTGGTGGTGCTCGACGACGAGCACCGCGCCGCGGAAACGGTGGCCGAGGCGATGCAATTGGCGGTGTCCGGCCGGCCCGGACCAGTGGTCATCGGCCTGCCTGAAGATGTGCTGGTCCGAGCGACCAACGCAGGGGTAGTCCAGCCGCGTGCGTCGGCAACAGCCGTCCCGCCTCCGGCCGCGATGCAGGAACTGGCCGGCCGGCTGGCCGCTGCCGTGCGCCCGCTGATCATTGCCGGCGGCGAGGGCTGGGGCGACGACGGCGGCAAGCTCGCTGCCTGGGCAGCCGAGGCCCACGTACCGGTGGCCGCCGACTGGCGGGCTTACGACGTGGTTCCGCACGGTTCGCCGGCTTGGTCCGGCTGGCTCGGCTACGGCCGGGCGGACACCCTGGCCGCCAGACTGGACGAGGCAGACCTGCTGCTGTTCATCGGTTGCGGCCGGAGCGATGTGCTCAGCGACGGTTACACCAAGGGCTTCGACGCCACGACGGTGCTGGTGCTGCCGGATCCGGATGCAGCCATGCACTCCGGCCGGATTGACCAGCATCTGGCGGTCTCGCCGTCGGCCTTCGTTGGCGCGCTTCCTCCTGCCGCAGCGGTCCGCGGCACCCGGGGCAGCGGCTGGATGGACGCGCTCGCCGCAGACCAGCACCGGTTCGCCACGCCTCGTCCGGACCACAGCCCCGGGGTTGACCTGGGAGTGGCCTTCGGCGTGCTGGAAGACCGGCTGCCGGCGGACAAGGTGGTGACGTACGGCGCCGGTAACGCCACCCTCTGGGGCCACCGCTACCTGACCCACCACGGCGCCGGGTCGCTGATCGGACCGCGCAACGGCGCCATGGGACTGGCCGTCCCGGCGGCCGTCGCCGCGTCGCTGATAGAACCGGACCGGCAGGTGGTGGCCGTCTGCGGCGACGGTGACTTCATGATGAATGCGCAGGAACTGGCCGTGGCGGCGGCGCACGGCGCTGCTCCGCTGGTGATCGTGGTGGACAACGGCATCTACGGCACCATCGTCCAACACCAGCGCAAGCATTACCCGGACCGGCCGTCCGGCACTTCAATGGTCAACCCCGACTTCTCCGACTGGATCCGCAGCTTCGGCGGGCACGGGGAACGCGTCGAAGCGACCTCCGAGTTTGGGCCTGCGCTGGAGCGTGCCCTGGCCAGCGGCCGGCTGGCGCTGCTGCACCTGGTCACGGATCCGCAGACGATGCCGCCGGGCACGGCCAATGCGTCGGAGGAAATCGCAGGCCTGGCTTCACCCGGGCTGGCTGCGCAGGATGGGGCCAAGCCTCTGGCGGCGGCGGTGGAGGGGACACGATGAAACTGGACCTCATCCTGCGCGGCGCCGAAATCCTCACCCTGGAATCGGAGCGTCCCCGCGCCGGCGCCGTCGGAGTGTTGAATGGCCGGATTGTCGGCTTCGATGAGGAGCTTGACGGCTGCACCGCCGCCCGCGAAGTATCGCTGGACGGTGCCGCCGTGGTGCCCGGCTTCATTGACGCGCACTGCCACACCACCTGGTGGGGGCTGGGCCTGGGCGCCGTCGAGCTGGAACAGGCGCGCGGCCTTGAGGAACTGTACGCGCTGCTGGACGCCGAGGTCCGTCGGCTGGAGGACCGGCCGGGCGCCTGGGTCAACGGCACCGGCTTCAACCACAAGCACCACGGCGGGGCCTTTCCGGACATCCGACGGTTGGACGAGATCACGGGCGACCGGCCGCTGTACCTACGGCATGTCTCGGGGCACCTGTCTATCACCAACTCCGCCACCTTGCGCCTGGCTGGCGTCTTCGATCCCGGCTTCAGCGACCCCACCGGCGGCGCCGTGCTCCGCGGCCCGGACGGCTACCCGACCGGCGTCGTCGAAGAATCCGCGCAGCAGCTGATCCAGAACCTGCTGCTGCCGTATCCGGTGGAGCGGATCGTCGAGGCGTTGGACGCGGCGACCACGCGTTACGCGGCCGAAGGGATCACCAGTTTCACCGAGGCAGGCATCGGGGGCGGCTGGATAGGGCACAGCCCGGTGGAAGTGCAGGCGTACCTGAAGGCCAAGCAGGCCGGCAAGCTCCACGCCCGCGCCCAGCTGATGCCCGCGCTCGACTCGCTGCGGCCGCTTGAGGCCAACGCCGCCGACATGCACGGCAGCGGCAACGGACGGGGCCTGGACCTCGGGGCGGTTGCGGGCTTCGGCGACGAATGGGTGTCCCTGGGGCCGGTAAAGGTCTTTATGGACGGCTCATTGCTGGGCGTCACGGCGGCCGTGACCGAGGACTACTGCGGCCACCAGCACACCAGGGGCTACCTGCTGGATTCACCCGAGGCCTACCGTGAACGCGTGGACGCGGCCTACCGGGCCGGCTGGCCGATTGCGCTTCATGCCATCGGCGACGCGGCCATCGATCTGGCCACCGACATCATCATCGGCTGCCAGGAGCGCTACGGCCGGAACCATCTGCCCAACCGGATTGAGCACTTCGGCATCTCGCGGCCCGACCAGCTGGCGCCCGTCGCCGCGGCCGGGATCGCGGTCGCCCCGCAGGCCGCGTTCATCGGCCCGCTGGGCGACCAGTTTGCCGCCTTGGTGGGCCCCGAGCGCGAGGGCTGGCTCTACCGGGGGCGCTCGCTGGTGGACGCGGGCATCCTGGTGGCTGGCAGCTCCGACCTGCCGGTGGCCGATAACAACGTGCTGCGCGCCATGCAGTCCTGGGTGGACCGGCGCACCGAACAAGGACGGATCCTCGGCGGGGCATCCGAGGGCCTCACCGCCGAAGAAGCGCTGCGGACCTACACCGACTGGGCCGCCCGGGCCACGGGCGCGGCCAACGAGAAGGGCACGCTGCGCAGGGGCAAGTTGGCGGACTTCGCGGTGCTGTCCGGCTCCCCGCTCGACGCTGCCGACATCTCCGCGCTCGAGGTCCTTGCCACGATCGTCGGCGGCGAATTCACCTACGACACCTTGGACGCGGGCACGGCTCCCGGCGCGGGCAACGCCTCGCTTCCGGCCCCGAACCCTGCGGGCAACGCCTCGGTTCCGGCCCCCAGCCGCGCCGCCGTCCGTGCCCCGAGCCCGGCGCCGACGTCGTCCGCTGAGTACCTCTTGAACAATCAGACCCTAGGAGTGCCATCATGACCATCACTGCCCCGCAGCAGGCCGGCAAGTCCAGTGACGACGCCGGGTCCTTCCTGCACGACTTCCGCTCCATGAGTACGTTCGGCGCCACGGCCGGCGGGGGAGTGGACCGTCAGGCCGGGACCGTTGCGGACGGGCAGACCCGGAACTGGTTCCGCGGGCTGGTCGAGGGGCACGGTTTCGAGGTCCGCTACGACGCGGTGGGGAACCAATTCGCGCTGCTCGAGCTGGTGCCCGGTGCTCCCTATATCGCCGTCGGCTCGCATCTGGACTCGCAGCCACTGGGCGGGCGCTTCGACGGCGCCTACGGCGTGCTGGCCGGAGCCCACGCGGCGATCCGGCTCAAGCAGCGGCTGGCGGCGGAGGGCACCAAACCGGCGTTCAACATCGCCGTCGTCAACTGGTTCAACGAGGAAGGGTGCCGGTTCAAGCCCTCCATGATGGGCAGCTCCGTGTTCACCGGCAAACTGCCCGCCGAGAAGGTCCTTGCCACCACCGATCCGAACGGCACCACCGTCCGCGAGGCGCTGGAAGCGATCGGCACCATCGGCGACTTTTCCCTGGATATCTCGGCGTACGTGGAAATCCATATTGAGCAGGGCCGGTCCCTGGAGGACGCCGGGCTGACCATCGGCTTGGTCGAATCCACCTGGGGCGCGAACAAATACGAGTTCATCGTGCACGGCGAGCAGGCGCACACCGGCGCCACGGTGATTGCCGACCGGCACGACGCGCTGCTCGGAGCCTCCTCGCTGGTGGTCGCAGCGCGGGAGGTTGCAGACGAGTTCAGCACGGACGAGCATTCCGTCATCACCTCCTGCGGGGAGTTCACGGTCTACCCGAACTCGCCGGTGGTGGTGGCCAACCGGGTGGAGCTGCTCGTGGACGTGCGCAGCACGGACCCCGATGTGCTGGCCGCCGCCGATGCCGAACTGCACCGCCGGGTCGCGGAGATCGAGCGAAGGGCAAGTGTGCGGATCGAACGCGGCGCCGAACACGTCTGGGCGGCGAAGTCCTACGACAAGGCGGGCATGCGGCTGGCCGCCAAGTGCGCGGAGGCGCTGGACCTGACCTACGGAACGGTCCGCACGCTCGCGGGGCACGATTCGACCAACCTGAAGGACGTCGTCCCCACCATCATGCTGTTTGTGCCCAGCGTGGACGGCATCTCCCACAATGAAAAGGAGCTGACCCACGACGACGATCTGCTCGCCGGCGTGGATCTCCTGACGGAGCTGATGGGCCGCGTGGTGGCAGGGGAGTTCGTCCCGGCGCAGTAGCTCGCCCCGTCCGGGAAGGCCCGGCCGGCGTGAGGGCGGTGCCGCGCCGGCCGTGCCGCTCAGTCGTGGCCCGGGTGCTCGTGCTCCACGTGGCCCGCGGGCTCCAGTTGGAAGGTGGAGTGTTCCACGCTCAGCTCGAAGTGTTCGGCCACGCACTGCTGGAGTTGGTCCAGGACCTGCGGGGCGTGACCGTCCACAAAGCAGGAATCCTCGATCACCACGTGCGCGCTGAGTACCGGGATGTTGGAGGAAATCCGCGAGGCGTGCAGGTCGTGGACCGAGATCACGTGCGGCACTTCCAGGATGTGTTGGCGAACGTCCTCGAGATCCAGGCCCTTCGGCACGGTTTCCAGCAGGATGCTGCCCGCCTCGCGGAGGATCTTGACAGTGCGCGGGACGATCAGGACGGCGATCAGCATCGCGGCCAGCGCGTCGGCCTGGGTCCACCCGGTGGTGGCGATGACGACGGCGCTGGCGATGACGGCCACCGACCCGAGGGCGTCATTGACCACCTCCAGGAAAGCCGCCCGCAGGTTGAGGTTCGCATTCCGGCCGGCGCTGAGCACCAGCATGGCAGCGATGTTCCCCAGCAGGCCGATGACGCCGAAGACCAGCAGGCCGCCCGAACTGACTTCGGGCGGGTGGAACAGCCGCTGGAAACCTTCGACCAGCGCGTAGATTCCGACCGCGAGCAGGACCGCGGCCTGGGCTCCGGCGGCCAGGACTTCCATCCGGAGGTACCCCCAGGTGCGGCGCGGCGTGTGCGGGCGGGCCATGAGTGAAGCGGCGAGCAGGGCGATCAGCAGCCCGCCGGCGTCGGTCAGCATGTGTCCGGCGTCCACCAGCAGCGCAAGGCTCCCGGTCAGGAAGGCGCCGACCACCATGGCGACGAGGATGGAGGCGGTGATGGCGAAGGCGATGGCCAGCCGGCCGCGGTGCGTGGGCCCGGCATGGTGGTGGTGTCCGCTCACGCCGACGCCTCCGCTGAAGTCGCCGCTGGGGCCGCTTCCGCGGCAGGCTCCTCCACGGCACCCCGGCTCCCTGCCACAGTCGGACACAGCTCGACGGCGTAGCCGGTGGCCTTCAAGAGTTGCTCGGCTGACGCCAGGGCGGCGAGCAGTTCGGGCTCGGTGGTCAGCGAGTACATCGACGCCCGCCCGACCGGGCGCGAGGTGACCAGGCCGCAGTCGCTCAGGCACGACAGGTGGGCGCTGACCGTGGACTGGGCAAGGCCGAGGTGTTCCGTCAGCTCCCGGACCTTGTGCTCGCCTGTGGTCAGGTGCTGCAGGATGGTCAGCCGGGTGGGGTCCGAAAGGCTGTGGAACAAAGCGGCCGCTGGCGCCAAGTCGCCTGTTCGGCCCGCGGCCCGTTCCCGTTGCATCGTCATACGGCGATGATATCGGTGAAGGGCGAGTTTGTCTCAGCAGGTACGAAGAGCCGCACTGCCCGACGGTTTCCGCGAGACTCGAGTCTTAACAGGAGGAGCGGCCGATTGTCGCGCTGAGCTCGACGATCGACCGCACCTCTTGCGAGTGGGAGGAAGTTCCGGTGCTACTTCTCCCGGGCAATCTCCATCGTTGCGGATTTCGAGCTCAGGGATTGCTCGTGGTCACGCAGCTCCTGGAGTTCTTCTGCTTCTTCCGCGGTGTCTCCGGCGGCGAGGCTGCGGTAGTGGAGCGGCCGGTTCTTGCGAAGCCAGAAACCGAAGGCCAGTCCGGCCGCGCCCGCCACGGGGATGATCCACGGCACGGCGAGCATCTCCGGAGAGTCCTTACCCGTGATGTAGCTGAATGCGCTCAGCTCGATGATCAGGGCGGCCACCAGCAAGACAGTGGCGAGGATCGGCGCGACGGTCGTTTTCCACCAATGGCGCTCGGAGGCTGGCAGCCGGAGGAAGAAACCTACGGCGGAGCCGGACGCAAGGGCTTGCAAGGTAGTTGCTCCGACCGCTCCCAACCCAAACCCAATGGGGGCAATCTCCGTGTACGGGTCGATTCCCACGACGGAGAAGCCAAGGATGATCACAACAGCAAGAGCTGCGAGGATGAGGATGGCCGAACCGGGCGAGTTGTGGCGGTTCTTCCGGCCAAGAATAGCCGGCAGCAGTTCCTCGCGGGCCAGGCTGTTGAGATAGCGGGCCACAAAGTTCGTGGTCGCGAGGGCGCAGGCCAGTTGTGCCAGCAGGGCCAGCAGGCTCAGCGCCCACACGCCAGCCTCGCCCAGGTACGCAGCCGTCGTGGTGAAAACGAAGCCGGCCAGGTCGGCCCCCACCGCCTCCTGCAATCCGTCGACGCCGGTCACGCCGGTCAAGGCCCAGGCTACGAGCGCGAATGAGGCGACCAGGATGATCAGCGCCCCGTAGAGAGCGCGGGGAACGGTGCGTTCCGGGTTCTTCGCTTCGGGGGCATAGAGGGCTCCGGCTTCGAAGGCCTGGAAGCAGAGCATGGCGAATACGAACGCGATCGTCCACTGCCCAACGCTCAGGACATTCGGGGAGAATGCTTCCGCCGGGAACGCCCCGGGCAAGCCCTCCTTGGCGACGATGGCAATCACCAGGGCGGCCAGAATCAGCAGTTCGAGGCCGACAATTACAAAAGTAACCCGTGCGCTCAGGTCGATCTTCCGGTATGCCAACACGGTGACAATCAAAAGTTGGGCAACGAACCAAACCTGCCACGGGGCATTGATGCCGAAGCCAGCCAGGATCTCCTGGTTCACAACGGAGGTCACCGCGTAGATGCCGATGAGCAAGGTCGAATATGTGACTACGGCAATCATCGCGGATCCCACGCCTGTAGGCCGGCCGAGCCCCCGGGCGATGTAGTTATAGAACGCCCCGGGACGCGTGATTCTGCGGACCATTTGGACGTAGCCCACACAGAACAGTCCGATGATCAGTCCGGCGACAACGTACAAAAGCGCTGTTGAGGGTCCGCCGAAGGCCAAGCCCAGCGGGAGCGTGCCGACGACGACGGACAACGGTGTGAGGGCTGCGACGATAAGGACGATGATCTTCGTGGACGTTAACGTCCGCTTTGCGGAGTGCGTTGTTTGCGGCACTTCGCCCGAGTGGGTGGGAATGGACATCGTTGTCCTCCTTTGAACGGGTTGGAAACGGTTTATGGATGTGACTGACCGGGAGCGAAGGCCTTTACCTCCACTTAGCTTCTGACTCGCACGCGTTCCGGGTCGTGCACGGGGGTGGGGCGGACTTCCACGGCAACCCTGCGCTCACCGACACGTATGGTGAGGCGGGTGCCGACTTTGGCGAAGTCCTTTGGCAGCCGGGCGAGGCCGAGCGTGGTTCCGCCCAAGGCAGGAGAAGAGACCGCCATGTTGACGCTGCCGATGGCTTGTTCCTCGGCGTACAGGGCTGCACCGTCCAATTCCTCCGGCGCGGCATCGGACACCACGCTCACCACGCGCAGGGGTGCAGTCTTCTTCCGCTCCCGCAATGCTTCCTGGCCGCGGAAAGGCGACTTATCGAGGTCAACAGTCCATCCCAACCGGCACTCGAACGGCGTGATGTCCGGGTTATAGTCGACGCCGGCCAGCATAAGGCCGGCCTCGATTCGGGCCACCATGAGCGTCTCGCCCGCAAAAGGCACAACCCCCAGATCTGTCTGGGCAAACACAGCCTCATACAACGTCTCCGCGTTTTCGGCGGAGACCATCACCTCATAGCCGAGTTCGGCGGTGAAACCCAAGCGGAAGATGTCGACCGGAACGCCTGCCACCTTAGCGTCCGACAACAGGGAGTAGTAAGGGAGTGCCTCGTTGCTCAGGTCAGAGTCGGTGAGCCGCTGGAGCAGCGCACGGCTGTTGGGCCCCTGGACCGAGAGGACGGCGAAGTCCTCCCTCCGTTCCCGCACGGTGGTCCCCGCCGGTGCGGCAGCCCGGAGTGCGTCGGTGACGTCCGGGTTGCCGCCCATGACCACGACTCTGTCAGCGTCGAGCACGCTCACAGTTACGTCATCCACCATGCCGCCGTCATCGGCCACGATGACGCCGTAGGCAACCCGGCCCACACCGATCGCGTGCGCATCGCGGGAAAAGAGCGAGTCGACAACGGTACGCGCCTCGGGGCCCTCGACGAACCACTTGTAAAGCATGGAGTAGTCCTGCGCGACGACGGTGTTCCGGAGCGCACGGTACTCGGTGTCCAGGCCTGCGACCGCCGTTGGCATCCTGTAGCCCATGACCTCTTCCCACTCGGTCACGTCCTCTTCGTACAGCGGGCTGAACGCCGTGCGGCGGAGGTTGTCGGTCATCATGGCTTACGTTCCTTTTCAGAAGGTTGGTGCGACTGCTTTCGATCAACCCAATCCAATGATCGGGCATCATCCTTCGTTTTAATATGACACAGGTGCTCGTAAAGTGTATAGGGGTAAGCCGCACGCTTTAGTCTGCTCCTCGCCGGGGCCTGCAGTACTAGTGCACCGAGCACAGAAGAATCAGCGATTTCTGGCTCCGATGGACATATGGCGTGCCGCACCGATTGCCTAAAGTGCTTGCAACCCTCAGCACGGTTGTGCTCCGGAGCTAATGAGATGTGAGACGTCCTTGTCCCGGCGCTGAGCATGACCGACTGAATATCGACTGATTGGATGGACGCAGTGGACAATCCTCGCTATCTCGTTTTCGGCCTCGGGGCCGTCGGCACAGAAGCAGTGAGCTCACTTCTTCGGGATGGGGCCGAAATTGTTGGTGCCTTCACGCGCGCCAGCCATGTGGGGGAGGACGTGGCCGAAGTCCTTGGAATGCCGCCCTGCGGCGTGCGGGTGCAAGCGGCGGGGGACTTCCGGGCAGTGCCCGGCATGGCTGACATCGCGTTGTTCTTTACGACGACGGCGCTCACCGACCTGCTCGGCCCGGCGAAAGAGTGCTTGGCCAGCGGCATCAACGTGCTGACCATCGCTGAAGATGCAATGTACCCGTGGGACTTTGACGCAGCCACGGCCGCCGAGCTCGACGCCGCAGCCATCGCTGGGAACGCCACCCTGGTCGGCACTGGTGTCAATGAAGTCGCGATGGCTCAGATACCGGCGATGTTGGCGGGCATCGTTCCGGGCGTAAACCAGATAGAAGTCGAGTGCGTAGGCGACTTTGGAGCTTTCGGAGCTGAACTGCTGTCCTTCCTGCAAATCGGAGTCGACCCGGCTGATTTCAAGCCGGGGACCGGTGGTGGCCAGGACGTCATTTCCCGACAGTGTGCCCACATGATTGCCGGCGTCATCGGTACGGAGGTGGTGACCGAGAGTATCTCCGTGGAACCGACAGTTGCGGCTTCGCCGATGAGAGTAGCAGCGCTGGGGGGCGACTTCCCGGCCGGGGTGGTCAGTGGATCACTGGAAAAGACTGCCGTTGCCACTGTTGCCGGTGTTGACATCGAAGTCCGCTTAATCGGGAAGGTGTTCGAAGCGGGAGACGAGGAGTATGCGCTGGCCACCGTACACGCTCCCTTGCTGGCCGAGCCCATCGCGCTCCGAATCAGCCCACTGCCCGGGGTGGCATGCACTGCAGGCATTGCGCTAAGCCGGGTCCCCGATGTTCTTTCCGCTCCGGCCGGATATCTGCGCGCGGAGAAGTTGCCAATCCTGAGGTTTCGGGCCCCGCTGGCCTTCCAAGCGTCGGCCGGTTAGTAGAGCGACCCCGCCCGAGATTGGGTGGCCGGCAACGCCGGGAGCGCGTCTGCGCGGCTTCCGGCGGTGCTTGCCGCTTAAGCCGGGGCGATGATCCGGCGCAGAAGTGGCTCCACGTCAGAGGCAAAGAACATGGCGTCCTCCATGACCGACTGCAGCAGGATGCCTTCCAGTGTGTAACCCAGCAATGCCGCCGTCTGCCGGTCGCAGTACGGGGCAACGACCTGGTCCATCCGCCACTCCCGGATTTCCGGCCGCAGTGCCGCACGGTGCAGCGTGCTCAGGTACAGTCCGTACTCCAGCACCAGCTGCTGATGCTGCCGGACGGTGACTTCCTCTATAAGGCGAGCCAATCCGCCTGCGAGTCCGTGCGCCCCGACAAGGGGTTTGAGGATCTCGTGGAAAGACCGCTCGTTGCGCTCGCGGATCACCCGGATGGTCGAGACCAGCAGGTCGTCCTTATCGGTGAAGTAATACGTAGTGGACCCCAGAGGGACTTTCGCTGTATCGGCAACCGCTCGGAAGGTCAGTGCGTCCACGCCGTGCTCGGCGACGACCCGGGCCGCGGCTTCTATGATTCGCTGCCGTCGCGCGGGGTCATTGGGGCGGCGTCGCCCCGTGGTCGAAGAAACAGTCACATGGTAACTGTACATACCTGCGCCCCCTACGTCGGAGAATCACGCGCATTCCGGAAAGTGTGTACAAGCAACTGGCGAGATGACGGACCGTTTCCGGGTTCTCTAGCTGACCATCCGGCCCAGTAATCTGCATCATTACGCGTTCCTTAAAATAAATCCCAAACCTCTTGTATTAACTCTGTGAGGTGCCTAACATCTTCAAGTATGTACAAAGGTACGCAAACGCTAATCAGGGAAAAAGTCTTGGACCCGATGGAATTCCGCCGCACGCTGGGGAGCTTCGCCAGTGGTGTTGTAGTCGTCACCACGGTCACTGAGGACGGTGAAGTCCACGGCATGACCGCTAACGGCTTCGTGTCAGTTTCACTCGACCCACCGCTGGTGCTGGTGTCAGTGGGAGAAAGAGCCAAGATGCATGGGCACCTTAACCACCGCCCGCGCTACGGCATCAGCGTGCTGGCGGAAGACCAGTTGGATATTGCCTCCCACTTCGCCGGCAAACCCGGGAAGACGCTGCCGCAGTTCACATGGGAAGACGGCATGGCCCTGGTTGACGGAGCCGTTGGCTACTTGTCCTGCAGCATCGTGGACCGTCACCGAGCCGGCGACCACACCCTGTTCATCGGGCACGTCCATCGACACAGCCACAACGGCGGCGCCCCCCTCACCTTCCATGCCGGCCAGTTCGGCGCCCTCGCGAAAGGACCCACTTCATGACCATCGTCAACGAATCCACCGAAACCGCCGCCGTCGCTCCGGCCTCGACAGGACGGATGCAGACGGGCGACGAGTTCCTCGAAAGCCTCCGCGACGGACGCGAGGTCTGGATCTATGGCGAGCGTGTCGACGACGTCACCACCCACCCGGCCTTTCGGAACTCGGCGCGGTCGCTGGCTTCACTGTTCGATGCACTGCATGACCCCGAGACCCGCGACCGCACCACCGCGCCGACAGACACTGGAAACGGGGGACTTACGCACCCCTTCTTCAAGTACGCCCGCACCAAGGATGACCTGCGCGCCAGCCGCGAGGCCATCCGGACCTGGCAGGAACTGGTCTTTGGCTGGATGGGCCGCACGCCGGACTACAAGGCCTCGCTGATCACCGGGCTGGGCGCCAACCCCGAGTACTTCGGCGAGTTCGCCGACAACGCCCGCTACTGGTACAAGGAAACCCAGGAACGCGTGCTGCACATCGGCCACGCCATCGTGAATCCGCCGGTAGACCGCTCCCGCCCCGCCGAGGAAGTCAAGGACGTCTACGTCCACGTGGAACGGGAAACCGACCAAGGCATCATTGTCAGCGGGGCCAAGGTGGTGGCTACCGGATCCCCGACCACGCAGTATGTCTACGTCTCCCACGCCGGGGCCCCGCTGAAGGACAAATCCCTCGCCATCACCTTCCTCGCACCGACCAACGGCAAGGGAATCAAGATGTTTTCCCGCGCCTCCTACGAATCAACGGCGGCCCGGGCCGCGAGCCCCTTCGACTACCCGCTGTCCTCCCGGCTGGATGAGAACGACGCCGTACTCATCTTTGACCAGGCGCTGATCCCCTGGGAGAACGTGTTGATCTACGACACGCAGCGGATGGCCGAGTTCGACACCGTCTCCGGCTGGGAAGGCCGGGCCGTCCTTCAGGCCTCCACCCGCTTCGGCGTCAAGCTCGACTTCTTCGTCGGCGCACTGAGCAAGGCGCTGGAAATCACCGGCGCCGGTCAATTCCGCGGCGTGCAGGCTGCCCTGGGCGAAGTGATCGGTTACCGCCATGCCGTCAACGCCCTGCGCGATGGCATGATCGAGAACGCCACCCAGGGCTGGGGCGATGACCTTGTTCCCAACCGGGCATACGGGTGGGCCTACGCCTCCATGGCGTCCTCCATGAACCGGCGCATCCGCGAAATCATCGAGACGGTGGTTGCCTCCGGTCTGATTTACCTGAACTCAAACGCGGTGGACTTCCAGACCCCCGAGATGCGCCCGTACCTGGACCGCTACCTGCGCGGCTCCAACGGGAAGACCGCCTTGGACCGTTCCAAGACCATGAAGCTGCTGTGGGATTCGATCGGCTCGGAGTTTGGCGCCCGGCACGAACTTTATGAGCACAACTACTGGGGCCAGCCCGAGCTCTGCCACCTGACACTCAACGAGTCGGCACAGCAAGACGGCACGCTCGATCATGCGCGTTCACTCGTAGAGAGGTGCATGGACCAGTACGACCTCAATGGTTGGACCAGCGACAAGCTCTTCTCGCCCAATGATGTGAACTTCATCAGCCAGCGCTGAGCCAGCTGCCTCCTCCGGCCCCGGCCGCAAGAGGCATGACAGCGGATGCGAAGACGGCGGTGCCGCCGAGGGAATTTCACCCCGGCCGCGGCACCGCCGTCGGTGTTTTACGAGCAGAAAGGACGATCAGTCGTGCCCAAAAACCCGCAGCTTCCTGCAGTCGGCGAACCCGCGCGGGAGGTGGCGCCTGGTAGCCCGGACGTTGGAAGAACCACGGCCGGGTCCCTTACGTTTCCGCCGACCCCGTTCCTCGTGGTTGTGTTGGCCGCAGTCTCCGCCGTGCCCCAGCTGGCGATCGACATGTATCTTCCCGGGTTTCCCGAGCTGGCCCGGGAGCTGGATGCGGCGCCGTTTGCCGTGCAACTGACACTCACGGCTTTCCTGATTGGTTTGGCCGGCGGACAGCTGATCATTGGTTCTCTGTCCGACCAGTTCGGTCGACGATCATTATTGCTGGCAGGCTCGGCAGTCTGTGCGCTGGCGACGGCGATGTGCGCCCTGGCACCCACCGTCGAGTTGCTGATCGCCGCACGGTTTCTGCAAGGGGTGTCCGGAGCGGCAGGCGTCGTCCTGGCCAGGGCTGTACTGGCAGACCGTTCTTCCGGGCGCCAAGCCGCCCGGCTATTTTCCCTGATGATGGCCATCCAAGGTCTGGCCCCGATCGTTGCGCCGTTGGCGGGGGGAGCGGTAGTCCCGGTCCTTGGTTGGCGTGGAGTGTTCTGGATCCTCACGGTCCTCACCGTGGTGCTGTGGCTGCTGGCGTTGCTGTTCATCCGAGAGAGCCTGCCGCTCGAGCAGCGGCGGGCCGGAGGCGTAAGCGAGTTGGTGTCGCTGATTAAAACAGTCATGCAGAACCGCGCCTACATGGGGTATTGCCTTGCCGTGGGCTGTGGCTTGGGTGCCTTGTTCTGCTACATCGCCGCGTCGCCGTTTATACTCCAGGAGACGTTCGGGCTCGGCGCGGGCTGGTTCTCCATCATTTTCGCCGCCAATTCCGGTGGTCTTGCCCTGGCAAGCCTCATAAGTGCCAAACTTGTCAGCCGGTTCAGCCCTGCCACGGTTATGCTGCTGGGGCTGGCGCTCATGCTGGGAGGGTCGATGATCTATGCCTTCCTGGCGCTCACCGGCAGCTCGGGTCTTTGGGCCACGGTGCTGCTGTTTTTCCTCGTCGTGAGCAGCCTGGGACTTGTGTTGGGCAACGCCACGGCGCTCGCGGTCGAACAGATCCCGCACGCTGCGGGTACGGCGATGGCGGTCATCGGAGCAGCGGAATACTCAATTGGCGCGGCGGCTGCTCCGCTCGTGGGCCTCGGCGGAGACGACTTGCAGATTTCGCTGGGTGTCGGCCTGCTCGCCTGCACGCTCGTCGCTGCTGCTGGAGGCTGGGCCGCCGGTCGGCGACGCCCCTGACCAAGGCGTCCAGTACGGTCCTTCCGACGCCGCCACGGGAGGCGCAGACCATCACGCGGTCCTTCCGACGCCGCGACGGTGCAGAACATCATGCGGTCCTTGCCCAGCGAAAACTTAGATGCCGGTTCCTAGTCCAGGCCCACTTCTGCGGAGCCGGATCAAGATGCGGCATACTCGAACTGTGCACACAAAGATCTCAACCTGCCGATTGGCGGGGCTGGAGTTGGTCAGCTCCGACCCGGCCGCCAGTTCTGATTTCTATGCCTGGCTGATCGGTTCAACGGACGTCGATGCCGGTGCGTGGGACGCGGCCGCAATGCTGCGGGGGCGTGGCATCTTCGCTGTGACGGAGCAGCATGCGGACGGACCGAACTCCGGTTGGATCCCCTTCTTTCACTTGGCTGACGCCGTAGCGGCAGGAAGCCGCTCCGCCGCAGCCGGGGGAGCGGTGCGAAGCATCGTTCTTCCCGGCGGCGATGAGCGTACCTACGTGGTGGACGGCCAGCAGGTGTGGACGGGTATTGCAGACGCCGGTTCAGTGAGCGGGTCGGGCGTCGGCCAAACGAACGTGGATTACTCGACGAAAAACACACGGTCAGCCGCCGACTACTACCAGTCTGTTCTGGGTGTGGACCGGTTGGACGTGGTCGATGATCCTTACGACTTCCGACTGCTTTACGATGACCGTCGGATCGTGGCAGGTTTCGTACAGTTCGGCGGCTACTTCATGGAGGCGGGAGAATCGGGCTGGCTCGTCTACTTCGATGTTGCCGATGTGGACCTCGCCGTCGCAAGGGCGGTTGAGGCAGGTGCCCGGATCATTGTGCCCGCCAACAACAGCACGATGAACCGCTATGCGGTGCTACGCGATCCCTTTGGCCAGACGTTCGGGCTCAGCCGCTACTACGAGCCCGATGACAGGATCCCGGTGACGGTGGAAGCTGGGGGTATCAGGGGTTTGCTTGACGACTTTGTCGACTTGGGCGGGCTTGGGTAGGGACTACAGTTCCTGCAGGCCGGTCAGGGCCTGAAGCGCAAGCCACAGGTTGGTGATGTGGCGAGTCGACGCGACGTCGTAACCCAGCAGGTCATGGATCTGCCTTAAGCGGTACCGAAGCGTGTTGCGGTGTATGAATAACGCCTCAGCAGTCTCCGCAAAGGAACGGTTCGAGGACAGGAAGGCCTGCAGCGTGGCTACCAGTTGCGTTCCATGACCGGTGTCGTAGTCGATCAATGGTTTTAGCGAGGACGCGGCTAAATCCGACAACGGGAGTGTGGTGTTGGTCAGCACGAGCAGTTGGCCAAGGTCCACGATCTCGGGCCGCCGGACTCCCGTTCCACCGGACGCTGCCGACAAAGCCTCGAAGTAGCCTGCCCGGATGCCTGCAGCGCCGGTATGGACAGAACTGACTCCCACGGACCCGTCGGAGCCCACCTCCTGCATGTGGCTTAATAATGACGCGGCAATCCGGTCCACCATGGGATCTTCGGGTACGAGCATGAGGATGCGACCGTCGACGACGACCCGAACAAAGGGCTCATGCTGGTTACTCAGCAGAGTATGTATGTTCCAGGGCACGGAGAGCAGTCGTTCGCGGCGCATGTTCGCTTGGCCCAGTAGCACGCGGTAACGGGATTCGGGATCAAAACCAATGCTGCGGAGCCGGCTCCGGGCTTCCGCTTCCGAGACGCGGTGCTGGATCAGGTCGTCAATGACATGCTGCGTGAGTTCGCGTTTCCCGTCCTGGCGGGCGCGCAACCGGCCAATCTCCAGGGTCACCAGGTCAACGGCCGCTGCCAGGAGTCGTCTCGGGGGTGTTGGCTCGTGGACGGCAAGAATCGCGACTGCCTCATTGTCCACGAAGACACGCGCCGCTGCGACCGGCAGGGCGGAATCGGGACCGAGGCTCGCCTCCAACACCAGGGGGTAATTCCAGATGGTACGTGACGGTGAAGCAGCCAGGGTGTTGCCGTTGATATCGAACAGCGCACTGTCGGCACCCAGGGCCTGCCGCAGCGCCGCGACGATGCTTTGCAGTCCGCCCTGACGCGCGGCACGGATCAGAGTCCAGACGCCGGATTCGCCCGCGCCTTGGTCCAAAGCTGTACTCGCCTGCTGGGCAGGACGCACGGCATGTTGGCCTAGGTCAGCAGGAGGGTCTTCAGTTTTTCCAGACACCGACGCATCCATCTTCTGTGTTCCACGCACTGCCAGGGCAGCACCTCGTCGAACAAATTGTGCTTCAGGCACCATCTCGGAGTCAATGATTGTCAGCGCCGGACATTGTTTGTGACGTCGCGCACTCCCAGACTTGAGGGAAAGTCACATCCCGTGATGCGCAAGGAGATCGCTATGACACGAGCATTTGTCGCCACAGCCCCCGCCCAGTCGGCATCGGAGCAAACAGCTGCCAAACTAGCAGTGGCCACCGGAGCATCGGTCGAGCCGGGCTTGGCCGGACCGTTCAGCCTTCAAGTTCCAACAGAGAAAGACCCGCGGATTCGGTACGAGCTCGAACGGCTCCTTGAACGCGCCCGTGAGATTCGCTCAAAGCTGCGGGAAGCGCAGGCCCAAACGGAAGTCGATGGACAATACTCGCAGGAAGTGCATGAGTACTTTCTGGAGCATGGTTTCTATCGGATGCTCCAGCCACAAATGTTCGGGGGCTTGGAGTTGGGGGTTTCGGCCTTCTACCAGGTGATCGCCGAGGTAGCGCGTGGCTGCCCTTCAACTGCTTGGTGCCTCTCGTTGTCCTCGGGCCATGCTCTGACTCTGGGATCATTCTTCGAAGAGCGGGCTCAGCGCGAGGTGTTCGGCGCCCACGGACACATCATCTGTCCGGCCAGCGGCAACAGTCAGAACACAACAGTGGAGCGCGTGGACGGCGGCTGGGAAGTCACCGGGTTCTGGCGGTACTGCTCCGGGGCGCCGTACTCCACCCACTTCATGGCCACGGCCTTCCTTCCCGGCTTGCAGCCTGACGACCCCGAACGACGGGTCTGGATGATTCTGCGGAGAGAGGACTACGAAGTCCAGGACGACTGGGGCCGTGTCATCGGAATGCGCGGTTCGGGATCGAACAGCATCAAGGCGGAGAAAGCCTTCGTCCCCGATTACTGCATCTCGGAGGAAAAGTGGACCGCCTCCAACCTGGGCGAAACCGCCGGGTCGAAGCTGCACAACAACCCGGTCTATGCCGGGACGTTCTTCGGGTTTGCCGAGGGTGAGGTCGCCTCCACGTCCGTCGGGCTGGGCTACGCGGCGGTCGACGAGTTCGAAAAAATCATCATGAAGACCCGGCATCCGTGGATCAAAGACGGGTCCATACGCGGAGATTATGAGGAATGGCAGCGCGTCCTGGGTATGGCCATCTCGTACGTCGACGGGGCGCAGTCCATTCTGGTCAACAGCTCCCGGCTATACGAGGAATATGCTGCACGGTCGGCCGCCGGCATCGAAGCATTTGATGAATCACGTTCGATGAGGCTGAACGGCGTGTACTTCGTGGTTGAGGAGTTGGTCTGGAAGGCCGTCGAACTGATGTTGCGCAATGCCGGCAGTCAGAACAGCGCGGATGGCGCCCCGTTGCAGCGCTACTTCCGGGACATACTGACCACCAGAACCCGCACCGACACCTTCGAGTTGTTCTCCGTCAACACGGGCACCTCGCACCTCCGCGCCTGACCAGCCCAGCCAACTTTTGTCTTGTCCCGCCCCTGCTCCTTGGGCGGGACAAGACGCGTTTAACGGGCTGACTGACCGGTCATCCTAAGTTTGGGTTATAGGCCAAAAAGTGTGTCGGGCTCGGGTGTGTCATGTTCTGATGGCTCATCCTGAGCGTGCACGGAGGCCTTCTTCCGCAATGGCCGCGGTATCGAATAGGGCCGGTCCGAGCGGTCGTTCTTCGATTTCTCCCATTGTGGTTGTCACCGGTTCGTTTCGGCCGGATCAGTTTCCAGGGCGGTCCAGGGTTCTCGCTGCGCTGGTAGAGGTACCACTCGACGGCGCGTTTACGGTGCTCTGCCGGCAGGCCGCGGTGGTTGCGCAGCAGGTGGCGGGTTCCGGCGTTGATGCCGCCCCCGACGCGGTTGGTGGTGGAAGCGATCTGCAGGGTGGCCGGGTCGGCGTGCAGGTAGGTGAAAAGCACTTCCTGGCGGACGCAGCGGGCCATCAACTGGTAGGCGCGGCGGAGCCGGTAGTGGGTATACCACCAGGTTTGGTTCGTCGAGGCGTGCCGGGGCGCGGGACCGATTCCGCGGACGCAACGTCAGCAGCACGCGGACGAAAGCGGGACATGCACCAGACAACGCTGGACCCTGGTTTCGGGCCAGGTCCGTTTCAGTGCTGAAGCAAGGCCGGTGCCTCCATCGACGATCACGGCGCGCGGTGCTGGACACTTTTCCAAAAGTGCAGTCCAGGCTGCGGCTTTCTCGGTGTCGCACCACTGCCAGCCGATCACATGACCGCCGGCGATCGCGATCAAGCAGCACCAGCCGCCGGAGAGGCAGATCCCGTCGAGCTGGAGTGGACGGTGGCCCGGACCCGGAGTATGCCAAACCGGATTTAGCCGCACCGGCACGGGAAGCAGGCGCTACCGGCCACACATCAATGGGCTATAACCCCCAGGGTTTCTGAGCTTGTGCACGGGGCACAACGATCAGGGGTTTATCTGTCGAAGGCTACATCGCTTGGCATAGCCGCCAAGTACAAACTTGAGATAACAAGCAAGCACGTCCCTCAGTCAGAGGAGCAGGAGTAAACCATGACAGCTAGCATGACCGATCAGAGCATTAACTTCCGACAGGATGCCTTGAGGGCGGACGCGAAGCAGGTCTTTGCCCAGTTCCCCAGCGGCGTAGTGGCCGTCTGCGCGGTCCTCGAGGGGGGCAACGCCGGCTTCGCCGCTTCATCCTTCCAGGCGGTGTCCTGGGACCCAGCCTTGGTTTCCATTTGCGTCCAGAACGACAACAACACCTGGAATGCTTTGCGGTCCAGTGAACGGATCGGGATTTCCATCCTGTCAGAAGACCAGGGTCCGCTGGCTTGGCAGTTGTCATCACGGAGCCGGGACCGTTTCGACGGAGTGCAGACCCGGGCTTCCTCGGGCAGTGCCCTCTTTATCGATGGCGCAGCCGCCTGGATGGAGTGTTCCATCCATCAAGAGATTCCGGCTGGAGACCACACCCTCGTCTTGTTTTCGGTGCATCACCTGGGCACCGCAGACCAGCCGCCCATGGTCTACCATCGGCAGTCCATCGGACGTATCGTCGCCGCCTGACTGTTCAAGGGCGATCGGAAACGGCTTGGTCCCGTCAGCACATGAGCTGGCGGGACCAGACCTTTGGAATCGCGCTTGAGCCGAGCTAGACGGTGGAGGGCCGTTGTCTGGAGTGGTCCTTGAGCCGCGGCCAGATCCCGGAGCGTACTCAGGGTCGGGTTGCCGGAGCCTGACTCTATCTGCGACAGCGTGGCCTTCCCGATGTCCGAACGCTCCGACAGCTGTGCCGCTCGCGCAATTGGCGGACGTTGCGGGCGAGGTTGGCGCTCAGGTCGGGTTTCATGGCTCCTTGTTGTCCCAGGCAGAAGATGTATCGGAATGAAGTACTCCACCAACGACGGCGCCGGCTGCCATTGCTATCGAATAGCAGCCGGCGCGATCAATGGTGCTGCCGGAGCCCGGGGGTCATGTTGCGTGTTTTCCCGCTGGTGTGGGGAAAACGTCAGAGGCGAACCAGTTTTAGGTTGGCAAATTCGTCCATGCCCCACGGACCCAGCTCACGGCCAAAACCAGACTTCTTTACCCCGCCGAAGGGCAGGTCGGGTTCGGAGTCCGGGGCCTGGTTGATGAACACCATGCCGCACTCCAACCGCTCCGCGAGATCCAGCGCCCGCTGTTCATCGGTGGTGAAGATGGAGGCCCCCAACCCGTAGGGGGAGTCGTTGGCCAGAGCGACGGCTTCGTCTTCGTCCCGCACCGGATAGACCACGATGGCCGGGCCGAAGAGTTCCTCACGGAAAGCACGCATGCCGTCCACGACGCCGGTCAGCACGGCGGGCGCTACGAAGGCCCCCGGGCCCTCCAATCGCCGGCCGCCGGTGTGCAGGGTGGCTCCTTGCACCACCGCATCGGCAATCTGTTCGGCCAGCTCGTCTGCCGCTGCCGCCGAGGACATCGGCGCGATCGTCGTCGCCGGGTCGGAGGGGTCCCCGGGCACCAGGCCGCGGGCCAAGGCCGAGATCTCGCGCACGAAATCGTCGAAGATGCCCTCCGCGACGATCATTCGTTTGGGGGAGTTACAGGCCTGGCCCGCGTTGCTGAGCCTGGCGCGGAAGGCTTTGCGGGCGGTGGCCGCCACGTCGTCGCTTTCCAGCACAATCAGTGGATCCGATCCGCCGAGTTCCAGCACCACTTTCTTCAGGTGGCGTCCGGCGATTTCGGCGACGGCGGCGCCGGCGCGTTCGCTGCCGGTCAGCGAGACGCCTTGGATCCTGTCGTCGGCGACGATCAGTTCGGTTTGGGTCGTGGCGGCGTAGAGATTGCTGTACACGCCGGCCGGAAGCCCCGCATCCAGCAGGACTTCTTCAATCGCTTGGGCGGAGGCGGGGCAGCTGGACGCGTGTTTGACCAGCAGGGTGTTGCCCAGCACCAGGTTCGGCGCCGCGAAGCGCGCCACCTGGTACAGCGGGTAGTTCCACGGCATGATGCCCAACAAGGCACCTATCGGCCGCTTCTTAATCAGCGCCCGGCCCCCGCTGCGGGGGAGGTACTCCTGGTCAGCCAGCAGCGCCGGGCCTTCGGTCCCGTAGTAGTCGAAGATACTGGCGACAATGGACAACTCGCCTTTCGCCTCCACCAGACGCTTGCCCATCTCTTGGGTGATGATGGCTGCCAGCTCGTCGGTGCGCTCCGCAAAGAGTTCGCCCGCGCGCTTCACCCTGCGTGCCCTTTCGGCCACCGGCACGTCCCGCCACTGCAGGTATGCCTCATGGGCCGCCGCAATTGCCGCCACCACTTCCGCGTCCGATACGGTAGGCACGCTCTGCAAAACCTCTCCCGTGGCCGGGTTGGTTACTGCGAAACTGTTCTTCGTGGCAGCGGTAGCTGTGTGGGTCATGGGATCCTTTTCGATGTGAAAGCGGTCTGGCGGACGGGCATCGCCGGACGCATTGCCCGCGGACCTGTCAGTGTTGAAGCGCGGTCGCTGGTTCCTGGCGGTGCTGCCGGAAGCGGTCAGCTGCTCGGACAAGAGCCGTAAGCAGCTTGAGGCCTTCCGGGTCGAGACGTTCCTCGGGGTGCCACTGCACCCCCAGCGTGAAGGCATCGCCGGGAGCCTCGATGGCTTCGATGACGCCGTCGTCGAAATGCGCCGAAGCGACGAGTCCGTCTCCGAGAGTTTCCACCGCCTGGTGGTGGTGCGAGGCAATGTCGAAGGTAGCCGAATCCAAGACATTCTCCAGCAGGGTGCAGGGGACCACGGACACCGAGTGGGAAGTGAATTCGCCCACGACGTTGCGGTGCGGGGTCATGTCCAGCCGGTCGGCCAGATGCTGTTCCAAGGTGCCGCCGCAGGCAACATTCAACACCTGCATGCCGCGGCAGGCGCCAAACACCGGCATGCCTCGCCGGCGTGCTCCGCGGACCAACGCGATTTCGAGTTCGTCACGGACCCGCAGCGGCTTGTCGTTAAGCGGGTGGTTCGAGCGACCGTACAGGCCGGCGTCGAGATCCCGGCCGCCGGCGAGGAAGACGCCGTCGGCCAGCTCCAGCAGCCGTTCGGCGTTGTCCCGCAGCACTTCGGTGGGCGGCAGCAGCAGTGGCATGCCGCCCGACTGCTCCACGGCATGGATATACGTGTGCGGCAGGGCATCGTTCGGGATGTCCGACCAGGCTCCGGACGTGACGGACTTGCGGTCCGCCACGACCAGGATCACCGGAGGGGTGCCGTTCACGACGCCCCCAGCGTGGCATGCTCCAGCGGGGAAAGGTCGTGCCAGCAGGTGACTCCCCAAGTGGTTGCTAGCCAGACGGCGTCGGCGCCTTCGTCCGCGCCGTGCCAATGGTTCTCATCGACCGGGGTTTCAATCAGGGTTCCCGGGGCGATGCCGGTGTGTTCGCCGTCGTTATTTCCCACCCTGCCGGTGCCGCTGACCAGATAGAGCAGCTGCCCGCCGGGGTGGGAATGCCAGTTTGTCACCGCGCCGTCGTTGAAATGCACGCGGGCGATGTCGGGATCACCGTCTTGGGCGGCTTCGAGGATCATCTCCAGCTGCACCGGCCCGGTGAACTTCCCGCCGTAGACGTAGTCCTTGTTTCCTGAGGCGATGAGTTTCATGGCATTATGCCTCGGCGCGAACAGGGTTGCTGATCGTGCCGACACCGGCAACAGTCACCTCGACGACGTCGCCGTCGCGCAGGTAACGCGGAGGCTTGCGCTCGTCGCCGACTCCGCCAGGGGTGCCGGTAGCGATGACGTCGCCCGGCTCCAGGGTCATCCCGCGGGACAGGTACTCGATCAGGGTCGGGATGTCGAAGATCAGGTCCCGGGAGTTGCCCTTTTGCATGGTCTCGCCGTTGATGACGGTCTGAACGTCCAGGGCGTCCTTGTCCACGGAGTCCACGCTCGCCACAACCGGGCCGAGGGGAGTGAAGGTGTCAAAGCTCTTGCCCAAGGTGAACTGCTTCATGGGGGTCTCAAGCTGGGCACGGCGGCCGGACACATCGTTCAGGGCGGTGAAGCCGCCGACGTAGTCCCAGGCATCCTCCTTCGCCACGCGGTAGCCGCGCTTGGAAATGACGATGCCGACTTCGCCTTCAAAGTCGGGGCGGGTTTCCTCGCGGGGAATCACGATGGTGTCGTTGGGTCCGGTGATGGAAGAAGGGAATTTGGCGAAGACCACGGGTGCATCCGGGTGCTTGAGGTTGGTTTCCTCGACGTGCGACTGGTAGTTCAAGCCAATGGCGATCAGCTTGCCGGGGTTGGTCGGCGCGAGAACCTTGACATCCTGCAGCGAATGCTTCGCCCCGGACGCATTGTTGATGGTGTTCCAAGCTTCAGCCGAGCCGTCGAAGCCAACAGCCGGTGCGGCGCCTGCGTCAACAATGGTTTCGCCGTCTAGGCGTCCAAGCCGAACCTCGCCGGCGCTTGTTGCAAAACGGATTGCCTGAGTCATGGGAGACCTCCGGTAGATATGGGGCGTTTGGTTACTTTAAGAGTATATAAAGCCTTCTAAAAAACACAAGGGGCGGGCTGCGGGATGCCCGGCGTCGGGGCTGCATGGCAGCGCGCGCACGTGCTTACGTCGGTTGTGAGCGTGCTCATGGGCACCATCGCCGGGCCAAGCGCGGGGGAAGCGCTACTCGTTTCTGCTCAAAGGTCCGAAATCCCGGCGACTTCAGGAGGATAAAGTTACTCTCATCAGAGCTTGATATTGCGGCAGCGAAACCCAGCGGGATCGAGGATGGACAGATGAACGACCATATAGAGGCGCTTTCGGCCAACGTGCGGCGCCTGCGGGAAACCCATGGTCTTTCGCTGACCGAGCTAGGCGAACGCTCCGGAGTGGCAAAGGCGACCCTGTTCAAGGTCGAGCGGGGACAGACCAATCCGACGCTGGAAACCATGCTGGCTATCGCCCGCACGTTTGACGTGCCGCTGCCCGACCTGATCGCACTGCCCGAGCGCGCTCCGGTCGAGGTGGTTCACGATGGCGAGGGCGAAGATATTTCGGACTCGGCTTCGCTGGGGCACATTCTGCGAAGCCAGGTTATCGGAGCCGGCACGTTGGAAATCCACGCCCAATCCTTCAAGCAGGGTGCCGACGAGGTGTCGCCTTCGCACGGCGCCGGTGCCCGCGAGCATGTCTTCGTGCGCTCCGGCAAAATCCGGTTGGGGCCAGTCGGCCATGAGGTCCTCCTGGGGGAGGGGGACTACGCGACCTACGCTGCGGACAGAACGCACCGGTGGCAAGCGGAGGGCGGCGACGCTTCTGTGTGGATCGTGCATACTTTCCCCCGGGCCGCAGCTTTTAACGAACGCCAATAGGTCCAAGGGCAGAGCAGCCCCGGCTGGATCAGCCGGGGCCGCTCTGCCCTTCTCATCGACCGGGGGTCGCCATCCCGGGCAGCCAACGCCCTACTGCGGGCCCTTGCGCATCAAAAGACGACCGTGGTGTTGCCGTCGCGCATCACGCGGTCTTCGCAGTGCCACGTGACCGCACGCGAGAGCACGCTCCGTTCGACGTCGGCCCCAAAGCGCATGAGCTCCGCGGTGCTGTCCCGGTGGGAAACCCGGATGACGTCCTGTTCAATGATGGGGCCCTCGTCCAGGTCCTTGGTCACGTAGTGCGCCGTCGCCCCAATCAGCTTCACGCCCCGGTCCTTGGCCTTTTGATAGGGGCCGGCGCCGATGAAGGCAGGCAGGAATGAATGGTGGATGTTGATGACGGGAACGCCGACCTCGTCGAGAAATTCGGCGGAGATGATCTGCATGTAGCGGGCGAGTACCACCAAGTCCACGTTCCCCCGCAGCAACTCCAGGTGCCGTTGCTCGGCATCCTTCTTGTCACCCGCAACCGGAACGTGGAAGTACGGTATGTCGAAGGGGCGGACCTGGTGGGCGAGATCGGCGTGGTTCGAGACGACCATGACGATCTCCATGGGGATTTCGCCCCGGCGGTGACGCCACAACAGGTCCAGCAGACAATGATCGGTCTTGGATGCAAAGATGGCCACCCGCTTGCGTTTTCCGGCAGCGGTCAACTGCCATTCCATTCCCCACGGAACGGCCAGTTCAGCCTCGACTTCCGCGCCAAGCCGGTCCCGTTTGGCTTCGAAGCCCGGCAGGTGAAAAACCGTGCGCTGATACAGGGTGCCGTCCTCGACGCCCGTCGTGAATTGGTCCAGAGACACGATGTTGGCCCCGTGCCTCCTGAGCAGGTCGGCGACATTGGCGACGATCCCTGGTTGGTCCGGGCACTTGATAGTGAGCCGCCCGACGTCCGCGGTATCGGTCGGGGACATCAGTCTGGCGGGCAGGGTGGAAGCAGGCGTTGGCAAAGCGATCACCTCTCGAATCAGGGGCAGGGCGGGGCAGGAGCTCGTGAGGCTCCCGGGAGAGTATGCTCGCGCCGGGACAAGAGGCTCCGGCGCGTGTGGGTACGGGTTAGACGTGATGGCGGTAGAGATTCCATTCCCAGTCGGTCACGTGCGACTCGAACGCCTGCACTTCGCGGCGCTTGAGGGCGGCGTAGATGGACGTGAACTCGTCGCCGAATCCCGCGCGCATGACCTCGTTCTTCTCCAGGGCATCGATGGACTCGGCCAAGCTGCGCGGCAGCGGCTGGCCGATGGGATCCGGGGTCAGCTCGCGCCGAATGCCGTCGGAGGCAGCGTGGAGCATGGCCGCCATCAGCAGATGCGGGGAAGCGCTGGCGTCGCCGGCACGCAGCTCCAGCCGCGTGGCGCCCGCCCGTTCGGCCGGAACGCGAACGAAGGTAAAGCGGTTGTCTTCGCCCCAGTTGCTGGTGCGCGGGCTCAGGCCTTCCCCGGTCAACCGCTTGTAGGAGTTCACGGTGGGGGCCGCGAACGCCATGATCGCGGGGGCGTGGAGTTGGATGCCGGCAATGGCGGCCAGCGCCGTCGGGCTGAGGGCGCCCTCGGGGGCGGCAAACACGTTCTCTGCATCCCGCCAGAGGGACAGGTGCACGTGCAGGCTGCTGCCTTCCTCGCCGCCGACAGGCTTGGCCATGAAGTTGGCTTCCAGGCCCTCTGCGATGGCCAGCTCCTTGACCCCGGTCTTCAGCAGGAAGGCGGCGTCGGCTGCGACGAGTACATCGTCGTGCTGGAGGTTTACTTCGAACTGACCGGGGGAGAATTCGCGGTTCACCACTGTCACGCCGATATTCATGCCGATTAGCTGCCGATGCATGCGGCCCACGGCTCCGTCGGGGTCGGTAATCCGGTCCATGGTGTAGGAGACGCCGTTCAGCGCATAGGGAGTCCGGCCGTCATTGTCGTTCCGGAAGAGATAGAACTCGGGCTCGCCGGCGGCAATGGCGGAGAGGCCAAGCTCTTCCTGCAACCGTTCGGCGGCGACGGCCAGTTGGCTGCGCGGGCACAGCGCTGACGGCTGGCCGTGCTCGCTCAGACGCGTGAGGACCCACAGGGAGTCCGGCTCCCATGGGGGGACGAACGCCGTCGACAGGTCCAGGAACGCATGCTGGTCGGGATGATTGGCCAGAGCGGGGAATTCCTTGTCGTCCACCGGTACGCCGAGCAGGTCTTCGGCGTTGGCCATCTTAGAATACGCAACCCCCGAGGCCAGGTTGAGGAGCGAAGCCACGGGATATTGCTTACCTCGCTGGCGCCCGAACAAATCGGAATGGATGACCCGGATGACCTGTATGCCGCGGGCCAGCAACTGGTCCAGATAATCCGGGTCAAAGGCCGGAAGGACCGGTTCTCGGTCCAGCATGGGGCTTGTCATGGTTGCCTTCCTCAGGTTGGTACTGCTCTGCAGCTCAAAGTCTTGCCGTTCGGCGTCGTGGTTATTATAGTAATGTACGTGTTCAGCAAAAGAAACACTCCGGTCTGAAAAAGGGCCCGGCGGGCTGCCGGCCATCACCGGAACCGTTAATAAGGAGCGACAATGATCAAGCTGCATGACATCGACCATGTGGTCATGGGCGTCGAGGACCTGGATGCTTCCACGCAGCAATGGCAGGACGAGTTCGGCCTGACCGAGGTTGGCCGCGAGGGCAAGCAGACTTTCCTCGCGTGCAACTACGAGAAGCCGTCGCTGATCCTGCAGAAGGCCCCCGAGGCCGGCATCGTTCACGCCGCCTACCAGTTGGCGCCGGAACTGACATTGGACGACGCCGAGAAGCACTTGAAGGAGCACCGGGTCGAATACACGCGCTCGGACGAGGGAGTCTCCTTTGCCGACCTGGAAGGTAACGGCATCCAGTTCGTCGAATACCGGCCGAAGCAGGGGCAGGACCGCTACCCGCGCGAGTGGCGGCAGACCACCCGCAATCACCGCATCGGCGCCCCGCGCAAGCTCGGTCACGTGAACTACCTGACCGCGAACATCGGCGAGCAGGTGGATTTCTACCTCAACGTGGTGGGCATGAAGCTGGCCGACAAGCTGGGGCCAGACGCCGGTGCCTTCCTGCATATCGGCGCCGACCACCATGTGATGGCCTTCGTGAACACCGGCCAGGCACACTTCCACCACATCGCATTCGACATGCTCGACTGGGGGCAGATCCGCCAGTCCTTCGATCACCTCGCCCAGTATGGCCGGGTCATGCCGTGGGGCCCCGTCCGCCACGGTATTGGCGGCAACCTGGCCGGCTACGTCCGGCTTCCGGAGGCTGACTGCTTCATCGAGTTGTACTGCGACATCGAGCAGCTGGACGAAACCCATGTTCCGCGTGAGTATCCGGACGACCGACACTCCTCCAATGTGTGGGGCATGCTGCCGCCGCGCTCCTACTTCCGCTTCGACAAGGAGTCAATCGAAGCCGAGCGCGAGTCCCTGCAGTCCATCTGGGAAAAAGAGCCGGCGCTGCTGGGCGAATAGGCCCAACCCTTTATGTTCTAAGGAGCTGTTCGTGACTATTACCACCACTACCTACTCGCCGGGCGCCAGTGTCTGGCAGGAACTGACTGCGGGGAGCGCCGCAGGATTGGCCGATTTCTATCGCGACGTGCTGGGCTGGGAACTCGACCTGCAAGGCGATGCAGGCCTCTTCACCCTTCACGGCGTGCCGATCGCAGGGCTGCGCGTAGACTCTGCGGCCGGTCCGGCAGAACTCGGCTGGAAAGTCTTCCTCGGAAGCGATGACGTAGCCGCAGCCGTCGACCGGGCAGTTGCAGCCGGCGCCTCGGTTGTTGAGGAAGAGGTGAACCTGTTGGCAGGGGGAAGCAACGGCGTCGTGCTCCGTGATCCGGAAGGGCCTTTGTTCGGCATCGCCGCCATGGACGGCGGAGCAGCATCCGGGCCGTCCTCCGAGCTCGGCCGGCTGGCACTGGTTGACGTGATGAGCCATGATCTCGCAGCGGCCGAGTCTTTCCAGACTGCGCTCTTCCCGGAGAACGTGCTGGAACATATTGAGGAAGAACTGAGCGTCTACCGCGACGCCGAGGGGCGCGCACTGCGCGCGATCAACGCCATCCCCGCGGAAGCGAAAGACTTCCTGCCCCCGCACTGGCTGGCCTGGTTCGTGGTGGCTGACCAAGCTGCGGCAGCGGCTGCCGCCACGGCGGTCGGTGGCGGCGTGAACGTGCAGGACCAGCCGATCGCTTTCGGCCGGTGGGCGGTGGTGACCGACCCGTCGGGTGCCGCGTTCAAGGCGTTGCAGCTGGATCGCGTTATTTGACGGCCGCCTCCCGGCCGCCCGAGCGCCGAAGGGCCCGCTTCATCCCGTACATCGGGGATGGAGCGGGCCCTTTCGCGTGCGGTCCGGTAGCCCTGCAGAGCTGGCTCGGACAGAAACCTTGGAGTTTCGTCAGTAGCTGTACCAGCCCCGGCCGCTCTTGCGTCCCAACCGGTTTTGCTCGACAAGATCCGTGATGGCCGGATGCGGCAGGTCCGCCTCATCGCCGGTTTCTGCGTGGGTGGCACGGGCGATGAAGTCGATGACGTCCAGGCCGACCATATCCATGAGTTCGAAGGGGCCCATCGGGTGGCCGAGGGCGGTTTTCGCGGTGGTATCGATGTCCTCGACGCTGGCAACGCCGGCGGCATGCAGGGCCAGCGCTTCCTTCTGGAGGGCGCCCATCAGCCGGTTGGCGACGAAGCCCGGGACCTCCCGGTTGATCAGGACGGGTTCCTTGCCGAAACGCCGCGCCAGTTCCATCGTGGTGTCCACGGTGGCCTGCGACGTCGACTCGTGCCGCACCACCTCCACGCACTTCATCACCAGGGCCGGGTTGAAGAAGTGCATGTTGCAGACCTGCTCCGGCCGGCCGGTCACCGCGGCGACCTTGGACGAGCCGAGGGTGGAGGAGTTGGTGGCCAGGATGGCGTGCGGGGGCGTTACCTCGCCCAGCCGGGCGAAGATCTGCTGCTTAATCTCGAGCCGCTCCGTGGCCGCCTCGATGACGAAGTCGGCGTCCGCCGCTGCGGCCGCGAGGTCCGTGGCGAAGGCCAGGCGTCCCAACGCGCTCTCGGCGTCCCCGTGGCTGATCCGTCCCTTGGCCGCACTGGCCCGCATACGCGCGGCCAACTGCTCCTTGGCCTGGGCGAGCATGTCTTCGGCGATGTCCTGGACGGTGACCCGGTACCCGGCCAGGGCGGCGACCATGCCGATTTGTGAACCCATGGCGCCGGAACCCACGACCAGGATGTGCTTGATGTTGTCGATGGAGACAGTCATGTGTTCCTCAGGCTCCGGCGGTGCCGCCGCGGAGATAAACGGTGGTGGTGTGGGTGAAGAACTCCTTGGCCGCGGCGCCCTGTTCCTTGGGTCCGTACCCTGACTTCTTGGCGCCGCCGAACGGCACGTGCGGGTCGGCGCCGGCGGACTCGGAGTTGACGTGCAGGATGCCGACGTCGAGGTCGTCGATCGCGTCGAGGGCACGGGTAACGTCCTGGGTGAACAGGGCGGCGGAGAGCCCGAATTCGCTGTCGTTCGCCAAGTCGAAGGCCTGCTCCACGGTGGCCGCCCGGCGGACGGCCAGCACGGGTCCGAAAAGTTCCTCGCGCCACAGGTCGAGCTCCCGGTCGTCGGGGAGCTCAAGGATGGTAGGCGGGACGAAGTAGCCGCGGGCGAGGAAGCCATCCTCGTACCGCTGGCCTCCGACGATCCGCCGGGTTCCCTGCGCGAGCGCGGCTTCGATGCCGTCGTGGATGGACTTCCGGGCGGCGTCGTTGATGACCGGTCCCATCTGCACCGCGGGGTCGGCCGGATCGCCGACTGCCAACGCATGTGCGCGCTCGGTGAGCACGGCGAGGAATTCGTCGGCGACGGCATCGGCCACGATGAGCCGTGACGTGGCGGTGCACTTTTGCCCGGTGGAGCGGAAGGCACCGAGGATGACTTGTTCGGCGGCAAGCTGCAGGTCGGCGTCGGCGAGGACGACGGCGGCGTTCTTGCCGCCCATCTCGGCCTGCACGGGAACGCCGCGTCCGGCCGCCTCCGCGGCGAGCCGGCGGCCCACCCCGGTGGAGCCCGTGAAGGTCAGGCCGTCCAGCGCCGGGTGCTCGACGAGGGTGTTGCCCATGGCGCCCGGGCCGATCAGCAGGTTCAGCACGCCGGCCGGCAGCCCGGCGGAGTCCAGCGCCTGGGCCAGCCGCAGTGCAAGCAGCGGCACGGTGCTCGCCGGCTTCCAGACCACGGTGTTGCCGTACGCCAGGGCCGGAGCGATTTTCCACGCCGGGATGGCGATGGGGAAGTTAAACGGGGTGATCACGCCGACCACGCCGAGCGGCTTGCGGGTCACGAGGATCTTCTCGCCGCGCCGCGGGGAGGAGAAGATCTCCCCGGCGGCGCGGTCGCCGTCGTTCCCGTAGTAACGGAAAATCTGCGCCGCCCGCAGCACCTCGCCGTGGCCTTCCGCCCGGGTCTTGCCCTCTTCCCGGGCCAGCTCCAGCCCCCAGGGTTCGGCGTTCTGTTCAAGCACGACGGCGGCGCGCAGCAACACGGCGCCGCGCTCGTGCGCCGGGGTGCGGGCCCACTCACGCCGGGCGGCGACGGCGGCCGCCATGGCCTGTTGCACCTCGGCAGGTCCGGCCTGCAGGCCCCGGGCGACAACCTCGTCGGGGCGGGCCGGGTTGTGGCTGGCGATGGGGGAGCCGGAACCGGGAACCCAGGCGCCGTCGATGTAGTGCTGCAGCTGTACCGGAGAGGTCATGCGTGCTCCTTGGCGTTCGGAGAGGGGGTCAGCGGAAGGCGGGGACGCCGGTGATCTTCTGGCCGAGGATCAGGGTGTGGACCTCGTCGGTGCCCTCGTAAGTGCGCACGGACTCGAGGTTGTTGGCGTGGCGCAGCGGCGAGTAGTCCAGGGTGATGCCGTTGCCGCCGAGGATGGTGCGGCATTCGCGGGCGATTTCGATGGCTTCGCGGCAGTTGTTGAGCTTGCCGACGGAGATCTGGTGGGGCTGCAACTGTCCGGCGTCCTTGAGGCGGCCAAGGTGCAGGGCGAGCAGGAAGCCCTTGTTGATCTCCAGCGCCATGTTGACCAGTTTTTCCTGGGTGAGCTGGTAGCCGGCCAGCGGCTTGTCGAACTGCATGCGCTCCTTGGAATAGTCCACCGCGGTCTGCCAGGCATCGCGGGCGGCTCCCATGGCGCCCCAGATGATGCCGTAGCGGGCTTCGTTCAGGCATTCGAACGGGCCGCGCAGCCCCTTGGCCTTCGGCAGCAGCGCCCCGGCGGGCAGGCGGACGTCGGTGAGTTCGATGTCGCACTGGATGGAGGCGCGCATGGAGAGCTTGGCCTCGATCGGGGTGGCCTTGAAACCGGCGGTGTCGGTCGGCACCACGAAGCCGCGGACGCCGTCGTCGGTCTGGGCCCAGATCACGGCGACCTCGGCGACCGAGGCGAGGCCGATCCAGCGCTTGGATCCGTTGAGTACCCAGTCGTCCCCGTCGCGGCGGGCGAAGGTCTTCATGCTGGCCGGGTCGGAACCGGCGCTGGGTTCGGTCAGGCCGAAGCAGCCGATGGCCTCGCCGGCGGCCATCTGCGGCAGCCACTCGTTCTTCTGCTCTTCGGAGCCGTGCTTGTGGATCGCGCTCATGGCCAGCGAACCCTGCACGGAGACGAAGGTGCGCAGCCCGGAATCGCCGGCCTCCAGTTCGGCGCCGGCGAGCCCGTATTCGACGGCGGAGCGGCCGGCGCAGCCGTAGCCGTCCAGGTGCATGCCGAGCAGGCCGAGCTTGGCCAGCTCGGGCACGATCTCCAGCGGGAACACCGCGTTTTCGTACCAGCCGGCGATGTTCGGTTTGATCGCGCTGTCCACAAAGGAACGGACGTTCTTCTGCAGTTGCCGTTCCTCCTCGGTGAGCAGGGATTCGAACGAAATCAGGTCATGGTCCAAAGACATCGGGTGTTCCTTCCAGTGGAGTTCGGCGGGATGGTGTTGAGGTGTGGGGCTGCCGCAGGACGGTTCCCAGCAGGCGGGTCAGGCCGATGCCGGGGCGGCCGACGTTGGCTTCCCGTCCGCCGCAACGTCGAGGACTGCCTGCCGCAGCACCTGCAGGCCATCGGAGAGCAGGTCCTCGCCGATGACCAGCGGGGGCAACAACCGGATGACGTTGCCATGGGTGCCGCAGGTCAGGGTCAGCACGCCCTGCGCGTGGCACCGCGCAGAAACTTCCTTGGCCAGGTCGGCCCGCGGGGCCAGGGTGTCCCGGTCCGCGAACTCCAAGGCCAACATGGCGCCGCGGCCGCGGAATTCGGCCACGACGTCGGTCTCCGCGACCAGCGGCTCCAACACCCGGCGTGCCGTGGCTTCGATGGCGCGGGCGTTGGCCAGCAGGCTGCCGTCCTCAAACGCTTCGAAGACGGCCAGCGCGGCCTCGCAGGCCAGCGGATTGCCGGCGTAGGTGCCGCCGAGACCGCCGGCGTGCACGGCGTTCATCAGGTCGGCGCGGCCGGTGACGGCGCTGAGCGGCAGCCCGTCGGCTAGCGCCTTGGCCGTGAGCGTGATGTCCCCGGCCACCGACTCGTGTTCGCTGGCGAAGAGCGTCCCGGTGCGTCCCATGCCGGCCTGGATCTCGTCGATCACCAGCACGATGCCGTGCCGGTCCGCGATCCGCCGCAGCCCGGCGAGGAAGCCGGGGGCCGGAACAACAAAGCCGCCCTCGCCCTGGATGGGTTCGATGACCATGGCGGCGAAGCTGTCCGCGCCGTGCTCGGCGAGCGTGGCCTCGACCGAGGCAAGGGCCGCCGCGGTGACGTCCGCGGCCGAGGCGGGGACCCCGCCGTCGTGCTGTGCCGCCGGGCGCAGGGGGTTGGCCGAAACGGACCGCACGATCTCTGCCGGAAAGGGCCCAAAGTTCATCCGGTACGGGTTCTCCTTGGCGGTCATCGCCATGGTCAGCAGGGAGCGGCCGTGGTACGCCTCGTCAAAGACCAGCACCCTGCTGCGGCCGGTGGCCGAACGGGCGATCTTGACCGCGTTCTCCACCGCCTCGGCGCCGGTGGAGAACAGCGCAGTGCGCTTCTCGAAGTCGCCCGGCGTGTGCTCGTTGAGCCACTTGGCCACCTCGGTGAAGGACTGGTACTCGGTGACCATGAAGCAGGTGTGGGTAAACCTCTCCAGCTGCGCGGCCACCCGCTCTCCGACCCGGGCGTGGCTGGCCCCGATGCTGGTCACGGCGATGCCGGAGGCGAAGTCGATCAGCCGGTTTCCGTCCACATCCTGCAGGATGCCGCCGTCCGCCTTCTCGATGAAGACCGGCAGGACGATGCCGAAGCCGTCGCTGACGTGGGCAAGCCGGTCCCGGTGCAACGCTTGGGAACGGGGGCCGGGGATGGCAGTCGCCAGGTGGCGGGACTGGGGGAGCGTGACGGCGGCCGCGCCGGTCGCGGAAGTGAGCACATCGGTCATAGGGCAACGCTAAGCGCGCGGTGGGCAGTGGGTCATCGGATGTTCTGCCCAAAAGCTCCGGCGGTGTTGGATAATCAGTCCATGGTTTCCCTTGCGCAGCTCAGCCATGAACTCGGAGATTCGCTCAGACCGGCGGTTCCCGGACCCGTGCCGGGGATCCAGCTCTCCGGTGTCCATGTGTCCGAGCTGGCAGACCCGGGGGCCTACCTGGAGGGCGGCGAGCTGCTGCTGACCACCGGCATCCCGCTCAGCGGGAGTGCCGCCGCCGTGGACGGGTACGTGCGGCGGCTGGCGGCCAAAGGGGTCGCCGCCCTTGGCTTGGGGCTGGGGGAAGGGCTGGACAGCGTGCCGCCGGAGCTGGTCCGGGCCTGCTCCGCCGAGGGTGTGGAGTTGCTGGTGGTCCCCGACGGCGTTCCCTTCCTGGACGTCTCGCGGATGTTCTGGGAATTGGCCTCGCGGAGCGACCAAGCCGACCTGATAGCGAACCTGGGAACGCAGACAGCTCTGGCCCGCGCGACGATGCGTCCGGATGCCCTGCCGTCGGTCGTACAGGGGCTGGCCCAGGCGCTGGGCGGCTGGGCGGCCTACCTGCCCGCGGACGCCGGGACGGAGGCCACCGTCTGGCCGGCCAGCGCGCTGCCGTTGCTGCCGCACCTGAGACTGGAAACCACACGACTCAATGTTGCCGGCACCCATTCCGCCGCTACCTTCTGGCTGCACGGCGCTCCCGTCGTCGAGTATCCGATCCTCGTCGGACGGCGGATCGACGGCTTCCTGGCCATCGGCCCCGGCCGGACCCTGACCAAGGCCGATCGGCAGATCATCACCACGGTCTGCGTCCTGCTGGCCCTGAAGGCCCAGCAGCGCGAGGAGCTGCTGGGGACGACGACGGTGCTGGGCTCCGTCGTCGCCAAGCTGGTTGCCCGCGGCCAGGTGGAGGCAGCCCGGCTGGTGGCAACCGACGGAAACCTCGGGCAGCTGCCCGAACGGGTCCGCGTGCTGGCCGCGCGGATGGGCACGGCGGATTCCCTCGCCGCGCTCGCCGGTACGGTAGCCCGGCTCCGGCCGGCCGACGGCGGCGGCTCGCCCGCGGCGGCGCTGGCCGGCTCTACCCTGCGCTTCGCCGACGACGGCGTGGCCTACTTCCTGCTGCATGCCGGGCTCGCGGAACGGCCAGCGGCAGACGGGCAGGCAGATGGGGAAGAAGCCGACGCGGAACTTCTGGTCTGGTCGGGGGGCGGCGCGGGCGCCGATGCAGCCGGGGTTGCGCCGGCGTCAATGTCGGCAGCTGCCTCTGGGGGTCCGGAGACCGGTGCTGCCTGGACGGAGTCCCTCGCCTTGGCGGACGTGGCGGCGGCCATGTCAGCGGTGCGCCGTGCCGCGGTCGCGGCGCCCGCGGGCAAGCTCGTGGAATTGGCGGCCGACGATGAGGCGCGCGCAGATGCGTGGGTCGAGGCGCTGGCGGGGTACCGGCGCGCCGAGCTGCTGGAGACGGTGGCCGCCTACCTGCGCCACCGGGGCCATTGGGAAGACACGGCCCGCCAACTGGGCGTGCACCGGAATTCGCTGCGCCACCGGATGGCGGTGGCCGAGCGTCTGCTCGGCGTCAGCCTCGACGATCCGGACGTCGCCGCGCACCTGTGGCTGGCCCTCCGGCGGCGTGGCCTCTGACGTTCAGTCCAGGCTGCGCAGCCACTCCAGCACCGGTGTGGTGTGTTCGCCGAGCGCGGGCGGGGCAGCGGTGCGGGGTTCGAACGCCGGGCTCCAGGAGATCGGGTGGCGGACTTGGCGGCCGGCTGGCTCCCCGCTGGCATCGCGGACTTCGATGGTCGGGGCCAGCCCCAGTGTTTCGGCATACCTGATGCCTTCGTCGATGCCGGCCACCGGGCCGGCTGGAACGCCGACGCCGGTGAGCTTGCCCTGCCACACCGATGCGGAGGCGGCGGACAGGGCCTCCTCCAGCAGCGGGATGAGCTCCCGGCGGTGCTGCACCCGGGCGCTGTTGGTGGCGAAACGCTCGTCGTCCGCGAGCTGCGGCTCTCCCAGGACAGCGGTCAGCTGCCGGAACTGTCCGTCGTTGCCGCATGCGACGGCCAGCGGGCCATCGGAGCATTCCAACAGCTGATAGGGAACGATGGATGGATGCTCGTTGCCCATCCGCCGGGGGACCTTGCCTGCTCCCAGGTAGGCCTGGGCCTGGTTGGCCAGGGCGCCCTGCAGGCTGGACAGCAGGTTGACCTCGAGCCGGCTGCCCCGGCCGGTGGCAGCGCGGGCGTTGAGCGCGGCGAGGATCCCGACTGTCGCATCCTTCGCGGTCAGCACGTCCACCAGGGCGACACCCGCCTTGTAGGGTGAGCCGTCCGACTCGCCGGTGATGCTCATCAGGCCGCCGACCGCCTGCACGATGAAGTCATAGCCGGGCAGGGACGCACCTTCGGCCGAACCAAAACCGGAGATCGAGGCGTAGACCAGGCCCGGATTGTCGGCCGCGAGGTCCGCATACCCGAGCCCGAGCCTGTCCATCCCGCCGGGTTTGAAATTCTCCACGACGACGTCGGCCGCCAGCGCCAGCTTCCGGGCCAACCGCCGGTCGCCGGGATCCGCCAGGTCCAGGCAGATCGATTCCTTGTTGCGGTTCACGCTCTCGAAGTAGGTGGCCCCGGTCGGGGAATACGGCGGACCCCAGCTGCGGGTGTCGTCCCCCGTGCCCGGACGCTCTACCTTGATGACCCGTGCACCCAGGTCGGCCAGCGTCATGGTGGCCAGCGGGCCGGCGAGCACCCGGGAGAAGTCGGCCACCAGCAGGCCTTCCAAGGGTCTTTTGACTGAAGCCGCGTCAGCGGCAGTGGGGGAGTCAGGCACGATCCGTCCTTCCGAACAAGCATGAAGTGGCGTTGAGTCTACGGCAGGGCTTTCGGCGTGGGACTGGTTGTCTTGGCCAGACATTGGTTGTTTCGTCCAAGGGGCGGTAACTGCCGACCCTACCGCCGGGATGGAGTCTTGACGGCCCTGCACGCGACAGGGATAGTGTTGCATGACCTACGTCACGTATTGCAATACTCCGGACACCCGCGCCAACAATAAGGAAGACCGTTGCCCCCATTGCCAGTGCACACCACATCCCGCAACGAACAGGGCGAACCCGTCGTCGAGCAGGTCGACTTCGCGGCCGTCCCTCGGTTCTCGTCGGCGCCTACGTTCGCCGGGCTTCCCCGCCTGGACCAAGTCAGCGACTATCAGGTAGGTCTCGTCGGCATTCCCTTCGACTCCGGGGTGACCTTTAGGCCGGGGGCCCGCTTCGGACCGGAGGCGATCCGCAGCGCAAGCCGCCTGATTCGTCCCTACCACGTCGAACTCGGCTCCCATCCCTTCAGGCAGCATCAGGTCGCGGATCTAGGCAACATCCCGGTCACTCCGTTCAATATCGAGGCTGCCGTGGAGGCCATGATTCGAGGCCTCGACGAGGCTTCGGAGCGGAGCCAGCGCCTGGTCGTGCTCGGGGGCGATCACACGATTGCCTACCCGGCGCTGAAGTCACTGCACCGCCTTCACGGCCAGGTGGCGGTGGTTCACTTCGACGCCCACCTCGACACCTGGGGCCCGTATTTCGGCGCCAATCTCCACCATGGAGCACCATTTCGCCGGGCGTTCCAAGAAGGCCTGATCGACCCGGAGGGATGCCTCCATGTTGGTGTTCGCGGATCGGTTTACGGGCCGGAAGACCAGGACAACGATGATGCGACGGGCTTTCAACGCATTCGTGCCAGCGAGTTCATCGGCACCGGACTTGACGGCATCGTCGAACAGATCAGGCATCGGGTGGGAACGCGTCCGCTCTATGTCTCCGTTGACATCGATGTGCTCGATCCGGCGTTTGCCCCCGGCACCGGGACACCCGAACCCGGCGGCCTCGCCAGTCGGGACCTCCTGCACCTGTTGCGGGGCCTCGCGGGCCTGAACCTTGTAGGGGCCGACATCGTGGAGGTGGCCCCCGCATACGACCATGCGGACATCACCTCAATGGCCGCCGCTCAGGTTGCCTACGAGTACTTGAGCATCTGGGCTAAGCCCTGAAGCCGCTGCCCCACCGGCCCCGTGTGTAGGCCGACGGCACGTCACATCGACGCATGCGGAGTCAGGACCCACAGGACCCGCGCTTGCCGGGTTTTCGAGGGGTTCCGCCAGAGATGGGGGAGCGAGGCACGAAAGGTGAGCGAATCACCCTCTTGGAGCTCCAGCTGCTGCCCTTCGACGGTGATGTGGAGTTCGCCCTGCAGAACAGTGACGAACTCCCGATCGACGGGGAGCCGGTACGGTTCGGGGTCGCTTCCGCCGCCGGGTTGGATGACCGTTTCGATAACCTGCACGCCTCCCTGGCCCGGCGGCGTCAGGATCGAATCGGCGACTTTGTGGCCGAGGAAGCGCGAGGGTTCGCGGGCATCCGCCCTGACCAGGTGAACGGCCGGCGGCTCGAAGAGGGCCGAGAGCGGAAGATTCAGCGCATCACAGATGGAGGCCAGCGACGCGACGGAGGCCGATGTTTTTCCCAGTTCCACCTGGGAAATGAAGCCCTTGGTCAACCCGGTGTGGTTCGCGGTCTCAAGGATGGTGAGCCCGCGGTCCTCCCGCGCCCGCCGCAGCCGCTCGCCGATGAGTTTGACCTGTTTCGTCGCCGGCCTTTCGTCGGTTCGCGCCGCGTCGTCCTTCATGCTCTTATCTTGCCCTACCGCTCGGTGATACGGTCCACGGCCCTCGCGCATGTGCCGATGTCCCCGCAGATGCTGCCGGTGGTTCTCCCACCTGCCGCCCATACAATGGCTGGTATGAACACCACTGACCGCCGGGAGCTCCCCCGGCAACGGCAGCTGCCCGGGTCCGGGCCGACATGACGGCGGAAACGACCGAGCAGGTAGTGCTGCTGGACGAGAACCTGAAGCCCGCCGGCGTTGCCGACAAGGCCGAGATCCACACGGGCGAGACACCGCTGCATCTCGCCTTTTCCTGCCATATTTCCGACGCCGAGGGCCGCGTGCTGGTGACCAGGCGTGCGCTGAACAAGCTGACCTGGCCGGGCGTCTGGACCAACTCCGCGTGCGGCCATCCGGCCCCGGGGGAGGAGATGGCCGACGCCGTGCGGCGAAGGGTGCGCTACGAGCTGGGGCTCGGGCTGGAAGACCTGAAGCTGGTGCTGCCGGACTTCCGCTACCGCGCGGTCGACGCGTCCGGCATTGTGGAGAACGAGTTCTGCCCCGTCTACACGGCGCTGGCCGCCGGCGAACTGTCGCCGCGCGATGACGAGGTGGCCGAATACCGTTGGGTGCGGCCCTCCGACCTGCGGACCGCCGCGACCGCAGCGCCGTGGGCCTTCAGCCCGTGGATCGTGCTTCAGCTGCAGGCCCTGGAACGACTGGCCTAGCGTCCGCAGGGATTGGCGCGGGCACCGCGGCGTCAGCCGGATGCCGGACGGCCCGCGCCTTTAGGTAGCAGGCGAATGTTCGGCCGTCCGTCCGGCCATGGCCGGACGCGAATCGCGGCGGGACGGCGCCGGCAGCGCCGCCGTCCCGGAGGTGACCAGCCGGGAGATGAGTTCGTCCGGCCACATGGGCCGGCCGAAGTAAAAGCCCTGCGCATTCAAACCCGGGCAGCCGGCCAGCCACTCCACGGCCTCGGCGGTCTCGATGCCCTCGATCACCACGTCCGCCTTCAGCGCGGTGAACATGGCGATCAAATGGCTGACCACGATGTTGCGGGCGGTTTCGTCGTCGTTCGGTGCGCTTCCGTCGTCACCGCTGACCAGCGAGCGGTCCACCTTGACAATGTCGAAGGGGAACTCGGTCAGCGCGTTCATGGATGAGTAGCCGGAGCCGAAGTCGTCCACGGCGATCCTGAACCCCTCGCTGCGCAACTGTACGAGGGCTGCCCGGGACTGCTCGGACATCTTGTCCAACGAGTTTTCGGTCAGCTCCACGATGATGTTCAGCTCCGGCCCTTCGGCGCGCATCCGCCGCAGCCGGTCCACGACGGGGGATCCGGTGGCGAGCTGGCCCAGCTCCACGTTGACGGAGACGGAGCGGACGCTGGTGATTTCGCTGATGCGGGCCATCGCCGCCGCCGCACCATCGATCACCTGGATGGTCAGCTCGTTGAGCAGGCCCAGCCGGTTCGCCTCAGTGACCAGCCGGTCCGCCGGGATGTTGCCCAGTTCGTCGTCTTCATAGCGGGCCAGGGCCTCGAATCCGACGATCGCATCCAGGTCCAGCGAAACGATGGGCTGCAGCGCCACACGCAACAGGCGCCGGCGGATGCCGCGTTCAACCGCGACAGCCAGACAGGCTTCGGCCTCCGAGCCGTCGCGCTGTGCGTCGCGCAGCCGCTGCTGCAGCCGCTTGGAGCCGTACATGCCGGAATCGGCGTTGCGCAGCAGCTCCTCGATATTGGGTGCCGGGCGATCCGAGTACGCCACGCCGGTGCTGGCCCGCACCCGCAGTGTGTTGCCGCGGGCGGTGAGCGGGCGTGCGATCGCGGCGGCGATCCGTTCGGCGGCGGCGCGGGCGCCGGTTTCGCTGGTGACGTCGCGGAGCACCACGACGAATTCGTCGCCGCCGATGCGCGCGGCCACGTCGTCCTCTCGGATTTCCGAGCGTATCCGCTGCGCGGTGGCGGTGAGCAGCAGGTCGCCGACGTCGTGGCCGTGCCTGTCGTTGACGGCCTTGAACTCGTCCAGATCCAGATAGACGACGGCGATGGCCTCGCCGGGGCGGCGGCCGGCGTTGATCTCGGCCAGCCGCTGCCAGAGGGCGCGCCGGTTGCCCAGCCCGGTCAGGGCATCGGTGTCCGCCTGCAGCCGCAGTTCGTGCACCAGCTCATCGTGCCGGACCATGATGCTGCCGACGTGTGCCAGCGCGTCGAGCACCTGCTCGTCTTCCTCGGTGAACTGTGCGCCGCCGTTCCGCGACGCCACCAGGTAGTTGTCGCCGTGGTCCCAGCGACGCATCCGGACACCGATTTCCCTATCTTGCGGCGCTTCTGGACGCAAGGACACGCGGTCGGCGCGCACCGAGGCGCTGGCGGCGGCGAGGAGGGTCCGGTCGAGCCCGTCCGGATTCCACGGCAGCTCGAGCGAGGCGTCGACCAGGCCGGTGAGGCGGCGGCGCAGCTCGCGGTTGCGCAGCCAGCCGGTGACCGCCAGCGCCAGCACGGACGCGAAGACCAGGAGCAGCGACTGGACGCCGTCGTGGCCGAACCGGAGGGCGGCGTACTGGGCGGCCAGGCACAGGAGCAGATTGATGGCCAGCGTGCACAGGGCCGGCGCCCAACCGATGCCGTTGCGGAAGGTGCCGCTGCGCGTGGCCGTGGTGGCGAAGGCACGCTCGACGGCAATCGCCGTCATGAAGAAGGCCAGCCAGCCGGCCAGCAGTGCGGCCGGCCACGCAAAACCGCCCGCGTGGAAGGCTTGGAACACCGCAACCAGCACGGCGGAGGCGAGCAGCCGGCTGATAAACCAGTACACCTCTCCCCAGCGGAAGCGCCGGAAAACCACGCGGGTGGCCAGGAGCCCGACTCCCACCACCGCCACCGTTTCGTGCAGCGGGGCGGTGAGGTCGTTGCAGACGATCACGGCAGCGGTCATCGCGGCGGTGGTTTGGCGGCGCATGAGCGGCGTATCCACGCGCAGGTGCCAGGCCAGCACCAGCATCAGCACGGAGAGGACGGCCACGAGGTCGAAGCGTGGCGGAGCGACGATCGAAGCCGCGACGACCTGGCCCAACACCAGCAGCCCGGCAGACGAAATGCCGGCGATGGCAGCCCACGCGAAGGCGGCCGCCGCCTTGGTGGCCGTCATGATGCTGCCGGCATGCCCGTTCCCCACTTCTGCCGTCCCGCGTTAACGTTTCAACCATCGTAACCGTGCAGCAGGCCCAGCCCGTGCAGGCAGCGGCGGACGCTCCGAAACAGGGAGGGGCCACGGGAAACCGGCGCCCGACGCGCGCCTTCGTGACCGGCACCAGCCGCGGAAAGACGGACAGCAGGCGGCCCGCCCGAACGCGGCACCTGTCCGGCTCGCTCCGGACATTGCACACCGCGTGGGCGGGCCTTCGCCTTTAGTGCTTGAGCAGCCCCTCCAAGAAGGTGGCGGGCCGCTGCATTTCGCCGTGCTTGGCACCGAGCACGATGACCGTGCCGGCGAAGGCCGGGATGGTCCACTGCAGCAGCTTGAGTTGCTTCTGCGCGGACTTAAGCTCCGGTGACGCCATCGGTGAAGGCTCGGTGGCGCCCTCTGCACCCTGTTCGGCCATCTTCTCCACCTTCTTGCCCAGCATTCCGGCGTAGAGGGTGACGGCCGCGCCGGCCAAGGTGACGACGGTCTTGATGACGGTATTCCGCGTCACCCCTTCCTGCTTGACCATCCTGCCCTTGTTGCCCGCCAGCAGCGGCAGGCCGGAGGCAAGGTGCGATACGAAGGCCACGGTCTGGACCGGCGCCCACTTCATCCAGCCGATGCTGGACAAACGGGTGCGCTCGCGCGGATCCTGGGCGGCGGCGGCCGCCCCGTTAAGCCCGATGGCGCCCATCAGGGAACCGCCGAACCAAGCGGCGGCAGTAAGGTCGTGCACAGAACGGGCCAAAAGATTTCCGGACATTGCTGACTCCTTAAGTGCGTGCTGTGGTGCCGATCGGCAGATGCCTCCGGCTAGAGGTTGACGACGTCGTTCTTGCCGACGTCGTCTGCTTGCTTCCCGGTGACCATTCCCTTGGCCAGCTTGAACAGCGTGGCCACCTTGGGGGAATCCGGCTTCCAATATTCGGCGGTGTGGGCCTCGACCCGGAGCAAGGCCACCGTGGGGTCGTCCTTGCCGTTCTCAAACCACGGTTCCATCATGGGGCCCCAGAGTTCGTCGATCTTCGCCTGGTCCCGGACGATGGAGGCGGTGCCCGAGATGGACAGGTAGCCGTCCGACCCGCTGACCGACACATTCACGTGCGGATTGGCGCGGATTTCGTTGGCCTTGGGCGAGGGATCGTGCGTCACAAACCACAGGTCGCCGTCGAACTCCGCTTCCTGTAGTGCCAGGGGCCGACTAAACAGCTGGCCGCTGGCATTGACCGTGGTGAGGACGCCGATGTCAGCGTCCTTCAGGATCTTGGCTACTTCCTTGCGTCCTTCATCATCGTTCGCCATGAAACCACCTTCCGACTAGGGTGCAGGGAATCCTCAGCATACTTTCTAATTCCGAGGAGGCCAATGGTGGTGGCGGGCGGGAACGGTTGAACAGGGAAGTGCGCGCGGCATGAGGCCGGAGCCTGGTCGGCTTCGGCTTCATGCCGCGGCAGTGCCGCCTCTTTACGCGGTGCGGGCGCCGGCGAGCAGTTCGTCCAGCCGCTCGTAGCCTTCGCTCATGCCGCTTTCCATGCCGGACTGGGCCATGCCGTCGCGCGCCTCCAGCGTGGGGTAGACGGAATGTCCGATCAGTTTGCAGCGTCCGTTGCCGAGGTCCTCGAAGGTCATGAACTCGATGCTCACGACGTCCGGGTAGCCGCCGAACTCGAAGGTCTGGATGGCGAACTCGTTCTCGCGGACCGTGTGGAATATGCCGGTAAAGGCGTACTGTTGGCCGTCGGGTCCGGTGTGTAGGTAGCGGTAGCTGCCGCCGGTGCGGAAGTCGTAGTGGTCGACGTCCATCTTCATGCCCCGCGGGCCCAGCCACTGCTTGAGCAGGTCGGGATCTTTGTGTGCGCGGAAAACGTCGGCGACGGGGTAGTCGAACTCGCGTTCGGTATCGATGAACGGAAGGCCCTCCGGGAGGGTGACTTTGAGTGAGTTGCTCATGGTTTGTCCTTGGATAGTTGGCCGAGCACGGCGTCCAGTCCGCGGTACTGCGCCTCCCGAACCAGCCGGTACTGGTCGATCCACGCGGTAAGCGCTTCGAGCCGTGCAGCGTTGAGGTGAACGGGCCGGCGTTGGGCATCCCTGCTGCGGGTGACCAACAGTGCCTGCTCGAGGACCTGGATGTGTTTCGAAACCGCCTGCTTGGAGATTTCGAAGGGCTCGGCCAGCTCGTTGACCGTTGCCGGTCCGCGGCTGAGCCGGGCGATGATGCGGCGGCGGGCCGGATCTGCCAGGGCCATGAACGCCCTGTCCAGGAGGGCCTCGTCGCTACGATCGGTCACGTTATTCAACTCTTCCTTTGATCAACCTTTCGGTTGACTAAGAAGTTACTCCGCTGGCGACCACAGGTCAAGGGGTTGTGGCACGATTCGGAATGTCAGGGGAGGGCGGGTCTGGGGTCTGACAGGATGAAGCATGGCCAAGCCCTTCACCCTTACCCAACTGCGCTACTTTGCGACGGTCGCCGAGACCGAGAACATGACGGCCGCCGCACAACGGCTGAACCTGACGCAGTCGGCGCTGTCCAATGCGATTTCCCAGCTTGAGCAGGACCTGGACGTACAGCTCTTCATTCGGTTGTCGCAGAGGGGGCTGAAACTGAGTCCCGCCGGACGACAATTCGCCAAAGACCTGAACGCCTTCCTCGAGCACGCAGATTCCCTGTACGAGTCGGCGCGGGGCCTGTCGCAAAATCTCACCGGCGAGCTGAAAGTAGGGGTCTTCGGACCGCTGGCGCCCTTCCGGGCTCCAGTGATTCTCCAGGCCTTTGAAGCGGAATACCCGGACGTACACGTTTCGTTCCTGGAGGGCGATCAGGAGTTCCTGCGGCGGGCCTTGCTCGAGGGGCATTGTGAACTGGCGCTGATGTACAGCATTGGGTTGGGCGGCGGTTTCACCACTCAGACGGTGGAGCACATTCCGGCGCACGTGTTGGTTCAGGAGGGGCATCCTCTCGCTGCAAGTCCTGACCACGAGGTGGCACTGAAGGATTTGGAAGAGGAGCCGATGATCCTGCTGGACCTGCCGCATACCCGTGAGTACTTCATGCAGTTGTTCCAACTTGCAGGTTTAAAGCCCAATATTCGTCACCGGGCGACCGGCTATGAAACTGTCCGCTCCTTCGTTGCCCGCGGCCATGGTTACGCTGTGCTGAATCAGCGGCTCCACCACAACCTGACTTACGCGGGCGGGGGTGTCGTTCCGCTACGGCTTGTGGATCAACTGCCGGCCATCGAGGTGGTGCTGGTGCGACCCGAGGGTGTGACGCCCACCCGGCGGGCGCTCGCGTTCGAGGCAGTGTGCCGCGCGCTGTACGGCGCGGATAAAACCTAGATCTCCCGCTGGCTGCGGCTGGCCAGACTTCGGATTCATAATTTCGATTACAAACGCAGAAATTATCTGTTGGACAGATGTGAGGTGGGCCACTGAGACTGAACATCATTCCAAGAGGTTGATCCACCGCTGGCCGAACCTGCAAAGACGCGGGATCGTACGAGGATCAGCCGCAACCTTCAGGAGGACTTGCGATGGACTACAGGCAGTCAAGATCCACGTCGTGTTCCGGGTTACACGCGAATTCGGGTAAGGGCCGCAGTTCGTCCCGCCTCTGGCGGCAGTCATGACGGTGAATGGAGCCCGGACTACATCGGGATCCGCAGACGCCACAGCCTTCTCACAGTCGAACAAAACCACCGGGATGCAGAAGCGCGTCCTTGCAGGTGGCAGTGTTGGGCAGTTTATTGAGTTCTACGACTTTTCCCTCTACGGTCTCTCCGCAGTGACGCTCTCCCAGCTGTTTTTCCCCGGCGAGAACGCACTTATCGGGCTGTTGGCCACCTTTGCCACGTTCGGTGTCGCCTTCATCGCCCGGCCGATCGGAGGTCTGTTCTTCGGACAGCTGGGCGACCGGATCGGCCGACGCCGCGTCCTCTACATCACGCTGGTGACCATCGGCGGTGCCACGACCGCCATCGGCCTGTTGCCGCCTTATGCCGCCATCGGAGCTCTCGCCCCTGCACTGCTGGTACTGTGCCGGCTGCTGCAAGGGTTCTCGGCAGGCGGAGAATCCGTCGGTGCACCGGCCTTCGTTTTCGAACATGCGCCCGTGAACCGTCGCGGTTTTTGGCTCAACATCACCCTTGCCGCCACCGCGCTGCCGTCCGTCGTGGCCGGCGCGATGATCCTGATCCTCAACCAAAGCCTTTCCGATGAGGCCTTCTTCTCATGGGGCTGGCGCGTACCGTTCCTGCTGGCGTTGCCGCTGTCCCTGTTCGGTGTGTGGATCCGCTCCAGGACCGAGGAGAGCGCGGCATTCAAGCAGGTCGCTGAAAAACAGAAGAAAAAGGAGTACAGCCCGGTTCGCGAGGCCTTCCGCGAGAACAAGGTCCGGATGCTCCAGGTCGTCTTCGTCATGGGCTTGACCGCCATGGGTTTCTACTTCCTGTCCGGTTACTTCGTCGGCTACGTGCAGACGACCGGCAACCTGACCCTGCAGGCGTCCCTAGTGGCGAACGCATCGGCGATGCTGTTTTACGCTTTGCTGCTCCCGGTCGGCGGAATCATCGGTGACAAGGTAGGTCGCAAGCCGATGCTGATTGCAGGGTCGGCCGCGATCGCATTGCTGGCCTTCCCCTGCTTCATGCTGGTAACCAGCGGCTCGCTGGGCCTGGCAATTCTGGGACAGCTGCTCTTCGTCGTTCCGCTATGCATCTACGGCGGCGGCTGCTACACGTTCTTCGTGGAAATCTTCACGACGAAGACCCGCTTCACCTCGGCCGCCGTCAGCTACAACCTTGGATACGCGTTGTTCGGCGGAACCGCGCCCTTCATCGGCACCGCGCTGGTGAACGGCACCGGTATCTCTTACTCGCCGGCCTACTGGCTGTGCGGCGCGGCGATCATTGTGTTCCTGCTGCTCACGCTGACCAAGGTTCCGGAGACCCGCGGACGCCTCGGCTGATAACGGGAGCCGGGGGGGGACCGATACTCCTTCCGGCTCCCGCAGGTTCCGCCCTTCCCGGTTCCCACCGGCAGCTCACGTATTAGGTATTAGGAGTTTTGTTATGTCCGCTGAAGCTTTCCTCAAGGACTTTCACCACGTTGCCACCATCGGGGCCACAGCAAACCAAGGTGTGCATCGGCAAGCCGCCACCGAGGAAGACCGGCAGACCCGGGACTGGTTCACCGCTTTTGCAGCCGAGCACGGCTGGGGCGTGCGCGTGGACGGCATCGGCAACATGTTCGCCTTGATCGAATTCCGGCCCGCTGCGAAATTCGTCATGATCGGCTCCCACTTGGATAGCCAGCCGCTGGGTGGTCGCTTCGACGGGGCGTACGGCGTGCTGGCCGGGTTGCACGCTGCTGCCCGGATCGAGGCGCACGTCAACGCGACAGGCAACGTTCCGCCGTTCAATCTGGCGGTGGTGAACTGGTTCAACGAGGAAGGCGGCCGCTTTGCACCCTCCATCATGGGCAGCTCCGTCTTCGCGGGAATCATGGATCGTGAGCAGATGCTCGGCGTGAGGGACCTCCAGGGAGTCTCCGTGCGGGAAGCCCTGGCGTCGATCGGCTACCTCGGAACGGAGGAGGGGCCCGAAGCAGTGAGCTACGCGGAGATCCACATCGAGCAGGGCCGCATCCTGGAGCGCGAGGGCCTGACCATAGGCGCCGTGGACTCGAGCTGGTACACCCAGAAGCTGGATATTGAGGTCCTCGGCGAGCAGTCCCATACCGGCGCTACCGCCATGGCAGACCGGCACGATGCGCTGGTTGCCGCCTCGAAGATTGTCCTCATGGTGCACGACGTCACGCGCAACTTTGAGGAGGAGACGCTCGTGTCCTCCGTGGGGCAGCTGACGCTGGAACCGAATTCGCCGATCGTCGTGGCCCGCCGGGTGCACCTCGTAGCTGATTTGCGCTCCAACAGCCCCGAGATTGTGCGCTCCGCACGGGACAGCCTGCTGGCAGACATCGCCCGGCTTGCCGAGGAACACGACATCCGGATCAACGTGAAGGACTTCGATGTCCGGGCCAACCAGTACTACCCCGAATCCGGTGTCGTGTTGACTGAGAAGACGGCCGAGAAGCTGGGACTTGGGGTCCGCCGTATGCAGACGATGGCAGGGCACGACTCGGTAGCGATGAACCGGATCGTGCCATCGGTCATGGTGTTCATTCCGTCAGTGGACGGCGTCAGCCACTGCGAACGCGAATTTACCAAGGATGCGGACATGCTGGCGGGCCTGGATGCCCTGACCCAGATCGCGTTGGAACTGGTTTATGGTGCGCTGTCGTCGGAAGACTCGGTGTCGGGAGAGTTTGGCCTCGTGGACAAGTTCACTGCAGGAGCCAGGTCATGACCGAGCTGCATTACCTCAGTGCAGTGGACGCGCTGCGGCTGTTCCGCTCTCGGGAGCTTTCCCCTGTCGAACTGATGGAAGCGGTCATAGAACGAATTACCGAGATCAACGGGACCGTCAATGCGCTGACCGAGACGATGTTTGAGGAGGCCCTCGCTGAGTCGCGGGAGGCCGAGCTGCTGTACCAGCGCGGCGAGTTCGACGGCGGACCCCGAGGCCTGGATTCGGCGCCGCCGTTACTAGGATTGCCTGTGGCCGCAAAAGAGAAGCATGCCATCGCCGGCCGAAGCTTCTCGCAGGGGCTGTTGGCGTGCGCCGGCGAGACCGCAGCGGCCGATCACCCGATCATTGGGCGGATCAAAGCCGCCGGAGGAATCCTCCATGCCCGCACCACCTCGCCCGAATTCAGCTGCGCCACGGTGACACACAGCCCGATGTGGGGAATCACCCGGAACCCGTGGAACCCGGAGTACTCGCCGGGCGGATCCTCCGGCGGGGCCGGTGCAGCGCTGGCATCCGGGATGACGGCATTGGCGACGGCCTCGGACATCGCGGGTTCTACCCGGTTACCCGCATCCTTTACCGGAACCGTCGGTTACAAAGCACCGTACGGCAGGATTCCGGGCATGCCGCCTCTTTCCAGTGACTGGTACCGCGGCGACGGCCCGATGGGCCGCACGGTCGCCGACACCGCGCTGTTGACCAATGTGATGGCCGGACCGAACCCCATGGACCACACGTCGGTGGGGCCGTCCGCTCCTTTGCCCTTGGAATTTGCGCCGGTCCACCACATGCGGATTGCGCTGTGCATCCGGCTCGGGGACTACCCGGTCACAGGGGAGATCGAGGCCAACACCCGGGCCGTGGCCGCGGCTCTGGAGGCAGCGGGTGCCGTCGTCGAGGAGATCGAACTTCCTTGGTCCCATCGGGAGATCAGCGATGTTATCTTCACCCACTTCGGGCACATTCTCGGCCCCGCTATGGAGGCAGCCACCGCAGGCGGCACCGAGCAGTTGGCCGCCTATACGCTGCGCTTCATGGCCGACGCGCGTGAGGCGTCGACGCGCCACACACTCCTGGACGGACTGCAAGCCGAGTCACGTATCCAGGGGCAGCTGGCCCAGGCCATGGACGGATTCGACGCCCTGATCTGTCCCGCCTCAGCAGTTCCTGCGCTCAAAGCCGACGCCGACTACCTCGACGGGATCGACGTCGATGGGCAACATCTCGAGCACTACTGGGAAGCGCACATGACTGCGCCGTTTAACATCAACAACCGTTGTCCCGTCCTGGCCGTGCCGAGCGGACTTTCCGAGACCGGGATACCGACAGGCGTGCAAATCGTCGGTAACCCCTACGACGACCTCACCGTCTTCCGCATCGGTGCTGCCGTGGAACAGTTGCGCCCCTGGTCCGGGATGCGGCCGGCACTCTAACCCCGTCCTGAACCGGAGGTCCGAGGGACTCAGCGGACGGTGACCTGGCCGGCGTCGACGTCCCAGCGGGTGTCCAGCCGGACGTTTTCCAGCAGCCGGCGGTCATGCGAGACCAGCAGTAGCGTGCCGTCGTAGCTGTCCAGTGCCTGCTCCAGTTGTTCGATGGCGGGCAGGTCCAAGTGGTTGGTGGGTTCGTCGAGGACCAGCAGGTTCACGCCGCGGGCCTGCAGCAGGGCGAGGGCGGCCCGGGTGCGCTCGCCGGGGGAGAGGGCGCCGACGGCGCTGGATACCTGGTCGGCCTTGAGGCCGAACTTTGCCAGCAGCGTCCGGACCTCGGCCTGGCTGTAGTCCGGGACCAGCGCTTCGAAGGCGGCACATAGCGGCCGGTCCTCCGCGAGCTGGCCGCGCGCCTGGTCGATCTCGCCGATGGCGACGCTGGCACCCAGCCCGGCGGCGCCGTCGTCGGGCTGCTGGTGTCCCAGCAGGAGGCGCAGCAGGGTGGACTTGCCCGCGCCGTTGGGGCCGGTGATGCCGATGCGCTCGCCGGCGTTGACCTGGAGCGAGACCGGGCCGAGCGTGAAGGCGTCGCGGCGGACGGTGGCCTGGTTCAGGGTGGCGACCACCGAACTGGAGCGCGGGGCGGCGCCGATGCTGAACTGCAGCTGCCACTCCTTGCGGGGCTCCTCCACCTCGTCCAGCCGGGCGATGCGGGACTCCATTTGCCGCACCTTTTGCGCCTGCTTTTCGGAGGACTCCGTGCTGGCCTTGCGGCGAATCTTGTCGTTGTCCGGATTCTTCTTCATGGCGTTCCGGACGCCCTGGGAGCTCCACTCGCGCTGGGTCCGCGCCCGGGACACGAGGTCCGCCTTCTTCTCCGCGAACTCGTCGTAGGCGTCGCGCGCGTGGCGGCGCGCCACGGCCCGCTCCTCCAGGAAGGCATCGTAGCCGCCGTCGTACACCGCCACCTTGTTCTGGGCCAGGTCCAGCTCCACCACGGTGGTCACGCAGCGGGCCAAGAACTCGCGGTCGTGGGAGACGAGCACCGCGCCGCCGCGCAGGCCCTGCACGAACGACTCCAGCCGAGCCAGTCCGGCCAGGTCCAGATCGTTGGTGGGCTCGTCCAGCAGGACCACGTCGAACCGGCTCAGCAGCAGGGCTGCCAAGGCGGCGCGGGCGGCCTGGCCGCCGGAAAGCCCGGTCATCGGGGCGTCTGGGCCGACGTCCAGGCCGAGCTCGGCCAGCATGGGCGGGATCCTGTCCTCCAGATCCGCCGCCCCGCTGGCCATCCAATGGTCCAGGGCGGCGGCGTAGGCATCGCCGGCCTGCTTGGAGCCGGACCCCAGCGCCTCGGCCGCGGCTTCCATGGCGGCGGTGGCGGCCGCGGCACCGGTGCGGCGGTCAAGGTAGGCGGCGATGTTCTCGCCGGGAATCCGTTCGTGTTCCTGCGGCAGCCAGCCGACAAAGGCGTCCGAGGGCGCCGTGCTCACGGACCCCGCCAGCGGTGCGTCCGCGCCCGCCAGAATCCGCAGCAGCGTGGTCTTGCCGGCACCGTTGGCGCCGACCACCCCGACGACGTCGCCCGGCGCGACGGTCAGGTTCAGGTTGGAGAACAGGGTGCGGTGGCCGTGGCCGCCCGAGAGGTCCTTGGCCACCAGCGTTGCAGTCATGCCTACCAGTCTAGAGAGCGGCGGCGGGTGGTCCGGACCGCGCCGGCTCCACGACCATGGAACCTTCGAGCCTTTCGGCCTGGCCCGCGACCGGCGGAAGCGCGCGGGCGCCGGCTGGCTATGCTGGAGAAGTCGCGTCGCAGCGCCTGGGGCGGACAGAGCCCGGCCGCATGCGGCGCCGGATTTGTTGAACAAGCGCGAAGGCGGGATGCAGATGTCAGGGATAGTGGCTGCCCACGGGGAGTTCGATGTGACAGCGGGCGAACGGATGCTGGACCGGTTGGCACACCGTGGACCGGACGGATCGGGGTCGCGCCGGGTGGGCAGGTCCTGGCTCGGCAGCCGGCAGCTGTCCATCGTCGATCCGGAGAACGGGCAGCAACCCCTGGCCGGCCGGGACGGCGACGCGTGGCTGGTGGGCGACGGCGAGATCTACAACTACCGCCGGATCCGCGACCGGCTCGGGCAGGAGGGTTTCCGGACCCGGTCCGATCTGGAGGCCGCGCTGCGGCTGTACGAGGAGCTAGGCGTCGCCGCCTTCGACAAGCTCTGGGGTCCGTTCGCCTTGGTGATCGCCGGCGATGACGGGCGTTTCGTCGCGGCCAGGGACCTGCTCGGATTGTCCCCGTTGTACTGGGCGCGGCGCGAAGAAACCGTGCTGTTTGCCTCCGAAATGAAGGCGTTCGACGACGAGTGGCGGCCTTTCGTGGAGCCGTTTCCGCCCGGCCATGCCTGGACACCGGAAGACGGCCTGATGGCAGGGCCCGTCTTCCCGGCCGGCGCCCCGGTGCTGCTCAAGAGCCGACGGCCGGACGAGGATCCCCCGCAGTGGGTCTTCGATGCCCTGCGCGACACCCTGGTCCGGGCGGTGGAGCGCAACCTGGAGGCCGACGTGCCGGTGGGCGTCCTGTTGTCCGGCGGGGTGGACTCCAGCATCGTCACGGCAGTGGCGGCCCGCAAGGCCGCCGAGCGCGGGAAGGTTTTGAAGACGTTCGCCGTCGGGCTGGAGGGAAGCGCCGACCTGCTCGCCGCCCGGGTGATGGCGGCCGCCGCGGGGACCGAGCACCACGAGCTGGTCTACACCGCCGAGGATGCGATCGCGCTGGTACCGCAGGTGATAGCGGAACTTGAGTCCTTTGACCCGACGCTGGTGCACAGCGCGGTGCCGAATTTCCTGGTGTCCCGGCTGGCCGCCGAGCACGTGAAGATTGTGCTGGTGGGCGAGGGGGCCGACGAGCTGTTCGCCGGCTACTCGCACTACGGCCGCCATGACTCCGGCGAGGCGCTGCACGAAGACCTGCTGGAGACCATCGAAGGCATGCCCATCGGGGGACTGCAGCGGGTGGACCGGGTGGCCGGTGCGCACGGGATCGAGCCGCGGTTGCCCTTCCTGGACCTGGACATGGTGGAACTGGCCCTGGCGTTGCCGCCGGCGTGGAAGCTGACGGGACCGGAGCGGCCCGCCAAATGGCTGTTGCGCAAGGCCTTCGACGGGATGGTTCCGCACGAGGTGCTCTGGCGGCCGAAGGAGCAGTTCGGCGAGGGCACCGGCATGAACGACGTGCTCCGCGAACACTTCGAAGCCTCGGTCAGCGAAGCCGAGCTCGAGCAGGAGGCAGGCGTGCTGGATCCGCCGGTGCGGACCCGCGAGGAACTCGCTTACTACCGCATCTTCGCCGCCGCGCTGCCGGGGATCGATGCGCAGAAGACGGTGGGACGTTTCGCGGAGGCCTGATACGCCAAGCGGCCGCCGGTCGTGGTGACCGGCGGCCGCTGGCCGTTGTGCGGAGGCAAGGTCCGGTGGCTAGCCCACCAGGCCCTGCTCCTGCAGCCACTCCTCGGCGACGTCGCGGGGATCCTCGCCGTCGTTGTCCACCCGGCCATTGAGCTCGGTGATAACTTCATTGGTCAGTGCGGCGCTGATCGGTGCCATGATCTCCGCGATGGCCGGGTACTCGTCCAGGGTTTCCTGGCGCAGGGTCATGGAGCCCTGGTAAGGGACAAAGAATTCCTTGTCGTCCTCCAACACGGTCAGTTCGTTGGAGATGACCCGCGCATCGGTGGAGAAGACTTCGCCGAACTGGCAGGATCCGCCGACCTGTGTGTAGATGAGGTTCAGGTCCAGCTCCACTACCTTGCTGAACTCAAAACCGTACGCCTTCTCCAGGCCCGGGAGCCCGTCGTCGCGGTTGATGAACTCGCTGGCGGCGCAGACGGCACCCTGGTCCGGGTTCTTCTGGATGAACGCGGCGGCTTCGGTCATGTTGGTGATGCCTTCGGCCTCCGCGAACTCCTTCTTGGCGGCAATCCGGTAGGTGTTCTCGAACGGCGCCGGTTCCAGCCACGCGACGCCGTTCTCCGCGTCTTCCTTGGCGACGGCGGCGTAGAGGTCTTCCGGCACGTCCTCGGTGGTGTGGCCGAGGACATTGACCCAGCCGGTTCCGGTGTAGTCCCAGTAGAAGTCCACTTGGCTCGACTCCAGGGCCTCCCGCACGGTGGCGCTGCCGGAGATGCCCGTCTTGTCCTCGACGGTGGCACCGGCATCCTCGAGCGCGACGGCCGCGATCTGGGCCAGCAGGATCGATTCGGTGAATTCCTTGGAGCCCGCCGTGAAGTGTGCGCCCGCGAGCTCGCCGTCGCCCGTCGCCTCGGCGGCGTCGCCGCCGCCGCAGGCCGTCAGCAGCAGGGCCACTCCGGCGCCAAACGCGGCGAACGCCGTCTTCCGTGAACTATTCGCTTTCATCATTCCTCTTTCGTCATGCAGGGGATGGCCTAGAGCCCTTTCGGGCGCAGGAAGTCTTCGGCGATGCTCGCCAGGTAGTCGATCAGCAGTGCCAGCGCCGCCGTGAGCGCGGCGCCGACGATCTGGACCAGGACGCGGTTGGTGGACAGCCCGGCCACGATGATGTCCCCGAGTCCGCCCGCGTTGATGTAGGTCACCAGGGTGGCCGTACCCACGTTGATGACCAGCGCGGTGCGAACGCCGGCCAGCATGATCGGCACCGCGAGGGGCAGTTCGAGCCGGCGCAGGACGCCGAACTTGGAGATGCCCATGCCCCGCCCGGCTTCCAGTACGGATTCGTCAACCTGCTCCAGGCCCACCATGGTGTTGAGCAGCACCGGGATGATGGCGTAGAGCACCAAGCCCACGATGGCGGCCTGGAAACCCAGGAACAGGAAAGCCACGGCCAGCAGGACCAACACGGCGATGGTCGGAACCGCCTGTCCCAGGGTCAGCAGGGTGATCAGGTAGGGGCGGATCCGGCGCATGGCCGGGCGCGTGAACAGGATGCCCAACGGCACCGCGATGACCAGGGTCAGCAGCGTCGAGACCGCGGTCAGCTGCAGGTGCCGGCCCAGGGCGGCGGCCAGGTTGGCCGGGGCCAGGGCACGCGCCTCGATGCTGTCCAGTTCCTGCGAGCCGACATACAGGTACAGCGCCAGGCAGGCCAGCGCCAGGATGGCCGGCACCAGCAGGTAACCGGTCAGGGTCCTGCGCCGCGTCCTGGCCGGTGGCTGGACCGCAACATCCTCGTCGTGCACCGGGTGCTGTGGTGCGGCAGCGGCCACGTCAGCCACCCGCCTGTACGGCTTCGGCCACCTCGCCCAGACCGGCCCGGGCTCGAGTGACCGCCGTGTCCCGCATGGCGCGGATGGCCTCGTTGATCTGTTCGATATCCACCACGCCCTGGTAGACACCGTGCGAGTCCACCACGATGGTCACGCTGTAGCGGGCGGTGATGAGCTCGTTGAGGGCATCGGACAGGGTTGCGCGGGGTTCCACCATGGCTTCCGGCGGCAGCCCCACCTCGTCCAGCGCGCGTGTGCCTGCCCGATGCAGGTCGTCCGCACCCACCCAGCGGCGGGGCCGCCCGGCGTGGTCGAGCACCAGGAGCGCGGAGCGGTCGCTGCGCCGCAACTGCTCCAGCGCGTCCTCGGCCGGGGTGTCCAGCCGGACGGTCGGCCACTGGGTCAGCTCGATGTCGGCCACGCGGCTGAGGTTCAGCCGCTTCAGGGAGGCGCCGTTGCCGATGAAGTCGGAGACGAAATCATTGGCAGGGGCGGTCAGGATCTGCTCCGGGGTGTCGTACTGGGCAATCCGGGAGCGGTCCTGCAGGATGGCGATCCGGTCGCCCATCTTGATTGCTTCATCGATGTCATGGGTGACGAACACGATGGTCTTGCGCACCTCCGACTGCAGGCGCAGGAATTCGTTCTGCAGCCGGTCCCGGGTGATCGGGTCTATCGCCCCGAACGGTTCGTCCATCAGCATCACTTCCGGGTCTGCACCCAGAGCGCGTGCCACCCCTACCCGTTGCCGCTGCCCGCCGGAGAGCTCCTTGGGGTAGCGGTTGCGGTACGTCGACGGCGGCATGTTGACCATGTCCAGCAATTCGTCCACCCGAGCGGAAATCCGTTTGGCGTCCCAGCCCAACAGCTTGGGCACGGTGGCCACGTTTTCGCCGATGGTCATGTGCGGGAACAGGCCGACCTGCTGAATGACGTAGCCAATGCGGCGGCGGAGCTGGTCCGGGTCGGTGGTGGTGACGTCCTCTCCGTCCAGGATGATCCGGCCGGAGGTGGGCTCGATGATCCGGTTGATCATCTTCATGGTGGTGGTCTTGCCGCATCCCGACGGGCCGACCAGCACCACGATCTCGCCCTCGTGGATGTCCAGGGTCAGGTCGTCGACCGCGTTGTCCTTCTGTCCGGGAAACCTCTTGGACAGGTTCTGTAAGCGGATCTTGACCGGCCTGGGCTGGGGGGTCTGATGGTCGGAAGCGGTCATCGGATTCCTTTGGAGGTAGTCAGCTTGCGGACGGTGTGGAAGAGCAGATCGAACAGGATGGCGAGGACAATCACGCCGAGGGTTCCGGCCAGGACCATGTTGACAGCCACCGGCGTGCCCACCCGGGCGAGGCCGGTGAAGATCAGCTCTCCGTAGCCGGGGCCCAGTACGATCGCGCCGATGGCAGCGATGCCCAGCAGGACCAGGGTGGTGACGCGGATGCCGGTGATGATCACCGGCCACGCCAGCGGCAGTTCGATCCTCAGCAGCCGCTGGGTTCGGCTCATGCCCATGCCCTTGGCCGATTCCACGATGGCAGGATCCACTTCGCGCAGGCCGGTGATGGTGTTGCGGACGATGGGCAGCAGGCCATACATGGTGAGGGCGACGACGACGGGCAGCGCGCCCAAGCCCAGGGGGCCGATGAGGAGGATGAACAACGCGAAGGAGGGGACGGTCAGGAAAGCACCGGTGACCGCGAGGACTGTTTCGCGCGGCCGTTCGTGCCGATAAGTCGCGATGCCCAGGCCGACCCCGATCACGGTGGCGAGCATGACCGCAACGCCCACGAGGATGGCATGCTCGATGCCCATTTCCAGCATGTCGTCGGCCCGTTTCGCGAGAAACTCGAAAAAGTTCACACGTTCCTTTCTGTAACCTCTGCCGGGAACAAGACACGGAGAGACCGAGGCTAGTGTGGTTTCTGTTGCCGATGTGGCAGGTGGTACGACTGCCCGTAACTATAGTTGATCACCGCTGGTGGATGCCCATTGGGCCGCCGGCAGCGGGCCGCCGCGGACGGTCAGTCGCGGATCCGGACGGCGGTTTCGCGCAGGAACTGGTCCACGCGTGTGTAGGCGTCGCGGGTGAGCGCCTTCCACAGGCGCATCGCCAGTTTCGGGTCCTGCTCCTCCAGTTCCTCGATCGCCTCCGCGGAGAGCACCATGAGTTCCACCGGGCCGTCCGCCTTCTCGGTGGTCTCCTGCCGGTCTTCGCTGCCCAGTGCCAGTTCGCCGAACGTCATGCCGGCGCTGAGCGTGCTCAGCTTGACCCGCCGTCCCTCGGAGTCGGCGGCGATGGTGCTGATCCGGCCGGAGACAATGAAGTACACCCCGCCAAACCGTTGGCCGACCCGCCGGACGATCTCGCCGTCCTCGTACTTCGCGGGCTCCATGCGTTCCACCAGGGCGACAATTTCGTCCGCGTGCAGGGTGCCCAGGGCCAGCGACTGCTCCACCGGCACCGACGTGGGCACGCCCAGCGGATCTCCGTAGCGGGCAATAAGGCGGTTCTCGGAGAACTCGACGGCCCCGGTGCGGGTGTCGAAGACCGGCACGTGCCGCCCGGTGTCGATGAAGACGTCGGCGAGCCTGTCCTCCGGATCGATCAGCAGCAGTTCACGGTTGTCCGCGGCCAGAATCTCCTCCAGGCGGGCGAACATGCGCAGGGCCACGCCGCCCACTTCGTCGACGCGGCGCAGGTCCAGGACCACCAGCTCTACGTCGTCGGGGAGCGAGCTGATTTCCCGGACCATCGATTCCGTACCGGCAAACAGCAGGTCGCCGTTGAGCTCGATCAGTTGCGCGCGATGGCCGTTCTCCCGCAGCACCTCGGCCGACTCGTCCGTGCGGCGGATGCCGGAAGGAACGACGGTGATGTCGTAGCTGGCGCGGATCGCGGAACGCCCGGCACGCGCGGAACGCACGAAATGCATCTCCATGTCCTCGGACAGCCGTCGGCTCACGGCGATCCCGCGGACCGACCCGCCGTGGTCGTCCAGCGGCGGGGAGAACACCGCGAGCCCGACCTGGCCGGGAAGCACCGCCAGGGTGCCCCCTCCCACCCCGGACTTCGCCGGCATCCCCACGTTGGTGACCCAGTCTCCGGCGTCGTCGTACATGCCCGAGGTCATCATGACCGACAGCACCCGTTCCACCGGCCCGATGTCCATGACGTGGTTGCCGGTGACGGGGTTGGTGCCGCCGTTGGCCAAGGTCGCGGCCATGATGGACAGGTCCCGGCAGGTCACCTGCACCGAGCACTGCCGCAGGTAGTTCTCCAACGCGGTGGTGGGGTTGTCCTCGATGATGCCAAATGAGCTCAGCAGGTAGGCCAGTGCGTGGTTGCGGTCGCTGTTGCGCAGCTCGGCTTCGAACACGCGCGGACTGCTCTTCAGTTTCCGGCCGGCGAATCCGGAATACGTGTTCAGGATCCGCTTGATCGCGGACCTGCCGCCGGAGCCCTTGATCATCCCGGTGACCGCCAGCGCGCCCGCGTTGATCATCGCGTTGGCCGGCCGCCCGGTGCCTGCGGCGAGGGAGATCTCGTTGAACGGGTCCCCGGAGGGCTCTACGTCCACCTTCTCATCCACCGCGTCGAAACCAAGCTCGGCCAGCGCGAGCGCGTAGCTGAACGGCTTGGAGATCGACTGCAGCGTGAATTCCTTGCGGGTGGTGCCTACCTCGTAGACGTAGCCGTCCACGGTAGCCAGGCAGATCCCGAAGTCGTCCGGATCGACTACCGCCGAGGCAGGACCAACCAGATAAGGCGTGCCGTCGCGGAGCTCGGAGATCTCGGCGTGCAGGGTGCGCAAGTAGCTGTCGATCGGCGATTCCATATCACCAGCGTAAGTGGGCGGACGACGCGGCCCGGACAGCCGCCCGGGCTGGCCTACGCCTCATCGCGCCATCGGGCTATCGCGCAATCCGAATGCCCTGCGGCGCGATGGTCAGGGAGGCGACCTCTTCCAGTCGCGGGTGCAGGTCGTCGCCGTCATGCACCACGCCCTTTTCCCACCAGATCTTCAGGCCGTCGGGGGAGTCCTCCAGGCTGGCCAGGTTGTTGTCGAACCATGGCCGCATGTGGCTCTTCCAGGTGAACGGTGGATCGGGGACCTTCGCGCCGCGGGCTACGAGCGCGCCCACCGGAGCGGCGATGCCGTAGGACATGGCGGCGGTGAAATAACGCAGGAAGCGGGGCAGCGGGTTGCGGACGGGCGAGCAGACGGCCTGGACGATCCGGCTGCCCGAATCTCGCACCACCTCCGTCACGTAGGAGAAGTGCACGTCGCCCGAGAGGAAGGTGACGGTCTCCGGCGCCGGTCCGCGCCCGCCGTCGGCCACCTCCTGCACCATGGCCGCCACCTCGTGGAAGGTGCGCTGGAAGGCTGCCCAGTGCTCCAGGTCCACGGCTTGCCGCAGCAGTTCACCGGCGGCCGCCGGCAGCTTGCCCCAGGCCCCTTCGCTGAGGGCCTCGTTCCAGGACTCGATGTGGTGCAGGCCCCTGGGGAGCAGGAACGGCAGCGAGGTACCGATCAGCAGGTGCTTGAAGCCGCCCTGGAGCTGGCCGTCCAGCCAGGCAATTTCTTCCTCGTCCAGCAGCGTCCGCCGGTCCGGCTGCAAGTCACGGGCCGCGCGCGAGTCGAGCACGACCAGCCGTGAACCGCCGATGTCGCGGGTGAAGCTCCAGCGGTAGGTGTCCGGCTGCCGGTCCGCCCGTTCCGCGAAAGCTTCCAGCGCGTCGCTGAGGTCCGGTTCGCCGTCGCCCGGATGGTTCACCACCTGCTGCCACAGTTCGTCCTCGGCACGCTGCTCCGGTGACAGGTTGCCCAGATGCTGGTAGACCCAGTAGGACGCGAGGCCGGCGACAATGCGGCCATGCCACCAGGGCTTCTTGGCCATCTTCCGCCGCCAGCTCAGCGAGGCGTTCCAGTCGTCGCGGATGTCGTGGTCGTCGAAGATCATCGCACTGGGCAGCGTAGACAGCAGCCATCGGTTGGCGCCGTCCGACCACGCGAGCATGTACAGGTGGGCGTATTCCGCGTAGTCCTTCAGCTCTTCGCCGGGCGGTTCCTTGATATCGCGGCGGGCGCGGATGAACTCCTGCATCGCCTCGGTCGTCGAGTCCGCGTAGACCTGGTCGCCGAGGAAGAGCAGCAGGTCCGGCCAGCCGGGGTCCGTCCCGGTCCCGTCGAGCGCCCCGCCGGTCGCGTCCCCGCTCCCGGTTCTGTCCGCGGTGCCGGCCTTGTCCCCGTGCCGGGCCGCGCCGTCGGCACGGTGCAGCGCGTACGCCCGGAGCGCGTCCACGCCGTGCTGCCTGTTGCCGGCCGCGTCATGCTCGACGCTGGTGCGGCAGGATCCAAAGGCCAGCCGGAGCGGGCGTCCGGGCGTGAGGGTGCGGATCACGGGTGCAGGGTACGGCGAGTCCGGTTCCGGCCAGGCCCGCATGCCGTCAACCTCCACCCGATAGGGTGTGACGCTTCCTGGCTCCAGCCCCTCGGCCTCGACCAGCGCGTAATGGTGGCCGCGCACGGAGAACGTGCCTGCCTGCCAGCTGCGCCCCTGAACCACGACGGCGACGGTGGCGGCTTCGCGCGTTTCCACCCAGATGCTGGCCGACGTCTGGTCCACATAGCGCAGCATCGGGCCAAGTACCAGCGGCGATGCGGTCATGAATCCTCCTGCCTGACCCGACAGAACGGTGTTCCCTTGCGCAACTCTGCCACTATCGCCCGCCTGCCGAAAGAGCCCGCGTCGGAGGATTGCCTTCGGCCGCGGGCATCGCCGCCGTCATTCCCGACGGCCGCCGGTCAGCCCTCCGGCCGGCGGCGGCGGAGAGCCGGCGGTCGGGCAGCGGTCACGCAACGGCGTGGCCGGAGCGCCGGACTGTGGCCGGTCAGCGCTCCGGTGAGGGGAGGGGCTGCAGCGTCGGAAGGTGGCCGGAAGCGGGGACGGGCGCCTCCTGCTTTATCCGCGGGGCCTCCTTGCCGGGATTGCCGTCGCGCTGGCCCAGGGACGGATCCGGCAGTCCGCCCTCCAGCGGCGGCACCGCGGGGAGCACGTCCCGGGACGGCGTGCCCGGCGGACGTTTGGCATCCTGCCCGGCAGCATCATCGGTACCAGGGGTCCGCTCCGCCTTGTGCCCGGGCTGCGGCGCGGGGGCAGCAGGATGTGCCGGGGCAGCGGGAGCGGCCGGGGAATCGGTGCCGGTGTCGGCCGAGCCGGAGCCGCCTTCCTCAACCGGGGCCTCGCCCGTTACGGCCGGGGCGCGGGCGGGGGCTGCGGGCACGGAGTGGTCCTGGGGAGTTTCCTGGCCGGTGCCGGACGGGGCGAGGAAGCCCACGACCTGCCGGACGGCCTGGTCCGCGGCTGCCCGGAAGTCGGGGTTGGCCGCCGCCACGCCGGACACTCCCAGCCCGGTGGCGGCCACCGCGGCCGTGAGGACCAGGGCGCCGCGCACCGTGCGGCGTCGGCGCAGCGGCACGACCTGCGCGCCCGCGGCCGCCGTGCCGGCAGCCGGCGTCAGGTAAGCCAGCACCTCGGGCGATGGTGCCGGGATGGGGGCTTCCCCGGCGGCGCGGAGGGCCAGCAAGGTGGACTCCAGCGGGGCAGAAGGAGCCAGCCCGGATTCGTCCAGCAGCCGGAGGACGGCGTCGTCGTCGGACATTTCAGCGCTGTTCATACCAGGACCTCCTTCCTTTCCAGAACGGATTTGAGTTTAAGCAGGGCGCGCCGCTGCAATTGTTTGATGGAGCCGGCGCTCCGGCCCATGATTTCGGCAACCTGTTCGATCGACAGGCCGGCGACCACGCGCAGCATCAGCACTTCCTGCTGCTCCGGCTTCAGCTCCTTGAGCTGGCGTCCCACATCGCTCTCGGCGAGCGTCTCCAGGACAGTTGTTTCGGCGGACTCCACCGCTCGGGCGTCGGCATCCGGGTCGTAGGGCGACAGCACTGGCTGCCGGGCCCGGCGCCGGACATCGTCTACGTAGCGGGCATGGGCGATGGAGAACGCCAGCGTCCGCAGCCCCTGGAACCCGCCGTTCACCGACCGGATGCGGGAGAAGAGGGCGAGGAATACTTCCTGTACTGCGCCTTCGTGGTCTTCCACACCGCGCACCTTCAGGTATCCATTGAGCCCGGGTGCCAGCGCGGCGTAGATCTCGCCGAATGCAGCTGCATCTCCGGACTGCGCCGCGAACACGATGTCGTCGGGAAGTGATGGGGGCAAGTCGACGTTCTTTCAGACAGCGGGCGACGGGTGCGGCGCCCCCAGTGTAGGCGCCGCACCCGGTACCACGGGAATTACTGTCCGGCTTCTACCGTGACCGAAGCGGCGCCACGCAGTTCGGCGCGGGTTTCCGCGGCTTCCGTGCGCGCGTCGATCGCGGCCTCGGCCTTGGCGTTGGCGGTTACCGGCAGCTCCGGAACGGCAGGGACGGCCGGAGTAGCAGGCACGCCGTCGGCACCCGGAACGGCCGGGACTGCCGGAGCCACGGCGGCACCCGAATGCAGCTCGGCGCCGTTCTCCTCGGTGCCGGCCTCGGCCTCTGCACCCAGCGCCGCGTCAGCCTCTGCTCCGTCTGCGCCCTCGGTGACGTCGACCGCGGCATCGGCTGCGGCTGCGGACCGGACTTCCGGCACGGCGGGGGAGGCCGGGATGGCCGGGACTGCGTTCTCACCCTCGCCGGCGGGGACGGCCGGGGTGGCCGGGACTGCCGGGGTGGTGACCGCGGTCTCCGAATTGCCGGCGGCGGTCAGAGCGGGTGCTGCCACGGCGGCTCCGGCGCCTCCCACGGCGATGACGGCGGCCAGGGCGGCTCCCTTGGCGGGCAGGCTCAGGGTGCGGAAACGGTTCGACATGGATCTCCTCAAAAGGTTGCTCGGCACGGCCGCGGTACTGCTACTGCGGCGCGCCCTTACACCTGACTAATCGAAGGTAGAGGGTGAAAGGTTACGCTTTCGTGATTTTTCGGGAGAAACATTTTTCACGGTAAACGCCGGTTGCCGGGGCATTACGCCCCGGCCACCGGCCTGCGACCAACTGACGGGTGTCAGTAGGCCTTGACCCGCTGTTCGACCACCAAGTGGATCAGGGCGAAGGTCTTGTCCTCGTCGATGGCCTTGAGGGCAGCTTCGAGGGCGGCGGGAACGTCCGCGTCCTTCTCGACCTTCACGCCGAAGCCGCCGAAGGCCTGGGCCATCAGGGCGAAGTCGGGATTCTTCAGCTGGGTGCCGGAGATGCGCTCGGGGTACCAGCGTTCCTGGTGGGTGCGGATGGTGCCGTATTCCTGGTTGTCCATGACGATGACCAGCGGGGTGGCACCGTACTGGGCGGCGGTCGCCAGTTCCTGCCCGTTCATCAGGAACTCGCCGTCGCCGGCGATGGTCACTACGCGCCGTCCCGGGTGGGCCAGCGAGGCGGCGATGGCGGAGGGGACGGAGTAACCCATGGAACCGTTGCGGGCCGACAGCATGGAGCCGTAGTCGTGCGTGGGGAAGTAGCGGTGCGCCCAGTTGGTGTGCTCGCCGGCGCCGAGGGTGACCATGGCGTCGCGCGGCAAGCCCGCGACCAGGTTGGCCATCAAGGTGTCCATCCGGGCGGGCCCGTCGCCGGGCTCGGCCGGCGGCAGGGCGGCGAACTTGACCTGCTCGCCGCGCATGCGCTGGGTGAAGTCTTTCCACTCTTCCTTCACCGGCAGGTCCATCATGACCAGGTCGCGGACAAAGACATCAGGCTTGGCCACGATCTGGTAGGAGACGGGGCCGGAGCGGCCCCGCAGCGACGGGTCGATGGTGACCAGGAAGTTCTTCTTCGACCAGTCCTGCCGGACCAGGAAGCCGTCGGTGATGACATCGCCCGGGACAGTGCCGACGAAGACCAGCAGGTCGGTTTCCTCAAGCAGATCGTAGGTGGGCTTCGGCCGGCCGTAGCCAATCGGGCCCACGTAGGAGGGGGAGTCGAAGGGGATGGTGCCCTCGCAGCGCCATTCGACGGCAGCCGCGATGTTGTGCTCTTCGAGCCAGGTCGTGAGTGCGCTGGACCCTTCCTGGGTCCAGTCATTGCCGCCGACGACGAACAGCGGCTTCTCGGCGTCCTTCAGCGCGGTCTTGAGCGCCTTCCAGTCCGTGACCGTCATGCCGCCCTGCGCCACCGGGATGACCGGGTGCAGCGTGGCGTCCACTTCTTCGCGGATGACGTCTTCGGGAAGACCGACGACGACGGGTCCCGGCCGCCCACTCATGGCGGCAAACATGGCCTCGGCGACGATTTCCGAGGCCCGCTCGGGGTGGTCCAGCACCATGACCCGTTTGGCGCCGGTGTCGAACCAGGATTTGATGTCGAATTCCTGGAAGGCTTCGCGGTCACGGTGCTCGAAGGGGATCAGGCCCACGAACAGCACCATGGGCGTGGAGTCCTGCCAGGCGGTGTGGAGGCCAACGTGTGCGTTGGCCGCGCCGGGCCCGCGGGTGACCATGGCGATGCCGGGCCGCTGGTTCATCTTTCCGTCCGTCTCGGCCATGTAGGCCGCGCCGCCCTCATGGCGGCAGACGATGGTGTCGATGCTGGAAGTGTGGAGCCCGTCCAACACTTCCAGGTAGCTCTCGCCGGGAACCACGTACGTGCGTTCGACGCCGTGCGCCATCAATGAGTCGACAATAATGTGCCCTGCCGATTTGCGGACCGGCTGCTGCTGCTGCGCTGCGACTGCGACCGCTTCCATTTGATCCTGTGTCACAGGAGACCTCTTTCACCTTTGAATCGAACTCGTCCGCGGCATTCTTCTCGTGCGGGTGCACGGTTCCCGATGAACGCGCTTGAGCAAAAGTACATCAAGGGGTGTGTTAGGGCACCGTCCCTGTGACATGGCGAGGTAACGAAAGTGACGTGGTTCGCATTGTTCCCGGCCGAGGTGTCTGCTGCGGCCGTTATCAGCCGCGCCGGTGCCGGGACACGAAATCGGCAGGTGCGGCCGCTCTCACCCGCGCCGGTGGCGGGACACGAAATCGGCGCAGCCGCGGATGGCGCCCGCGGCCAGGCAGATGAGGCCCAGCATGGCCAGAACCAGCGCATTCCCCGCTATGCCGATGAACAGCAGGAGCGCGCCGGCCAGGGCCAGCAGGGTTGCCGCCCCGACGACGTGGCCGAAGACCAGCACGCCGCGGGTCGACAGGGAGCGGGCCAGGCGGGGGTCGTCGTTCTGCAGTTGCTGCCCCAGCCTGTCCAGGCGCTGCCGTTCGTCATCCGATAGAGACATTCCGACCTCCTCGGGCTCCGCGGCGCCGCAGCCGGTGCCGCGCCGGACACCGTATAAGACAAATGTAGCCTCGGGATGCCCGCCGGGGGTATGGGCCGAGGCCAAGCGAAGGCCGATTCGTTATCGACGCCGTCGACGACGGAAGGTTGCGGTTTTGCCGGAGCCTCTCCGCCGGTGGTACTTTGATCCGGATAAATCTGATTTATTGACGAGAGATTGGTCACCAAATCAGATGTAATGATGCGTCTGAGGAGTTCTGCCCATGTCCCTGCAATATCCCCCGCTGGTGGTCATGGGCGTCCAAGGATGCGGAAAATCCACGGTGGGCAGCGCGGTCGCCCGGCACCTCGGCCTTGAGTTCATCGACGGCGATGACCTGCACAGCGCGGCGAACAAGGAAAAGATGGCCTCCGGCCAGCCGTTGACGGACGCCGACCGCCACCCCTGGCTGAGCGCCATCGGCAAGGTCATGGCAGAGAAACTGGCCGAGGGGACCACCGCCGTCGTCGCATGCTCGGCGCTGAGGCGCAGCTACCGCGACCTCATCCGCTCCTTCGCGCCGCAGACCCGGTTCATTCACCTCACCGGCAGCCAGGAACTGATTGCCAAGCGGATCAGCGGGCGCGACCACGAATACATGCCCCCGACACTGCTGGATTCGCAGTTCCAGACGCTGGAACCGCTCGGCGACGACGAGGCGGGCCTTGAGGTCTCCGTCACCGATTCCCCCGAGCGGATTGCGGTGCTGGTGGAGCACTACCTGCAGGACCCGGCCCACCGGGCGGGAAGCTAGCGCCGGCGCGGGAAACAACTGAGCCAAACAACTGAAACGGTTGACCCGAAAATCCGTCGGGCCACCGTCCGATACAACGAAGGACAATGATGACCGAACTCGAGCTCAACTGGACGTTGGGCACGGCGGGCCTCCTGCTGGTCGCCGTAGCAGCCATCGCGCTGCTGCTGGTGCTGATCATGCGGTTCCGCGTGCACGCTTTCCTGTCGCTGATTATTGTCAGCGTGCTCACCGCGGTGGCCACCGGCATTCCGGCCGCAGACATTATGCCGACGCTGTTGGGTGGCTTCGGCGGAACCCTGGCCAGCGTGGCCCTGCTGGTCGGCCTGGGCGCCATGCTCGGCCGCATGCTGGAGGTCTCCGGCGGTGCGGACGTCATGACGAAGGCGTTGATCGACAAGTTCGGCGAGAAGCGCGCGCCGCTGGCGCTCTCCGTGGCGTCGCTGCTGTTCGGTTTCCCGATCTTCTTCGACGCGGGCCTCGTGGTCATGCTGCCGATCATCTTCACCGTGGCACGACGCCTCGGGGGATCGCTGCTCACCTATGCGTTCCCCGCAGCCACCGCCTTCTCCGTCATGCACATCTTCGTGCCGCCGCACCCCGGTCCCGTGGCCGCCACCGGCCTGCTGGGCGCCGACGTCGGGCTGGTCCTGATCCTCGGCCTCGTCATTGCCATCCCGACCTGGTACCTGGTGGGCTACCTGTTCGGCCACTTCCTGGGCCGCCGGTTCAACATCGCCGTGCCGGAGATCCTCGATGCCCCGAAGGGCTCGGTGGAGAACGAATTCCGCTCCGCCCCGAAGCTGGGTACCATCTTCTTCCTGTTGCTGCTGCCGCTGCTGCTGATCTTCCTCAACACCGGCCTGAACATGCTCGCCACCGCCGAGGTTGTCTCGCTGGAGGACACCTGGGTGCAGGTCCTGCGGACGCTCGGTGAAACGCCGATCGCCCTGCTGATCACCGTGCTTCTGGCCATGTGGCTGCTGGGCCACCGCCAGGGCAAGAAGCACAGCCTCGTCGAGACCGTGGTGGACAGTGCCCTGGGCCCGGTCTGCTCGATCATCCTGATCACCGGCGCCGGCGGAATGTTCGGCGGCGTGCTGCGCTCGAGCGGCATCGGCAACGCCATCGCCAGCTCGCTGGACGCGATCGGGCTGCCGATCATCGTCGCCGGCTTCGTGATCGCCGCCGTCGTCCGCGTGGCCCAGGGCTCGGCGACGGTCGCGCTGACCACCGCGGCCGCGCTGGTCCAGCCGGTCGTCATGGGCAACCCGGACTTCAACCCGGTGGAACTGGCCGCCATCGTGCTGGCGCTGGCCGCCGGCTCGGTGTTCGCCGGCCACGTGAACGACTCGGGCTTCTGGCTGGTCAGCCGGTTCTTCCAGATGGACACCAAGACCACGCTGAAGACCTGGACGGTGGGCCAGGCGCTGGTGGGCATCGTCGGCTTTGTCCTGGCACTGGCCATCTACCTGATCGCCACCTCTTTCTAGTACAACCGAGGGCAACATGGACGGGGCGGCTGCGGCCGTCCCGTCCGCATTTGGAGAGTAATGACTGTGAACATGTTCGACATTTCCTCGCGGGTGGCTCTGGTGACCGGCTCCAGCCGCGGAATCGGCAAGGCGATCGCCCGCGGGCTCGCCGCCGCCGGCGCCGTCGTGGTGCTCAACGGGCTGGATGAGGAACGGCTGGAAGGCACCCGCGCGGAGCTGGCCGCGGAGTTCGGCGCAGACCGGATCCACGCCCGGGCCTTCGACGTCACCGACGCCCAGGCGGCGGCGGACGGCGTGGCCTGGGTCGAGCACGAAGTGGGCCCCCTGTGGGTGCTGGTCAACAACGCCGGCGTCCAGCACCGGGTGCCGATGCTGGACCTGGACGTGGACGATTGGGAGCGCGTGCTGCGGACCAACCTGACGAGCGCGTTCCTGGTCGGGCGCGAGGCCGCGCGGCACATGATCGAACGCGGCGCCGGGAAGATCATCAACATCGCGTCCGTGCAGACCGACCTGGCCCGTCCGACCATCGCCCCCTACACGGCGTCCAAGGGCGGCATCCGCAACCTGACCCGGGCGATGACCGCCGAGTGGGCCAGCCTGGGGCTGCAGATCAACGCAATCGCGCCGGGCTACATCCACACCGAGATGACGCAGAACCTGGTGGACGACGAGGCCTTCAACACCTGGATCCTGGGCCGCACCCCGGCGCACCGCTGGGGCACGGTGGAGGACATCGTGGGACCTGCCATCTGGCTGGCCTCCGACGCCTCCAACTTTGTGAACGGCCAGGTGGTGTTTATCGACGGCGGCATGACCACCGTCGTGTGATCCCGCCGACCCGTTCGCGCCAAGGCCTCAGCGAGTCCGTGCCCGGGCCTGCGTTCCCTGGGCCGACGGGCGCGGGCACCCAAGGCGGTGCGCCGCCGTCGTAGTTTTGCAGAACCAGCGAAAGGCAGTTTCCATGACTTCCCTCCCAACACAGTCCCTCGGCGTCGTGGCCCACGCGGCCGGTGATTTGCGCGTCGAACCCGTCGCGCTGGCGCCGGCCAGACCCGACGAAGCCGTGGTCGAGATCGCCTACGGCGGCATTTGCGGGTCCGACCTGCACTACTGGCAGCACGGCGCCGCCGGCGAATCCATCCTGAAGGCGCCGATGCTGCTGGGCCACGAAGTGGTGGGCACCGTGGCGGCAGCGGCGGCCGATGGCAGCGGACCGGCCGCCGGCACCGCCGTCGCCGTGCATCCGGCGACGCCGGGGCCGGGTGACGGATCCAGGTACCCGGAGGACCGCCCGAACCTATCGCCGGGCTGCACGTACCTGGGCAGCGCCGCACGTTTTCCGCACACTGAAGGCGCGTTCGCCCGCTACGTGAACCTGCCGACGCGGATGCTGCGGGAACTGCCAGCCAAGCTGCCGTTGCGGCGGGCGGCCCTGGTGGAGCCGGCCAGCGTGGCCTGGCATGCCGTCGCGCGGGCCGGAGACGTGGCCGGCAAGCGGGTGCTGGTCATCGGCTGCGGCCCGATCGGCGCCCTGATCATCGCGGTGCTGAAGCGGGCCGGCGCGGGCGAGATCGTCGCCGTCGACATGCACGAGAAGCCGCTGGACATCGCCCGGGAAGTGGGTGCCGGCCGCACGCTGCTGGCGACCGATGCCGAGGCGATCGCCGGGGTCGAGGCGGACATCTGCCTGGAGTCGTCCGGCAACCATCACGGTCTGGCGTCGGCCGTGCGCGGTGCGGCCCGCGGCGGCCGCGTGGTGATGGTGGGGCTGCTGCCCTCGGGCGAGCAGCCGGCGCTGATCTCGCTGGCCATCACCCGGGAGTTGGAACTGGTGGGTTCCTTCCGCTTCAACGACGAGATCGATGACGTGATTGCGGCGCTGGCCGACGGCTCCCTTTACGCGGACCCGGTGACGACGCACGAATACGCCGCGGCCGACGCCCTGGAGGCGTTCGGCATGGCGCGGGACTCGTCGCAGAGCGGCAAGGTGCTGCTGCGGTTCAGCGACGCGGAGTAGCCGCCGGGCGGTCGGTCCGCGCCCGGAATCTACTATTCAGCAGCCGCCCTTCTCGCACACGGGAAGGGCGCCTGCTGAATAGTTGATCCGGGAAAGGCAGGTCTAGGTTCCGGGGGCTTCGAACAGCCGGGGCTCGGACTCCCAGACGCTGCGCACTTCCTCCACGGTCCGCCGCATAATCTGGTCCATGGCCGCCCGGGCCGCTTCCGGGCGGCCGGACTGGATGGCGTCCGCGACGTCGACGTGCAATTGCAGTGCTTCTTCGTGCGGGTGCGCGGGCATCAGCCCGTAATCGGTGCGGCCGCGCAGCACTTCGGCGATCATCGAGTGCATCTGCGCAAACATCTCGTTGCCGGAGGCCGCCAGCACCAGCGTGTGGTAGTGAATGTCCAGCTCCAGGAACTGCTGCAGGTCGCCGGCCCGTCCCACCGCCCGCATCTTCGCAGCGACGGCCATGAGCTCCGCCGCTGTGTCCTGCGGTGCATGCTGCGCGGCCAGCTCGGCGGCGGCCGGTTCGACGGCGGAGCGCAGCTCGGTCAGCGAGCGCAGCTGCACGCCCTTGCCGTCCCCGGCCAGGCGCCAGCGGATCACCGAGGGGTCGAACTTGTTCCACTGGTCCGGCGGCAGTACCCGGATGCCGATGCGCTTGACCGACTCGACCAGCCCCAGCGACTGCAGCACGCGCACCGCCTCGCGCAGCACGGAACGGGAAACGCCGAGCTCGGCCTCGAACTGCTCGGCATGCGCCGTGGCGCCGGCCGCCAGCTCGCCGGAGACGATGCGCTTGCCAAGCGTCTCGATGACGAGGCTGTGCAGGCGCGAACTCATGCGTGCGGAAGGGTAGCGGTCACGCGTTCATTCTATGGGGGCCGGATGCGCACACCGGCTGTGTTGCGGGACGATGCCGACGCGAACCGGCAGAAGGTCAGGGCCTTCTCGGCGGCAGGATCGGCCCCGGATCGGGGAACGGGCCGGGCTGCGGTTGCGGCGGAAGCGGCTGCGGCCCCGGGTCCGGGGGCGGCCCGGGCCGTTCGGGAGTGGGCGGCGCATTGGGATCCGGACTGGGCTCGGGCCGTTCGGGCGTGGGCGGCGCGAAGGGATCCGGATTCGGCTCCGGCGGGAACGGGTGCCTGGGTCCCGGCTCGTTCGGATCGTGTGCCGGCTCCGGCGGCGGTGGAATGGTCACGGCGTGCCTCCTTGGGCAGCGGTGCGGTAGGCCTGCTGCCTGCCACGCTACAACTGTGTCCCGGGCGCCTCAAGGATTTTCCCGCCGTCCGTGACGAGGGTCAGCAAGTCCCCGGCGACACGGTCGGGGGCGTCCCAGAGGACCGTGTGCCCCGCCCGGGGGTAGTGGTTGCGCCGGGCGGAAGGGATGGCATCGGCCAGCACGTTCTGCTCGGCAGGGGCTAGCAGGTCGTCGTCGTCGCCCCACACCACGAGGGTCGGGGCCCTGACGGCCTCCGGTGGCGGGGGAGTCGCCTCGGCGAGCCCGGCCAGCGTTTGCTGCCAGACGCGGGCGGGGATCTTGAGCGCGTCCGCCAACACCGCCTGTCGGACGGCCTCGCCGGGGTCAGCCAGCAGAGTGAAGGACTCCACGAAGGCGCGGACGTCGGCGGGGTCGATGGGATCGCGGAACGCCTCGATGGTCGGGGCAAAGGGCGGCCGGCGCTTGTAGAGGCTCAGCGGAGAGCCGATGAGCATGAGGGCCCGGACCCGTGCGGGCTGGTCGACGGCGAAACGCCGTGCGACATAGCCGCCGCTGGAGTGCCCGGCGATCACGGCCCGTGGGATGGCCAGGGCGTCCAGGAAATCGCCGAGGTCGTTGCTGAAATCGTGTAACCGGTAGCCCGTGGCGGGCTTGTCCGAATCGCCGTGGCCGCGGGGGCTGAGCGCTATCAGCCGGAGCGACGCCGGTAACCGGTCCAAGAGCGGGACCCAAAACCGCCAGGAGTCCCCGTAGCCCGGAACCAGCAGAACCGGGGTGCCGCCGGGGGAGCCGGCCTCGGCATAGGCCAAGCGGAGTCCATTGCCGAGACGAGCGAACCGCTGGCGGGGCTCCATGGCCGGATCCTCAGGACCCCGCGTGCGCGATGGCCAGCAGCCGGCGCTCGTCGTCCGGCGCCAGGCCGGCTTTGCGGGGACGGTCGGCGCCGGTCGCCAGCTCCCACACCAGCGTGTCGGCCAACGTGTCCCGCAGCGGACGCAACGCCAGACCGGCTGCCTTGGCGGCCGCGTTGCTGCGGGAGGAGAAGCCGGCGAAATCGGGCAGCGGAAGCCAGAGCGGCAAGGACCGCTCGCCGGCCCAGGGGTTGATGCCGGCCGCTGCCAGTTCCTCCTGGCCCAGGGACAGGACCGGACCGGCGTGGTCCGCGACCCGGCGCGCCATTTCCAGATGCTCGGTCAACGGAAACGCGTCGCCCACCGCGTTGAACTCGCCGGCCAACCGCTGTTCGGCCGCGGCGATGAGCCAGTCGGCGAGGTCCCGGACGTCGATGACCTGGGCGTCCAACCCGGGCGCATCGGGGACCAGGACGGCGCCGTCGTCGGCCACCGGCCGGGCGAAGCGCAGGGGCCAGTAGCCGGTGCGGTCGGTGGTGTCGCCGGGACCGGCGATGAGGCCCGGGCGGACGATCAGGCTGCGGTCGGGGCCAAAGGCGCCTTGCACCGCCTGCTCGCAGGCGACCTTCGCCTCGCCGTAGACGTCCGGAGCCGTCATCACGTCCGAGGCCAGGGGCGGCAGCAACGGGTAAGTTTCGTCGGCGCCCGGGGTGTGGTGGTCGGCGTAGACGCTGCAGGAAGACACGAAAACAAAGTGCTCCGCCGTGCCGGCCAGCGCCGCCACGGCACGGCGGACCTGGCCGGCCTGGCGGGAGACATCGAGCACGGCGTCCCAGTGCTGGCCCGCGACGGTGTCCAGACAGTCCGGAGCTTCCCGGTCCGCGCGCACCAGTCGGGCGCCGGCCGGAGCGGACCCGGACGTTCCACGGGCCAGGCAGGTGACCCGGTGGCCGCGGCGCAGCGCCGCGGCAGCGATTGCCTGTCCCAACCAGGCCGTGCCGCCCAGGACGAGTAGATGCATGCTGCCCATGGAACACCGTCCCGGGGCGGATGCGCACGGGGTGTTCGCGCACAGCAGGGAGAACCGCCCCAAATTGGTGGACAACCGCCTTTGGGCCGGGGCGGCCCATGTCCGGAACTGTGGCTATGCTCCGTAGATGGCTAAACCCGACGACTTCACGCCGCGCCTCGACGCCCCGGACGTGGGGGAACTGTTACCCGGGCAGGTAGCGGCGTTGATTCCCGAGGCCCGCGTGGCCGGCAAGCTGTTTGCCGGTGTGGAACTGGACGGCCGGCGGCTGGCCGGTGCCTCCTTCACGGAATGCGCATTCCTGGATGTTTCCGCAGACGGGGCGGACCTGCGTTCTGCCGGTTTCGTGGACGTAACATTCGAGCGGTTGAATGCGCCGGACTTCAGTGCGCCGCGCTCACGCTTCCGCCGGGTGGTGATCGACGGCTCCCGCCTCGGGTCGGCCGAAGTCTACGAATCCGAGTGGGAATCGGTGGAGTTCCGCAACTGCAAGCTTGGGTATGTGAACCTGCGCGGAGCGGAACTTCAGGACGTCGCGTTTGCCGGCTGCATCCTGGACGAACTCGATCTGGGCGGCGCGACCGGTCGCCGGGTGGCCTTTAAAGACAGCCGGGTCCGCAGGCTCGACCTGACCGGGGCGAAGCTGGCGCACGTTGACCTGCGTGGCCTGGACATCCGGGAACTGGCCGGGCTGGAAGGCCTGCGCGGGGCGGCCATGACCTCCACCCAGATCGGCGAGCTCGCTCCGCTGTTCGCCGCCCATTTCGGGATCGTGGAGAAAAGTTAGCCGCAATATACGTAACTGCCGGGCCGAATTAATCCACAGTTCAGCTTTTTTCTGTTTGGATGGTCTGTAGTGGACTGGACAGCAGGCGTCCGGCGAACAACAGAAGGTAGATGATGGACTTCCGTCAGGCCGAGCATCCACGGCCGAACCATTTCTTACTTCACATCAGCGACACCCACTTGGTGGGCGGCGACGGCCGGCTCTACGGGGCTGTGGACAGCGAAGCCAGGCTGGAGCAGATCTTCGAGGATCTGGAAGACTCCGGATCCCGCCCCGAAGCCCTGGTATTCACCGGCGATCTGGCGGACAAGGGCGAACCGGAAGCCTATGGCAGGCTCCGCCGGATCGTCGAACCGGCAGCCGTCCGGCTGGGAGCCCAGGTGATCTGGGCGATGGGCAACCACGACGACCGTGCCGGGCTGAAGACCATGCTCCTGGACGAACCCGGCGGCTCCGAGCCGCTGGACCGGGTATACGACGTCAACGGACTGCGCGTGGTGACCCTGGATTCAACCGTGCCGGGGGCACACTACGGCCGGCTGGAGGACGAGCAGCTGCAGTGGCTGGCCGACGAGTTGGCCAAACCAGCACCGCACGGGACCATCCTGGCCATGCACCACCCGCCGCTGCCGAGCGTGCAGGACCTGTCCGTGCTGGTGGAACTGCGCGGCCAGGCCGAACTGGCCGAGGTGCTGCGGGGCAGCGACGTGAAGTCGATCATCGCCGGCCACCTGCACTATTCCACTTCGGGCACCGTGGCCGGGATCCCGGTGTCCGTCGCGTCCGCCACCTGCTACACCCAGGATCTGGCCGCCGACGCCGGCAGCACCCGCGGCCGCGATGCCGCGCAGGCTTACAACATGGTCCATGTCTACGAGGACACCGTGGTCCATTCGGTGGTTCCGGCGCGCGGCGGCCTGCCGGTGGGCCGCCAGGTCAGCGCCGAGCAGACCCGGCAGCTGCTCGAGGCCGCCGCCGTCGTCATTCCCGACGCCGTGCGGCCGGGCCGGATGCCGGCACACCACTAGCCGGGAAACTCCGCTAGCCGGGCAGATTCCGTTAGCCGGTGAAACTCCGCCGCCCGTGAAACTCCGCCGCCCGGTGAGACTACGCCGCCGGCGGTTTCTCCCACGGCGCGCGGAGCGGGAAGTAGCGGGCCAGGAAGTCCGTGACCACGCGCTGGCGTTCCTCGGCCGGGACCTCCGGGAAGCTGCCGTCGTTAAGGCAGAAGAAGTCCCTGTTTCGCTTCTGCAGCAGCTTTTCCAGCTGCTTCAGGCCCGCATACATGGTGGTGTCCACGTATTTGACCTTGGCGCCGGGATTGGTCACCGCGCGGCCGGTCAGCAGCGCGTAGTAGTGGTAGAGCGAGTTAGTCACCGAGATGTTGTCCTTGGCCCGGAAGCGGCTCGCGGCCGTCGTCTTGAACTCCTCGGCGAACTCTTCCTCCATCTCCAGCAGCACGGATTTGCGCAGCGGCGCGGCGCAGTGCTCCAGGTGCCGGGTGGTGATCCTGCCGAAACGGTCGTGCAGCAGCCGGCGGTTCACCCGGGCGGCATTCTCGAAACCGGACCGGTCCAGGTGGTTGTCGCCGAGTCCGATCCGGGTGTCCGCCTCCACGAACTTGGTGATGCCGCCGGGGGAGAAGAACATGTCCGGGCCCACCGGCCGGCCGAAGAACATGTCGTCATTCGAGTACAGGAAGTGCTCGCCCAGGCCGTCGATGTGCTGCAGCTGCGCCTCGATCGCCTGCGAGTTGAACACCGGCAGCACCGACGGATCGCGGAAATGCTGCTCGCTGCGCACCACGCGGATGTCCGGGTGCTCCGCGTCCAGCCACGCCGGCAGCGGCGAGTCCGTGCAGATGAAGATGCGCCGGATCCAGGGCGCGAACATGTAGACCGAACGCAGCGCGTACCGCAGTTCGTCGATCTGGCGGAAGCGCGCCTCGGCGTCGTCGCCCTCGCCCACCACGGCGTGCTCCATGAAACTGTTCCGGTAGCGGCGGTACTCCGGATTGTTCCCGTCCACCCAGGAGAAGACGATGTCGATGTCGAAGTCGATGTCCGTGGCGTGGTCGGCGAACATGTTCTCGATGGTGGGCCAGCGGTGCCCGTAGCGTTCGACTTCGCCGCGCACCGCCTCCGCGGCCGGCAGCGTGCGGCGCGTCAGCGAGTTTTCAATCGGCAGGTGGATCAGGTCATTTTCCCAGCGCCACAGCTCCACCTGCACACCCGTGCCCTGGCCGTACCGTAGCCCGCCGGTCGGCTCGATCCGCGGGCGGTACAGCCGGAACGCGCGCGACCGGTCGCCCTCGGCGAGCTCGCCGTCGGCCACCAGCCGTGCGGTTTTCTTGTTCGCGTCCACGGTCAGCGAGTAGAACGGCTCGTCGGCGCAGGCGGCCACCAGCGCCGCGCGCAGCTCGTCGCGCTTCTCCCAGTTCACCGCCACCACCGGGCGGGCATCGTTGCCGCGCACCAGCAGGTAGGGAATTTGCGCCTCGTCCAGCGCCCTGCGGACAAACAACAGGTCCTCCACCATCGCCTGGTGCGGCGTCAGGGTGGTGTTGACCAGCGCGTAACCGCCCTTGACCATGACTACGTCGGGGCGCTCCGTGAGGCGGACGACGGCGGCGGGCGAGGCGATTTCGACCGTCGACTCGGGCGCGCGGTCGGGTTCGGGCTCGGCGTAGAACGCGTCCTGCACTGCAGGCATGCTGGTCACAAAAAACCTCCGGAAACATGGTGGCGCCAACCCGAAAAGGGGCTGCTGTCACCATGGTAGGCGTGGACGGGCGGGCGTTACAGACGCTGCCGCCACAGGATAAGCCCGCAGCGGATCGACCGCGGCAGGCCACTCCTTTGACGGTACATGCAGTTTGGCCCTCCCGCTGCGCCAGGACGTGCCCAACCGGCGAAAAATTACCCGGGTGCCGCCCCGAACAGGGGCAGTCGGCATGATGATCCCCGGAACGACGACGACGGTCCGCGTCCAACACATTTGCCAGCCGGGACGTAGGGGCTCACAGCAGTGCAACGTTCAGCAGCATTTTCTCCGCCGCATGCCCAAGGTGTCATACGATCTGAGCATGCCGGATCTTGCCGCGTCGATCGGACTGGTGTCCGAAGTGCTGACGTGGGCTGCCCTGGTCCCGGGACTGCTGTTGCTCTTCGTGGCCGCTGTGCTCCGCCTGGCCGGAACCCGGTGGCACCGCGCCGACGGCGTCGCGTTCGACGACGGCCGGCGCCGCGGCGTGCGCTGGTTCGATACGCGGCACGGATTCCTGGAGGGCGTCTTCCCGACCGGAACGGGCTCCGATGTAGCCGCCGGGTCGGACGTGCTGGTCTTCTACGACGCGCGGCGGCCGGACCGCTGGCAGGTCTCGGAGCCGGAGCGGCCGGGCCGGATCGTCTTGCTGCTGGGCGAGATCCTCACCGCCGTCGGCGTGCTCTCCGCCGTCGTCGGATTGTTGGCGATGGTCCTGGCCGGGGGCTAGCCGGGCGGGCCGTGGTGCTCGCCGCCCGGCTTTGGCGCTGGCCGCTTGCCCGGGTAGGGTGGAACCCGGTGCGCCGGGAAGTCTGGTCGGCAGTTCTGTTGTCGACCCTTTGAGGACCCGCCATGGCCGCCAAGACCCCCCAATCATCCGCCAAGCCCAAGGTTTTGGGACGCGGAAGTTATGCCGAAGCGCTGCGAATCGGCGAAATCCTGCGCAAGGAAACCGTCGGCGGAGCCCTGTTGGTGGCCGCCGCCGTCGTCGCCCTGATCTGGGCCAACTCGCCCGCGGCAGACAGCTACTTCGCCCTGCGCGACTTCACCGTCGGCTACGAGCCTTGGCACCTGGAGCTGAGCCTGGGGGCGTGGGCCGCCGACGGGCTGTTAGCGGTGTTCTTCTTCCTGGTGGGGCTGGAGCTCAAACGTGAGTTCGTCGCGGGGGACCTCAGCAGCCCGCGGAAGGCCATGGTGCCGGTCGCGGCCGCCGTTGGCGGAGTGGTGGTTCCCGCCGTCATCTACGCAGCCATCAACTGGGGCAGTCCGGAAACCATCCGCGGCTGGGCCATCCCGACGGCGACGGACATTGCCTTCGCGGTCGCGGTCCTGGCAGTCATCGGCTCGCACCTGCCCAGCGCGCTGCGGATTTTCCTGCTGACGCTGGCCGTGGTGGACGACCTCATCGCCATCGCCATCATTGCGTTCGTCTACACCAGTGAAATTCACGTCCCGGCACTGCTGCTGGCCCTGGTCCCCATCGCGCTCTACGCCTTCCTGGCCCAGAAGTTCCGCAGCTTCTTCGGGAAGCATCACGCGGCGTTGTGGGCGGTCCTGCTGCCCGTCGGCATCGTGGCCTGGGCCCTGGTTCATGCCTCCGGCATCCACGCCACCATCGCCGGCGTGGTGCTCGGCTTTACCGTCCCGGTACTGCGCAGCAAGGCCAGCGGCGGGCCGGAAGCGGGTCCGGGGCTCGCCGAAATCTTCGAACACCGGCTCCGGCCCGTTTCCGCCGGCTTCGCGGTCCCGGTCTTCGCGTTCTTCTCAGCGGGCGTCGCGGTGGGCGGGGTTGATGGATTTACCGCCGCCCTCGGCGATCCGGTGGCGGCCGGCGTCATCGCGGGCCTGGTGCTCGGCAAGCCGATCGGCATCCTCGGCACTACGTGGCTGATGACCAAGCTGACCCGGGCGGAGCTGGACACGTCGATGAAGTGGGTCGACCTGTTGGGCATCGCCATGCTGGCCGGCATCGGCTTCACCGTCTCCCTGCTGGTGGCTGAGCTGAGCTTCGGGCTTGGCACGCCGGCCAATGACCACGCCAAGGTGGCCATCCTCGCGGCGTCCTTGCTGGCCGCGCTGCTGGCATCGGTGGTGCTGCGCGCCCGCAACCGGCACTACCGGCGCATCGAGGCCGAGGAACAGGTCGACGCCGACAACGACGGCATTCCGGACGTCTACCAGGACGGCAGGGCGTAGCCGCCCCGGCTTTCGGCCCCCGCAGGCGCGGCTTCCGTCCGCTGCCGCGCCGGCATGGCAACACCGGCCCGGGGGCCGCTGCTCCGCGGGCTGTCAGGCCTCCAGGTCACGGCGCCGGAAGGCCAGCGTCCCGCCGACGGTGAGCAGCAGGGCGACCGCCGACATCCAGGCCAGCGGCAGCACGTCCACGTCCGCGGCCGGAACCCGCGGGACCAGTCCGAACGGCTCGGCGTCCAGCACCGCCTCCGGCAGGTTGAGCACCGGCCCGTACATGCCCGCCAGCAGTGCAGCAATCAGCAGGATCCAGACCCACCAGGTACCGCTGTGCAGCCCGTAGGCGAGGGCGCCGGCACCGGCGAAACAGAGGATCAAGGGCAGGAAAACCAGCCCGGCGGGAGCGAATTCCGCGATCACCGAGCTGTCGCCGACCACCGAGAGCGCGCCCAGGGCCAGGCCCAACCCTGAGACAACGAGCATCAGCGCCGAGGCCAGCGAGGTGACGAGCAGCGCGCTCAGGACCCAGTGCGCCCGCCCCACCGAGGCGGCGAGCACGGCCCCGGTTCGGCCGTCGGCTTCTTCCTTGCCGAGCCTGCCCATGGAGACCACGGCGAACACGGCCACGGCCATGGCGAAATACTTCAGGAACGCGGCCAGCGCGGTCCGGAGGAAGTCGGAGCTGTCGTCCAGGCCCAGCACCGCGGCCAGTTGCGGCTGTGACTCGTAGCTGTCCACCACCGCCTGGGCCAGAGACCCGGTCAGCACGGCGAAGACGAACAGGCCGAGCGACCAGCTGACGATGCTGCCGCGCTCCAACCGAAGGAACAGCCCCGGCAGCCGCACCAGCAGCGGCGTGGCATTGGCGCGGCCCCGGCGTGCGGGCACCAGCCCAGCGGCCAGGTCGCGCCGGCCCTGCAGCAGATACGCCGCCGGCACCAGCAGCGCCGCGAGCGCCAGGCACAGCAGCAAGGGCCACCAGCGCAGCTCGACATAGGCCCGCGCCTGCTGGACCCAACCGATGGGGGAGAGCCACGACAACGCGGTGCCGCCCAGCGCCTGGGCATCGCCGATGCCGCGGAGGATGTACGCCAGACCCAGCAGCGCCCCGGCCATGCCGCTGGCTGTCCGCGCATGTTCGCTCAGCTGCGCGGTCAGCGCCGCCACCGCGCCGAAGACGACCCCGACCAGCGCCGCTCCGGCCGCCATCGCCAGCGAATCGAGTGCCGCGAGACCGTTGGCCACCAGTGCCGCGAACAGGGCCGCTGCCACCGCCAGGTTGGTGAGCAGCATGACCGCCAACGCGGCAGTCTGCGGTGCGCGCCGTCCCACCGGCGCGGCCAGGATGAGCTCGGCACGTCCGGCTTCTTCATTGGCCCGGGTGTGCCGGATTACCGAGAAGATGGACATCAACGCGGTGGCCACCGCCAGCATCCCCAGCACTTCGTTGGCCAGCATCGGGCCCAGGCCGTAGTTCTCCAGGCCGTACCCCGGGCCTGCCAGCAGGGCGCCGGACGGGTCCTGCATGATCGCCGCCCGGCTCTGCCATGCCGCCTGGTCGCCGTACACCTGGGGCAGCACCAGCGCGAAGTAGCTGATGAACCCGCCGAGGGCCAGCGCCCAGACCGGGATCCGCACCCGGTCGACCCGCAGCGCCAGGCGGAGAAGCCGGCCGGTCCCGGCCAGCGCCTGATTCCGTGGGCTGCGCGCACGGGAGATCCCCGGCGCCGCGGTAGCGGTGCTCATGACCTGCCGCTTTCGGCCGCGGCCCGCCCATCGGGGCCGTACTGGTGAACGAACAGTTCCTCCAGCGTCGGAGGCGTGCTGGTCAGGCTGCGGACACCCAGCGGGAGCAGGGCCGACAACGCGGCCGGCAGCGCGGCTTCGTCAACGGTGAAGTGCACGCGCCCGTCTTCGCGCCGGAGGTCGTGCACGCCGGTGAGGCTGCCCACCGCGGTGGCATCGCCGTCGGCCACCACGACGACGGCGGTGCGCCGCCGGTGCCTCAGTTCCGCGAGCGAACCGGTTTGGACAGCGCGGCCGGCCCGGATGATGGTGACCTTGTCGCACAAGGCTTCCACCTCGGCCAGGATGTGGCTGGAGAGCAGCACCGTCTTGCCGGCGTGCCTCGACTCGCGGATGCACTGCTGGAATTCCAGTTCCATCAGCGGGTCCAGTCCGGACGTCGGCTCGTCCAACACCAGAAGCTCGACGTCGCTGGCCAAGGCGGCGACGAGCGCGACCTTCTGCCGGTTGCCCTTCGAATAGGAGCGTGTCTTCTTGGTGGGATCCAGCTGGAAGCGTTCCAACAGTTCGGCCTTGAGCCTGCGGTCGATCCCGCCGCGGAGGCTGGCAAACAGGTCGATCGCCTCCCCGCCGGTGAGCTTGGGCCAGAGGCTGACGTCACCGGGAACGTAGGCCAGCCGGCGGTGCAGGGGCACCGCGCGCGACCACGGGTCCTCGCCGAAGAGCCGCACGGTTCCGGCGTCGGCCTTCAACAGGCCGAGAATGATGCGGATGGTGGTGGACTTGCCGGCACCGTTGGGGCCGAGGAAGCCGTGGACCTCGCCGGGTTCCAGCACCAGGTTGAGCTGGTCCAGGGCGCGGACGGAGCCGAAGGCCTTGTCCACTTGGTTCAGGTCGATTACTTCAGACATGGAAACCACCTGCTTCGGGGCGGAATATGGAAGGAACAAGGGTGCGCGGGGCGCGGACGGGACAGAGACGCGGCGGGTCAGGAACCGGGCGGGTCCGTCACATACATCAGGTAGGCGTCGAGCAGGTCGCGGGTGGTCATCAGGCCCTGCGTGTAGAGTTCCACGTTGGCAAGGCCGTGCCGGTCCAGGTAGCCGCGCATGATGGCGGAAAAATCGGTGGGATCCTCCGGGGGGTGAAGCGTCAGGTCCAGCAGCATGGCACCGAATCCCTGGATGGTCAGATAGCGGGCGCGCGCCTGCTCGTCGACGGACGGGTGGATGGTGCCGGCGGCGACGCCTTGGGCCAGCCAGGCCTCGGCGTCCGCGGCGAAGTGCTCGATGAAGGACTGGGCCAGCTCGCCGCCGGACTGCAGGCTCCGCAAGGCGTAGCCGACCAGCGGCGCCGTTTCCTCCAGCTCCGCCATGGCCGCCAGCAGTTCCGTCGGCGAGCCGGAGTGGACTGCCTGCTGCTTGTAGGCGCCGATTTTGGCCAACACGTATTCATCGCAGGCCGTCCGCAGACCGTCTTTGGAACCGAAATGGTGCAGGATCAGCGCGGGGCTGACCCCTGCCGCGTCAGCAATGGCGCGGACACCCACCCGGAAACCCCGGCTGCCGAACAGTACGACGGCGGTGTCCCGGACCCGGGCACGGGCGGTGAGATCACTGGGTGCGGCAGCCTGCGGCGGCGCTGCTGAACGCATGTTCAGCAGTCTAAACCTGTGTTCAGCCTACGGCAATGGTTTGGTGAGGCCCGGCCGCCGTCGGAACCCGCTGCCCCTACTCAGCCGCGCGGCCGTCCCCTAGGGTGGAAGGCATGGAAGAGGTCGTCCTGGTGGGATTCGACGGCTCGGAAACCAGCGCCCGGGCGCTGGACTGGGGGTTGTTCGAGGCCCAGTCCCGCGGATGGCCGGTGCGGCTGGTCACCGTCGTCTCAACCGCGGGCGTGGACGATCCGCAGGTGGACCACCAGTATCTGGCCACCGCCCGGCGCGGCGGGGAAGGGGTGCTGCAGGCGGCGCTTGACCGCGCCGGAGCGTTGGGGCTCCAGGCCGAAGGGCACGTGGTGGCCGGGGACCCGAGCGAAGTGCTGGTGGACGAATCTGCTTCCGCCGGACTGGCCGTGGTGGGCAAGCGCGGCCGCGGCGGCTTTGCGGGACGGCTGCTGGGCAGTGTCTCCTCGGGCCTGGCGGCCCACGCCGCCTGCCCCACGGTGGTGGTGCCGCAGCGCTGGAAACCGGGCGCGACGGCCGCCGAACTCTCCCCGGATGCCGCGGCCGAACTACCCGGCGGACCGGTGCCCTGGCTGCTGCCGTCGCCGCGGGAGGGGTCGGACCGGGGGCTGCATCCGCCGGATGCCTCCGAAAAGTTCAGCTACGCGGGGCAGGTGGTGGTCGGCGTCGACCAGTCGGGGAGTGCGAATCCCGCCCTGTGGGCGGCGGCCGAGATAGCCAGCCGCCGCTCAGTCCCGCTGCGGATGCTTTCGTCCCGGGCGCCTTTCTACCGCGATTCGGTCTGGCTGGACCACGCCGAGGGTGCCCACCGGTTCCGCGAGGAGGTCGCCGCTGAGCTGGACGGCCCGCTGCGGGAGGTCCGCGGCAGCTACCCGGACCTGGATGCGAGCTGGAACTTTTATCTGGCCAAACCCGCGGAAGTCCTGGTCCACGCCACCCGCACGGCCCAGCTGATGGTGTTGGGGACGCGCGGCCACGGCGGATTTCCGGGCCTGTTGCTGGGCTCGGTCAGCCAGGCGGTGCTGCACCACGGCCTCTGCCCCATGATGGTGGTGCCCAAGGGCGTGGGGGTCAGCCGGACCCCGTGACGCCGGGAGCCCGGTAACGGACTTCGCCGGCCATGCGCAGGGCGTCGATGGTCTCGTCGATGGTCAGCAGCACGGTTGTTTCGAAGGAACTCAGCGCACCGCCTCCGCTGATGGCCAGGGCGACGGCGGCCATGGAGACGTTGTTCGGGGCCTCCCACACGCTGTAGCCGTCGTGCGCGCCGAAGGCGTACCAGAAGCCGTGCAGTTTCCCGCCGACGGATTCGATGTAGGCCTTGGCCGCCTTCCCCCGGTCCTCCGGGTTGTTGATCATCCTGGCCCAGGTCTCCGGGGTGTAGCTGAACTTCGAGAGATACAGCACCATCGGCTTTCCTTCCGAACGTGTCCGGCCCCGGATGGGCGCGGAGCAGGCGTTGGCTCAGACCTTGGCGGAACGGCGTCCCCGCCGCAGTGCCTGGGTAAACGTGGCCACGGCATGGCTGGGCAGGGACTGCGCCGCCACGAACCCGTCGGGGCGCACCAGGTACAGCTGGTCCGGATCGAGCTTCTTGTTCCCGTTGCGCGGCAGCGCGTGCATCGGCAGCCCCAGCGCTGCCTCCACGTGATTGACGACGACGGCGCCCGGGTCGCCGTACGAGTGCACCTGCCACTGAAGGCTGCGCAGGACGTCGAAGTTGCTGCCGGTGTACGGCAGCCGCCGTCCCACGACGCGGCCCCGCCGGCCGCGGGCCGCTTCCTTGGCGCCCGGGGCCATCCAGTAATGGATCCGGGTCTGCGATAGATAACCGAACACTCGGGAGGCACCGGAGGACCGCGGCACCACCCGCGCCGCCACGGGAATGAGGAACGGCAGCACCGACCTCCGGGCGGCGAGCGCCCACGGTGCCGTCGACGTGATGAAGGCGAACACCCGGTCCGTGCTTTGCAGCAGCCGCACCGCCACCGGCCGCCGTTCGGCCTCGTATCGGTCCAGGTAGGAGTCCGCGGCCCGGCCGGCGAGGACATCGGCGAACTTAAAGGCCAGGTTGTGGGCGTCCTGCAGGCCGGTGTTCATGCCCTGCGCACCGACGGGGGAATGGACGTGGGCCGCATCCCCGGCGAGGAAGACCGGCCCGTCGCGGAACCGGGCGGCGATCCGGTGATGCACGCGGTAGGTGGAGAACCAGTTCGAGGCGCCGTAGCGGACGCCGAACTTCTGAACCAGGCGCTCCCGGAGGGACTCCTCGGAGACGTCCGCCCCGCCGTCGTCGTCCCGCCCCTGGAAGCCGCCTTCGGGATCACGGATTACGCCGATCAGCCGGAGGTGGTCCGGCCCGCTCATGGGAAAGGCCAGCAGGAACTCGTCCACGCCCGCGCGGATATTGACCACGTCGCCGAAGAGGCCCCGGACCTCGGTGGCGTCGTTGACAAAGAAGGTGTGCGGACTGGTGGAGCCCTCAAACCCGATGCCGCGGCTGGTCCGCACGGTCGACGAGGCGCCGTCCGTCCCCACGCAGTAGCGGGCGCGGACCGTCGCCTTGCCAGCGGGGCCCGTCAGCTGCGCCGTGACGGGGTGGTCCGGGTGGCTGCCGCCCGCGACGTCCAGGGCGGCAACGCGGCACTCCCACAGCACCTCGCCGCCGAGTGCGTGCAGGTTCTTGAGCAGCAGCTCCTCGTTCTTGCTTTGTTCGTAGAACATGATGCCCGGGAAAGGCGTGATCCCGCGGCCCATCCGGCCCAGCGGGACCCTGCCGCGCGGCTTCGTGCCGAACCCGATGACCACCGCTTCGGCGAGGACGCCTTCGGCCATGACGGTGTCGGCGACGCCCAGCTGGTCGTAAATTTCCATGCTGCGCGCCTGCACCCCGAGGGCCCGGGATTCCCTCGTGGGGCCCGACTTGCCGTCCGCGATGATGTGGTCGACGCCCAGCTTGGCCAGCCAGTTGGCGAGCATCAGCCCGGTGGGACCTGCCCCGACAATCAGCACATCGGTTTGGAGTTCGGCTGCCATGGCGGTACCTCCTCCTCCGAGGTTACCGCTGCCCCGGGAGCAGCGGCAGGGGGGAGGGGTCCGAACGGGCGGGACCGGCGGTCACCGCCCGCGCAGGTCGCTGATGAACTCGTCCGCCCGGGTCAGGTTCAGGGCGAGCTTGTTGCGTTTTTCGTCGGCGCGCCCGATGTAGTCCTGCAAGAGTTTGCGTTCGGCTGGATGGACGGCGCCGTCGGCTAAAACGTCGATGATGTCCAGGAGCTCGGCCATCTCCTCCAGCGTGAAGCCAAGCGGTTTCATGGAGCGGATGATCAGCAAACGGTCCAGATCCGACTGGGTATAGACCCGGAAGCCGCCCTCGGTGCGCGTGGTGGCCGGCAGCAGCCCGATGTCGTCGTAGTGGCGGATGGTCCGCAGCGACAGGCCTGTGGCCTCCGCGAGTTCGCCGATGTGCATCGTGCGCGTGCCCGACGCGGTACTTTCGGCCTTGCTCATGGTCCATCCCTCCCGTGGTCACCCGGTTACAACTCTACCCTTACGTTAGGTTAGGGTTGTAACCGATATCGACGTTCTTGTCCGTCGACTACTTCCCCGCGCATCGCCGCGCCCCCAGACTTTAGATGTACGCGAAGGCCTGCCGCCTTCAGGATGCGAATGGAGCCCCCATGCCCACGACAACCGCCGCTGCCCGGCCTGAGCTGACTCCCGAGGAGCGCCAGTCCGTGCTGCGCACCCTCAAGTCGCCGCGGCTGCTGAAGACGGAAGTGCTCGGCGGTTTGGTGGTCGCGCTGGCCCTGATCCCCGAGGCCATCGCGTTCTCCATCATCGCCGGGGTGGACCCGCGCGTCGGGCTGTTCGCCTCCTTCACCATGGCTGTCTCGATCGCGTTCCTGGGCGGCCGCCCGGCGATGATTTCAGCTGCCACCGGCGCGGTGGCGCTGGTGATTGCCCCGCTGGTGGAAAGCCACGGCCTCGACTACCTGGTGGCGGCGGTCATCCTGGCCGGCGTGTTCCAGGTGCTGCTGGCGGCGCTTGGCGTCGCCAAGCTGATGCGGTTCATTCCGCGGCAGGTGATGGTGGGGTTCGTCAACGCGCTGGCCATCCTGATCTTCATGGCGCAGGTGCCTGAACTGCTGGGCGTTCCGTGGCTGGTGTACCCGCTGACCGCGCTGGCGCTGGCGATTGTTTTCGGTCTTCCGAAGCTGACCAACGCGGTTCCCGCGCCCTTGGTCGCCATCGTGGTGCTGACGCTGATCACGGTGTTCGCCTCGGTTGCGGTGCCGACCGTGGGCGACAAGGGCGAGCTGCCGGACAGCCTGCCCGCGTTGTTCTTCCCGGCAGTACCGCTGACCCTGGAAACCCTGAAGGTTATCTTCCCGTATGCCTTGGCGATGGCGTTCGTGGGGCTGCTCGAATCGCTGATGACGGCCAAGCTGGTCGACGACGTCACGGACACCCGCTCCAACAAGACCCGCGAGTCCTTGGGCCAGGGCGCCGCGAACATCATCACCGGCTTCTTCGGGGGCATGGGCGGCTGCGCGATGATCGGCCAGACCATGATCAACGTGAAGGCCTCCGGAGCCCGCACCCGCCTCTCCACCTTCCTCGCCGGCCTGTTCCTGCTCATCCTCGTGGTGGTTCTCGGCGACATCGTGGCGCTGATCCCGATGGCGGCCCTGGTGGCCGTGATGGTCTTCGTGTCCTGGGCGACGTTCGACTGGCACAGCATCAAACCCTCGACCCTGAAGATGATGCCGAAGAGCGAGACCGCGGTCATGCTCGTCACCGTCATCGCCACCGTCGCCACGAACAACCTGGCCATCGGCGTCGGGCTCGGCGTGCTGACCGCCATGGTGCTGTTCGCCAACCGGGTATCGCACCTGGTGACCGTCGAGCGGACGGTGCTGGAACTGAACGGCGAGGAGACAGCCACCTACGTGGTCGACGGCGAGCTCTTCTTCGCGTCCTCGAACGACCTCTACACCCAGTTCCAGTACGCACTGGACCCGGACAAGGTCATCATCGACATGCACGCCTCGCACCTGTGGGACGCCTCGACCGTGGCGGCACTGGACGCGATCACCGAGAAGTACCGCGCCCACGGCAAGGACGTGCGGATCATCGGGCTGAACTCGGCCAGTGTGGCCATGCGGGAGCGGATGGCCGGCAAGCTCAACGGCTGACCGGCTGACCGGATAACGGCTGACGGGCCCGGCTGACCGGCTGACCCGGCCCGGCCGCCACCGGCTGACCTGACCGCCGCCGCGGCGGGGAGCGTCCCGTGACAGGCGTCCACCCCATGTACCGCGGCAACGGCGTATTCTAGGGGCACCCTGGTCCGGACCTGCCGGACCGTCCGGCCGACGGGAGGCACAGATGAGCGAGAGCTTGACCCACGACGATGTGGAGCACTTCGCCGCGCTGCTGGACGCCCGCGAGGCGTCGGACCGCGCCCAGGTGGAGCGCCTCACGGTCGACATTGCCGAGGTCACCGCGGCCACCCGGGACGTCCCGGCCGACGACGAACACGACCCCGAGGGCTCCACGGCCACGCTGGAACGCGCGCGCGAAGTGGCGCTGCTGGCCAGCACGGAAAAGGCGCTGGCAGACATCGCCGCCGCCCGGGCACGGCTCGCGGCCGGCACCTACGGGACGTGCGCCTCGTGCGGCAACCCCATCCCGCGCGAACGCCTGGAGATCCGGCCGGAAGCACAATTTTGCGTGACCTGTGCGGCGAAGCGGCGCCGTGCCTGAGCGAAGCACCGTGGATCGTGCCCAGCCCGGGGCGGGCACCGCCGTCGTTGTTCCGGAAGGCGCCCCCGTCACCGCGGTGACCGCGACCCGTTTGGCGGACGGCCGGGAGTTGCTTTTTTTCGACGACGGCGCGCGGCCGGTTCCGCGGGATTCGCGGGACACCCGGGACCTGCCGGAACGGCCGCCGGTGGGGGAGCTGCGCTACGACGTGCTGACGGGGGAGTGGGTGGCGCTGGCCGCGCACCGGCAGACCCGCACCTACCTGCCGCCGGCGGACGCGTGCCCGCTGTGCCCGAGCACGCCGGACTACGCCTCCGAAATCCCGGCGGCCGACTATGACGTGGCCGTGTTCGAGAACCGGTTTCCGTCGCTCGGGCCGGACCTGCTGGCAACGCCCGAGGACCCGGAGTGGGGCCGCGCCTACACCGCCGGCGGGCGCTGCGAGGTGGTCTCCTTCACCTCGGCGCACACCGGTTCGTTCGCCGGGCTGGACACCCGCCGCGTGCGCACCGTGATCGACGCGTGGGCGCACCGGACCGCGGCGCTCAGCGCGACGGACGGGATTGCCCAGGTCTTCTGCTTCGAAAACCGCGGCGCCCAGATCGGCGTGACGCTGCACCATCCGCACGGTCAGATCTACGCCTACTCCTACCTGCCCCCGCGCGGGGCGGTCATGGCGGCGGCGGCCCGGAAACACTTCGAGGCCACCGGCGGGCGGCAGACGCTGACCGGGGCGGTGCTCGGCCATGAGCGCTCCGACGGCTCCCGGATGGTTCTCGAAGGCGAACACTTCAGCGCCTACGTGCCGTTCGCCGCGCGCTGGCCGCTGGAGGTGCACCTGGTGCCGCACCGGCAGATCGCGGATCTCGCCGGGCTCACGGGCGCGGAGCGGGACGAACTGGCGGTGCTGTACCCGCAGCTGCTGGGCCGGTTCGACGCGCTCTACGACAGCCCGACCCCGTACATCGCCGCCTGGCACCAGGCGCCGGTCGCCCGGGCGCTGCGGGAAGCGGGCTACCTGCACCTGCAGCTGACCTCGCCGCGACGGGCCGCCGACAAGCTGAAGTACCTGGCGGGCTCCGAGGCAGCGATGGGCGCCTTCATCAACGACACCCTGCCGGAGCAGGTGGCCGCCGCGCTGCGGGAGGCGGATCCTGGCCGCATACCGGGTGCCGGCAGCGGCGGCCCGGGCGGGACACGCGCGGCGGACGAAGGGACTCGGGCCGCCGGCGGGGGCGCCGGCGGGGAGGCCCCGTGACCGCCGAAGCTTTGGCCGCACGCACCGCCGACGCCTTCGCCGCACGGTTCGGGCGCCGCCCGGACGGGGTCTGGGCAGGACCGGGACGGGCCAATCTGATCGGCGAACACACCGATTACAACGGCGGCTTCGTGCTGCCGTTCGCCATCGACAAGATCACGACGGCGGCGCTCGCCGTGCGCGGCGACCGCACCGTTCGGGTGGCCTCGGCGCTGCCGGGCGCCGAGGCGGTGGAGATCGGGCTGGACGATCTTGGCCCCGGCTCGGTTTCCGGTTGGTCGGCGTACCCGCTGGGCGTGGCCTGGGCGCTGGGGCAGGCGGGGGTACGCCTGCCCGGCTTCGACCTGCTGGTGGATTCGGACGTTCCGGTCGGCGCCGGCTTGTCCTCGTCCGCCGCGCTGGAATGCGCGGTAGCCCTCGGCCTGGCCGAACTGGTGGGAGGGCGGCGGGCGGATGCGGGGCCGGATAGGGCGGGGCCGGAGCCTCCGGGGCTGGATCGGGCCGGGCTGGCTGCCGCCGGGCGGCGCGCGGAGAACGAGGTGGTCGGCGCGCCCACCGGCATCATGGACCAGTACGCCTCCCTGTTCGGGGCGGCCGGGTCCGCGGTGTTTCTGGACTGCCGCAGCGAAGCCGTGGAACTGGTGCCACTGGACCTCGAGGCTGCGGGCCTGGCCTGCCTGGTCATGGATACCAAGGTTTCGCATGCCCATGCCACCGGCGACTATGCCAGCCGCCGCGACTCCTGCAACCGGGCCGCGGAAGCCCTGGGTGTGCCGCTGCTGCGCGACGTACCGCTCGACCGGCTGCCGGAAGCTCAACGGCTGCTCGACTATGAGACTTTCCGCCGCGCCCGGCACATCGTCACCGAGAACGCGCGCGTGGTGGAGACCGCGAGAATTCTGCGCTCCGAGGGGCCCGCGGCCGTCGGCCGGTTGCTGGACGCCAGCCACGTTTCCATGCGCGATGACTTCGAAATTTCCTGTCCGGAGCTGGACCTGGCCGTAGAGACCGCTCAGGCGAACGGCGCCCTGGGTGCCCGCATGACCGGCGGGGGATTCGGCGGTTCCGCCGTCGCCCTGGTGCCGGCAAACGAGGTGGATGCGGTGCGGGATGCGGTCTTGCGGGCGTTCGCTTCGGTCGGCTTCCGGCAACCGGAAATGTTCACCGTCACTTCCGCGGACGCTGCCCGCCGGCTGTTGTAAGCCCGGGGCTATCCGGGCAGCGGGCCGGCCAGCGCGACCACGAGCGTGGCGGTGATCATGGACGGGCCAAACGGGATGTCCGAATCCCGCTTAAGCACGCGGGCCAGCATGAGCAGGACGATGGCCGCCGCGTTTAGCAGGAACGCCCCCAGCAGCACGGCCACCCAGGCCGCTACGCCGTCGTAGCCGGCATACAGGCCCACGACGGCAGCAAGCTTCACGTCTCCCATGCCGATGCCGCCGGGCTTGATTAAAGCCGCCAGCAGGTAGAAGGCAAACATCGCCAGCGAGCCGAGCAGCCCGGCCATGACCGGCTGCCACGCGGAGCCCGTCAAGGCAGGCAGGAGCAGCAGCGCCACTGCCGTCCCCAGGAACGGAAGGACCACGCGATTCGGCAGCAACTTATGCCGCAGGTCAATCGCGGCCAGCAGCACGCCCAGGACGGCGAGAAGGCCGAAGGCGGGAAGCTCTGCGGCTTCCCGGGCCGGAGCCAGGAGGCCGCAGAGGATGCCCGTTGCGGCCGCCATCGGCCAGCGCCACGCGGCAGGAAGTACCGTGCGGTCCTCCCGGTGGGCGAGTGCAAAGACGCACCAGCCGGCTAGGGCTCCGAGCGCGGCAAGCAGGACCGGTAACAGCAAAGTCACCGGACCCGCTCACAGGCCAGAGCCCTTGTTCCTTCGGGTCCCTCAACTCCGTAGATCGTTGGTCACCCTTTCATCACATCACTGCCCGACATAGGCTCATAGTAGGAAGAATCGATTAACCTCTAGGAGTATCAGAGTTCCGGGCTTCTGCAGAGGCCCGGATGGCCTTCGGGCAGCCCGACGCGGACCGTGCAGGGAGGAGATGCAGAATGAGTGACCCGGGTGCGGCCGTAGTGATCGAAGACGACGTGGACATCCGCAATCTCGTGAGCGCCGTCCTCCTGCAATCAGGATTCGACGTACAGGCGGCCGCGAGCGGGCGGGAAGGGATCCATGCCGTGCGGCAACGGATCACCACCGTCGTCACCCTGGACATCTCGCTGCCGGACATCGACGGCTTCGAAGTGCTCCGGAGGATCCGTCAGTTCAGCAACTGCTACATCGTGATGCTCACCAGCAGGAACGAAGAACTCGACACGCTCACGGCGTTGCAGCTTGGGGCAGACGATTATATGACCAAACCGTTCCGTCCCCGCGAGCTGCGGGCCAGGATCCATGCGATGATGCGCCGGCCCCGCACTCCTCATCCGCTGGAAGCCACCCCGGCCAACGCACCGCCGCTGCCGTCGGCCCCGCCCGCCGACAGCAGAATCCTCGAGCACAATGGGCTCGTCCTCGATTCCGATCGGCGTACGGCGTCGCGCGAGGGTGAGGAATTGCGGCTGACCAGGAGCGAGTTCAACGTGCTCCAGGAGATGCTGCGCAGTTCGGGGGCGGTCCGCTCGAAGGCGGAGCTGGTCAAGGTAGTGCGCGGGGACTATTACCCCGAGGACGCCTACATCAGCGAAGCCGATGAGCGGGCGATCGAAGTCCATGTGGGCAATCTGCGGCGCAAACTGAAGGAAGATCCGCACCGCCCGCGCTGGCTCGTTACGGTGCGGGGAATCGGTTATCGGCTGGCTCCGGAGCGCTCGGTATAGCGGGTGCTCCCGGCTCGGCCCTCATGCCCTGCATTTCGCTCACCGTGGCCGCACCGCACTGCTGGATGAGACCAAGCAGGGCGGCTGCCTCTGCGAAATCCGCCGCACGAATATGAGCCTCCACCTCGCCGGCCAGCCAGGCCAGTCGGCTGGCACCCACCATCATCGAGGCGGTCTTCAGGCTGAGGGCTGCGTCCAAGGAATCGGTCCGGTCCTGGCTGTCCAACGCGGTCTCCAGGCAGCTAAACCGTTCCGGCCATGCCTCGGAAAAGTCCTGGACCAAGCCGCGGGCGATGCCGTGGTCGGCCAAACCGTCGCCGAGGTCCTCCACTACCGCGCGGTCAACCAGCGGCAGGACGTGGTGCTGGTCAGCGGCCATCATGGCAGGCGCCGCACGCGGCGGGTCCCGGCCGGGGCCGGCCCGGTCGGTGCACAGTGGGTGGATGGGATGGGCATGGTTCGAGACTACTTTCCGATGTCGGGCGGGTCTGCCGGTTTTCCGGTTTCTTTGGCTAATGTTGCGGGATTGCTGAGGATGCCGACGTGCCTGCCGGTCCTCGTCAGCCGCCCAGGGTGGCGATGATGTTCAGTGCCGCAGGGCCGAGCAGCGCGATAAAAAGCACCGGAAGAATGCAGAACATCAGCGGGAAGACTACCTTGACCGGGATCTGCATGGCCTTTTCCTCGGCGCGCTGGCGCCGCTTGACGCGCATTTCGGCCGCCTGCGTGCGGAGCACGCCGGAGACGGAAACGCCGTAGGCGTCCGCCTGGATGACGGCGCGAACGAACTGCTGCAGGTCCTTCGAGGTGGTCCTGCCGGCCAGCGAGTCGTAGGCCTCGCGGCGCGAGCGGCCCACCTGCATGTCCTGCAGGACGCGGATCAGTTCGGCGGCGAGCGGACCGGAACCGTTCGCTCCTACCCGGGCGACCGCCGCATCAAAGCCCAGGCCGGCCTCCACGGCGATGGTCATTTGGTCCAACGTGTCCGGCAGTTCCTCGCTAATCGTTGCTTGGCGTTTCTGGCCCGCGCTGTGCAGCAGAAGGTCAGGGAGGCAGTAGGCGACGACGGCGATGACGATCGCCAGCAGGACGCTGGGCCCCGCGGATGCGGCGGCCACGTACAGGAGCCCGACCACAATGCCTGCCACGGCAAGGACGATCTTGGCAGCCATGAGCCGCTTCAGCGGCCAGGCCTCGGGACGTCCGGCCAGCGCCAGCTGGCGTTCCAAGCGCTGGGCAAAGGTTGCCGGCGTGAACCGGGTGGCCAGCGCCTCGAACCGGCGCCTGCGGGCGCGTTTGACCGCGCGCGGCCCGGCCAGGCCACGGGACAAATTGGCCCGGATGGCCTCGTGCTGGGGATGCTTGCCGCCCAGCAGGGACCAGGCAAACAGCGGGAGCGACAGCACCAGGGCTGCGGCAGCCACCATGACAGTCAGCGGCATCGGCGGACTCCTTTACTTACGGTGCTGAACTTTAGAACTTGAAGCTGACGACTTTGCGCATCCACAGCCCGCCCGCGACGAGCAGGGCTCCGGCCACGAACAGCAGGGAGAAACCGAGCGGGCTCTGGGTGAAACTGTCCAGATAGCCGGGGCTGGACACGAACAGGAACGCGCTGAGTCCAAAGGGCAGGACCATCAGGACCAGGGCGGAGATCCGTCCTTCGGCGCTGAGCGCCTTGACCTGGCCCCGGATCTGGGAGCGTTCCCTGATCGTCTGGCCCACCTGGTCCAGGACTTCGGCCAGGTTGCCACCCACTTCCCGGTGGATGTCTATGGCCTGGGCGACCCAGTGAAAGTCTTCGCTGCCCATCCTGTCGGCGGTATCGTGCAGCGATTCGCCGAGGTCTCGGCCCAGCCGCGTTTCGTTGACCACCCGCCGCAGCTCTTCGGACGTCGGTGCCGCCGATTCGGCGGAGACCGCGTCCACGGCGCGCAGCAGGCTGTGGCCGGCACGCAGTCCGCTGGCCAGCAGCTGGAGCGTGTCGTCGAGCTGGTCAGCGAAGGCCGTCCGGCGCCGGCCGGCGCGGAAGACCAGGACCCCTTTGGCGACGGCCGGGGCCGCAACGGCCAGGAGCAAGCCGGCGGCGGGTCCCGCGAGCATAATTCCGAGGGCCGCGCCGACCGCGGCGCCGGACAAAACCAGGACCACCAGTTCGGCGGGGGTGAGCCTCAGCCCGGCGGCTTCGAGGGCGCCGGCCATCGCCGGGGCTTCCCGGCGGCGGGCCAGGAGCCGTTCGATGGCAGCGGTGGAGCGGGCGGCCACGTCACTGAGCCGGGAGCCCTGTTCCGGGGCGCCACGGCGGGACGGCGAAAGCCGCAGGGACCGCGTGCCGAAGGCGGCCCATACGAGCAGGGCCAGCGAGCCGTAGCAACACAGCATTCCTATAACCAGGACCGCCGGGGTCATCGCGTTGCCGCCTGCGGGCGCAACGGGCCGGCGGCCGGCTCGAAGATGTCGGCCGGCAGGTCGATGCCCAGTTCCCGGAACCGGTCGGTAAACCGCGGACGAACTCCGGTTGGCATGGGTTTGCCCAGGAACCTGCCGCTGGCATCCACACCGGCGCTGTAGTCGAAGACGAAGGCGTCCTGCAGCGTCACGATGTCGCCTTCCATGCCCTGTACCTCGGTCACATGCGTGACCCGGCGGGTACCGTCGCGCAGGCGGGTCAACTGAACGATGACGTCCACCGCGGAGGCGATCTGTTCCCGAATCGCGCGCAGGGGCAGGTCCATCCCGGCCATCAGCACCAGGGTCTCCAGGCGCGCGATGGCGTCCCGGGGGGAGTTCGAATGCACCGTGGACAGCGATCCGTCGTGCCCGGTGTTCATGGCCTGGAGCATGTCCAGTGTTTCTCCGCCGCGGACCTCGCCCACCACGATCCGGTCCGGGCGCATGCGCAGCGAGTTGCGGACGAGGTCGCGGATGGTGATCGCGCCCTTCCCCTCGATGTTGCTCGGGCGGCTTTCCAGCCGGACTACGTGGTCCTGCTGCAGCTGCAGTTCCACGGCGTCTTCGATGGTGACGATGCGTTCGCCGGCCGGAATGAAGGAGGAGAGCACGTTGAGCAGCGTGGTCTTTCCGGTACCGGTGCCGCCGGAGACGATGATGTTCAGCCGTGACCGGACGCAGGCGTCCAACAACGCGGCCATCTCCGGGGAGAGCGTACCGAAACCAATAAGGTCCTGGACCTGGAAGGGGTCGGCGGCGAACTTCCGGATGGTCAGGGAGGACCCGTTGACTGCCAGCGGCGGGATGACCGCATTCACGCGCGAGCCGTCGGCCAAACGTGCGTCGACGAGCGGCGACGATTCGTCGATCCGGCGGCCGACCCTGGACACGATGCGTTCAATGACGCGGCGCAGCTGGTCCTCGGACAGGAAGCGGGCCGAACTGCGCGAGAGCTTGCCCTTGTGCTCCACGTAGATCATGTCGGGTCCGTTCACCATGATTTCGGAGACGTCCGGATCCTCCAGCAGCGGCTGCAGCGGACCGTAGCCGAGCACGTCGTCGCTGACCTCACGGATCAGGCGCTGGCGCTCCAGGTGGCTGAGCGGATTTTCTTCTTCCTCGACAACCTTGGCAAGCTCCTGCTGCACCACGAGGTGCAGTTTGTCCTCGTCCAGGGAAGCATCCAGCAGCCGTGATCCCATGCGTTCGAAGAGGACCTTGCTCGCACGTTCCTTCATCTTGGACAGGGCATCCTGCGCCGGGGGAAGGGCGGCCGGGGGAGCCGTGCGGCCGGCAGAGGCCGGCTGCGCCGCGGCCGCGGCGGAGGGAGTCGGCGTCGCCGCCGCCGCCGCCGTCGTCGTCGCCGGAGCAGCGGATGCGGAAGCAGCCGGTGCCGGCGCGGTGGTGGCGGGGGCAGCGGGCGCGGCGGCATGGTGGCGGGCGGGGGGAGCTATCGGGGCGGTGCCGTGCACTGCCTGAAGCCGTTGGGCAAGGTTCATGGCTATCCTCTTCGGTGACGACCGCGGCGCTTGAGCAGGCCGGCCGGGGCGGGGGCAAAGCGGTCCACCACCTTGTGCAAGGCGCGGGCCGCAGGATCGCGCGGGGCGCTTTCGAGCACCGGCACGCCTTGGTTGGTGGAAATCCGGACCGCGCGGGTGTCCGGGATGACGTCGTCGACTTTGCAGCCGAGGGTGGTCTCCGCATCGCGGCGGGTGAGCCCGTCGCGCGGATCCGCCCCGTTCAACACGATGTGGCGGGTGAGCGGTTCCATGCCCAGCTCGCGCAGGATTTCGAGCTCCTTTCGGAGTCCGCGGATGCTGGGAACGTCCATGCCGCCCACGAAGATATAGTCCGTGGCGCGATCCAGCGCGGCCAGCGTGTGCTCCGACAGCCCCGGGGACGTGTCGATGATGACGTGCGCGTACTGTGCGGCCAACTGGTCGAGGAGCAGCGATACCTGCTCGCCGGTGACCTGGTCGGCATCGGCCGGGGACGGCGGTGCACACAGCGCATACAGCCCGCTGGGGTGCCGGGCCAGGAAAGACTTGAGCACAATGCTGTCCTTCTGTGCGTGCGGCTGCACGGCGTCGACCAGGGAATGTTCCGGCTCCAGGCAGAGCGCGCTGGCCACGTCGCCGAACTGCAGGTCCAGGTCGACGATGACGGTCTGCTGCTCCGAGGCGGCAGCCAGCCCGACGGCGAGGTTGGTCGCCACCGTGGTCTTCCCGGCGCCGCCCTTGGGCGAGACGACGGCGAGGACGCGGCCGTTCGCGGCCTGGCCATCGGACGAGGGTACGCTGTGCCGCCGGTGGCTGGCGCTGCGTACCGCGCGGTGCAGCAGTGCGGCGATATCGCGGACATCGGCGCCGGGAGCCACGACGTCGCGGATGCCGGCACGCATGGCGGCCAGCACGACGTCGGGGCTCGGCGCCGCGACCAGCAGCACCGAAATCTCGGGCCGCTGGGATTCGAATTCGGCCGCCAGGGCCAGCGCCTGACCGGTGGCCAGCCCGGGGCCAAGCACCACGGCATCCAGGAGCTGCGGGTTGGACAGCACGGCGAAGACATCGTTGGGTTCGGTGGGGAGGCCCGCGCCGTTCCACAGCTGGGTATGGCCGGCTAGGGAACCTACCGCGGCGGCGGCGAAGCGTTGTTCGAAGTCGGCGTCGGTGCCCACCAGTACGTAGCGGCTCATTCGTAGACCTCGTCGCTGTCCACCGTGCGCGTTCCCTTTTCGCTGGCGTCGGCCGGTTCCTTCGAGAGCCAGGTGCGGGCGAACTCCTGGGCGTACACGATCTTTTCGGCGTCCGGTGCCATGACCGCCAGGGTGACCAGCACGTTGTTGGCGGGAACGGTGGCATCGCCGGACTCGGCGGCAACCGCCACGCCCTGGACCCGGGTGACCAGGACCTTATGCAGCTCCAAGTGTGTGACGTGTGCGGTATTTTCGGGGCCGTTTTCCAGCGAGATGAAGACGCCCACGGTGTCTCCGGCCTGCAACTGCCCGCCGACCACGCGTGCCGGCTCCAGGGAGATGGAGACCTCCTGCATGCCCTTCGGGACGGCCACGGTTCCCGGTTCCTGCAGGTCCGCGGGCGGGGCGAAGCGGGCGGCCAGCAGCTGTTCCCCGGCGATCAGGTCGACGGTGGCGACCTGTCCGGCCAGCTTCTGCACGTCCGTTACCACCCCGGCCGCCGCGACCTTGGCCGGAACGAGCTCGGCCGCAACATACGCGCCGAGCTCTTCGCCGGGGGTGCCTGCCGGCACATTCTCTGCGACCACCAGGACCTCCACCGTCTCGGTGCCGGCCAGAGCACGCTGATCGGCGCTGCCGATGTAGGCGAGGACCATCGTGGTTCCGACGACGGCCACCAGCAGCGCCGCCAGGGCCCCTATGATTCTCTTTTTCACCGACGGTGCTCCTAATGGACAAGCGTGACGAGGGAGGCGCCGAAGGTGTTGTTGGCGCCGCCGAAGATGAAGTCTTGTTCGCCGGCGTCGAGCGTCACGAACGTTTCGAACTCGCCGATCAGTGCCCGGCAGTTGCCGGTGCACTGCACCGAGGCCGGGCTGAGGTTGTTATGGGACGTGCTGCTGAAGTTCCAGCCGGCGACCTTGAAGCCAGCGAACCCGATGATGTGGTACCAGCCACTCGTCCCCTGGCCACCGACCTTGTCATACAGCGGCAACAGGACGGTGGTGCCGGCAATCTGCTGCAGCATGTTGGTCTGCTTGCAGGAGGACGGCACGTCGTTACCCGTATCGCTGGCCACTTCAGGATCGACGGGGAAGCCCGGAAGGCCGGTCGCGCCGAGGTTGATCTTGGCCTGGCACGGGCGGGCCGGATCTTGCTTCAGCCAGCCGAAGCCGCCCGGAATCGTGTAGGCCGCCCCGGTGCTGCCCGGCACCGTCGAGCTGGAACATCCAGTGTTTGTCAGCCCGTTGGGGTTGAATTCCACCCGCTGCAGGCCGCCGTCGAGCATGCCCAGGAACTGGCAGTAGGAGATGGCGATGGGGAGGACTGCTGTGCCGGCGACGGGGGCTCCCCAGCGGGCCCGGGATTCGGTGGTGATGGAGGCGGAGTCGTCCAGGCCGAGGATCGGCGCGAAGTGTTGGGCCAGGAAGTGGCCGTCCGAAGACCGCGTGGTGGTGGTGACCGTGGCGGTGGCGGCGGCGGGGTCCAGTTGGACGCTGGCGTTGGCCAGGCCGTCGTTCGCGTTCTGGCTAGCGAGCGAGGTGGCGAGGGCCGTGAAGTCAGCAGCGCAGTGGCCTGCCGCGCAGTTTTGGGCGACGGCCAGCGCGCCGGCGTCGGCGCCGTTCTTCAGCTGGGCGCGCTCGAAGTACAGCGCCCCGATGTCGAGGACGACGGCGGCCATGCCGAGCAGGACCACCATGAAAAGGGCGGTGGTGACGGCGGTGGCGCCGCGTTCGTCGCTCAGACGCTGCACTGCATGACTCCTTTGCCGGTCAAGGTGATGCTGGCCCCGAAGAGGCCGGAGAGAAAAGCCATGGGGTAGGCCACGGTGACTGTGGCGACCGATCCCGGAGCACAGACCCCGGTGGCACTGGGGGAAACGGCGACGGTGACTTGCTCCGGTGCAATCCGCGGGTGCAGTGCAGGGGCCGAGGTGATCACTGCCGCCCGGGACTCCGCCGCGCTGGACGCCGTGCTGTTGATGGTCATGACGCGCGCGCCATCCCGTGCAGCTGCGGTGAGCTGCATTTGAGCGTTGTAGACGCGGCCGAACTCGACGATCCCCAGCAGCAGCAACAACAGAACGGGCAAGACCAGGGCGAACTCGACGGCTGCCGCTCCGCGTTCCGATGTCATGCGCTTCATGTGTTGCTCTTTCACGGTTCGGTGGCTGGGACGGGAGCGAACGGTGCCGCCGCCCCAGCCACCCAGGAGGTGATTACGTTTTATCCTTCGCCGCCGGCCGGAGCGGTGGTGCCGCCGGTGATGTTCAACTTCTTGCCCAGGCCCTCGAAGAAGTCACTCAGCTGCGGGCCGAAGATTGTCAGGCCGCCGATGAGGACGACGGCGATGAGGCCAACCATGAGGGCGTATTCGACGGCGGTGGCGCCGGTCTCCTCGCGCTGCAGGCGGTTCTTCACGGTGAAACCGAGGGTCTGGAGGGTGGCGATGATGGAAAGCATGAGAACTCCTGTGCGATTGAATCGCTGGCATTCTGGCCAGCGGCCGGCTGGCACCTCGCCAGCTCTTCAAGAAAATTAGCAAGCCGAAAGCCCCGAAATGGCCGGCTTTTGCCAATCCTGCGACACCTGCCGCGGAATGCTTCCCCCGGTGGGTAAACGATGCACGTTTGCTGCGGCTTAATGGTTTTTCCTGCGGAAAAGGCGGGCGCAGATGAGACGCCCTTCCGCCGCTCGGAAGACCCGCTTCCGGTCGTCGAAAAAAGGACCGCCCAGCCGCCGCCGTTCCCCCACTGTCGGCTCCCGCAGGGGGTTCAACCAGGGGGTCAGGCGGAGCGGGCGGCCTCGAGCTGCATCTCCAGGCCGGCGATCAGCGCCTCGAGGCCCAGCCGGAAGGCCGCGTCCGCAGCCGAGCCAGAGGGGCCGGCATCCTGCGAGCGCACGGCGGAGGTGAAGGCCGGGTTCGCCGCGGCGAGCTCGCCCGATTCGAAGATGTCCGCCGGCGCGGTCACATCGAAGGCCGACCCGAAGATAAAGGACTCCAGGGCCACGATCGCCGGCACGACCTGCGGCTCGGGCCAGCCGGCCTTCAAGAAGCCGGCGGTGACGGCCTCGTACATGGCCAGGGTGTGCGGTGCGCCGGTGACGGGCAGCACCGCGATCACGGGAATCAGCGGGGCGTGGTGGGTGAAGGCGTCGCGGTAGGACCACGCCCAGCGGCGCACCGCGTCCGCCCACTCAAGGTCGGAAAACACGCTCACGTCCACGCCGGCCATCACGTGGTCCTGAAGAAGCAGCAGCACGTCGTGCTTCGACGCCACGTGGTTGTAGAGCGCGGAGGGTGCCACCCCGAGGGTGCGCGCCAGGGCCGACATGGTGAGCCCCTCGTAGCCGCGCGATTCGATCAGGCCGAGCGCCGCCGTCGTCATCAGTTCCTTGGACAGCAGTTTCTGCACGGGGCGTCCGGCGGGGCGGTTCCCGTTCCGGACGGAGGCGTCCTCGCCGGCTGGGCGTGCTGTTACCACGGGCTCCCTCTTCCCTCGGCCGTGCGGGCCGCGGCGGTGCGGCCTGTAGGGCCATCCTACGCAACGCTTTCCGAACGTCCGTGGAGGCACCGGTTTTCAAAACGCTGTGGCACGGGTTACAGTGTTGACGCTAAATGAATGTCGTTCATTTAGCGGGCGGGGCCAGGCACCAAGCGGCCGGCCCGCCACGGCACGAATGGGAGTTGAACACAGTGAGCAAGTTGAAGCGGGACGTAGTAGTCATCGGCGCCGGGCCCTCCGGGCTGACCGCGGCCCGGGACCTGAAGCGGGCGGGCATGTCCGTGGCCGTGTTGGAGGCGCGTGACCGCGTGGGCGGCCGCACCTGGACCGACGTGGTGGACGAAGCCATGCTCGAAATCGGCGGACAGTGGGTCTCACCGGACCAGACGGCCCTGCTGGAGCTGCTCGACGAGCTGGGGCTCGAGACTTACAGCCGCTACCGCGACGGCGAGAGCATCTACCTGGACCCCACGGGCGAAGCTAAGCGCTACACCGGCGCCATGTTCCCGGTCAGCGCCTCCACGGAGTCCGAGATGAACCGGCTGATCGGGCTGCTGGACGCCCTGGCCGGCGAGGTCGGCGCCGACGAACCGTGGTCCCACCCCAAGGCCCGCGAGTTGGACACCATCTCCTTCGACCAGTGGCTGCGCCAGCAGTCCGCGGACGAGGAAGCCTGCAACAACATCGGCCTGTTCGTGGCCGGCGGCATGCTGACCAAGCCGGCGCACTCGTTCTCGGTGCTGCAGGCGGTGCTGATGGCCGCGTCCGCCGGCTCGTTCAGCAACCTGGTCGACGACGAATTCATCCTGGACAAGCGCGTGGTGGGCGGCATGCAGGAGGTCTCCGTGCGCCTGGCCGCCGAACTGGGCGACGACGTCGTGCTCAACGCACCCGTGCGCGCGCTGAGCTGGAACGACGACGGCGTGACCGCCACCGCGGACGGCGTCACCGTGGAGGCCCGCTACGCCGTGATGGCCGTGCCGCCGAACCTGTATTCGCGTGTCTCCTACGACCCGCCGCTGCCGCGCCGGCAGCACCAGATGCACCAGCACCAGTCCCTGGGCCTGGTGATCAAGGTCCACGCCGTCTACGAAACGCCGTTCTGGCGGGCCGACGGCCTCTCGGGAACGTGCTTCGGCGCCAACTCGGTGGTCCAGGAGGTGTACGACAACACCAACCACGGCGACTCGCGCGGCACCCTGGTCGGCTTCGTGAGCGATGAGAAGGCAGACGCGATGTTCGAACTCAGCGCGGGGGAGCGCAAGGCCGCGATCCTCTCCGCAATCGCCGACTACCTGGGCCCGGCCGCGCTGGCCCCGGTGGTGTACTACGAGTCGGACTGGGGGTCAGAGGAATGGACCCGCGGCGCCTACGCCTCCAGTTACGATCTGGGCGGCCTGTCCCGCTACGGCAAGGACCAGTCGACCCCGGTCGGACCGATCCATTGGTCCTGTTCCGATCTGGCCGGCGCCGGCTACCAGCACGTGGACGGCGCAGTGCGGATGGGCCGCGCGACCGCCGCCCGCATCCTCGCGGCACACACGGCCGACGCCGGTGAGCTCGTCCCTGCTGCCGGCCGGGAGGGCTAGGCATGCGGCGTTATGTTGTTGCCTACACCGCCACGGACAGCGGACGCGAGGCGGTCAACCTCGCGACGGCGCTGGCCCGCCGGCAGGGCGGCAGCCTCGACCTGGTCATGGTGCTGCCCGAATCCTCGCCCTACTCGGGCGCCTATCCGCGGCCCGAATCGGGCTTCGGCGGGATCCTCTCCGACCAGATCCGGCAGTGGCTGGCCGAGGGACTGGACCTGGTGCCCGACGACGTGCCGGCCCGCGCCCATGTTCGCCCGGCCGACTCCAACGCCGAGGGCCTGATTGCCGCCGCCGAGGAATTCGGCGCGGCGCTGATCGTGATCGGTGCCGGGCGCAACAGTGTTTTCCGCCGCTTCAGCGTCGGCACCGTCGCCAGCGGACTGCTCCACGCGTCCACGGTCCCCGTGGCATTGGCGCCGCGCGGCTACCGGCGCACCGACTCCGTCTCGCGGATCACGGTGGGCATCGGCAACCGGGCCGGGGCGGACGAGGTCATGCAGGTCGCCTTGAACGCCGGCCACCAGCGGGGCCTAAACCTGCGACTGCTCTCGCTGGTGCCGCTGGATTCCTCCGACGCGGACGCGGTATCCCGCGCCGAAACCCACGTGAAGGAACGGCTGGCAGAGGCAGAAGTGGTGCTGCCCGGCCGGGTGACCGCCGGCGTCGCCGAGGGCCGCTCGATCGAAGACGCCATCGACGCGCTGGAGTGGGACGACGGCGAAGTGATGCTGATCGGCTCCAGCCGGCTGGCGCCGCACAACCGCATGTTCCTCGGGGCGACGGCCAGCAAGGTGCTGCGCGCGCTGCCGGTGCCCATGGTGGTGGTCCCGCGCGGCTACCTGGGCGCCCCACAACTTACCGAAGATCCCGGCGAGCCCACGGGGCCTGAAGATTCCGACGGCGCCGGCCGCAAGGAGGCATGACCATGACCACTACCATCACCAAGCCCGGGCGTACCGCGGGCGGACTGAGCCGGAAGGGCCTGAAATCCGGTTCGGTCGGCCTGCTCGGCGCCGTCGTCATCGGCGTCTCCTGCATTGCCCCGGCGTACACGCTGACCGGGGCGCTCGGCCCCACCATCGCCGAGGTCGGCGTGCACCTGCCGGCGATTTTCCTGGTGGGCTTCATCCCGATGCTGCTGGTGGCCCTCGGCTACCGGGAACTGAACAACGCCATGCCGGATTCCGGCACGTCCTTCACCTGGGCCACCCGTGCCTTCGGTCCCTGGGTGGGCTGGATGGGCGGCTGGGGCCTGATCGCCGCAACGGTGATCGTGCTCTCCAACCTGGCGGCGGTGGCGGTCGACTTCTTCTACCTGATGCTCGCCCAGCTCACCGGCAACGCAGCGCTCGCCGACCTGACCAACAACCTGCCGCTGAACATCGCCACCACCTGGATCTTCATCGGACTGGCCTGCTGGATCTCGTACCGGGGCATGGAAACCACCAAGACCTTCCAGTACGTGCTGGTGGCGTTCCAGGTGGTGGTGCTCGTCTGGTTCGCCGTGGCCGCCTTCGGCCACGTGGCGGGAGGCACCGCGTTCGACGCGCTGGAGATCTCCGCCGACTGGTTCAACCCGTTCGGCGTCGAATCCTTCTCGGCCTTCGCAGCCGGCATCTCGCTGTCCATCTTCATCTTCTGGGGCTGGGACGTCACCCTCACCATGAACGAGGAGACGAAAGACCCGGAAAAGACGCCGGGCCGTGCCGCCGCGGCAACCATCATGGTCATCGTCGTGATCTACATGACCGTGGCACTGGCCGTGCTGGCCTACGCCGGCGTGGGCACCGAGGGCCTGGGCGCCGGCAACCCGGAGAACCAGGAGAGCATCTTCGCCACGCTCGCCGGTCCGGTGATGGGACCGTTCGCCATCCTGATGTCCCTGGCCGTGCTGAGCAGTTCGGCCGCGTCGCTGCAGTCCACCTTCGTCTCGCCCGCCCGGACCATGCTCGCCATGGGCCACTACCGGGCGCTGCCGGCCGGTTACGCCACGATCAGCCCGAGGTTCAAGTCGCCCAGCTACGCCACCGTCGCGGCCGCGGTGGCGGCCGGCGGCTTCTACACCGTCACCCGGATCATGTCCGAGAACGCGCTGTGGGACACCATCACCGCGCTGGGCATGATGATCTGCTTCTACTACGGCGTCACCGCCCTGGCGTGCGTCTGGTACTTCCGGGCCGATGCCTTCGCCTCGCTGCGCGGCTTCGGGCTCAAGTTCCTGGCGCCGCTGCTGGGAGGGGTCATCCTGCTGGTGATGTTCGTGCAGACGGCCGTGGACTCGATGGATCCTGCCTACGGTTCCGGTTCTTCGATCGGCGGCCTGGGCCTGGTATTTGTGCTCGGCTGCGGCGTGATCCTGCTCGGGGCGGTGCTGATGGTGCTCATGTACCGGCGCAACCCGGAGTTCTTCCGCGGCGCCACCCTGCGCCAGGGAGTGGCAGCCGACGACGTTTCGGACCGCGGCTGACCGAAGAGGACGGCCGTCCTCCGGGAACCGTCGACGGCGGTGCCTCCCCACGCGGGGCGGGGCACCGCCGTCGTGCTTGCCGCAGTGATGGCGGCGGTACGGCGGGGGCATTAAGGGCCGGGCAGGCGCCGTGGCGGGCTGGCATGGCCTCCGCGCGGGCTTGTGGCTACAGTGGCACACAGCCGACCGGAGGTACCCATGAGCGCAGCGCACGACTACACGCCGGACTCCGTCGCCGACCTCGCCGCACAAAACGGGCTGGCCATCGATCCACGCTCCGTCCGGTTCAACGAAGCAGGGCTGGACTACCTGGTGGCCTATGCCACCGCCCATGACGGCAAGAGGTGGGTGCTCAGGATCCCGCGGCGGCCTGACGTCGCATCGAAGATGTCCGACGAGGCCAGCATCCTGAACCTGGTCAAAAACAGGATTTCCGCCGCGGTGCCGGACTGGCGGATCCGGAACCGTGGCCTGATCGCCTACCCCGAACTGCCGGGCGAGCCGGGCCTGACGCTCGAGGACGGGGAGCCCGTCTGGCACTTCGACCGCGAGTCTCCCGCCTACTGCGCGTCGTTGGGACGGCTGATCGCCCAGCTGCAGCGCATCAGCGCGGACGAGGCGCGGCAGGCCGGCATCCCGGCTTTGACGGCTGCCGAGGTCCGTCAAGAGATGCGAACCAACCTGGACAAGGTGAGATCGGAGTTCCGGGTGGCGGCGGACCTGCTGCGACGGTGGGACGCCTGGCTGGGAGACGACAGCTATTGGCCGGACTTCACCGCTTTCAGCCACGGCGAGCTGTACCCGGCCCACCTGCTGCTGGACGAGAACGCCGAGATCCGGTCGGTGCTGGACTGGACGAGCGCCAGGGTGGGGGATCCGGCCCTGGACTTCAGCCTGCACTACATGATGTCCACGCCCGAGGCCTTCGAAATGACCGTGCGGACCTTCCGGGAAGCGGGCGGCCGGGTGCCGCAGCGGCTGGCCGAGCATTGTGCCGAACTGGTTTCGGCCGGTCCGATCAACTATGGGTTGTATGCCATGGCCACCGGCGACCCGGACCTCCAGGCGGCGGCCGCCGCCCAGCTGGATCCGTCCCGGGGCTGACCGGCAACCGCGAAGCTCCGCCCGGGCAGCGGGCGGCGTTTGGCAAGAATAATGGCCGGCGCCCGTTCGCTGACGCCGGCCATTGGATGGTGGGGCCGCTACTTCCGGCGGCCTTTGCCCTTCTTGAGCGGGTTGCCCTTGGCCAGCGGCGGGGCGGTGCAGGCCGATCCCGTCGCTGGGTCTGTCGCCCGGTTTTCGGCGACGGCAGGCTTTTCCCCGCCCGGTGCCGCCGCAGCCGGGGCGCCGGGGATGGCTTCGGCTTGCGCCGTGGGGGCAGCGAGTGCGTAGACCGGCCGCGCATCGGCGTCGGTGCGTGCGGCCTCAAGCTGCAGTCGGGGAGCCGCGGACGGCAGCGCAGCGAAGGCGCTGCCGGCCGCCGGGGACATGGTGCTGCCGGCCGCCGGCGCCGTGGCGCTCCGTGCCAGGCTGCCGGACGCGGCCGGAACCGGCCCCATGTCGTCGGCATGCTCGAACAGAACCTCGGTGAACCTGTCGGCGTAGCCCAACCGCTTGACGATCAGCCAGACGGAGGCGCCGACGATGACCATCGTGGCGATCACCGCGATCCCGGTGCCGTAGATCCGCAGCAACGCGTTCACGGGGGAGAGGGCGTGGACGGGGGCGGTGTCCAGCAGCCAGACGATGGACCAGAACACGGCCGTACCGGCCAGGGTCAGCAGCGGGAACAGCAAACCGGCGGTACGTACTTTCTGGGTCAGCAGCTGCCGGGTTGCGGTCAACCGTGTAGAAAGCGTATGCAGATCGTGTTTGCCACCTTGCTCAAGAGCCTTCGATGACATCGCCGGTCGTGTTCCTTTCTGAGTCGCTTCGGGTGGACGCTTCACCGCGCAGCAGTTGCTCGGCGAAGCGGGTAAAGAATTGGGCAAAAGCTTCGCGGTCTTCGTCGGACCAATCCGCCAGGATTTCATCGACGACGGCCGCGCCGGCCTTGCCGATGTTCCGGTGCATCCGCCGTCCGGCCGTGGACGCCGTCACCAGGGTGGCCCGGCCGTCGTCCGGATCGGACTGTTTGTCCACCAGCCCTTTGTCCTCCAGGCGGCGGACTTGCGGGGTCATGGTGGATTTGTCCACGCCCTGCTGCGAGGCCAGTTCCGAGACCCGGACGGGGCCGTTGTCGTCGATGTACTCGAGCAAGGCCACGTCGGTGGGCGTCAGGCCAACCTCGCGCGGGTCGAACAGCTGTTTTCGCGTCTCCGCATGGGATGCCCAGCGCACCACTTGAGCCACGGCGTCACGGATCATGACGCCCGGATCGGGCTGTTTGCGGGAGCTGGCGGGCATGCCTCAAGTTTAGCCGTTTCCGTTTGGTTTTGCCAATCAAACCAAACCGGCGCTTTGGGGGGCTGGCCGGCACCGGTTCCGGGCGGGGAAGCCGGCCCAGGGAGCGCGCCCGGGAGCCCCGAAATACCGCCGGGGCTCACGGTTGAGTTGTCCGGGCCAAGGGTCCGACGACGGGTGGCGGATCGGGGCGCTTTGCGAAGGGTTTGCCCGCTGCCCACCACGCCGTTTCGCAGACCCAGAGCAGCAGGGCCCCGGCGGCGGCTGCGGCCAGCACGGGCGAGAACAAAGCGAACGCCGGAGCCAGGACGGCGACCACCGCCCAGTCGCGGCTCCAAGCCAAACAGAGGGCGCCGGTCAGGAGGACAGCCGCGGCCAGGGGCACCAGGCCGGCGCCGGTTGCCGCGAGCACGGCGCCGGCCAGCAGCCCGACGGCACCTGCCCCGACGGACGCCGTCAGCAGCCGGCCGCGGGCACCGGCATACTGAAGGTAAGCCTGGACCGTCACGACCGCCCACATCAGCCGGGCACGCAAGGCCGCCACCCCGGTGTCCAGCAGTGCGCGGCGGAATTCCTCGTCGTAGATGCGGCGCAACTGCAGCCCCTGCTCGCCCGGCATGCTGGAACACATCGTCGTGCGCTGGTCGTGCAGCAGGGCCGGAGCGGTCTGCCGTCCGTAGCTGGCGATGAGTCCCCACATCCAGGTGGGCACCGACGCCAGGTCGGTGGAATTGTGCTCGAGCCCGGCGGAGAGATCGTGCGCCTCGATCCGGACCACGGGGGAGGTTGTTTCCGCCCGGTAGAAAATCGGCGCCGCGAGCTGGAAGCATCTCTTGGTGCGCTGGACCAGGGGAATGGCCGTCAGCGGTTCGGTGGCGGAGGGGTCCTGGTAAAACGGCATGCGGCCAGTCTTACATCCGGGGCGGACGTTCCGCACGGGTCCTCTGCGGAATGCGCGGCCTGTGAGCCGATACGCGCCGCGGCCGCGGGCCCGCCCGGTGGTACCTTCGCGGCGGCGGTCGTGGCACACTCGTGCCATGAGCCCTGTGAGCCGCAAGCGCAAGCCGAAAAAGCTGAAGAACAGCCGGTTCGGTGGCCGGCAGGGCGGGCCGGCCGGCGACCCGCTGCTGGAGCTCTACCGCGAGTTGGAACGGCCGTTCGCCGACACACTGGACTCGCCCAGCCCCATCGACGCCCATTCCCTGGCCGGTTACCTGCTGGACCTGTGGGACACGGCCGACGCATCCGGCCAGCAGCGCCGTCATGAGTTGTTTTACGGCTGGCTGGATTTGGCCGAGGACCGAACCGGCCCCGGGACCGTGCCGATGCTGCGCGCGCTGGCCTTCCTGATCGATCGTCCGGACATGCGCCGCGACGCCGAAACCCTGGCCGACCGGCTGGTGGCCGACGGGTTCACCGAGCCGGAATGGGCCAAGCATCCGGTGGCTGTGACGGCCCTGCACCGTTATGCGGACGTCTTCGGCGACGAAGCCAACATGCTCTTCGAATTCACCACCGGCACCGAGAAGGTGGGGCTGCTGGCACTGCTGGACGGCAACATCTTCGGCGGCACGGTGATGGAAACCGGGCTCGTGGACGATCCGGCCGCCGCGCTCAAAGACCTGAACGCGGACGCCCAGGAAGCCGGGCTGGTGCTCGACGCGGACGCAGACCTGACCGGCGCCGCGCTGGACGCCTGGGAAGGACTGGATGCCTCGACGGACCTGCCGGAGCACATGGTGGACGAGGACTTCGGTGCGCGCCGCTGGGTGGCCCAGGCGTGGCTGCGGACGATCATCGAGCTCGCGGACGACACCGAGGACGAGAGCGAAGACTGGCTCTCCGACGAGGACTATGCCGAGCTCGACGACGCCGAGGCGGGGGCAGGGGCAGTGGCGGGGACAACTGTGGCGGGCACCGGGGCCGAGGCCGCCGACGCGCCCGCCGCCGGCGCGCTGCCGTCCGGCGGCGGTGAACCAGGGCCTGTCCGGGAAGAAGAACTCGAGGCGCTCCGCCAGGAGGAAATCGAGGAGACGGCCGCCCGCTATGTGCGGGAGACCGGGCGCGATTCGCCCGCCGAACGCGCCATGCTGAACCTCGTTCTCGGCTACGGCTGGGACTACGACGGCGGACGCCTCACCCGGGTGAGCCCGGTCAAGCTGGATCTGATCAGCGAAACCGTGCTGGCCGAAGGGGGACTGGAGCCGGTTGACCCGGGCGAGGTGACCGCCTTCCTGCACCGCTGGGTGGACTGGTGCGCACCGCGGGAGGAACTGTCCGCGCATGCGGCGGCCGTCCTGCACCGGCACCTGGACGGGAGCTAGGAACCTGGCCGCTCCACGGCAGCTGGTGGCCCGCCCCCATCACCCGTTCGGCCCCGTCACCGTTTGGCGGCCGGAACCCGAGCACCGGTCCGGTCAGAAGCGCGCGGCGGCCAGTTGGTCCGGGTCCGCCCGGTAGCCGAGCACCAGGTCGGGATCCAATCGCACGGTCTCACCGTTGGCGATGTAGCCCCGCGGCGTGCCGTGGAGGAGATTCAGCGTGAGCCGCAGGATCGTGCCGTGGGCCACCACGATGATGTTGCGGCCCGGGTAGGTGCGGAGCACTTCCTGCAGGCCGGCTACGCCCCGCGCGGCCACCTCGCGTTCGGGCTCGGCCTGCCGCATGAGCGCGTCGATCTCCGGCCGTTCCAGGCCGCGCAGCACGGTGCCTTCGATTCCGCGGTAGTCGCGCTCCGAGAGGTCCGGCACGGTTTCCGCCAACTCCAGCCCCACCCGGCTGCCGATAAGGCGGGCGGTCTCCATCGCGCGGCCCAGCGGCGAGGACACGAGGACGTTCCAATCGCTCTCGGCGAGCCAACTGCCGGCGTCCAGCGCCTGCCGTCTGCCCACGCTGTTGAGCGGCACATCCGTATGCCCCTGCAGCCGGCCCTCAGCGTTCCAGTCGGTCTGCCCGTGACGTACCAGTGCCAGCACTCTTCCCCTTCTTGCCCGGTGGACGGGACGGCTCCCACAGTGACGTGTCCCCTGATCAACCATAGCCCGGCGGCGGTCCGCGCCGGCCCGGATGCGGCTTCCCGAAGCTGGGGGACTTTCAGGCGCGGTGGACTGAACGGCGCGGGGAGCGCGGGTAACCGCAGGGTAAACGGTTCATGAGAAAGCCCTCATGCGGCTGTCATGTTCGTTTCATCGCGGATGTGTTGACTCATTCCTGACGCACCCAACAACCAAGGAGCAGGCCATGACCATCACAGACTTCCCCGCAGGCACCGCTGGAACAACAGGACTCGAAGCACTCGGCACCCCTGCAGCACCGGCGGCCGGCGCGGCGGCGGAGGTTTTCTCCGTTGCCGCATCGACCGTCGGTGCGGCCGAGGAGCTTTTCGGCCCGGCGGCCGCTCCGGTGGACCCGCAGCGGCTGCGCCGGGCCAAGAAGGCGTACACCACCCGGTTCCTGGCAGAGCGCCTCTGCCTCGACGCCACCGGCTACCAATTGCTCCAGGCCGCCCCGGCCGCCGGCGACGTGGTGCTGGCCCGGGTGGTCGAGATCGGCAAGCACACCCGTTTGGAGAGCCCGGCCTCTCGGCGGCAGGCAATGTTCGTCGGCGACGAGATCCTGGTGGCCTACGGCAACCGGTACGCGCCGGACCAGTTCCTGGCGGTGGTACCCGCCGACCTGTCCGAATGCTCGCTGGTGGCCGGGGGCGGACTGGCGGCGCGGGTGCTGGAACAGCACGCCGGCATCGACAGGGCCACCCGCATCCAGCCCATCGGCCTGCTGGCGCGGGACGGGCGCGCGGTCAACCTTGCCGACCTGGCGCCGCACTCGATCGGCGCCGGCACCGCGCTGCCGGGCCGGCCGCCGGTCATTGCCGTGCTCGGCACGTCCATGAACTCCGGCAAGTCCACCACGCTTGGCTGCCTGGTCAAGGGCCTGACCGCGGCCGGCCTGCACGTGTCCGCGGGAAAGGCCACCGGCACCGGCGCCGGCAACGACCCGCTGCTGTTCGCCGATGCCGGAGCCGCGAAAGTGCTCGACTTCACCGACTTCGGCTTCCCGACCACCTACCTGCTGGACTACGAGCGCGTGCGCGGCCTGCTCACCAGCCTGATCGACGCGCTGACCACTTCCGAGACCGACGTGGTGGTGGTGGAAATTGCCGACGGCGTCTATCAGGGCGAAACGGCCCGGCTGCTGGCCGACCCGGTCTTCCATGCCGCCGTGGACCACGTGGTGTTCTCCGCGGCCGACGCCTTGGGCGCCACCGCCGGCGTGGCCGTCCTGCGCGACGCCGGCGTCAGCGTGCCCGCGGTCTCCGGCCTGCTGACCGCCTCGCCGCTGGCCGCCCGGGAAGCAGCCGGCGTCATTGATGCCCCGGTGATCAACACCTACGACCTGTGCGACCCGGCGACGGCCCTGCAGCTGCTGCCGGAGCGGAGGTAACAGTGACGGCCCGGGTGGCCAAGGCCGCGCCGGCCGCACGGAATCGGGCGGACTCACCGCGGGAAGATCCGCCGCCTGCCGACGGGCGGCTGCCCCAGCTGCTGCGCGGCCGGCGCCGCTGGCTGATGGCGGCCCTGCTGGGGACCGGCCTGCTGATGGCCGCGGCCGCCGGGACGAGCGCGCTGCTGATGACCCGGCTGCTCGGCGGCACCGCGCCGGATGCTGCCGGCATCCTGCCGCCCGCCCTCGGCCTGGCTGCCGCGGCGCTGGCGCTGGGCGGCCTACGGGCCCTCGAGCGCGTCCTGGCCGAAAAGCTCGGGCAGGACTACATCCACGAGATCCGCAAGGGACTGGTGGCCTCCGCCCTGGCCACCGACCGCGGACCGTCGCCGGGGGTGACCATCGCGCGCAGTACCAACGACCTCTCCAGCGTGCGGAACTGGATCGCGCTGGGCATCGCGCCGCTGGCGGTCGGCATCCCGCTGATCGCGGGAACCACGGTGGCGCTGTGGTTCCTGTCTCCGGTGCTGGCGTTCGCCGTCGTCGTTCCCCTGGTGCTGCTGGCCGCCGGGCTGGCGTTGCTGTCCCGGCCGGCGTTCCGGCGCGCCGGCGCCTTGCGCCGCCACCGGGGGCGGCTGGCCGCCCGGCTCGCCGACACGGTGATTGCCGCCGGCACCATCCGTGCCGCCGGCGGCGAGGACCGGGAGGTCAGGCAGATCGACAAGGCCGGGCGGAAGGTGGTGGACGCGGCCGTGCACCGCGCCGCCGCCGCCGGTTACATCCGCGGGGCGGCGGCGGCAGCCGCCTCGCTCGCCGGCGCCGCCGTGGCCGCGGTCGGAACCTGGCAGGCGGTGCCCACGGCCAGCATCGCCGCCGGGCTGACCATCGTGGGGATGATCTCCGCGCCCGTCACGGACCTGGGTCGGGTGGTGGAATACCGGCAAAACTTCCGGGCCGCGCGGCGCATTCTCGGTCCGGCCCTCGCGGTGGCCGCCGCGGCGCGGGATGCCCGACGACGGCGCCCGGCAGCCCGGTCCGGAACCAGTGAGGGGGCCGCGACCGGGACGGCAGCGTCCGGCGCAGCGGCGGAGGCAACCGTCCCGGCGGTTTCCCGCGACGGCGGGGCCGTGCTGGTGGAGGGCCTGGCCGCCTGCCGGAACTGCCCGGTGCCGCCCTTGTCGGCCGGCGCTGGCGCGCGGATCGGAATCCGTACCGCCGATCCGGCGGCCGGGACCAGGGCCCTGGAGACACTGGTCGGGATCCGCAGCGACCCGCACGCGGTGGCCTTGGTGGGCGGCCGGCACCTGCTGGAAAGCGGCAGCCGCATTCGCCGGAAGTTGGTGGGCTACGCCGCCGCGGGCATGTACGTGGAGCGCGGCTCGATCGCCCGCAGCGTGCGGTACCGCCGGCCCGACCTCCCGCCGGAGGACGGATCGGCGGCCCTGGAACGCGTCGGCCTCGCCGGCCGGATCGGGCAACTGGAGCGGCGCGAGGAGACCCAGCTCAAGCGCGGCGGCGAACCGTTGACCACCTCCGAGCTGGCCCGGCTGATGCTGGCGAGGGCCTCGCTGGGCGATCCGCCGCTGCTGGTCCTGAACCGGCTCGACGCAGATTTGGACCGGCAGGGAATCGACATGCTGTCGGAGTTCATCCGGGACTACCCGGGAGTGGTGGTATTCGCCTCCGACCATCCGGACGCGCTCGGCGTGGAGTACACGGACTGGAACATCGACTGCGCCCACGCGGGCCTGGACCTGGTCTGGCGCCGGCATGCCGGAGGCAAGTGACTGCCCGGGGGAGGAAACGCCTTGCGGGAACACCCGGCGCTCGGTGGCCCCGCCTCCATGGGAAGGGCCGGGCCGGCGTGAGCGGGCGGCGCGTACCCGGTTGGCCCGGCGCGTGGTGGGAAGGGCGCGGCTGGCGCCGCACCCGGCGGCGGGCGTGAGCGGAAGCACCACGCCGCATCCCGCGGTGCCCGGGCGGGCGGAGATATCTTTAGTCCGTGGTCAAAGTTGTGGGAATCATTCAGCCGGTGGAAACCAAGGAGTTGTCGGCCGAGGGTGACACGTATGCCGAAGCCAAGGCCGCGATCGAAGCGCAGGTGCCCGAAGGCTGGCGGCTGCTGCAGATCAAGACGCAGTAGGCGCTGAGGCACTTAAAACGCAGTAGGCGCTGAGGTGCTGCCCGGCGCCGGCTACTCGCCGAACAGCCCGCGGATGTCGGTGGCGGTGAGCTTGGAAGAGAACATCGCATCGTCCTCGAGCACCGAGGCGATCAGTTTGGCCTTGCGTTCCTTCAGGGCCATGACCTTCTCTTCGATCGTCCCGCGGGCCACCATCCGGTAGACCATGACGTTCTTGGTCTGGCCGATCCGGTGCGTGCGGTCCACTGCCTGTGCCTCGGTGGCCGGGTTCCACCACGGGTCCAGCAGGAAACAGTAGTCGGCTTCGGTGAGGTTCAGGCCGAAGCCGCCGGCCTTGAGGCTGATCAGGAACACCGGCGCGTTGCCGTTCTTGAACGTGTCGATGACGTCGGCGCGGCGGCGGGTGGAGCCGTCCAGATAGCAGTACTCGATGCCGGCCGCGTCCAACTGCTGGGCGGTCTTCTTGAGGTAGCTGGTGAACTGGCTGAAGATCAGCGCCCGATGCCCCTCGCCGAGGACGTCTTCGAGTTGCTCGAACAGGACGCCCAGCTTGCTGGAGGGGACCGACGAGTATTTCGGATCCACCAGTGAGGGATCCAGGCTCAAGAGCCGCAACAGGGTCAGCGACTGGAAGATCGTGAACCGGTTCTTGTCCATGTCCTCGACCAGCCGCAGCACCTTCTGCCGTTCGCGCTGCAGGTGCGTGTCGTAGATCCGCCGGTGCTTGGGCGTCAGCTCCACCTCGAGGATCTGTTCCTGCTTCTCGGGCAGGTCCTCGGCCACGGCCTCCTTGCTGCGGCGCATCATCAGCGGTTTGATCCGGTGGCGCAGTTTCTGCAGCAGCTCCTTGTCCTGGCTGCGTTCGATCGGCCGCTGGTACTGGTCCACAAACCGGACCGCGGACGGGAAGAGCCCGGGCGCGACGATGGAGAAGATGGACCAGAGCTCCATGAGGTTGTTCTCCATGGGCGTGCCGGTGATCGCCATCTTGAAGGGCGCGTGCAGATCGCGGGCGCACTGATGGACCTTGGTGGCGCGGTTCTTGACGAACTGGGCTTCATCCAGGATCAGCCCGGCCCAGTCCATCTCCTTGTAGGTGTCGAAATCCAGCCGGAACAGCGTGTAGGACGTGACGATGACGTCGGTGTCCGCCGCGATCTCGGACAGCGGCCGGCCGCGGCCCTGGGTGTCGGTGATGCTCTCGACCCGGAGGTCGGGGGCGAAGCGCCGGCTCTCGTTGACCCAGTTGGACACCACCGAGGTGGGTGCCACGACCAGGAACGGCCGGGCAATGGCCGGGTCGCCCTGCTGTTTGGCATGCAGCAGCAGGGCCAGGGTCTGCAGCGTCTTGCCCAGTCCCATGTCGTCCGCCAGCACGCCGCCCAACCGGTGCCGCCACAGGAAGGCGAGCCAGTTGAAGCCTTCGGCCTGGTAGGGGCGGAGGTCGGCGTGAAGGCCGGCCGGCAGCGGGGTCTGCTCGACTGTTTCCAGTTCCAGCAGCCCCTGCACCGATTCGCGCCAGGTACGCGCCTGCACCGTTTCGGTGGCCACTTCCTCCAGGTCCTCCCAGAGGGACGCCTGGTAGCGGCTGATCTGCAGCTGTTCGCCCGATTCCCGGTCCTGCATGTGGCGGGCTTCGTCCACGAGCTGGCGGAGCCGGTCGAAGACCGGCTGCTCCAGCGACAGGTAGGACTTGTCCACCAGCAGCAGCCGCGTCTGGCCGCGGGCCAGGGCCTTGAAGATGTTCCCGAAGGGGACGGTGCGGCCGGCCACGCGGACCATGACGCCCAAGTCGAACCAGTCGCTCTCGTCGGTCTCCACCGTGCTGATGGTCAGCTCGGGTGCCTCGGTGAGTTCCTGGTAGTCGGGCTTGTCGCCGACAATGTCCACGCGCACGCCGTCGAGCTGTTCGAGCGCCGGCAGCGCGTAGCGGGTGAAATCCACGGTTGCCATGTCCCGGAGGGTGCGCGCCGCCGTCGTGCCCACGCCCGGCACCGCCTCGGCCGCCTCCAGCAGGTCCTGCTCGGCCGACAGATCGCGGTAGTGGCTGCCGTCGGGCTGCTCGTCGACCGGCAGGCGCAGCGGCTTGTCCCCGTGGCGGTACTCGAGGTGCCAGCCGAGCTGCAGCACGTTGCCTTTTCGGTAGGAGGCGGTCAGCACGAGCTCCGGGGGGACGATCTCCGGGAAGCTCACCGAACCGTCGCTGCTGACGACGGCGATGCGCTGGCTGAGCACGGGGTAGTAGCGCTCCATGAATTGCTCGACGTCGCTGGCCGGCACCTTCAGGGGGGTGCCGGAGAGCAGCAGGTTCGCTTCCTGGTCGGTCACCGGATGCCCGGTCGGGGCCAGCGTGATGACGGTCTGTCCGTCGACGGCGTAGTGGTAGACGCCGTGCGTGCCGACGATGCCCGCCGTCCCGGTGGGCAGTTCCCGCCCGTCGATCCGCAGCGACGGCGTGAGGACCAGGTCGCCGGTCGCGGGGCCGGTCTCCCCGCCGGTCTCCGGGGTGGGGGCTTCCGCCGCGGCTTCGGCCGCGGGGGCTTCCGCGGCGGCTTCCGGAGTGGCGGCGTCAGCGTAAGCGTCGGCCGGGCCGTCGCGGTGGGCGTCCAGGCCGATCACGGCCTGTTCCCGGACCTCGACGACGGTGTCGGCCTTGGCGCCGATCAGGGCGATGCCCAGCCGCTTGGCCTCGGCGAAGAGTTCCCACAAGAGCGGGCTGCTGAACTCGTCGAGGAAGAGCCAGTCGTTGTCTTCGCCGAAGTAGGTGAGGCCGGTGGCCCGGTGCAGCGGTGCAAACTGGCTGAACCAGCGGTGCTGTTCGGGGTCCAGCGGCAGGCCGTAGGTCTTGTAGCTGATGGTGTTCCAGCGCAGCTTGCTGCGGATCCATCGCCCGGTCTCGTTCTGCAGCACGGGACGGACCCCGACGCGCAGCCGGTTCCCGGCCTTGCGCGTCCAGTTCGGGCCCGGCGCGGAGGCCTGCGGCAGGGAGAGGCCCGAGGGCCGGTACTGGCGGTCCTGCCGCCGTCCGGGTTCCAGGAGGTCGAACTGCAGTCCGAGCGGAGACGTACTTTTCGCCTTGGCCTTTGACGGCTTGCCGGTATCCTGCCGGGCGGGGTCCGGCGTTCCGCCGATCAGCCCCTCCAACGAGTCCTGCCAGCCGGCCGGTGCCGGTTCCGGCTCGCGCGCGAAGGCCTGGCTGGAGATGAGGTGCTGGCTGTTGCTGGCCAAGAGCACCGCGGCCACGTGCTTGCAGTCGTCGCCCACCGGGCAACTGCAGGAGGACGATGCCGGGCGCCACTGCCCGCTCTTGCCGGTTTCCAGGTAAATCCGGCAGCGGTACGGCAGGGCGGCGGTGCCAATGACCTTGGCGGTCAGCAGCCGGACGGAGGGGTCCCATACGGGTTCTGCAACGGAGCCGTCGGAGGCGTAGATCTTGCCGCGCGCAAAGGCGGCGCCGCCCACCAGCCGGATGATTTCGCTGACGTCAACCAGCGGAAAAGTGAGAGCGGCCATGGCTTCCATCATCTCACGCTGAAACCGGCGTCCGGCACCTGCCGCTGGCGCTGGGGACGGGGAGGACGACGCCGGAGGGGACGCTCCGCCGTCGTCCTGCGCCGCGGAAGTTACAGGGTGGTGAGGACCTTCGGCTTCTTGTCCTTCGTGTCCAGGATCAGCGCCAGCGCGATGCCGAGCAGCCAGACGTCCTTGGCCACGGGGGTGCCCTCGGAGCTGGGGCGGACGCCGCCTTCGGTGGTCATGTGGGGGGTGTTGAAGTACATGGCCAGCAGCGAACCGGAGAATGCGGCCAGCCCCAGGCCGGCCAGCCGGCTGGGCACGAACGGCAGCAGCAGGGCGGCGCCGAGGGCGGTCTCGCCGTACGCGAGCAGCTTGCCGAACTTCTCGGGTTCCATTTCCTTTAACTGGGGGATCGCGCGGCTGCCCATTTCCTGCATCGCCGCGGCACTGTCTCGGTCCAGGTTCCGCTTGCCCAGACCGGAGTTGAGGATGAACGCGCCGGTGGAAAGGCGCAGGGGAATATGGCTCAGTTTCATCGGGACTGTCCTTCTCCGGTAGGTGGCTGTCATGTTCGAGCCTACGGTCCCGCCGCAGTGTCCGCTAGGGTCCCGACGCAGGGTCCGCCAAGGCGGGAGCGGGCTCTTGGAGGGAAGCTTGCCGGGCACGGTTCTCGCGGCCTGCACCGGCTTCCGCGCCGTTGTCCCTGGCCGGCGCTGCCTACTTCTTGGCGGCCCGGACCACGCGGGCCAGGGCCCGCCCGGTGATCCAGACCAGGGGGATCAGCACGGTGAACAACGCAACCGTGTTTGGCCGGAACGTGGCGGGTCCGGTGCCGTTGCCGATGTAGGCGCCGAGTGGAACGGCCATCCCGCCGCCGCCTCCGCCGGCAGCTCCCCCGGAGTCGCCGCCGCCGAATCCGTACTGGACCATGGCCACGGGCACCACGGTGTCGCCGCCCACCTGCAGCGGTTCTCCGTAGGTCCGGGCGACACCCAGGGACTTGAACTGCTCGGCCAGCCGCTCCGGCACGGACTGCCCGGCCGAAGCGCGCTGCTCCTGTCCGGTCGGCACGCGCTGCTCCTGTCGCAGGGAGGAGCCACTGTCGGGCGGGACGGAACCGGTTTCTGTTGGCATGGCCACATCCTAGTCGAGGCAGGGAGGGGGTCCACCGGTCCGGGCCGGGCTGAAGCTTTCACCCGGTGAGAAAGCCGAGCACGCCGCGGGCTTCGAGGTTAAGGGCGCGGCGCTTGACCCGGATGGCCAGCCGGTAATAGTCCACCAGCTGCTCGCAGAGCACCGGCCAGGTGCGGCCCTGCACCGAGTCGAAGGCGGCCCTGCCCAGCGCGCGGCGCTTGGTGTCGTCGCCCACCAAATCCTGGACGTACCCGCGCAGTTGGTCCAGCCTCCCGGGCTCGTAGATCCAGCCGGTCCGCGAGGGATCGACCAGGTCCACCGGGCCGCCGCGGCCCACAGCGACGACGGGCACGCCGCTGGCCATGGCCTCCTGGATGGTTTGGCAGAACGTTTCGGATTCGCCGGGGTGGACAAAGAGGTCGAAGGAAGCCACATGCCGGGCCAGGTCTTCGCCGCCCTGGAAACCGGCGAAGTGGGCGCCGGGCAGCCTCTCCTGCAGCTCCTCCTTCAGCGGACCCGAGCCGACCACCACCAGCCGCGTGCCGGTTAGGTCGGCCAGCACGGCCAGGTCCTCCACCTGCTTTTCCGCCGCCAGGCGGCCCACATAGCCGATGATCCGTTCGCCGCGCGGCGCCACGGACGCCCGCCAGCCGGCGTCGTGCTTATCCGGATGGAAACGGCTGGTGTCCACGCCGCGGCGCCACAGGTGGACGCGGATGCCGCGGCCGCGCAACTGCTCCATGGCGAACGACGACGGCGCCAGGGTCAGGGTGGAGGCCTTGTGAATGTTCTCCACCCGCTGCCACAGCAGCTCCTGCAGCCAGGGCGCGCCGTAGCGGGCCGCGTAGGCGGGCACCTCGGTCTGGTAGACGGAGACCGTGGGCAGGCCGAGCTGCTTTGCGGCCTGCACCGCACGCCAGCCCAGGATGAAGGGCGACGCCACGTGGACCACGTCCGGACCGAAGTCCGCCAGCACGCGGCGGAGGCGAGCCACGGTTCCGGCCGCCACCCGCACGTTGGGATAACCGCGCAGCGGGATGGACGGCAGGCGGTGGACCGGGTAGCCCTCCACCGTGGCCGGGGCGGTGTCCTCCAGCCAGGACGACGCCGGTGCGATCACCAGGACGTCGTCGCCGCGGCGGCGCAGGTGGGCGATGACCTGCAACAGCGACTGGGTGACCCCGTTCATGTGCGGAAGGAACGATTCGGCAACGATAGCTATCCTCACACCGCCCAGCCTGCCCGCGGCCGGCGACCGGCAGGCAAGCACGTGTGATCGTGTCGGTGAACGGCGGCCTAACTCCACTCTGGGAGGGTGGTCGGGTGACCATGGGACTCCTGGCGCTGATCACCGGCGCAATCTTCTTCGGTTCGGTGGCCCAGCGCATCGCGGGCATCGGGTTCGCGCTGCTGGTGGCGCCGATCCTGGCGATCCTGCTCGGGCCGCACGAGGGCATCATGATGATCAACATTTGCGCCGTCGTCTCCTGCGGGCTGATCGTGCCCCGGGTCTGGCAGGAGATTGACTGGAACCTGCTGCTGTGGTTGTCCGTCCCGGCCGCCGCCGGCACGGTTTTCGGTTCCTGGCTTGCGGTGCAGGTCGCGCCCGCAGTGCTCTCCGCCGTGGTGGGCGGGGTGGTGATGGCGGGGCTGGCCGTGGCGGTGGTGTTGGGCCGTGCCGATGTCACCGTTTCCGGGCAGTTGCCCAAGGTGCTCGCGGGTTTCGGCTCCGGGCTGACCAACGCGCTCGCCGGCGTGGGTGGCCCCACCGTCAGCGCGTACGCCATTCTGTCCCACTGGCCGCCGCGCCGGTTCGCTGCGACGCTGCAGCCATTCTTCCTGCAGCTGTGCATCATCACCGTGGGCGCGAAGCTGGCGGTGGACCCGGGCAGCGTGCCGCAGTTGGACTGGTGGATGTGGGCGGTGATTGTGCTTTCGATCATCATGGGCATCGTTGCCGGCGAACGGCTCGGACGGCGGCTGCGGGACGAGCACGCCAGGACCGCAGTAGTCGTGCTTGCCTTTCTGGGAGCTGCGGGTGCATTGGCCAAGGGGCTGGCGGACTTGATGGCCTGAATCCGGGCCTTTTCCGGTATTCCGGGGAGCAGGAATAGGGGGCTGGCTTTATTTCCCAAAGCGGGTATGGTCTTTAGCAAGACATCCCGCTTGAGAAAGAGGAGCACGAATGTCAGGTAAAACGCCGTCACGCGAGAGTGCAAAGAAACAAGGCAGAAGCATCAAAGAAAAGCGTGCCGAAAAGCGCGAAAAGGCGGTCCTGGAGAACGAAACCGTTCCCAAGCGGCGCAAGCGCTAACACACCGGTAACCAACACCGTCCCTCAAATCGACAGCCCTTGCGGTGCTGCGGTCTAGAGGCGTACGGAATGCCGATGCCGAAAGAATCGTTGAAACACGGTTCTTGCAGACTGGCGGAGCCACGGAAAGAGTCCGCGGAATTTGGTTTCCTGCGTTGAATTTTCGTTGAGCAAATATCCGCCTGCGGGGCGGCCGGATTGATGTCAATGTCATCCGGCCGCCCATTCCATTGTTGAGCCCGACTCTCGAAGCAGTATGAGTTTCCCGGACAAAGCGGGCCGTTCCGAGTTGCGGTGGGGGAGAGCGGCGCGCCGCTGGGAGCGTGGCTGCGGGGTGAGAGGCGTTGAGGCCCATCAGCGGCGCACTTGATAGCGCACGTGAAGCACCCGGTTGCCCTGAATCACTACGTCGGGATCCTCCAGCAGGTGCTGTGCGTGGACCGACCCGAAGTAGCGCTTGCCGGACCCGAACACGACGGGTACGACGTCCATGCGAACCTCGTCGACCAGGCCCGCGGCAAGCATCTGGCCACCGACGTCACCGGCGGCGACCTCGATGATGCGGTCACCCGCAAGCTCTTGCGCCTTGGCCATGGCTGCCTCGACGCCGTCGACGAAGTGAAACGGCGCCTCGGGGTCCCAGCCCTCGGGCTCCGGCCGGTGCGTCACGACGACCACGTGGTCGACCCCGCTCGGAGGCTTCCCGTCCCAGCCGTCCGTCAGGTCGAAGACGTGGCGGCCGACCAGTGTCACCCCGATCTGGTCCCAGTACGGCCGCGTGTAGTCGTAGGACGTCTGCGACACGTTCAACTCGCCACTCTCGTCCAACGGGACGTCGCCGTTGGACAACCAGTCGAACAGAGGTCCGGGCTGGTCATCCTCGTCCGCGACGAAGCCATCCACCGACACCGAGCTGTACATGACCACCTTGCCCACGGGGCTCTCCTCTGCTTCGGGTGCCCCCACACTAACGTCTCGTGAGCTGGTGCTCCAGCAACAAGCGCGGGGAAACTGCAGCGACTCGAACCCGCTGCCAAAGCCCAGCCCGGCACCCGCTGCGTCGGCAGGGTCCGCTCGAGCGCGCCGTGTGCCAATTGCCACGGCACCGAGTCGCTGAACGGACAGGGGCAGCCGGGCTGGCACGATAGAAGCAATGAAACTCACGTCGCGACCGGAAGGCCAGGCCGGACTGCCGATGCCCCTGTGGCTGCAGGGTGTCTTCGAGTTCTTTCAGTGCGCCCTGCTCTCGGCCATCCTGGTGCTGCTGCCGCTGGTAGGTGTGTGGTTCGCGGACGGCTTCGACGACCGCAGCTTCGATTCGCTGGCGCGGCTCGGAGGCCAGGCATGGCTGCTGATCCACGGCGTCCCGCTGGAACTGGCCATCCAGACCGGCTCCAGTTCGGCGGAAACCCTGCGCGGCACGTTATCTCTGGTGCCGCTGGGACTCATGCTCGTTCCGTTCTTCCTCTCCTGGCGCGCCGGACGGCGCTTGGCGAGGGCCTCGTACACCGACCAACTGTGGCAGGCGCTGGGCGGCGCGCTGGGAACGTACGCGGCGGCGGGAGCCGCAACCGCCTACATGGTGCGCACCGACGAAGTGGATATTTCCACTGTGGCCGGCGCGCTCATCCCGCTGCTGCCCGCCGGTGCCGGGCTGATTGTCGGCGCGTACCGGGAGGCCGGATCGTGGGGGCGCTTGATCGGCGTGGATGCAGCGGCCTGGGTCGCCCGCACCAGCCAGCACTCACGCTGGGCGGGATCTTACGTCTGGGCGGCGGTCCGCGCGGGGCTGCTGGCGGTGACGGCCGCGGTGTCCCTCTCGGCCTTGCTGCTCGCCGTGGATCTCGGACTGCACTGGGCCGAAATCGTGGAAATTTACGAACAGCTCGGCGCGGGCATTATCGGCGGCGCAGTGCTCACGGTGGCGCAGCTTGGGCTGGTCCCGAACCTCGTGGTGTGGACGCTGGCATGGTCCTCGGGGGCCGGCTTTGCTATCGGCTCGGGCAGTTCAATCGGTCCGCTGGCCACCACGGTGGGCCCGATGCCCGCGTTCCCGGTGCTGGGGGCGCTGCCCACGGGGGAGCTGTCCTATGGCCTCGCGGCCCTGGCCTTGCCCGTGCTTGCCGGGGTGCTGGCCGGATGGTGGTTCCTGCGCGAGGGCGAGAACCATTTCGACGAGTGGCTCTCCATCAAGATCCAAGCCCGCTGGTTCACCGCATCAGGCTCCACCGTGGTTTTGGGCCTGTTCGTCGGTGCTGTCGCCGGGGCCGTGACCGCCGGGTTGGTGTGGCTGTCCAACGGTTCGCTGGGGATCGGACGGTTGACGGAGATCGGACCCGATCCGATCTCGACCGCCCTCTGGGTGGCGGGCGAAGTCGCCGTCGGCACGATGCTCGGCTACGCGGTGGCCCCTTGGCTGGAACGCGAGCCGGCCAAATCCCGCAGCCGGAAGTAACCTACGGCCTCAGCAGATCGTTCAGGTTCAGCAGCTCGTCTTCATAGGCGGCCAGGCATTCTTCGCGGGCTGACTGCGTAACGGCCATCTGGTTGCAGGCCTCGAACTCGGCCGTCAGCGGCCAGAAAAGCACTTGCGCCAGCGTGGTCAGCAGGAAGAAGCCGCCAGCACCGACACCCAGCACATAGGTAAGCCGGAGCGATCCCGGCAGGCCGGCGCGCACCGCTTTGACGAGTCCGATCACGGCCACCACAATGCTGGCCACGGCAAGCGCGGGAGCCACGGCCTTCCAGGGGAGCGGGAGCGCCGTCGCCAGGAACGTGGAAGCCAGTAGCAGCAGCAGCACACGGATGAAAAGCCCCGCCGACTTGGTCTGTTCCTCGGTCGGCGCCGGGCGCGTGTTCTGCAACATGGGTTTAAGCCTAGGCGAGAGGGACGCATAAAGTTGCTTCCATGCGCATTGTGGTCCTCGTTTCCGGCTCCGGCACCAATCTTCAGGCCGTCATCGACGCTATCGGCGACGGTCGCCTGAACGCCGAGATCGTGGCCGTGGGCAGCGACGTGCCCGGCTGCCGCGGCCTGGAACGTGCCGCCGCTGCGGGCATTGAGACGTTCAGCGTGGCTCCCGGAGACTTCGCCGCCCGGCCGGAATGGAACCGGGCGTTGGAAGAAGCTACCGCCGCCTTCCAACCGGACGTGGTGCTGCTGGCAGGGTTCATGCGCATCCTCGACGCCGTATTTGTTGCCCGCTTCGAGGGGCGGCTGCTCAATACCCATCCGGCGCTGTTGCCCTCGTTCCCCGGCGCCCACGGCGTGCGCGATGCCCTTGCCCACGGGGTCAAGATCACCGGCGTGACAGTGCATCTGGTCGATTCCGGGGTCGATACGGGACCCATTCTCGCCCAGGCCGCGGTGCCGGTGCTCGACGACGACACTGAAGAATCCCTCCACGAACGGATCAAGGTTGAGGAACGCCAACTTCTGGTGCAAACCCTCGCCAACTTCGCCTAGCCTCGGCTCAACAACGACGTCGGTGTCTCGTCGGGGTGCTCCGGCTCGCTTCTCCTTCCCAACACCGAGAATAGGGAGAGTGTTGTCAAGGGACGGCTGACGTTTCGACGTGCTGCAGACCAAACCTGTGGAAAACCTCCGCATCCGCGGAGGCGTCTGGCTAGACTGGCACGCACCTAGCGTCTAGCCGACCAGCACCGGGGGGTCTGAGTGAGCGAGCAGCTACCACTCTCAGCAGGAACGCGCGCTGCCCGTGTCCTTGCCCCGCTCCTCGCAGCGGCTGCCCTCGCCCTATCGGGCTGCACCGGCTCTGCCGGGGCCGAGCCCTCCGCTCCGTCCGCTACTTCTACTCCAGCCAGTCAGACTCCGCCGCCGGTTCCAACCCCGTCACCCGCGCCGACTTACAAACCTGCAACCGAGGAAGGCCCGGCGGAAAATGTGCCGGTGCCAAAACTCCCGAAAGCCGCCTCGGAGAAGTCGAAAAAGGGACTTACCGCCTTCGGTAAGCACTGGCTCGACGTTGTTTCGTACGCATACGAATCAGGAGACGTCATACCGTTGGATACCATTAGTGGTGAGCGGTGCACCATATGTCAACAAGTAGTGACAACCGTTGACGATTGGATGTCAGACGGACATTGGATTGACGGTGGAAAAGTGGAACTGCTGACGTCTCAAACTACCTTTCAGGAGACAGTGGATGAGAGGTATCAAATAGTTCTGCACTTTTCACAGGAAGAGTTGGATTTCTATCGTCCTGACGGAACTTTGAACAATTCCACTGAATCACATGACTCGCTGTTGATGATGGAAGCGACCTATTCAAGTGGCGCGTGGACTGCTGAAGTCGTTGAACTGATGGCCAGCTAGTGAGATGCCTGATTTTCGAGGAGACGCAGCCAGGACAATAGGTGCGCTGTTTGCCGCATTGATAGGCCTGATGGTTTTAGGGGACACTGTATGGGCGGATCGCAAAGATGGAGTTGGGCTGGGTAGTGGTGGTGCTCAAGCGTCGTCGTGGTATTTCCACCCAGGCATGGGTGTGTGGTCAAGCGAGAATTACGCGTCATCTACTGACCCATTTGCTTACCAGTTTCGGCCTCTGTGTTTAGAAGACAAAGCCCACATCTCACCTGGATGCGTGGCTCGTACCGCGCGCTGCACAGAAGGTGACCAGCCCCAACTTGTGCAATGGTACCGAGGCCTTCGAGGAACCGACACAAGTGACTGGGTCGCATTCGGTGGCAATGTTTGTGTGTATGCGGATGAGCCTGCGGACATCATGGAAGAAATCGCGGGGCAAATCCAGCATCAGTTTGAGCAACGGCCGGTGATAGCTGGGGAGGTCTTACTCCAACCGAATGAGCACACACTGAGAGGAGCTAACACAAATATCTACGCTGTGGCCCAGGAGCAGATCTTTGAACTCAATATGCTCGGACAAGAAGTTGTTATCAGGGTTGAGCCCGTGGGCTATGCATGGACTTACGGGGACGGGAGCGGGTTTGGCCCGGTCACAACTCCAGGCGGACCGGTGCCGCTCGAGCGTTGGGGCGAGCAGACGGCGACGAGCCACATCTACCAACAGACGGGGGACTTTCAGATCCTCCTGACTACTACTTTCAGGGGTTATTACTCTGTGAATGGCGGCCAAGAGATCCCAATTCCCAACACTGCTGATTTCCGTTCAGCACCTGTTGCAATCAGCGTCTGGCGTTCAGTGGTCAATAACTACGCAGATAATTGCCTGGAGAATCCCGAGGGTGCGGGCTGTTAGCCAGGAGCCAATTACGTGTTGTGACATGCAGCACTTGAAGCAGTTTTTTCAGAATATGCGGCCGACCCGCGGATAGGGTATGTGACGGTGCTGACGCCACCGAGACGAGCGGCAGTCGGCCCTCGCATACCGTTATTCCAGGGGAGAGCATGAAGAAGTTGATGATGTCCGGCGCCGTGATGGCCGTGGCGGCGATTGCGCTTGTCGGCTGTGGCAGCGAGGCCGGTACCGACAAGCCAGCCGACAGCAACAAACCGGTAGCAGCTACCACCGAAGCGCCGGCGCAGAATGTGCGGACTCCGGAGAAGAACGACCGGATGGCCGAGGATTCGGCCGAAGGCCTGGCCTCCTTCACGTACTACTACTTTGACGCCAAGAATTACGCGGTCCAGACCGGTGATGCAGATCTGATGCGTGAAGTTGCCGCGGATTGCACAGGCTGCATGGCAGAAGCTGACGCCCTCGAGGCTGTTTACGCGGACGGCGGCTGGATTGCCGGCGGCCAGCCGAAGGCGCTGAACGTCGTGGCGTTGGCTAAGGCCAAGGACGACGAAGGCAACCTGAGCGCAGTCGTTCCGTTCATGGAAGATGCCCGTACCACCCTGGACAAGGACGGCCAGACCGTCGAGACCAAGGAATGGGATTCGGACGGAACCACTCTGACAGTGACTGCCAACTACGCCGACGGCGCGTGGTCGATGGTGTCTGTCGAAGAGACGCCGGACGCCGAGATCCCGGAGTAGACCCCGGTCGGCTCCTAGCCACGTGCGCCCTTCCGCCTGATGGCGGAAGGGCGCACTGCCGTCTGCGGGGCGGGGCGGGGCTTTGCACTAGAGAAGTTCGGCGCCCTTGGTCTCGGGAGAAAAGCGCGCCATCCACAACACGGCGAGCAGCACCAGGACTCCGGCGATGGCGAAGGACCAGGCCAGCCCGAGGTAGGGCCACATGACCGAGGCGAAGATGAGTGGGCCGAAGCCCGCGCCGACGCGGGAGAACGTCGATGCCCAGCCGAAGCCCGACCCGCGCAGCTCCGTAGGGTAGAGCTCGGAGACGTAGGTGTACAGCACGGGGATGGCAATCTGCACGATCATGCCGTAGGCCAGCAGCAGAGCCACCACCGCCGCGGGGACATCGATCAGAAGCGCGACGACGACCAGCGTCAGTGCGGACAACGGCCCGGTGATGGCTAGGATCCACTTGCGCCCGGTCTTCTCGACGAAGTAGGCGGCGATGATGACGCCCACCAAGCCCACGGCGGCCATGCCCGCCGTGGTCAGGAAGGCCCGCGCTGCGGCGAACCCGGCGTCGATGAGGATGATCGGCATCCAAGTCAGGGCAAGGTAGTAGACCAGCAGAATGCTGAAGAACAAAGCCCACGCCGCCGTCGTAATTTTCCAGTTGAATTTCCAGACCGCGCGGAACTGCTCCAGGACGTTGACGGCCGACAGGCGCGGCGCCTCGCTCGGTTCAGGCAGCCGCCAGTCGCGAACTGTTGCGCCGGTTCGCTCGATCATGCTGTTGATAACCTGCTCGGCCTCCGCCGTGCGGCCCCGGCTGACCAGATAGAGCGGGGATTCGGGCACCGACCGGCGGACCCAGAAGACAAGCAGCGCCGGCAGCACCATGATCAGCATAGTGAATCGCCAATCGGCCACGGTGGCCATGATGAGGGCCGAGACGACGCCGCAGAGCGCGGCCCCGACCGGCCACCAGCCGTCCATGGCAGTAAGGACCCGCCCGCGAAGCCGCCGCGGCGTGAATTCGCCGACCAGCGCATAGTCCACGGGGACACAACCGCCAAGTCCAAAGCCCGCAATGAACCGGAAAACGCAGAACCAGACGAGGTCTGGGGCGAAGGCTCCGAGGACCGTGAAGAGCGAGAAGACCAGCAACGTGGCAGTGAACGCCGTCTTACGGCCGATGATGTCGGCAATCGATCCCCAGATGAAGGCGCCCAGGGCCATGCCGATGAGGTTCGCGGTGCCGATCCACGCGGCCTGCGCCGGAACGAGGTCCCAGTGGTCAGACAGCAGCGGGATCAGGACGCCGTTGAGCGTGACGTCCCACGCGTCGAACATGAAGCCGAGGCCGCCAAGCAGGAAGATCTTGCCCTGCACCCGCCAGCGCCAGGGGAGTTCCTGCACGATTTGGTCGCCGGTGGGCAGGTGAGCGGTCTGCGTCATTCGTGGCCTTCCAGGGAGTAGCTATGGATACTTTAGTCGCGGGCGGCAGATGAGAACGTTCTCATGGAGTTCTCCTGAACGTCTCACGGTCGGCGTGCATTGTTGATTCATCAGCACCTCACCGCAGGATGAAAGGCATCAACATGAACAAGCGCACTTTGTGGATCGCGACCGGAACCCTCGGCATCATGGCAATCGGTGCCGGTGCCGCCGTCGCGGACTCCGGGTTCGGAAGCCAGGATCTGGGCCCGGGCATCGTCCAGGCGCCGGAAGCACCGGCAGTTGCCCCCGTCGTGAGCAGCAGCGTGTCCCCGACTGCGGTGAATCTGGACAGGCAGGATGTGAAGACAGCGGCCTCCGCCGCTACGGCCGAGAGCCCGACCAGCCCGGTCTCGGCCCAGAGCGCGCCGTCGCCGGTCTCGGCGCAGTCACCCGCCAGCCCGGTCTCGGCCCAGAGCGCGCCCTCGCCGGTCTCGGCGCAGTCCGCGGTTTCGGCCCCGAGCGCGCAGAGTGCTGACTAACGGAGCGCCAATGCTGCCCGGGGTCCCGGAAGTTGCCCAGGTACCGCGTCAGTAATCCACTACGCGTCCGAACGACGGCGGTGCCTGCGGCAGGCGCCGGCAGGCGATGCGGCCGCGCAGCCGCTGGAAGATGTGCGGTGGCAGGTCCAGGGCGGCGGCGAAGTCCTGTTCAGAGGTGAACCCGCCGCGCTTTTCCCTGACCTGGACGGCCTTTTTGGCAAGCGCACGCGAGAATCCGGGCAGCGTTTCGAGTTCGCGGGCGGTGGCCGCATTCACATCTACCGGTTCGAACGCGGCATCGGCCGTCGCCCGTGAGGCAGCCGCCGGAGCTCCAGCCTGCCGGCCAAGTGGTCCGGCCAAACCTGGCGCGTCCGGCCGGGCCGCCCGGGGTTCCCCGCCAGTGTCGGCTCCGGGTGCCGGGGCGCCCTTGCGGGAACCGGCACGGCTACGGTGCGCGGACCTGGGGCTGCCCGAGCCGGACCGGTTGCGCGACCGACCGCGGGAGTTCAGCTGGCTGCCGGAGCGCGCCCGTGTTGTTGACCCCGAGGTGCGGGAAGGACGGGCCGCGCCGCGGTCCCGGTCCCACTTGAAGCGCAGGTATTCGGGGTTGATGGCCAGAGCGAAGCTGCTGCCGGCCAGCCAGCATGCCAGGAGCAGCCACGTGGCGATTTCTTCCTGCACGCCGGTGCCGTCGACCAGGGCTATGGCCACGGCCGTGAGGGTGAGGTGGACCAGACCGAGGATCCACCACAGCGGCCGCCCCGCCCGCGAACCGACCACCAGCAAGGCAGCTCCGCCCAGGAACCCGAAGGTTCCCAAGGGGACCAGCAGCCAGAGGCTCTGGCGCAGATTCCACATCAGGCTCGGTTGGGCCGAAGACATCAGTAATCCACCGACCTTCCAAACGGCACCGGTTTGGCCGGCGGAAGCTTGCAGACCACCAACCGGTTCAACCGTGCGAGCTCTGGATCCCGCACATCCAAAGCGGCGGCGAAGTCCGCCACGGTGCGGAAGGGCCCACGCTCCAGGCGCAACCGCACGGCCTTGCGCGCCTTGTGCCTGCTGATCCCTGGCAGCTTCTGCAGGGCCGCCGCCGGTGCCGAGTTCACGTCCACGGGCTCGCCCGGCAGCGCAGAAGACGCGCCTGCTCCCGGTCTGCCGGATTGGGCGTAGTAGCTTGCCGCGTCGAGCCCGGGGTCGTTGAGGAGATCGGCCGCGGCCCCCGCGGGGGCCGGAGCAGTCCCTGCAAGTGGCGAGGCGGAACGGGGACGACGGCGGAACATGGCAGCGGCGGTGGGCATCGCCGTCGTGCTGTCCATTCCGGTGCCCGCTGGAGTCCGGCGGACGAGGGCACTCCACGCGCTGCCGGAGGAGCGGGACGCCTGGTTCCAGCGGTTGCGCAGCCAGGCCTGATTGATGCCCAGCGCATGCAGTGAGCTGATGGCCCAGAGCAGGAGCCGGGCCGTCGGGCCGGCCTCTTCGTTCATGAACAGCGAAACCAGCAGTGCCACCAAATAGAGGCCGCCGGCGGACAGCCAGGCGGCGCGGCGCGCCAGCAGGCCGATGATCACGAAGCCGGCCCAGCCCACCCCGAGGCCGAGCAGCGGCAGCAGCAGCCACAGGCTGGCGACACCCAGCCAGGGAATGGGCGGTGTTCCGGTCCGGCCCGCGAGGGCGGCGGGAGAGTCAGCGGCGGACATTCAGGACCATGGTGACGCTCTGGTCTTCCTCGACCCTCTCCGATGCGAGCTCCAGGCCGGCGGTGTGCGCGCGTTCCCGCAGCTTCTGCAGCACCGCCTGCTGGACTTGGCGCGCGTACGCGGCGTCGATCGCCTGGACGATCTCGGCCGCGCGCCGCCGGTCGACGTCTTCACCGCTGAAGTGGACCTGCCAAATGCCGTCGGCGTCGCGTTCGAAGACCGCCGCCACGTCTGCCCAGTCCGCCTCGAGGGAGGCCTCGGTGACACGGGAAACCTTCGCCTGCGTATCTTCTAGGGCAGCCTGCAGCAGGTTCAGGTCCCGCATCCGGGTTTGCACCTGGATTTGGGGCACGGCAGCAATCTCCGGCACCGTGTCCGCGGTACGGCTCTTGGCCCTGCCCTCGAGGGCGGCATTGACCGTGGCGACGGCGGCGATGGCCGCGGGGATCAGCAGAACGGAAACACTCATGGGGTTTCTCCTGGTTCGGCGCCGGCCGGAACCGGGCGGGGCATGGTGGCGGGGGCGAGCGGGCTGCGGCGGGCGGCCGGGCGGTCGGCCCGGGCGCCCAGGTCCGCCAGCAGGGCGTCCAATTGGTCGTCGGTGGCCCAGCCGTTCAGGCCGACGGTGCCGTCGGCCGCGACCCGGATCTCGATCCGGTCGGGCTGTGCCTGAATGTCTTCCAGCAGGTTGCGGTAGCGGCCGGTCAGCGCGGTCAGGCCCTGGTTGGTTGAACCGATCCAGGGCCGGTGCAGTTCCGGCCGGTCCCTCAGGTACGGTCCGTCCGCGAGCAGGTCGGTGGCAGCGAGCAGCCCGGCAATGTCTTCGCGGTCCGCGGCCCAGCGCCGCAGGTCACGGTGCAGGTAGCCGGTGAACGTCATCACGGACAGGCCGGCGGCCTGGAAAGCGCGCGCGACGACGGCGCTGGCCGCCGCCTGTTCAAAGGGTTCGCCGCCCAGCAGGGTCAGGCCTTCGGCGCCCGCCGCCACCGCCTGGTCGACGAGATCGGCGGCGAATTGCCGGGTCGGGACGAGCTCTGCCCCGTGGGCGGCCCACAGGTGGGGGTTGAAGCAGCCGGGACACCGGATGGAGCAGCCTTGCAGCCAGAGCGCGGCCCGCCGGCCCGGTCCCTCGGCCTCGGTGGCCGGGAGGAACCGCGCGTGCCGAATGAGGCCGGCATCGGCCGGCGCCGGAGCGCAGCCGTTGTGGATGCGGGGCTCCGGGGCCGGGCCGCGCGGCTGGCCGGGCGCTCCGGGGCTATCGGTCTGCGGACTCATTGTGGACGTAGTCGCTGGTGGTGACGGCGGTGCGGTGGTAGTCCTCCGTGTAGGAGCTGGAGACGCTCTCGGCCTCCAGCAGATCCTCCAAAACCGTGATGTATTCCAGGCACTCGGCGCCGAAGATGTTGCGGGTCTCGGCCGATACCGCGCCGTCGGGCCTGACCGTGACGATCAGTTGTTGCTGGTCCATCGCTCTTCCTTCGGGGGAGGTCGGGTGTTGTCTAAAAGTCCACGGTGCGGCCGCCGCGTACCGGCTGCCCGGCGGCTGCTGCGGGCAGGCCACCGGCAGGTGGCGCCGGGTCGATCGGCTGTCGAATGTCCGCGTCCAGATCCTCGCTGCCGGTGGCACCGACGGCACGCAAGGCAGCCCACTGCCGGATGGCGCCCACTTCCTCGGCCTGCGTGATGGCCAACGGAATCATGTTGGCGACGGCCCGCTGCAGGTCGTTCAGGCGGACCGGGCGGTCTTCGGCATAGGCATCGAAAAGCGCGGCGACGACCGCCTGTTCGATTTCCGCACCGGAATAGTTTTCCGAGGCATCGGCGAGGAGTCCGACGGCGGCCGGATCGTTGGCGACGGCGTGCAGCTGGTTGGCGGCGGTGCCCTTGCCGGCCATCTGGATCTGCCAAATCACCCGGCGTTCGGCGTCGCTGGGCAGATCGACGAAGAAAATTTCGTCGAACCTGCCCTTGCGCATGAACTCCGGGGGCAGCCGGTCGATGTTGTTGGCGGTGGCGACCACGAAAACCGGATGGCGCTTTTCCTGCATCCAGGTCAGGAACGAGGCGAACACGCGGGCGGAGGTTCCGGAATCCCCCTCGCCGCTGGTGCCGGAGAAACCCTTTTCGATCTCATCGATCCACAGGATCGCCGGCGAGATGGCTTCGGCGGTGGCGATGGCGTTGCGCATGTTCTGTTCGCTGGAGCCGACCAGGCCGGAAAAGACCCGGCCGATGTCCATCCGCAGCAACGGCAGCCCCCAGGCCGACGCCATCGCCTTGGCCGTTAGGGACTTGCCGCAGCCGGGCACGCCGGTGATCAGCACGCCCTTGGGCGCGGGCAGGCCGAAGTCGGCAGCGGCATCCAGCCAGGATCCCTTTCGCTTGGCCAGCCACCGCTTGAGGTTGTTCAGCCCGCCGACCTCGTCCAGGCTGATGTTCACGTCCACGTAGTCCAGCAGCCCGGACTTGCGGATGGTCTGGCGCTTCTCGTCCAGCACCACGTGCACGTCGTGCGCGGTCAGCTCGCCGTCGTCGACCATCGCCCGCGCGAAGGCGTTCTCGGCTTCGGCCATGGTCAGGCCCAGGGCCGCCTGCACCATGTTCTCCTGGTCGGCTTCACCCAGGCTGACCTTAATCCGTCCGCCGTCGGAATTCTGGCTGATCATGTGCGCCAGCATGGCCTTGATTTCGTCATGACTGGGCAGCGGAAAGTCGACCAACGTGACGGCCTTGTCCAGTTCGGGCGGAATGCGCAGCACCGGGGCGACGATGATCAGCACCCGACCGGTGGTGCCCTGCCGGAAGGCGGCAGAGACCTCGCGGACCTTCCGGACCACCTCGGGGTCCGCCGGGCGCTGGTCGGTGCCGAAGTAGGCGTGCAGGTCGAAGAAGATGAAGACGCCCGGATCGTGCGCGCCGAGCACCCGGTCCAGGGCACGCGCCGGGGCCGTGGTGTTGGACTGCTGGCCGTCGCTGGGGGAGAGGAGCCCGCTGCTGGCGTTCCACGTCCAGACGGGGCGCGGGGTGCGCAGCGCGGCGGCGCACTTGAGCACTTCGGCGTGCACGCGTGCTTCTTCATGGCTTTCGACATACAGCACGGGGATGCGGGCCTTGAACGCTTGGTCAAGCGTTTCAGCAAAAGACATGGTCTCTCCCCTTAAGGAACGGATCGGGATCTGGCTCTACTTTAGGCACAGTTGCAGGGACTGGGCGCTTTGGCCGCGGGTTTGGCGCAGTTCTCAGCGCCCGATGTCCAGGCTCCAGCTGCCCTCGCTGGTGTCCACCAGGAAATACGTCACCGGGTACGGCTGCCAGGAGAACCGTGTGGTGCTGGTGCCGATCTTGTTGACCACCAGGTTTCGACGCGATTCCTGCCAGGTGTAGACGGCGATGTTGGCGTCACCGGTGTAGGTGAATTCGGCCAGTACCTCATCGCCCTCGTAGCGCACCAGGGCAGGGCCGGAGCCGGCGACCCTACCGTCTTCCGGTACGGCGTAAGCGACCGGGCGGACCTCCAGGCGCCAGTCGCCGTCCGCCTCGACATGCAGTGAAAATTCTTCCCGCGCGGTGGCCAGGAGACCGGCCGAGGGTTCGTCCCGGTCGCCGGACTTGTAGAGGAAGTGGACCGGCCAGTCGGGGTTCTCCGGGTCGTCCACGGCTACGCTGGCATCCACGCCGCTGTCGATGACGATCTCGAACGGACCGTCGTAACCGGCCGGCCGCTGGTAGCCGAGGACCGCGTTGCCGGATCCTGCATAGCTGCCGGGGCCGCCGGCTTCTGCCACGGTTCCCTCCCCGGCCGCCGCCGACGCCGTGCCGGTCGCTTCCCCGGCGCCGGGCGCCGGATCCGCTGCGTTCCCTGCCGCCGGTCCGTCCGCCGGACCGGGGTCAGCACCCGTGGCGGCCGCGGCGGTGAAAAGGTGAGGCAGCAGCCGGGGGACGGCGAAGCCGAGCGCGCCGCACAGAACCAGGAGACCCAGCAGCCAGACCACGAGCGAAAAACGACCGATCCGCAGTGCCGCGTCCTCAGTCATCGGTGCCGACATGTTGTGCTGTTCTCCTTTGTATGTCCCCATGAGGTTACCCACACCGCGGATCCGCTTCACACTCGGTGCCCGGCAGTAGCCCGACGCTAGACTTGGAGCATCCCCGAATCCATTCTTCCTTGGAGATTTGTGTGAGCCTGAAGCAGCTTGACCGTGTTCCCATCCGCCGCGCGTTGATCTCGGTGTACGACAAGACCGGGCTGGAGGAGCTGGCGGAAGGCCTGCACAGCGCCGGGGTCGGCATCGTTTCCACCGGCTCGACGGCCAAGAAGATCGCCGCCGCAGGCATCCCCGTCACCGAGGTTTCCGAAATCACCGGCTTCCCCGAGTGCCTGGACGGCCGGGTCAAGACGCTGCACCCGCGCGTTCACGCCGGCATCCTGGCCGACCGCCGCCTCGATGACCATGTCCGGCAGCTCACCGACCTCGAGATCGAGCCCTTCGACCTCGTGGTGGTCAACCTCTACCCGTTCGTGCAGACCGTGCGGTCCGGCGCCAGCCAGGACGAGGTCGTGGAGCAGATCGACATCGGCGGCCCTTCGATGGTGCGGGCCGCGGCGAAGAATCATCCGTCCGTGGCGGTCGTGGTGGATCCCGCCTCGTACGCGGACGTGGTGAAGGCGGCGGGTTCCGGCGGATTCGACCTGAAGACCCGCCGCCGGCTGGCGTCGTTGGCCTTCGCCCACACCGCCGCTTATGACACCGCCGTGGCCAAGTGGACCGCCGAGCAGTTCGGCGACGACGCCGAGGCCGTCGAGGCGGCGCCGGCGCTCCCGCCGTACGCCGGCCTGGCACTGGAGCGCTCGGAGTCGCTGCGCTACGGCGAGAACCCGCACCAGGCCGCCGCGCTGTATGCGGAGACCGGCGCCGAGCCGGGCATCGCGCAGGCCGAACAGTTGCACGGCAAGGCCATGAGCTTCAACAACTACGTCGACGCCGACGCCGCCGTGCGCGCGGCCTTCGACTTCGCCGAGCCGGCCGTCGCGGTGGTCAAGCACGCCAACCCCTGCGGCATCGCCGTCGCGTCCCCGGGCGCCGCCGATCCCATTGCGGATGCGCATGCGAAGGCCCACGCGACCGACCCCGTGTCCGCATTCGGCGGCGTCATCGCCGCAAACCGCACGGTGACCGCGGGCATGGCCAACACCGTCAAGGACATCTTCACCGAGGTGGTTGTCGCCCCGGGCTTCGAGCCGGAGGCCGTCGAGATCCTGTCGAAGAAGAAGAACATCCGGCTGCTGGTCCTGCCGGACGGCTTTGCCCGGGACACGGTCGAGTACAAGCAGGTCTCCGGCGGCATGCTGCTGCAGGCCTCCGACCGGATCGACGCCGACGGCGACGACCCTGCCAACTGGACGTTGGCCGCCGGCGAGGCCGCCGACGAGGGGACCTTGGCGGATCTGGCCTTCGCGTGGCGCGCTGTCCGGGCCGCGAAGTCCAACGCCATCCTGGTCGCGGCCAACCGCGCCGCGGTGGGCATCGGCATGGGCCAGGTTAACCGGCTGGATTCCTGCCGCCTGGCCGTCGAGCGGGCCAATACGCTCGGCGTGGCGGTCGACGGCGGGGCGGACGCTGCCGGGGGAGCGGCCAATGTGCAGGGCTCCGGGGCGCCCGAGCGGGCCCGCGGTGCCGTGGCGGCATCGGACGCGTTCTTCCCGTTCGCCGACGGCTTGCAGATCCTCCTCGATGCCGGCATCCGTGCCGTAGTGCAGCCCGGCGGTTCGGTCCGGGACGAAGAAGTGGTGGCAGCGGCAGACGCCGCCGGCATCACCATGTACTTCACCGGGGCACGCCACTTCTTCCACTGACCGGTCCCCCCGCTGGGCAGCGGGGCCTCGTCAACGGGCGAAAATCCTTGCCGGCAGGGTGCCGGGGGCGCAGGTTCAAGGGAACCTGCGTGCCCGGCACCGGCCGCCAGGCGTCGCGCCCCTCGGGAGTCGGTGCACCGCCGTCGTGCCGGGCGCGGGACCGGTCCGGACGCGTGTGGCTTCTGCGGCACGGCGGCTTCCCGTCGTCCTCGCGATCTGCGGTGTGCGCGTCTTCAACCGGCGCCCGGCTGCCCTCCTCGGGTAAATTGGAGGAGTTGAGTAACCAAAGAGACCCACTTTTGCAGGGAGACGCCTCACCCATGGCCAAGATTATCTATACCCACACCGACGAAGCGCCGATGCTGGCCACCTATTCGTTCTTGCCGATCGTTGAGGCCTACGCCTCCACGGCTGGTGTGGAAGTGGAGACCCGCGACATCTCGCTCGCCGGCCGTATCATCGCCGTCTTCGGCGACTACCTCACCCCCGAGCAGCGGATCGGCGACGCCCTGGCCGAACTGGGCGAACTGGCCAAGCAGCCGGAAGCCAATATCATCAAGCTGCCGAACATCAGCGCCTCCGTGCCGCAGCTGAAGGCTGCCATCAAGGAGCTGCAGGGCCACGGCTACGCGCTGCCCGACTACCCGGACGATCCGTCCTCCGACGAGGAGAAGGACATCCGCGCCCGCTACGACAAGATCAAGGGCTCGGCGGTCAACCCGGTGCTGCGCGAGGGCAACTCGGACCGCCGCGCGCCCCTGTCGGTGAAGAACTACGCGCGCCAGAACCCGCACAGCATGGGCGCCTGGACCGCCGACTCCAAGACGAACGTGGCCACCATGGGCGCCGATGACTTCCGCTCCAACGAGAAGTCGGTCGTCATGCCGGCCGACGACAAGATCAAGATCCAGCTGGTGGCCGAGGACGGTACCGTCACGGTCCTGAAGGAGGCCTTCCCGGTGCTGGTCGGCGAGGTCATCGACGGCACCGTCATGCGCGCCGCGGCGCTGGACGAATTCCTGGCGGCCCAGGTGGCCCGCGCCAAGGAAGAAGGCGTGCTCTTCTCGGCGCACCTGAAGGCCACCATGATGAAGGTCTCCGACCCGATCATCTTCGGCCACGTGGTCAAGGCCTACTTCTCCGAGCTGTTCGCAACCTACGGCGACAAGCTGGCCGCTGCCGGCCTGAGCCCGAACAACGGCCTGGCCGCCATCCTGAACGGGCTGGCGGCGCTGGACCCCGAAGACCGCAAGGGCGTCCAGGAACTGATCGACAAGGGCCTGGACGAGGGCCCGGCCATCGCCATGGTGGACTCCGACAAGGGCATCACCAACCTCCACGTTCCCTCGGACGTGATCGTGGACGCCTCGATGCCGGCCATGATCCGCACCTCCGGCCACATGTGGGGGCCGGACGGCCAGGAAGCCGACACGCTGGCAGTGCTGCCGGACAGCTCCTACGCCGGGATCTACCAGGTGGTTATCGACGACTGCCGCGCCAACGGTGCCTACGATCCGACCACCATGGGCACCGTCCCCAACGTCGGCCTGATGGCCCAGGCGGCGGAGGAATACGGCAGCCACGACAAGACGTTCGAGATCCAGACCGCCGGCACCGTGCAGGTAGTCGACGGGGCCGGCACCGTGCTCATCGAGCACCAGGTGTTCCCGAACGATATCTGGCGCGCCTGCCAGACCAAGGACCTGCCGATCCGCGACTGGGTGAAACTGGCCGTCACCCGCGCCCGCGCCAGCCAGACCCCTGCCGTGTTCTGGCTCGACGAAACCCGCGCCCACGACGCCAACCTGATCGCCAAGGTGAACGAGTACCTCAAGGACCACGACACCGACGGCCTGCAGATCGAGATCATGGCCCCGGAGAAGGCCACCGCCTTCACCCTGGAGCGCCTCCGCAAGGGCGAGGACACCATCTCGGTGACCGGAAACGTGCTGCGCGACTACCTCACGGACCTGTTCCCGATCCTGGAGCTCGGCACGAGCGCCAAGATGCTCTCGATCGTCCCGCTGATCAACGGCGGCGGCCTGTTCGAGACAGGTGCCGGCGGCTCCGCTCCGAAGCACGTCCAGCAGCTGCTGGCCGAGAACCACCTGCGCTGGGATTCGCTCGGCGAGTTCCTGGCCCTGGCCGTGTCCTTCGAGCACCTGGCCACCTCCACGGGCAACGCCCGCGCGCAGATCCTGGCCGACACGCTGGACGCCGCCACGGGCACGTTCCTGCTGGAAAACAAGTCGCCCAAGCGCAAGGCCGGCGAGCTGGACAACCGCGGCAGCCACTTCTACCTGGCCCTTTACTGGGCGCAGGAACTGGCCAACCAGACCGCCGACGCCGAGCTGGCCGCGGCCTTCTCCGGCATTGCCTCCGAGCTGGCCCAGAACGAAGGGGCCATCGTCGGCGAGCTCAATGCCGTGCAGGGATCCCCGGTGGACCTGGACGGCTACTACCGGCCGGATGCGGCCAAGGCCGCTGAGGTCATGCGCCCGTCGGCCACGCTGAACAGCATCGTGGCCACGCTGACCGAAAAGAAGTAGGCCGCGCCGGGCGCCCGTCCGGCAGCAGCCACCCGTTGCGACGGCGGACGGCGCACCTCCCGCGGGAAGGTGCGCCGTCCGCCGTCGTGCTGTCCGGGCCGGTCCGCTGCCGCCGTGTCGGCCGCTGCTCTTCGGCTCAGTCCGTCACCGGCACCGCACGGTCATTGGCATAGCTGACCCCCAGCTGGGCGCGGACCCCGTCGAAGAGCCGCATGGTGTCCACGGTGTCCGCCCAGGGCATGGTGGGGCTCTGCTGCAGGCCGGACTGGACGCAGCGGGTGACTTCACGCAGCTCGAAAACGTAGCCGCGGCCGACGCTCGGGAAGGTTTCCACCCGGGGCTGGCCCAAATGCGGTTGGACCGCCAGCTCGGTGGGGTTATGCAGCGGCGCGTTGCTGCGGAGCCACCCGCCGGTGCAGGCGACGGTGGCCGTGCGCGGCGAGGCGGCCTGCAACGAACACGCGAGCTGCGCCTGGGCACCCGAACGGTAGCTGAGCGTCATGGCGTTCTGCGCGTCGATGCCGTCGTCGTTGACATGGCCGGAGGCGGCCACCGTCTGCGGGAAACCCAAGGTCCCCAGCGCCCAGGTCAGCGGATAGACCGCCAGGTCCAGCAGCGCTCCGCCGCCGGCTGCCGGATTCCACAGCCGGGCGGCCGGGTCGTAGACCGCCGGAAATCCGAGGTCGGCCTGCAGCCAGCGGACCTCGCCGAGTTCGCCAGACGCGAGGATGTCCCAGACGCGGTTGATGATCGGCAGGAAGCGCGTCCAGACCGCCTCCATCAGGAACAGTCCCCGCGCGGCCGCCAGTTCCGTCAGCTCCAGGGCTTCCCGGGCGTTGATGGTCAGGGACTTTTCGCACAGCACGTGCTTGCCGGCCTGCAGCGCCCGTCCCGCGATCTCGTAATGCTGGCCGTGCGGAGTGGCCACGTAGACCACGTCGACGTCCGGGTCGGCGAAAAGCTGGTCGTAGCCCTTGCCGGCGTCGCCGTCGAAATAGGCGGTCGCGAAGCCGAAACGCCGTTGGAAGGCCACCGCGTTGGCCTGGTTGCGGGAACTGACCGCCTGCAGCACGGCATCCTCCAGCCGGGCGATGTCCTCGGTAACCCGGGTGGCGATGGTCCCGGTGGCGACCACGCCCCAGCGCAGCGTCCGGCCGGTGGCTGCGCGCGGATCCGGGGCGCCGGGCCGGGCGCAGGGCGGGGTGACGATCCGGGGCGGTTGTCCCATGGCTCCATCTTGGCGGCCGGCGGCCGGGACGTCCATGGGCACCGATTGCCCTTTGTCCCGTCCTGACGCGCGCCTCGCTGCCCTACCGATGTGGACCTATCGATGGTACAAAGTAAGCAGGCTCAGTAATTCACAACGAGGAGGAGCCCGCACCATGGATACAGGCATGATCGTCGGAATCATCATCGCGATAGTTGTACTCCTGATCATCATCGGAGTCATTGTCTTCTTTGCGCAAAAGCGGAACACCAAGCGGAAGTTCGAGAAGCAGGAGGAGAACCGCAGGGAGGCAGCGGAGTTGCGGCAGAACGCGCAGGTGTCCTCGGTGGAGGCGCGGGAACGCCAGGCGGACGCCACCCAGGCGCAGGCCGAGGCCCAGCGGGCGGACGTCGAGGCCGAGCGTGCCAAGATTGAAGCCGACCGCCTGCGCCAGGCTGCCGAGCAGCGGCAGGCCGACGCCCAGGGAATCCGGCAGGAGAGCGAAGAGCAGTTGCGCCGCGCCGATGACCTGGACCCCGACGTCAACACCAAGGACCGGGACGCCCGGAAAGACCGCAAGCACGACGGCGGCGCCCACCGCGGCGACGCCGACCCCGACCGCGGTGTAGACGCGGCCGCGGGGTACGGCGACGACGGCGGCCGGCATGTCGATGACGCGCGCAACGACGGCGCCCGGGCTGCCGACGACACCCGCCGCGGCGAGGGCGGCAGCCACAACATCTAGGCCCGATCACAACAACACCTGGCGCCTGCTTCCCCCGGGGAGGCAGGCGCCAGGTGTTGTTGGGGGAGCCGCTCAGCCCTTGACGGAACCGCTCATCAGGCCGCCGACGAAGTACTTGCCCAGGATGATGTAGACCAGCAGCGTGGGCAGCGAGGCGATCAGCGCGCCGGCCATCGACGCGGCGTAGTCGGTCAGCTGTCCGCCGGCCAGGAAGCTCAGCGCGATGGTGACCGGGCCGTTGGAGCCGGAGGAGAAGAACGCCGCGAACAGGTAGTCGTTCCAGGCGGAGGTGAACTGCCAGATGAGCACCACCACGAAGCCCGGGGCGGAGACCGGCAGGATCACCGAGGCGTAGGTGCGCAGCAGCCCGGCTCCGTCCATGCGCGCCGCTTCGATCAGCTCGGCCGGCACGGATTCGTAGTAGTTGCGGAAGATCAGGGTGCAGATCGGCAGGCCGTAAACGATGTGCAGCACCAGCAGCGAGGGGATGCCGTTGGGCACCCCGAGACCCTGCATCAGCTGGGTCAGCGGGATCATCACGGCCTGGTACGGGATGAACATGCCGAACAGGATGAGGGTGAAGACCACGTTGGCGTAGGGGAAGCGCCAGCGGGAGAGCACGAACCCGTTCATCGATCCGAGCAGGGCCGAGATGATCGAGGCGGGGATGACCATGGCGAAGGTGCGGCCCAACGCCGGGCCCAGGGTGTCCCAGGCCTTGGCCCAGCCCGCGGTTTCCCACGTCGTCGGGAAGAGCCACGCGGTGGAGGGATCGGCGTCGGACGGGCCCTTGAAACTGGTAATGAACAGGACGTAGGCCGGAATCAGCACCACAAACACGAAGAGCAGCAGGATGGAGTATTTGAGCGTCCGGTTCATCCTCTGCCGGCCGGTGCGGGGAGCCGCCGGCCGGGGCCGGGCAACCTCGACGGGTGGCGGGACAGTTGCAGTGGCCATCAGCGCTTCTCCTGCCGTGAGGTGTAGACGAGGTACGGGACGACCACCAGCGCGACCAGCACCAGCATGATGGTGCCGATGGCGGCCGAGTCGGCGTAGTCGCTGCCGATGTACTTGACCCACATCATGGTGGCCGGGACCTGGATGTCGTAGGTATTGGCGTCGGGAACGATCGCCCGGATCAGGTCGAACAGCTTCAACGACATATGGCCGATGATGATGACAGCCGAGAGCATCACCGGGCTCAGCTGCGGAAAGATCACGTGACGGTAGAGCTTCCACTCGCTGCAGCCGTCGATCCGCGCCGCCTCGCGCAGTTCTTCCGGGATGCCGCGGAATCCGGCCAGGAACAGGGCCATCACGTAGCCGGAGAGCTGCCAGATGGCCGGCACGGCGATGGCGGCAATGCCCCAGTTGGGATCGGACCACCAGCTGTTCTGCAGGAAGCCGAGCCCCGTGCTGTCCAGCAGCCGGTTCAACCCTGTGGCACGCTCACCGCCGGGCTCGCTGGTCTGCAGGCTTGACAGCAGCCAGCGCCAGACCACGCCCGAGGCGATGAAGGACACCGCCATCGGGAAGAGGTAGACCGAGCGGAACAGCCCCTCGCCGGCGCCGGGCCGCTCCAGGATCCAGGCCCAGAGGAAGCCGAAGATCAGCGTGCCGGCCAGGAACACCACCGTCAGCAGGAGCAGGTTGCGCAGTGCGTGCTGGAAATCTGCGTCCCCGAACAGCCGGAGGTAGTTCTCCAGGCCGACGAATTCCGACGACGGCCGGGCCGTGTGCTGGTTGGTCATCGAGATGCGGACGTTTTCCGCGATCAACGCGTAGACGAAGACCGCCAGCAGGATGAGGGTAGGGGCGATCAGGGCCAGCCCCGGTCCCCAGGTCTTCACTTTCTTGAACATGGACTTCTCCTAGTGCCGCCGTACACGCCGGTGTGACATGGAAGGGCGGGCGCGGTGGTGGTGCCGCGCCCGCCCTTCCGGGGCGTCCTGGCTACTGCATGAACTTCTCGGCGATGGACGCCAAGGATTCCTGCAGGGCAGCCACGTCCTGCGGGCCGCCGAACTTGCTGACGGCGGTGCTCAGCTCGTTCAGCCAGGCCACCGGCACGGCGGCGCCGTGGGCCAGCGAGGACACGATGGTGTCGGACGAGAAGTCCTCGATGGCGCTCTGCTGGTATTCGCCGAACTCGTCGGACGGCACGTCGGTGCGGGCCGGGATGGAGCCCTTTGCCGCGTTGAATGCCTGCTGGCCCTCAACGCTGGAGATGGTGGTCAGCCAGGCCTCGGCACCGGCCGGGTTGGGAGCACCCTTGGGCAGCGTGAATGAATCGGCCAGGAAGTCGAAGATGCCGTCGGTGCCCGGGGTGGGGAAGTAGACGTAGTCCTCACCGGGCTTCTTGCCGTCCTGCGCGAACTTGGCTTCGGCCCAGTCGCCCATCACGTTGTAGGCGGCGGCGCCGTCCTCCACCAGCTGGGTGGCAGGACCCCAGTCGCTGAGGGTGTCACGGTCGGAGTTGGTGTAGCTGAGGGTCTTCTTGTAGTTCTCGATCGCCTCGGTCACGTCGGGGCCGGACCAGTCGGTGGTGCCGTCCCAGAGCCCGTTGTAGCCCTCGGCGCCAAGGGTGGCGAGCAGGATGTTCTCGAACAGCTGGACCTGGGTCCAGGTGCCGGCCACGGCCAGCGGGGTCTTCCCCGCCTCCTTGATCTTGTCCATGTCCGCGAACCAGGCGTCGAGATCGGCCGGCGGGCTGTTCGGATCCAGGCCGGCGTCCTCCAACACGTCCACGTTGGCCCACACCACGTTGGCCCGGTGGATATTCGACGGCACGGAGTAGATCTTGCCCTCAACGGTCAGCCGGTCCAGCAGGTCCTGGGGGAACGCCTCGTTGAGCTGGGCGTCCTCGTAGAAGGAAGTCAGGTCCTCCAGCTGGTCGGCGGCGATGTAGTCCTGCAGCTCGGCGCCGGCATGCGCCTGGAACGAGTCCGGCGGATTGCCCGACTTCAGGTTGGCCGCCAGCACGCTCTTGGCCTGGCTGCCGGCGCCGCCGGCGACGGCAAGGTTGTCGAACTTCAGCTCCGGATACTGTTCGGTGAAGATTTCCACCAGCGCATCCAGCCCGACCTTCTCGGAACCGTCCGCCCACCAAGTGAAGACTCCTACCGACCCCGACGCTTCCTCAGGGTTGGCTTCGTCCACCGCGCTTCCGCCGCCGCACGCGGACAGGAGCAAACCCGCGGCCGCAACGCCGGCGAGCAAAGATTTGCGTCGCATAAACGCCTCCATCAATCAGCAGTCATGGCCACGGGGTCGGCAAGACCCGCACACGGATGTGTGGCTTAGTACCGAAGTTAACTCCGTCACACACCTTGTCGTCAAGAGTTGAACGCAAACACGATCCCGGGAGGGTCCCGTCCGTGCTTAGGCGACGGGGAGTTCGGCCTGTTGAAGCACCAGCGTCGCAGCGCCCAACGCCTCGGCCCGGCTGCCCAAGGTGGACATCGCCAACTCCGTGGATTCTCCGACGACCGGAACCGCGTGGCGCAGCAGCCCGCGCCGTATCGGGTCCAGCAGGATGCTGCCGAGGCCCGTCAGCGAACCGCCGACCACGATGACCTCGGGATTGAGCAGGTTGCAGACGTTGGCGAGGGCGCGTCCCACGGCCAGGCCCGCATCATCGATCACGCGCAGGACGGCCGGGTCGCCCTCCAGTGCGATCCGGACGATGTCCTCGGTGCCGATGGGCTCGCCGCGGCCGCGGCTGAGCAGATCGATCATGGTGGAGGTGGAGGCCACCGTCTCCAGGCACCCGCGGTTGCCGCACCGGCAGATGATGCCGTGTTCGGCGACCGTGGCATGGCCTACCTCGCCCGTGACGCCCACATGGCCGTAATAGAGCTTGCCGTTGAGGACCAGGCCGGCCCCGATCCCGGATCCGATCTTCAGGAAGACCAGGTTCTGCGCGTGCTGGTAGGGGCCCCAGCTGACTTGGGCGAGGGCGCCCAGATTTGCGTCGTTGTCCACGAAGACGTCGGTGCCGAACCTCTCCCGCAGGCGGGCCAGCAGGTTGATGCCCACCCATTCGGGCAGGATGGCACCGTGGATCACGGTGCCGGTCCTCCGGTCGATCGGGCCCGGTATGCCTGCGCCCACCCCGATCACGGCCCGGGGGGAAACGGAGTTTTCATCCAACAGCCGCTGCGCCAGCCGGGCGGCGGTGTCGATGCCCTGCTCGGCCCCGTGGCCGAGCGGCAATTCGACGGCGCCTTCGGCGAGCACCCGGTGGTCGAGGCTGACCAGCACCACGTGCACGTGCCGGCGGCCGAAATCCACTCCGACGGCAACCGCGCCACGGCCATCGAGCAGGACCGACAGGGCGCGGCGGCCGGAACTCGTGGTGGGCGCGGTGCTGACCAGTCCGTCGTCGGCCATCGCCTTGACGATGTTGGAGACCGTGGCGGTGGACAGCCCCGTTTGCCGGGACAGTTCGGCCTGGGTAAGCGGGCCGCGTAACATCAGCGCCTGCAGGACCCGTTGGCTGTTCCGCCGCCGCAGGGCGCTTTGGGACCCCGGCCGGAGCTGGGGTGTGCGCGGCACCGGAGGCTGCGGGGCCTCGAGGGTGGACGGCTGATCGGCTCGCATACAGAAAAGCGTGCGGCAGCGCCGCCTTGTAGTCAAGAAGTTAACGCAACTGCCTCTTGGTGCGGCCCCTTTGGCGGCCGGCCTGGCCACCGATCCGGCCGCCCTTTCCCGAGCGTAGACTGGCCGCAACGCGCGGAGGCGAATGACATGGAAGACCTCAGGCTCACTGTCAACGATCTGGAACGCAACGCACGGCTTCCCGCCGGCGATGACGAACGGTTCTTCGGTTACGTCGTGTCGGGGCTGACCTTCTCCTCCGGCCATGTGCTGGGGCTGCGGCGGTTTCCGGTCACCTCGGTCGGCCCCGGCTACACCTCCGTGTGGCTGCGTGACCCTGCCGAAAACTGGAGCATCTTCACCACGGTGCCGGCGGAAAAATCCTGTCCCCGGTATTTCGGCAGCGGACTGCGGCACACCTCGGTGCACGCCATCGCGGTTGATTGGACCGGGCCGCGCGGTTTCACCGTGTCCATCCCGGACATCGACTTCTCTTGGGACGCAACCGTCTCGGACACCCCGGTCACCCGGCTCATGTCCGGAATGACGGCCAAGACGCCGGAACGGCTGTGGCGGAGTGGCCCCTTTCTGGCCGCCATGGGCGTCATGTCAGGCCCGGCACTGCGGCTGGGGCGGATGCGGCTGGCGGGGACGGCCCCGAACCGGCAGCGGTTCCGCGCCGCCCCGCGCCGGCTGTGGTTCATTGACAACAGCAGTGCACGGCTGGGGGCAACGGACTTCGGGCCGCCGGGACCGCTTCCCGAGCAGGCCAGGCTGGGCGGCTTCTGGGTCCCGCAGCGCGGTACGTTCATGATCGGCACGGCCGCCTTTGAGACCCTCGATCCGGCCAGGCACCTGCAGCAATCCACGGCCTGACCGGGCTCTCAGCGGCTATGCCTCCGCGGCGTCGTCGATCGCGTCGCGGTGCAAGGCGGCGATTTCCACGTAGCGGGCGGCGTTGTCCAGCACCGACTGGTGCTCGTCCTCGCTGAGTTCGCGGCGGACCTTGGCCGGGACACCCGCGACGAGCGAACGCGGGGGGATCTGTGTGCCCTCCAGCACGACGGCGCCGGCTGCCACCAGCGAACCCTCACCGACCACCGCGCCGTTCATGACCGTGGCGCTCATGCCGATCAGGCAGTTGTCCTCGACCGTGCAGCCGTGAATCACGGCGGCGTGGCCGACGCTGACGCCGGCGCCGACGGTGCAGGGGAAACCGGGGTCCGCGTGCAGGACCACGTTGTCCTGCAGGTTGCTGCGCTCGCCGACGCGGATGGGAGCGGTGTCGCCGCGGACGCTGACGCCGTAGAAGGCGCTGGAGTCGGCTGCCAGCGCCACGTCGCCGCTGAGCGTCGCCGTGGGGGCGACGAAGGCGGACGGATCGACGGCCGGCAGCATGCCGGAGATGGTGATGATGTGGGCCATCCCATCAGCCTAGCGACACCGGACCCGCCGCAGGAGCTTCGTGACGGACCTTCCGTGCCGCGGAGCCTGCCGCTCACGGCTTGGTCAGGATAAAGAACTGATAGTGCCGGTCGGACTCCGGCCGCTCCCAGGTGGTGAAACCGGAGATCAGGCCGTGCTCCCCGAAGAGCCGCCGGACGGTTGCGTCGCTGCGGCGGCTGTAGAAGCGGCGCGGTTCGAAGTCGTCGTCGGCAACGATGCCCTCCTCGTCGTCGCCGGACCAGAGCCCGACCGCCAGCGGAGCGCCCGAGGCCAGGACCCGCATGGTTTCGGCGAGAACATCCGGCAGGTCCTGGTCGGGGATGTGCAGCAGCGTGCTCATGGTCCAACCGGCGGAGAACGTTCCCCCGGCGAACGGCAACTCCCGGGCCGAGCCGACCACCGCCTCCAGGTGCTTCGTCCGGGCCAGCCGGACGTTCTGCTCGGACAGATCCACGCCGGTGTAATGGATTCCCGCGGCCTTGAACGCGAGCCCGTCCGTGCCGGTGCCGCAGCCGATCTCCAACACGCTGTGCCGCCGGGCTGCGACCAGGGAGGCAATGAATTCCTGCCGGGCTGCGTCCCTGCGGGGATCCCTCCAGCGCCGGTCGCGCTCGGGCGCCTGCCGGTCGTAGAACGCCCTCAGTTCAGGCTCATGGTTGCCCATCCGATGAGAGTACGCCCTGCGCCGGGCCGGGCACAGGGTCGGACACCGCCGTCGTGAATGGACCACGGAGCGGGCCCCGACGAGGGGAGCCCGGCGCGTGGACGCCGGCGTCGAACTAGTTGAAGACGACGGTGCGGGTGCCGTCGAGGAGCACGCGGTGTTCGGCGTGCCACTGCACGGCGCGGGCCAGGGTGCGCGCCTCGCCGTCCCGGCCCAGGGCCACGAACTGCTCGGCGGTGTGGGCGTGGCGGACCGGAATGACTTCCTGGTCGATGATCGGGCCCTCGTCCAGGTCGCCGGTGACGTAGTGCGCCGTGGCGCCGATCAGCTTCACGCCGCGGGCGTGCGCCTGGTGGTACGGCCTGGCGCCCTTGAAGCTGGGCAGGAAGGAGTGGTGGATGTTGATGGCCTTGCCGGCCAGTTCGGTGCAGAGCTCGTTGCTGAGCACCTGCATGTAGCGGGCGAGCACCACCAGTTCCACGTCGTGTTGCGCGGCCAGGTCCCGCAGGGCCTGCTCGGCCTGCGGCTTGGTGTCCGGGGTGACCGGAATGTGGTGGAAGGGGATGCCGTAGAACGCGGCGAGCTCGGCCAGGTCCTGGTGGTTGGAGACGATGGCGGGGATCTCGATCGGCAATGTGCCGGAGCGCTGCAGGAACAGCAGGTGGTTCAGGCAGTGGGCCGACTTGGACGCCATCAGCAGCGTGCGCATCTTCACGCCGTCGCGGCGCAGCTTCCAGTCCATGCCGAACTCCTGCGCGACCGGCTGCAACCGGTCATGGAGTTCGGTGTAGGAGAGGTCCGTGGCCACAGCCACCCGCATGAAGAACCGGCCCGACTGCGGGCTGCCGTACTGCTGCGAGTCGGTGATGTTTCCGCCGGCCCCGGCCAGGGCGCCGGCGACGGCATGTACGATGCCGGGGCGGTCCGGGCAGGAGAGGATCAGGGTGTAGGCGGTGGCGGCGGGGGCTTCAGTCACGCATCCTAGGGTACCGGCTGCGCTTCGGCTTCTGCGGCAAGGTACCTGCCGGCGGCCACGGCGGCCGCCCGGCCGGCGCGGGTGGCCCCGACCGTGGACGCGGATGCGCCGTATCCCACCAGGAACAGCCGCGGCTCCTTCGCCACCGAGACGCCGTCGTCGCCCATCCTGATCCCGCCGCCCGGTTCACGCAGCCGCAGCGGCGCCAGGTGGTCCAGTGACGGCCGGAATCCGGTGGCCCAGAGGATGACGTCCACGTCTTCGGCCGAGCCGTCGGCGAATTCGACGCCGTGCTCCGTGATGCGGGCCAGCTTTCCGCGCGAGACGAGCACGCCGTCGTCGATGCCCTTCCGGTACGTCTCGGTCAGCGGCAGCCCGGTGGCGGCAACCACGCTCAGGGTGGGCAGGCCCGCGCGCGTGCGCTCGCTGACGCGGCGTTCCACGTCGACACCCCATTCCATGTCGAACGGGGCGGCGGTAAAGTCGGGGTCGCGGCGGGTGGACCAGAGCGTGTCCGCGCCGGCCGCGTCCAGTTGGAGCAGGAACTGCAGCGCGGACGTCCCGCCGCCGACCACCAGCACCCGCTGCCCGCGGAACTCGTCCGCCAACCAGAAGTTCCGGGTGTGCAACTGGCGGCCGCGGAACGTCTCCCGGCCCGGGTAGTGCGGCCAGTGCGGCTTGTCCCAGGTGCCGGTGCCGCTGATGACGGTCCGCGCCAGCCACTCGCCGCCGGTGGCGCTGCGCACGCGCAGGAAGGTACCGTCGTCGTCCACCGAGGTCACGCGCACGGGCCGGTGCACGGGGAGATTGAACCGCCGCTCGTAGGTGCCGTAATAACGGCGCACGACGGCGGAGGACGGCTCCTGCGGGTCCGGAACCCCGAGGGGCAGGCCGGGGAGGTCGTGCAGGCCGTGCGCCGCGTCGAAGGTCAGCGAGGGCCAGCGGTGGCGCCAGGCGCCGCCGGGGCCGTCGTTGGCGTCGAGGACCACGAAGTCCTGGTCCGGGACCAGGCCGCGGCGGGCCAGTTGGTAGGCGGCGCTCAGCCCGGCCTGGCCCGCGCCGATCACCACCGCCTGCAGCGGCTGTTGCCCGGTGCCGATTGCCTGGTCCGTCACGATGCCCCTCCGATTTGTTGACACTTCAACATCTGTCCGGTGCAACGATGGCCGCCGGCCGGGTATTCCGTGGGCGGCGGCCGGGACGCTGAGGCGGGCGGGGAGCGTGGCGGGCCGGCGGGACGCTGAGGCGGGCGGCGGGGGAGCGTGGAGGGCGGGCCCGAGAGCGCAGCGGGCCGGTGGCCCGGGATCCCATGGCAGACCGGCCCGAGAGTGTGGCGGGCCGGCGGGAAGAGTATCGCGTGCCGGATCCATCCGATGGCCGTAAGGCGTTTTCTGCCCATCCCGATGGGTCTAGGGTGGCAGCAGCGACGACGGAAGGTCCGGGCCATGACGCATTTGGAACGGGAGAAAACGCTCCGTAGTGCAGGGCGCGTGCTGCTGGTCGCCGCGCTCCTGGCTGGCCTGGCCGGGTGTACCGGCGAGACCGGCGGGGAGCCGGCCGCGACCGGCGGGACCACGCAGGCGCCGGGTGATGCAGGAGGACAGCCCGCGGGGGCGCAGCCTGCCGGCGGCATTCCGGAGATCGTGGAGAACGTGCAGCCGTCGGTGGTGACGGTCTTTACCGACAACGGCCTGGGCAGCGGCGTGGTCTATTCCGGAGACGGGCTGATCCTGACCAATGAACATGTGGTCGGCGACAGCACCACCGTGGAGGTTGGCTTCGCCGACGGGCAACGCAGCGCGGGCAAGGTGCTGGCGACGGATGCGGTGTCCGATCTGGCCTTGGTGCGGACCGAGCGAGACGGGCTCCCGGCCGCCGAGTTCAACACGTCGCTGCCGACGATTGGCGAACTTGCCGTGGTGATCGGTTCGCCGCTGGGCTTCGAGAATACTGCCACGGCAGGCATTATCTCCGGCCTGCACCGTTCCATCCCGGGCTCCGCCTCGTCGAGCCTGGCGCTGGTGGACCTGATCCAGACCGACGCGCCGATCAGCCCCGGCAACTCGGGCGGCGCCGTCGTCAATGCGCGGAGCCAGGTGGTGGGCATCAGCGAGGCCTACATCCCGCCGGAGGCCGGCGCGGTGTCGCTCGGTTTCGCCATCCCCGCCGCCACCGCCCGGGAAGTCGCCGAGGAACTGCTCGAAGACGGGACCGCCGACCACGCTTTCATGGGCCTGACTCCCGCCAGCATCACGGCGGCGATCGCCGAGCAGCTTGGCGTGCCGCAGGCGGAGGGCGTCCTGGCCCTGTCCGTAGGCAACGGCGGCCCGGCCGACGAGGCGGGAATCCGCGCCGGCGATGTGCTGCTGAGCGTGGACGGCGAGGCGCTGGCGAGCGCCGAAGACCTGCTGGCCGCCATCCGCCAGCACAACCCGGGCGACACAGTCAGCGTGGAAGTGCGCCGCGACGACGAGACCCGGAGCGTGCAGGTTGCGCTCTCGGACCGCCCGGTGCCGTGACCGGCTGCTAGGATTGGCTCGCCGCGACTGGCGTTAGGTGGGACACCACCAGGAAGCGGCAGCAGGGCCGGAGACCGTTGGTTGCCGCTCCTGCATATACCGACCTCGGATCGCACGCCTGGGACGCAAGGTCACCTTCGGGCCGGAGTGTGTCCGGGGCAGGTCATGCGTCATGCGTGCGGGTGCCTGCAGCCGGTAATCTGGCCTGTAGCAGTGAGATAAGCCCCACCACCCAGGAGATTCTCCCTTGACTTCTACGCCCTCTGTGACCGATCTGCCGCTGTCCCAGGTGGATCCTGAAATCGCCGCCGTGATCGACGCCGAACTCGGTCGCCAGCGCGACACTCTCGAAATGATCGCCTCCGAAAACTTCGCGCCGCGTTCGGTGCTCGAAGTCCAAGGCTCGGTCCTGACCAACAAATACGCCGAGGGATACCCGGGACGGCGCTACTACGGTGGCTGCGAGCACGTAGACGTCGCCGAGAACCTGGCCATCGAGCGGGCCAAGTCGCTCTTCGGCGCGGAATTCGCCAACGTCCAGCCGCACGCCGGCGCCCAGGCCAACGCGGCCGCCCTCTCCGCCCTGATCCAGCCGGGCGACAAGATGATGGGCCTGTCCCTGGCGCACGGTGGCCACCTCACGCACGGGATGAGGCTGAACTTCTCCGGCAAGCTCTACCAGGTCGCCGCCTACGAGGTTGACCCGAAGACCTTCCGGGTGGACATGGATAAGGTCCGCGAACAGGCGCTGGCCGAACGCCCGAACGTGCTTGTGGCCGGCTGGTCCGCGTACCCCCGCCAGCTGGACTTCGAGGCCTTCCGTTCCATCGCCGACGAGGTCGGAGCCTACCTCTGGACCGACATGGCGCACTTCGCCGGGCTGGTCGCCGCCGGCCTGCATCCGAACCCGGTGCCGCACTCGGACATCGTCACCTCCACGGTCCACAAGACCCTGTCCGGCCCGCGCTCCGGCGTGATCCTGGGCAAGGAAGCCTTCGCCAAGAAGGTCAACTCGGCCGTGTTCCCGGGCCAGCAGGGCGGCCCGCTGATGCATGTGGTTGCTGCCAAGGCGGTGGCCTTCAAGATCGCCGCCGGCGAGGAATTCAAGCAGCGCCAGGAACGCGTGCTCGAAGGCGCCCGGATCCTGGCCGAGCGACTGGCCGCCGCCGACGTGGCCGAGGCCGGCGTGTCCGTGCTGACCGGCGGCACCGACGTCCACCTGGTCTTGGTGGACCTGCGCAATTCCCAGCTGGACGGCAAGCAGGCCGAAGACCTGCTCCACGAGGCAGGCATTACGGTCAACCGCAACGCCGTGCCGTTCGATCCGCGCCCGCCGATGGTTACCTCGGGGCTGCGCATCGGTACGCCGGCGCTGGCCACCCGCGGTTTTGGGGCGGCCGAATTCACCGAGGTCGCAGACATCATTGCCACCGCGCTCAAGGGCGGCGCCGATACCGCCGCCTTGCGGGCCCGCGTGAAGAAGCTCGCCGACGACTTCCCGCTCTACCCCGGCCACGAGGAGTGGTGACATGAACCTCTACACGACCCCGCCGACCGCCCGCGTGCTGGACGGCAAGGCCACCGCGGCGCAAATCAAGACCGAGCTCACGGAACGGGTAGCGGCGCTCAAGGCCAGGGGCATCGTGCCCGGTCTGGGTACCGTGCTCGTCGGTGAGGACCCGGGCAGCAAATGGTACGTCGGCGGCAAGCACAAAGACTGCGCCGAAGTGGGCATCGAGTCGATCCGCCGCGACCTGCCTGACTCCGTCTCGCAGGAGGAACTCGAAGCGGTCCTCGACGAGCTCAACGCCGACCCGGCCTGCACCGGTTACATCGTGCAGCTGCCGCTGCCCAAGCACATCGACACCAACCGCATCCTGGAGAAAATCGACCCGGCCAAGGACGCCGACGGCCTGCACCCGATGAACCTGGGCCGGCTGGTGCTCAACGTGGGCGAGCCGCTGGACTCGCCGCTGCCCTGCACCCCGCACGGCTGTGTCGAGCTGCTGCTGCGCCACGACGTCGAGTTGGCGGGCAAACGCGTGCTGGTCGTCGGCCGTGGCGTCACCGTGGGGCGCCCCCTGGGCCTGTTGCTGACCCGCAAGGAGATCAACGCGACGGTGATCCTTGCCCATACCGGAACGATCGACCTGGCGGCGGAACTGCGCGAGGCCGACGTCGTGATTGCCGCCGCCGGGATGCCGCACATGATCAAGGCATCCGACCTCAAGCCCGGCGCCGTCGTGCTGGACGTTGGGGTCAGCCGCGTCGAGGACGAGGACGGCAAGGCCCGGGTGACCGGCGACGTGGAGCCCGAGGCCCGCAACGTGGCCAGTTGGCTTTCGCCCAATCCGGGCGGCGTCGGTCCGATGACGCGCGCCATGCTGCTGGCCAACGTCGTGGGAGCCGCCGAGCGCCAGGCCGGCTGAACCTTGCGCTGAACGTCAAGAGGGCGGTGTCCGGACTCCGGACGCCGCCCTCTGACGTTTCCGGCCACGCTGCTTGGTACAGCTGGCCTTGTCCGGTAAAGCCGGCGGCCGGGGTTTGGCCTCGCGCGCGGCGGACAGTCAGCGGCGGGCGGGGGTTACCTCGTGCGCGGCCGGAGAATCAGCGGCGGCCGGGCTCTTGGGCTCACCGGCCGGCGCTTGGCCTCCGCGCGCGGCGGACAGCCAGCGGCGGCCGGACTGAGCAGGCGGCCAATCATGAGCGGCGGCCGAAACTGTTCCGGCAGCCAATCGTCAGCAGCCCCCGGGGCGGCGGCAACTTTGGCGACAATGGACTGGCGGAAAGTTGCAGCGACACGCCGACGTTCGCTGCAGCTACTCGCCACTCGATGACCTGTGAATAACTTCCGCACGCCATAGCGCCGGCTCTAGATAATGTCCGGATGAGCCCAGCACACCGACCGGGACCGGAACAGCGCCTGCCACGGCTGAGGCCGCTCCCGCCGCACCTGCAGGCCGCCGCGTTCACGATTGAGGACGGTCTGAAATCGGGGCTGAGCAAGAGCCAGTTGCGCCACCCACGCCTCATCCGTATAAGCCGGGGCATCTGCACCCTCCAGCCGGCCGGCCTCGACCTCGCAGCCCGCGTGCGCCCGTTCACGCGGATCAGCGATTCGAGCGCTGCCTCACATGACACCGCGGCACGCCTTTGGGGCTTTCCCGAACCTGCCGCCGGCTTCGATCGGCGGGTCCATATCTCGCGTCCAAGCGACCGCGCACGGATGCAACGCCCCGGCGTGGCGGGTCACCGCTCCCGGCTCGTCCCGGATGAAGTGGCTTGGGTGGATGGACTGTGCCTCACGACGCGCACGCGGACATGGCTGGACCTGGCGGAAACCCTCGATCTGGCTGACTTGGTGGTGATAGCCGACTACCTCCTGCGCATTCCGCGGCCGGACTTCGAAGGGCGCGTGGCTCCATTCGCCACCCGGGAAGATCTTCAGGCCCTGCTGAGCCGCCACCCCGGAAAGCGGGGCCTGCGCAAGGCTCGTGCAGCCTTGGCGTTGGCCCGGGTCGGAGCGGACTCTCCGCCCGAGACCAGGCTTCGGCTGGCCATGCTCAGCGCGGGATTGCCGGAACCCGAAGTGAACAAGCCGATCAGGGACGACGACGGCGCTATTCTGCACAGCCCCGACCTGTCGCTGCCGGATTACCGGATCGCCATCGAATACGAGGGCGAAGGCCACGGCCAGGCCGACCAAATAGCGCTGACATCGAACGAGCGGAACGGGCCCGAGCAGCAGACTGGGACGAAGTCCGGATCTCCAGACGACACATGGCCAACGGCGCAGAGCGTGCGATCGAAAAAATTACCGCGGCACTGCAGCGGCGTGGTTGGTCCGCGAAGCAGGCTGCCTGAGCTCACAACCGGCCCCGCAGCATGTTCTGGTGGAGAAAGTACGACGCCGGTCGGGGCGCCGAAGAGCTCGACGCACCGGACCGACACGACCGAGGCGCGACGTCCCATCGGGCGCCGAAGAGGTCGACGGACCGGCCAGACACGACCGAGGCGGGCGTCCGGCCGGAATAGCTCCGGCAGGACACCCGCCTCGGTGTTGAGTCAGCTGGGGTTACTCCAGCACAACCTGGTGGCTTAGACGCCGGCCTTGACGGCGTCGTCGGTGGAAACTCCGCGGCGCTTGTCGAAGACGGTGGCCCCGACTTCCTGCTCGGCCTGGTTGTTGATCGACAGATCGATGCCAGGGCGGTCGCGCAGGATCAGCACGGCGATGATGGAGATGATCGTCATGCCGAACAGGTACGCCGAGACGGAGCTGCTGGTCCCGGTGGAATTGATCAGTGCCTGGGCGATGGTCGGGGCGAACGCACCGCCGAGAATTGCGCCCAGTGCGTAGGCGATCGAGACACCCGAGTACCGCACGGAGGCCGGGAAGATCTCGCTGTACCAGGCCGCCTGCGGGCCGTAGCTCAAGCCCAGGCCGAAACTGAACAGCGCCAGCGCCAGGTACAGCATCCCCAGCGAACCGGTGTCGATCAGCCAGAACAGCGGGAACACCGTCAGCAGCTGGGCGCCGAAACCAATCAGGTACGTGCGCTTGCGACCGATCTTGTCGGCCATAATGCCGGCCAGGGCGGTGAAGATGAACCACATGGCCGAGGCGAACGTGATGGCCAGCAGCACGTCGGTGCGCTCCATGCCCACTGCCTCGCTGGTGGCGTAGCTGGGGATGAACCCGCCGGTGGCCATGTACCCGGCAGAGTTGTTGCCGGCGAAGATCAACGCGGCCAGGATGACCAGCAGCCAGTGCTTGCGGAACAGTTCCACGATGGGGACCTTCTGCTGCTGCTTCTTGTCGGCAATCTCCTTGAACACCGGGGACTCGTCCACCGAGCGGCGAACCATGTAGCCGATGGCGATCAACACGACGCTGAGCAGGAACGGGATGCGCCAGCCCCACTCAAGGAACGCCTCGCCGGGGGAGATCACGCCGGTCATCAAAGTCATGACGCCCGAAGCGAGCAGCATGCCGAGTGGAACACCCAGCTGGGGGAAGGAACCTGCCCGGCCGCGGCGGTCACGCGGGGCGTGCTCTACGGCCATCAGGACGGCGCCGCCCCATTCGCCGCCGGCGGAGATGCCCTGCAGGATGCGCAGCGAGAGCAGCAGCACCGGGGCCAGGATTCCGGCCGTCTCGTAGGTTGGCAGGATGCCGATCAGCGTCGTCGCTGCACCCATCATCATCAGCGTGATGACCAGCATGGCGCGGCGTCCGAGCTTGTCGCCGTAGTGGCCCGCCAGGAAGGCGCCCAGCGGCCGGAACAGGAAGCTGATGCCAACGGAGGCGAAGGCAAGGAGCAGCCCGATGGATTCGCCGGCCGGCTCGAAGAAGAGGTGCGCGAAGACCAGGCCCGCTGCCGTGGCGTAGATGAAAAAGTCGTACCACTCGATGGTGGTGCCGATGATGGTGGCAAACGCGACGCGACGCTGATTGGCGGCGGACGATTGCCCGGAAACTGTAGTGCTCATAGTTGTCCTCTTGGGTCGGTCACACCGAGGAGGCCGGCGCGACCAGATGGGTGGAGCTTAGGCGGGCGGGAACAACGAGGCCGGGGTTTCGGCCCGGGTCGTATGGTTCCGCCGCCGGGTCTGCTTGGCAGCCCGGCGATGCCCGCCGGTTGGGATCAGCCACCATTCGGGGCAGAACGTTGAACGTGACAACCATTGTGACACGCCTCGCAATCCTCGGTAAACTTCAGATAAGCGGCTAACTTCTTTGATTGGACTGAAATACTGTGGTCGATTTCACCTTGCGACAGCTTCAACTCTTCGCTGCCCTCCCGGACCATCCGACACTGAGCTCGGCTGCCGCCAGCCTGAACATCTCGGAGTCCGCGCTGTCGCAGGCCATCACGGCCCTCGAACGGGCCGCGGGTGAGCAGCTCTGCGTGCGGCGAAAGGCTCGCGGCCTCCAGCTGACGCCGTCGGGCCAGTTCTTCGCGCAACGGGCTCGACTGCTGCTGCGCGATGCGGAAGCACTGATCAGCGACCTCTCAGGCGCAGCCGGCGAACTGAAGGGACCGGTGCGGTTGGGGTGCTTCGCGAGCTTCGCCAGCAGCGTCCTGCCCTCTGTGCTCGATCGCCTGCCCGAACAGTATCCGGGCATCAGCGTGGACGTCACGGTCGGCTCCCACGACGACCTGCTGCCCGCCCTGGACGCCGGGCTGCTGGACCTGGCCATGGTCTACGACATGGAGCTCCCGGCCGGGTACAGCCAGCGCACCATCTATCAGACCGAGTTGCAGGCGGTGCTGCCGCCGGAACATCCCTTGGCCGGGCAGCCAACGGTGGATTTGGCGGACCTCGCCGCCGAACCCCTCATCATGTACGAGTCGAGTCCGAGCACGGCGAACACGTATCGCGTCTTTGAGGAACGCGGCCTGCGCCCGTACGTCGCCACGTCCATGCCGCAGGCGGTGCTGGTGCAGGCACTCGTCGGGCGGGGGCTGGGGTACGCGCTGCTGATGTCACGGCCGGCCGCCCCGGCCGTGACGGTCGAAGGCAGACCGGTCGCGGTGCGGCCGCTATCGCCGCCCGTATCGCAGACGACCATGTGTGCGATCTGGCCGGACACCATGGTCCTCAGCCCCAGGGCCGAGGCGGTGCTGGGCCATGCAGTGCAGGCACTGGGCAGCGGCGGAGGCACCGCAACCTGACCCGCCGCCCGGCACCTGACCCGCCACCACCTGACCTGCCGCCGGGCACCTGGCCCGCCACCACCTGACCTGCCGCTGGGCACCTGGCCCGCCACCACCTGACCTGCCGCCGGGCACTTGGCCCGCCACCACCTGACCTGCCGCCGGGCACCTGGCCCGCCACCAGCTGACCGGCCGCCACCTGACCCGCCACCCGCCACCTGACTCGCTGCCCGCCGCACCGGCGGTGTTGTTAGAGCGCTGCCGGCTGCAGTTTGGAGTGGGCCTTGAGGTCGAAGGCGGGGTCGGCGGCTTGGCCGGGGGTGAGGGCGGCGCCGGCGGCGAGGAGGCGGCGGGCGGCCATGTGGTCCGCGGGCTGGTTGACGGATTCGACGGCGGCGAGGGTGCCGTTGCGGAAGCAGAAGACGGAAAACTTTTCGTCGGCGGGGTCTCCGCGGAGCACAACGTCGTCGCCGGGAGCAACCAGTCCGGCGATCTGCAGGCGCAGCGGCCCCTGGTTGGACCAGAACCAGGGCAGATCCGCGTAGCCGCCGGTCCCGGTGCCGAGGATGACGCGGGCGGCATGCCGGGCCTGGTCGGTGGCGTTCTGCACGGATTCGAGCCGGGTGCGGGTGCCGGCGTGGGCGTTGGGGAAGGACGAGCAGTCGCCGATGGCGTAGATGTCCGGGTCGGAGGTGCGCAGGGTGGCGTCCACGGTGATGCCATTGTCCACCTCGAGGCCGGCGGCAGACGCGAGTTCGGTGCGCGGGATGACGCCGACACCGACAAGGACCAGGTCGGCGCGGTAGCGTTCGCCGGTGGTGCTGATGGCGGCGGTGACGTGCCCGGTCTCGTCGGCGTCGAAGGAGGCGATGCCTTCGCCCAGGCGCAGGTTCACGCTTAGGCGCCGGTGGGCGGCGGCGAAGAACGCGCTCATGGTGGGGGTCAGGGCCCGGCCCATGGGCCGGTCGGCGTATTCGAGGACGGTGACGTCCAGGCCGCGGGCGCGGGCGGCGGCGGCGAACTCCAGGCCGATGAAGCCGGCGCCGATGACGACGACGGAGCCCACCGTGTCGAGGCGGGCGTGCAGGGTCTGGGCGTCGGTGAGGGTGCGCAGGCCGTGGATGCCTGCCAAGCCGGCGCCGGGGACGCTTAGTTCGCGGTTGGCGGCCCCGGTGGCGAGCACCAGCTTCGTGTAGGACAGGGTGGTGCCGTCGTCGAGGGTGACGGTCCTGGCGGCCCGGTCGATGGAGGTGGCGCGCACGCCGAGGCGGGCATCGACGTCGTTGGTGGTGAAGAACTTTTCCGGGCGCAGCGGCAGCGGGGCCGGGGTCTTCCCGGCGGCGAGGTAATCCTTGGACAGCGGGGGCCGGTGGTAGGGGTGGTGCGGCTCGTCGCCGAGCAGGGTGATGGCCCCGGCGTGGCCTTCCTTGCGCAGCGAATCCACCAGCTGGATGCCGGCCTGGCCGTTGCCAACAATGACGATGTTGCCTGACGTTTGCCTCATGGTCCGCCCTCAGATCTGGTCGTCGGGGACGTCGACTTCGATCTGTTCGAGGCCGTTGCCGACCGTGATCTGGCAGCCGAGCCGGCTGCGGGTTTCGTCGCGGGGGCCGGCGGTGCAGTCGAGCATTTCGTCTTCGTCGTCGCCGATTTCGGGCAGGCCGTCGAGGTATTCGGGGCGGACGTAGACGTGGCAGGTGGCGCACATGGCCTGGCCGCCGCATTCGCCGACGATGCCGTCGACGCCGTTGGTCACGGCGGCGCGCATCAGGGAGGTGCCGGGGTCGACGTCGAGCACGTCAACGTTGCCGTCAGAGTGGTGGAAGCTGATCTTTGCCATGGGAAATTGTCCTTGCTGTGGGCGCTGGTTTGGGTGGACGGAAGGGTGCGCGGGCCGGTCTTAGCCCCAGAGCACCGGGAATTTGGTCATGCCGCGGAAGACCCAGCCGGCGTCGACCGGAGCGTTCTCCGGATCCAGGCGGAGGTTCGGCAGTTCGCGGAAAACCTGCGGCATGGCAATGTGTGCCACCGAAGCGCGTGCCACCCAGGCGCCTGCGCAGAAGTGGTTGCCGCCGCCGAATGCCAGGTGCGGCTTCTTTTCCCGGTTGATGTTGAAGGATTCGGGGTCCTCGAACACCGCCGGGTCGCGGTTGGCTGCGCCGACGACGATGCCCAGCCGCGCACCGGCCGGCAGTTGCATGCCTTCCACGACGGTGTCGCGCGTGACCTCCCGCGGGTACATGCCGATGGGTGCGACCCAGCGCACGGACTCCTCGAAGGCGCGCGCGTAGAGGGATTCGTCAGCGAGCACCTGGGCCAACTGCTCCGGGTTGGCCAGCAGCGCCCACACGGTGGTGCCAAGGACGTCGCGCGGTTCGTTGAGGCCGCCGCCGATGGTCATCTTCATGTTCGCCCGGATGGCCTCGAGCGGGATCGGCATGGAGGTGAGCCCGGACAGCAGGCTGGCATCCGGATTCTTGCGCAGGTAGGGCAGGATTTCATCGATCGCGTCGTCGACTTCGTTGTACGACTGCTCCGACTTGCTCCAGACGTCCGGGTCGTCCGCGTAGTTGCCGGTGCCGTCGATCATGGTCTGCGACCAACGCTGCATGTCTTCCTGAGTGGCATTGTGGAAGCCCATGATCAGCCGCAGGTTTTCCGCGGCGTAGGGAGCGGCATACTCCCAGACAAAGTCGGCGCCCGGGCCGGCCGCCTTTAACTGCGCCAGGTATTTGTCGCTGTTGGCTTGGAAGATGGCGTTCCAGTGCTCCTTGATGGCTTTGGGCCGCAGCACGTTCCCGTAGGATTTCCGGTCCACCTCATGCTCCGGGTCGTCCTTGCGCAGCATCGAGTGGCCCATGGCCCGCTTCATGAGCGAATTGGTCTCGTTGGCCGAAAAACGCTCCTGGTCCTGCTCGATCACGTGGCAGGCCTGGTAGCTGGTAACCATGTACCGGTTGACGGCGGGCACCCAGTGCACGGGCGCTTCGGCCCGCAGCTTCTGATAGATCGGATACGGGTTCCGGTAGAGATCCGGGATGGTGACCCAATCCGCGGTGGGAACCGGGCGGGCTTCGGTGGCGGCGGTCATTCTCGCTCTCCTCGTCGTGTTGGTCCGGAAACGGGTTGCCGGATCCTTGCCGGCGGGCCTCGCACCGTGCCCGGCGTGAGGTTTGTCTCCCACGAGTGTGACAGCAGGCATATCCGCCGGTAAAGTGCATAAAGAGGGGAAATATCCCCCGAAATACTTTGGTTATATCCCTGCGGCGCAGGAGGCGCGTTGGTCCTGTATACGCTGCGGCAGCTGGCGTACTTTGTCGCAGTGGCAGAGGCCGGCACGATTGCCGCCGCCGCCGACGAACTCCATGTCTCACAGACGGCAGTGGCCGCGGCAGTGAAGGAACTGGAGCGTATTTTCGGCACGCAGCTCACGGTCCGCCGCAAGGCACACGGCGTCAGCCTGACACCTGCAGGCCGGCAACTGCACACCCGCGCCGCAACCTTCCTGCGGGAGGCGGAGGAGCTGGAGCTGAGCACCAGCAGCGGCGGGGGAGAGCTGGCCGGCCCGCTGGTGGTGGGCTGCTATCTGACGTTGGCGCCGACTGTTCTGCCCGGGCTGCTGGAGCGTTTCGCCGCCGAGCATCCCAAGGTGCAGTTGGACTTCGTCGAAGGCACCCAGGATGCCGTGCAGGACAAGCTGTTCACGGGAGAGCTGGACCTGGCCATCGTCTACGACATGGACCTGCGGCCGGGACTGGAGTCGGTGCAGCTGGGCGCCATGCATGCCTACGCGCTATTGCCGGCCGACCACCGGCTGGCCGGCCGGGAGGCGGTGAGCTTGGCCGACCTGGCCGAGGAGCCAATGATCCTGCTCGATGCACCGCCGAGCAGCCATCACACGATGTCGGTGTTTCGTGACGCTTCCGTCGTGCCGAAAATCAAGTACCGCACCACTGACTTCGAGCTGACCCGCTCGCTGGTCGGGCGGGGTATCGGCTACTCGGTCCTGGTGCAGCGGCCGTCCGGCGATGCCACCTATGAAGGCCGGACTTTCACCGCGTTGCCAATCGAGCCGGCGGTCCGCCCGGTTGGCGTGAAGATCGTCTGGCCCGAAGGGGTCAGGCTGACCGACCGGGCCGCGGAGGTGGTCAGGTATGCGGTCGAGGCCCATGCGCCCCGCCAGAGTGGCGGCTCTGGCCGATGAGTCGTCCCCGCCGGCCGCGGGGCCTCACCGCCGGCGGCGCCGCCGGGCGCAACCACCGGCGGCCGCGCCGGGGAGCTACCGCCGGCGGCCGCGGCGCCTCAGCTTGGTCAGGCACCGCTGCCAATCGGACACGCCGGAGGCTGAATCCCGATTGGCTTTCCTCAATCGCTAGTGTGATCTAGGCTATAGCAGTGCCTCAAACATCTCTCTCACACCGGTTGCCTCAGCGAACCTCCGCGGCCGTCATTTCCGCCCGGGACGTCGTGAAGACCTACGGCAATTTCAACGCCGTCGACGGTATCTCCTTCGAAGTCCCGGCGGGGGAGTCGTTCGGGCTGCTCGGCCCCAACGGTGCGGGCAAGTCCACGACGATGCGGATGATCGGCGGCGTGTCGCAGCGGACGTCCGGCGAACTGAGCATCATGGGCCTGGACCCGGACCGACACGGGCCGGAGGTGCGGGCGCATCTGGGCGTGGTGCCGCAGCAGGACAACCTGGACGAGGAACTGAAGGTCCGCGACAACCTGATTGTTTACGGCCGCTACTTCGGGCTGCCGTACTCCTACCTGCGGCCCAAGGCGGACGAACTGCTGGAGTTCGCGCAGCTGACGGACAAGGCCAAGGCGAAGGTCGATGCTCTCTCCGGCGGCATGAAACGGCGGCTGACCATCGCCCGTTCGCTGATGAACGATCCGAAGGTGCTGCTGCTCGACGAGCCGACCACCGGACTCGATCCGCAGGCGCGCCACATCCTCTGGGACCGGCTCTTCCGGCTCAAGGAAGCGGGCGTGACCCTGATCCTGACCACGCACTACATGGACGAGGCCGAGCAGCTCTGCGACCGACTCATCGTGGTGGACAAGGGAAAGATCATGGCGGAAGGGTCGCCGGCAGCCCTGATCCGCGAACATTCCACCCGAGAGGTCCTCGAGCTTCGGTTCGGTTCCGAGCGGAATACCACCGTGGCCCCGGAGCTCGCCGGCATCGGGGAGCGGCTTGAAACGCTGCCGGACCGTGTGCTGGTCTATGCCGACGACGGCGAGGCGGCGCTCGAGCAGGTGTCCAACCGCGGCCTGCACCCGATCACGTCCCTGGTACGGCGCTCCAGCCTGGAGGACGTCTTCCTCCGGCTGACCGGCAGGAGCCTCATTGACTGAGCAACAGCCCACGCAGGTGCCGGGCGGGCAGGACATGGAGACCACGGCGCGCCCGGCCGAGAAAACCACCGCGCGCGCGGGCGAAGACACCACGGCGCGCGCGTCCCAAGAAACTCCGGTCCGCGCGGCCGAAGAATCACCGGCGCCCGCGGCCCAAGAGTCCGGGCGAACCGCGACCGCTGCAGCCTCCGTGCCGGACGCCGCGGCCGCCGCGGGCTCGGTCGATGCGCGGGCCCCGGAGCAGCTGTCACTGCGGGAAATCGACGCGCTGACGCGGCCAGTCACCGGCCTGCGCTCGCCGCTGACCCCGCTGCAGTCGGCCGAGCGCGCCCGGAACTTCGGTTCCGTCTACTTCCTGGAGCATTGGCTGCGGCAGTTGCGCGGCTACGGCTGGACCGTCTTGATGACGGCGGTCGGCACGCCGCTGGTATACCTGTTTGCCATGGGCGTGGGGCTCGCCACGTTGGTGGACGCCAACACCAACGCCTCGCTCGACGCCGGAAACGGCCAGTCCGTGCCGTATCTGGTCTTCGTGGCGCCTGCCCTCCTGGCGACCGCCGCGATCATGGTGGCCAGCGAAGAGAACACGTACTCGGTGATGTCGGGGTTCCGATGGCGCAAGACCTACTACGGTCCCAACGCCTCGCCGCTGCAGAGCCACCAACTGGTCAACGGGCACTCGTTGGGCGTGCTGGCCCGCCTGCTGCTGACCACCGGCTTGTATTTCCTCTGCCTGGTCATCTTCGGCGCGGTAACCGAGGCCACCGCCTGGCTGATGGTCATCACGGCGGCCCTGGGCGGGATGGCCTTCGGGCTGCCGCTGATGGCGTACTCGGCCAGCATCGAAGAAGACCGCGGCCAGTTCGCGCTGGTGCAGCGGTTCATCGTGATGCCGCTGTTCCTCTTCTCCGGCACGTTCTTTCCGCTGGAGGCCATGCCGCTGGTGGTGCGCTGGATCGGATGGATCTCGCCGCTGTGGCATTCGACGGAGCTGGGCCGGGTGCTCAGCTACGGCTATGTTGAACCGGCCTGGCTGACCGTGCTGCACGTCGCCTACCTTGCCGTCCTCTGCGCGGCCGGCTGGGTCTTCGCGCGCCGCATCTATATCAGGAGGCTGGGCAAATGAGCCAGCACGTTCTCCCGCAGCCGCCGCGGCTCGAGCCGGCGCGCCGCCCGTTTGGCTCGCTCTATGCCGGCAATGTGCGGGCGGTCTTCGCCCGCGGCGTCAAGGCGACCTGGGGAACCAACTGGGCGATCATGGTCAGCGGCTTCGTCGAGCCGGTCCTCTACCTGGTGGCGATGGGGATCGGACTGGGCTCGCTGATCGGCACGATAAGCGGCCCCGGCGGAACCGAGATCGGTTACGCGAACTACATTGCGCCGGCGCTGCTGGCCGTCTCGGCGATGAACGGCGCGGTGTACGACTCCACCTGGAACGTCTTCTTCAAACTGAACTTCGCCAAGCTCTACGAAGGCATGTTGTACACCTCCCTGGGACCGCTCGACGTGGCGCTCGGCGAAATCCTGCTGGCGCTGATGCGCGGAGCGCTCTACGCCACCGGCTTCACCGCGGTGATGGGGGCGATGGGGCTGATCACCTCGCCCTGGGCGCTGTTGATGATCCCCGCAGCCGTGGTGGTGGCCTTCGGCTTCGCTTCCTTCGGAATGGCGATCACCAGCTACATGAAAACGTTCCAGCAGATGGACTGGATCAACTTCATCATGCTCCCGATGTTCCTGTTCTCCGCGACTTTCTACCCGCTCAGTGTCTACCCGGAGCCGATCCAGTGGTTGATCCAGGCATTCCCGCTCTGGCACGGCGTGGAACTGCTGCGCCAGCTCAGCGTCGGCGCCTTCACCGCCGCCACCTGGATCCACGTGGCGTACTTCCTGGTCATGATCGTGCTCGGGCTGATCCTGACCACTGGCAGGCTGCGCAAGCTCTTCCTGAACTGACCGCGGACCGACGTGCGGCGGGCAAGGCCTGACGTCGGCGGGCGGGACCGACGTCCGACGTCCGACGTCCGGCGGGCGCGGACCGCGAGGTGCGGCGGCTGCCGCCTTGTCCTTGCCACACCCTTGCGGCGCATCAATGATGGAGACACCGTCCAAAGGCCCGAACCAACTAAGGAGCTGGCACATGATCGGCACGTGGCAGGCACTGGTCATCGATTGTCCGGACAGCGATGTACTGGCCACCTTTTACGAGGAGCTGCTGGGCATGATCCGGGTCCAACAGGACGACGACGGCTGGATCAGCATCGGGGATGCCCCGGACCGGCCGGCCATCGCCTTCCAGCAGGTCCGGGATTACGAACCGCCCCAGTGGCCGGGACAGGAGCATCCCCAGCAGATGCATGTTGACGTCAGGGTCCGGGACCTGGACATCGCCGAAGGACTGGTACTCCAGCTGGGAGCCACGAGCATGGACTCGGGCAGCGAGACCTTCAGGGTGTACCTGGACCCGGCCGGGCACCCGTTCTGCCTGGTGCAGTGGTAGCGCGCTGAGCCGTGGGCGGACACGGCGCACGCAGGCGCACGGATTTGAGAGAATAGGCCCATGCGATCAATTGGTCCCGAGTCTTCCGTTTCGTCCACCGCCCGCCAGCTGCCGTTCAAGGCCGGCAACATCAGTCTGGCAGTGCTGGTGCTTGTCTTCCTGGTCGCGGTGATCTTTGCCGCCAATGAGAACGACGTCATCGGCTGGATCGTCGTTGCGGTGTCGCTGGCATGGCTGGCCCTGGCCGCCTTCGTGGTGTTCAGCGTCCGCGGTGCCACGCGCAAGGCGAAGGAGAAGCTGGCCAACGTGCAGGCGGATTACGCCGGGCGGGTCAACCCCGCTCCCGGCGGCGGCACCGCCCTCGTCGAGGAAGAAATCTCCAGGGCGAATGCCGTGCGGGACGAAAAGCTGGACCACAGCTTCAAGATCATCCAGGTGCAGGCCAAGGTGATCCGCGACTACCGCGGCAAAGACGAGGGCATGGTGGACCGGGCGCTGGAAACGGTAGAGATCACGGCCCACAACGGCCGCGGCATGATCCGCAAGGAAGACGGCGGCGGAACGGTCAGCGGCACAGTTGTTGGCTGAACTGAAGGGTTGGGTAAGGTAGTCGGGTGACTTTGGCAACCGTTTCCACCGCACCGACCACCTCCCGCGACGCCGCCGGCGGACTGATCCAGGCAGGCAAGACACTGCGGATTGCCAGCGTCAACGTCAATGGCATCCGCGCCGCCTACAAGCGCGGGATGGCCGACTGGCTGGCCGTCCGGGACGTGGACATCCTCTGCCTGCAAGAGGTGCGCGCACCGGACGCGGTAGTACGTGAGCTGCTGGGCAGCGACTGGCACATTCTGCATGCCGAAGCCGAGGCCAAGGGCCGCGCCGGTGTCGCCATCGCCTCCCGCGTGGAGCCCACTGCCACCCGCAGCCACATCGGCGATGAGTACTTTCTCTCCGCCGGCCGCTGGGTGGAGGCCGACTTTGCGGTGGACGGCGTCGACGGCGAAAAGACCCTGACGGTGGTGAGCGCCTACGTCCATTCCGGCGAGGTGGACACCCCCAAGCAGGTGGACAAGTACCGTTTCCTGGACGCCATGTGCCACCGCCTGCCGCAGCTGAAGGCCGAGCGGGACTACGCGCTGGTTGTCGGCGACCTGAACGTGGGCCACACCGAGTTGGACATCAAGAACTGGAAGGGCAACGTCAAGCGTGCCGGCTTCCTGCCCGAGGAACGGGCCTACTTCGACCGCTTCTTCGGCGAGGAGATCGGTTGGCGCGATGTGCACCGGTCGCTGGCCGGGGATGTCAGCGGTCCCTACACCTGGTGGTCCTGGCGCGGCCAGGCCTTTGACAACGACTCCGGCTGGCGCATCGATTACCAGGTGGCCACCCCGTCGCTGGCCGATCTCGCGACGACCGCCGCCGTCGACCGTGCCGCCACCTACGACGCCCGATTCTCCGACCACGCACCGCTGGTCGTCGACTACCAGTTCTAGGAAGCATCCCGATGAGCACAGGAACCACAGAACCGACAGAAACCGCCGTGCGGGCCGCCGGGCAAGCAGGCCAACCGCAGGCCGAGCGTCCGCGGCTGCTCTCCGGCATGCAGCCCTCCGCCGACTCCCTGCACCTGGGCAACTACCTGGGCGCACTCGTCAATTGGGTCAAGCTGCAGGACGAGTACGAAACCTTCTACTTCATCCCCGACCTGCACGCCATCACCGTTGACTACGATCCGAAGGATCTCGCCCACCGCACCAGGGTCACCTGCGCGCAGTACATCGCCGGCGGCATCGACGTCGACCGCACCGCGCTCTTCGTCCAGTCCCACGTGCCGGAGCACGCCGAGCTGGCTTGGGTCCTGAACTGCGTGACAGGCTTCGGCGAGGCCTCCCGGATGACCCAGTTCAAGGACAAGACGCAGAAGAACGGTACCGACGCCGCGACCGTGGGGCTGTTCGCCTACCCGGTGCTGATGGCCGCGGACATCCTGCTGTACCGCCCCTACGGCGTGCCCGTCGGCGAGGACCAGCGCCAGCACCTGGAACTGGCGCGGAACCTCGCCCAGCGGTTCAACCACCGGTTCGGGGAAACTTTCGTGGTGCCCGAAGCGGTGATCCCCAAGGAGGGGGCGAAGATCTACGATCTCCAGCACCCCACCGCGAAAATGTCCAAGTCGGCCGAGTCGACCGCCGGCCTGATCAACATACTCGACAACCCGAAGCAGGCCGCCAAGAAGATCAAGTCGGCCGTCACCGACGACGGTACGGAAATCCGCTTCGACCGCGAGGCCAAGCCGGGCATCTCCAATCTGCTCACCATCTACTCCACGCTGTCGGGCAAGACCGTCGGGCAGCTTGAGCAGGAGTACCAGGGCAAGATGTACGGTCACCTGAAGGTCGATCTGGCCGAGGTGGTCGTCGAAACGCTCGCCCCGGTGCAGGCGCGGGCCCAGGAGCTGCTGGACGATCCGGCCGAACTGGACCGGCTGCTGGCGCGGGGGGCCCACAGGGCCCGTTCAATCGCATCGGCTACACTCGCTGATGTGTACTCCAAGGTAGGTTTCCTGCCCGCCGGAGGCGGGCGCTAGCCATGCGCCAGCAGGACCAGGACAGCATCGCCCGTGTGGAACACGACGGCGATGCTGGCCGCGGTGCCCGGACGGCGGTCGGTTGCGTCGGCGTGGTCATCGGGGTCCCGGAGCCGATGGCCAGTGAGCTGCAGGGCTGGCGGGCCTCGTTCGGAGACCCGCTGGCCTCAGTCATACCGCCGCACATCACCCTGGTCACCACCACTCCGGTGCTCGACTGGGACGAGGCCGTCCAGCACGTCCGGGCCGTGGCCAGTTCGCAGTCCCCGTTCACCCTCTCCCTGCGCGGCACGGGCAGTTTCCGCCCGGTTTCGCCCGTGGTCTACCTGAGCATCGACGAGGGCTTCGACGAGTGCGTCGCGCTGCACCAAAAACTCCAGTCCGGGCCGCTGGAACGCGACCTCGAGTTCGGCTTCCACCCGCACGTGACCGTGGCGCACGACGTCAGCGAAGCCAGCATGGACTCGGCCGAAAGCAAGCTCGCTGATTATGACGCCGCATTCCGGGTCAGTAGCATGGGGCTCTACGAGCACGACGAGACTGGTGTGTGGATACTACGGGAAGAGTTGACCTTTGGCGCCGGACCAGCAGGAGCAGGCTGAGGCAACGCCGGATCCGCTGGAACGGCAGCAACTGCTGCTCGCCGCCGTAAGGCAGCGGCGGGAAGCAGGCCGCGCCAAGCGCGAAGAAGGCACCCTGCAAAGCGTCCTGGCCGCGGCCAGGTACAGGCTGGCAACGCTCAACTCCCGGCGCCTGATGCGGGTCATGAATCTCTACGCCCTGAGGCACGGGTCGCTGCTGGCGGCCGGGTGTGCCTACAAGATGTTCTTCTCCGTGGCCGCGATGCTGGTGGCCGGTTTCTCCATCCTGGGCCTGGTGGTTTCCGGCAACCGCGACCTGCAGATGGCCATCATCCGGGTGGTGAACGACTTCATCCCGGGACTCATCGACACCGGAGACGGGGGCCTGGCCACACCCCAAGAGCTCTTCTCCCGCAGCGAGGCATTCGGGGTCAGCCTGATCATCTCTACCGTAGTCATGATCTGGACCTCGTTGGGCTGGATCGCCGGGCTGCGGACGGGGATGCGGGGCATCTTTGACCTGCCCCCGCTGGATACGAACGTCGTCCTGGTCAAGCTCAAGGACACCGGCACGCTGCTGATCGTGGGCGTGGCCTTGATCGTGACGTCGCTCGTCGCAGCCATAGCCAATACCGCGCTGGACCTGATCGTGGAATTGCTCCGTATCGAAGGCGATGCCGTGGTTCCGCTGACCCGGATTGCCGGCATCGTGGTCATGCTGTTGCTGGATACGGCGGTTGCCGTGGTCCTTTTCCGCGTGGCGTCAGGGATCCGGATGCCACGCCCGGTGATGCTCCAGTCCGCCTTGCTAGCCGGCGTCGGCAGTACCGTCCTCAGGTACTTCTCCTCGACGCTCCTGGGCAACGCGGGCAGCAACCCGTTGCTGGCTTCTTACGCCGTCATCCTGGGTCTGTTCGTGTGGTTCTACCTGCTGAGCCAGGTCTACCTGATCGCCACCGCCTGGGGAGCGGTCGGCACGGCGGACGCGCTGGCCCGGCAGGCGGCCGGGGGAGGCCGTTCGCTGCGGCAGCGGGCGTGGAGCCTGCGCCGGCGGAGGCCCCTGCCGGAACCTTAAACACCGGTGGCGCCGACTCCCGGAAGGAATCGGCGCCACCAGGACCGCGCAGTCCCGAAGGGGACCGCCGCGATGGGCTAGACGGAGCGGTGCAGGATGGCCTGGCGCACCTCGGTGATCGCCTTGGTCACCTGGATGCCGCGGGGGCAGGCCTCGCTGCAGTTGAAGGTGGTGCGGCAACGCCACACGCCTTCCTTGTCGTTGAGGACCTCCAGGCGCATGTCGCCGGCATCGTCGCGGGAATCGAAGATGAAGCGGTGCGCGTTCACGATCGCCGCCGGCCCGAAGTACTGGCCGTCGGTCCAGAACACCGGGCAGGAGGAGGTGCAGGCGGCGCAGAGGATGCACTTGGTGGTGTCGTCGAACCGCTCGCGGTCCTCCTGCGACTGCAGCCGCTCGCGGGTCGGCGCGTGGCCGTTGTTGATCAGGAACGGCATGATCTCGCGGTAGGACTGGAAGAACGGCTCCATGTCCACGATCAGGTCCTTCTCCACCGGCAGGCCCTTGATCGGCTCCACCGTGATGGGCTTGGCCGTGTCCAGGTCCTTCAGCAGCGTCTTGCAGGCCAGACGGTTGCGGCCGTTGATGCGCATCGCATCCGAGCCACAGACGCCGTGGGCGCAGGACCGGCGGAAGGAAACGGAACCGTCATGCTCCCACTTGACCTTGTGCAGGGCATCCAGCACGCGGTCGGTGCCGTACATGGTGAGCTTGAACTCGTCCCAGCGGGCTTCCTCGGAAATCTCCGGATCGTAGCGGCGGACCTTCAGCGTAATGTCAAAGCTGGGGATTTCGCCGCCGCCGCCGACCCCGGGAGCCAGCTCGACCTTGGACGGTCCTTCGGGAATTTCGGTCGCGGTGCTCATCAGTATTTCCTCACCATCGGTTCGTAGCGCGTGAATACCACGGGTTTGGTATCCATGCGGATGCCGGCCGTCTGATCGGTCACGGCGTCGACGTCCAGGTAGCACATCGAGTGCTTCATGAAGTTCTCGTCGTCGCGGTCCGGGTAGTCCTCGCGGAAGTGTCCGCCGCGGGACTCCGTGCGGTGCAGCGCCGCCACGGTCATCACCTGGGCCATGTCCAGCAGGAAGCCGAGTTCCACGGCCTCCAGCAGGTCCAGGTTGAAGCGCTTGCCCTTGTCCTGGACGCTGATGTTCTTGTAGCGCTCGCGCAGCGAAGCAATCACGTTCAGCGCCTCGGTCAGGGACTTCTCGTCGCGGAACACCTGCACGTTGGCATCCATGATGTCCTGCAGTTCCTTGCGGATCTGGGCGACCCGCTCGGTACCGGTACCGCCGCGCACCGTCTCGAGCAGCTCCATCGTGTACAGTTCCGGGTTCTCCGGCAGCTCGACGAAGTCAGCGGTCTTGGCGTACTCGGCGGCGTTGATGCCGGAGCGCTTGCCGAAGACGTTGATGTCCAGCAGGGAGTTGGTTCCCAGCCGGTTCGAGCCGTGGACGGAGACGCAGGCCACCTCGCCGGCGGCGTACAGGCCCGGCACCACGGTGTCGTTGTCCTGCAGCACCTCGGCCTTGATGTTGGTGGGAATGCCACCCATGGCGTAGTGGGCGGTGGGGAACACCGGCACCGGCTCGGTGTAGGGCTCGACGCCGAGGTAGGTGCGCGCGAACTCCGTGATGTCCGGCAGCTTCGCGTCAATGTGCGCCGGCTCCAGGTGGGTCAGGTCCAGCAGCACGTAGTCCTTGTTCGGGCCGCAGCCGCGGCCTTCCCGGACCTCGAGGGCCATGGAGCGGGCCACGATGTCACGCGGCGCCAGGTCCTTGATGGTGGGGGCGTAGCGCTCCATGAAGCGCTCACCGTCGGCGTTGCGGAGGATGCCGCCTTCGCCGCGGGCGGCCTCGGAGAGCAGGATGCCCAGGCCGGCCAGGCCGGTCGGGTGGAACTGGACGAACTCCATGTCCTCCAACGGGAGGCCGCGGCGGAACGCGATGCCCATGCCGTCGCCGGTGAGGGTGTGCGCGTTGGAGGTGGTCTTGAAGACCTTGCCCACCCCGCCCGAAGCGAAGATGACGGACTTGGCCTGGAAGACGTGGAGCTCGCCGGAGGCCAGGTCATAGCTGACGACGCCGGCGACGCGCTTCTGCTTGTAGGGGGTGCCGTCTGCGCGGGTGGCGTCTTCCTCGACCAACAGCAGGTCCAGCACGTAGTACTCGTTGTAGAACTCAACGTTGTGCTTGACGCAGTTTTGGTACAGGGTCTGCAGGATCATGTGTCCGGTGCGGTCGGCGGCGTAGCAGGCGCGGCGCACCGGGGCCTTGCCGTGGTCGCGGGTGTGTCCGCCGAAGCGGCGCTGGTCGATCTTGCCCTCTGGCGTCCGGTTGAACGGCAGGCCCATCTTTTCCAGGTCCAGCACCGCGTCGATGGCTTCCTTGGCCATCACTTCGGCGGCATCCTGGTCAACCAGGTAGTCGCCGCCCTTGATCGTGTCAAAGGTGTGCCATTCCCAGTTGTCTTCTTCGACGTTCGCCAGTGCGGCGCACATGCCGCCCTGGGCCGCGCCGGTGTGGGAACGGGTGGGGTACAGCTTGGTCAGTACTGCGGTGTGCGCGCGCTGGCCTGATTCGATCGCGGCGCGCATACCGGCGCCACCGGCACCGACAATGACGACGTCGTACTTATGGACCTGCATACTGGATGCTCTTTCTGTTGAAACTGGGTTTTCTTCGCCGTGTGGGGTTCACGACGGGCAACGGCGCCGCGGTCTGTCGCGGGGACGGTTAGGGTGCCGGGCAGAACGACGGCAGCAGATCGGCGGTGGCGTTCGCCGGGCACGGATCGAAGGTGAAGATCACCAGGGTGCCGAGCACGATGATGACGGCAGAGGCTACGTAGAGGACCATCTTGAACCAGAAGCGGGTGATGTCCTTTTCCGCATAGTCCTCGATGATGGTCCGCACGCCGTTGGTGCCGTGCAGCATGGCCAGCCACAGCATGGCCAGGTCCCAGATCTGCCAGAACGGGTCGGCCCACTTGCCGGCCACAAAGCCGAAGTCGATGGCGTGGACGCCTTCGCCCACCATCAGGTTGACGAACAGGTGCCCAAAGACCAGCACCACCAGGATGAGGCCGGAGAGCCGCATGAACAGCCATGCGTACAGTTCGAAGTTGCCCTTGCGCCCCTTGTTGCGCATGTACTCGGGAGCGATGCGGGCGCTGCGGGGAGCCTGGATTTCAGAGTTGACCGACATGAGTTAGTGACCCCCGGTGAAAGCGAGCGTGAGGTGGCGGATGAGGAACGGAACCATGACGACGACCCAGAGGCCGACAACCCCCCACAGAAGCTTGGCCTGGTACTTGGGCCCCTTCTTCCAGAAGTCGATGAGGATGACGCGAAGCCCGTTAAAGGCGTGGTAGACGATGGCCGCTACCAGGCCGGCTTCCAGAATGGCCATGATCGGGTTCTTGTACGTGGCCATGACGGCGTCGTAGGCGCCCGGGGATACCCGGACCAGCGCGGTATCGAGCACGTGAACCAAGAGAAAGAAAAAGATTGCGACGCCCGTGATGCGGTGTCCTACCCAAGACCACATGCCTTCACGGCCGCGGTATAAGGTCCCTGCTGGTGTCTTCGACACTGAATTACCCTCCCTGCATCGCAGAGGCGCAGCGTGGCTTCCACGCAAGAGTTGACGCCGGTGCGAGAGCGCTCTATAGCTCAAGACTAATCTAGGCTTCGCTGAGGGCTTATTCAATTTACGTACGGCAGGGTGTGACCTTTTTAACAGCAGGGGCTTAACCGCCCGTGCTGTACCGGCTTCCACGGGGCGGATGAGGCCGGTCCGCGCCCCCGCAGGACCTGGATTTTGACGCGGCGCCGGTTGGCGCCGATACGGCACCGGCAAACCACCCCGATGGGAGAAATCGGCGTCCAGGATGAAGGCGGTACCCACGAGGCTGGATTACCGTGGAGAGCGTGAACACTCAAGCAGCAGGCCGGGGTGCGGCCGACGACGACGCCGTGCTGGACCGTTTTCATGCCGTTATACCGGCCGGCGGGACCGGGACGCGGTTGTGGCCGCTGTCCCGCGCGGCGGCCCCGAAGTTCCTGCACGACCTGACCGGTTCCGGGTCCACACTGATCCGCGCCACCTATTCCCGTCTTGAGCCGCTGTGCCAGGGGCGGACCCTGGTGGTGACCGGCAAGGTGCACCGACATGCGGTGTGCGCGCAGCTGCCCGAACTTCAGGATGCGAACCTGGTGCTGGAGCCGGAACCGAAGGACTCGGCGGCGGCGATCGGTCTCGCCGCGGCGATCCTGTACCGGCGGGACCCGCGGATCATCATGGGCTCCTTCGCCGCGGACCAGGTGATCACACCGGTGGAGGAGTTCCAGCAGGCTGTTCGCGAGGCGGTGTACACCGCGGCCGAGGGCTACATCGTCACGATCGGGATCACCCCGACGCATCCGGCCACCGGCTTCGGGTACATCCGTTCCGCCGGGGCGCTGCAGGTCCCCGGCGCGCCCTCCGCGCAGGCGGTGGCCGAGTTCGTGGAGAAACCCGACGAGCAGGTGGCCCGCGGCTACCTGGCGTCGGGGGAATATTCCTGGAACGCCGGCATGTTCGTGGCGCCGGTTGACCTGCTGCTGAAGCACCTGGAAACCAACGAACCCGAACTCTTTGCCGGCCTGACCGAGATCGCCGAGGCCTGGGACACCCCGGCCCGCGGCGCGGTGATGCGCAGGATCTGGCCGGACCTGCCCAAGACGGCGATCGATTACGCGGTGGCTGAACCCGCGGCGGCCGCCGGGGACGTGGCGATGATCCCCGGTTCCTTCTCCTGGGACGACGTGGGCGACTTCGCCGCGATCGGGCGGTTGAATACCGCCAGCGAAACCTCCGGGCTTACGGTGCTCGGCGAAGGGGCGAGGGTGTTCGCGGAGTCGGCCACCGGCGTCGTGGTCTCCGATACCAAACGCGTGATCGCGCTGATCGGCATCGACGACGTCGTCGTGGTCGACACCCCGGACGCGCTGCTGGTGACCACCAAGGAACACGCGCAGAAGGTGAAGTCCGCCGTCGAACACCTCAGGGCCAGCGGCGACACCGACGTCCTCTAAAGCCGCAAGGCACCCGGGACCGGCGGCGAAAGCCTGATCCTGTGCAAGGCCGGCGACCGTCCTCGGAACGTCGCTCAAATCGATAGAGTGCAGGTGTGCAGAAGATTTCAGAAACTCCGCTGGCCAATCTCAATATCGGCGTCTGGGCATCGCCACTGCTGGATGAACTCCGGCGGTTCCGGCGGGACCTGCACCAGCATCCCGAGCTGTCGCACAAGGAATTCCTCACCACCCGGAAGCTGGCCGAGCGGCTGACGGCCGCAGGACTCGAGCCGCAACTGCTGGACGGCACCGGGCTGTTCGTCGACATCGGGGAGGGCCCGCTGGCCATCGGGCTGCGCGCGGACATCGACGCCCTGCCGATCATGGAAGAAACCGGCCTCGACTACGCCTCGGTTAACACCGGCATCAGCCATGCCTGCGGACACGACATCCACACCACGGTGATGCTCGGCGTCGCGCTGGTCCTGCGCAAACTGGATCTGGAAGGCGAACTGTCCGCCCGCGTGCGGGTCATCTTCCAGCCGGCCGAGGAGACCATGCCCGGCGGCGCGTTGGCCGTCATCGAGCAGGGCGTGCTGGAAGGGCTGCCGCGGATCCTGGCACTGCACTGCGACCCGCGCATCGACGTCGGCTTGGTCGGCACGCGGATCGGAGCCATCACCTCCGCCTCGGACACCATACGGATTGAACTGCGCGGGCGCGGCGGCCACACGTCCCGCCCGCACCTGACGGAGGACCTGGTGTTCGCGCTGGCCGAGATCGCCGTCAGCGTCCCGGCCGTCATCAACCGGCGGATCGATGTCCGCAGCGCCGTCTCGCTCGTGTGGGGGCAAATCCAGGCGGGCGCCGCCCCCAACGCGATCCCGGCAGTCGGCTACATGGCCGGCACCATGCGCTGCCTGGACGGGGAAGCCTGGCAGGCCGCCGGTGAGCTGGTGGACGAGGTGGTCAACCAGGTGGCCGCACCGTTCGGCGTGGACGTCAAGCTCGAACACATCCGCGGCGTGCCTCCCGTGATCAACACCGAGCGGGAAACCACGCTGCTCGAGGCGGCGGCCCGGAGCGAACTGGGGGAGGACGCGGTGACCCTCACGCCGCAGTCGATGGGCGGGGAGGACTTCGCCTGGATGACCCAGGAAGTGCCCGGCGCCATGATGCGGCTGGGCACCCGGAGCCCGGGCGGCGAAACCTTCGACCTGCACCGCGGCGACTACGTTCCCGACGAGCACGCCATCGGCGTGGGCGTGCGCGTCATGGCCAAGGCCGCCGTGCTGGCCGCCCGGCGCCACCGGGACACTGCAGCCGGTGCTACCCAAAAGTAACAACTTTTGAACAATCTGCGCGCGCCGGTAGCGATTGCTTCGCCGGTGGGGCGCGTGGGAACTACTGTAGGGTCATCAACTGTGCACCTGCAGGACAGGTGCTGTGCCACGCGGAGTACAAGTCAAACGCCGCACTTCTTGTGAAGCGACCATTGAACTGTGGCGGGGCAGACATTCTTTTATGGAGGAACATTGAAGACTTCACTGCGCAAGATTAAGCGCGGCACCGGCCTCTCCGCCGCGGTGCTGGGCGCGTCCGCACTGGTTCTGACCGCTTGCGGCGCACCGCCGGCCCAAGAGGGCGGCGCCAGCGGCAGCCCGGCAGCGGAAGGCACCGACTACCTCGGCTGCATCGTCTCCGACTCCGGTGGATTCGACGACCGCTCGTTCAACCAGTCGAGCTACGAAGGCCTGAAGATGGCCGAGGAAGAGCTGGGCATCAAGATCCGCGAGGCCGAGTCCCAGGCCGAGACCGATTTCGGTCCCAACGTGGATGCCATGGTGCAGGCCAACTGCAACATGGTCCTGACGGTCGGCTTCCTGCTGGGCGACGTGACCAAGGAGGCGGCGGCGGCCAACCCCGAGACCAACTTCGCGATCGTCGACTACAACGACCCGGAGTTCAGCGACAACGTCAAGCCGATCATCTATGACACGGCGCAGGCGGCGTTCCTGGCCGGCTACGTGGCGGCCGCAACCAGCGAGACCGGCAAGGTGGCCACCTACGGCGGCATGAACATCCCCACCGTCACCATCTTCATGGACGGCTTCGCCGACGGCGTCGACTACTACAACGAGCAGAAGGACGCCAACGTCGAACTGCTCGGCTGGAACAAGGAAGCCCAGAACGGCACCTTCGTCGGCAACTTCGAGGATCAGGGCAAGGGCAAGACCAACACCCTGAACTTCATCAACGAGGGCGCCGACATCATCATGCCGGTGGCCGGCCCGGTGGGCCTGGGCACGCTGGACGCCGTGCTCGAAGCCAATGCCGACGGCAAGGATGCCAAGGTCGTATGGGTCGACTCCGACGGCTACGAGACCGCCGGCAAGGCCGAGGAATTCATCCTCACCTCGGTGATGAAGCTGATGGGCAACGCGGTCGAGGAAGTCGTCAAGACCGACGCCGAGGGCAACTTCGACAGCACCCCGTATGTCGGAACCCTGGAGAACGGCGGCGTGGCACTGGCCCCGTTCCATGACCTCGGCGCAGCGGTTTCCGACGAGACCAAGGCGGAACTGGAAACCATCAAGGAGTCGATCATCTCGGGCGAGATCAAGGTCGAATCCAAGGCCAGCCCGCAGCAGTAAGCACGCAGCGGACCGCCGCCCTCCGTGCCGGACACCGGTGCCGAGGGCGGCGGTTCGCGCTGTAATCGGCCGAACCGGTTTAGGCTAGGCACAGCGTCCGGGCAGCAGCACCGTCCGGCACCGCGCCGCTGGATGACGACCGTCGTACCTACGGACAAAGAACAGGTGGGTTGGGGTTTGAAACTCGAGCTCAAGGGAATCACCAAGCGATTCGGCTCCCTGGTTGCCAACGACCACATTGACCTGGTGGTGCAGCCGGGACAGGTGCACAGCCTGCTGGGTGAAAACGGCGCCGGGAAATCGACGCTGATGAACGTCCTCTACGGGCTTTACGAGCCCAGCGAAGGCCAGATCCTGGTCGACGACAAGCCCGTGACCTTCGACGGCCCCGGGGACGCCATGGCGGCCGGCATCGGCATGGTGCACCAGCACTTCATGCTGGTCCCGGTGTTCACCGTGGCCGAGAACGTGGCGCTCGGCAATGAGGCGACCAAGGCCGGCGGCCAACTCAACCTGGAGGAGACCCGGGCCCGGATCAGGGAGATCTCCGACCAATACGGTTTCGAGGTGGATCCCGACGCGGTGGTCGAGGACCTGCCGGTCGGGGTGCAACAGCGGGTCGAGATCATCAAGGCCCTGGTCCGGGACGCCGAAGTGCTGATCCTGGACGAGCCGACCGCCGTCCTGACGCCCAAGGAAACGGATGAGCTGCTGGGCATCATGGGCCAGCTCAAGGCCGACGGCAAGGCCATCGTCTTCATCTCCCACAAGCTGCGTGAAGTCAAGGCGGTTTCGGACATCATCACGGTCATTCGCCGTGGCAAGGTCATCGGCGACGCGCCGCCCTCGGCCTCCACGACCGAGTTGGCGGAAATGATGGTGGGCCGCGCCGTCAGCCTGACCCTCAACAAGGAACCGGCCCGGCCGGGCGAAGAAACGTTCACCGTCGAGAACCTCACCGTGCGTTCGGCCACGGGCCAGCGCGTGGTGGACGGCATCAGTTTCGGCATAGCGCGCGGCGAAATCCTCGCGGTGGCCGGCGTCCAAGGCAACGGGCAGACCGAACTGACCGAGGCGATCCTGGGGCTGCAGGACCACGTGTCCGGCTCCATCAGGCTCGAAGGCCGCGAACTGGTGGGGCGCAAGGTCAAGGACATCATCGAGGCTGGCGTCGGTTTCGTGCCGGAGGACCGCAGCGTCGAGGGCCTGGTCGGTACGTTCTCGGTGGCCGAAAACCTCATCCTCAACCGCTACGACCAGCCGCCCTTTGCCCGCGGCCTGGCCATGAAGCCGGCCCTGGTCGCCCGGAACGCCGAGCAATACATTTCGGAGTTCGACGTCCGCACCCAGTCTGCGGCGGCGGCGGCCGGTACCCTCTCCGGCGGAAACCAGCAAAAGGTGGTCATGGCCCGGGAACTGTCCAGGCCGTTGAAGCTCTTTATCGCTTCCCAGCCCACCCGCGGCGTGGACGTTGGCTCCATCGAATTCCTGCACAAGCGGATCGTCGCCGAGCGCGACGTCGGCACTCCGGTGATGATCGTTTCCACCGAACTGGACGAGGTGCTGGAACTTGCCGACCGGATCGCCGTGCTCTACCAGGGCCGGCTGATGGGCATCGTCCCCGCCGGCACCTCCCGCGGCGAGCTGGGCCTGATGATGGCCGGCATGAGCGCCGAGGAAGCACAGGCACACCGGACGGACGCCGAAGTACAGCAGACAGACGCCGAAGGAGGCGAGGAATGAGCGCGGACGAGTCCGGCAAGCACGGGAAGCGGTCGAAACACGCGGGAACGCCCGCGGCGGAGGGCGACGAGCAGCGGCTCGAGGCGGCTGCCGCCCTCGGCGACGGCACCCAGGCACCGCCGGCCGTGTTGCCCACGGGGGAGAGCCTGCACCCCGAGTTGCGCGCGCATCAGACCATCATGCAGCGGATCGTCTCCGGCAACGCGCTGGTGGCTGTCCTCGCCATTGTGCTGTCCCTGATCGCCGGCGGCATCCTGATCGCGTTGACGAACGAGGAAGTTGCCCGGACCTCCAGCTACTTCTTCGCCCGCCCGCAGGACATGCTGGCTGCCGGCTGGACGGCTGCCGCCAACGCCTACGCCGCTCTGTTCCAGGGCTCGATCTTCAACTTTGAGGGCGCTTCGTTCGCCCGGATGATCTACCCGTTGACCCAGACGCTGACCGTGGCCACGCCGCTCATCTGCGCAGGCCTGGGCGTGGCGCTGGCGTTCCGCGCGGGACTGTTCAACATCGGCGCGCAGGGCCAAATCATCATCGGCGCCACCCTGGCCGCCTGGGTCGGTTTCAGCTGGCACCTTCCGGTGGGCCTGCACCTGCTCCTGGTCATCATCGCCGGCATCATCGGCGGCGCGTTGTGGGGCGGCCTCGTCGGCCTGCTGAAGGCCAAGACCGGTGCCCACGAAGTCATCCTGTCGATCATGCTCAACTACGTGGCCATCAACCTGGTGCTGTACCTGCTGACCATGCCCGCGTTCCAGCGACCGGGCTCCACCAACCCGATCAGCCCGCAGCTGGATGCCACGGCCATGTATCCGCCGCTCTTCGGCGACACCTTCCGGCTGCACTGGGGCTTCGTGGTAGCCATTCTGGCCACCGTTTTCTGCTGGTGGCTGCTCAACCGCTCCACCATCGGCTTCGAGCTGCGCGCGGTCGGCTCCAATCCGCACGCCGCGCGCACCGCCGGCATCAGCGTCACCAAGGGCTACGTCGTGGTGATGGTGCTGGCGGGCGCCCTGGCCGGCCTGGCAGGCGTCGCGCAGGTGGCCGGCACCGAACGCGTGCTGACCTCGGGCGTCGCTGCCAGTTTCGGGTTCGACGCCATCACCGTGGCACTGCTGGGACGTTCGACGCCGTGGGGCACCTTTGCGGCCGGCCTGCTGTTCGGCGCCTTCCGCGCCGGCGGGGTGACCATGCAGACCAACACCGGCACCGGCATCGACATCGTGCTGGTGGTCCAGTCCATGATCGTGCTGTTCATCGCGGCGCCGCCGCTCGTGCGCGCGATCTTCCGGCTCCCCGAGCCGGGCAAGCTGACGGCAAGACCCCGTAAGACCGCAAGCACCGGAGGTGCAGCATGAGCACGGTTACCGCCACCGCCCCGCAGCAAAGCCCAGCCGCCGCGGACACCGTGCGGAACTGGAAGACGCCGGTCATCCTGGCCGTCCTGGCTTTCGCGGCCGTCCTGGTTTTCGCGGTCGGGGCACCGGACAACTCGGTGACCTTCCGGCTGTCGGACCCCAATGACCCTGTGGTGCTGCCGTCGGTGGTGCTCTCGGCCGTCGTCACCGGCTGGGTCACGGCCGTCTTGATGCTCGCCGCCGCCGTCTGGTCGTTCATGCTGGTCCGGTCCGGACGAAAGGTCCCCGGCTGGCTGGTGGCCGTCTTTGCCGTGCTGTTCGTGGTCGGATTCCTCACCTGGGTGGTCGGCAGCGCCCGGACCCCCAACGTGGCCCTCTACGGGCTGCTGGCCGGTTCGGTCACGCTGGCCGTGCCGCTGATTTTCGGCTCCCTCTCCGGCGTGCTGTGCGAGCGCTCCGGCGTCGTCAACATCGCCATCGAAGGACAGCTGCTGTTCGGTGCCTTCTCCGCCGCGGTCGCCGGATCGCTCTCCGGCAACGCGTTCATCGGCCTGGCCGCAGCGGCCGTCGGCGGCGTGCTCGTCTCGGCGGTACTGGCGGTGTTCAGCATCAAGTACATCGTCAACCAGGTGATCGTCGGGGTGGTGCTCAACGTGCTGGTTTCCGGCCTGACCGGTTTCCTGTTCTCCACCGTCCTCTCGGCCGACTCGGCCACTTGGAACTCTCCGCCGCGGCTGCCGATCATCAGCATTCCGGTGCTCTCCGACATCCCGATCATCGGCCCCATCCTGTTCGAACAGTCGGTAGTCGGCTACCTGATGTACGTCGCGGTGGCCGTGATCTACTTCGGCCTGTTCCACACCAAGTGGGGCCTGCGCACCCGTGCCGTCGGGGAACACCCCAAGGCGGCGGACACCCTGGGCGTGAAGGTCAACCGGATGCGGTTCATGAACGTGCTGCTGGCCGGCGTCGTCGCCGGTTTCGGCGGCGCCTTCTTCACCCTGGTCCTTGTTTCCAGCTTCGGCCGCGACATGACCGCCGGGCAGGGCTACATCGCCCTGGCGGCGCTGATCTTCGGCCGCTGGAACCCGCTGTACGCGTTCTTCGCGGCGCTGCTGTTTGGCTTCGCGACCAACCTCCAGTACGTGCTCAGCGCCCTGGGCTCCACGGTGCCGAACCAGTTCCTGGCCATGCTGCCTTACGTGGTGACCATCTTCGCCGTCGCCGGCCTGGTGGGCCGCGCCCGACCCCCGGCCGCCAGCGGCGTGCCGTACATCAAGGGATGACCGTGGAAGCACCAACGACGACCCAGGTGGACTGGCACGCCCTCCAGCAGGCCGCGGAGGCCGCCATGCGGCTGGCCTACGTGCCGTACTCGGGCTTCCCGGTCGGCGCCGCCGCGCTCACCGACGACGGCCGGATCGTCTCCGGCTGCAACGTGGAAAACGCCTCCTACGGCTTGACCCTGTGCGCGGAATGTTCGCTGGTGAGCCAGCTGAACATGACGGGCGGCGGGAAACTGGCCGCCTTCAGCTGCGTGGACGGGGAGGGCAACGCCCTGATGCCGTGCGGCCGGTGCCGTCAGCTGCTGTACGAGTTCCGCGCGCCCGGCATGCTGCTGATGACGCCGGCCGGCATCAGGACCATGGACCAGGTGCTGCCCGACGCCTTCGGACCGCAGCACCTGGCCTGACGGGCGGAACGCATCACCTAAGGAGCAGGACATGACCGAAACATTCGACGCCGTGGACATCATCCGGACCAAGCGGGACAAGGGAACGCTCAGCCCGGAGCAGATCGCCTGGACCATCGACGCCTACACCCGCGGGACCATCGCTGACGAGCAGATGTCCGCGCTGAACATGGCCATCCTGCTCAACGGCATGGACCGGGAAGAGATCGCGCACTGGACGACGGCGATGATCGCCTCCGGCGAGCGGATGGACTTCTCCTCGCTCGGCAAGCCGACCGCCGACAAACATTCCACCGGCGGCGTGGGGGACAAGATCACCCTCCCGCTGGCCCCGCTGGTGGCAGTCTTCGGCGTGGCGGTGCCCCAGTTGTCCGGCCGCGGCCTCGGCCACACCGGCGGCACCCTGGACAAGCTCGAGTCGATTCCGGGCTGGCGGGCCCTGCTCAGCAATGACGAGATGATGAGCCAACTGGCCGAGATCGGCGCCGTGATCTGCGCGGCGGGGGCCGGTCTGGCTCCCGCGGACAAGAAGCTCTACGCGCTGCGCGACGTGACCGGCACGGTCGAGGCGATCCCCCTGATCGCCTCCTCGATCATGAGCAAGAAGATTGCCGAAGGCACCGGCTCGCTGGTGCTCGACGTGAAGGTCGGCAGCGGGGCCTTCATGAAGGACGAGCGCAACGCCCGGGAACTGGCCGAAACCATGGTCGCCCTGGGCCAGGACGCGGGCGTGAACACCGTGGCACTGCTGACCGATATGAGCACGCCGCTCGGGCTGACCGCCGGCAACGCCATCGAGGTCGAGGAATCCGTGGAGGTGCTGGCGGGCGGCGGCCCCGAGGACGTCGTGGAGCTGACCGTGAGGCTGGCCGAGGAGATGCTGCACGCCGCCGGCGTGACGGATGCCGACCCTGCTGCCGCGCTGCGGGACGGCCGCGCCATGGACGTCTGGAAATCCATGATCCGCGCCCAGGGCGGGGATCCCGACGCCAGGCTGCCGGTGGCCAGGGAGTCGGAAGTCGTCTACGCCGAGGCCGACGGCGTGCTGATGCAACTGGACGCCCTGGCCGTCGGCGTCGCCGCCTGGCGGCTCGGTGCCGGACGCGCCCGCAAGGAAGACGCCGTGCAGGCCGGGGCCGGCGTGCGGATGCACGCCAAGCCCGGGGCGGTGGTCCGCGCCGGCGAACCGCTGATGACGCTGCTGACCGATACCCCCGAAAGGTTCGACCGCGCCAAGGAGGCGCTGCGCGGCGCCGTCGTTATTGCCCCGGAGGGGAGCCGGCCGGCCCGGCGGCTGATCATCGACCGGGTGGCCTGACGCGCCCAGGACCCCAGCTGAAAACAACTGGGGCAGCACGGATATATATCCACCGGGGCAAGCTCTTCCCGGCGTTCCCCCGGCCCCGCTACGATGAATCGTGCGGCCGGAGCGGGGGGATGCCCCGGCGCACCGCGGGGTCTGCGGCGTTGAGCGATGGGGGCCCGGTCAGGGATCTACCCGATAGCGGCACAAGATGCGGCATGGCATCGTTGGACTAGGTATCCAGCGGACAGGAACACTTCGTGCAGACTTTCATGGACGCGCTCAGCGTCTTCATCATCGACGCGGCAGCGCAATGGTGGATTTACCCACTGCTTCTGGCTCTCTGCCTGATCGACGGGATCTTCCCGCCGGTACCCAGCGAATCGGTGGTCGTGGCACTGGCTGCGATCGCGGTATCCGCCGGAGCCCCGAATATCTGGCTGGTGGCCGCCGTTGCTGCCGTCGGCGCGATAGCGGGGGACAACATCGCCTACCTGATCGGGCGCCGGATCGGCGCAGACCGTTTCCGCTGGATGCAGCGTCCCCGGGTTGCTGCGGCCTTCGCCTGGGCCCGCAGGGAACTGGACCGGCGCGGCGCGCTGCTGATCCTGAGCGCACGCTACATCCCGGTGGGCCGGGTGGCCGTCAACATGACCGCCGGCGCCACCGGATACAACCACCGCAAGTTCGTCCTGTTTTCCGTGGCCGCCGGCATCTCCTGGTCCTTGTACTCGGTAGCCATCGGGGCGCTGGCCGGGCGATGGTTCCACGACAACAGCCTCCTGGCCGCGGGCCTGGCGATCATCCTGGCGCTGCTGCTGGGCCTGGCACTGGACCACGGCATGAAATTGGCCAACCGGCGCCGTGCCGCGCGGCTGCGCGCGGCTGCCCCGGCCGGATACCGCGGAGCGGAGCCGGCAGCCGAAGCGGGGACGGCAGCGGATGCCGGGTCGACGGCGGAAGCCGGGCCGACGGCAGAAGCCGGCCTCTCGGTGGCGGCAGGCGATGCCGGCCCGGCCGCCGAGCGCCGGGACGCAGCAGTGGCGGCACGGCGCGATCCCGCCGACCAGCTGCCGGCAACGGGTTCGCGGACCGTCCGCTTCGAACCGTACGTTCCCCTGGCCGTGCCCTCCCGCAACCGTTCCGCCGCCGGACTCGACGACTGAACCCGGCGAGGGGATCCGCGCCGGTTCAGGCGTGCCCGGTGCTCGCGTAAGGTGGTGCCTGTGACTGAGCCTGAATACTCCGAAGACACCGCAGCCGACCTCGACGTCGACATCCGCAGCCTGCCGAAGGTTTCGCTGCACGACCACCTGGACGGCGGACTGCGCCCGGCCACCATCATTGAACTTGCCGCCGCCGAGGGCCACGAGTTGCCCTCCACCGACCCGGTGGCGCTCGGGGAGTGGTTCCGCGCATCGGCGGATTCCGGCTCGCTGGTCCGCTACTTGGAGACCTTTGACCACACCATCGCCGTGATGCAGACCAAGGAAGGCCTGTTCCGCGTGGCCCGCGAATTTGTGGAAGACCTGGCCGACGACGGCGTGGTCTACGGCGAGGTCCGCTGGGCGCCCGAACAGCACCTAACCAAGGGCCTGACCCTGGACGAGGCGGTAGAGTCCGTACAGGCAGGCCTGGAAGCCGGCGTGGACGCCGTGGAAGCCAGCGGCCGCCCGATCCAGGTGGGCCAGCTGGTCACCGCCATGCGGCATGCCGAACGCTCGCAGGAGATCGCAGAACTCGCCGTTCGCCACCGTGACCGGGGAGTCGTCGGATTCGACATCGCCGGAGCCGAAGACGGCTTCCCGCCCTCGCGCTTTAAGGACGCCTTCACCTACCTGGCCGAACAACAGTTCCCGGTGACGATCCACGCCGGCGAGGCGGCCGGAGTGGACAGCATCGTGGACGCACTGGTCAGCGGCCGCGCGCTGCGGCTGGGCCACGGCGTCCGGATCGCAGAGGACATCCAGGTGGACTTCGGGCCCGACGACGAGGACGGTGAAGAGGTTGGCATGGTCACGCTGGGCCGGGTCGCCTCGTGGGTCCGCGACCGCGGCATCCCGCTCGAGTGCAGCCCGTCATCGAACCTGCAGACGGGCGCGATCGCCGTCTTCGGCGAGGGTATCCAGTCCCACCCGTTCGACCTGCTCTACCAGACCGGGTTCAAGGTCACGATCAACACCGACAACCGGCTGATGAGCGGAGTCACGCTCTCCGACGAATACGAGTTGCTGGTGGAAACCTTCGACTACGACCTGGACGACCTGCTGGAGATCACCCTCAACGCGGCCGAGGCCGCTTTCCTGCCGCTGGAAGAGCGTGAGGCGCTCATCGAGTTCATCGGCGAGGGCTTCAACAGCCAGTTGGGCTGACGCCGCGATGCCGCACGCCGGACACTCGTGTGAGCGGGGGCCGCTCCGGGACGCCCCCGCCGAGTCCGGCCGGGGGGAGCTCCCGGACGCCCCCGCTGAGCCCGGCCGGGGGGAGGCGCTCGCCAGGCTGCTGGACGTCGTGGCACAACTGCGCGACCACTGCCTGTGGACCGCGGCGCTGACCCACGAGTCGCTGCTCGAGTACCTTGTGGAGGAAGCCCACGAACTGGCCGAAGCCATCGAAACCGGCCACACCGGCCGGGCCGACGTTGCCGAGCTCAAGGGCGAACTGGCCGATGTGCTCTACCAGGTAGTGCTGCATGCCCGTCTGCAAGAAGAGCGGGGACACTTTGATTTCGACGCCGTGGCCGCGGAACTGACAGCCAAACTCATCCGGCGGAACCGGCATGTCTTCCGGCCGGACGGGTCCCTGCAGGACAAGTTTCCGGAGACCATCGCCGAGATCGTGGCCGGCTACGACGCGGTCAAGGCGGCGGAAAAGCCGGAGCGGACCACGCCGTTCGACGGGCTTCCGCACTCGCTGCCGGCGCTGGCGTTGGCAGCGAAATCGCTGGACCGCGCGGCCCGGGCGGGCAGCGCGGCGGCGGAGCCGGAGCAAGCCAGCGCGTCGGCGGCCGGGCCGGAGCGGGCCAGCGCGGCCGGGGGCACCGGCGCGGCCGGTGCTGCCCGGGCAGAACGCGACGTCGGCGAGGAGCTGTTCGCCGTCGTCCGGCGCGCAGTCGAGGCGGGCGTGGATCCCGAGCAGGCCCTGCGGGGCGCCGTCCGCAGATTCCAGCAGCGCGTAACGGAAGAAAACCGCGGCGGGTGATCTCGATTAGTCTTAAGCCGGACCTTGCAGCCGGCCCCGGCCTCGCCTGCAGACATTCCATCTTTCGTTCCAACGAACAGGAGCTACTCCATGGCGCTGATCGATGCCATCCACGCGCGCGAAATCCTTGATTCCCGCGGCAACCCCACCGTAGAAGTTGAGGTGCTGCTCTCCGACGGCTCGATGGGCCGGGCCGCGGTTCCGTCCGGCGCCTCCACCGGGGCGTTCGAGGCGGTGGAACGCCGCGACGGCGAGAAGGACCGCTACCTGGGCAAGGGCGTCGGCCAGGCCGTGGCCGCCGTGGTGGACACCATCCAGCCGGCGCTGGCGGGCCTCGACGCCACCGACCAGCGGCTGATCGACCAGACCATGCTGGATCTGGACGGCACCTCCAACAAATCCGATCTTGGCGCCAACGCCATCCTCGGTGTGTCGCTGGCCGTGGCCTCGGCCGCCGCCGAATCCGCCAACCTCCCGCTGTACAAGTACCTGGGCGGCCCCAACGCGCACGTGCTGCCGGTCCCGCTGATGAATATCCTCAACGGCGGATCGCACGCCGACTCCGACGTGGACATCCAGGAATTCATGGTGGTGCCGCTGGGCGCCGCCACGTTCTCCGAGGGGCTGCGCTGGGGCGTGGAGGTCTACCACAGCCTCAAGACCGTGCTGAAGGAGAAGGGCCTGTCCACGGGGCTGGGCGACGAGGGCGGCTTCGCCCCGAACCTGCCCAGCAACCGGGCCGCGCTGGACCTGATCACCGAGGCGATCACCCGTGCCGGCTACGCCCCGGGCAAGGACATCGCCCTGGCCCTGGACGTGGCGTCCTCCGAGTTTTACCAGGACGGCGCCTACCAGTTCGAGGGCAAGTCCCTGACGGCGGCGGAAATGAGCGCCTACTACGCCCAGCTGGTGGCCGACTTCCCGCTGGTCTCCATCGAGGATCCGCTGGACGAATCCGACTGGGAGGGCTGGGCCGCCCTGACGGCCGAGTTGGGCGACAAGGTGCAGCTGGTCGGCGACGACCTGTTCGTCACCAATCCCGAGCGACTGCAGCAGGGCATCGATGCCAAGACCGCCAACTCCCTGTTGGTCAAGGTCAACCAGATCGGTTCGCTGACCGAAACCCTGGAGGCCGTGGCCCTGGCCCAGCGCAACGGCTACACCACGATCACCTCGCACCGCTCCGGCGAGACCGAGGACACCACGATCGCGGACATCGCCGTGGCCACCAACGCCGGCCAGATCAAGACCGGAGCCCCGGCCCGTTCCGAGCGCGTGGCCAAGTACAACCAGCTGCTGCGCATCGAAGAGGAGCTCGACGACGCAGCCCGCTACGCCGGTCGCGGCGCCTTCCCGCGTTTCACGGCGTAGTTCGGCCCGACCCTCGGTAATGTCTTAAGCGGGGGCCCGGCGGCAAAGCCGGGGCCCCGCACGACGACCACGGTGAGGAGCCGCGAATGTCCACCCGACGCCCCAACATGCCGCGGGCCGGCCGCCCGGCCGGCAGCGGGCCTGCCTCGGGCGGCGTCGACGGGAAGGACACCGACGCGCGGGAACCGGAGACCGGACAGGTGATCCGGGCCGACTTCGGCCGGCCCCCGACCAGCTCCGCTCCGCAGCCGGATGCCCGCACCCCCCGCGCGCCGGACGCCGGCCAGCAGCGAAAGCCGAAGCCGCCGGCGAAACCCAAGCCCTCGCCGTCGGAAGCCCGCGCGGCCGAACGCCGGCAGCTGTCCGAGGCCATCCGGCAGCCGGCCGCACCGGCTGCCGGCCAAAAGCCGCGGCTACCGGCCAGGGAAACCCCGGCCGACGCCGTGCCGGTCCCGGCGAAAGCGTTCTCCGGGCGCCTGCTGGCGCTGGCCCTGGTGCTGGTATCAATCACCGTGCTGCTGGCCCCGTCGGTGCGGATCTTCATTGAACAGCGGGCGGAACTCTCCGCGCTGCAGGCGGACATCGCCGCCAAGAAAGACTCCAATGAACAGTTGACCAAGGAACTGGCCCGCTGGGACGATCCCGCCTACATCAAGCAGCAGGCCCGGGATCGCATATTCTATGTAATGCCGGGGGAGAAGCGGTACATGGTCACCGGCGCGGAGGGACTGCGCGAGTCCAACAAACATGCCTCCGCCACCGCACCCGAGGACCTGCCGTGGGTCGACGCCCTGTGGAACTCGGTGACCCGCGCGGCCACAGACTCGCCCGCAGCAGACTGACCTCCCGGCAGAGCCTGCCGAATCACACGGCCCTGCCCCACGGGCCGCAGCGCCAGGAAAGGACTGAGCCATGAACGACGCTCAGCGCACCCCCACCCCCGACGATCTCGACACCCTGAGCCGCCAGCTCGGCAGGCCCGTGCGCGACGTCGTGGAGATCGGCGCACGATGCGTCTGCGGAAACCCGCTGGTCGCCACGACGGCGCCGCGGCTAGGGAACGGAATCCCTTTCCCGACCACGTACTACCTGACCCACCCGGTCATCACGTCGGCGGTATCCCGGCTGGAGGCCGCAGGGGTCATGACGGAGATGACCGAACGACTGGAGCAGGATCCGGAATTGGCCGCGGCCTACCGCCGCGCGCACGAGGAGTACCTGGCGGCCCGCGACGAGGTCGGCAGCCGGGCCGGCATCGGCGACGTGCCCGAAATCGCGGGTGTCTCCGCCGGCGGCATGCCCACGCGGGTCAAATGCCTGCACGTCCTGGTGGGTCATTCGCTGGCCGCAGGTCCCGGCGTAAATCCGCTGGGCGACGAAGCGATCGAACGTATCGCGGAATGGTGGACCGCGGACCGCTGCTACTGCCCCGGAGCCTGGGATGTGGACGGCATCGCTCCGGCCCGGGATCTAAGCCGGCACACCCGGACGCAGGGACTGACGGCCGAAGAGCTGGCCGCGAAGAAGGCCCGGCGAGCCGGCGGCAGGGAGGCGGCGGACGACGACGGCGGCACCGTCGATGGCCCCACGTCCGGCCAGGCAGACGGAGGCGAGTCCTAGTGGCACGCGTCGGAGCGATCGATTGCGGAACCAACTCGATCCGCCTGCTGATCGCCGATGTCCAGGACGGCGGGCTCACCGACGTGGTCCGCGAGATGAGAGTCGTGCGGCTGGGGCAGGGCGTCGACGCCACCGGGGCGCTCGCGCCGGAAGCGTTGGAGCGGACCTTCGCGGCGGCGGAGGACTATGCCGGCCAGCTGCGCAGCCACGGTGCCGAAACCCTGCGCTTTGTCGCCACCTCCGCCACCCGCGACGCCGCCAACCGCCAGGTCTTCGTCGACGGCATCCGCCAGCGCCTCGGCGTGGAACCAGAAGTGATCAGTGGCCGGGAAGAGGCTGAGCTGTCCTTCACGGGCGCCGCCAACGTCCTGGCACCGCAACCGGGGGAGAAGGTGCTGGTGGTGGACCTGGGCGGCGGCAGCACCGAGTTCGTGCTGGGAACCGCCGACGGGGTGCTGGCCGCGCTCAGCACCGACATGGGGTGCGTCCGCTTTACCGAGCGGCACCTGCTCTCGGATCCGCCAACCGCCGCCGAGATCGCCCACGCCGTGGCGGGCGCCGAAGAACACCTGGCGCACGTGCTCGACGAGGTGCCGCTGGCCGACGTCGACCGCTTGGTCGGAGTGGCGGGGTCCGTCACCACGGTCACCGCCCACGCCTTGCAGCTGGCCGATTATCGTCCGGAAAGCATCCACGGGGCGCATCTGGACGGTGCCCGGCTGGATGCTGCGTGCACCTCCCTCCTGAAGATGACGCGGCAACAGCGGGCCGCGTTGCCCTACATGCATCCTGGACGGGTCGATGTCATCGGCGCCGGCGCGCTCATCTGGCGGACCGTTTCCCGACGGCTGGCCGCACTGACCGGCGGCCGCGTGGACGGTGCGACCGCCAGCGAACACGATATTCTTGACGGAATCGCCCTGAGTGCGGCCACCCGGCTGCCGCACTGAGCTTCCCGGGTTCCGGGGACCAAACCGCTTTGCCAACGAAGGGACATCCATGCGCCAGCGCGACAGTGAACGGCCGGCCAGACGCGCAGCCGCGTCGAAGGCCTTCTCGCTGGGAACGGCGATCGCGGTGCTCGCCTCGTTGGTGCTTGCCGGCCCGGCCCAGGCGGACGACACCCGCGACAAGGAATACTGGCTGGACGCCTATGGGATTCGCGCCGCCTGGGACGAATCGCAGGGCGAAGGCGTCAAGGTAGCGGTGATCGACAGCGGCGTTGACGCGACGCACCCGGACCTCAAGGGTGCCGTGGTGGGCGGTACCGACGTATCCGGCTCCGGTGATCCCGATGGCCAGCGGGGCATCGGGCAAACGCCGGAGCACGGCACCTTGGTTGCCACCCTGCTGGCCGGACGCGGCCATGCACCGGAGAAAGACAAAAAGGACGCCAAAAAGAAGAACGACAAAGAGTCCAAGTCCAAGCACAAGGACGAGGGGATCGGCGCCGGCACGGACGGCGTGATCGGGGTGGCACCGAAGGCACAGATCCTGACGGCGTCTACCTGGCTCGGCACGCCCAACCCCTCGGGCATCGGCGTCGACGAGCAAATTCCGGCGGCCGTCCGCTGGGCCGTGGACAATGGCGCGCAGGTCATCAACATGTCACTGACCAGCTCCAGCACCTCCTGGCCGGAGAGCTGGGACGCGGCGTTCCTCTACGCCGAACAGCATGACGTGGTGGTCGTCGCCGCCGCGGGCAACCGCGCGGGCGGCACGGAACAGTCCGGCGCCCCGGCTACCATCCCCGGCGTGCTGACCGTGGCGGGATTGAACCGCGACGGCGAGGCGAGCCAGGAGGCCTCGGCCCAGAGCATCGTCATCGGTGTTGCGGCACCGGCCGAAAACCTGGTCGGCGGACTGCCCGGCGGCCTCTATGCCGACTGGTCCGGCACCTCCGGTGCCACGCCGCTGGTCTCGGGTGTGGCCGCACTGATCCGCTCCAAATACCCGGACATGAGCGCGGCCCAGGTGATCAACCGCATCGTCAGCACGGCCAAGGACGCAGGTGTTCCGGGCCATGATCCGATCTACGGCTACGGCGTACTCGACGCGGAGGCAGCCCTGAACGCGGACGTGCCGGAGGTCGCCGGCAACCCGCTCGGCTCCATCGCACATTGGATTACGGTGCACCGCCGCGGCGAAGCCGCCGCCCCCCAGTCGGAGGCTCCGGTGCAGTCCAAGGCCGAGGCGCCGGATATTCCGGAACCGACTACGCCCGTGGCGGTTCCCCCGAACAGCGAAGACTCGGTGCTGCCGGCCGTCCTCGTGTTTTCGTTCGGCGGACTGATCGCCGCCGTCCTGGTATTGGGCGCCGTCCAGACCCTGCGCACGCGCAAGGCCGTGCGGCAGGGCACGTCGGCGGTCGAGGAAGCAAACACGGACTTCATCCCGCCGATCCGGGAAGAGATCCGGAAGCCGGCCAAGCGCTGATTCTGCCGGGCGCAGGGCTGTTATGCCCGCCGTCCGTACTTCGTGAAAAGTTTCACAAAAGCGGCTATACTGAGGGCATGGCACTCACTCCTGCTCTGTCCGATCGTCCGCGCGTCCTGGTGGTCGGCGGCGGTTACGTTGGTCTTTACGTCGCGCTGAACCTCCAGAAGAAGGTCAAGCGGCACGGCGGCATCGTTACCCTGGTGGACCCGCTGCCGTACATGACCTACCAGCCGTTCCTGCCCGAGGTCGCCTCCGGCAGCATCGAAGCCCGCCATGTGGTGGTCAACCACCGGCAGCACCTGCGGGACACCGAACTCATCACCGGCAAGGTGACGTCGATCGACCATGCCGCGAAGAAGGCCGTGATCACCCCCGCCGTCGGCGAGGCCTTCGAGCTGGACTACCGCGACGTCGTCGTTGCCGCCGGTGCCATTACCCGCACCTTCCCGATCCCGGGACTGGCCGAAGCCGGCATCGGCCTGAAGACGGTCGAAGAGGCCGTGGAGCTGCGCAACAAGGTCCTCGAGCGGATCGAAACCGGTTCGTTGCTCCCGGAGGGGCCGGAGCGGACCCGCGCGCTGACCTTCGTCGGCGTCGGCGGAGGCTTCGCCGGCATTGAAGCCATGACCGAGATCGAGGACCTGGCCCGCGCCGCCGTCAAGAAGAACGGGCGGCTGCGCCAGGAAGACCTGCGCTTCGTCCTGGTCGAGGCGATGGGCCGGATCATGCCCGAGGTCACCGAAGACCAGGCCGAATGGGTCGTGGAGCACATGCGCTCGCGCGGCATCGAGGTCATGCTCAACACCTCGCTGGCCAAGGCAGAAGGCGGCGTGCTGGAGCTGATCAACATGCCGGACAAGACTCCCGCCGAAACCTTCGAGGCCGATACCCTGCTGTGGACCGCCGGAGTGCAGGCGAACCCGGTGGCGCGCAACTTCGGCTTCCCGCAGGACGAGCGCGGCCGGATCAAGGCCGACGCCACGCTCCAGATCATCGACGAGAACGGCCCGATCGAGGGAGCCTGGACCGCCGGCGACGTCGCCGCCGTGCCGGACCTGACCGGCGGCGGCGTGGGAGGGTTCTGCGTTCCCAACGCCCAGCACGCCATCCGCCAGGCGAAGCGTCTCGCCAAGAACATCTACGCCGCCCGCTGGGGCGTGGGCACCGTCACCGAGTACAAGCACAAGAATCTGGGCGCCGTCGCCGGCTTCGGCCTGAACAAGGGCGTCGCCAAGATTATGGGCATCAAGCTCAAGGGCTGGCCGGCATGGATGGCCCACCGCGGCTACCACGGGATGGCCATGCCGACGGTGGAGCGCAAGATCCGCGTGATCTCGAACTGGTTCTGGACGATCTTCCTGGGCCGCGACACCACTCGCCTTGCCGACCTGCAGACTCCGTACCGCCAGTTCCGCGAGGCGGCTTCCCCCAAGCCGCGCCCGCAGGCCGCCGACGCCCCCAAGCCGGCAGGGGCTGCCAAGGGCACCGGGGCGGACAAGGAACTCGCCTCCACCGGCCGCTAGGCGCACCAGCATCAGGCCCGGGTACCGCTGTGGCGGTGCCCGGGCCTCACTGCATTCAAGGAGCTCCCGGCGGGGCGGGGCCGCATAGAATGCTGCGGTGAGGATCAGGACGGAACAGCGGGACGACCGGTCGGCCGTGCTCCGGCTGGTGGCACGCGCCTTCGCCACCGACGACGGCGATGAACCGGTGGAAGCCCGGCTGCTGGCCGAGTTGTACGGCTGCGACGGCTTCCTGCGTATCGGCCAGCCAGCGAACTGGGCATCGGTGCCCCGGATCCGTCGTGGGACGCCAACTTCATGGCCCTCCCGCTGGCCGGCCGGCCGGTGCCGGCGGGTGTTTTCCGCTACGCCGAACCCTTCGGGCGATTGTGAACCGGCGCGGGCCCATCAAGTACCCTAGGTAGGTGCCGGAGTGCTGGCCCCCGTAGTCCAATGGCAGAGACAACCGACTTAAAATCGGTCCAGTGTGGGTTCGAGTCCCACCGGGGGTACGGATTAAGTGTGACGAGCGTTACAAGGATGTAACCCAAAACGCTTATTTTCAACAACGAATTGGACTAGTTTTCTCTGTAATCAGGAATACCTGGTGATCGCATCAAAGGTTCGCGGACCTTTCGATCGAGGAGAAAACATACATGACTGCAACACGCAACGCAGTGCTTTTCGGCACCGGCGCCAACTCCGCACGCGCGGGAAGGGTGGCCGCGCTCGGATTGGGGATCGCTTTGTTTGCCTCGGCTTGCGGCGGGGGCACGTCAACGCCCTCGGAGACCGGCGGGGGAGCCGGCACATCGGCACCGGCGGGCGCATCCGGTTTGGTCTGTCCCGAGGGGGGAGAGGGCGCTGGCCCCACCTCAGGCGCGACGGGTGATCCCTCCGCCGTTCCGGAGACGAAGGGCTCCACCGATACCCCGCTGAAGATCGGCACGCTGCTGCCTGCCACCGGCTCGCTGGCCTTCCTGGGCCCGCCGGAAGTCGCGGGCGTCGAGCTGGCCGTCGAACGGATCAACGAGGCCGGCGGCGTCCTGGGCAAGGACGTGGAAACCATCCAGCGAGACTCCGGCGATACCACCACCGACATTGCAACCCAGTCCGTGACCGAACTGCTGAGCGAGGACGTCAGCGCCGTCGTAGGCGCAGCGTCCTCGGGCGTCTCCAAGACGGTGATCAACCAAATTACCGGCGCGGGCGTGGTGCAGATTTCCCCTGCGAACACGTCGCCGGACTTCACCACCTGGGACGACAACAACCTGTACTGGCGCACCGCCCCGTCCGATGTGCTGCAGGGCCGCACGCTGGGCAGCTACATGGTGTCCTGCGGCGCCCAGACGCTGGGCATGATCGTGCTGAACGACGCCTACGGCACCGGCCTCGCGGAGAACGTCAAGCAGGCGTTTGAGGGCGCCGGCGGCCAGGTAGTGGCCACCGAGATGTTCAACGAGGGCGACTCCCAGTTCAGCTCGCAGGTGGACGCCGTGGTCAACGCCAAGCCCGACGCGATCGCGCTGATCACCTTTGACCAGATCAAGTCGATCGCACCGCTGCTGCTGTCCAAGGGAGTCACCCCCGACCAGATGTTCCTGGTGGACGGCAACACCTCGGACCTGAGCGCGGACCTCGATCCGGGTGCCATGGCCGGAGCCCAGGGCACGATCCCCGGAACGTTCGCCAAGGAAGATTTCCAGGCGGCGCTGGCGAAAATGGACGATAAGCTCAATTCCTACTCCTACGCAGGTGAGTCCTACGATGCGGTGAACCTGGTGGCCCTGGCAGCCGAGGCTGCCGGAAGCACCAAGGGCGAGGACATCGCCAAGGAAATGCAGGGCGTGTCCGCGGACGGCGAAAAGTGCTTCGACTTCGCCGGCTGTGTCACGCTGCTGCGCGACGGCAAGGACATCGATTACGACGGCATCTCCGGCCCGATCTCGTTCGACGAGAACGGTGATCCGACCGAGGCCTACATCGGCATCTACGAGTACGACGACACCAACGTACCGCAGCCGAAGCGTGAGGAGTTCGGCCAGCTGTAAGGCTGATCCAGCACCACGGGTAGCACTGCAGAGGGTCCCGGCCGCCGGTGAACTGGGCCCCGAAAGTTGGACTGGCTAAATAAGAGACTAGGCCGCGAGGGCCTGAGCACGGTACTGCACCGGGCTTAGGCCCTCGAGCTTTGT
>NZ_JBNHGZ010000004.1:0-381311 GCF_059091765.1 Arthrobacter senegalensis | reverse complement strand
CGCGCTGATCCTCGGATAACGAACTACATGCATGCATAAAACTGCTCCCCAGGAGTCGGAACTGAATTTCTCAGTCCAACTTCCGGGGAGCAGTTCACCGGTCGGGGCCCTCTGCCGTGCTCCCGGGCCGGACGTTCCGGAGCGGGATGCGAAGGCGGTGCCGGCATGAGAGGTCCGCTGGGACCGGGCCGGGCGGGGCGTTGGGGGACGAGCATGCCGCCTGGGCCCGCCAGGGGGCAGCACACGCGGCGGGGACACCCGGCTTGGGCGCAGCGGGCGGCGCCCTGAGGCCAGTGGGCAAACACGAGGGCGGCGCCCGCCCCAGGGGACAGGCGCCGCCGTCGCGGTGAGGTTGGGTCTCAGGCGGTGTCCGCGAGCGTGCCCAGGTAGAGCTGGATGACCTTCGGATCCTTCAGCAGTTCGCGGCCGGTTCCGGTGTAGGCGTCCTTGCCCTGGTCCAGGACGTAACCGCGGTCGCAGATCTGCAGGCAGCGGCGCGCGTTCTGTTCCACCATGATTACGGAAACACCGGCCCGGTTGATTTCGTGCACCCGCAGGAACGTCTCGTCCTGCTTGACCGGAGAGAGGCCGGCGGAAGGCTCGTCCAGGAGCAGCACCGCCGGGTCCATCATCAGGGCCCGTCCCATCGCCACCATTTGGCGTTCACCGCCGGAGAGCGAGCCCGCCCGCTGCGCACGGCGCTTGGCCAGTTCCGGGAAGATACCCGCCACGAACTCGAAGCGTTTCCTGAAGTCCTTGGGCCGTTGGAACATGCCCATTTCCATGTTTTCTTCGATGGTCAGCGTCGAAAAGACGTTGTTGTTCTGCGGGACGAACCCGATGCCGCGGCTGACGAGCTTGTTCGCTTTCAGCCCGGTCAGGTCCTGGCCGCGCACCACTACGGTGCCGGAATGGACCTTGACCAGGCCGAACATCGCCTTGAGCAGGGTTGACTTGCCGGCACCGTTCGGGCCGATGATGCCGATCAATTCGCCCTGGCGGGCCTCGATGCTGCAGCCGTTGAGGATATTGACGCCGGGCAGATAGCCGGCCACCAAATCCGTCACGGTGACCACCGGTTCCCCCGGCGCCACGGCTTGCGGGGTCGTTTCCATGCGGCGAGCATTCATGGCCGGTCCTTCCTTCTGGTTCCGCGGTCGGCGTTGCCTGCTTCGTCCGCGCTGGAATCCTGCTCGCTGATGTGGCGGCCCAGGACGCCCTCGGCATCCGTGCCTACGACCGACTCCGCGTCCTGCGCCAGCTCTTCCTCCAGCGCTTCGACGCCTTCGGCGTCGCCCAGGTCGACGTCGTGATGGGCGCCCAGGTACGCGTCGATCACAGCGGGATCCTTCATGACGACGCCGGGCGGACCTTCCGCCACGATCCGGCCTTCGGCCATGACCACCACCCAGTCGGCAATGTGGCGGACCATGTGCATGTCGTGTTCGACGAACAGCACGGTCATGCCCTCGGCCTTCAGGTTTCTGACATGCTCCAGCAGCGACTGCGTCAGGGCGGGATTGACGCCGGCCATCGGCTCATCGAGCATGACCAGCTTGGGCCGGACCATCAGGGCGCGGGCCATTTCCAGCAGCTTGCGCTGGCCACCCGAGAGCGATGCTGCGTAGTCGTCCCGTTTGGTGTCGAGCTTGAACTTGGCCAGCAAGACGTCGGCCTGATCCGTGATCTCCCGTTCCTTGGGCCCCCAGATGTTCTTGAAGAGGGCCTTGAAGAGGTTTTCGCCGGACTGCCCGGTGGCACCCAAGCGCATGTTCTCCATGACGGAGAGCTTTCCCATAACCTTGGTCAACTGGAATGTGCGCACCATGCCCATGCGGGCCACCTTGTAGGACGGCACACCGGCGAGGGAATGCCCCTCGAAGGACCACTCGCCGCTCTGGGGGATATCGAACCCGGTGAGCAAATTGAACAGGGTGGTCTTGCCCGCCCCGTTGGGTCCGATCAGCGCCGTAATTTGGTGCCGCGGGATCTCGAGATATTCCACGTCCACGGCGTTGACGCCGCCGAATTGCCGGGTCACGTTTTTGGCGACGAGGATGGGATCCCGTTTCCGGCAGCCCGGGCCCGGTTCGTCGGCAGCAATGGGACGCGTGTCCGTCATGTAGTCCGTGACCGGCTGGTCTGCCTGTTCCGGGACGGCGGTGGCCCCGGCAGCGGTGGTGCGGTCTTGTTCGCTCATGTGAATGCCAGTTCTTTCTTATTGCCCAGCACGCCTTGGGGCCTGAAGATCATCAGCAGCATCAAGGCGATGCCAACAAGGATGTAGCGGAGCTGTCCTGCCTGCGTGGTTGTCAGGAAGGTGATGTAGTCCGCCTCGATGGCACCGTAGAGCAGTCCCTGGGTCAGCGAGAGGACTACCCAGAAGAGCATGGCGCCGATAACCGGGCCGAGGACGGTGGCCATGCCGCCCAGCAGCACGCAGGTCCAGAGGAAAAACGTCAGCTCCGTCTGGTAGTTGGCTGGTTGCACCGCTCCGCGGGGAAGCGTGAACACCATGCCGGCCATTGTTCCGAACAGGCCTCCGATGATGAGGGCCTGCATCTTGTACGAGTACACGTTCTTGCCCAAGGCCCGCACCGCGTTCTCGTCCTCGCGGATGCCTTTCAGGATCCGGCCCCACGGGCTGCGCATCAGCAGGAACACCAGCAGGCAGCAGATGACCACCAGGCCCCAGCCGACGACGCGGATCCAGAGGCCGCGTTCGTTCAGGGTCACCAGGCCGAAATTGTAGGCGCCCTGCGGGAACGGGTTCAGGGCGAAGAACCCGCCTTCGAAGGCAGCCAGGCCGTTGGCCGAACCGGTGATGTCCGTCAGGTCGTTGGTGGTGACCACGTACCGGATGATCTCCGCCGCGGCGATCGTGACGATGGCCAGATAATCCGCCCGGAGCCGAAGCGTGGGGATGCCCAGCAGGAGCGCAAAAATCACCGAGCCGATCAGGGCTATCAAGACGCCGACAAAGAACGGCACGCCCCATTCGAGCGTGGGGATGGCGAAGCCGTAGGCACCGATAGCCATGAAACCGGCTTGGCCGAAGTTCAGCAGGCCGGAATAGCCGAAGTGGACGGCCAGCCCGAGTGCCGCCAGGGCGTAGGCGGCCGTCGTCGGGCTGATGATTTCGCCCAAGGCGTTGGTGAATATATTCAGGAAATCCATGGTGTTGCCTCCTAACCCACGCGCTCTCGACGGCCCAGGATGCCCTGTGGCCGGAACAGCAGGACGACGATCATGATCAGCAGGGCGCCCACGTATTTCAGGTCCGCTTCCAGCCAGAGCGTCGACAGTTCGACGAACATGCCGACGATCACCGAGCCGACCAGGGCGCCGAACACGGTGCCCAGGCCGCCGAGGATGACGCCGGCAAAGACGAGCAGCAGGATCTGCTGGCCCATGTTGAACGTGACGCCGGGGCGGTAATACGCCCAGAGGATGCCGCCCAGCGCGGCCAGCACCCCGCCGACCGTCCAGACGATGCGGATGACGCCGTCAACATCGATACCGGAGGCCGCCGCCAGCGCGGGGTTGTCCGCGACCGCCCGGGTGGCCTTGCCCAGCCGGGTCTTCAGCAACAGCATGGCAATCAGGATGATCACTATCAGGCTGACGATCAACGAGAGCAGCGTGTTGCGGCTGATCGAAATCTCGCCAAATTCCAGGATGGGGCTTCGGGCCTGCGGCAGCTGCTGCGTGGCGCCGCCGAAGTTGAACTGGATGACATAGCGGGCAGCCAGGGCCAGGCCGATGCTGATGATCATCATGGGGATCAGCCCGGTACCCCGATGACGCAGCGGCTTCCACAGCCAGGCGTCCTGTGCCCAGCCGAACGCGCCGCCCAGGACAATGGCCAACAGCATGGCCAGCCACACCGGAAGGCCGACAAGCGCGAAGCCGAACATCAGCACCGCGCCGGCGGTGACCATCTCGCCGTGCGCGAAGTTGGTGAGGCCGGTGGTGCCGTAGATAAGGGACAACCCCACCGAGGCCAGGGCCAGCAGCAGGCCGAAGCTCAGGCCCGCAATGAGACGCTCGACGAAGATCTCCCCGAAACCGGCGCCCTGGAGCACAATGCCTTCACCGAGCGGAAAGATGGCCGCGGCGTTGGAAGTGTTCGTGAAGGTGACTTCCCGCGGATTCGGCGTGCCTTCGGCGAGCTCCACTCCCTCCGGGAAGGTCGAGACGTCCACTTCGACTTGGTACGTTCCACGTTTCGGGACACCGATCGACCAAGACCCGTTTTCGCCGGTGGTCGCCTCGCCGGTGAATCCTTCGCCCGTCGCCGTGATCCGCACCCCCACGACGGGGCCGTCGGCATTGCGCAGGACGCCGCTGATCGTGTCGCGGAAGGGTTCCGCCGGCGCGGTCCCCGTCGTCGTCGCGCCGGGGGTCGGCTCAGGTGAGGTGGTCGAAGCCAGTGAGGGTGGCGCGGACAAGATAATGCCCGCGATGATCGCCAGTAAGGCGAGCAGTGTCCCCAATGGCCGAACGAGCTTCGGCATCGCGATCAAGATATGAACCTCCACAGTGGGGGGTGTGGTCCGCCGGATCACCGGCAGGCGCTGACAGCGTCTGTGACGGAAATCACGGACGTGTCGTTTATGTTACCTGCGTCACGGGCGGCGGGAAGGTGCGTTCTGTCGCGATCAGGTAACAACTGTGAAGCCGTCGTTTAGCATCGATGAAACGTATCGGCCTCTGGGAACAGGCGGGCTACCGGATGCCGGCAACCCCGCGGAAAACCAGAGGGGTCCCTGCGGGAAGCTTCAGGCAGGGCGCCCGGAAACGGCAGGAAGGGCCGCGGAATTGAAGGTAGAGATCTACAGGTAGAGCCCCGTGCCGCTGTCCGCTTCCTCGGGCTGGGAGACGGCATGGACGTCGCGCTCGCGGAGCAGGGTGTAGTCGGCGGCGTTGACTTCGACTTCCGCGCGGTCCTCGGGGTCGAAGAGCACGCGATCGCCGACCGCTACCTGGCGCACGTGCGGGCCGGCGGCGACTACCTCGGCCCACGCGAGGCGCTTGCCCATGACGGCGGTGGCCGGAATGACGATTCCCGAGGACGAACGGCGCTCGCTGCTGTCCTGGTCCGGAGCCACGAGGATGCGGTCATGAAGCATGCGCAGGGGCAGCTTGGCGCGGGCGGAGGAGCGGGGCGCGTTGGAAGGACTGCGGGACGTCACTCCAGCATTCTACCCGGGCAGGCGGGCCCGGCCGCGGGGCTGCAGGCGCGTCGGCCGCGATGCTGCCGCAGGGCGGCGCTGCTGCCGACGCAGGTTACTGCCCAGGAAGCCGGAGGGCGGCGCCGGGGCCCGACCCGGGTTCACCGGCCGGTCAAGGAATTTTCTGCCGTGTTGTTCGTTGGGATTGGTAGTCTAAGCAATAGCTCGCCCCCTGACGATGGAGGACAACAAGATGGCAATCGGAGGAAATCCGGTTTTCAACAACCCGAAGGCGTTCCGCGGCTCGCCCGCGGGCCCTGCCGGAGCCGGCTCCGCCGTGCTCGCCGGCCAGAGCCAGCTTTCCAGCCAGCAGCTGCAGGATCTGTACAACCAGCCGTCGGCGGGCCCCGCCCAGACCGGCCGGATGACCTATGACGACGTCATCCTCAAGACCCTGGCCTGCCTGTCCCTGGTGGTCGTCGGCGGTGCGATCGGCTGGATGTTCCCGATCCTGCTGATTCCGGGCATGATCGCCGGCCTGGTGCTCGGGCTGGTCAACGCCTTCAAGCGGGAACCGTCCAAGGGCCTCATCCTGGCCTATGCCGCCGCCGAGGGCCTGTTCGTCGGCGCCCTGTCCATGGTCATCGACTCGATGTACGCCGGCGTGGCCCCGCAGGCCGTGCTGGGCACCGTGTGCGTCTTCGCCGTCACGCTTGCCCTGTTCAAGAGCGGCAAGGTGCGCGCCACCCCCAAGGCCATGCGCTTCTTCATGATCGCGCTGATCGGCTACGCGCTCTTCTCCTTGGTCAACCTGGGCCTGATGTGGTTCGGCGTGCTGGACAACCAGTGGGGCATGCGCGGCGTTGAGATCATGGGCATCCCGCTGGGTGTCATCATCGGCCTGCTGGCCATCGGTCTGGCCGCGTTCTCCCTGATCGTGGACTTCACCTCGATCGAGCAGGGCGTCCGGCAGGGCGTGGACCGCAAGTACTCCTGGACCGCCGCCTTCGGCCTGACCGTGACCCTGGTCTGGCTCTACGTGGAGATCCTGCGCCTGCTCGCCATCCTCCGCGGCGACGAGTAAGCGGCACATCCTCACCCACCGACCCCGGCCAGTGCGCCGGGGTCGGCTGTTTAAGCGGCGACCCGCTACGGTGGAACCATGACGGGCCAGCGCAGCCGGGCAGCGACCGGCGAGCAGTTTGAACTGCGGCGTGCGGGATCGCGGGCCGTGGTCACCGAACTGGCGGGCTGCCTCCGGCTCTTCGAAAAACAGGGCGTGCAGCTGACCGAGACCTTCGGCGACGACCGCATCCCACCCTCGGCCTCGGGCATCCTGCTGGCGCCCTGGCCCAACCGGGTGGACGGAGGCCGTTGGGAACTCGACGGCGCCGTCCAGCAACTGGACATCACCGAACCGGGCCGCGGCCACGCCATCCACGGGCTGCTGCGCAACACCGGCTACCGGCTGGTCGACCGCAGCGGGTCAGCGGTAGTGCTGCAGGCAGAGATCTTCCCCCAGCACGGCTACCCCTTCCGGCTCAGCCACGTTGCCGAATACTCCCTGGACCAGGCCGGCGACCTGACCGTCCGGCAGGAACTGCAAAACCTGTCCGCGGCCGCCGCGCCGGTCGCACTCGGCGCGCATCCCTTCATCCGGCTCGGAGACGAACCCGCCGACCGGCTGACCTTGACCGTGCCGGCGGCGCGGTACTTTCCGACGGACCGGCAGACCATGATTCCGACGGCCGATGTGCCGGTTACCGGCCAGTGCGACCTGCGCGGCGGAAGCCGGCTGGCGGAGCTGGACCTCGATCACGGCTACACCGCCCTGTCCGCCGGCCCGGGTGGCCGCGCCGTGACCACCCTCGCCTCGGAGAGCGGGTCGGCGGTCGCGCTGTGGCAGGATGAAACCTTCCCCTACGTCCATGTCCTGGTGACCACAAAATATCCGGGCCGGGACCGCGCCGTCGCGGTGGAACCGATGACGGCACCCGCCAACAGCTTCAATTCCGGCCTGGGGCTTCAATGGCTGGAGCCCGGTGCAACGGTCGGCGGGAGCTGGGGCATTACGGCGCAGCTTCACTGAACACACGGCTGGGTCACAGTATGAAACTATTGGGTGTATGAACCGGTCCTTCCCCGAAAACCGTCCGCTGCCGGCCGGACGTTTGGCCGGAGTTGACGGCCAACACCACGTCCGCGAGGACGTTCCCTATGCGCTGCGGATCAGTGCGGCCTGGGCGTGGCGGGTGGGGTTGATCCTGGTGGTGGGCGGACTGCTGGTCTGGCTGCTCAGTTTCGTCTCGCTGCTGATCATCCCGTTGATGGTCGCGGCCCTGATCGCCGCCTTGATTTCCCCCGTCGTCCGGTTCCTGCTCAAGGCCAAGGTTCCCAAGAGCCTGGCCGTCGTCATCACCATCCTGGGCTTCCTGGGGCTTATTGGCGGGGCGCTCTCCCTGGTCGGCCGGCAGCTCTACATCGGCTTCAGCGAGCTGTGGGACCAGGTGATGCAAGGCATCGGCCAGGTCCAGGGCTGGCTGACGGACGGGCCGCTGCGCCTGACCAACGAACAACTCAACGACTACCTGAACGAAGGCCTGGACCAGCTGCAGAACAACAGCAGCGCGATCTTCTCCAGCGCCCTGAGCGTCGGGTCCACCGCCGGGCACCTGGTCACCGGACTGCTGCTGACCATCTTCGCGCTGATTTTCTTCCTCTACGACGGCGACCGGATCTGGCGTTTCATGGTCGGCCTGCTGCCCAAGAAGGCGAGGGCGGCCGGCTATGGCGCCGGCCGCCAGGGGTGGACCTCCATGGTCCACTACATCCGGGTCCAGATGTTCGTCGCTTTCGTCGACGCCGTCGGCATCGGCGCGGGCGCGGCCATCATCGGCGTGCCACTGGCACTTCCGCTGGGCGTCCTGGTATTCCTTGGCTCCTTCGTCCCGATCGTCGGCGCCCTGCTCACCGGGTTCGTCGCCGTCCTCCTGGCACTGGTGGCCAACGGCTGGGTCAACGCGCTGATCATGCTCGCCATCGTGCTGGGGGTTCAGCAGCTGGAGGGCCACGTGCTCCAGCCGCTGATCATGGGCAAGGCAGTCTCGCTGCATCCGCTGGCCGTCGTGCTGGCCGTGGCCGGCGGCTCGATGGTCGCGGGCGTCGCCGGCGCACTCTTTGCCGTCCCCCTGCTGGCGATCCTCAACGCGGTCGTGAAGTACATCGCCGCCCGCGGGTGGGAAACCGACCCGGCCCTGGGCGCGCCGCCACCGGTGGAAGAACCCTACCGGGCACCGGAACCGGCACTGGCTTCGCCGGGTCCCGGAAATCCGCCCGAGCCCTCAGACCGGGAACCCTCCCGCCGACGCCGCGTCCTGCTGCACAGAAAAGAGACCGACAAGTGACAGTCACCGCCCAGCTTCCCGTCACGCTCGACGATATCCAGGCCGCCCGGAAAACCCTCGACGGCATCATCGCCAAGACGCCGATCGAACAATCCCGCGCCCTGGGCCGGATGGTCGGCTCCGACGTGTTCTTCAAATGCGAGAACCTGCAGCGGGCCGGGTCGTTCAAGGTCCGGGGTGCCTACGTGCGGATGGCCGGGCTGTCCGATGCGGAGAAGGCACGCGGCGTCGTGGCTGCCTCCGCCGGCAACCACGCGCAAGGCGTGGCGGTGGCGGCGGCCCGCCTGGGCATCAAGGCCCGCATTTTCATGCCGCTCGGCGTCGCCCTGCCGAAGCTGGCGGCCACCCGGGGCCACGGCGCCGAAGTCGTGTTGCACGGCCACAATGTGGACGAGGCACTCGCCGAGGCGCAGCGCTACGCGGACGAGACCGGAGCGGTCTTCGTGCATCCGTTCGACAACCCGGACATCATCGCCGGGCAGGGCACGCTGGGGCTCGAGATCCTGGAGCAGGTCCCCAACGTCGAGACCATCGTCATGGGCGTCGGCGGCGGGGGACTGCTGGCGGGCGTCGCCACGGCCGTCAAGGCCAGGGCGAAAGAGCTGGGCCGCGAGATCAGGGTGATCGGCGTGCAGGCGGAGAATGCGGCCGCCTACCCTCCCTCCCTGGCCGCCGATGCGCTGGTGCCGCTGCAGAAGGTCTCCACCATGGCCGACGGCATCGCCGTCGGCCGCCCCGGGCAGTTGCCGTTCTCCATCATCCGTGAACTGGTCGACGACGTGGTCACGGTCAGCGAGGACGCCCTGGCCCGCGCACTGATCTTCCTGGTCGAACGGTCCAAGCTCGTGGTCGAACCCGCCGGTGCCGTCGGCGTCGCCGCGCTCATGGAGGGTGTCATCCCGGACCCGGGCACCACGGCGGTGATCCTCTCCGGAGGAAACATAGATCCCATGCTGATGCTGAAGGTGATCCAGCGGGGACTGTACGCTTCCGGCCGGTTCATGTCCGTGCGGATCATGCTCGACGACCGACCCGGCTCGCTGGCCACGATCTCGCGCATCATCGCCGAATCGGACGCCAACGTCACGCGCGTGGACCATACCCGCATCGGCGGGTCCATCAGCATGGGCGATGTTGCCATCACCATCGACATCGAGACAAAGGGCCACGAGCACTGCGAACTGGTGCTCGGCAGCCTCCGCGCCGCTGGCTTCCAGCCCATCGTCGTCCACTGACCGTGGCCGCCGGAAGCCGTGGACTGCGCCCCGCCCCGGCGCTGGCCGGTGCCGGGGCCCTGGCGGCACTGCTCTGGGTGGTCTTCCTGGTCAACATCTTCGCCGGCGGGTACTTCAGCCTGCTGCTGGGCATCGCGCCACGGCGGCTCGACGGGCTTGACGGTGTGGTGTTCGCGCCGCTGCTGCACGCCGACACCGGCCACCTGTTGAGCAACACGGTCCCGCTGCTGGTACTCGCGTTCCTGACGCTGCTGGAAGGAATCCGGCGGTTTTGCGTGGTGCTCGCCTGCAGCTGGCTGGCCTCCGGGCTAGGGGTCTGGCTGACCGGTGCGGGCCTGACCATCGGCGCCTCGGGCCTGGTCTTCGGGCTGTTGGCCTACTTGTTGGTACGTGGCTTCTACAATCACAGCTGGCGCCAGATCCTGCTGGCCGCGGTCATCTTTCTTTTCTACGGTTCGGTGTTGTGGGGAGTCCTGCCGACGGCGCTGCCCGGGATCTCCTGGCAGGCGCACCTGTTCGGGGCGGCCGGGGGAGTCGCCGCCGCCGTGCTGCTGCGCCGCAGGCGGGGCCTGCGCTGAACCCGTTCCCGGCGTGCACGGGCCGAAGCCTGCTGCCGCATACGCCGAAGGCGGGCTCCCGCAGGAGCCCGCCTTCGACGATGATGGTGCGTAATCAGCCGGCGTAAGGCTTGGCGGAAATGATCTCCACACTGATCTGCTTGCCGTTAGGCGCGGCATAGGTGGTGGATTCTCCCGCCCGCAGGCCGTGGATGGCCGCGCCCAGCGGAGACTTTTCGCTGTACACGTCCAGTTCGGATTCGCCGGCGACCTCGCGGCTGCCCAACAGGAAGCGCTCGGTGTCGCCTGCGATCTTCGCTTCGATGACCATGCCCGGCTCCACGATGCCGTCGTCGGCGGGTGCCTCGCCCACGTGGGCGTTGCGCAGCAAGTCGGTGAGCTGACGGATCCGGGCCTCGGCCTTGCCCTGTTCTTCCTTGGCGGCGTGGTAACCGCCGTTTTCCTTGAGATCCCCCTCCGAGCGGGCCTGTTCGATGCGGTCGACAATCTCTGCCCGGCCGGGGCCCGAAAGGTGATCCAGTTCAGCCTTCAGGCGGTCGTAGGCTTCCTGAGTGAGCCAGGCGACGGGTGCGCTGGAAGTGGACACGTAGTTCTCCTTAATTGCTGCCGGTACCGCTGGAGGCGGGCCGGCACGGTGGCTCTTTGCACAAAAGGCCGCCAAGGTGGCGGCCACTCCATGCAAAGACCCCGCCGTGAAGGTGAATCATTCGTTCTGGGAGTTCCCAGTTCACCGGGGGGCGGGGCAATGTATTTGCTCAATTGTAGTCAGCCGCCGCCGGTTTTCCCAATAACTCGATGGCAAAAGAACCGCGGCAGCCTGGAAAGGCACGCAGCGGGTGCGCCCGGCGGGAGGGTCAGCCGCCGGTGCCGGCGGGCCAGCAGCTGTCCACGCCGCCGGAAACGGCCAGGGATTCGGTCCGGAGCTGGACGCGGTGCGCCGTGGTCTGGGCGGTAGCCCCTTCGGCGGCGGGCCCGATCGTGGCGACCTTCCAGCCGACGACGGCGTAGTTCTCACTGAGGGCCTGAACGGCGCAATGGACGGTGGCCTCGGGATCCTTGGTGACCTGGAAGTCCACGGTGATGTGGCCGGCGTCGGCCACGGCAAAGCCAACGTCCTTGCTCTCGATCTGCGGCCCGTCCTGGCCCAGGGCAAAGAAACCGGCGCCGATGATGGCCACGCCCAAAGCCCCGCCGGCCAGTGCCAGTTTGCTGCGGCGGGACAGCGTCCGCCGCGGTGTGCCGTAACGTTCGGAAACCGTTAAGCTGGGGGGAGTCTGAGGGGTTCGGGGGCCGGAGGTGCTCACGCCCTCAAGTTTAGCTTCCCACCCACCCACGCAAGATTTCCCAGGAGCAGCCACGTGAGCTTCGATGCAGCCCAGCCGGCGCAGAGTGAGGGACTGCGCCTGCTGGCGGTCCACGCCCATCCGGACGACGAATCCAGCAAGGGCGCCGCGTCCATGGCGCGTTATGCCGCCGAAGGCGTCCAGGTGCTCGTCGCCACCTGCACCGGCGGTGAACGCGGAGACATCCTCAACGCGGAGGCCGCGTCCGATCCGCAGGCGCACCGGGACCTGGCCGGTTTGCGGCGGGTGGAGATGGCCCGGGCGGCGGCGGAGCTGGGCGTGCAGCATCGCTGGCTGGGGTTCGCAGATTCGGGCCTGCCGGAAGGGGATCCGCTGCCGCCGCTGCCGTTCGGCAGCTTCGCCACCCAGCCCCTCGAGCGGGCGGCGGCTCCGCTGGTGAGGCTGGTCCGCGAGTTCCGCCCGCATGTGGTGATCAGCTACGACGAGAACGGCGGCTACCCGCACCCGGACCACATCATGGCCCACAAGGTGGCGGTGGAGGCCTACCACGCTGCCGGTGATCCGGAGCGCTACCCGGACGCGGGCAGTCCCTGGGAGCCGCTCAAGCTCTACTATGACCGCGCGTTCAACCCGGAACGGTTCCGGGCACTGCACTACGCCCTGGAGGAAGCCGGGCTGCAGTCGCCCTACGCCGCACGCCTCGCGGCGTGGCTGGAGGCCGACGCCGAGGGGCATCAGCCGCCGATGCCGAACCACCGCACCACCACGCAGATCGACTGCGGCGACTTTTTCCGCCACCGCGACCGCGCGCTGCTGGCGCATCGAACCCAGGTGGAGCCCACCGGGTTCTTCTTCGCGGTCTCCGAGGAGATGCAGCGGACCGTCTGGCCGTGGGAGGATTTCTCGCTGATCCACGCCCGGGTGGAGACCAGCGTGCCGGAAACGGATTTTTTTGCGGGCATAAGATAGACCTTGCAGCCAACCAGCACCGGAGCCCATTGTCCGGGACGCAGCCAGAAAGAGACTGAAACTTGCCCCTGATCCAGATCCTTGCCACCGTCGCCGCCGGTGCCGGCGAACCCAGTCTCCGGCCCGGCCTCGACGCTGACCAGGTTTCGCCCGGCCCCTGGGGCTTCTTCTTCACCTTTGGCCTCGCGGCCGTGGTGGTTTTCCTGATCTGGGACATGAGCCGGCGCATCCGGCGGGTGCGCTACCGCGCCCAGGTGGAGGAGAGCGGCGGCCAGGATTCGCCCCCGGCCGGGCCTGAAGCGTCCGGGCAGGCGGGCCCCGCCGGCGGGGGCGGGTACGCCGACGGCGGCGGCACCGAAACGGGGAGCACTAACGAACGCAGCGGCCGCTCGGGCCGCCCGGACCGCCGGGAGTAACCATGGCCGGCAGACTGCGCTCGGAGGCTTCGGCCTACTTGCGCCAGCATGCCGGGAACCCGGTGGACTGGTGGCCGTTCGGTGACCAGGCCTTTGAACAGGCACGTCTGCGCGACGTGCCTGTTTTCATTTCGATCGGCTATGCGGCGTGCCACTGGTGCCATGTGATGGCCGGTGAGTCCTTCGAGGACGAGGTCACGGCCCGGTACCTGAACGAGCATTTCATTCCGGTCAAGGTGGACCGGGAGGAACGCCCGGACGTGGACAACGTCTACATGGCGGCCACGCAGCTGATGACCGGCCAGGGCGGCTGGCCGATGAGCGTCTTTACCCTGCCCGACGGCCGGGCCTTCTACGCCGGCACCTACTTCCCGCCGCGCCCGCTGCCGGGCCAGCCATCCTTCCGCCAGGTGCTCCAGGCGGTTCATGAAGCCTGGGAGCAGCGCCGGGACGCCGTTGAAACCACTGGCGCCTCGCTGGCCGAGGCCCTCGCGCAGGCGGGGGAAGCCAACCGTGAGCTCCTCGGGGACCTCACTCAGGGGTCCGACGACGCCGCCGAGCGGTCCCGCGATCCCGTGCAGGGACCCGTGCAGGTGTCCACGGGCGGCTGGGGTGCGGGCCGCCCGGTCCTCGAGCAGGCCGTCGAGGTCCTGGCGCGGCAGGAGGACACCGTCTTCGGCGGGTTTGGCGCGGCACCCAAATTTCCGCCCTCGGCCGTGCTGCACTTCCTGCTCCGGCATGCCGCGGCCTCGCGGTCCGACACGGCCGGCCAGGCCGCCGCGCTATCGTCGCGGACGCTGCAGGCCATGGCCGGGTCCGCGTTGTACGACCAGGTGGAGGGCGGCTTTGCCCGCTACGCAGTGGACCGTCAGTGGTCCGTGCCGCACTTCGAAAAAATGCTCTACGACAATGTCCAACTGCTGCGCGTGTACGCCCAATGGGCCTTCCAGTCTTCGGTCGGGGCCGAGAGGGACCTGGGGCGCGCGGTCACGGCCGGCACGGCGGACTGGATGGTGGGCCGGCTGCGGTTGGCGCACGGCGGGTTTGCGTCCTCGCTCGACGCCGACACCGTCGTCGACGGTGTCCACCACGAAGGCGCAACCTACCTGTGGTCTCCGGCAGAGCTGCGGGAGCTGCTCGGCGCCGACGACGGCGGCTGGGTTGCCTCCGTGATGGGCGTGCGCGAGCGGGGCAACGTCACCGCCACCGGCTCGACCTTGCACCCGGGACGACTGCTGGAACCGGACGAGCGGCAGCGGTGGGAAGGGCTGCGTCCGGTGCTGCTGGCCGCCCGGCAGGAACGGCCGCAGCCGGAGCGGGATGAAAAAGTCGTCGCCGGGTGGAACGGCCTGGCCGTAGCCGGGCTGGCCGAAGCCGGCGAGTTGCTGGGGCGGCCCGAGCTGACCGCCGCCGCGGTGGCCGCCGCGGAGTACCTGCTGGCCGTGCACCTGGACGGCTCCGGCCGGCTTGCCCGGGTGTCGCACAACGGCACTGCCCAGCACTTCGAAGGCTTGCTGGAGGACTACGCCGGCTGCGCGGAGGGGCTGTTCTCGCTGTATGCGGCCACCGGGGAGCCCCGCTGGTATGCCGCCGCGGAAGCGCTGGTGCTGCGCGCGGAGGAGCTGTTCCTGCACGCGGGACAGCTGAGCGACCAGGCGGCCCCCGCCGCCCAGGTGGCTGCCGCCGCCGGATCCGTACCGCCCGCGGATCCGCTCGAGAGCGCCACTCCCAGCGGCACCGGCCTGTTGGCCGGCGCGTTGGCCACCTATGCCGCGTACAGCGGCTCCGCCCGGCACCGGGAGCTGGCGGGCCGGCTGCTGGGTTACCTGGAGCGCATTGCCGTGCGCGCCCCGCGTGCCGCCGGGTGGGGCCTGGCCGCTGCGCAGGCACTGGCGGCGGGGCCGGTAGAGCTGGCGGTCACGGGGGCTCCGGGCGCGGCCGCCGAACTCATAGCCGCGGCGCGCGCAACCGGCAGCCCGGGCCTGGTTGTCGCGCGTTCCGGAGAGGCCCGGCCGCCGGAGGGGACGCCGCCGCTGCTGGCTGATAAGCCCGCCCCGGCTGAAGGTGCGCTGGCTTACGTGTGCCGCGCGATGGTATGCCGGCGGCCGGTGGCAACCGTCGACGGACTGCTCGCCGAGCTGGGCGCGGGAGCAGGCTGAGTCCGGCACTTTTTCCGGACGCCCGTGGTGAGAGTCAACCGGAGTTGCCGAGCACCGCGATCATGATGGCGAGGTAATGGCAGGCGAAAGCCACCACGGTGCAGGCATGGAACAGCTCGTGGAAGCCGAACCAGGTGGGAGAGAAATCCGGCCGCTTGATCCCGTACACCACCGCACCGCCGATGTAGAGGACCCCTCCCGCGCAGATCAGGACCGCCGCGGGCACGCTGGCAGCGAAAAAGTCGGGCAGGTAGAACAGCGCGGCCAGCCCGAGTGCGCAATAAACCGGGACGTACAGCCAGCGCGGGGCGTGGGGCCACAACACCCGGAACCCGACGCCGGCGATGGCGCCGGCCCAGATCAGCCACAGCAGCAACGTGGCCTTCGCCGGCTCCAACAGTGACCAGGCCAGCGGCGTGTACGTTCCGGCGATGACCAGCATGATGTTGGTGTGGTCCAGGCGCTTGAGCACCAGCTTGACGTGCGGGCTCCAGTTGCCGCGGTGGTAGACGGCGCTGACCCCGAAGAGCAGCAGGCCCGTGACGGCGTAGACCGCGCAGGCCCATTTGGCCGCTGCCGTTGGTGCCAGCGCCACGAGGACAATCCCGGCCACCAGGGCCAGCGGGGTGGCCCCTGCATGCAGCCAGCCGCGGAACTTCGGCTTGATGTTGAGCGCGTCGGCTACCTGCTCCACGGCCCGCTCGACGGGGCCGTCCGTCGCCTCCCGCCGGGCGGCGGAATCCTCGTAGCCGCCCCGGTAACCGGAGGGCCCGGAGGCGGCGCCGTGTTCACTCATGCGGTTATTCTAGCGGCCGCCGCCACCCCTTGTTACCGGCCGGTAACAAGGGGTGGCGCGGAACGGGCCGGGCGGGGGGATAGAATTCTAAGTCGTGAACGGGCGATCAGGAAGGCGGGGTGCGGTGTCTCTTCCCGGCGTCCTGTACCGCCTGTACGAGCGGCGGCTGCAGCGTTCGCTGGCGCCCGACCGTATCCCGGGCCACATCGGTGTGGTGGTCGACGGCAATCGGCGCTGGGCCAGGCTGGCCGGGGCGCCCACCCGGGAAGGGCACCAGGCCGGAGCCGACAAGATCCTGGAGTTTTTGGGCTGGTGCGGCGACCTGGGCATCAAGGTGGTCACGCTCTACATGCTGTCCACGGACAACATGGGCCGTTCGGAAGACGAGTTGCGCGAACTGCTGGGTGTCATCGGCAACACCTTGGACCGGTTGGGCGAAGGCAAGAACGTGCGCGTCCATCCCGTCGGCGCGCTGGAGACGCTCCCGGCCGACCTGGCGGCCAAACTCAGCGATCTGGGGGAGCAGACCGCGGGGGTTAACGGCGTTCACGTGAACGTGGCCGTGGGCTACGGCGGCCGCCGGGAAATCGTTGACGCGGTCAAGGGCCTGCTCCGCCATGCCGACGCCGAGGGCAAGAGCCTGGCCGACGTTGCGGATGCGCTGGCGGTCGAGGACATCTCCGGCTATCTCTACACCAGCGGCCAGCCGGACCCGGACCTGGTCATCAGGACCTCGGGCGAACAGCGGCTCTCCGGCTTCCTGATGTGGCAAAGCGCTTACAGCGAATACTACTTCTGCGAGGCCCTGTGGCCGGATTTCCGGCGCCTGGACTTCCTGCGCGCGCTCCGCGACTACGCCAGCCGGCAGCGCCGTTTCGGCGCCTGACGCGGCCGGCGAAGCGGACGGCGGGCCGGCGTCGTTCCTGTTACGCAGAATTCATTGAAACGATTTCTTCCGGGGCCTTGTCTTAGTGAATTACATCCGCGTAATTTGGGACTATCAGTCGGCAAAACCGCAGATTGATCGGGAGGCCACCAGTTTGATGCGCATAGCGAAAGCCGCATCGGGGGAGGCCGGTTCCGGCCTGGTGGCCCTACCGTCCACGCCCCGCTTCACACAGTCGGAGCCGTCGTGCTCCGGACGGGAGCAAGCATGACCGCCACCAAGAATCCGCACCCAGCCCCCACGACCGGACCCGGGAAGCAGCCCGCCGCTGCCACCTCGTCCGGTCGTTCTGTTTCCGCCGGGGAAGCGGAAACAACCCGGGCGTCGTATGTCCTGGACACCTCCGTGCTGCTGTCCGATCCGCGGGCACTGCTGCGCTTCGCCGAGCACGAGGTGATCCTGCCGGTGGTGGTGATCACCGAGTTGGAAGGAAAGCGGCACGACCCGGAGCTGGGCTACTTTGCCCGCCAGGCACTGCGCCTGCTGGACGACCTGCGCGTACAGCACGGCGGCCTGGACCAGGCCATACCGCTGGGGGCGGAGGGCGGCACCCTGCGGGTGGAGCTCAACCATGTTTCGTCCGACGTGCTGCCGGCCGGATTCCGCGGCGGCGACAACGACAGCAGAATTCTGGCCGTGGCCAAGAACCTGGCCGTCGAGGGCCGCAACGTCACCGTGGTCTCCAAGGACCTGCCCCTGCGGGTGAAAGCGTCGGCGCTGGGGCTTCGTGCGGACGAGTACCGCAACGAATTGGTCAAAGACTCCGGCTGGACCGGCGTGGCCGAGCTGGATGTGGCCGACGACGACGTGACCGCGCTGTATGGACACGAGCCGGTGTTCATCCCGGAGGCGGCGGAGCTGCCCGCCAACACGGGACTGGTGCTGCTGTCCACCCGCGGGTCGGCCCTCGGCCGGGTGGGGGCCGACAAACAGGTGCGCCTGGTCAAGGGCGACCGCGACGTGTTCGGTTTGCACGGACGCTCCGCGGAACAGCGGCTGGCCATCGACCTGCTGATGGACCCGGAGGTAGGGATAGTCTCGCTCGGCGGACGGGCCGGTACCGGCAAGTCCGCCCTGGCGCTGTGCGCCGGGCTGGAGGCGGTGCTGGAGCGGCGCGAGCACCGGAAGGTGGTGGTGTTCCGGCCGCTGTACGCCGTCGGCGGCCAGGAACTCGGGTACCTGCCGGGCTCGGAAGCCGAAAAAATGAATCCGTGGGCCCAGGCGGTGTTCGACACGCTCGGCGCCCTGGTTTCGACCGAGGTGGTCGAGGAAGTCATGGACCGCGGCATGCTGGAAGTGCTGCCGCTGACCCACATCCGCGGCCGCTCGCTGCACGACTCGTTTGTGGTGGTGGATGAGGCGCAATCGCTGGAGAAGAACGTGCTGCTGACGGTGATGAGCCGGATCGGCCAGAACTCCAAGATCGTCCTCACCCACGACGTGGCGCAGCGTGACAACCTGCGGGTCGGGCGCCACGATGGCATCGCCGCCGTCGTGGAAACGCTCAAGGGACACCCGCTCTTCGGTCACGTCACGCTGACACGGTCCGAGCGCTCGCCCATCGCGGCCCTGGTCACGGAGCTGCTGGAGGGCGCCGAGATCTAGCCTGCGGCCTTCGCGTCCAGGGGCGGGAAGCGGGCTGCCGCAGCGTGGCCCGCTTTCCGCCGAAGGCAGCCGGCCGATCGCCGCCTCGCCGCACCGGGGGTTGCCGCCGGCTGCGCCCCGGCAGGCGCCATGCAACTATTGCCCGGCAGGAAAGGCCATGACGATCCGGGTACCGGCGCCGGGGGCGGATTCAACGTGCAGCGTACCGTCGGCCTCGCGGACGGTGTCGCGCATGATCCGGAGGCCGATGTGTCCGGCCCGCCGGGCGGCGTCTGGAGTGAAGCCGACGCCGTCGTCGACGACCTCCAGCACCACTGCCTTGTCGGACTGCCTCAGCGAAACCTTGACCAGCCGGGCGGACGCATGCTTGGAAGCATTGGTCACGGCTTCACGTGCCGCCCGGTAGAGCAAATCGGGGCAGGCGAGGGCGGCGGGCTCGGGGAAGTCGATCTCCAGTTGCCAGCCCGCTCCCCGTTGGCGGACCAGCACACCCAATCCGTCGAGCGCGGCCGGGAGGCCCTCGGCCGACAGGTCGGGCGGGTACAACGTCAGCGTGATCCGGCGCAAGTCGTCGATGCTGCCCTTCACAATATCCCGTGCCAGCGCATGGAAGTCGCTGTCCGAAGCGGTCTGCTGCTGTTCCCGCGCTTCCAGGCTGTAGGCCAGCCCCGCCAGCTCCTGGATGACGCCGTCGTGGAGGGTCCGGGCCAAACGCCGGCGTTCCTCCTCCGAGGCCGCAATCGATTTCTGCAGCAGTCCACGCCGGATTTCACTGGCCTTCCGCATGCGGCGCGCCATTCGAAGGGCCGGTCCAAGCTGGAGAAACTGCAGCACGGCCAACGCGACGAGGATGACGGGCAGGATGCCCAGCATCTCGTCCTGCATGCGGTTGATTTCGTTCGCCGGGTGAGACAGTTCGAAGATGTAGTCATTTCCATCGCCGGCCTGTGCCCGCACATACACGTTGACCAGCTCGGCGCGGCCCAGCCCGAAGATGTTGCCGCCGGGGGGATCTTCGACGACGCTGACGGGGGCATCCTCCTGCAACCGGGCCAGGAGCTGGGCCGGCAGGTCGATCTGCTGTCCGATCAGTTCATCGACGTCGGAATAGACAATCGAGCCGTCGAGATCCCGGACCGTGACCCGCAGAATGTGGCCGTCGTCGATCATCGGGTCCACTTCGCTGTCCAATTCGGCCAAGGCCTCCGGAACCCCGGCCAGCGCCGCCTCCGTGAGGTCCTGGGCGAATTGGTGGTCGACGATTTGTGTGGTGCGTTCCGCGGCGTGGAGGAGGGCATGGTCGGCAGCCAGCGAGCGGGCGACCATGATCACCGGCACCGTGACGATGATCAGTGCCGCAAGCCCCGACAGTGCGAAGCGGCGCAGGGCCGCCTGCATTTCCGAGGGCTTCCGGCGGCGGGACCCAGAGGGTGTTTCAGCGAGGATGCTGCGCCGGTCCTGCGCAGCCACGTCAACGACCATGCCCGCCGTCCAGCAGTTCCAGCCGCTGGGCGGTGGCGACGGCTTCCAGCTGTGAATGTGCGCCTAGCTTGGCCAGGATCGACTTCACGTAGCCCCTGCACGTGTGCGGGGATATCCCCAGCCTCCGGGAATTGGTGCGGACGTCGTTGCCTGCTGCCATGAGGGCCAATACCTGGTGCTCGCGTTTGGTCAGGGCAGGCCTGTCCACTGCCGTGGCCGGTGGAGCGGTGACGTATCGAGTGAGCGCGGACGGGTAGACCGACATGCTGCCGCTCCTGGCGTTCCGGACCGCCTCAAGCAGCGTTGACAGGGAACCGTCTTTGGGCAGGAAGCCGCAAAGACCCGAGGCGGCGGCGCGCGCCAGTACATTCAGCGACGGGTTACCGGTCAACAAGATGATTCGGGTCTCCGGGGCAGCCTGCAGGATTTGCTCGGCCGCGCCGACCCCGTCACCGTCGGGCAGGTGGTAGTCCATGATGACCACGTCGGGCCGGGCCCGGCGGCACAAGGCAACCGCCTCGCTCACACCGGCGGCGCTGCCCACATTGACCAGATCCGCTTCCCGGTCCAGCGCATCAGACAGCAACTCCGCGAAGGTCGTGTGATCATCCACGACGGCGATGCGTAGTTTTTGCTCCCCCAAAGAGCTCACTCCAGTTCCCCAACTCAAGACACAAAGGACTTGACCCCACCTCGAGTATGCACGGCGCGCGCCGGGAAGTACATATCGGGGCCGGCGGGGTCACCCGGCCTCAGCTGGCTGCGAGCGCCTTGCGCAGGAACGAGCTGACGATGTCTCCCGCCGCCATGTACTGGGGTCCGGCCGTGGCGTCGACTGTTAAGTGTTCCTTCCGGTGCTTTGCTGCGGGCGGGGTCAGCCGTTCGTTGAGCAGCAGCAGCGCCGCCAGGACTTCCGAAAGGCCCGACTGGGCGTCAGCGGTGGCCTTCAGCAGCCGCACGTGGATCTCCTGAAGGGCCGGGCCGGGGGCACAACCGAGGTCGCGGCCGAACAACCGCCGGCACCGTTCGTAGGCCTGCAACCCGTCGGCATGCCGTCCGCAAAGCTCCAGGCTACGGATCAGGACTGTCCACGCCGCTTCATTCAGCGGAGAAGCAGCAACGCACCGCTGGGCCCAGAGCACGGCGTCGTCGGGCCGATGCAAGGCCAGCGCGGCCTCCGCAGCCAATTGTTGGGCGTGCTGCACCGTTTCCGCATGGCCGGAACGGGCCTCGTCCGCCCAATCGGGAGTCAGTTCGTCGCCCAGCAGCGGCTCCGACGCGAGGGACAACGCCTCGGCCAGCAAGGGGTAGGCCCTCGGCGGTTCGGCAAACTCGGCGGCCCGCACCAGGGCCTGGAAGCGGTGCAGGTCGACGTCGACCATGTCCCGGTCGATCATGTAGCCGCCGTTGGCTGTGCGCAGCGGCCCCGTCTTTGCGCAGCCAGGCTGCAGGTTGCGCCGCAGGATGCTGACATAGCTCTCCAACGTGGCCAGCGCTTCACCCGGGGCACGGCCGCCCCACAAGAGGTGCACCAGCCGGTCCTTCGACATCGGCGAACCAACGTTCAACAGCAGGATTTCCAGCACCTGACGCGGCTTCGGGCCGCCCAGTTTGTCGGCGGTCAACACGGTTTCGCCGCGACGGATCCGTAAGTTTCCGATCACTTGCACGGCCATGGGCATGGCCCATCCACTCAATTGCTCCACGATTCCCCCTCGCAGCACGCACCCCCCAATGAGTGCACTACCATCGTGCGCTGACTCCCCGACGGCGGGACAGCCTCGCCTGAGGGGTGCCGATACCCCTAATGTGAGGGGGACCGGGACGGCACCGGCTTTTTCCAAGGATGAATGGGGACTCTGGACTCGTGACCCCGGTGGCTTCGGCGCTGCACCTCACGGCCGGCCGGGCGCCGCCGGGCCCTGGCCCCACCCCTCAACGCCAGGGCCCGGCCGCGCGCCCTGCACCGTCCGGACGACCGGAGAGCCACCGGGCGCGCTCCGCCGCGCCCTCAGGCGGGATGCGGGCGCACCGGCCAGGGAATGTGCTCCCGCACGTCGGTGAGGTTCATGCTGACCTCGAGGAACAGGTCGTCGAGCATGTATTCGTCCACTCCGAGGATGGTCAACGAATGACCGCCGCCCTGTTGAGGCCCGTCCATGGCAACCGCGGAAACACAGACGCCGGTCCGCCAGTCGACCCGCACCTCGGTGCGGCCCTCGGGAAGCAGCGGATGGCCGGCGTCGTACGGTACATACGTCTGGTTGGGCGAGACGACCGCCTCCAGCGCCTTCCGGCCCTGGTGCTCGACCTCCCGCAGTTCATGGATCTCCACGGGGTTGGCGAAGGGCGCCTCATAGGCCACCGGCGCGCTGCCGGCCAGCTCAACCGGATCCAGCATCGCGGACCAGCGCCCGTTGCCGAAGACCGGCTCACCGTAGGCGGCCTCGGGCCGGCGGCGCACCAGATGGATGTCGTTGAATACCGGAGTGACCAGATGCGGAGGCAACAGCCATGACTTGCGTGTCGCGCTGACGTAGAAACCGTCCCGGGAGTCGTTGATGCCGGTGGTGCTGTACAGCAGCCTGCCGTCGGCCGACTCGACCCGAAGCGCTCCGGGGCGCCGGGTCCACGCACGCAGCATGCCGCCGGAAGCGTCCGGCTCCGGCGCATCCGGGTGGACGGCCCGGAGCTCGAACCGCAGCGATTCCCACTTCCACGGGGAAGAACGGCAGAGGCACCTGAAGGTCTCCGCGTTGCCGGCGGCGTCGCCGGCCTTGAGCACGCTCCCGCCGTTCATATGCACAGTGTAGCCGTCGGCTCCTGCGGATCAGGCGAGTGCAGTAGGTTGGGTCCATGGTCGAGCAACTGGCGCTGCTGTGGCCCGGCCATGCATTCGCGTTTTGGATGCTGTTGGCCGCCGGCGGTTATCTGCTGGTGATCGGAACCCGGCTCAGCTGGATCGACCTGAGGACGCACCGGCTGCCGAACCGCATCATTTTCCCGGCCTATGCGGTGTCCGGAGTGCTGCTGCTCGCGGCCTCCCTCGCAGGCTACGAAGCCAGCATGTTCTGGCGGGTGCCGGCCGGCGGCGCACTGCTCTGGGTCTTCTATTTCGCCGTGCGACTTATTTATCCGGCCGGCATGGGATTCGGCGACGTCAAACTGGCCGGGGTGCTGGGGATGTACCTGGGCTACCTGGGGTTTGAACACCTGCTGCTGGGCACGTTCGCGGCCTTCCTGTTGGGCGGCGCGTACGGGGTGTTGCTGGTGGTGCTGCGGCGCGGAACGCTGCACAGCGACATTCCATTCGGGCCGTTCATGATCGCCGGCACGTGGGCGGCGCTGCTGCTGCCTTCGTAGCCGCGAAGCGCGGGTCAACGACGCGCGGGGCGTCCCGGAATTTGTCCGCCGAGCCTATTGGATATCGGAGTCGGGAGGGGGCAGGACGAACTGCCGGTCTTCGTCCACGGACTCGACGCCCTCGATTCCGGCAACAGCGGCACGCTGTCCCTCCGGCAATGAACCGGTAATCATGCCCAGGGATGACAACACGTTTTCCACCCGCATGCCGCCGGCTGCCAACTGCTCGGCAATCCGCCCGGTATCGGAGAGGTAGTCGTGGCGCACCGTCACGGTGATCTGCATACCCCCATGATAGGTCCGGCGGCCCCTCCCGGGGGAAGCGGGTCACTGCGGGGCAAGAACCAGCCCTGCCCCGACGTCGACGGAGGGCACGGGCAGCCGCTCCGCTTCCTGCACCAGCGTGGCCCACAGTTCCAGGCCGCGCCGGCCGGTAGCCTCTGACCACAGGGCCGCCACGCCGGCGGCGTGGGGCGTCGCCATGCTGGTGCCGCTGATGGTGTTGTAACGCTTCGGCATGGGCCAGGACGAATACACCTGGAACCCGGGACCGGCACAGTCCACCTGCCCGCCGCGCAGGGGGAGGCTGCGGGCGGAAAAGAACGCGACCTCCAGGGCCTGGTCCAGCGCGGCCACCCCCATGATGAACGGGCTGTTGGCCGGGGCGCCGACGAACCCGAACTCGCCCTTCCGGCGGTCGGCATTGTTTCCCGCGGCGGCGATGATCAGGGACCCCTGCTCCAGCGCCCGGCTCCCGGCGGCCGTGTAGGGCGGGTGGATTTGTGCGACGTCGGCTCCCAGGGACATGGAGATGACGGCACAGCCGTTGCCCACGGCCCAGTCGATCCCGGCGAGGATGCCGGCGTCGGTCCCCGAACCGGCGTTGCTGAGGACCTTGCCGGCGAAGATCTCCGCTTCGTGGGCCACGCCGTAGCGCGGGCCGGTGCCGGGGGACTTGGGGCCGCACGCGGTCCCGATGCAGTGCGTGCCGTGGCCGTGTCCGTCCTGCGGCGGCTCGCCCGGGATGAAGGAGGCGCTGGTGATGCTCCGTCCGGCGAAATCCGGATGCGTCTCGTCGAACCCGGTGTCCAGCACGGCTACGCGCACGCCTTGCCCGGAATAGGGCGACGAGACGGCCCTGGTGGCCTGCTGTCCCCAGGTGAAATTGTTGTTGTCGGCGAAGCCCGCCGGTGCGGGGCCCGCTTCGTAGCGTTCGTGCCGTCGCGCGGCGAGCCTGCCGGACAGGTCGGTCACGCCGTCGCGGTAGCCGGCGGCGTAGTCATCGGCCGGACCGAGCACGTCGTGGATGAGTTCCGGCGAGACCGAGAGGACACGGTGCCGGGCAGCGGTACTGACTTGGAGCGAGCTGATTTGGTCCGGGCCGGCAGCGACGACGGCGATGCCCAGGTTTGCGAAGACCGTTGCGTCGGCGCCGGAGGCCGCGTCCGGGTCCACCCCGCGGGTGCCGAAATCGCGGCTGTCCGCGACATTCGACAGGCCGGCGGCGTCGGCCAGGAGGCCGGCACACTCGTCGGATGGGCCGTAAAAGACGACGATAAAGCGTCCGGTGGTCTTCGGCTGCCCGGGCACGGAATAGTCGGCCGTCGCCAGGGACGGGGGCTGCGAATCGCCAATCACGGAGACCTCCTGGACACTCTTCCACCGTGTCCCCGACGGGCCGGCCGGCGGCCCTGGATGGGCCGTTCACCCGCCGTCCACGGGGACGTGTGCGCCTCATCCTAGTCCCGGAGGCCGACGGTTCAAGGTTCAGGCAATCGTTTCAGCCGGTCGGGGCCAAAAAAGGCAGCAGGGCCCCGTCCTGACGCCGATCCGGCCCGGGTGAGCGGCGGCCGGCGGCGCCGTGCACGCTGAAGGGCGCCCCCGCCGAAGCAAGAGCGCCCTTCAGGATCCGCGATGGACCGGCCTGCTATTTGGCCTGCGGCGGGACGGTCATCGAGAGCACGTCCAGCGCAGAATCCAGCTGCTCTTCGGTCAGTTCGCCGCGCTCCAGGAAGCCAAGGGCCACAACCGACTCGCGCACGGTCAGGCCTTCCTGGACCGAGTGCTTGGCGATCTTGGCGGCGTTTTCGTAGCCGATGAACTTGTTCAGCGGGGTCACGATCGAGGGGGAGGCCTCGGCCAGGAAGCGGGCGCGCTCCACGTTGGCGGTCAGCCCGTCGATCATCTTGTCCGCCATGACGCGCGAGGTGTTCGCCAGCAGGCGTATGGACTCGAGCAGGTTGGCGGCCATCACCGGGATGCCCACGTTCAGCTCAAAGGCGCCGTTGGTGGAGGACAGGGCGATGGTGGTGTCGTTGCCGACGACCTGGGCGGCAACCATGATCGCCGCCTCGCAGATCACCGGGTTGACCTTGCCGGGCATGATCGAAGAACCCGGCTGCAGGTCGGGGATGGCGATTTCGCCCAGGCCGGTGTTCGGGCCCGAACCCATCCAGCGCAGGTCGTTGTTGATCTTCATGAACGCGTAGGCGATGTTGCGCAGCTGCCCGGAGGCCTCGATCAGGCCGTCGCGGTTGGCCTGGGCCTCGAAGTGGTTGCGGGCCTCCGTCAGCGGCAGGCCGGTGTCGGCGGCCAGCAGTTCGATTACGCGCTGCGGGAAGCCGGCCGGGGTGTTGATGCCGGTGCCGACGGCGGTGCCGCCCAGCGGAACCTCGGCCACGCGCGGCAGTGATGCCTCGATGCGTTCGATGCCGTAGCGCACCTGGGCGGCGTAGCCACCGAATTCCTGCCCGAGGGTGACCGGCGTCGCGTCCATCAGGTGGGTGCGGCCGGACTTCACCACATCCTTGAACTCCTCGGCCTTGCGCTCCAGGGACGCGGCCAGGTAGTCCAGCGCGGGGATCAGCTCGTTGATCAAGGCCGAGGTGGCGGCCACGTGCACCGAGGTCGGGAAGACGTCGTTGGAGGACTGCGAGGCGTTGACGTGGTCATTCGGGTGAACCGTCTTGTCGCTGCCGGCGTCGCGCAGCGCACGGGTGGCCAGTTCGGCCAGGACCTCGTTCGTGTTCATGTTCGACGAGGTGCCGGAACCGGTCTGGAAAACGTCGATCGGGAAGTCGCCGTCGTACTTGCCCGTGGCTACTTCGTCCGCCGCCGCGGCGATGGCCTTGGCGAGCTCGCCGTCCAGCACGCCCAGTTCGGCGTTCGCGGTGGCCGCAGCCTTCTTGATCCGGGCCAGGGCCTCGATGTGGGCGCGCTCCAGCGTCTTGCCGGAGATCGGGAAGTTCTCGACGGCGCGCTGGGTCTGCGCACGGTAGAGGGCGTTGACCGGAACGCGGACCTCGCCCATGGTGTCGTGTTCGATGCGGTATTCAGCAGAATCAGCAGAAGTCATGGCTCCAAGCTTATGCCTGCGGCGCACCGGTTCCGAATTGTGTTGCGGCACGGTGGCGGCTTGGTTGAGGTGGCGCCGAGCGGGCCTGCGGCCCCCGGGGCGGGGCGTCCCGCCCCCGGGGCGCGGCTAGAGGGCCCCGTGCCCTGCGACGAGCTCGGCGCGGCCGTCCGCGAGCCGGTAGGCCACGCCGACGACGGCCGTGCGGCCGGCCTCGACCGCCTCGGAAATGGCCCGCGAACTGTCCAGCAGGCGTTCGGAGGACTGTCGGACGTTTTCGATCACCATGTCGTTGAGGTCCTCGAGGCCGGCACGCCGGGCGGCCAGCACCGACGGGGTGATCCGTTCCACGAGGTCCCGCAGGCCGCCGCGCGGCATTTCGCCGGTGTCAATCGTGTTCTTTGCCGCCGTCACGGCCCCGCAGCTGTCGTGGCCCAGGATGACAATCAACGGAACGTTGAGCACATCCACGCCGTACTCGAGCGATCCGATCACCGCGTCACCGAGGACGTGGCCGGCGGTGCGGACCACGAACGCATCGCCGAGTCCCAGGTCGAAAATGATTTCGGCGGCCAGCCGGGAGTCGGAACAGCCGAAGATGATGGCGAACGGATGCTGCTCGTTGACCAGCGAACTGCGCCGGGCGGCGTCCTGGTTCGGGTGGACTGACGTACCTGCCACAAAGCGGGCGTTGCCGTCGATGAGTTTTTGCCAGGCCTGGGCGGGAGTCAATGAGGTGGGCACGAAGCAACCTTACTGCTTCGTGCGTCCCTGCCCGTGCACCGGTTTCCGTGTCGGGGCGGGATTACTTGCTGTCCAGGTCTTCCACGATCGCGGTGGCCAGGACATCGAATTCGTCCAGCTCCGCGGTGCCGGTCAAGATGACGGTGAATCCGCCGTGCTCCAGCACGAGGCTGCGCTCGCCCGCGCCGGCGTCGCGCAGTTCCCAGGTGGCACCCGCTTCGCGGTCGCCGGTGACCGGCGCGTTGTCGGTTGCCTGGCCGACCCAGGTGGGGTTGGCTTTGTCGGTCTGGATCAGTCCGATGTACTCTTCGCCCGGCGTGATGTAGCCGACTTCCCACGCCGCCACCTGCGCGGTTCCCCCGGTATTCCACCGGGCGTAATTGGACGTCCAGCCCGCCGGGAGGTCGACGGCGAGCGGCAGGTAACCGGCCGTGGACTCGGCCTGCAGGGCGACCCCCGGGACGTCAATATTACGTTCGTAGACTCCGGGCTTGCTGCCCGGATTCAGGAACATCACCGGCAGCAGCACGGCGAGGGAGAGCCCCACGGCCATCAGCATGCCGACCACCGGAGCCTTCGCGCGGTTGGCCTGCTTGGCCGTCAGCACTGGCTTGACGGGCAACTCGGTCGATTCTTCGGGACGCGCTTCACTCACGGTTCCATGATCTCAGATGCCCGCCCCTGCGCGCACACGCCCGCGACGCCGGAACGGAGGGCGGGTCGGCCGGTCCGCGCGCTGGCCCCCGGGGCGGCGACGACTATGATCGAAAGCAATGGAAGATGTCCGCACCGCAGATGCATCCATCACGGCACCGCAGCCGGTGCTGTCTGAAGAGCTACTCGAAGATGAGGTCGAAGTGTCCCACGAAGCCCAGGCTGACCCCTTTTCCAACTTTCCGCCGTCCATGCGCGTCGGCGACAACGAGCCGGACCGAAACCTGGCGCTGGAACTGGTGCGCGTCACCGAAGCCGCGGCGATCGCCGGCGGCCACTGGGTCGGCTACGGGGACAAGAACGGTGCCGACGGCGCCGCCGTGGACGCCATGCGCGCGTTCCTGTCCACCGTCAGCTTCAACGGGGTGGTCGTCATCGGTGAGGGCGAAAAGGACGAGGCCCCGATGCTGTTCAACGGCGAAAAGGTCGGCGACGGCACCGGCGCCGAGTGCGACGTCGCCGTGGATCCGATCGACGGCACCCGGCTGACGGCGCTGGGCATCAACAACGCGCTCTCCGTGCTCGCGGTCTCCGAGCGCGGCACCATGTTCGACCCCTCGGCCGTGTTCTACATGGAGAAGCTGGTCACCGGCCCCGAAGCGGCGGACCTGGTGGACCTGCGGCTGCCCATCAAGCAGAACCTGCACCTGATCGCGAAGGCCAAGAACAAGAAGATCAACCAGATCAACGTGATGATCCTGGACCGCGACCGGCACAAGCCGTATGTCGAGGAGATCCGCGCCGCCGGCGCACGCACCAAGTTCATCATGGACGGCGACGTCGCCGGCGGCATCGCGGCCGCCCGCGAGGGCACCGACGTCGACGTCCTGATGGGCATCGGCGGCACCCCGGAGGGCATTGTGACGGCCTGCGCCATCAAGTCCTTGGGCGGCGTGATCCAGGGCCGGCTCTGGCCCACCACCGACGATGAAAAGCAGAAGGCCATCGACGCCGGCCACGACCTGGACCGGGTGCTGACCACCGATGACCTGGTCACCAGCGACAACTGCTTCTTCGTGGCCACCGGCATCACCGACGGTGACCTGCTGCGCGGCGTCCGCTACAAGAACCACAAGGTCCTCACGCAGTCGATCGTGATGCGCTCCAAGTCCGGCACCATCCGTTTCGTCGAGGGCGAGCACCAGGAATACAAGTGGGACCGCTTCGAGCGCAAGCTCTAGCGACCCGCAGCGAAGGAAAACCCCGCACCGGCCAGAGCCGGTGCGGGGTTTTCCTCTTGTCGTTCCGGGACGGATCCGCGGGCGGTCAGCGGGGGAGCGTGCCGCGCAGCTTGCGCACGGCCGGCACGACGGCGGTGCGCGCCTTGCGGGCGGCCGGCAGCACCGCGGCGCGGACCTTGTGCACGGCGGGGGTTACGGCCTCCCGGGCCGTGCGCGAGAGCAGATAGGCCCGGTACATGAGCTGGTTGACGGGCAGGTCCCAGCTGCCCGGATAGCTGACCTCGTAGCCGCCGAAGGAGCGCTTGAACCGGGAGAAACCGGCCCACGGGTGGTCGGGCTCGTCCTCGGGACTGACGCCCCACATATCGAAGTGGCGGATGCCGGCGGCGCGGGCGTCCATCATCATGGTCACCACCAGCGGAATCCCGGCGTTGAGCTTGCGGTGGGCGTCGTCCGCCGCGGCGTGCGCGTACACCCGCGTGGCCTCCGTGTCGTAGGACAGCGCGGCCGCGATCGGCTGCCCGTCCAACCGGGCGATGAACAGTTTGGCCGCGCCGGCCGGGACCAGGGTCCGGGCTGCGTGCCGCAGGTAATCGTCGGACTGGGCCTTGAACTCCGCGCGCTCGGAGACGTCGTGCAGGAAACCCAGCAGGATTTCGATGTCCGCCGGGTCGGTGGAGACATCGAACGTGACGCCCTTCTTGTGGATATTGCGGTACAGGTTGCGGCTGGTGCTGCGCATGGCCGCCAGCAGGTCCTCTTCCGGCTGGCTCAGGTCCAGCATCCAGGTCAGTTTCGGCTGGACGTCCACCGGTGCCTTGACCAGGCCCAGCGACTGCAGCGCCGCCTGCGGCCGCTGGCCGAGGTCGGTGCCGACCGGTTCGATCCGCACGTAATGGGCGCGTTGTTCCGCGGCCAGGGACTGCAGGGCGGCCAGCGCGCGGATCAGGGCGGCGTTGTCTGCCGCGGCCGGGCCGTACGGGACGTACAGGAAGCGGCCCAGGGGCGTCTTTTCCGCGATGGCCAGGAAGTTCCAGCCGTCCCCGCTGCGTTCGAAGACCTGTTTGCCCAGGCTGCGTTGAAAGTCGGCCCAAGGCGCAGACTGCAGGATCGAAGCGGTCAAAGTGTTGCTCCCGTTCGTTGTTGATCGAATTCATGTGTGCCGCCCGAGGTGGTCACCGCGAACAGCACCGCGCCGGTTCCGGTGTCTCCGGCCGGGTGCACGTTCACCGGTTGTTCCGTGTCGGGGATGAACGCGGCATCGCCGCGGCCAAGCATCAGGTCGGACTTCGGGGAGTCCAGCAGCACGCTGCCGGACACGGCCAGCACGATCGCGGGGCCGTGCTGGGCCAGCGGCACCGGGCTGCCGCCGTCGGCCAGTTCGATGCGCTGGAGCTGGAACTCGGCAAAGGGCGGGCAGTACAGTTCCTGGCCGGCATCGGTGATGGTCGGTTTCACCATGGGCGGGGCGATAGGCCGGAAGTTCGTAATCTTCAGCAGTTCGGGCATGTTGACGAACTTCGGGGTGAGGCCGCCGCGCAGCACGTTGTCCGAGGCCGCCATGACCTCCACCCCGAGGCCCTGCAGGTAGGCGTGGATGTTTCCGGCCGGCAGGCACAGTGCCTGGCCGGGGGAGAGTTCGACCAGGTTCAGCAGCAGCGAGATCAACGCGCCGGGGTCGCCCGGATACAGTTCGCCCAGGCGGGCGACCGCTGCATATTCGGTGCCCAGGCTGCCGGCCGGTGTGGCCGCCAGCAGGCGGGTCGTGTCCGCGGCGAGCCGGGTGGAGCGTTCCCCGCCGTCCAGCAGCGCCACGAAGGCACCGCGGAGGGCCGCTTCCTCGTCGCCGCCACCCAACAGTTCCAGCACCTCGTCCAGGAGATCCAGGGCCGCGCCGGCGTCTGCCAGCCGTGGTTTCAGCCCGGCCAGCAGCCGCGCCGCGTCGCGCGGGGGGCGGAAACCGCACAGCGCCTGGAAGTCGCTGAGCGCGAAGATCATCTCCGGCTTGTGGTTGTCGTCCCGGTAGCTGCGCTGCGGGTCGTTGAAGGAGATGCCGGCCGCATTCTCCGCGGCGAACCCTGCGCGGGCCTGCTCGAGCGTGGGATGGACCTGGAGCGACAACGCGGAGTCGGCGGCCAGGACCTTGGTCAGGAACGGCAGCGTGGCGCCGAACAGGCCCAGGACCGTCTCGCCCAGGGCGGCGCCGGGGTTCTCCTTGATGAACTCGTCGAGCGGCCGTTCGCCTCCGGCCAGCTGCACCCGTGACGGGGAGTCGGGGTGCGCGCCGATCCAGAGTTCGGCTTCCGGCCCGCCGGACGGTTCCCGCCCGAACAGCTCGGCAATCGCCGTCGTCGAGCCCCAGGCATAGGGACGCACTACATTCGTCAACCGATACATGTGAAGCCTCTTCCTCGTCCTTGTTCCCACGATCCTCTCAGACCCCGCGCCGTTGCAGCATTCCGGCAGCACCCGCCCCCCACCGGGGGGACGCCGCCGGACCGGCGTGGCAGCGGGCCGGGATCAGGGGACCGAGCACTTGCCGTTGTTGGCCACCAGGGCGCCGAGCGTGGCGGTATCGCCGATCTCGGCCAGCTGCTGGAGATACTCCGCGGTGACCTGGGGCTCCGCCGGCGCCTCCGGGGCGTCGGCCGCATCCGGTGCCGCCTCGTCCGCGGGGCCGGCCCCGCCCTCACCGGCGGTGGTTTCTCCGCCACCGGAGCCGGCGTCGCCACCGGCGCCGCCGCCGTCGTCCTTGGGATCTTTCTGCCGAGTCTGCTCTTCCTGGGTGAACATCTCCTGAACGCGGGGATGAATCACCGAGAAGTCGGGGTAGGTGACAAAATTCTCCGCGGCGGTGCCGAAGTCCGGCGGTCCGATGGTTAGCCGCTTCACCTTCTGGTCTTTGGCCTTCAGCGCCAGCGAGACGAAGCTGCCCAGCTGCGCACTGGGAATGTCCGTCTCGACGACCTGTTCGCCGGCCTCGGCCAACTGCTGGAAGCGGGTCAGCACCGTTGCCGGGTCCAGCTGCTTGACCATCGCCGACATCACGCACTGCTGGCGCTGGACGCGATCGTAGTCGGTGGCGAATTCGCGGGAGCGGGCGTACCAGAGGGCGTGGTAGCCGTCGAGCTCCTGGACGCCCGGGGCGATCCAGCCCTTCGGCGGGTAGTGTTGATTGGTGCCGGGGATGGTCCTGTTGGAAATAGGCACCCAACCGCCGGCCTTGACCGTGATGCCGCCCATCGCGTCCACCAGGGCTTCGAAGCCGTCCATGTCCACGAGGGCATACGCCTGGATCTCGATGCCCAGGATCCCGCTCACGGCGTCCTTCATGGCCTCCGCGCCAGGGTTCTTGGCATCAGGGTAGCGGTCGGCGTGGTTTTGCTCCACGTCGACGTAGAGGGCGTTGATGATGCACTCGTCACCGCAGCTGAAACCTTCCGGATACACCTCGTGCATCGGCGAGTCCGCCGGGAACGGGGCGTTTTGGAAGTTGCGCGGGATGCCGAACATGACGGTCTGGCCGGTCTTCGCGTCGACGCTGACCACTTGGATGCTGTCCGGGCGCAGCCCCACCCGCCCGGCACCGGCGTCGCCGCCCATGAGCAGGAAATTGTAGCGGCCGTCCACCGGGTCGAACGCGGGCCGGGTTTCGAAGATGGAGCTGAAGGCGTTGCGGCTCACGTTGAGCAGGTAGGCGGCGTAGCCCAGGCTGCCGCTGGTGAGCACCATCAGGGCAACCAGCGTCACCGCCACCGCCGGTTTGGCGCCCGGGGCCAGCAGGTTGGGCCTGATGATGCGCAAGGTGTTCAGGAACAGGAACGCCCAGAACAGCGCCAGTGCCGCCAGCACCACAACGAGGGCCAGCGAACCCCAGCGGTCGGTGGCCAGGTTCACCAGCAGCGGCCAGTTCACCAGGGCCATGACGGCAGCGGCCACAACGGCCGCCCAGGCCAGCAGCGTCACGGCCAGGCCGCGCCGGCCCAGCCGGCGGTCCCCTGCCACGATCTGGGCGCTGCCCGGGACGAGCAGGGTCAGCAGCAGCAGGACGAAGGCGCGCTTGGTGCGCACCGGCGCCGGAGCGTGCTGGGGGTAGCGGACCGGATCGGTCACCCCGCGCGCCGAAGACCCCGACGGCTTCCTCGGCGGCTGGGGACCCACCGTCCTAGGCCTCGCCGGAGCCTGCGGCGCGTTCACGCAGCGCGGCTCCCTTGTCGTAGGCGGACCGGCGCAGGCCGGACGCGAACTCGAGCAGGGCCGGCTGCAGCCGCCCGGCCAATTCGTCACCACCGGCTGCCAGCATCCGCACGGCCAGCAGCCCGGCATTGCGGGCTCCGCCGATGGACACCGTGGCCACCGGCACCCCGGCGGGCATCTGCACGATGGAGAGCAGGGAATCCATGCCGTCCAGGTACTTCAGGGGCACCGGCACCCCGATCACCGGCAGCGGGGTTACGGAGGCGAGCATGCCGGGCAGGTGCGCGGCACCGCCGGCGCCGGCGATAATGATCCGCAGTCCCCGGGAGTGAGCGTCGCGGCCATAACCGATCATGTCCTCGGGCATGCGGTGCGCGGAGACGACGTCGGCCTCGTAGGGGACGCCGAATTCCTCCAGCGCCCGGGCGGCGGCCTCCATGACGGGCCAGTCGGAATCCGAGCCCATCACCACGCCGACTATCGGCTTGTTGCTCATGGTTTGCCTTCCTGGGGGTCCACGCCGTCGCGGACAATCGCCGCGACGCGGTCCGCGCGCCGGCGCAGTTCCTCCACCTGGGACGCATCGCGGCCCACCACATTGACGTGGCCGATCTTCCGGCCGGGACGGACAGACTTGCCGTAGCCATGCAGCTTGACGGACGGTTCGGCGGCCAGCGCGCGCGGATAGGCCGAGAACAGGTCGGTATTTGCGCCGCCCAGGTAGTTCTTCATGACGACGGCGCCGCCGAGCAGGGACGTATCGCCCAGCGGCAGATCCAGGATGGCCCGCAGGTGCTGCTCGAACTGGCTGGTGACCGACCCGTCCTGGGTCCAGTGGCCGGTGTTGTGCGGGCGCATGGCCAGTTCGTTGATCACGAAGCCTGCTCCGCGTCCCGGGGTGGCGAACAACTCGGCGGCCATCACGCCGGTGACGCCCAGCTCGTCGGCCAACCGGAGCGCCGCCTGCTGGGCCGCCTCGGCGACGTCCGCCGGCAGGTCCTGTGCCGGCGCGATCACTTCGTCGCAGACGCCGTCCACCTGGATGGTGTGCACCACCGGCCAGGCCCGTGCTTCGCCGGACGGAGTCCTGGCTACCAGCGCGGAGAGCTCCCGGCTGAAATCGACTTTTTCTTCGACCAGCAGCGCGCCGCCGGTGAACCAGTCGGCCGCCTCGGCGGCAGCATCCGCATCGCGGATGATCCGCACTCCCTTGCCGTCGTAGCCTCCCCGCGGCGTCTTCAGCACCACCGGCCAGCCAATCCTGCCGCCGAAGGCAACCAGCTCGTCGACGCCCGAGACGGGTGCCCACACCGGGTTTGGCAGCCCCAGCCTGTCCACCACCGCGCGCATGACCAGCTTGTCCTGCGCATGGATCAACGCGTCAGGATGCGGCTGCACGTTGACGCCCTCGGCAATCAGGGCCTGCAGATGTTCGGTAGGGACGTGCTCGTGATCGAAGGTCATCACGTCCAGGCCCTTCGCGAACCCCCGCAGCGCCTCCAGGTCGCGGTAGTCGCCCACGGGAGCCGTAGCCACGGCGGGGACCGCGGAAACATCGGCGGCCTCGGCCAGAACACGCAGTTCAAAGCCGAGCTCTACCGCACAGGGTGCCATCATTCGGGCAAGCTGGCCGCCGCCCACTACGCCGATCACTGGAAAACTCACCTAGTCAGGGTACCGAACAGGTTCCGGACGAGTCGCATTGCACTTCGCGCGGCGGGTACGTCCTAGGTAACGCCCAGACTGGCGCAATACAATAGTGCGTCGGCCGGCTCTGCTCCGGCATCCGAGCGAAAGGGATCCACCTTCGATCATGAACCGAACTATTTCCGAGCGCCTGCGCGCCATTGTTTCCCTTTTTTGGCGGGAAGTGGCGAAGTTCGGCACGGTCGGCGGGATCGCCTTCATCGTGGACAACGGCGTGTACTGGTGGCTGATCAACGGGCCCATGGACGACAGCGTGGTGAAGGCGCGGTTCGTGTCCGCCTCCGTGGCAACACTGTTCTCCTGGGTAGCCAACCGCTATTGGACGTTCCGTCATCGCCGCCAGGCGAACGTGTTGCGCGAACTGGTGCTGTTCATCGTCATCAACGTCATCGGCATGGTGGTCTCCGCCGGCTGCGTCTGGATAGCCCGCTACCCGCTGGAGGTGACGGACCGGACCATGCTGCTGTTCGCGGGCATCGTCGGCACGGTGCTGGCCACCGTGATGCGCTTCTTCGCCTACCGGTTCCTGGTGTTTAACGTTGAGCTGGACGCCGAGCCGGAGTTTGCCGAGGACCGCAAGATCTTCGAGCGCCACCCCGAGGACGATGCCGACCAGCCTCCCGCGGACGCGGCGCCGGAGGTCGACGGCCCCCAGGCATCGGGCACGGCGCGCGGCTAGGCGGGGTCCGGGCCGGATCGCCGGTTCACAGTTGTACGGTGACCCGTTCGCTGTCCAGCAACCGCTGGGTCACCCCTACCTCCGGGTGCACCAGCACGACCGTGCCGCCGCCCTGCCAGGTTGCCAGGGCTTCGCGAAGCACGTCCGGCCAGGGGGTGTGCGCCGGCACCAGCAGGTTCCTGGCCGCTGTCGGCCGGTCCAAAAGCCGGGCGAAGGTCAGCGCTCCGCCGTCGTCCTCCAGTGCCAGACCGTTTGCCGCCAGGGAATCGATTCCCAGGTATTCATCCGCGTAGGAGCGGACCTCGGCCGCGTAGTCGAGGACGCCGTCGGGCAGTTCCCCGGGCCAGCGCAACTGGAGCGCGCCCAGGGCGACCAGGACCTGGTGTCCGCTGCCTTCCCGCACCAAAAGGGCCGGATCCGCGGCCACCACCACGTCGGCGCTCCGGGCGGCCTCGCCCAGCCGGACGGTGGCGCCGGCCTGCCACGCGGCCAGCGCCCAGACCAACGACCGCCAGTGCGGGTCCATCAGAAGACCCACGCTCGTACCCTCGGCGGCGTCCAGTTCCTCGGCCAGCAGGTTCGCCGTCTTGGCCACCCAGTTGTCCAGCACGCGCCCGGACAGCTCGATGCGTTCGCCCTCCGGGCCGTACCAGACCAGGCAGGGGGACGAGCCCGGGCGCATTCGGGCCAGCAGGTCGGTGATCGTGGCGGGGGTGCTCACGGTGCTCCTTAAGGTCGGGTTCGTGGCCCAGCCGGAGGCCGGCTGACGCCTGCACGCGGTATTTGTGACGCACATCACGGGGGCGGGCCCTCGCGTGGCGTACGCGGATTTCGCTGCCGGGTCTCTAAGATTCCCGCCGGCGCTTGACTTGAATGTATTACACCCATGTAATTAGTTATTAAACGTGTAACAGCATGCTTGTGTCCGGCGCTGAGATCCAGCGCTGCACACGAATCTAACACCATGCTGGTACAGGAACTCCGGGAGGGCTGATGGGGCAGGCAGAACGTAGTGCGCACCGGCGGGAGCTCGAAGCGCAGGCTTCGGCATCGCACGGATCGCGCGGCGTACCGGCAGACTGGTATGTGGATCCGGCAGATCCGACGGCGGCAGAACGCTTCCGCGAATCCAGCCAGCAGACACTCGAGGACGCGGCCACCGCCTTCCTCGCCGCGCACGAAGCGTTGGCGGAGGGGCCCGGGGCCGAGGTATTGGAGCTGACTGCTCCGCGCCTGCTCCGGGAACCGGCCGAGGCCGACCCGGCGCCGAAACCGCAGTGGATCGGGCTGCCGGGCTTCGGCGCCGGCTATGAGGACGAGGGAGAACTCGGCTGGCAGGCCGATGCCCTGTGCGCCCAGACGGACCCGGAAGCGTTCTTCCCCGAGAAGGGCGGATCCACCCGCGACGCGAAGAAGGTGTGCGGCGCGTGCACGGTGCGCTCGCAGTGCCTGGAGTACGCGCTGGCCAATGACGAGCGTTTCGGCATTTGGGGAGGCCTGTCGGAGCGCGAGCGCCGCCGGCTGCGGAAAAGAGCGCTCTGATTCAGCAGCAAGTTCGCGTCACCGCCGTTGTGGTAGCCCACGACGGCGCTTCCTGCCTGCCCCAAACCCTGGCAGCCCTGGCCCGGCAGACGAGACCCGCCGATGCCCACGTCGGGGTGGACACCGGATCGTCCGACGGGTCCGCTGACCTGCTGCGCGCGCAACTGCCCGCCGGCAGCCCGGTGGCCGCGGCTTCCCACCGCGCCGGGTTCGGCGCCGCGGTCCGGGTGGGGCTGGCCGAGCTGCCCAAGCACGCCCCGGACGACGGTCCGGCCCAGGAATGGCTGTGGCTGCTCCACGATGATTCCGCCCCGGAGCCTGATGCGCTCGAGGAACTGCTGCTCGCCGTGGAAACGGCACCGTCGGTAACCATCGCCGGCTGCAAACAGGTGGACTGGGACGACCCGCGCCGGCTGGTCGACGTGGGCCTGACCGTGAGCCGCTGGGCCGAACGGCTGACCATGATCGACGTCGACGAGATGGACCAGGGCCAGTACAACGGCCGCAGCGACTTCTTTGCCGTCAACTCCGCCGGCATGCTGGTGCGCCGCGACATCTTCGACCAGCTGGGCGGGTTCGATCCGGCCCTGCCCGGGACCGGTGACGACGTGGACCTGTGCTGGCGGAACCGGCTGGCCGGCCACCGCGTGGTGGTTGTCCCCACCGCGAGGGTTCGCCACGCCGCCCGGACCGGCGACCACGGCACCGCAAGGGCAGCCCGCAAGGCTCAGATCCACCTCCGGCTCAAGCATGCGGCCTGGTGGCAGGTGCCGTTCCTGTGGATCGGGGCCCTGCTCGGCGGGCTGTACAGCTTCCTGGCCTCGGTGGTCGCCAAGGACCCCATGCACGGGCTGCGGCAGTTGGGTGCCACCCTTGCCGCCTTGTTCCGACCCGCGGGCTTTTTCGCGTCCCGGCGGCAGGCCGCCAAGACGCGCAGGACCTCGCGGGCCATAGTGCGCCCGCTGATGGTCCCGCGGCGCGAGGTCTGGGCCTACCGGCGGTCACTGGCCGAGTCGCTGCGGCCCGAGCTCGCGGTCGGCGTCGTGGGCGACGGCTCCGGATCGGATGCCGGCGGCAGCGACCAGCCCACAGGCGGATCCGACGACTTCGCCGCCCTCGCCGCGCCCGCCCGGACCTGGGTGGGTACGGGACTGGTGGCCGCCGCCGTCGTGCTGGCCCTCGTCTCCACGGTGGGCATGTTTGACTTCTTCGGGGCGCCGGCGCTGGTGGGCGGCGGACTGCTGCCGGTCTCGGCCACCGTCGCCGAAATCTGGCACAACGCTTCGAGTTGGTGGATCTCGCTTGGCTCCGGCGTCCCCGGGCACGGCGACCCCTTTGGCTACGTGCTGGCGGTCCTGGCCGTGCTGGGTTTGGGGAACGGTTCCGCCGCCGTCCTGACGCTGGTGCTGCTGGCCATGCCGTTGGCCGCCGCCGGCGCATGGTTCGCTGCCGGGGCCTTCACACAGCGGCGCGGCCTGCGCTTCTGGGCCGCGATGTTCTGGGCGAGCGTTCCCGCGTTCCAGGTCGCGTTGGGCACGGGCCGCCTGGGCGCGCTGATCGCCCACCTGCTGATCCCGTGGGCCGTGCTCGGCCTGCTGCGCGCCACCGGCTCCGCCGTCCAACGCGCCGACGCCAACCGGCCCCTGCTGCCGCACGAAGCCGTGCACAAGCCCGGGATCAACGGGAATCCCTCCTGGACGGCGGCGGCAGCGGCGGGACTCTGCCTGGCCGGCATCACGGCGTCGGCACCGGCGCTGCTGCCGGTGGTCGTCGTCTTCATCGCCGTCCTGATGCTGGCCTTGCGCCGCCGGGCCAAGACCGTCTGGTGGGCGCTTATCCCGCCGCTGGCACTCGCCCTGCCGATGCTCGTCGCCGGGCTGGACCAGCCGCGCGCGCTGCTGGGCGATCCCGGCCTGCCGCTGGCCTTCCACGCCGCCCCGCTGTGGCAGCAGCTGATGGGCTTCCCGCTCGCCTTCGGCCCCGCCGACGGGCTGGCCGGGGCCGGGATGCTGGAGAAACTGGCCCAGGGTCCGTGGGCGCTCGCCTACGCGCTCGTCGTCGCCGTGCCGGTGCTGGCGCTGGCCGTGGCCGGGGCGGTCACGGGCAAGGGTGCCGGCCGCGCACGGTTGCTCTGGCTCGGCGTGTTCCTGACCCTCGCGGCCTCCTTTGGTTCATCCCTGCTGGCCACCGCCGTCGCACCGGGAGCGGTGGTGACACCGTTCACGGGTCCCTTTGTCTCGCTGGCCCTGTTCCTGCTTTTGGGCGCGGCACTGATCGCCGGGGACCGGCTGCGGCACGACCTTGCCGCAGCCGGGCGCCCGTCCTCGGGCCTGCGGCGCACCGTGGCCGTGGCCGCCGCCGTCCTGATGGCGCTGGGCCCGGCAGCGAGCCTGGCGCACTGGCTGGTGCCCCAGTTCACCGGCTACACACCGTCCAGCGAGGCGCGGACCCTGACGGACTTCGGTACGCAGCTGAAGGTAACGCCCGGGGCCGGCCGCACGCTGCCGGCCACCTCTGCGGACAGCGGGACCGGGCCGGAACAGGCCCGTGCGCTCGTGTTGACGGCGGGAACCGGCGGCGCGGTGACCGCTGCCGTGATGCATGGCAGCGGCACCACCCTGGACCAACTCTCGGCCATTTACTCGGCGCGGGCCCTGGCCGGTCCGCTCACCGAAGCCCAGATGCGCTCCGACGACGACGCCGACGCAGAATTGCGGAACACCGTGGCGGTCATCGTTGCCGGCACCGGCGTGGATCCGCGGCCGTCCCTGGTGAGGCTCGGCGTGGACTTCGTGGTGCTGCAGGAGTCCGATACGGCGGCCGAACTGCTTGCCGGCCGGATCGACGCCGTGCCCGGACTGACCTCCGTGGGACGCACCGACTCCGGATGGCTCTGGCGGGTGGTCGGAGCGACCGGTAAGGACGGCACCGCGGCAGGCCAACTGACCGCCCGGGTGCGCCTGGTCGATGCCAACGGCGACCTGCTGCAAACCGTGCCGTCCGGCTGGACCGCGGCGGCCGGGGAGATTCCCGCCGGCGAGCCCGGACGTCGGCTGATCCTGGCCGAGCGGACGGACCCGGGCTGGACCGCCACCCTGAACGGCCGGCCGCTGGAATCCTCGCAGGACGGCTGGGCCCAGGCGTTTGAAGTGCCGGCAGCAGCGGGTACCGTGAAGATCGGCTATTCGAGCCCGTGGTCGCCGTGGATCGGCATCCTCCAGGTGCTCGCCATCGGACTGACCGTCCTGCTCGCCATACCGATCCCGGCCCGGCGGCGGTTCGCGCCGCGCCGCATCGACCACATCAAGACCACCGGGGCGGATGCCGGCCCCGCGGAACTGCGCAGGGCGGCATTCGAAGACCCGGCCGACGGCGGCGCAGTTGCCCTGGCCGGAAAAGGACAGCAACTATGACCGAGACGGGTGGCCGCGGCGAGGAGCCGCGGGCGAGAGAGGCGGCGATTGGGCCAACGGCCGCTGCCGCATCCGCACCTGATGGCGTGCAGCCGGACCGGGACAGCGCGGCCGAGCCCGTGCAGCCGGACCGGGACAGCGCGGCCGAGCCCGTGCAGCCGGAGCGGGACAGCGCGGCCGAGCCCGTGCAGCCGGAGCGGGACAGCGCGGCCGGGCCCGTGCAGCCGATCGACCGCAAGGCCGCCAAGCGGGCTGCGCGGCGGGACCGGGCACGCGATGCCGCCGCGGGCAAGCCTGCCGCACGCTCCGGCAGTTCCACCGCCGGCGGCACGCCGAAGCGCGGCGGCCGGCGGACGCTGGGCGCCGTCTCCGGGGCGGGCCTCCTGCTGCTGACCGGAGCCGCGGTAGCCGCCGGCAGCCTGGCGGACGTGCCGGGCGCGGCCGCCGAGCGACCGCCCGTGTCCGCTGCCGTTCCGGCCGGAGACTACACCGCGGTCTGCCCGGAGCCCCTGCGGCTGCTGGACAGCGCGGCCGAAGACACCGATCCGCAGTTCAGCCCGGTCTCCACTACGGCGCAGACCAGGGCGCGGGCCCTGGTGTTCAGCGACCTCGGCGGCAATGTCCCCGGCAGCGAGCTGACGGAACTGGGCGCGGGCACTCCGCTCGCGCGCATCGCGGAACCGACGGAAAAGTCATCCGGCGAGACCAAGATGGTGGCGTCCGTGGTGTCCGGCCAGGACCTGTCCGCTCCCACCGTGCTGCGGGCCGCCCCGATGGGGGAGACCACCGCGCTGGCCGGCGCGGCGATGACTTACCGGGCCTCCGACGGCGACCTGCGCGGACTGGCCGCTGCCAACTGCATGGCACCGGCCAATGACTTCTGGCTGCTCGGCGCGTCCACCACCGTGGGAACCACGTCCGTGCTGAAACTGCACAACAGTTCCCAGACACCCTCCTCGGTAGACCTCGAACTGGTCTCGTCCGAGGGGCAGGTCCAGGCTGCCGGCACCCGCGGGCTGCTGGTCGCTCCCGGGGAGTCACGCTCCATCGTGCTGGCGGGAGTGGCCGCAAACCAGGAATCCCTGGCCGTGCGCGTACAGTCCTCCGGCGGCCCGGTGACCGGCTTCATCCAGCAAAGCGTCCTGCGCCAGCTGACCCCCGGCGGCGTCGAGTTGCTGCAGGCGTCGGCCCCGGCCGGCACGCGGCAGGTGGTCACGGGAATTACCGTCCAGGACCAGAAACCGGCACGGGCCATCCGGGACCAGGACGGTTATGAGGACGCGGCGCCGGCGCTGGACGTGGCGGTGCCCGGCGTGACCGACGCGGTCTTGGAAGTGCGCGTCTTCGGTTCCGACGGCCCGGTCAGCCTCCCGGGCGGCGGCGTCGTCACCGCGGCGGCCGGGAGCGTCACCAGGGTGCCGCTGGAGTCGTTGCCGGCCGGCACGTATTCCGTCGAAATCAGCGCCGACGTGTCCATCGCTGCCGCCGCGCGGGTCAGCAGGGGAACCGAGGCGGGCGAACCGGTGGACTTCGGATGGTCCCCCGCGACCGGCCGCCTCGGAAGCAATCATCTGGCGGTCGTGCCGGGCGGTGTCAGCTCCCGCATGGCCTTCAGCGCGCCGTCGGGGGACGCCCGGGTGGAAATCACGCCGGTGGATCCGAAGGGCAGACTGGGGGAGAAGCAGGCGGTGACCGTGCCCGCCGGAACCACCGTGACCCTTGATCCCCGGGCAGACGGCGCCGACGCTGCGGCCCTGTTGATCAGCGCGTCCGGCGAAGCCGTCTACGGCGCCCAGGTCCTGACCGACGGCGGTGCTCCCGACGTTGCGGTCCTGCCGGTGCCCGCCGGCACCCAGGCGCAGACCGCGGTGCCGGTCGATATCGGGTACTAGGGAAGAAGCGGCGTCGGGACCGGAACGCCGGTCAGGGGCGGGTCCGGCCGTAGCCGGGGTCAACCGCTTCCGGGGCCATGTTCAGCAGTTGCGCGGTCTGCTCCACTACCACATCGTGGATGAGCTCCGGCAGTTCGGCCCGCAGCCGGGCGGCCGCCTGGACCGGCTGCCGGAAGACGGTCACCACGGCCGGGCGGCCCGGCGCGGCCGGCGTGAAGCTGCCCAGGGGCGCGGCCTGACCGCGGGCGAGCAACTCTTCGAGTCGGGGCGGAATGTCCTCGACCACGAATTGGGCTGCTTCGACCCGCTCCCCCCAGAAGTACGCCAGCCGCTCGGCGGACTCCGCGACCCACGCCTCGAACTGTTCGGACCTGGTCAGATGCCCGGGCAAATTGGCGGGCAGCAGGTCGCCGCGCAGCCCGCGGCCGCGGCGGTTCCGGCGTCGTGCGGCAAACGGACGGCGCCAGCCACCGCCGTCGCTGTCCAGCGAGAGGGTCAGTGATGGTCCGTTTTCCATATACCGACTTTAAGCCCGGGGACCGGAATAAGGCACCCGGGCCCCGCGGCGGTGCGCCGAAGCGTCCCGCGGCGTCAACGCGACCCGGCCCCGGCAGCGTCGCTCCGGAGCACCCGGCAGCGGTGCGACGTCCGGCGGGCGGCGTCCGGCGGGCCGCGTCCGCGCGACCCGATTGTGACCTAATCTTCGACCACCGGCCCGCGCCGGTGGTCGGGAAGGAGGGAGGCCCGGAGTAGGATGCATTCTCGTGGGATCCATTCGTCAATGTTCACGCTCGGCCTGTCAGCGGTCGGCCATCGCTACTTTGACGTACGTGTATGCCGATTCCACCGCCGTGCTGGGCCCGCTGGCAACCTATGCCGAGCCCCACTGCTACGACCTGTGTGCCGAGCACGCCGAACGGCTGACCGTGCCCCGCGGCTGGGAAGTCATGCGGCTGGCCCTGCCCGAGCAGGCGCCGGTCCCCAACCCCGACGACCTGTTGGCCCTGGCCGACGCCGTGCGGGAGGCGGCCCGCACTCCCGAGGTGCCCGACGAGGCGCCCCAGCCGCGCGGCCAGCGCGAGCCGTTGGAACCGCCCGCGGGCGCGGCGGGCACCCGGCGCGGGCACCTGCGCATTCTGCGCGGACAACCCTAGGGCGATACGCTGGGAGACGGGCAGCGCGCCGTGCCGGCAACCTGCCGTCCGCGGCGAAGCCCCGCGCCGCCGGCCGCCGGAAGCGGACGCAGCCGAAGCTGCTGGAGATCAAAGGACACCATCGCATGGCACATCTGACCCCCGAACTGCTGGCGGTTTTGCGCTGCCCGGCTACCGGTTCATCACTGGTCCAGGAGGGCGACGAACTGCTCTCGACCGGCCGCACCGCCGCCGGAGACCGGCTGCACTACCGGATCGAAGACGGCATCCCGGTGCTGCTGCCGCAGACCGCCCCCGCCGGCGGCGCCCTTGATTCAACCAACGACGGCGCCGCTGCCTCCCCCAACGACGGCCCCGCTGACCACGCTTAGGAGCATTACTGTGACGTTCGATTACAAGGTCAAGGACCTCTCGCTGGCAGCCGCCGGCCGCCACCAGATCCGCCTGGCGGAGCACGAGATGCCGGGCCTGATGGCCCTGCGCGCAGAATTCGGCGAGGCCCAGCCCCTGGCCGGCGCCAGGATTGCCGGTTCCCTGCACATGACGGTGCAGACCGCGGTCCTGATCGAAACGCTGACCGCGCTCGGAGCGGAGGTTCGCTGGGCCTCCTGCAACATCTTCTCCACCCAGGACGAGGCCGCCGCAGCCGTCGTGGTGGGCAACGGCACGCCGGAGGAACCGCAGGGCGTTCCGGTCTTCGCCTGGAAGGGGGAAACGCTCGAAGAGTACTGGTGGACGGCCGAGCAGATCCTGACCTGGCCCGGCGCCGACGAAAACCCCGAGCTGGGACCGAACATGATCCTGGACGACGGCGGCGACGCCACGCTGCTGCTGCACAAGGGCGTGGAATTCGAGGCCGCCGGCGCCGTCCCCTCGGCCACCGCGGAGGACCCGCACGAGTACACGATCATCCTGGACGTGCTGCGCGCCTCGCTGGCCAAGGACCCGCAGAAGTTCACCCGGGTCGCCGCCGGCATCCGCGGCGTCACTGAGGAAACCACCACCGGCGTGCACCGGCTCTACCAGCTGGCGGAGCAGGGCCAGTTGCTGTTCCCGGCGATCAACGTCAACGACGCAGTGACCAAGTCCAAGTTCGACAACAAGTACGGCATCCGCCATTCGCTGCCCGACGGCATCAACCGGGCCACCGACGTTCTGATGGGCGGCAAGACGGCGGTTGTGTGCGGCTACGGCGACGTCGGCAAGGGCGCGGCCGAGGCGCTGCGCGGCCAGGGCGCCCGCGTCGTCGTCACCGAGATCGACCCGATCTGCGCCCTGCAGGCCGCGATGGACGGCTACCAGGTCACCACCCTGGACAAAGTGGTGGGCGAGGGCCACATCTTCATCACCACCACCGGCAACAAGGACGTCATCATGGCGTCCGACATGGTGAAGATGCGCGACAAGGCCATCGTGGGCAACATCGGCCACTTCGACAACGAAATCGACATGGCGGGCCTGGCCGGCGTCGAGGGCGTACAGAAGGTGGAGATCAAGCCGCAGGTGCACGAATGGGTCTTCGATGCCGGGCTGGCGACCGAGCGCTCCATCATCGTGCTCTCCGAGGGACGGCTGCTGAACCTGGGCAACGCCACCGGGCACCCTTCGTTCGTCATGAGCAACTCGTTCGCCAACCAGACCATCGCGCAGATCGAGCTGTTCACCAAGCACGGCAAGCCGGCCGAGGGTTCGGCCACCGGCGAGCCCGAGTACGCCAACCAGGTCTACGTGCTGCCGAAGGTGCTCGACGAGAAGGTCGCCCGGCTGCACCTGGACGCGCTCGGCGTCGAACTCACCGAACTGACCAAGGAACAGGCCGAGTACCTGGGCGTGGACGCCGCCGGCCCGTACAAGCCGGACCACTACCGCTACTGATCCAGACCGGGAGGGCCGACGGCGGGCGTACGTCCCGCCGTTAGCCGTCCGGTTGAATGGTTACCGGATTGTTGGGCGGGCTCGCCCGCAATAACCCGTCCCTTCGGCGCCGCCCGCCCTACGATGGAGGCAGGGTGCTGTTGTGCCCTGCAGCGGCGGTTACCCGCCGCGGGGGTCTCGTGAGTTGGGTTGGGATGACTGAGGAAAAAAAGAAGCGCAAGGGCCTTAAGATCGCCCTGCTGTGCATCGTCGGAGTGCTGGTGGCAGCCGCCGCGGCCGTCACTGCGGCAACCATGGCGTCGCCCACGTTCGCAGGCCAAATGGGACGGGTGTTCGCCGCCGCCCCGGCCGAGCGGCAGGGCTTCTCCGCGCCGGTCGTCAAGGCGATGTCGGTCGGTGTCACCCCGGCAGACAAAGCCGTGGAGGTTAACCCCGCCACCGTGGCCACCATTACCGCCAAGAACGCCTCCATCAAGGACGTGGCGTTGGCGCCGGCACAGGGCGGCGAACCGATCGCCGGGGAGCTGTCCGCAGACGGCAGCGTCTGGAAGGCAACGGAACGCCTGGACTTCCTGACCGAATACGAGTTCAGCTACACCCTGGTGGACCGCGCCGGCACCGAGACCGTGAAGCAGCAAAGCTTCACCACCGTGCTCGCTCCCAACCAGGCCGACGGCTGGATGTACCCGCTGGACGGGCAAAGCGTGGGCATCGCCCAGCCGCTGGAGTTCAACTTCAGCGAACCCGTGCTCAACAAGGAAGCGGTGGAGGAGGCCATCTCCATCACCACCTCCGCCGGGCAGAAGGGCGAGTTTTACTGGTACTCCGACACCAAGGCCCGCTTCCGCGCGGAAAGATACTGGGAGCCGAACAGCACCGTGACCGTGGACATGGAACTGTTCGGCGTGGAGTTCGGCAACAACATGATCGGCATGAACGACGAGAAGATCACCGTCAACATCCTCGATGACCGCCGGGCGATCGTGGACAACAAGACCAAGACCATGAAGATCTACGTGGGCGGCGATCTGGCCAAGACCTTCCCGGTGACGCTGGGCGACCCGAACTGGCCGTCCAGCAAGGGCATCCACCCGATCATGGACATGCATAAATCGCTGCCGTTCAACCCGCGCAGCATCGGGCTGAAACCGGGAGACCCGGACTGGTACGAGCCGTTCGACGCCAAGTACGCCAGCCGGTTGAGCAACAGCGGCGAGTTCGTCCACACCACCCTGGACCCCTCCGCCCTGGGCGTGCGCAACATTTCCCACGGTTGCGTGGGCATGTCCGAAGCCGGCGCCCGGTACTTCTACGAGACCATGCGGACCGGGGACATCGTGGATATCCGCAATACCGACGGCGGGTTCCTGGACCCGACGGACGGTTTCGGGGACTGGAACGTGGACTGGAAGACCTGGACGTCGCAGGACAAGGGGTAGCCGTCCCGCGCCCGGCGGCTCGGCGGCCACCGGGCGGACCGCGCGGCCGCGCCTAGTCCCGGAAGGGCAGGGAATGCAGCCGGGCGCCACGCCGGGCGGCGCGCTCCTGCTGCCGTGACAGCCGGACGAAGTCGCGTTCGCGCCGTTCGGCCATCACGGCCAGCAGGTACATTTCCGGCGGTGTCCCGGCCGGCGGCGGGGGAGAGACATAGCCGGACGCCTCGTTGGCCAGGGTCGTGGCCAACCGGGCCCGGGAGGCCGGAATCATCTTGGGCGCCTGGGAGAGGAACTGGATAATCCGCCGGGCCAGCGGCTCCGGCAGCCGCCCCATGTCGGCGAGCTTTACCCAGGGGGCCAGCTGCGGGGGAATTTCCGGCAGGATCTTCGGCGCGACCGCGACCCGTTCCCGCATGCTGTAGGTGCCCGCCAGCAGGTCGCCGAGCCGCTTGGACCTGTCATTGAACAGGGCCACCATGAAGGCCACCGAACCGAGCAGGATATACAGCTCGAAGACCGCCACGAGGCCGCGGATGAGCGCATGCCGGAACCGGATGGCACCGCCGTCGTCGCGCACGATCCGCAGGCCCATGACCCAGCGGCCCAGCGACTTGCCGCGGGTAAGGGTCTCGACGGCTATGGGCACCCCGACCAGGAAGAACAGCACCACGGCGATGACCAGCGCGCGGGCGGCCGCGGCGTCGAACCCGACCTCGAGGGTCTCCGCCAGCAGCACGAAGGCGGCGATCAACAGGATCACGTTGGCCACCACGTCGATGATCGAGCTCAGCGCCCGGACGCCGAACGACGCCGGCCGCAGTTCCAGCACTACCGCCTCGCCGGTGATGACGTTGCTCATCGGATCCCTTTCCCGGGCGGTCTGTGCCGCCCGGTTCCACTCTATCGATCCGGGGCGGCGGGCCGGGCGGCCGCCCCGGATCTTCCGCGCGCGGCGGCTAGGCTAGGAGCGTGGATATCGATGCCTTCGCCGCGGTGCATGAGCACGATTGGCAGCGGCTGGACGAACTGAGCGCCAAACGCAGGCTCACCGGCACCGAGGCGGATGAACTGCTCGTGCTCTACCGGCGCACCTCAACCCACCTGTCGATGATCCGGTCGGTGGCCGCCGAGGGCCAACTGTCGGCGGCCCTCTCCACACGCCTGTCGCGTGCCAGGACGCGGTTCACGGGGGCCCGCTCCAACTTCGCCCGGGACGTGGCGGAGTTCTTCGTGTTGTCGCTGCCGGCCGCGTTCTACCGCCTGCGCTGGCTGACCGTGGTCATCGGTGCCCTCTTCGTCCTGGTCGCCTGGCTGTTCGGCGCCTGGGTGGCGGGAACCCCCGAGGTCATCAAAGCGATGGGGTCCAACGAGGACATCCGGCAGTACGTGGAAGAGGACTTCGTCAATTACTACTCGGAGAATCCCAACGCCTCCTTCGCCGGCATGGTGTGGACCAACAACGCCTGGATTGCCGCGCAGGCGGTGGCCTTCGGAGTGACCGGACTGTGGGTGCCGTACATCCTGTTCATGAACGCCCAAGGGGTGGGCATGGCCGGCGGGATGATGGCCGCCTACGACCGGCTGGACGTCTTCTTCCTCTACATCCTGCCGCACGGGTTGATGGAGATGACCGCCATCTTCATTGCCGGGGCGGCCGGACTGCGGATCTTCTGGTCCTGGGTCTCGCCCGGCCGGCTCACCCGCACCGCCTCGCTGGCCCGGGAAGGCAGGTCGCTGATTACCGTCGCCCTGGGACTGGTCCTCGTCCTCCTGATCTCCGGCCTGGTCGAGGGCTTCGTGACCCCCAGCCAACTGCCGGACTGGCTGCGCCTGGGCATCGGTGTGCTTGTGCTGGCCGCCTACTGGATGTACACCCTCGTGGTGGGCCGGCGGGCCTACCTGGCGGGGGAGCGCGGCGACCTGGGCCGGTTCGACGCCGGCGAGGCGGCCGCCACCGGGTAGCTGCCGTCCGGGCAGGCGACGGGGCAGACAGCCGACGGGGCAGGCAGGCGACGGCCGGGCGGGCCGCCCCCGGGGTGGCAACCGTGAAGCGCCGCCGGCCGGCGGTAGTCTCATAGGCAGATAGGCCAGCGGCACAGAAAGAGGCGACGGACGTGGCAGTCGAAGACGTGAAATCCGGCGGAGACGAACGCAGGGCACGGACAGCGCCGGGAGAAGCCCCTGGCGCTGAACCGGAGCGCGCCCCCGCGCCTCCGGTCCCTGCCGTCAACGGCCGGTTCCGGGACGGCGCCAACCCGCTGCCCATGCGCCGGCCCAGCCGGCTGCCGGATTTGAGCGCCGTGGCGACCGGCCTCGGCACCGAGCGCGACGGCGGTGCCCCGGACAGCGCCGGAACGCGGCCCCGGAGCGACGGGTCCACGCAGCCCGACGCCGGGGCGCGGGCCGCCGGAGGAGCGGGCGCCGCCGCCGAAGCCGCCCGGGTCGGAGCCCCCGTGCCTGCCGGCCGAGCCGCCGGTGCCCCCGCGGCCGGACGGCCGGATCCGGCCGGAGCAGCAGACGCCGCACCGGGCGACGGCCGCCGGGGGACCGGCACGGCCGCCGCTGCCGACCAGGGCCCGGCTGCCCCGAAGCCGCTGCCGGCGCGCCCGCCCATGCCGCCCGGTGGGACGACCGCAGCCGCGGCCGGCAGCGACGCCAACCCGGCGACCGGTGCGCTCTCGGTACGCCCGCCGCGCTCCGAGGTTGTCCGGCGCACGACCGAGCGCGACGAGGCAATGAACGCCAAGCCGCTGGCCGGACGGATCCTGCAGGTTGTCCTGGCGGTGCTGTTCCCGCCGCTGCTGATCATCGGTGCCATCCGGCTGGTGGCCACGCCGTTGTTCCTCTGGGCGGAATACCACCGCCCCGGGTTCCCGGCCGACAGCTTCGGCTTCAGCACGGAGGAACGGATGACCTACGGCTCCTATGCGGTGGACTACCTGCTGAATTTCGCCGGCCCGCGATACCTGGGAGACCTCTCCGGCCCCCACGGCGGCAGCCTGTTTTTGGACTCCGAGGTCAGCCACATGGCCGACGTGAAGGGCGTGTTCCTCGCGACCATGCTGGCCGGGGCGGTCATGCTGCTGCTGGCCGTCGTCGCAGTGGTCTACCTGGCCCGCCGCTACCACGGGGGGATCCGGCGCGGCCTGTTCGCCGGTTCCGCCGCGACACTGATCCTGGTCCTGCTGCTGGGCGTCCTGGGGGCGCTCAACTGGCAGCAGTTCTTCACCGAGTTCCACCGGATCTTCTTCGCCGACGGCACCTGGACCTTCTTCGTGGACGACACCCTGATCCGCCTGTTCCCGGCCCAGTTCTGGATGGACGCCGGAATCGTCATTGCCCTGCTGGTGCTGATGGTCTCCTCGCTGGTGCTGGCGCTGACCTGGCCGACCCGCGCCCGGCGGAACCGGAGCGCCGCCGCCGCCGAAGAACAGCGCCGCCGGCACGAACTGCTGCTCGCCCGCGAGCAGGACTAGGCGGCGGCTGCCGGCCAGGGCCTAGCGGTACAGGGAATCGATCTCGCCGGCGAAGTCTTCCAGCACGGTGACGCGCTTGAGCTTCAGTGACGGCGTCAGGTGCCCGGAGGCCTCGGTGAGGTCCTGCCCCAGGACCGCGAACTTCCGGATCTGCTCCGCCCGCGAAACCAGCTGGTTGGCCTGGTCCACGGCCTGCTGCAGCTCGGCCAGGACCGCCGGGTCTTCGGCGGCCTCGGCCAGGCCGACCGGCCGGCGGCCGGCCGACGAAAGCCAGCCGGCCAGGCCCTCTTCGTCCAGGGACACCAACGCCCCGACGAACGGGCGTCCCTCGCCGACCACCACCGCCTGGGACACCAGCCGGTGTTCGCGCAGCGCGTCCTCCAGCGGACCCGGAGCGACATTCTTGCCGCCCGCCGTTACCAGCAGCTCCTTTTTCCTGCCGGTGATGGTCAGGTAGCCGTCGTCGTCCAACGTCCCGACGTCCCCCGTGCACAAGAAGCCGTCCCGAAAGTACTCGGCATTGGCGTCGTCGTTATTGTGGTAGCCGCGGGTGATGCCGATGCCCTTGATCAGGACCTCGCCGTCGTCGGCGATTCTGATGGTGGTGCCGGGCAACGGCAGTCCCACGGTGCCGATCCGGTTGGCGCCGGGCAGGTTTACCGCCGCAGGGGCAGTGGATTCGGTGAGCCCGTAGCCTTCCAGGACCGGCACGCCGATGCCGGTGAAGAAGTGCGCGAGCTTTGGATTCAATGCGGAAGCGCCGGAGACGGTGTACTCCACGTGCCCGCCGAACGCCGCGCGCAGCTTTCCGTAGACGAGCCTGTCGAACACGGCATGCCGGGCCTTGAGGGCCAGCCCGGGCCCGGCGCCGGTGCCGCGTGCCTGCGCATCCCGTGCCCGGGAGTAGGCGACCGCTGTCTGCGCCGCGGCGTCGAAGATCCTGCCCTTGCCGCCGTCGTGCGCTTTCTGCCGGGCGGAGGCGTAGACCTTTTCGAACACGCGCGGAACCACCAGCAGGAAGGTGGGCTGGTAGGTGCGCAGGTCCTCAATCAACTCCGCCATGCTGGACGTGTGGCCCATCTTCACTCCGGCGGTCAGGCAGATCACCTGCACGGCCCGGGCCAGCACGTGGGCCAGCGGCAGGAACATCAGCGACTTCGCGTCCGGGCGCTTGAGGATGTCCGCCAGGAACTCCACGGTGTTGACCGCCAGTTCCGCGAAGTTGCCATGCGTGATGATGCAGCCGCGCGGCCGGCCGGTGGTGCCCGAGGTGTAGACCAGCGAGGCCGCGTCCTGCATGCCCCGGGAGGTCCGGCGCAGTTCAAGTTCCTCGTCGGTGACCGCGGTTCCGCGGGCCTCCAGCTCGGCCAGCCCCTCGGCCTCCCCGTCCAGCTGCCAGACCGGAAGCGCGGCCGGCAGCCCGGACATGGCCTGGCGCACCACGGCGGCCTTGGCGGCGTCCTCGGCGAACACCAGCTTCGCCGCCGAGTCCTGCAGGATCCACTGCACCTGGTGCGGGGACGAGGTTTCGTAGATAGGAACCACCACCGCGCCGGCGAACCAGCCGGCCAGGTCCACCACCGTCCACTCGAACCGGGTCTTGGACATCACGGCAATGGTGTCTCCGGTTTCGATGCCGGAGGCCATCAGGCCCTTCGCCACGGCGCTGACCTGGGCCAGGAGTTCGGCGGCCGGAACATCGGACCAGGCGCCGTTGCGCTTGACCGCATAGAGCGCCCGCTGCGGGTCGCGCTGATGCTGGGCCACCAGGATGTCCGTCAGGTTGGAGCCGGCCGGCATCGCTGCCAGCACTTCGGTTACTGCTTCGCGCACGTCGTGCCCACTTTCTGAATCCGGTAAAAGTCGTGTTGTCCGGCCTGCATCAAATCCAACTTGGCATCCACATCCGCCAGCGCCACTGGTCGTAGCCGATCATCTCTGCGGTCCACACCGGCAGGAAGAATGCCGACACCGCGAGTGCGGCCGCCACGAAGAGCCCGACCACCAGCACGCCTTGGCGCCGGCGCCACGGCGGATCCGTCGCCCGGCCCAGCGCCAGCCCGAGCACGTAGGTCAGGGCCAGGACCAGGAACGGCTGGAAGGCGATCGCGTAGAAGAAGAACGTGGTCCGGTCGGGGTAGAGGAACCAGGGCAGGTAACCGGCCGCGACTCCCGCCAGAATCGCCCCTGCCCGCCAGTCCCGCCGCCCGGCCCAATAGAAGAGCAGCACCAGCAGCGAGGCGGCCGCGGCCCACCAGATGAGCGGGTTGCCGACCACCGTGACCGCCTCGGAACAGCGGGTGGCCGCCTCGCACCCGCCCTGGCCGGCTTCTTCGGCATGGTAGTAGAACGACGTCGGGCGGCCCATGAACAACCAGGTCCAGGCATTGGATTCGTACGGGTGCTCGGAATCCAGGCCGTTGTGGAAGGTGTAGGCGCTGCGGTGATACTCGGCCAGCGAGCGCAGCCAGTCCGGCAGCCACCCCCAGGCCGCGGACGGGTTCGACGCCGCCCAGTTGCGGTCGTAGGCATCGTCGGAGCGCAGCCAGCCGGTCCAGGCCGCCAGATAGGTCACCGCCGCGGCCGGAATCATGGTGAAGAACGCCGGCACCCCGTCCCTGATCACGCCGGCGGAAAACCACTCCCTGATCCCCGCGGCACGCCGGGCGCCAAGGTCCCAAAACACGCACATCAGGCCAAACACCGCGACGAACGCCAGCGCCGACCACTTGGTGCCCACGGCCAGCCCGAGGCAGACCCCCGCAGCCAGCCGCCACGGCCGCCAGAGCACCCAGGGACCGTACAGCAGCCGCGAAGGGGGCGGCACCCCGGAGGGACCAGCCTGCCGGGCGATTTTCGCGGCCAGCCGCCGTCGCCCGTCGAAGCGGTCCAGCAGCAGCGCGCCGAAGGCGGCGACCACCCAGAACATGAGGAAGACGTCCAGCAAAGCCGTCCGGGAGTGGACCAGATGGTGCCCGTCGATGGCCGTCAGCAAACCGGCGACCCCGCCCAGCGCCGGCGACTTGAACAACGCCTGTGCGACCAGGGCGATCATCAGGATGGACAGCGTGCCGGTAAGTGCGGCGCCGAAACGCCAGCCAAAACCGTTGTCGGAACCAAAAAGCCACATGCCGGCGGCGATCATCCACTTGCCCACCGGCGGGTGCACCACATATTCGGGGGTATCGAGGAGGACGTCCGGATTGCCCGCGTTGAAGGAGTCGTTGGCGTCCTTGGGCCATTCGCGTTCGTAGCCGGATTGCAGGTAGGAGTAGGCGTCCTTGACGTAGTAGGTTTCGTCGAACACCAGCGAACCCGGTTCACCCAGGCGGTAGAAACGCAAAACCCCGCCGAGGACGGCCGTGAGCACGGGGAGCAGCCACGCCCAGGGCCCGAACCGGGCCGGAAGACCGAGCAGTCGGCGGCGCAGCACTGCCTCGCTGAAGGCCCGTCCCGGCGATTCCAGCCAGCCGTGGCGGGGGACAACCGCCGCCGGCGGAGGTGTGGTTCGGGTCACGGCCATCATGTTACCGGCCGGTAGGTGCAGGGGTGTGCGGCGCCACAGGCCGGGACGTCGGCTGCCGGACGGCGGTCCTCGCTGCAGTGGGGCACATACCGACTCTATATAAGGCGCCGGTGAAAGAGGGCAACGCCGCAGGTAGGGTTGTCCATGTGAATGAGCAGGAACGGGGCGTCCCGGCAGGGGGGCAGCCAGGACAGATCGTGTTGGCCGGAACGCCGATCGGCAACGTCGGGGACGCCTCCCCGCGGCTGGTCGAGCTGCTCCAAACGGCCGATGTAGTCGCTGCCGAAGACACCCGCCGCCTGCACAAACTCCTGCAGCGGCTGGGTATCACGGCCGCCGGCCGGATCATCAGCTACCACGAACACAACGAGGCGACCCGTACCGCAGACCTGCTGGAGCTGGTCCGTGCCGGCAGCACCCTGGTGATGGTGACCGACGCCGGCATGCCGGCCGTCTCGGATCCCGGTTTCCGGCTGGTGGAGGCGGCCGTGGCGGAGGGCCTGCTGGTCACTGCCGTGCCCGGGCCGTCGGCCGTGCTCACGGCGCTGGCGCTGTCCGGCTTGCCCACCGACCGCTTCACCTTCGAGGGCTTCCTGCCCCGCAAGCAGGGGGAGCGCGCCGGGCGGCTGGCGGAGCTCGCCGCCGAGCGCCGGACCATGGTCTTCTTCGAGGCGCCGCATCGGCTGGCGGCCATGCTGCGGGCCCTCGACGCCGGATTCGGCCCGGGCCGGCGGGCGTCGGTCTGCCGGGAGCTGACCAAGCTGCATGAAGAAGTGCTGCGCGGTACGGTCCGGGAACTGCTGGAGTGGGCCGAAAGCCATGAGGTCCGGGGCGAAATCGCCGTGGTGGTTGCCGGCGCGACGGAAACAGCGCCCGAACAGCCCGAAGACCACGTGGACGGCGTCAACGCGCTGGTGACGCAGGGTGCCCGGCTCAAGGACGCCGTCGCCGCCGTCGCGGCCGATGCCCGGGTGAGCAAACGCGAGCTCTACGCCGCGGTCCTGGCCGCCCGTGCTCCCGGCGGGCGCTGACTCTCAGCGAAGCGGGTGCCGCCGGATGTCCTGGATGTCGTCATCTGCACGCTCTGTGACCCTCACCCGGCCGCCGGATTGGTATTGTCGATCTGCACAGTAGGTGCCGTGGAACGTAGTGCACCCTCGCATTTACACCCGTGAAGCGGAGCACCTACCGTGAAGGAAAACGGGCAACTGCGCCCACGGACACAATCCCGAACACTTGGAGGCACCGCCATGGCTGAAACCGCAGCCCGCGAAGCAGAACTGCTCGCCAAAGTACCCACCGGCCTGCTGATCAACGGCGAATGGCGCGACGCATCCGACGGCGGGACCTTTGACGTCCATGACCCCGCCACCGGCAAGGTGCTGGCCACCCTGGCCTCGGCCACCAGCGAGGACGCGCTCGCCGCCCTCGACGCCGCCGACAGCGCGCAGGCCGCCTGGGCCCGCACGGCTCCGCGCCAGCGCGCCGAGATCCTGCGCCGCGCCTTCGAGCTGGTGACCGAGCGCTCGGAGGATTTCGCCCTCCTGATGACCATGGAGATGGGCAAGCCGCTGGCCGAATCCCGCGGCGAAGTGGCCTACGGTGCCGAATTCCTGCGCTGGTTCTCGGAGGAGGCCGTCCGCGACTACGGCCGCTACCTGACCACGCCGGAGGGCAAGAACAAGATCCTGGTCCAGCGCAAGCCGGTCGGCCCCTGCCTGTTGATCACCCCGTGGAACTTCCCGCTCGCCATGGCCACCCGCAAGGTCGGTCCCGCGGTAGCGGCCGGCTGCACCATGGTGCTCAAGCCTGCCAAGCTCACCCCGCTGACCAGCCAGCTCTTCGCCCAGACCATGATCGAGGCCGGCCTCCCGGCAGGCGTGCTGAACGTGGTCTCCTCCAAGAGCGCTTCCGGCATCTCCGGGCCGCTGATGCAGGACTCCCGCCTGCGCAAGGTTTCCTTCACCGGCTCCACGCCGGTGGGCAAGCAGCTGCTCAAGGATGCGGCGGACAACGTCCTGCGGACCTCGATGGAGCTCGGCGGGAACGCCCCGTTCATCGTCTTCGAAGACGCCGACCTGGATAAGGCCGTCGAAGGTGCCATGGCGGCCAAGATGCGCAACATGGGCGAGGCCTGCACGGCCGCCAACCGCTTCCTGGTCCAGGCCTCCGTGGCCGAGGAATTCACCACCAAGTTTGCGAACGCCATGAAGACCCTCAAGCCGGGCCGCGGCACCGAAGCGGACACCACGGTGGGCCCGCTGATCGACGGCGGCGCCCGCGACGACGTGCATGCCCTGGTGACCGCGGCAGTGGAAGCCGGAGCGTCCGTCAGCACCGGCGGCGGGCCCGTGGAAGGCGACGGCTACTTCTACCAGCCGACCGTGCTGTCCAACGTTCCGAACGACGCCGATATCCTGCAGAGCGAGATCTTCGGCCCGGTTGCCCCGGTGACCACGTTCGAAACCGAAGAGCAGGCCATCGCCCTGGCCAATGCCACCGAGTACGGCCTTGCCTCCTACATCTACTCGCGCGATGTGAACCGCATGTTCCGCGTCTCCGAGCAGATCGAGTTCGGCCTGGTCGGCTACAACGCCGGCGTGATCTCCAACGCCGCCGCCCCGTTCGGCGGAGTGAAGCAGTCCGGCATGGGCCGCGAAGGCGGCGCGGAGGGCCTGGACGAGTACACCACGGTCCAGTACATCGGCATCGCGGATCCCTACGCCCGGTAGTTCCGATCCGTCGGCCGGCCGTCCCCCAGGGGCGGCCGGCGGCGGAACAGCGACGCCGGCCACAACAGCCCGGCCAGGCGGCGCCGCCATCCGGCCCGCTCCAGGAGCCTGTCCCTGACGGTTTCCACATCGGACCACCGTGCGGCGCCGGCGCCGCCCGGTGGCGGCGCCTCCGGAGCCGCATACGCGGCCCGCTCATAGCCAGCCCGCAGCCGCGCCAGGGCAACGGAAGACTTCCCGGTGACCACGCCGGCGTCGTCGAGGCGTTGCTGGAAGGCCCGCGGTGTTTCCGTTGCCGCGGCCGGCCAGCCGAGGTCTTCCGCGGTATCCACGGCTTCCGCCCAGGTGACCAGGGCGGCACCCCCGCCGCCCCCGGCCATCGCTGCCCGGCGCCAGCCGGTCCGGCGCCGGCGCAGCACCAGCGGCAACAGGAGGACGGCCAGCACCAGGGCCGCGGCCGCCGCCGACCACAGCCGTTGCGAGAGCATGTCTTCCTCCGCCAGGCCGGAGGAGCCGGAGGCAGTGGAATCCCGGGGAGTGTCGGTGGCGGCCGGCGGCGGCCCCGCGGGCCTGAGCGGGTCGTCGTTGGGAAGCACCGGGCCGCCGGCGGGTCCGGTCTGGGCGTAGGCCGGCAACACTCCCCGCGACGGCGTGGGCTCGAAGGCGACCCAGCCGATTCCATTGAAAAAGAGTTCCGGCCAGGAATGCGCGTCCCGGGAATCGATCTCGAACTCCTCCAGCTCCCTGCCGGTATCGTCTTCAAGGACCGCACCGGTGGGACGCCCGGGCGCATAGCCGACCGCCATCCGGCTGGGAATGCCCGCTATCCGGGCCATGATCGCCATCGTGGCGGCGTAGTGGATGCAGTAGCCGGACTTTTCCTCCAGGAATGAGGCCACGACCTCGAAACCGCTCTGGTCGTAGCCGCCGTCGACCGGAGCCTGTTCCGAGTACACGAATCCGGACGTCCGCAGATACGTCTGGATGGCCATGGCCTGTTCGTACGGATTCTCCAAACCCGCCAGCACGGTCGCCGTGGTGTCTGCAATGATGTCCGGCATGTCCTCCGGTAGCTCGGAGAAGACAGGATCGACGACGGGGTTGTTCGACGGTTCCGATGCCCGCAGCGCTTCCCTGGTCAGCGCCGGCCTGACGCTGCGCACCTCGTACTCCTGGTTGGCGGTGGTGGTGCCGGACTCGCCGCGGATGTTGAGGGTGCGGGGATCCCAGCTCCACGTGCCGCGGACGCCCGTGACCCGCGCCGGAGCGTAGGGGGCCAGCAGCCAGGGGCTGGTGAAGGATGCCGTACTGATCCTCGTGGTGGTCACCTCGCCGTCTGCCAGCAGGTTCCGCACGCTGGGCACCTCGAGTTCATCGATGCCGGTGCGGCGGTGGCCGTCGAAGTCGCTCGGGCTCCAGCGCGCGCCGGTCAGGTTTTCCAGCGTGACCGAGCGCAGATAAAGCGGTTCCCCGGCATCCGTGGCGTAGGTCATCCTCCCGAAGGCCCCGGGCCGCCGGAGGTTGTCGCCCAGGCTCACCACCGGGTTGAGGCCCGTCGGCGCGCCCCAATTGAGCCTCGAGCCCTCCGGGAACAATCCGGACGTGAAGCCCGGGATGGCCAGCGGGAGCACCAGCGAAACCGCGAGACCGGCCGCCGCTATGCTCACGGCGCGGCGGATCTGCTCAACGGAGGCCAGTCGACCCCTGCCGCTGCCGCCGGCGGCAAGCCACTGCGCGCAGCCCAGCACCAGCAGGTAACCCGCCGCGGCGGCCAGGAAACCCGCCGCTCCGATACTGTTCGGCTTGATGATGGCTGGAACGATGGCCAGGCCAAGCAGGCCCAGGCCGCTGATGGCCGGCATCTGCAGCGGAACGGCCAGCGTATCCACGAGCAGGGCGATCAGCCCCACACCAACGCAGGCCGCCAGCGCGATGCCGTCGTTGACCAGCACCGGAGCGACCTGCGACACAACGGTGTCCCGGGCTTCCTCCAACATGGGATCAAGGGCAGCGAACGTGCCGGGCCCGGGGATCACGCCCAGGAGACCGGTCGGCGCCAGGAACATCGCCGTGACCGACATGACCAGGCCTGCCAGTCCCAGCAGCGCCCCGGCCAGCGGCGACCAGTCCAGCCGGCGGGCCAGCCCCGTGCCCGCCTCGGTGCAACAGACAGTCACGGCGGCTTGGAACAGCCAACTCCAGCCCTCCAGGACCCCGTGCAGGCTGGCGGCCGTGAGCAGGACGGCGAGTGCGACGGCGGCGCTCATTAACCATGGCGCGACGCCGGGGGAGGGCGGCCGCCCGCCGCTCCGGCCGGGTGCGTCCGGGCCGCGGAGTTCCGCCTGCTTGTCGACCGTGAGGGTCACGTGACCGCTCCTGTTCCCACCGGATCGATCCGGCCGACCAGGTCGAAGTGCGCCCAGGCCGCCGGCAGCGAGGCCTTGGGGCTGACCGCCACGGTCCGCCAGCCGCCCGCACGCAGCACGTCCATCGTCGCCCGGGCCTGTTGCGGCCGGTCGGTGATGATCAGGGCGAAGGCGTGGGAGCCGAATTCGGCGGCCGGGGCCAGCAGGCGCGCTTCGCCGGCGCTGATCTGGCCCAGGACCGCGACCAACGGCCCCTTGTACTTATGTGCCGCAAGTTTGTCCATCAGCCGGTCCCCGAACGCCGGTTCTCCCGGATGCCGGTCGGACTTCCGGTGGTCTTCGGCCAGCCCCAGCGCGGCCAGCCCCTCGGCGAGGTCCTGGTAGCCCGCGGGCCCGTCGAATTGCTCTTGGCCGGGCGACGGGGCCGAGGGGGACTCCAGGACTGCCGCCCGGGCATGGACGTCCAGGAACCGGACGGTGTAGTTGCGCTGCAGGAAGTCGTTGGCGGCCGAGGCCACGGCAGTCACGGCCCACTCGAAGGAGGGCGAGGTGTGCAGCAGGTCCCCGTGCGGGTCGGTGCCATCGCCGAAGGAGGGCAGCAGTCCCGTGCCGTAGGCCGCGGCCCGGCGGTCCAGCACGATGGTCGCCTGCGGCGTGGTCACCGATTCCTCCTGGCGGACCATGAGCTCGCCGTGACGGGCCGTCGCCGCCCAGTGGACCCGGCGCATCGGATCGCCGTAGCGGTATTCGCGGGTCATCACGTCGTCGTCGCTGGGATTGGCCTGCCGCCGGGTGCTCGCCGTGCCGTCCGAACCCCGGGCGCCGGTCAGCGAGGTGGCCGGCAGTTCCACGGGGGACGGGGTCACCACCAACGCGCTGGTTTCGCCCAGCTGATGCCGGTGGTTGGCCAGCCCAAACGGGTCGGAAAAATCCGCCGTCACCGGCCCGATGGCGAACATCCCGCGCTTGCTGGATCGGAGCTTGTACTCATACACGCTCGCCCCGGAGCGGGACGGGTGCCGCGCCGGGAAGCGGAAGGACGGGGCCTTGCCGAAGCGCAGCGGCAGCTGCTCTTCCATGTACACCAGCCCCGTCAGGCCCCCGTTGCGGCGCACCGACAACCGGACCTGGACCACGAGGCCGGTTTCGACGGCCGCGGGCCGAAACTTCCGCTCCACCGTGAATTGCGGCTTGAGGAGCACCATCGCCGCCGCGGCCAGCAGCGGCAGGCCAATCAGGAACACTGCCAGGGTCAGCAGGTCCCGGCGGCCCAGGATCTGCGCCAGCAGCAGCGCCAGCACGCCGGCCGCCAGCACGCCCCACCCGCGCAGGGTGACATACCTGGTGGGGAGCCAGCCGAACGCGTCCATGGCCGTCAGGAAGAGGCGCGGCGGGATTCGCCGCCCACGGGAACCTTGGCCAGCACGGACGCCACCACGCTGGAGGCGTCTTCGCCGGCCGTCATCGCCTTGCGGTCAAGGATCAAACGATGCGCCAGCACGGCCTCGGCAACGGAGGCCACATCGTCGGGCAGGACGAAGTCGCGGCCGTCCAGGGCCGCCGTCGCCTTCGCCGCGCGCAGCAGCTGGAGCATGGCCCGCGGGCTGGCTCCCAGCCGCAGGTGCGGGTGTTCGCGGGTGCCCCGCCCGATGTTGACCGTGTATTCCTTCACCGCCGGCGAAACGTAGACATCACGGACCATGGCCATCATGCTGCGTACCTCGCCCACCGTGACGACCGGGCGGACGCCCTCCAGCGGCGAGACGGACTGGTGGGTCTCCAGCATTTCCATCTCGGCGCGGGGATCCGGGTAGCCCATCGAGATCCGGGCCATGAAACGGTCGCGCTGGGCCTCCGGCAGCGGGTAGGTGCCCTCCATCTCGATCGGATTCTGGGTGGCGATCACCATGAAAGGCGTATCCAGCGGATAGGTGTTCCCGTCCACCGTGACCTGGTGTTCCTCCATGCACTCGAGCAACGCCGACTGGGTCTTGGCCGAGGCACGGTTGATCTCGTCGCCGATGACGATGTTCGCGAACACCGGTCCGGGGCGGAATTCGAACCGGTGCATGTCCTGGTTGTAGATCGAAACACCGGTGACGTCGGAGGGCAACAGGTCCGGCGTGAATTGGATCCGGTGCACGCTGCAGTCGATGGTCTTGGCCAGCGTCTTCGCCAGCATGGTCTTGCCGACGCCGGGCACATCCTCCAGCAGCAGGTGCCCCTGGGCCAACAGCACCGTCAGCGCCAGCCGTGCCGCCTCCGACTTGCCGTCGATGACGGTCTCGATCACGGCCCTGATCCGGCCGCAGGCGTCGTGGAACTCGGTCAGCGCGAGGCCCTCACCCGGCCCCGAACCCGTTGGATCGGAGTGGACGGTCCCGGCCTCTGCCATGTGCTGCTGCGTGTCCATGAAGTACCTTCCGGTGTGCCTTCCCCGAGGGCCGGTTGATCCAACCCTACTTGCTGGCTGTGTGATGCGGTAGACACGCGGACCCCGCCTGGCGGGCCCGCCTCCCTTCACGGCGGAACCGGACCCGGCGCTTCAGTAGGCTGGAAACATGTCCCATCCTGTAGCCGCCGTTGCCGGCGAAACTCCTCCCGCCTACACCGCTGACAGCACCGCAGCCCGGACGACGGCGGTGCGGAGCCCCACCGAGGGGGACGGCCGGCGTCGTAATCTCAGCTATCCGCCGGCACCCGAGCCGCTGCCCGTGCCGGTGATGGACAACCACACGCACCTGGACTTCCGCGACGGACCGGTGGCGGTCACGGTCCGGCAGGCGATGGACGCCGCCGAGGCGGTCGGCGTTGCCGGTGCCGTCCAGGTGGGCTGCGACCTGGAATCCGCCCGCTTCACGCTGCAGGCCGTCGAGGCCGAGCCGAGGCTGCTGGGAGCGGTGGCCATCCACCCCAACGACGCACCCCCGCTGGCGGACGCGGGGACGCTGGAGGAGGCCCTGGCGGAGATTGAGGCGATAGCCGCGCACCCGAGGATCCGGGCGATCGGGGAGACCGGACTGGACTACTACCGGACCGGCGGCGGAGGCCGGGGCGCCCAGCAGGAATCGTTCCGCCGCCACATCGACATCGCCAAGCGGTTGGGCCTCGCCCTGCAGATCCATGACCGGGACGCGCACGACGACGTGGTCCGCGTCCTGCTCGAGGAGGGAGCCCCCGAAAAAGTTGTCTTCCACTGCTTTTCCGGGGACGCGGCGCTGGCCGGGACCTGCAACGACAACGGCTGGCACATGTCCTTCGCCGGAACCGTCACCTTCAGGAACGCCGACGGCCTGCGTGAGGCCCTGGCGGTTGCGGAACCGGCCCTGGTGCTGGCCGAGACCGACGCGCCCTTCCTGACCCCGCATCCCTACCGGGGCCGGCCGAACGCCAGCTACCTGGTGCCCTACACCATGCGCGCGATGGCCGAGGTCCTCGGGAAGGACCTGGCGGGGTTATGCACGGAGGTGGCGGAAAACACGGAGCGCGTTTACGGCTCCTGGCAGCAGGAATAACACGCGCGTAACTTCCCCCGGCCGGACCGAAAACGAGCATGCAGGGCTGCCCGAACGGGGAAGCGACGCGCAGTGCCCGGTGCCGCCCGCAGCAGGCGCCGCTTGTCGGCATGTCACGTTTCGATTACGGTAGGTAGCTAATGGCCGGGGTCGGGGAAGGCAACCGGACATTGTGACACCTGTGGCGGTAGCCGTTGGACGTTCCGTTCGTACGCCCAAACAGCCGCCGCGGGTGCAGCCTGCACTCGCACCGTGCCGTGAAAACCGGCACGTCCCACGCGCGTGTCTTAATGTCCCCGTGCCCGGAAACTGCAACAGATTCGGGAACCGTGACAAACGCACTGAAGAACCGCTGGGTGAAGATCGCCGGCCAGGTCGTCGTCATGACCGCCTTGGTCCTCGGGCTGGTGGCTTTTGTGGGCAACAACAAGTCGGTCACGCTGACCGTGGACGGGCAGGCCAGCACCGTCACCACGTTCGGTTCCACCGTTGCAGACGTCTTGGCCGAATCCGAGGTGCAGGTCGGCGAGCTCGACGACGTCACCCCTGCGGTGGGCGAAGAGATCGCTGACGGTGCCAGCATCGAAGTGGTCACCGCCAAACCCGTAGACGTGAACGTGGACGGCAAGGCCTCCACCGTGCACACCACCGCCGCCACCGTCGAGGAACTGCTGGACGAACTGGAAGTCAACGAAAAGTCGGCCCTGTCCGCCCCGTTGACTGCCGAGCTGGCCTCGGTGGGCGGCGCGGTGACGATCTCGACGCCGAAGAACGTCACCATCGCTGTCGACGGCAAGACCCGCAAGGAAGTCACCACCGCGACCACCATCGGCGACCTGCTCCAGGAACAGAAGATCAAGCTGGGCAAGGAAGACAAGCTCTCCGTTGCCGAGGCCGAGCCGGTGACCGAAGGCACCAAGGTCAAAGTGACCCGGATCGACCGCGAACGCGTGGAGGAGGCCGAGTCCGTCCCGTTCGAGACGGCCACCACGACCAACTCCGCCATGTACGAAGGCGAAGAGAAGGTCACCCGGGCCGGGGAGCCCGGCGAACGCGTCAAGGTCTACGAGGTCGTCCTCACCGACGGCAAGGAAACCGACCGGAAACTCGTCAGCGATAAGGTCACCCGCGAACCGGTCAGCCAGAAGATCACGGTGGGCACCAAGAAGCGTCCGGCCAAGGTCAACAACGCCAACGTCGGCGGGACCTGGCAGGCGCTCGCCGAATGCGAGTCCGGCGGCAACTGGTCCATCAACACCGGCAACGGCTACTCCGGCGGACTGCAGTTCAGCGCTAGCTCCTGGCTCGGCGCCGGCGGCGGCAAGTACGCGCCCTACGCCTACATGGCCACGCCCTCCGAGCAGATCGCTACCGCCGAAGTGCTGCGCAGCAACGGCGGCTGGGGCCACTGGCCGGCCTGTGCCGCCAAGCTGGGACTGCTGTAAGGCATCCGCCTGCTATCCACCGGGCCCGGGCTTCGCTGCCCGGGCCCGGTGTGCGTTAACCGGGCGGCGCCGCCACGGCCGCTGCCGGCGGCCCGATACGATGGCACAGTGACAGAACCCCAATCCGCCTCCGGTACCGACTCACGGCACGACGCCGGGGGAGCCGCGCCCGCCCCCACCCGGCCCTTGCTCGGAGCGGCCGACGTCCGCCGGCTCGCGGCCGAACTGGACGTGCGTCCCACCAAGACCCTCGGGCAAAACTTCGTGATCGACGGCAACACCATCCGTCGGATCGTGGCTGCCGCCCATGTTGTCCCCGGCGAGACAGTCCTGGAGGTCGGGCCCGGCCTGGGGTCGCTCACGCTCGGGCTGCTGGACGCGGCCGGGCACGTGGTCGCCGTCGAAATCGATCCCAAACTCGCCGTCCGCTTGGAACGCACAGCGGCCGAATGGCGTCCCGATGCCGCCGGGCGCCTGGACGTGGTGCTGGCGGACGCGCTGCGGGTCAGGGAACTGCCCAAGGCCCCGGATGCGCTGGTCGCTAACCTGCCCTATAACGTGGCCGTGCCGGTGGTACTGCACCTGCTGGAGCACTTCCCGTCGCTGCGGCACGGACTGGTCATGGTTCAGGATGAGGTGGCCGACCGGCTCGCGGCCAAGCCCGGCTCCAAGATCTACGGTGTGCCCAGCGTCAAGGCCGCGTGGTACGGCACCATGCGCAAGGCAGGGGTGATCGGCATGAACGTGTTCTGGCCCGCACCCAAGATCGCTTCCGGGCTGGTGGAGTTCACCCGCGGGCAGCCGCCCGTGACCCGCGCCCCGCGCCATGAAGTGTTTGCCGTCATCGACGCGGCGTTCGCGCAACGCCGCAAGACGCTGCGCGCCGCGCTGGCCGGCTGGGCCGGCAGCGCCGCCCGGGCCGAGGAAGCGCTGCGGCTGGCAAATGTGGACCCCGGCGCCCGCGGAGAGGTGCTGGACATTGCCGCCTTCGCCCGCATCGCCGAGTTCAACCATCGGCTTGTCGGCTAGGAAGGTGGCGGCATCGATATGACCAGAACACGTCCCGTCCGCGTCATGGCGCCCGGAAAGATCAACGTCTCCTTCCGCGTCGGCGGCCCGCGACCGGATGGCTACCACTCGGTGGCCAGCGTCTATCTGGCGCTCTCGTTGTATGAGGAGGTCACCGCCACCGCGCGTGAGGACGATGCCATCACGGTCAGCGTGCGCAACGGGCCCGGGCTGGACTTCGATCTGGACGGCATCCCGCTGGACGCTTCCAACCTGGCGGTGCAGGCCGCCGACCTGATCCGCGAAACCTCCGGACACGCCCAGGGCGTGCACCTGGACATCACCAAGCGGGTGCCGATTGCCGGCGGCATGGGCGGCGGCTCCGCCGACGCGGCCGCCGCCCTGGTTGCGTGCAGTGCGCTCTGGAACACAGGCTACTCCCGCGACGAGCTGATCGGCCTGGCCGCCGGGCTCGGCGCAGACGTGCCGTTTGCGCTGCACGGCGGAGTGGCCGTCGGCCTGGGCGTCGGCGACCGGCTGACGCCGGCGCTGGCACGCAGCGAAATGCACTGGGTCCTGGTGCCCGCCTCGTTCGGTTTGTCCACGCCCAAGGTCTACGCCGTGGCCGACGACCTGCGCGCCCGCCGCGGCCACGTCCCGGACGAGCCCGAGCAGGTGGACCCGGCGATCCTGCAGGCAATGCAGTCCGGCGACGTCCACCAGCTGGCCGGCTGCCTGCATAACGACCTGCAGGAGGCCGCCATCGAGCTGGCCCCCGAACTGGCCGATATCCTTGAACTGGGCGAGGCCGAAGGCGCGCTGGCGGGCTTGGTTTCCGGGTCCGGGCCGACGGTAGCCTTCCTGACCGCCGGACGGCGCGAGGCGGCCGAGCTGGGGCAGCGGCTCGCGGATGTCGCCGGCGTGGTTGCCCTGCCGGTCCGCGGACCGGTGCACGGCGCCCGCATCATGGCCTGACCGCCCCGCCCCGCCCCTGGAACGACAGCGGCGCGTCCGCCTCCACCAACGCAACAGAAAGCAGCATCCTTGGTCCACCTGCTCGGCGCAGAAAACGTCAGCGTCTCCTTTGCCACCCGCACCATCCTGGACTCGGTGTCCCTCGGCCTGAACGAAGGGGACCGGATCGGCATGGTGGGGCGCAATGGCGACGGCAAGTCCACCCTGATGCGGCTGCTGGCGCACCGCGCCACGCCCGACGACGGCCGGGTCACCAAGCGCGGCGACGTCAACGTGGGCTACCTGGACCAGCAGGACGTGCTGGACGGAGACCTGCCGGTCGGCGTGGCGATCGTCGGCGAAGCGGCCGAGCACGAGTGGGCCTCCAACCCGCAGATCCGCGAAATCATGAACGGCCTCGTCGGCGACGTCGACTGGCACGCGACGGTGTCGTCCTTGTCCGGCGGGCAGCGCCGCCGGGTCGCCCTCGCCAAGCTGCTGATCGAGCCCCATGACGTGATCATGCTCGACGAGCCGACCAACCACCTCGACGTCGAGGGGGTCGCCTGGCTGGCCCGGCACCTGCAGACGCGGTGGCGCCCCACCGAGGGGGCCTTCCTGGTGGTCACCCACGACCGGTGGTTTCTGGACGAAGTGTGTACCCGGACCTGGGAGGTCCACGACGGCACCGTCGACCCGTTCGACGGCGGGTACGCCGCCTACGTGCTGGCCCGTGCGGAACGCGACCGGACGGCGGCCGTCGTCGAAGGCAAGCGGCAGCAGCTGGTGAAAAAGGAGCTCGCCTGGCTGCGCCGCGGTGCTCCCGCCAGGACCGCGAAGCCGAAGTTCCGGATTGAAGCGGCCAACGAGCTGATCGCCGACGTGCCCGAGCCCCGGGACGCGGTGGCCCTGAACAAGATGGCCACCGCCCGGCTCGGCAAGGACGTGCTGGACTTGGAGCAGGTTTCCTACACCCCGCCGGCCCGGCCCACGGACGGCGACGGCGGGCCCGCCGCGCTGTTCGACAACATCACGCTGCGGCTGGCACCGGGGGAACGGCTCGGCCTGGTCGGCGTCAACGGGGCGGGCAAGACCACCCTGCTGCGGTTGCTGAACGGCGAGATCCAGCCCACGGCCGGCAAGGTCAAGCGCGGCAAGACGGTGCAGACGGCCATGCTCACGCAGGAAGTCCGCGAACTCGACGATGTCATGGACCTCCGAGTGGTGGAGGTGATCCAGCGCGAACGCCAGGTCTTCAACATCGGCGGACGCGAGGTTTCCGCCAGCCAGCTGGTGGAACAGCTCGGCTTTTCCAAGGAGAAGCAGTGGACGCCGGTGCGCGACCTGTCCGGCGGGGAGCGGCGGCGGCTGCAGCTGCTGCGGCTGCTGGTCGGGGAACCGAACGTGCTGATGCTGGACGAGCCCACCAACGACCTGGATACGGACACGCTGGCGGCCGTGGAGGATGTGCTCGACGGCTGGCCGGGCACGCTCGTGGTCGTCTCGCACGACCGCTACCTGTTGGAACGGGTGACCGACCATCAGGTGGCGCTGCTGGGCGACGGCAAGCTCCGCGGGCTGCCCGGGGGAGTGGACCAGTACCTTGAGCTCCGCGAAGCGGCGCTCGCCGGCCGGCCCGCGCCGTCCCCGGCCGGCGCAAGCGCCACCGCCGCACCATCCTCCGGCGCCGTGCACAGCGAAGCGGACAAGCGCCAGGCCAAGAAGGACCTCAACCGGATCGAGCGCCAACTGGGCAAACTGGGCCAGCAGGAGGACAAGCTCAAGGAGCAGATGCACGCGGCAGGCGCCAAGTCCGACGTCGACTTCGCCGGGCTGGCGGAGATGAACCGCAAGCTGCAGGAAATCGCCGAGGAGAAGGAAGGCCTGGAGCTGGAGTGGCTGGAGGTCTCCGAAATCCTGGAGTGATCCCTCGGCTCAGGACGACCTGCCGCTGTTCCCCCAGAGGCCCGCGTCGCGGATGGACCGCTGGATCTTGGCGGTTGCCGAGAGCAGCGCCTCGCGCTCCGCGGCCGAGAGTGGATCGAAGACGTTCTCGCGCACGAAGCTGACATGCCCGGGGGCGGCCTGCCGGATGGCCTCCCAGCCGGCTGCGGTCATCGAGATGTTGAAACCCCGCGCATCCGTGGCACAAGCCACCCGCTCCACCAGCCCGCGGGCTTCCATCCGCTTGAGCAGGTGGGACAGTCGGCTGCGCTCCCAGTCCAGCTGCTGCGCGATGTCCCGGGCCCGCATGACGCCCTCGTCCGCCTCCGACAGGGACGCCAGGACCGAATACTCCACGCCGGACAGGTCGGAGTCGCGCAGCAGCTGGCGGTCCATGGCGGACTCGAAGCCCCACAGCAATTCCCGGAAGGCGCGCCAGATCTCTTGCTCGTGATCGTCCAGCCAGCGGGTGTCGGAGTTCACGACTGTCACTTCCTCGCCTTTGGTTGACAATTCAAGTTTCCGCCCTGCATAATTGACGTGTCAACAAAACCATGACGCGTCGACAATGTTGGCACGTCGGGACCAGACCTCGAAGGGGTTATTTATGACCAAGATCGCTATCGTTACCGGCAGCACCCGTCCGGGTCGTGTCAACAAGCAGGTTGCCGATTGGGTTCTCGCCCAGGCCGCCGGCCGCACCGACGCCGAGTTCGAGGTCGTCGACATCGCCGACTTCAACCTGCCCCTGCTGGACGAAGCTTACCCGGCCATGTACCAGAACTACCAGAACGACCACACCAAGGCGTTCTCGGCCAAGATCAGCGAGTTCGACGGCTTCATCTTCGTCACCGGCGAGTACAACCACACCGTCACGCCGGCCCTGACCAACGCCCTGTCCTACCTGAACGTCGAGTTCAACAACAAGGCCGCCGGCATCGTTTCCTACGGTTCCATGGGTGGCGCCCGTGCCGCTGAGCACCTGCGCAACATCCTGTCCGAACTGCAGATCGCCCACGTGCGCAACCAGGTCATGTTCTCGCTGTTCACCGATTTCGAGAACTTCGCCGACTTCAAGCCGACCGAGCAGAACGCCGGCACCCTGGCTCCGATGATCGACCAGCTCATCCCGTGGACCAAGGCCATGGAGTCCGTCCGCGCCGCAGCTGTCGCCGCCAACTAACCTGCGGCCCCCGGCGGCTTCGCGCCGCTTAACGCTCCGCATCGCAGGGCGCTCCGTACCTCCCGTCAGGGAAGCCGGGGCGCCCCGCGCCGTTAAGGCGGGGACGGCCGGAACGATGGCACCGGCGGGTCGGGTTTCGTTGGTACCGGGAGAAGGAGGGACGCGTCCTGGACGCAGGAAACGCTGCGGCCGGCCTGCGGGGGCGGACCCCCAGCCGCCGCGGGATGCTCGACCATCTTGAGCAGGCCGCCTCGGCAGCCGGCTTCCGCCTCGATGAAGACCAGCAAAAGGCCGCCCGCCTGCTCGCCGACGCCGCCGCGCGGCTCCGCGCCGGACTGCCCGCTTTTTCGGGCACGCGCCGCGGGCTGTACCTCTGGGGTCCCGTCGGACGGGGCAAGAGCTGGTTGGCCCGGGCGTTCTTCGAGGCCGTCGACGTGCCGGGCAAGCAGCGCTGGCACTTCCACGACCTGTTCCGACAACTGCACGCCCTCCGCCGCGACGCGCAGGACCCGGAGGCCCGGCCGCCGGGCACCAGCGCCATTGAGGTGGCCATCGACGGCTTGCTGCGCGGCTGCGCCCTGCTGGTCCTGGATGAATTCCACGTCCACGATCCGGGGGACGGCCAGTTGCTGGCCCGGCTGCTGCGCGACATCCACCGCCGCGGCATAGTGCTGGTCACCACCTCGAACTATCCGCCCGAGCAGTTGATGCCCGGCGAGGCTTTCCATGAGCTGTTCGAGCCCACCATCGCCCTGATCCGCCGCACCATGCACGTTGCCCCCGTCGCCGGCCCGGTCGACTACCGCACGCAGCCCGCCGATTGCGCCGACGGCCGGTCGGACGACGGCGGTGCCCGCCCCGGCCGGTTCGGCGACGGCGCCATGGTCGTTGCCCCGGACGGTCCCGGCGACCCGCGGGTTGCCGAGGCGGGCCTAGACTGGCCGTCCGCGGCAGAGGCGCGCGAACTGCGGCCGGGGAGCTGGCCGCTGCCGGTCCTTCGGAGCACGCCGGCCGAATTGTGGTTCGATTTCCGCGACCTGTGCGAAGGGCCCACCGCCGCCTCCGACTATTTGGGCCTGCTGGCGCACGCCGCCCACTGGATCATCTCCGGTGTGCCGCCCCGGGAAGCGATCAGCATGAACGGCTGGCAGCGCTTCAGCAATATTGTGGACATCCTCTATGACACCGACGTGCCGTTGACGGTCATCAGCGCGGAGCCGCTTGACCTGGCCTCGTCAGCCAGCCCGTCCGCCGTCGACATCTCCCGCATTGCCAGCCGGTTGGGCACCCTCGGCCGGGTGGGTGCCGCGCCCTGACTGCCGTTCCCGCCGGTCGCGCCGGCGGGACAGCGCAACGCCCAGCAGGCACACCCCGCCGCCGATGACGGCCAGCAAGGTGGGCGTCTCGCTCAGGAACAGCCACCCCAACACGATGGTGACCGGAGGAACAAGGTAGGACGAAACGCTCAGTTGCCCGGCCGGCATCCGGGCCAGGGCATAGGCCCAGGTGCTGAAAGCCAGGGCCGTGGGCACCAACCCCAGATACACCACGCCCAAGGTCGCCGCGGCCGGGGCGGTGCGCAGTTCCGCCAAAAGGTCACCGGCAAACGGCAGCGATGAGAGTGCACCGATGCTGCAGGCCAACCAGGTGACCTGCCCGGCCGGCACGCTGCCCAGGGCCGGCTTCTGGAGCAGCACCCCGGCGGAGTACGTCAACGCCGCTGCCAGCGCCCAGAGCAGCCCGACGCCGCCGGCCGCGCCGTCACCGGTGCCGAAGCCGATCATGACGACTCCCGAGAAAGCGACTCCGGCGCCGATGGCCAGCCACCTGGGGATGCCTTCGCCCAGGAACAGCCCGGCGCCCAAGGCCGTGAGCACGGGTGCGAGATTGACGATCATGGCGGTGGTGCCGCCGTCGAGCGATTGCTCCGCGGTGTTGAGGGCGAAGTTGTAGACGCCGAACCACGACAGGCCGCAGCCGGCGATCAGCAACCACGCCCGGCGGCCCGGCCTGACCCACGGCCGCCCGACCAACAGCAGTGCCAGTGCGGCCGAGCCGATGGCGAGCCGCATCAGGCTGAGCGGACCGGGCCCGAAATGCGGCAGCACGCCGCGGATCACGACGAAGGCACTCGCCCACGCCAACACCGTCACGATGATGGCCGCAAGGACCGAAAGCGGGACGGCGGCGATCCGCGGGACGTGTGTCATGGTGGCAACGCTAACCCAAGCGGCAGTGCACCGGCCGGGGCCGGACCGGAATGTCTGCTTCCCGCGTCTGGTGCCGGGCCTGCACCGGTCCTGATCGGGGGACGGGTGCGCGCCGGAGGCAGGACGGAACCTCCCGTCGTACCGGTGAGAGCACTGCTACTCTTCATTCATAACGTCGGGGGGCCGGGACGACACCGGGCCGCGTTCAATGCAGGAGGAATGCAGTGCGGACCGTTGCAGGTGAGCCCGGGGCGGCAGCGCGCCCAACCGTCCTGGTCGGCGCCGTGGACCCTGCGACCCGCGGGTTCCTGCGCAGCGTCCTGAGCGATGCCGGCATATCGGTCGCTGCGTTGACTTCCGCGGCCGAGGTGTTGGCCGAGGTGCAGCGCAACCCGCCCGACATCCTTTTGGTGGACGCCGCCGATATGTCCCTGGCCGGGATGGAAGCCGTGCGACGGCTGTCGGACAGCCAGCCGGGCGCGCAGTGGCGGGTGATGCTCATGGCCACCGAGGACGAGCTGCACTTGGTGGAACGCGGCTACGAGCTGGGCGTCTCCGACTACCTGATCAAGCCGCTGACGGCCGCCAGTGTGGTGAACCGTGTCCGCGTGACCCTCGCGAGATCGGAACACCGGCGACGGGAACGCAACGGGGTGGCCGTCCTGCGGGAGCGGATCCGGAATGTGTCCGACGGCATTCGCAGTACGAATGACCCGGACGAAATGATCAACCTCGCGTTGAGTGGCATCGGCGAGGCCTTCGAAGCCGACCACGTCTGGGTGCGTACCCTGGCGGACGAACGAGTGCCGCATACCACCGCTCAATGGATCAGCGAATCCACCCAGGGCTCCATGCCCTACCGCAGCGACGAACAGGTGCTGGAGCTGTCCTCGGCGCTCTGGGCCAAGCACAGCGTGCTCACGTCGGCCGACGACGGCGGCATCGATATCGCCGCATATCCCCATGTGGCCGAATGGCTCGCCACCCCCCGGGGCAAATTGTCCCTGCTCGCGCCCTTGGGGCAGGGCCCGCAGGCTTTCGGCTTGCTGTGCCTGATCCGCACGGGGCAGCCGCGGCCATGGTCGCCTGCCGAGATTTCACTGCTTCAGCACGTAGCCGGCAACCTGGCCCACGGTCTGATTCAGGGGCACCTGATTACAGTTCAACAACAGGTCGTGGAAAAGCTTCGCGAGCTGGACCAAGCCAAGTCGAACTTCGTGGCAACGGTCAACCATGAGCTCCGGACTCCGTTGACCTCTATCGCCGGGTACCTGGAGCTGGTGCTGGACGGAGACGCCGGTGAGGTCCCGGAATCAGTGGCGCGGATGCTGAAGATCGTGGGTCGCAATGCCGCGCGGCTCCGCGAGTTGATCGAAGACATGCTCACCCTGTCCAGGATGGATTTCCAGAGCAGCGGGTTGAAGACGGAACCGGTGGACCTGCCACGCCTCCTGCGCACGGTTTCCACCGCGCTGGAACCGGTGGCGCAGGCCAAGAACGTAAAGCTGGTCAGTGAGGGGCTGGACACCCGGCTCGCCGCCGACGGCGATACAAAGATGTTGGAGCAAGTCTTCACCAACATCCTGTCCAATGCCGTCAAGTTTACGCCGCAGGACGGGGAGGTGCGGGTCACGGTCGGCCTCGGCGGCAAGAACGACGACGGCGTTCCCTGCGCCGTGGTCAAGGTCGCCGACAGCGGGATCGGCATCCCGGAAGAAGACCTGCCCCAGCTCTTCTCGCGTTTCTACCGGGCATCCAACGCCCATGCCATCCAGGGCACCGGCCTGGGCCTGGCCATCGTCAAGGGGATGGTCGACCAGCACCGCGGCGATATCTCCGTGGAGTCGAGGGTCGGCATCGGCACGACCTTCACGATTACACTGCCGCTGGATTCCGGACCGAAACAACAACCCGCCGACGCCTCGGACGCAGTGGCTGTCTCTTAAACCACCAAGGCCGTGGCACGCGTCCGAAGATGCATGCCACGGCCTCAGCCGGCGAGCGGGATTCCCGCTCTATTTACTTACTAGTGCGGCCAGTTGCCGGTCTGAATCGAAAAGCCACCAGAAACCGGTGCCGACTTGACTGTGGTGTCCGTCGCAATCGCCGTTTCTGCTGCTGATGCAGCCGTCGCGCCGGTAATGGCCAGAACTGCAGCAATGAGTACTGATGCCGAGAACTTTTTCATCGGGTGCTCCCTCGTTTTTTATGCATAGACTCGCAAATCGATGCAGTGGTGATGACACTGTTTAGTGTACAGACAGGAGGGCGTTCCAACTACCGGTTAAACGACACATTTCACGGGTTCCCCAGTTAGCGCGGCGGGCCTAATAGGATGATGCAGATGGGACCACTTGCCTGTCTGAATAAACTTCGATGCATGGAGGATAGGCACCATGGCTCCTGATCCGTCCGGAGATAGTTTCCTAATTGAGCTGCGCGCGCGGGAGGCTTTCGGCCGAAGGGACTTTCTGCACGGGCTGGAGCTTGCCCTCCAGGCCGCGTGTCGTGCGAAACAGGCAGGCGATGAAACGGCATGGTGGCAGATGACCTTGTTTCAAGCCGAATGCCAGCGGGGCATGGGTGACATACGATCTTGCATTAATACGGCAGAAGTTCTCCGGAATCACCCCATCACGCTTGGGTCGCGAGAGCTCGAATGCCGTGTGCTCACCCTGCTGTCGGATGTTTGTCAAGCAGCGGGCGAGCTAGACCGAGCTGTTCAGTTCGGGGCCAAAGCGGTTCACATTTCCTCGGACATAGACGTAGGCGAGAACCTGAGAATAGGTTCTTTTCTTGCCTTGATCGCTTCCCTCGCGGAGAGCGACGAATTGGAGCAGGCTTGGCAGGAGTGCCTGAAGCTTGTCGGAATCTTGGGGTCAGGCATCGATTCACAGGCTACAGGTAAGGGCTACTGGGTCATCGGTAATGTGGCCTTCCTGCGGCATGAGGCCGAGGACGGGATTAAATACCACAAGCTCGCAGCTGAGTACCTGTCACCCTTGAATGATCTGGCTCTGTGGGCTTGGTTCAATCGCGCTTCTGCCTCAATGCGATTGTCGGCAGGTGTGGCAGACGCAGAAACAGAACATTGCATGGAGCGCGCTGAGTTGGCCGCGTCGATTATCGGTGAGGATGGCAGCGACCGGTTTAAGAACCGCTTGAACCGCGCCAACTGGCACGTCCTAAACCAGGAATTGGATCAAGCCGTGGCGATACTCGTCGCTATTTGCAGCGAGTCGGAGGCAATGGGCCACCAGACCGCGGGAGAAGCGAATCTTCTCCTGGGCAGGGCCCTGCGGGAGCAGGGCGACTTCATGAATGCGTTGCGTTGCCTTAAGGACAGCCAAGCCTATTTTAGCCAGGCGGGCGCCAAAGATCGGGCGGCGCAGGTCGCGGCTACAATCGCCGAGTTTCCGCGGGCTTCGTAATATGCATTCTTCATCGTGTCATTGAGCGTGTCGTGAACTCCGTTCGTTTACGCTGTGAACGATTGGCAGTTCTAAAGCAGTAAGTTCTGGATTTGTTGGACGGGAGCGAAAGCTTCCACCGAATCGTTGGGGAGCGGATGCACGTGCTAGGTCATGGCTGGCCCGAGAGGGTTGCAGGAGCGGTATCCAATATCGACGCGGCCGCATGAGGCGCATGGTTGACGCGGCCGATGCCGTTGCAGCCGACGTGATCAGTGCCGGCGACGGCATCATCAGCGTCGATCTTCCGCGCGGAGCAGCCTTCACCGACGAAGTCGCGGCCCGCACGTCAACACAGCTTCGCGTTCTTTCCGGCGGCCACCCGTGCCGTGTCTTGATGCGGATGACGGGCGTCACATCAATTTCCCGCCTGGCCCGGTCGATGCTGGGTCGGCAGACGAATGCGTCCGCCATTGCCCTCGTGGGTGAGTCCCCGGTGGACCGGGTGATCGCCAACTTCGTACTGGGAGCCGAACCGTCCGAATGCCCTGTCCGCTACTTTGACTCCGAACCACAGGCCCTCGCGTGGCTGGAACGGGACAATGCCGCATAATCCCGATCCTCGGCTCCAGCAGTTGGTCGACGGGATGGTCCGCCTGGCCGGAGGCGATCTGACCACCAGGATCGACCCCTCGCCGGCACGCGACGATATCGACGCCGTCATCACGGGCGTCAACCTCTTGGCCGAGGAACTGCAGCTTAGCTACATGGAACTGGAACAGCGCGTCGAGCAACGGACGGCTGAACTGCGCCAGGCACATCGGGACATGAGCCGGATGGCCCTTACCGATGCCTTGACCGGGCTGGCGAACCGCACGGCCTTGGCCAAGGACATGGACGCCGCGCTCGACGACGCGCGGTCCGGCCAGCGGGCCCCGGCATTGCTCCTGCTGGACATGGACTCCTTCAAGCAGGTCAACGACAGCTTTGGCCACGACGCCGGCGACCGCGTACTCACGGTCGTGGCAAACAGGCTGAGGTCCGTCGTGCGCGACGGCGACACGGTGGCACGGCTGGGCGGCGACGAATTTGCGGTCCTGCTTCCGCGCGCGACGACGGATCTCGCGCTCCAGGTGGCCCAGCGGATTCTGGGCGTGCTCAATGACGAAATCCAACTGGATGAAGTTACTGTCTGGCCCCAGGCCAGCATTGGCGTCCGGGTGGCAGATGCGGGACAGACCGCGCAGGGCCTGCTGCTGGACGCGGACACGGCCATGTACGAGGCGAAAAAAGACCCTCAGAACCGCACCAAGGTCTTCCAGTCCCATATGCTCCAAACGCGCCAACTGCACAACCAGATGGCGACCGAACTCCGCGGCGCCATCGCGACCGGCGGCTTCGAGCTCGAGTACCAACCGGTGGTGGATTTGTGCACGGGCCTGCCGATCGGGGTGGAAGCGTTGATCCGGTGGAATCACCCGGTGCGGGGACGTGTCATGCCGGCCGACTTCATCCCCATGGCGGAACAGACCGGCCTGATTGTTGACCTGGGGCGGTGGACCTTGTCGGCGGCCGCGCACCAGTTCGCCCAGTGGTCCGCCGAACTGAACCTGGACCCGGGATTCCAGATCCGCGTTAATCTCTCAGTAGCCGAGCTCCAACGCATCGACCTGGTAGAGCACGTTCGGGGCGTTTTGAGGGATTCCGGAATGCCGGCCGAGTCGCTGGTGCTGGAGATCACGGAGACCGGTCTGGTTACCGGGGGAGAAGTGGAGACCTACTCCTTGCTGGCCCTGCGCAAGCTCGGGATCGGCATCGAAATCGATGACTTCGGAACCGGCTACTCATCGATCAGTTACCTGCGCCGGTTGCCGGTCGACATGGTCAAAGTGGACCGGTCAATCATTGCTACGCATTCGGCCGACGGTTCCCAGCAGGACTTCATCGGTGCCGTCCTTCAGCTCATTCGTGCTGCGGGGCTGGACGCGATCTTCGAGGGCATCGAGACGCGGGAACAGGCCGAACAATTGCGCGATCTTGGCTGTAGCGGTGGCCAGGGGTTCTATTTCAGCAAGCCGGTGTCGGCAGCAGTCATGGCCCGGCTGTTGCGCAGCGGTGCCAGCCTGCCGGCGGCCGTCGAGCCATCCTTTGAGGACGCACCCAGCCTCGCGACCGCGGTGGAGTGACCGGCACGGATGCCATGTGTCGGCGGCCGGTGCCGCCGAGTCGCATCGGGGTTGGCAAACGTGGCAAAATGGACACTTGTGCCACCGGGTCAGTGTTCTTGGCGGCACGGTCCGCCCTGGTGTAATGGCAGCACCCCGGCCTTTGGAGCCGTGGAGTATAGGTTCGAATCCTATGGGCGGAACGACCACCGGCCGGTAAACCGGAGGTGCTGCGGCAGGTAGGATGCCGTTAACCCAAATGCACCGGCCACACCGGAATCAGCGCAGCGAGGAGTGCCACTTAGTGAGCCCCCAGGACGTCCCTGAACAAAACGTCAAAAACGCTTCAACACCGGCAGCGGTCATCGTCCTGGCCGCGGGGGCGGGCACCCGGATGAAGTCCAAAAAGCCCAAGATCCTGCATGAGATCGGCGGCGTCTCCATGGTGGGCCACGCGCTCGCCGCGGCACGCGGCCTGGCACCCACGGTGCTTGCCGCCGTCGTACGCCATGAGCGTGACCGGGTGGCGGAGCATATCTCTTCGCTGGATCCGGACGTACTGATCGTCGACCAGGACGAGATCCCCGGTACCGGGCGCGCAGTGGAGGTGGCGCTGGATGCCCTTCCCGCCCAGCCGGACGGCCCCGTGGTGGTTACCTACGGCGACGTTCCGCTGCTGACCACGGCGCTGCTGAAAGAACTCGTGGCCGAGCATGCTTCCAGCGGGAATGCCGTTACCGTACTGACCGCAGTCCTCGATGACGCCGGCGGATACGGGCGGATCATCCGCGCCGAGGACGGCAGTGTCCAGGGCATCGTCGAGCACAAGGACGCCACCGACGAACAGCGCGCGATCCGTGAGGTCAACTCCGGAATCTACGCCTTCGATGCCGGAGTCCTTCGCGCCGCCCTGTCCAGGATCACCACGGACAACGCCCAGGGCGAGAAGTACCTGACCGATGTGCTGTCGCTGGCCCGGGCCGACGGCGGCCGGGTGGCCGCCGTCGTCACCACCGACCGCTGGCAGGTGGAGGGGGCCAACGACCGGGTCCAGTTGGCTGCCCTGGGGGCGGAGCACAACCGGCGGGTCTTGGACGCTGCCATGCGGGCCGGCGTCAGCATCGTGGACCCGTCATCCACCTGGATCGACTCGACGGTGACGTTCGGCACCGACGTGACGCTGCTGCCCGGCACCCAGCTGCACGGCGCCACGCATGTCGCCTCCGATGCCGTGGTGGGGCCGGAGACGACCCTGACGAACGTGACCGTGGGCGAGGGCGCCTCGGTCATCAGGACGCACGGCACCGATTCCGAGATCGGGCCCGGCGCCACCGTTGGCCCGTTCACCTACCTTCGCCCCGGCACGGTGCTGGGCGAGAAGGGGAAGATCGGCGCGTTCTACGAAACCAAGAACGTGACCATCGGCACGGGCGCCAAGCTGTCCCATCTGGGCTATGCCGGGGATGCGGAGATCGGTGAGTATGCCAACATTGGCTGTGGCAACATCACCGCCAATTACGACGGCGAAAAGAAGCACCGTACCGTCATCGGCTCGAATGTGCGCACCGGCTCGAACACCGTCTTTGTGGCTCCCGTGCACGTGGGCGACGGTGCCTACTCCGGCGCAGGCGCGGTGATCCGCAAGGATGTGCCGCCCGGAGCGCTCGCGGTCAGCGTCGCGCCGCAGCGGAACCTTGACGGCTGGGTGCAGAAGAACCGCCCCGGCAGCTCATCTGCAGAAGCTGCCACCCGAACTTCCTCCACGCAATCCCCAACTGCAGAAAGTGATCCTTCATGAGCGGAATCAAGGCACAGGGCGAAAAGAGGCTGGTGCTGGCCTCCGGACGCGCCCATCCGGAACTGGCGCGGGAGATCGCCAAAGAGTTGGAGATCGACCTCCTGCCGACGTCCGCCTACGACTTCGCAAACGGCGAGATCTACGTCCGGTTCGAGGAAAGCGTGCGCGGTACCGACGCCTTCGTGATCCAGGCGCACCCGGCTCCCATCAACGAATGGCTGATGGAGCACCTGATCATGGTGGACACGTTGAAGCGGGCCTCGGCCAAGCGCATCACCGTGGTCGCTCCGTTCTACCCGTATGCCCGGCAGGACAAGAAGCACCGCGGCCGGGAACCGATTTCGGCCCGCCTGGTGGCCGACATGTACAAGACGGCCGGCGCCGACCGGCTGATGTCCGTCGACCTGCACACGGCGCAGATCCAGGGCTTCTTCGACGGTCCTGTCGACCACCTCATGGCCATCCCGCTCCTGGCCGAGTACGTCCGTACACGGGTCGACCTGGACAACGTGACCGTGGTGTCTCCGGATACCGGCCGCGTCCGCGTTGCCGAACAGTGGGCCGAGCGGCTGGGCGGGGCTCCGCTGGCCTTCGTACACAAGTCCCGCGACGTGAACGCGCCGAACCAGGCCGTGTCGAAGCAGGTCGTCGGCTTGGTTGAGGGCCGCACCTGCGTGCTGATCGACGACATGATCGACACCGGCGGAACGATCTCCGGTGCCGTTCAGGTCCTGAAGAACGCCGGCGCCAAGGACGTCATCATCGCAGCAACGCACGCCGTGTTCTCGGATCCCGCCGCCCGCCGGCTTTCCGAGAGCGGTGCCCGGGAAGTGGTGGTCACCAACACGCTGCCGATCCCGCCGGAGAAAAACTTCAAGGAATTGACCGTCCTGTCGATTGCTCCGCTGGTCGCCCGCGCGGTCCGTGAAGTCTTCGAAGACGGCTCGGTCACGAGCCTCTTCGACGGCAAGGCCTGACAGCGGGGCCTGACACAGTTTCAACCAGTCTCCAGCGGTTCCTGAGCGGAGCCGGCGACGGGTGACGGCCTGACGATGTGGCCGCCCCCTCGCCGGCTCCGTTTCCGTCTCCGGAGGCTTCCCGTCTCGGACCGGGACTGTACCTTGGCCGGCGTGGATCATCTGCCGCAGCCGTTCCAGGCCCACCCGCCTGCTACTCGTGTACAAGGCCGGACTCGCTGGCTATGGTTAATCCCACGTCCGATGGGGGTCGGGCGTTGGGGGCAGGGGAAGAAAGACGGTCTCGCCATGAAGGCTGACGCTTTATTCAGTCATGCGCTTGTGCCCGGCCCGGACACGGTTCTGATCGGCCGGGTGGAGGTCGCAGGAGCGGTTCTTAAAGCGCTGACGGACAGGGGATCCGCGGGCGCGGTCGTCGTCGCGCCCTCTGGATACGGGAAGACGCTGCTGGCACGGCATGTGGTTAAACATCTTGGGGAACGCGTCCTGGTCGTCCAACTGCGCGGCACCGCGTACGCGCGCAGCCGCTCCTACGGGGCGCTGACATACTTGCTGGCCGAGTTGGATGACTCGCAGCTGGCGCACCCGATGCTGGTTCTGGACGGATTGTCACAACAACTGAGCCAGGCAGCCGGCGGCAGAGACATCGTCCTGCTGATCGACAACGCGGAGCATATCGACGGCGACTCCGCGACACTGCTCGGCCAACTGGTCACGAGGGGAGATGTACGAAGCATTATTCTCGCCCGGGATTTTTCGGCGGTTCCGCCGGCGTTCCTGAGCCTGGGCCACGACCCGCGAATGCGGCGGATCGACCTGCCTCCCCTGAACCAGTCGGAAGTTGGCGAGCTGGCTGCGACCGGGCTGGACGGACGGCTTTCACGCGAAGCGGCGCGGGTGCTGCAGGCACATTCCGGCGGGAATCCAAGGTTGGTTCCGTTGCTGGTCAGGGACTACGTATCCTCAGGTACTCTCCGGGAACGGAACGGCGTATGGGTCCACACCGGAAAACCGGTCCGGCTGGGGCCGCCCACGGTGAGCACTGTGTGCGCGACCCTGAGCGGTTTGGACGACGACGTTCTGGAGCTCGCCCGCCAACTCGCGGAGTCCGGCGGTCTTCCCCTGTCCGATCTGCAGGCGACCGGGCGCGGTGGTGCCTTGGACCAGCTTCAGTATCGCGGGATAGCCGGCATCGGCTACCATCCGGCCCCAGTGGTCAAAATCGCTGACCGGCTCATGGCAGAGGCCCTCCGCGCAACCTCGCCCGACGGCCACTATCGGTCCCGGCCACCGGCCGTGCCCCGGACGACCCTCCGCAGCCACCCGGAACCGGTCCGGAACGGCTTGGTGCCGCCGCTGGACACGGCCCGGTCCATGGTCTTTCAGGGTGAGTACGCTGGCTCGCTAGACCTGCTTCGGCGCTGTGCAGAGGATCCCTTTGTCCCGACGTGGCAGAGACTGCTCAGCCGGGCCCTGCTCTGCGAGTCCTTGGCAGTCACCGGCCGCAGTGATGATGCGCTGGCGGTTGCCGACGAGCCGTGGCCCGACCTTGCAACGCTGCCTGAAGAACGCCGCCGGGAGATCCAACAGCACCGGGCCGCAGCCTACTTGCTGTCCGGCTCCTGGTTGGACGGCGCCGGGCGTCTCCGCCAGTGCGGCCGCCGTGGTGATCCCGGCGGTACGTGGGAGGAACTCGTTGACGGCATCGTACTGGCCTCAACCGGTGATCTGCACCGTGCAGCGGGCCTGCTGCGCTCTGCCCGCGCCCAGTCGTCGGAAGCGGATCCCGACGGATTGGCACCATTGGCCGAAGCGGCCTCGGCTTACTGCCGGGCCATGCTCAATGAAGCCGGCGGAGAGGCAGGAACAGAACCCCCCCGCGGCGGGGCAAGCCCCTGGCTCATCACCCGCCTGGAACGGCACTTTCGTGCCATGGCACGGGCGGCCAGCGGCGACGTCGATGGTGCGCTGCGACTGCTGCGGCAGCAGGCGGCTGCGGACCGGTCGGCGGCGGTCGGCGCCATGGAGATGATGGCGCTGGCGGCCATGGTGCGTCTGTCCGGGGTGGACGAGGATGGCCGACTGCTGGAACTTGCCACCCGGTGCCAAGGACCTTTCGCCGATGTCTGCGAAACGTACGCGAGGGGCCTCGCTTCCGGAAACGCCAACCTGCTTCTCCAAGCGGCCGAGCAAGCGGCTAGAGCCGGTCAACTGACCTTTGCCCGCGACGTAGCCGGCCAGGCCGAGGCGGCCGCAGACAGATCGGGACGGGCCGATGTACTCCGCAGGGTCAGGCGCAAGGTTCGCACACTCCTTGAGGCCGGGACGGAATCAGGCTACGAGGCCGCCTGGCGCGGGCGCCTCACGGCGCGTGAACAGGCTGTTGCCAGGTCTGTTGCCGAGGGCCGCAGCAATCACGCTGTTGCCCGGGAACTTGGTGTCTCGACCAGAACGGTCGAAGGCCACTTGTACCAGGTGTTTTCCAAACTGCTCATTCGCAGCCGTCAAGAGTTGGCCGAGATGCTGGCTCCGGAGTCCCCTGGCCCAACCGCATGAACGTTTCCGGCTCCGGGGGCGGGCGCCGGGACCTCGTCGATGCGGTGACCGCTTGCCTCGCCGGCCAGGCAACCGGCGGAGCGGTGCTTTACGGGGACGCCGGCATAGGGAAGTCCACCGTCGCGGATGAGGTTGTCCGGAACCTTGGGGACACGGTGCGGGTGCAGCGGGTACGAGCCGAACCAACCCTGGCACACGTGCCCTACGGTGCGCTCTTTCCTTATCTGAGGGGAGTGACCCCCGCGGAGTTGGAATCTCCGCTGGCGGTCCTGCGGACGGTGCGCTCCTCCCTTGCCAAGGGCCCCGCGGGCGAGGCCCGTCCCCTGTTGCTGATCGTCGACGATGTCCATGATCTGGACGACGCGAGCAGCCATCTGCTGGCGCAACTGGTCATGGCGCGCTCGCTCAAGATCCTTGCGCTCTGTAGAAGCTGGAGCGCGCAGCCGCGGGAGCTCCTGGAATTGTGCCAGGACGGGATCCTGGAAGCCTTCGAAGTGCGGCCGCTCACGACGGCGGAAGTCCGCAACACCCTTGAACAGATGTTCGGAGGGACGGTAGCCGGCGGGACGGTGCAGATGCTGCAGCACAAGTCTTTGGGAAATCCGCACCTCCTGAAGGCCCTGGCCGCCCACGCTGCTGCAGCGGGCAATGTGGTGCAGCACCACGGAGTGTGGCGGATGATCCAGGAACCCACTGGCCTGGATCCGGCCGCCGCTGATCTGTTCAAGGGACTGGTCACTGGGCTGGAGGCACCTCAGCGGCGTGTGGTGGACATCGCCGCCCTGGCCGGCTCCGTGCCGGCTGCAGCGGCCGGTGCCCTCTTCGACAGTATGGCGGTCCGATCCTTGGAGGAGATGGGGCTGTTGGCGGACATGCGCAGCGGAAACCTCGCCGTGCGGCTTCGGTTCCCGCCGTACGCGGACATTATCCGATCCATGGTGCCCGCAGGATGCAGCGCGGAACTTCTCAACCAATTCCTGCACGTCATGAACCGCCTGAAACCTGCACCTGAGAGAGCCAGGGTGGAACTGGTGCGCTGGCAAGTTGACGCCGGCCGGCCGCCGTCACCCAAAGAATCACTACGTGCCGCGTGTGCCGCCAATGACGAGTGTGACCATCCGTTGGCTTTGAGGCTTGCCGATGCCGGCGCAAACGGCCAGCCTGCAGCTCTGGTGGAACGAGCCCGCGCCCATTGGGGGCTGGGCGACAGGTCGGAGGCCAAAGCGGCACTGGACCTGATCCATGAGAACGTGGACCGTCGGACAATCGCGGCCGCCGCGCTGCTCCGGGCGTCCGTGGTGGAGCCGGAAGCCGGGTACCGGGCCCAGCTTGAAAAGATTTCCTCCGGTTGGATGGAAGCAGCGGCGGCGCAACCCTCGACGGTCCCGGGCGACGCTCCGGTCGCAGCGGCGTGCCTGGATGCAGCAACCGGTGCTTGGTTGCTGCAGGCTTATGGCGACATGTTGGAAGGAAACTTCGGAACGGCCCTCGATCGGCTGGAGAACGCCCCTGCCCCTGGATCTGAGGATGCTGGAGTTACCCGACTGCTTGCCGGTACCGTCAAGGCGCTTTGCCTGGCGGAAACCGGCCGTTTCAGGCAGGCGGCGGAAGCCGGGACAGAGGCCCTGAAGCTGGTCGCGGCAACTCCCTCGCTACGGTCCTTCTATCCCTTTGTCTTTTCCCGGAACGTGGAGTCCTTGTTGATCGTCGGCCGCTACCAGGAGGCAGAACGCGCCCTGGATGAATACAGCAGGACCGCGCCGTGCCGGCACCGTTGGTTTTCAGGTAACGAATCCGCTCTGCGAGGACTGCTTCTCTTTCGAAGGGGCCGGATGAAGCCCGCGGTCCAGTCGTTGGCGGAAGGTATCGGCCCGCTGCGCCACGAGGATCAAGGGATGCTGCTTCCATCCGTGCTCGGAGCCGCAGCAGCCGGAGCGGCTCTGTTGGGCAACGGCGGGCAAGCCAAAGACTTCCGGGTTGGCTTGCAGAAAGAAGCGGGCACCGGGAGCCGCCCGCGCCTGCTTGTAGCCTCTGCCTACGCTGCGGCAGCTGCATCAAGCCGTGCGGGCCCGCCGGGAACAGCACGCGCAAATCCGGTTCTTCTACTGGACGAACTTGAAGCCTTCGCGGCAACGGCCCGTGCCGCGGGATGGGTCAGCGCAGAGAAAGAGATCCTGGAGCATCAGCTCCTGCTCGGGGACGATAGCGGGGCGGCACGTCTCGCGGAACTGTGCGCCCCGTTGGATGGGCCCGAAACCCAGGCTTTGGCGGCTGTCGCGTCCAGCAGGGCCTCATCGGATCCGGGGGGTTTGATGACAGCAGCCGAGATGGCAACGCGTGCGGGCAAAGATCTGCTCGCGGCCACGGCAACGTCCTGGGCATCGGACATCTACCAGCGGCAGGGGCTTCAACGCCAGCACAACGGTGCACTGCACCAATTGCGGGTAACCCTGCGCCGACTCGACGGTGTCACGACTCCTGCAACCGAACGTGCCCGGGGGAGTGCACCGGCACTGACCGCTCGGGAGCAACAAATTGTCCACTTGGTGCGCCGGGGCGCCAGCAACAAGCAGATCGCGGAGTCCCTGACGCTCTCTCCCCGGACCGCTGAGGGCCATCTGTACCGGATATACCGAAAACTCGGGGTCGAGAACCGCCAGCAGCTGATCCGGTACGCCGAAGTACTGGATCAGTGAGGGCCAACAGCAAGTAGCTGACGTGCAGATCCAAGTACCCGCCGCGAAGCAGCAAGTAGACCATCGGTCATGCCGCGGCAGGAAACAGCCGAATTGTCGGTCCAAGTCGAGTGTCGGCTACTTGGGCATACATCGTAGCCGCTTCCTAGGCTGAAACTGTCGAAAGCTTCGGTAGAAACCAAGGGGGCGTGAGGCTCTCGACGACTATCGGTTCCGGGACAGTCCGCGGGCATGCGTCGGCGGGCTGTGACATCCATCCCGGCAACCGAATTTGGGGCACGGGCCTCGCCTGGGACACGGGCAGCATCGCGCATCCCCTTAGGAGCACTGCGCGCGCTGGTCGATCGCAGAATCCGTCTGGTGGAACGGATTGGGGACCCGGTTGAACAGATTGGGGAATCGACATGATCGCAGAACTCGACAAGGTCTCGAGGGCCTGCCACACGCATGTTCACACATGCGGCGGTCCTGCACGGTCCGGCGCAGCAGGACGGGGCACCGGAGTTGTCCAGGCCTGCAGCCCGGGACTCGGACGCTCCCCCCGCCCGGAGGAAACGTGCCCGGGGCGGCAGCCAGCGACAGCTAAGGCAGGTGCATGATGGATATCTTTACATCTCTCGAGTCGGAGGTCCGCAGTTACTGCCGGACCTGGGATACCGTTTTCGACTACGCCGCCGGGGACACGCTGCATAGCGAGGACGGCAGGGAGTATCTGGATTTCTTTTCGGGCGCAGGAGCACTCAATTACGGGCACAATAATCCGCTTCTCCTGGAGCCGCTGATTGCTTACTTGCGCTCCGGGTCGGTCATCCATTCACTCGATATGAAGACGACGGCGAAGCGGCGATTCCTGGAGACGTTCCTGGAACTAATCCTGATCCCTCGCGGTCTCGACTATAAGGTCATGTTCACCGGCCCCACCGGGACGAACAGCGTCGAAGCGGCGCTGAAGCTGGCGCGCAAGGTTACCGGCCGGCACCAAGTGCTGAGCTTCACCAATGCGTTTCACGGGATGACCCTTGGCGCACTGGCGGTAACGGGCAATTCACTAAAACGCCAAGGCGCAGGAGTTCCGCTCAATAACGCCTCCAGCTTCCCTTATGACGGCTACTTCGACCAGCCGGCGGAAGATTTCCTGTGGCTGCAGCATGCGTTGGAGGACAGCGGGTCCGGACTGGACAAACCCGCCGCGGTCATAGTGGAGACGGTTCAGGGCGAGGGAGGGCTCAGAGCGGCCAGTGGAAGTTGGCTGCGGCGACTCTCCGATATCTGTCACCAGCACGGCATGCTTCTTATCGTCGATGATGTCCAGGCCGGGTGTGGACGTACGGGCACGTTCTTCAGCTTTGAGGAAGCAGGTGTCCAACCCGATATTGTCTGCCTGTCGAAATCACTGTCCGGTTTCGGACTGCCGCTTGCCGTCATGTTGTTAAAACCCGAACTGGACATCTGGAAGCCGGGGGAGCACAACGGTACCTTCCGCGGCCATAACCCGGCCTTCGTGACCGGGACCGCGGCCCTGGAACACTTCTGGAACGGTCGGGGATTCGAACGAGACATCGCGGCACGGTCCGCACAGCTGCATGCAGCTCTGGCAACGATGGCGGCCGGCATTGAAGGCGCCCTTGTCCGCGGTCGGGGGCTCTTGGCCGGCGTGTATTTCCCGGACCGGACAATGGCACGAAAAGTTGCCGCCGAATCCTACGCCCGTGGCTTGCTGGTAGAAACCTCCGGGCCGGAGGGAGAAGTACTCAAAGCCATGCCTGCATTGACTATCAGCGCGGAAAACATGACCCGCGGGCTTGACCTGCTTGCAGAGGCTGTCCGATCGGTTGCCGGTGAATGGCTTGACGAAACGCCGGGCAGCCGCGGTGGGGACGTCCTCAGGCCGCGGGCGTCCAGTTCGGCGCTGCTGCGCGCAGTGAGCACGCCGAGCCGAGCACACATTGGCAAATAGGCGGTTAGCTCTGGACGGGCGCAGCAGGGCAATCCGGAGTGTTGGCGGGGCAGCGACCGCACCCGAGGTGCAGCGGCAGCCCAGCAAGTTTGGGGGTCAGGGTGAAAAACTTTAAGCGCATAGATGAGGCCATGGATGAGGCTGCTGTCCGCATGGCACAGGACTCATTCGAGCTGCCGCGCAGCGCCTCGAGGCTCGGCGAGCCACTGCCGTGGGGCGAACGAGCGGAGGCGGCGGGCACGGCTGGACGCTCAACGAACATCATCGTGCAGAAGTTCGGTGGCTCGTCGGTGGCGAATGCCGACGGCATTCGTCGCGCCGCTCACCGAGTGGCTGAGACACAGGCGTCTGGATATCAAGTCGTTGCGGTGGTTTCCGCCATGGGCGACACCACCGACGAGTTGTTGGATCTCGCGGCCAGTGTTTCGCCGCATCCCCCTGCCCGCGAACTCGACACCCTGCTGACGACCGGCGAACTCGTTTCGGCGGCCTTGCTGGCGATCGCCTTGGCCGATCTGGGCGTCGATGTCCGGACCTTCACAGGCAGCGAGGCGGGCCTCATCACCGACGACTGCCACGGCAAAGCTCACATTATCGATGTCGATCCGCGCCAAGTCCGTGCCTGCTTGAAGAACGGTCAGGTCGCCGTCGTGGCAGGGTTTCAGGGCAAAAGCCTTAAAGGGAAGACGGTCACCACTCTGGGGAGGGGTGGTTCGGACTTGACCGCCGTCGCACTCGCCGCAGCACTCGGCGCAGGCGTCTGCGAGATCTATACGGATGTCGACGGTATTTATACGGCAGATCCGCGGATCGTTCCCAACGCGCGCAAGATCGATGTACTCGCCAGCGAGGAAATGCTCGAGTTCGCAGCCGCGGGGGCAAAAGTTCTCCACCTCCGATGCATCGAATACGCTCGCCGCTTCGGTATTCCGATCCATGTCCGTTCTTCGTTCGTGCAAAAGCGGGGCACCATGATCCTGCCCAGTCTCGATCAACCCCGTTCGGATGCGCACGCAGGCGAAAAGACTCTGGTTTCGGGCGTGGCAAGCATCAACTCCGCCGCACAAGTCACCATCGCCGGAATCCCGGCCTGCTCGAGGACTGCCGCGCGACTCCTTCAGGAGCTCGCCGCATCGGGGCTGAACATCGAAATGATCGCCCAGAATTCGCGGGACGCGGGGACCGGAATCGCCGACATCACCTTCACCCTCCCATCTACGGAGGCGTCGGCAGCCATAGCGGCCCTGGACGCGGCCCGGAGCCGCATCGGATTTGAAGCCCTGTACCACAAGGGAGAAGTGGGCAAGGTCTTGCTCACCGGACTCGGGATGCGCTCTTCGCCCACTACCCTCAGCACTTTCTTCAGAGCACTTTCGGACGCCGGGATCAGTCCGGAGATGATCTCGATTTCCGAGCTGTGCATCGCGGCCGTGGCACGGGCCGATGAGCTTGCCGATGCTGTCCGCGCTCTGCAGGACGCCTTTGGTCTCACGCCGCAGGACAAGGAAGCGGCGGGCGACCGTTCGCCGGACACGCTTCCGCAGTTCGAGGTTCAGGCGCTCGCCGCTACCCGGCCGGGATCTTCCGCATGACGTCTGACTGGGGAGGAAGGTGCAGCTTAGGCAATGTGCCGAGCCGGCACGAGGACATCAGCTTTCTGCGCCACGCGAGCAGGGACTGACCCCAGTGACCCATACACCCAGATGCAGTGCAGAAACGGGAGGTACCAATGGCGTCAGCCGAGAACTCGTACCTTAAATCAGAGGACACGACCATGCTGGTCAGGCAGTCCCACGCGCGGACGCCGGCCGGCGCTCATAAAGGGGCGCCCAAAGAATTAGTCGCACTGGCGGCGCCAACGGATTCCACCCTGGCAGGAGCCAGCGAACGGACCGGCAGCACAATCACTCCCGCCCCCGGCGTGTACTCAGGGGGGCCTGCACCGATTCCTCGCACGTTGCTGGACATCCTCTTTCGCTCCGTGGACGAGTACCCGGACGCGCTGGCGTTGGATGACGGGACAACCTCCTTGAATTACCTGGCGCTGCTGGAGCGGATCGAGTCCCTGGCCCTGAACCTGCGCGAACGCGGGATCGGTGCCGGAGACCGGGTCGGCATCCTGATGGCCCTTGGTACGGTCGACCTCTACATCGCAGTGCTGGCCGTGCTCGTTCGCGGAGCGGCATGCGTCCCTGTCGATCCCGACGAGCTCGGTGACCGGGCCGCGTTGGTATGGGAAGCGGCCGAAGTATGCGCGGTAGTCGGACCCGGGCTTCGGGTCCGTCCCGTCATCGGAGCGCCCGCCCACGGGGAGGCTCGCCCGCCCACCGCGGATGACGATGCATGGATCATCGTCAGCTCAGGCTCGACCGGCCAATACAAGTCAATCGCAGTGTCGCACCGGTCGGCGGCCGCCTTTGTGGACGCTGAAGCGTCGGTCTTCTGCGCCGATGACCCGCTCGGGCCCCGCGATCGTGTGCTGGCCGGTCTCTTCGGCAGGTCCGGCCTGTGTCACGAAATGTGGCTGGCGTGGCGGCACGGCGCCTGCTTGGTGCCGGCACCTCCCGAGGTCATCCGCTCAGGCGAAAACCTGGGCCCTTGGCTGGTACAACGGGGCATCACCGTGGTTTCAACGGCGCCTGCCCTGGCTGCACTTTGGCAGGCGGAATCGCTGCAAGACGTCCGGTTGCTGATCTTCGGCGAGGAATGCCCACCGCATCTTGCGGCGCGGCTGACCGCCCCCGGCAGGGAAGTATGGAACACGTACCGTCCCATCGAGGCCACCGTCGCCTGTGCTCCGGCCCGTGGGTCGACTCCGGCGGGCATTGGCCGGCCGCTGCCCGGCTGGCAACTGGCCGTAGTGGACGGGAACGACCAGCCTGTCGCCTGGGGCGAAGAAGGAGAACTGGTCATCGGCGGGGTTGGCTTAGGCCGCTGCCTCGATCCAGGCGGAGATGTCGAGAAATATGCTCCCCTGGACGTCCTCGGCTGGCCCCGGGCCTACCGCACTGGGGATTTTGTCCGCGCCGAGCCTGAAGGCCCGGTGTTTGTCGGTCGGGCCGGCGAGCAGGCAGAACCCGCAGGGCGAAGAGTCGAATTCAGCGAGACGGAGCTCAGCGCAGCACCGTACGAGGTGGGCTCGGGCGGTCCGGCAACCGCGACCGACGTAGTTCACGAGCCGATGACGACCACGATGGACCCGCTGCTGCAGTCCCCGCATCGCCAAGAGGTGCGGTGGTCTCCGGGCGAGCGCCTGGAGGAGCTCTTCGAGAGCCGATGCGACTCGTTGCGCCGCGATGGCCGGGCAGATCAGTTGGCGGTCGACTCCGCGGACTCGAGGTTGACCTACGATGAGCTCGACGCGCGGGCCAATCAGCTGGCCCGGCACTTGCTCGACGACGGAGCCCAGGCCGGCGATCGCATTGCGCTGTTGTTCGACCACGCCGTGTGGGCCTATGTCTCAATACTGGCGGTGCTGAAGATCCGGGCGGCGTATGTGCCGCTGGACGCGGGATTTCCGCCGGACCGGATGGGTTACATCATGGAGGACTCCGGGGCCAGCCGCGTGCTGACTTTGAGCCACCTGGCCAGTCTGTTGCCGGAGGACTGCCCGCGCGCCCTGAGTTTGGACACGGCCGCCGCGGACATTGCAGCCATGTCCGGCTCCCGGCTCGCAGACAGCGAGAAGCCCGCCCCTGTCGAGAACCTGGCCTACGTCATCTACACGTCGGGCTCCACGGGCCGTCCCAAAGGGGTGGCCATCGAACACTCCAGCATTTGCAACTTCGTCAGGGTCGCCGCCGAGGTCTACGGATATCAGGGCAACGACCGCGTCTATCAGGGACTGACGATCGCCTTCGACTTTTCTGTCGAGGAGATGTGGGTGCCGTGGATGGTCGGGGCGACGTTGGTGCCCAAGCCGAGTTCGAAGAGCCTGCTCGGGGTTGACCTGGAACGGTTTCTGCTCGACAACCGTATTACCGCGATGTGTTGTGTACCCACCCTGTTGGCCACACTGGAGCACGAACTCCCTGACCTGCGTTTTCTGCTGGTCTCGGGTGAGGCGTGCCCGCGCGATCTGGCCGAGCGTTGGTACCGGCCCGGCCGGAGATTCCTCAATGTCTACGGGCCCACCGAAGCGACCGTGACCGCCACGTGGGACGTTCTGCATCCCGACAAGCCGATCACCCTCGGCCAGCCGCTGCCGACCTACACGATCATGATCCTGGATCCCGACGAGCCGCGTGCCCTGCCACGGGGAGAGACAGGCGAGATCGGCATCGCCGGGATCGGGCTGGCGGTGGGTTATGTGAATCATCCCGAGAAGACTAATGCGGTCTTTATCCCCGACTTGATGGGCATTTCGAATAACCCATCGGGACGCATCTACCGCAGCGGCGACCTTGGGCGGATCAACGACGACGGGTTGATCGAGTACTACGGCCGAATCGATACCCAGGTCAAAATCCGCGGGTACCGGATCGAGCTGTCAGAAATTGAATCGGTGCTTCTGCAAATCCCCGGGATCGCGCAGGCAGTCGTCGAGACCCATGAGTCGGCACCGGGGATGACAGAGCTTGCCGCGTTCTATACGTTGCGCCAAGGGGTCTCCGAACTCGCGCCCGAGGAGATCAGGGAGGAGCTCCGCGACCGGCTGCCGGGCTACATGATCCCGGCCTTCTATGAGCAGCTTGAGACCATGCCGATGCTGCCCAGCGACAAGGCCGACCGGAAAAACCTGCCGACACCCAGCAACCGGGTGAGCGCTTCAGCCGAGGGCGAGTACTGCGAACCGGCGACGGACGCCGAGGCGGCTCTCGCCGAGCAGCTTGCTGCCGTGTTGGGATTGGAGCGCGTCTCCGTCGAGGCTCACATGTTCGAGAATCTCGGGGCCAACTCCCTGATAGTTGCGCGATTCTCCGCCGCGCTGCGCACGAACACCGACCTGCCGCCGGTTGATCTGCAGGTCATCTACGAGCATCCGACGATCCGAGAGCTCGCCGCTGCTCTTACTTCCCCGACAGCCCCCCACGCTTGGGCAGCACAGGAACCGCACCCCAGGCCCAAACGAGGGCGGGCCGGCACTTTCGACGTCGTGCTCTGCGGTGCCCTGCAAGCCGCACTCGCCATCGGCTACTCCTACACCTTCCTCACGGCGATCACGGCCGGCTTCACCTGGGTCATTGCAGGGGAGGGCGTCCTGGAGACCTGGGGGCGATCGGTCGTCGTCGGATTCAGCTTCTTTTTGGCCCTCAGCATCGTGCCGATCCTGCTGAAATGGCTGCTCCTCGGACGATGGGAAGAGCAGAACATCCGCATCTGGTCCCTGGCCTACGTCAAGTTCTGGTTTGTCCGGGCGCTGGTCAGACTCAACCCGTTGGCCTTCTTCGTCGGGACCCCCATCCTTCCCTTCTACCTGCGGTTGCTGGGAGCCAAGATCGGCTCCAACGTCACCATCCTCACCCCCATCACTCCGGTATGCACCGACCTCTTGACGATCGGCAGCGGGACGGTGATCAACAGGGATGCGTTTTACCTGTGCTACCGGGCCCACGACGGGTGGATCCAGACCGGCCGGGTCACGCTTGGCCAGGACGTCCTGGTGAGCGAGAGGTGCGTGCTGGACATCAACTCCACGATGGGCGACGGAGCTCAATTGGGTCACTCGTCGTCCTTGCAGCGGCTGCAATCCGTACCCGCCGGCGAAAGCTGGCACGGGTCCCCTGCGGTGCCGACCGACGTGAACTACCGGTTCGTCGAGCCGCTGCCGTGCAGCCGGCGGCGGCGGGTCACCTTCAGCGTGCTCCTCCTGCTCAACAACACTGTCCTGTTCGGCCCGTTGCTTCTACTGGCCATTGCGCTGCTCCTGCCGGCCTACGGGGAAACCGGCCATATGGACCACACGAACCCGGGCTTCTACGCGGATCTGGTATTCGCTTCATTCGTCGTGCTGTTTGGTGGCATGTTCCTCGGTCTGGCCGCAATGTTCACGGTTCCCCGGCTGCTCAACCTCCTGATTAAACCGGGGCAGGTTTATCCGATGTACGGGCTGCGCTACGCCGCCCACCGGCTCATCTTCCGGCTGACCAACGTCTTCCAGTTCATGCACATCACCGGGGACAGCTCCCTGGCTGTGCACTACCTTCGTCTGCTGGGTTACAAGCAGCCAAATGTTGAGCAGACAGGATCGAATTTCGGGACGGAACTCGACCATGACAACCCTTACCTGACTACCGTCGGATCCGGAACGATGATCTCCGACGGCGTGTCGATCAGTAACGCCAACTACTCAGGTACGTCCTTCAGCGTCTCCGAGGTGAAAATCGGGGCGAAGAACTTCTTCGGCAACGACATTCCGTATCCGTCCCGCGCCCGTGTCGGCGACAACGTTCTCTTCGGCAGTAAAGTCATGATTCCCATCCATGGCGAGGTTCGGGAAAACGTCGGCCTGCTCGGATCACCGGCGTTCGAGATTCCCCGGTCGGTCAATCGCGACCTCAAAACGGACCGGCGGGAAGAAATGATCCGCCGGCTGCCGTCCAAGAACCGGCACAATGCCGTCTCCCTTGGGCTGTACCTGGCGAGCCGGTGGGTCCTCATCCTCGCCGGCATGCTGGCCTTTTCACTCGCCCTCATACTCTTCCCGGGCGTTCCGGGACTCGGGCTGTACCTGGGCACCGTCAGCTTCGGCGCCTTCATGATCGCCTTCTTCATCGTGCTCGAGCGTGCCGCCCAGGGATTCAAAGCCATGGTCCCGACCGTTTGCTCCATCTACGACGTCAGATTCTGGCGGCACGAACGGTTCTGGAAGTTCATCACGTATCCGCTGTATTTCTTTGACGGCACCCCGTTCAAGCCCCTGTTCTGGCGCCTGCAGGGCGTGCGGATGGGTAAGCGTGTCTTTGACGACGGCTGCGTCATCCCGGAGAAGACGCTGGTGACCATCGGTGACGACGCGACTCTCAATAACTCCAGCGTCGTCCAGTGCCACTCCATGGAGGACGGCGTCTTCAAACTCGACGCGATCGCCCTCGGCCGGGGAGTCACCTTGGGCGTCGGGTCCTACCTGCTCTACGACGTCGTCATGGGCGACGGCTCGGTTTTGGAGGCCGATTCCCTCCTGATGAAGGGTAGCCAAGTGCCGGAGGGCGCGCGGTACGGCGGCAACCCCGCACGAGAGATCGTTTAGACAGCGAAAGAGAAGGACGAACATGAGCCGTATTCCGGACAGGCAGGGACGCGACCCCGGCCCCGCAGACGCTAAATCGATGCAGAAGCGGAGCCGATTGGTCGGCATCGACGCGGCCCGTGGCCTCGCCCTCATCGGGATGATCGCCATTCACATCTTGCCGGACGCGAACCAGGACACCGGCGAGCCCACTTTGGCGTGGATCTTGTTCGCCGGTGACTCCGCTGCGCTGTTCGCCCTCCTTGCCGGAGTGGGTTTGGCCCTGTCCTCCGGGGGGAACAGACCGCACACGGGGCCGAGGATGGCCGGGGACCGACTGGGACTGGCCGTTCGGGCCGTCCTGATCGGAGCCATAGCCCTGGCGATCGCGCCCTTCTTGCAGCAGGAGGATCCTCCTGCCAACGGCATCTTGATCTACTATTCGATGTTCTTCTTGCTCGCCATTCCTTTCTTGCATCTGCGGCCCAGAACCTTGTTCATCAGCGCGGCCGTCTTCGGCATCGTCTCGCCGATCCTCCTGCAGAAGCTGGATCCATTCCTCCCGACATCGTCGACGTTCAACCCCGCCGTCGGGCATTTCTTCTTCGAACCCGCCGGCGTGGTCTCGGATTTACTGCTGACCGGCTCATATCCGGCGCTGGCCTACATGTGTTACATCCTGACCGGCCTTGGCATCGGACGGCTGGACCTGCGAAGGCCCAGGGTGCAGGGATATATCGCCGGTATCGGTGCAGGCCTGGCGATCTTGTCCAACGCGGCCTCCGCCATCCTGCTCTACGCCATGGGAGGCTTCGAGCAATTGGTGGCCACCAGCGGGATGACGGGGGAAGAGTTGGACAACGGCCTTATCTTCGGGCCCGGGATCATTCCGGACACCTCCGCGTGGTGGCTGGCGATCGCGACGCCGCACTCGAACATGCCCCTGGCCATCGCCAGCAGTCTGGGGCTCGGTCTGTTGGCGGTCGGTGTGTTCCTCCTGATCGAAGGGGCGGCCGCACGCTTGCTGACGCCGCTTGCCGCAATGGGCTCGATGACCCTGACCCTTTACTCCGCACACCTGCTCGCGCTGAGCCCTGAGCTGCACTACGAGGCACCCTTCCTGTGGTTCATCGTGCATTTGACGGTCGCCCTCGCCTTCGCCCTGATCTGGAGACGGTGGATGGGACAAGGCCCATTGGAGAGACCGGTCGCCGCGGGCGCCAAGAACTTCCGGCAAATCGTGGACGACGGATCGTCGTCCCCCACGGCTGCTTCAGGAACGGCTTCCCGCTGATTCGGGACCTCCTGGCCCCCGGGGGGAATGCTTTGGGCTGCACCGACCATTAATTAGGTAGCCGATTGCTTTTCGGGCCCCGGTTCACTCTGGGGCCCCTTCATCCCCGCTCATTCTGCCGACTCTAAACCTGCCGTCGGACATTGCCCGGCCCCCGGAGCCGGCAGCTAGAATGCTGTGGTGATGTTGCACTCATGAGGACGACATGAAACTCCACTGGCCCAGGCGCCGGAGATCCCTTGTCCTCGTCGCGGCGCTCGGGCTGGTTGCTCTCCTGGCCGCGCTTGTCCTAACTTCTGTGCGGGCGGAGCGACCCGGGCCGCAGGCGCAGGCTTCCACAGCGTACGAGCACCTAAAAGAGTTTCAAGCACTCGCCGATGATCACGGCGATCGAGCTATTGGCACCGACGGATATGAGGCAGCGGCTCAGTACGTAGAACGGGAACTCGAGAGTGCGGGTTATCAAAGCACGCGCCAGTACTTTACGTTCGAAACACGTGGCGAAAGCTACGAGTCTTTCAACATCATTGCCGAGACGGCCGGCGGCAGTGACGACAACGTGATAATGCTGGGCGCCCACCTCGACGGGGTGCGGAACAGTCCGGCGATCAATGACAACGCCTCCGGTGCGGCGGCCCTGCTGGAGGCCGCGCAAGAACTCAGTGAACGGGGTGAACCAAATAATAAGGTGCGCTTCGCGTGGTGGGGGGCGGAAGAGTTTCCGGAGGCGTTCGGCTCCAAGCATTATGTCGAAGATCTGGCAGAGCACGACAGCGGCGAACTCGACCACATCGCCGCCTATCTGAACATCGACATGGTAGCCTCGCCCAACTACGTCATCGCGGTCTACGACCCACAGAAATCCGACGACGACTCCGAGTGGGAGGTGCCCGACGGGTCGGAGGAGATCATGCAGTTCTTCACCGACTACTTCGACTCCCGTGCCCAGCCCTGGGTGCCAACGGAATGGAACTTCTATTCCGATCAAGTGGCGTTCATCGAGGAAGATATTGCTGTGGGCGGCCTCTTCACCGGCAGCGACGAGAGAAAAACCGCCCGGGAGAGCATCCTTTTCGGTGGCGCACCAGGGCAGCCACGAGACCCGAACTACCACAAATCGGGCGATGACATTGGCAACGTCGATCTGGAGGCGCTGGGCATTATGACCGACGCGATCACCCATGCCGCCACCAGCCTGGCTGAAGACAGCAGCGCGCTGGAGTAAGCGGGTGCAGGATTCGGGCCAGCGCCTCGACCCTGATAAACTTCTGGCATTGCCTAGGCGAGGGAGAGCCGGAACCGGTTCTCCGTTATCGACGGTGGCTAGCAGCTTCGTTCTCTGCACTGGTATCGGTGCGGCGGGTCGGTCTCTAGGCACCCGCCTCAAAACCACCCAGCACAAGGAGAACATTATGTCCGACCAGAAGCTTGCAGCTGAAGTCCGCAGCGAATTCGGCAAGGGCGCCGCGCGCCGGGCCCGCCGCAACGCCCAGATCCCCGCCGTTATTTACGGTCACGGGGCAGAGCCGCTGCACGTGCTGCTTCCGCAGAAGGCCACGACGCTGGCGCTGCGTACCTCCAACGCGCTGCTGACCCTGGACATTGACGGGGACGAGCACCTGGCCCTGGCCAAGGACATCCAGCGCGATCCGATCGCCCAGATCATCGAGCACGTTGACCTGCTCACCGTGCGCAAGGGCGAGAAGGTTCACGTCGACGTCAACATCCACGTCGAAGGCGAAGTTGCCCCGGGCGCCATCTTGGATCTGGAAGAGTTCACCGTTCTGGTCGAGGCCGATGCGACCGCTCTGCCGGAGGCGCTGACCATCAACGTTGAGGGCCGTGAGGTTGGCGAGCACGTTCACGCCACCGACATTCAGCTGCCTGCCGGCGTCAGCCTGCTGATCCCCGAGGACACCGTCATCGCCGCGGTTTCCGCTCCGACCGTGGCCGAGCCTGAAGCCGCTGAAGGCGAAGCCGCCGAGCCGGCTGCCGAGACCCCGGCCGAGTAACAACACGGCCTCAAAGCCCCCGGCGACGCGCGTGCGCATTCGCCGGGGGTTTTGGTCTATCCCTAGGATGATCTTGAATCCTTCGCATCTACCGTCCGAGGAGCACCCGTCTACGTGAGCACCGACACCTGGCTGATAATCGGTTTGGGGAACCCGGGCCCCGGCTACAGCGGCAATCGGCACAACGTCGGCCAGATGGCCCTCGACGAGCTGGCCGGCAGGGTCGGCGGTTCGTTCAAGTCGCACAAGGCGCACGCACAGGTTTTGGAAGGGCGCCTGGGAATTGGCGGGCCCAGGGTTGTGCTCGCCAAGCCACTGACGTTCATGAATCTGTCCGGGGGACCGACGTCGGCGCTGTGCCGGTTTTTCTCAATCGAACCGGACCACGTGGTCGCCTTGCACGACGAGATCGACATCCCCTTCAATACGATCAAACTCAAGATCGGCGGGGGAGAGGGCGGGCACAACGGACTCCGCGACATGTCCAAGGCGCTGGCGACCAAGGATTACTACAGGATTCGCATAGGCGTTGGCCGCCCGCCGGGCCGGATGGATACGGCGGACTACGTGCTGCGCGATTTCTCGACGGCGGAAAAGAAAGACCTTCCCTTCCTTTTGGACGATGCAGCAGACGCGGTGGAACTGCTCCTGTCCGACGGGCTTCTCGCCGCGCAGCAAAAGTATCACGCCAACGCCAAGCAGGGGTGAGTGTCAGGAAGACCGCAGGGGTATCCCGCGGGTCATGGGCGCGGCGACCTAACCCAAGAACGAGTGGTGACTACTCGTGTCAGGTCGCCCTCGGCTCTTTACGCTGAGAAGGTGTTGTTGCGCCGTCAAGGCGGAGTCGCAATACCGTGCGCGTGGAGCTGAAGGGCCCGGGCGCATCCAGCCGACCGGCGGGGTTGGCGAAAGCCAGAGGAACCGCGAAGGCGGAACCTTCCCCCCAGGCCCCGTCGGTCTCTGCTGGATAACGAAGAAATTCGGGCTCGGGAAGAAAGACGGTCCAATGCGGAAGCAACAGGGATCGTCGTAGCGGACGGTCAACTGAGTCGCCGCCTAACGCAGGTCCGCGATGGAGGGCTGGGCGCCGGCGCAAGGCGTCACACAACCGTGGATTGGCACGCCCGCACCAACCGTGCATAAAATCGTTTCAGCCTGAGTGGCTCCCTGAGCGGGGCCGACGATGGGCGGCCTCCGAGACTGGGCCACCCCCATCCCATCGTCGGCCCCTTTTTCATGGCCATTCCGATGCAGGCGTGCCGCGGGCAAACCTCGGGTTGCGCTGCGTCGGGGGCATTTAACGCAGCGCAACCCTTCGGTCAGGGATTCTGCCCGCCTGCGCAGGGCGGGCTCGTCCCCGTCTAGCGGGACTACGGCGGTTCCGGCTCGATCCGGACTGCCGCAGGCCTAGTTTCGAACGACGCGGGGAGCTTTTAACCCCGCGTGCGTGTGGACTTCCCTCTGCCGCAGCGCCAGAAGCTGCCGGATACGGCGAAGCGCAATAGGCCCGGTGGGTGTCTGTTCCAGTTGTTCGACTGCCGCGCCGAGCCGTTCGGCAGCCTCGGCTGCCAAAGAAACGCGCGGCGGCGTACGAACAGACGAGGGGTCGAGCAGCGTCCTCTCGAGTTCGGCGGCCAACGACCGCTGGTCCTGCACGAGGATCGCGTCCCCGTGCTGCGCCATCGTCTCGGTAAACGCAATCTGGTGCCCGTCGACGACCTCCCGCAGTTCCGGCCGCCGGGGCACCGCGATCGGCAGATGGCCGGCCTCACGGGCATCGAGGATGGAGCCTGGCCCGCCCTGGACGACGACGACGGTGGCAGTTCGATACAGTGCCAGCAAGTCCTCGCGCGGCATTCTGGTGACCCCGTCTGCGTGCCGGGGCGGACGGCTGGCTCCGTGCTGCACAAGGCACGACGGTGGATCGGAAAGACCGGCCAGCCAGTCGTCGATCCAGTCGACCAAGCGGTCGAACGTGTGATGGTCGGTTCCCAACGAGACCACGACCTGCGGAGCGGGGTGCGCGCTGTTCACAGTACCGGTCCGATATTCACGGCTTCGGGGTAGAAGCGCCGCTGTTCTTCCCACTGGATGCAGAAGAGCTCGGACAAAGGGTAGCAAAGGCGGCCGCTCAGGGTCGGCATGGTAATCCGATCAAAGCACTCTATGTACACCGTGTGGATGCCGAGCAGGCGGGCGACCAGGAAGAACGGGACACTCACGCCGGCGCCAACGGAAACCACCACGTCGGGGCGCTCCCGGCGGAGCGTCGGCCAGGCCAAAAGCAGGTTTCTGATGGCATTGCGGACATTCCTGGTGGTGGGATAAAAGCACCAGGTGACGTTTTCGTTGTGCAAAGCAGCCTCGACCTCGGGCCGCTGGAACGTCACCCAACTGCGGGCGTGCTGGCTCCACCACTTATCCAACGGCAGCAGCTGGGCCAGATGCCCGCCCGCCGACGTCACGAACATGATTTTCATGCGCCGTCCTCCCCCTACCGGGATGCGCCCCAAGGCACCCCGGATCACCGACCTCTGCGGTGATAAAGCGAGCCTATTGACAGGTGGCGGCCGATACACGAGTGGTGCTTACCGGGATCCCGAAGCTGCCCCGGCCTGGGCCGTTTCCGCTACCGGGCTTGCCGGAGAATCCGCGCGAGGATCCAGAATGCTTTCCCGGAGCAGAACAGGAGAACACTCGGCTTTGCGGTGATGGGTACGGGCATTACTTGGCCGGGGCGCACGATTGCTACCTGCATGTTGCGCACTTGGAGACACCCCCTCCATAGACGCGGCGCGGAATCGGCTTTAGACTGTGGACCTCACCGGTTGGGGACCGGGCCTTGCGGACCTTGGGGGAACGCAGCTCGTGGCCGGTGCGAACGCGTGGCCGATGCCAATGCATGGCCGCGTCTGAGCGACTTTGGGGGGAGACGCTGATGACTGCTGTTTTTAATGGGCCGTTTAATGGTCCGCTTGCCGACTCTATTTCACCCGGCCGCCGCCGTCTGGCAGAGGACATCCTCGCGGCACTGCAACAAGGCCAGCAGGGGGTGCTGGTGATTGGTGCCGCCGGCATGGGGAAATCCACCATCGCCCAGCAGGTGCTGAAGTGGTTCGGCCCGGAAACACACGTCGAATTTGTCCGGGGAAGCCAGGCCTCGTCCCGCACCAGCTACGCCCCGTTGGGAATCCTGCTCGGGGGAGTGGGCGACGACGGACTGGAGCACCCGGCGCTCGTTCTTGAGGGAATCGCTGCTACGCTGCTGAACCGTGCCAAGGGCAATCGGATTGTCCTGTTCGTGGACAACGCCGAGAATCTCGACGCGTTCACCTCCGCTGCCTTGGCCCAATTGGCGCGCGCCGGAGTCGTTACACTTTTTGTGGCCAGCCAGGACGTTGCGGCCGGCGACCGCGCCTTTATGCAGCTGTGGATCGAGGGAGACCTCCGCCGGTTCGACGTTGCTCCGCTGGATCCGGCAGACAGTGAGGCGCTGCTGACCGAAATTCTCGGGGGCAACATATCTTCCGTCGCTGCACGGTCGCTGTGGCTGAACACCGGTGGAAATCCGCGCTACCTGCGGGTTCTGGCCCGAGACCAGGTGGCAGCACGGACTTTGGTTGAGCAGGGCGGGACGTGGGTGTTGGCGCAGCCGCTCGTCTTCACGGGAGACATTGCAGAGGTGATGCGGCCGCGGTTGCTGCAACTGCCTCCCGGGCATCGGCGCCTCGTCGAGCAACTGGCGCTGGCGGGCGGCGTCACGCTCTCGGCTCTTCAGCGGTTGGCCGACCCGCTGACTTTGGAACACTTGGAGGCCCGCGGTACCATCACGGTCGACCTAGGCGCCGACCCGCTGGTGCGGGTGGGCGGTCACTTCCTGGGCGGAGTCGTCAAGAGCATGCTCACGCCCGGCCGGACGCGTGCACTGTGGGATGAGGTCGCGCACGTGCTGCACCCCGCGGAAGTGCCGGAGCGCTACCTGCCGGATCTCGGCATCTGGGCGTTGGAGGGGGGCGCCGCGCTGAACCCGGAAGAGACCCTGCGGGCTGCTGCTGCCGCCAACGACCAGCTGGAGCCGGGACGCGCGCTGCAGTTGGTCCGGGCGCTGGGCCGGCAACACCGCTGCGCGGCCGGCCTCCGGGAAGAAGCCCGGGCACTGCTGTTGCTGGGAAAGCCGAGCCAGGCCGCAGACCTGCTGGCGGCCCACCTCCCGGAGGACGGCAAGGACCCCATGGCTGCCCTGGTCGCGCTGGCCGGCGAGCGTCTCGCCGTTTCGCGGGCCACGGGCGGAACCATCGACCCCTGCTTGGAGGAGCTGAGAAACCTGCGCGCAAGGCTCGCCGCAGAACTGCAAGCGGTGACGGAGACCAATGAAGGGCACGTTCTCGGTGATGCAGCCCGTGCGAAGGACATACTGGAAACCACGATCGATGAAACCCTGCTGATCGAAGCAGACCAGGCCGCTTTCGACGGCCGGTACGGGCAAGTCTCCAAGCTGGTCAAGCTGCTGCGCGACGACTGGGACAAACCGCCGCAGACCAGGCTCCGCGCCGGAGCCCTTCTCTGCGAAGCATGGGCGGTCATGGGCCGGCAAACGGAAGCGCATAACCTGGGAAACATGCTGCTCGCGGAGCTGGCGGATCGGCGCCTGCCCAAGGTGCTGCGTGACTTCGTGGAAACCCGGATTTTCACGTCCCTCATCGTGGCAGGGCGGCTTGATTCATGCCTTGGCTATTGCGAAACCTTCGCGGCGCAGGCGGGGACATTCCTGTGCAGCGACGGGAGCGAGCTGGCCTTGGGACTCGTCCACGCACGCGCCGGTCGGGCGGAAAAGGCCCTTGCTGCCTTGCTACCGGCCATCAGCCAGCTGAGAGTGGCCGGCAACAGCGGCGGCGTTGGCCTTGCCAACGCGGCGGCCGCCTACTCCTACTCCCTGCTGTCGGATGAGAAGAATGCCCGCCGCCACCTGGCCGCAGCCGCTTCTTCACCGGGACGTCCCCGCCGGGTGACGGCCCGGGCCACGGAATACTTCAGCATCCTTGCGTCCCAGCGGCTGCGGCGGGATGACGACGGAGCAGCGGCGCTGGATCAGACGGGCGCCGAAGAACTGGCCGCCGGGAATTCCGGTGCGGCCATGATTTTTCATGCTGCCGCAGCGCGGGTGGGCGGCAGGTCCTATGCCCGCCAGCTGCAGGCATCGGCTGCCGCCTGCGACGGCGAAACCGCACGGCTCTGCCATGAGTACAGCCAGGGTCTGATGTCCCAAGACCCCGTGATTCTGCTTGAAGCAGCCGAAAGTGCAGCGGCGCTGGGCGACGTCCTGTTCAGCTACGACGCCGCCCGTGCCGCCCAGAGCGCTGCGGTCACAGGAGGCGACCGCGCAGCGGCCCGTAAGGCGCGCGCCTTGGAAAACGCGGGCTACCGCATGCTCCAGGACTCCAGCACCATCGTTGCCATGCTGGAGTCTCTGAGTCCCTTCGAACTGACCTTGGCGCAACTGGCCGCGCAAGGCAGCAGCAGTGCAGCGCTGGGCCGGAGGCTGCATCTGTCGCCACGGACCGTTGATTGGCACTTGGGCAAGATGTTCGCCCGGCTCCATGTCTCGGGCCGCGCCGATTTGCGCGAACTGCTGGGAGCGGCGGGGTCGGCGTCATGACTGATACAGGTCAAGGACGCAGGCTGGTGGGGCGGGACGCCGATGTCATGGCTGCCACCGAGAACATCCGCAATGGCAACGGGGCATGGATCGTCGCTGAATCCGGGCTGGGCAAAAGCGCCTTGGCGGCCGCCGTGCTGCAGGAACTGTCGGACGATGTGCGGCCGTTTCGAGTACATGCGAGCCGCACCTTCTCCTCGGTCCCGTACGGCGCCTTGGCCCCGCTACTCACGAATCTGACCGCACAGCAACTGGGCTCGCATTTTTCCACCATGCGCACGCTGACGGAGCGGCTGCAGGCAGACGCAACCGGCCTGCAGCCGGCCCTGCTCGTCGTCGACGATGCCCACGACCTGGACGCGGGAAGCGCGGAAATTCTTGGCCAACTGGTCGCCTCGATGCAGGTCAAGGCGCTGCTGCTCAGCCGACCCAGCCTGGCCGAACCGCCCACGATCCTGGGAGAGGCGGTCGAGGGGCTGCTGCACCGCCGGTCGCTGGACCCGTTGACCGACAGGCAGGTACACCAACTGTGCAACCAGGTACTCGGTGGGGAAACGGCGGCCAGTGCCAGTGCCGCGCTTGCCCGGGCAAGCGGCGGCAACCCGCTCTTCCTGCTAAGCCTGCTGGAGCAGGCCCGGCAGGCCGGGCGCTTGGTCCAGACCCGCGGCGTATGGCTCATGCGCGATGCGCTGCCGGAGGCGGACGCCCGCCTCTCCGAGCTGATCGAGCGGGAGCTCAGCGAACTAAGCGCCGACGAGCGCGAAGTATTGGATTTCGTGGCTTTGCTCGGGGCAGTCCCCCTGACGGTGATGTTCGAATGCGGGAACGTGCAGGCCATCGACCGGCTGATGGAAAACGGACTCATCGAGATTTCGCCGCCGCCCGAACCGCGTATCTGGTTGCGGAACCCGGTTCACGCACAGGCCCTGCCGACTCTGGTGCCGGTGTTCCGAAGGCTGAGGTTGTACCGGAAATTGGAGGAAGTCCTGCCGGTCAGCGGATCGGGCGAGATGCTGTTCCGGCGTGCAAAATGGGCGCTCGATAGCGGCGTGCAACTGCCGGATGATGAGCTGGTGAAGGCCGCCGCGGCGGCCAACAACGCGGGAGAAACAAGGCTCGCCGTACGGTCAGCCGGCGCCGTTACGACAGGTGGGTTCCGTTGGGCGGCCCAGCTGCAGCGGGCCAGGGCAGTTTGCCCTTCCGATCCCACGTCCGGGCCCCTCATCGAGGGGTTGGTCGCGGCGGCCGGTAATGCGGAACAGGCCCGGGACGCAGCACTGCTGGCAGTACAACGGCCGTATCCCGCCGATATTTGGAGGCACCGCAGCCTGGAGGACTGGGCCGCCGAAGCAAAGGGCTTGCCGACGTATTCCGAGTCAAAGCCCGGTATGGACCAGGCTTTGGACCGGAGCCTCCGGCTGCTTGAATTGCGCCATCTTGTTGCCGACGGCGGACACACGGCGGCGAGCGGGCCCCTGACGGTGCTCGTCGCGGAGGCATCATCTGCCCAGGACCTGGATTGCCTGGTGCTGGCGCGCGCGCTGTTGGCACAGGTCTATACGGTCACCGGGCGAGCGGATCACGCGGCAGCGGAAACGACCAAGGCCCTGCAGGCGCTGGAAGTGCACGAGCCGCAGGTAGCAAGCCGGACGTTTGTCGTTGCCCGCCATATCGCGGCGCTGCTGACGGCGGGGCGCTGGGGCGACGCCGCGGAAGCAGTGGATGGATTCCGGGACGCAAGGCCGAACGAGCTGGTCCATTACGGCGGAGCAGTCGATGTGGCGGCCGGGATCATCCTCGGGCGCCGGGGCGATTATGCCGAGGCTCACCGTATGCTGGCCGGAGCAGCCGGGGAACTGGAGCACCACGACCCGTTGGGCCTGCGCCCAGTGGCGCTCGCTGTCGGTGCGTATGTGGCGATGTTGAACGGGCAGGATGAGCCGGCCGGGCAGTACCTGTCCGATTACGCAATGGCCGGGACCGGAAACGCTACTCCATCCGGCCTTTTCAGCGACGGTTTGGCTGCTGCCGCCCGGCTTCTCCAGTTTCCCGGCACCAAGGCGCTGTCCGAACTGCAATCCCTGGCAGACACCGCGGGGAGTCGGGGGTGGAGCTCCCTCGAACTCGCCTTGAGGTTTCTGGCCATTCAGCTGGGTGACATGGGCAGGATCGGCCAGGTCCGTTCGTTGGCCGCGTCCATTGAGGGAAGGGAGGCCGCGTTGGCAGCCCAATACTGCGAGGCTGCCGACATAGGCGGAATCGAGCAATTAGTGCACACGGCCGAGGAAGTGCACTCATCAGGGCTGGTCTCCCTTGGGCTCCACACCTTGTCGGAGGCGCTGCGGATTGCCAAGGCGGAACGCAACAGGACCGCGCAAAGACGCATTAGCGCACTGCTCGGGCAGTGGCAGGAGGCGGCACCCATCGCCCGGGAGGTCCCGTCTTCGATGTCGCTGACACGCCGGGAACGCGACATCGCGGCGTTGGTCATCGCGGGCAAGCGCAATGCGGAGATCGCGGACGCGCTCTCGTTGTCGGTCCGGACCGTCGAAGGCCACATCTACCGCATGTTCGAGAAGCTGGGCATCAACCGTCGGGAGCAGCTGGGGCGCGAACACCTGTAGGAGCGGCCCATGGGGACGACCACTGCCAGAGGCGAGTATGCCGCCGGTAGTGGTCGTTCCATGTCCGGGTATCAGGCGTCCCGAAACCGGCAAAGCCCTCCTCTTCGCACCCCGCTGGTACCCCCCACGCCGAAAAATTGGAAGCAGAAACCTGAGTAGCGCGCCGGACAATCCAGTAGCCGGTACGCGCCCGCACTCCGGCGTGCCCCCGTAGGCTTCTGTGGGTACGGAAAACACCGGTCCTGCAAGGACGCAGGGAGGGATCGCTGGGGGCAAGTAACCCGTACATGCATAAAGGCCGGCTGCGGCATCCGCTGCCGGACAATAGCGGGAAGTGCATTTCTGGGGGGAGATGTGCAATGGGGGATTCTGTAACTCGTGTGCTGCTGGTGGGGGCAGGGGGACTGGCCAGGGAAGTTTTGGCAGCGATGCGCGCTGCAGGCGGGTGGGACGTAGTCGGCGTGCTCGATGAGGACCCCGATGTCCATGGACGTTACGTGGATGGTGTGCAAGTCCTTGGGCCCGTCGAGGCGGTTTACCGATACCCGGACTGCCGGCTTTTGGTATGCCACGAATCCCCGGCCATCCGCCGGCGGTTGGTGGACCGGTTGGCAGAGTACGGAGCCGGGCCGGAACGCTACGCCACATTCGTCGGCCTCCGCGCACCGCTTTCGGCAAGTGTCCGGGTCGGTGCCGGCAGCCTTGTCTTGGCGGAAAGTGTCCTGGCCGCGGGAGTAACCCTGGGGGAACACGTTGTCATCATGCCGCGGGTGTCACTTTCGCACGATGTGACGGTATCGGCATTTGCCACCGTGGGGGCAGGGGCGGCCCTTGCCGGCCGCGTGCAGGTGGGGAGTGGCGCTTGGCTACAGATGTGTTGCAGCGTCGCCTCCGGTGTTGCCATCGGCCGGGACGCGACGGTGGGCATGGGCTCGGCGGTCCTGGGACAGGTGCCGCCCGAAGAATGCTGGGCAGGCGTGCCGGCACGGCCCGTAGCCGGCGCTGCAGACCAACTGGCCCCCAATCAGCTTTTTGTTGGCGGGGAATCGCAGGAGCCAACGTCCAACCGGAGTGCGCCGGGAAGCGTCGGCCGCTCGGCGTTCGAGCGATTGGCTGCAGCGGCAGCCCTGCTGAAGACGCCATGAGGGCGGCGAAGACCCCGCGTGTCTCCGAGGCCTCCGGCACAGCCAATGCCAGCCGCCGGGTCTTTTCGCACCGGTCAATGATCACTACGCCGGACTTTCCGGTTCCAGAAGGGAAGCGCTAGCCATGCATGATGCCCAGGTGTCCACGGACAGCTACCTGCAACGCACGGTCGCCCCGCTGGTGGGTGTCGCCGCGGAAACGTTCGGGTTCGAGACGCCGGCTGCGCCGAAATTGTCCATACCGACTCTCCTGAAGCCCGCTGTTCCACGTCCGGGAACGCGCGGCCGCACGTCCAAGCCGTGGGCCCGCCGCTACCAGGCCAAACTGCTCGCTACGGACACTGCCATCCTCGTGCTCTCGGTAGGTGTGGCACTCCTGCTCGTTGGTGGTCAGGTAACCGGGGCCGGTGCGACCCTTGCCCTGGTCACCGGCGCTGTCCTGGCCTGCGCCCTTGCGGTCGGGAGGACCCGGGACCTGCGGGTGATCGGCGTCGGAGCCGCCGAGTACAAAAAGGTGATCAGGGCAAGCTCCGGGGCCTACGGGATGCTCGCCGTCGTACTCCTCGCCCTGCAGGCGGAGGAGTTGGCACCTCCATTCGTGGCGGGTGTGCCGGTCGGCATCGTCGCGCTGCTGGCGGGACGCTGGGGCTGGCGGCGGTGGCTGACGAAGCAGCGGGAGAACGGACACTACCTCTCGAAGGTCGTCGTCCTCGGCGCCTATGAAGACGTCGTTTACGTGATAGACCAGATCGCCAAGAAATCCGGCGCCGTGTACCAAGTGGTGGGGGCAGCGCTGGACGGCGTCCCGGCCGACAGCGACGCCCTCGCCGCACGGCAGGTCCCCGTGGTGGCCGGGCTGGACGACGTTGAGCGGGCCGTGGACATCCTTGGCGCAGACGCCGTCATCGTTGCGGGACAGGTGGGGCAGCGCAGCGGCTACCTCCGGGAACTCGGCTGGCGGCTGGAGGAGAGCGCCACCGAGCTGGTGGTCGCGCTATCGCTGACCAACGTTGCAGGTCCCCGGATCCAGATGCGTCCGGTGGAGGGCTTGCCGCTGATGCATGTCGAAAGGCCGCAGTTCTCCGGTTACCGGTACTTGCTCAAGCGGTTCGTCGACGTCGTCGTCTCCGCCGCCGCCCTGCTCGCCCTGCTGCCGGCCTTCGCTGTCTTCGCCGGCCTGATCCGCTGGGACTCGCCCGGCAAGGTCATTTTCAAGCAACGCCGGGTGTGCCGCAACGGACAGACGTTTGAGATGTTCAAGTTCCGGTCCATGACCGCCAACGCTGAGGCTGAACTTGAGGCCCTCAAGGCTATGAACGAAGGCAGCGGGCCGCTGTTCAAGCTGCGGGCTGACCCTCGTGTCACCAAAGTGGGCGCCTGGATGCGCAAGTACTCGCTGGACGAACTCCCGCAGTTCTTCAATGTCCTGCGGGGTGAAATGTCCCTGGTCGGGCCCCGGCCGCCGCTGCCCTCGGAAGTGGCCGGCTACGAGGGGCACGTGGGCCGCCGGTTGTACATCAAGCCGGGGCTGACCGGACTGTGGCAAATCAATGGGCGGTCCGACCTGAGTTGGGACGAGAGCGTCAGGCTCGACCTCTACTACGTGGAGAACTGGTCGCTGACCGGGGACCTCATGATCATGTGGCGCACGTTGAAGGTGATGCTGAATCCAACCGGCGCTTATTGAGGGCCCGCCGTTCACGCGACGCGCGCCCGCTACCGGCAGCAACAAGGGGATTGAGCAGGGAAAGGGGAAATTGATGGGGGCGGATATACAGGCGGTCAACCGCCTGGACTTGGGACGGCACGTTCCGGACACCGCGCTGGCGCCGGAGCTCGCCGGCAGGGCCGGGGCCATGCTGCGGCAGTTGCAGTGGGACGCCGCGGTCGCCGGATGGACAGCCGACCGGCTGAAAACAGAAGGTGATGCGCGCTCGCATGAACTGCTGGCCGCAGCGCTGCGGCGGTCTCGGCCGGAGGACCTGGTGCTATCGGAAGAGGGCGAGGATGACCCGGCGCGCCCAAGGGCCGAACGGGTCTGGATTATCGACCCGCTTGACGGCACCCGCGAATTCTCCGAAGGGCGCCGGGATTGGGCGGTCCACGTGGCGCTGTGGTGCAGGGGCAGCCTGCGGGCTGGGGCCGTCGCGCTGCCGGGACTTTCCACGACCCTGGACACATCCGACCCCGCGGTCCGGTTGCAACCGTCCCGCTTCCCGCCGGGCCGCCGGTTGCGGATCGCGGTATCGCGGACCAGGCCTCCCGCCGTCATTGGCGCGCTGGCCGAGGAAACGGGCGCGGCAGTCCTGCCGATGGGCTCTGCCGGCTACAAGATCGCCGCTGTGATCCGCGGCGAGGTGGATGCCTACCTGCACAGCGGCGGCCAGTACGAATGGGATTCAGCGGCTCCGGTCGCCGTGGCCCGCAGCCGTGGCCTGCATGCCAGCAGGCTGGACGGTTCGCCACTGGTCTACAACCAACCGAGTGCGTACTTGCCCGATTTGCTGGTCTGCCGGCAGGAACTGGCAGGCGACCTGTTGCAGCGGCTCAGCCGGTTGCCGCGGGAATAGGCCGTTACGTGCTGGCTGGCACAAACAAAGGGGGAAGAAAGAAATGAATGAAACAACCAGTGGACCGCGCTATCACGTGAGCCACCTTAAACTTCTCGAGTCGGAGGCGATTTACATCATCCGCGAAGTCGCCGCCGAACTGGAGAAACCAGCGCTCATGTTCTCCGGCGGCAAGGACTCGATCGTCATGCTGCATCTCGCGGCGAGGGCCTTCGCACCTGCGCCGATACCGTTTCCGGTGGTACACGTCGATACCGGCCACAATTTCGACGAGGTCTTGCAGTTCCGCGACTCCTTGGTCAAAGAACTCGGGGTGAACCTGGTGGTCGGCTCGGTGCAGGATGCCATCGACCGCGGGCTGGTGCAGGAGGAACCCAACGGGTCCCGCAACCGCATCCAGACCGCGGTGCTGCTGGAGACTGCCGAAAAATACGGCTTCAACGCCCTCATGGGCGGGGCGCGCCGTGACGAGGAAAAGGCCCGGGCCAAGGAACGGGTTTTTTCATTCCGTGACGAGTTCGGCCAGTGGGATCCCAAGAACCAGCGTCCGGAATTGTGGGGCCTGTACAACCCCCGAATCCACCTGGGCGAGAGCATCCGCGTGTTCCCGATTTCGAATTGGACCGAACTCGATATTTGGAGCTACATCGCGCACGAGCAGATCGCAGTTCCGTCGATCTACTACGCCCACGAGCGGGAAGTCTTCGAACGCAACGGCATGCTCTTCGGGGTGCATCGCTTCTGTCAGCCGCGAGGCAACGAGCGCACCTTCAGGGAAACGGTGCGGTACCGCACCGTCGGCGACGCCACCCTCACCGCCGCCGTCCGTTCCACGGCGACGACGGCCGGGGACGTCATCGCAGAGGTGGCGGCGACCCGCGTCACGGAGCGCGGCGCCACCCGTGGGGACGACCAAGTAAGCGAAGCGGCCATGGAAGACCGCAAGAAAGAGGGGTATTTCTGATGGATCTGTTGCGTTTCGCCACTGCGGGTTCGGTCGACGACGGCAAGAGCACACTGATCGGACGCCTGCTCTACGACTCAAAATCGATCTTCAGTGACCAAATGGAAGCCATCGAACGCACCAGCCGAGAACGGGGCGACGAGTACACAGACCTGGCGCTGCTGACCGATGGGCTGCGCGCCGAACGGGAACAAGGGATAACCATCGACGTCGCGTACCGGTATTTCGCGACGCCGAAGCGCAAGTTCATCATCGCCGACACCCCGGGCCATCTGCAGTACACCCGCAACATGGTCACCGGCGCCTCCACGGCGGACGTCGCGATCGTCCTCGTGGACGCCCGGAAGGGCTTGGTGGAACAAAGCCGGCGCCACGCCTTCCTCGTGTCGCTGCTGCAGGTGCCGCACCTCGTGCTTGCCGTCAACAAGATGGACCTGGTCGACTGGTCGCAGGACGTGTTTGATCAGATCCGCGAGGAGTTCAGCGGATTTGCCAGCAAACTGGAAATCACCGACCTTTCGATCATCCCGGTGTCCGCGCTGCAGGGCGACAACGTGGTCTCGCGGTCCCAGAACATGCCGTGGTACGAGGGGCCGTCGCTGCTGCACCATCTTGAGAACGTGCACATTGCGAGCGACCGCAACCTCGTGGACGTGCGCTTTCCCGTGCAGTACGTGATCCGGCCGCACCAGAACCGCAACCACGACTATCGCGGCTATGCCGGCCAAGTCTCCGGTGGCGTCATGAAGGTCGGCGACGAGGTGATCGTCCTGCCCAGCGGCCTGCCTTCGCGGATCTCCGCCATCGATACCCCGGACGGACCGGTAGACGAGGCCTTCGCTCCGATGTCGGTCACCGTGCGGCTCGAAGACGACTTGGACATCTCCCGCGGTGACATGATCTGCAGGCCGAACAACAAGCCGATGGTGGCCCAGGACATCGACGCGATGGTGTGCTGGATGAGCGACAAGCCGCTGCAGCGGGGGCAGAAGCTTGCGGTCAAACACACCACGCGCAGCGCGCGGGCCTTGGTTAAGGACCTGCAGTACGGGCTGGACATCAACAGCCTGCATCGCCGGCCCGACCCGGACTCGCTCAGCCTTAACGAGATCGGCCGGATCAGGATGCGCACCACGTCGCCGTTGCTCGCCGACGAGTACAGGAGGAACAGGCAGACTGGCGGTTTCATCTTGATAGACGAGGCTACAAATGCGACGGTGGGGGCCGGAATGATCGTCGCCACGGCCTGATACTGCCTCTGCATAACAGCCCTGCCCGTGGGTCCAGGCCACGGGCAGGGCTGTTATGCAGGGTGGTTGGAACGTGAGGGACAGCCGGTTCCGCTGGCTCGCCTAGCGGTTGGCCGCGGCAGTAAGCGGCTTCTGCGCCGCTCTCACCAGGCTGAGGAGCTCCGCGACAGCCTCCTCGATGCCCACCCGGGAAGTGTCGACCACGTAATCGGCGTCCTGCGGCGTTTCGTAGGGTGAACCGATGCCGGTGAAGTCTGGAATGAGGCCCGCCCTAGCCTTCGCGTACAAGCCCTTCCGATCGCGGGCCTCGCAGACCTCCAAGGGGGTCGAGACGTGCACCAGAAGGTAACCGCCCGTCTCCCGGGCCATCGCCGCAACCTCCCGGCGTGTGGCTTCGAAGGGTGCAATCGGTGCGCAGACCGCTATGCCCCCGGCCCGTGAAATCTGTGCCGCCACCCAACCGATTCGACGGACGTTCAGCTCACGATCGGCCGGCGAGAAGCCCAGCCCCGCCGACAGCATGCGGCGCATTTCGTCGCCGTCCAGCAGGATGGCCTCGCGGTCATCCAAACCCTGCAAGCGTTCCGTGAACCGGCGGGCCAAGGTCGACTTGCCGGAGCCGGAAAGCCCCGTAAACAGCACGACCAGGCCCTCCGGCCGCGCTCCGGCGGCCGGGGCGGCGGGTGGCGAAGGGGAGGCGCCGGACGCATCAGCCGCCGTGAAATCCATGACAGCCGCGGCGCCAAGCCGCTCCAGCGCATGGCTTCGCAGCAGGGAATGGTCCTGGGCATCCGGTATGACCAGCAGACGCACCAAGGCGCCGGAAACCCGATGGGCGCAGCGGTCCAGGGCGTCCAGCAGCCTCCCAAGGTCCCGGGTGGCGGAGGCGGAACTGCTCACGACGGCGGTCAGCAACAGGCGCCAACCGGCCCCGGAGGCGGCGGCCACCGCCTCGGCGATCTGTGCCGGCTCCGGCGGTACGGCGAAGGCTGCAACAAGGCACGGGCCGTCCGCCTCCGACAGGGGAGCGGTCAGGCGAAGTCTCCGCGCCGGCGGGTGTTCTGCCCGTTGTAACGGCTCCAGGGTGCCGCTCACATAAACGGTACCGTTGCCGCCCGTGCCTGCCGCCGCCTCCCGGTTGTCTGGCTCTCCGCGGTTGCCGCGTTCAGCAACCGCGAGCCGGGCAAGCGGCGTGCCTTCCGGATCAGACAGGAGGAGGGCACCCTGGGCGGCGCCTCGCCGGGCGACATCGGGCGGCACGGGCAGCGTGAACTCGTGCGGCCAGCCGTCCGGTTTGTCGCCCGGGCGGCAGTAGCCGTCCGCTGGCGCGTACAAGCCGCCCGTGAGCAACTCCAGCTCGTCAAGCCTGGCGCCGCACAGCGCGAACACCGGCTCGTGCAAGGAAGCGGACCAGTCACTCATTGCGCCACCTCCGACGCCGGTTGGCCAGCCGCTGCGCGGACCCGTTCGTGCTTCTCGGTCCAGGCCAGGGCGGGGAAGCCCCGGCGCCGGCGGATGTACATCCAGACCAGCGGTGCCACCAGCAACACCACGACCAGGATTATCCCCGTCGTGGTGTTGTCGACACCCAGCATTTTCAGCGAGGAGGCCAGAAGGACGAAGGCCAGCGCCCGCCTGACGAAACCACCGCTGAGCCGGGACGACATCTGGGCTCCGACCCAGACGCCCGGAATACTGCCCAGAATCAGTGGCAGGGCAATTCCCAGGTCCAGCGACCCGAACAGCATATGACCGATGGCAGCGGCCACGACAAGCGGCACGGCTTGCACCAGATCCGTGCCCACCAGCTGGGAAGCCTTGAGTCCCGGATAGATCATCATGAGACCGATGATGATGATCGAACCTGACCCGACGGATGTCAGGCCGACGATCATGCCGCCGACGACGCCGAGCAGCACCGTCGGCAGGATCCGGGCGGCTACTTCCGGTCTATCCAGCGGCAGCTTCGCGCCCAGCCCGTCGCGTGACTTCGCGCGTTCGACCAACCGGATGTAGGCACGGACGACCAAGAGCACGGCGGTGAGCATCAGGGCGCAGCCCAAGGCGAGTTTGATTCCGTCTTGGACCCGGGCGTCGTCGCCGAGCGCCTTGAGTATCAGGACCCCGCAGAAAGCCGATGGCACGGCCCCGATAGCCAACCACTTAACCAGCTGCAGGTTCACGGTCTTCCGGCGCAGGTGAACCGCCGATCCGACCGGTTTCATGACTGCGCTGGCCAGGAGGTCACTGGAGACGGCCGTCAGCGGCGGGACGTTGAAGAAGAGCACCAGCATCGGTGTCATCAAAGCGCCGCCGCCCATGCCGGTCAGCCCGACGACGATGCCGATGCCGAACGCGGCGAAGCCGATAGTCATGTCCATGAAACGATATTCTGGCAGCCCTGCCGCCGGGGAAATAGAGTATTTTTCCGTGCTGCTACTGGAATAAGTGACCCGGCCCCGCGCGCAGGAGAATTCTTTCTGGAATGCGGGTGCGTCCCATTGTTTTCGCCGGCGAGGCGCACCCGCTGGCTCATTGTTCGTGCGCCAGTCGGCATGCAGAAGGGGAATTCAGTGCGCCGTCTTCGATGAATTCGCGGAAAGCGGCCAAGTCCCCCGGACGCGAATCGATGGAGGTGTCACCCACCGCCAGATGGTCTTCCTGGTCAGGGCCGGAATGGTTCCAATACACCAACGCGCGCAGCTGTGGCAGGGCAGCGAGGTCGTCGGCGGCGGTTTTGAAGAAGTCCGCCTTGGCGCCGGCTGGTGGAAGTTCCGCCGCAACACCCCATTCGGCGAGCATCTGGGGCTTGTCCGGGTAGTTTGCCACCGCCCAATCATAGAAACCGGGCCAGGCCCCGCCACTCGTGCGGTTGACGAGCCCCGCCAAGTCCGTGGTGCCGGATTCGGGGTAGGCATAGGGATCCTGCGCAATCCAATCAACGACGTCGTCACCTGGGTACAGGTCGCCGAACCAGTCTTTCATGGCCCACTTTTCGGCACCGGTGTAGTTCATCACCGTCACCACGTTGTCCACACCGTTGGACCGCAGTGTCGACACGACGTGGCGAAAAAACAGGCGGAAATCATCGGCAGTCTGACCGGAATCCGGGTCCGTGTTGACCTCGTCTTCCATCTCCGCGTTCAGCGACAGGAAAAACGGCTGCTTGGCATGCGCGGCCAGCTGGCGGGCCAACCGGTTAAGGTACTGATCGGCGGCGCCGTCGGCAACCTGACGCCAGGTCAGCCCGTCCGGTTTCCAGTTGTAGAAAAGAATCCTGTTTTGACCCGATTCGTTGCTGCGTGTGCGTTCGATCTCATCGGGGAACAATTTCTCCTGGCCTCGCTTGTAATAGCGGACCACGTCCACGTTCCGTCCGGCCGCCGCCTCAAAATCGGTCAGGGCGGCATCCCAGTCCTGGCCCGGCAGCGGGTTGGCGGCCACGCCCAGCAGGACGTTGCAGGCCGGCTGCGCCCGCCCATCGGCCTGCGGGAATGGCAGCGAGCACGAGGGGAGGGACACCGCGGCGGCAACTGATGCAACAAGCAGCACACGACGTCTCATCCGCATCCTCCTCCTCCGGCGTGTGCCTTCACACCCGGTGGGTGGTTGCATTAGTCGGGCTGACAGCGTGCGTCCGGCTGCCCTCTCGGGTGCCTGTCGGTTCGGCGGCGGCCTCCGGAGCTTCCCGCGCCCGCGTCCCGCGCAGCAGCGACGCCCGGCGCCGCCACACCGCCGCCGCATAGAGCACCGCGGCTGCCGCCGGCACCGCCGCCTGGACAGCCGGCGGCCACACCAGCACATGTGCGGCCAGCCACGGCGCCGCACCGAAGACCAGCAACAGGAAGGCGGCCATCGCCACAACTTCCCGCGAGGTCGGCACAATATGCAGTGTCCGGTGCACCTGGATCAGGCACAGGACATTTTTGAGTACAATCGCCGAGGCCCACGCTGCCGCAGCCCCGAAGATGCCAAGCACCGGGACCAGCAACAGGCAGAGCACCACATCGGCGGCCAGTGCCAGCGCGACGTTGATCAGCGACAGGCTGCTGCGTCCGGCCATCAACAGCAACACGTCCAGCGGTCCCATGGCCGCGCCAATCAGCATGGCGCAGGCCAGCAGTTGCAGGCTTCCGGCAGCGAGGGCGAAGGAGGAACCGAACAACAGTTCCAGGAGCCATTCGGCATAGGCAGCGATCAAGAGGTACACCGGCCAGGTCAACATGACCGCCCACAGAGTCATCTTCCGTGCCACCATCTTGGCCTGGTCCGGCTGCCCGCGCGCGAGGAGCCGCGCAAGTTGCGGTTCGCTGACCTGTTGCATCGCGCTGGTGGCCATCTGGCCCACCACCAGGAATCGCGTGACGGCGGTGTACAGCGCGGCGGCCGACGGCCCGGCGAGCACCGTGACCAGCGCGATGTCCGCCCGCTGCAGCCCGACCTGCGCCAGCCGGGCCAAGCCGCGGGGGATCGTGAACTTCCAAAATGCGGCGCGCGCAGCGTTGGCGCTGCTGGGACAGTCGATGACGGCTGCCGGCGAGGTGCCGGTGAGCGAGCCCGGATTCGCCCGCAGGATCCGCAGCAGCCCCGCGGCCGCGAGAACCAGCCCCAGCAGGTAGGGCGCCGTCCAGGCCAGGGCCAGCCCTACGGCGTCGGCACCTGATAAGCCTGCCAGCAGGACGCAGGCAAGCTGCAGGCAGGGGCGCAGCAGACGCTCGACGACGATCGTCGGCCGCATGTGCGCAAGTCCCCGCGAGACGGCCAGCAGAAGCTCGTACGTTGCGCCAATGGGCAGCGCGGCGGCGAAGACCACGATCACGTCCCGTGTCGCCGGCGCGCCTCCGAGCAGCTGTCCGAGCGGCCCGGCCAGCAGCATTCCGGCGGCCATCACGACCAGGCTGGCGGTCAGGGCGGCCAGCAGGCCTTCCACAACCAGCCGGCGGTTGTGCCTGCTCTCGGAGCGAGCGTTGTTCCATGCAATGGACCGGATGAGTCCCTGGTCCACGCCGAGTTGGCACAGTGCCAAGGCAATCAAAAACAGCGACGTCACGGCGAACAGGGAACCGGCGGTCTCCAAGTCCCAGAGCCGGGAGACCAGGACAATGAGCACGAAGTTTGCCCCGGCAGAGATCCCGCTCCCCAGGATGTTCACACTGCCGGAGCGTGCTATCCGGCGGACTGCGGCTTGGCCGTCGTCGTCATCCTGCCGGACGCGCCCGTTACCCTTGGCGAACACGGAAGACGCCACCGGTCAGCTGCGGGAGAGCGGCCGGGTGCGCTCGTCGACCCCCGTTGAGCCTGGCCCGTCGGCGGTGCTCCCGCCATCGACGGGTCCCCCTACCGGGACCGGTTCAAGGCTGGCCGCTTCCTGGCGTTGGGTCGCGGGCGGCGGCGGCGTGGCCCTGCGCCGCCTGGAACTCCGGCGGAGGAGCACCGATCCAAGCATGGCGGCACCACCATTGCCCAGCAGTTCGCGGGCCGCCGACGCTTCCATGGCTGTAGACCGGCCCTGTGCCGCGACCAACACCGCCTCACGGCAAGCGCGCATCAGCGAGCCGCCAGTGGCCGAGTCGGCGGTAGGTCCAACAACGAGCACTAAATCCGAGGCGTTCTGCAGGGTGGCCAGCACGGTGCCCAGGCCGCGGTGCTGGACCAGCGCCGACAGGCGTTGCGGCTCCCGCCCCGTTTCCAGCACCGCTACGTGCTCGGAAACCGGAACCAGGAGCGTCCGGGCTTCCGACGGCGGACGTTGGCCGTTCAAAAGCTCGCTCAAGCCATCCCTGGCCGCTGCACCGTCCTGCCCGGGGGCGGACGCCTTGCGATCAAGCGGCGCCGTGCCGTCCGCCATCACCACCACGGTGCGGAGACCGGCTTCCTCGAACGCCTGCGCCAGCCCTTCGGACACCTGCCGTGCCGCCGTTCCTTGCGAGAGACCGGCAAGCAGGACAGTGTTGTTCGGCAGGAACGTCACGCGCTGCAACGCGTTGCTCAGCCGGCGATAGTCGTCCAAGGCGGTCTCCGCGTTCCCCCCTGCCGCGAGCGCTTCCACCGTGCCGAGCACCGGACCTGTTCCCGCGGCAACAAGATCCGGTCCGTCAAGGATCCGCTGATGCAGATGCTCGCGCAAGAGGGCCAGCCCGACGCCCACTGCCACGGCCACAAGGACTATCCCCCCGGCAATCAGCAGCGGGTCCACGCCGTCAGGGACGGTGGGGAGGCTGGCCGGATCGATGATGTCTCCGGGATCCAAGGATCCTGCCTCCGCGTCCGAAGCCTCCAGCCTTATTTCCGCAAGCTGGTTGGCGTACAGGGAGACCTGCTGCTCGAGGTCCAGTACGGCCGCCTGGTCTGGTTTTTCCGCGGCCCGCGCCTCGTTTAGCGCGGCGGACGCCTGGTCCAGCAGCTGCGTCGCGGACGCGATCTGCTCATCGTGCATCGCCGATCGGGCCTCCAGTACGTCGGCGGCCCGGTCGCTGCGGTACTGCAGGTAGGCCTCGGCCAGCGCCCCGGCCACGGACTGGGCCTGGGCCGGTGAGTCAGCGGTGTAGGTGATGTGCACTACCTGGGAGTTGGACGGCACCTCCGTGGCGATGAGCTGCCCGGCATCTTCGCCGAGCGCATCTCCGACAGATTCCCTGGCGAGTCCGATCACCGCCTGCGTGTGGACCAGCCCGGCCTCGGTGGTTAACGCGGCGAGCTGCTCGTTTCGCGTCGGCGGCGTCGCCGGCGAGAAGGGATTGCCCGATAACGGTTCCAAGAAGACAACGCTGGTCGACGAATACTTGGGCACGCTGCCCGCAACATAGGCTCCGGCGCCAAGTACCCCCAGCAGCACCACGGCCAGCAGCAACAGCCAATGCCGGCGCATGGCACGGCCAAAGAATGCTGGGCGCGCCGATGAATGGTCCATGATTAAACCCCCAACTTTTGCCGGCCGGCTTCCGCCTCCGGCGTCCCCCAAAAGTTTCCCCCAAAAACGCCCGCCTCATGCCCCAAGCGGTGCGTGGTGCCCAGTCTTGCACAGAACCACAACGTGTGGAATAGCCTGCTGGGGCAAAAATTAACGCTTTCATCAATAGCGCCAATGCTTTCCCCGAAATCCTTGACAGGAATCAACGCCGCCGTGATTATTGGCAAATCTGGGGGCGAACGGCCGGCGCAATTGCCGTGCCGCGGGGAACGGCTTCCAGCCATGGGGGAGTCGTGATGGGTATCAACATGTCAAGCGCTCGGCCGGCTGTAAAGCCGCGGGTGGATGCGGCAAAGCGGGAGGACAGCGGCGTGCGCTTCATGGCGCCACTCACCGCGCCGGGGGAGCACGGCGGCGCGCTGCAAGGGCGGCATCATCCGGCGGTCCTGATGCTCGGTGGATTCGGCCGCAGCGGGTCCACCCTGTTGGAACGTTGCCTGGCAGAATGCCCCGACGCCGTCGGCGTGGGCGAAGTGCTTCATCTGTGGGAACGGGGGCTGCGCGACGACGAGCTCTGTGGTTGCGGCCTGCCGTTCAGCCAGTGCGGTTTCTGGCAGCAGGTTGGCGAGGCTGCTTACGGCGGCTGGCCGCGGGTGGATTCCGTGCAGGCGATTCAGGACCGCTTCGCGGTCGTGCGGAACCGCTTCCTGCCGGAGCTGGCGTCCGGGCTGCCGCTGCCGGGCCGCAGGAAGGCCCGGGAGCGCCTCCTGCACCGGCTTGACTCCCTGTACGGGGCGATTGCCCAGGTCAGCGGTGCCGGTCTCATCATCGACTCCAGCAAACATCCCGCGTACGCATACTTGCTTCGTGCGGCCAACGTGCGGCTTCGATGCGTGCTGGTGGTCCGGGACCCGCGCGGGGTGGCGTACTCATGGGCCAAAGTTGTGAGGCGTCCCGAGAGCACGGGCGCGGAGGCGCTGATGCCCCGGTACTCGACCGCTGCCGCGGTCACCCGCTGGACCCTGTATGGAGTCCTCTTCCACGCCCTGACCCTGCTGCGCGTACCGGTCATGACCGTGCACTATGAGGATTTCATGGCCAGGCCACGCGAAACAGTCCACGATGTCCTCCGATTCGCCGGCGTGAACGCCGGTGCGGCGATGGAACACATCAGCCCCGCGGAAGTGCAACTCGCTGCCCATCACACCGTGGCCGGCAACCCGATGCGGTTCCGCACAGGCGCGCTGCCCATCCGTTTGGATGAGGCTTGGCGGCGGCAGATGCCGGTGCGGGACCGGCGGATCGCCGCCGTGCTCAGCGCCCCGCTGCGCGCCGCCTATGCCGCGGCGCGCATCGGAGCGAAGCTCAGATGCCGCGGCCGCGGGCGTTGAGTGCCCGGACCACCACCGGCGCCTTGACCAGCTTCAGCACCAGCGCCAGCGCAAGGTAGGCCCGCGGCTCCAGCAGGCTGCCGGCCAACGACCCGGCCGCCGTGCGCACGGCCTCCCTGCTGTTCCCCTGGGCAGCCAACGCGAACGCCCTCTGGCCCTGCATCCACGCCCGGCCGCGGCGGTCTGCCGCGATCGCCGGATGCTTGGCCATCAGATACTCCAGGCCGTCTGCCATCGCGTCCCAGCGTCGGGAAAAGTACGAACCGTCGGGGTGCCACAGCACGTCGGCCCCCACCTGCCCGAGTACTGCCACTTTCCCGTGCTGGGCTGCGCGCAGCAGCAAGTCATAGTCCTCGCCGTAGCCGTAGGGCAGATCCTCGTCCACCAACCCGACTCTCTCGAGCAGGTGCTCGCGCAGCAGGAGATAGGTCGACGGGTGCGCCCCGGTCAACCTGCTGCCGGTGAGCTGCCCGGCCGTGATCTCCCGGACGTTGGGGATGCGAACCAACCGTCTCTCCCCGTAGTGGACTTCGATGCCCGTGACGCAGGCGGTGGCGGCCCGGTCGACCATGGTCTGCACCTGCCGCCTCAGTTTGTCCGGACGCCAGGCATCGTCGTCGTCGCAAAACGCCACCAGCGGTGCGTCGGCGGCGAGCAGGCCGGTGTTGCGCGAGCCGGCCAAGCCGGGAGTGCGGCGGTTTGACATCACCCGGACTTGGCGACGGGGTTCGGTTCTGGCCAGGGCCGGGTCCTCGGCGCACCGGTCGTGGACCACGGTCACCCGGATGGCGCCTGGATAATCCTGGGCCATGACGCTGCCGATCGCTTGGCGGAGCAGTTCGGGCCGGTTGTGCGTGGCTATGACGACGTCGACGGCTGCATCGAGCTCCAGCCCCGTAGGTGTGTTCATGACGTCCTTCCCTCGTGTGGAAACCTCTGTTCGTGCCTGCGCTGGCTGCGTGCAGCCACGGCCGCGGCCAAGGCCAGCCCGGCCGCCAAGCTGGACCCGATCGCGGTGGGGAGCCCGGCGCGCTTGCTGCGGTCGGGCAGCACGGCCGGCCGGGAGATGTAGCCGGGTTCCGGGTCGTGGACGCTTAGCGCCGTCAGTTCTGCCTCAAGCTGCGCGTGTTGGCGGCTGAGCGTATTGACTCCCACGGCAGTGTTCGCAGGGGCCGTGCTCGACCGGTCGTGCATGCTGCGCTCGATGACCCGTTTCTGGGCGGCGATCGTTTCCGCCCGGTCCCGGGTGGTCGCCGCGAGCGATTCGCTGCGGACCTCAAGAAAGTTTTCGGCCAGGGCGGCGACGGCCCTGTACGCCGTCCGCGCCTCGGGCGCTGAGACGTAGAGCTGCAGGATCCGCGAGTTGACCACGGGCAAAACCGTGACGTCGTCCAACAGCCCGGCAGTACCTCCCGGGTAGTCCAAGCCGCGCGCAGTCTGCCCCAAGACCCGGTCAGAGAGCAACAACTGGACGGCGGAGTCGATGGAAACATCCACGACCAGGGCGTCGCTGAGGGCCAGGTCCGAGACCGCCACGACCACCACGTCGGTGCGGGCGGTGTATTCGGGTTCCTTGGCGACATGTAGTCCCAGCCCGGCGGCCAGCATGGCGGCAATAACGGCGCAGCCGGTCCGCCAGTTGTCGCGCATCAGGCCGCGATACCTCAGTCCATGTCCGCGGTCCGGGGACCGGAGCCGTGCCTGCCGGTGCGGGTGTCGGTCCTGAATCTTCATGTCGGCCACCGCTATCTGCGCCAGCTCGGAGTGACGCCCAGCAGCCGGGCGAGCCGTTCGTCGTCGTCAACGAAATCGTCGCGGAGCTGCCTGCGCAATCGCTCCGGCATCGGCCGGCTGGGACGGGAATTGGAATGCACGGCCGCGGGAGGGCGCCAATCCGGCAGCCCGAGGTGCTCCAGCAATCTGTCCCACTGCGGCAGCCCCGGCTGGAAAAAGTCGTCGGCGTCCAGCACCAGTACGTGCTCCCGCCCTACGGCGTCGAACATGCGCTCCAGTTGTGCCGCGTACCGGCCACGGGCACGGTAGGCGTGATGCTGGTGCGCGAACGACTGATAGCCCGGGTCGGCGACGATCCGTTCTTCTTCACCGGCCAGGCGCCCCGGTTCGGCTGCCAGTGCTTCGGCGAAGCCAAGGGTCTCGAATCCCCGGCCGTACTCCTGCTTGTGAGCGGAGAACGCCCGCTCGGCCGGGTCGCGCAGCAGCACGATAATTTTCACCGGTCCCAGCTCCTGTGCAATCCGTCCGGGTGCCAGTGGGTGGAAGAGGTAGTACGGGCTGGCTTCGCCGGTGATCTCCTGCCCACGCGCGCGGAGCAGGGGAAAATGCCCGGCGTAGAATCGCGTCCCGCGCCGGAACCGGTCCGCGGTGTCGAAGAAGTGTATGCCCTTGTTGAGCAGCGGCGGGCGCACGCCAGGGTGCTGGGCCAACATGCGGAACAGGCTGGTGGTGGCGCAGCGTTGGGCGCCGGCGATCAGGAACGACGGACGCATCCGGTAATCGGCGCTGAGCCTCCCCACCGAGGTGGCCGCGGTGCGGGCAGCAGCGCGGGCGGAACCGTTGAGCCGTTCGGTCAGGGTCATCGATCTCTCATTTCTTGCCGAGGGTGGTGAGGGCGGGATGCTCCAGCCGGTCCGCCAGCACCCGCTGGTGCCAGCGTGCCAACGGGCGGACCGCAGCCCCGTCAGGGGTCAGGCTGTCGAGAGTGAACCGGGCCGTGATGGTCAGCAGGTAGCCCAGTACCAGCGCGTCCAGTACCGCGGGGTCGCGGGCGGGGTCCGGCCCGGCGCTGCGGGCGACTGCCTGTGCCAGCGCCGGACGGCAGTCGACGCCGAGAGAGCTGCGCGCGGCGGCCATCTGGTCGACCGCCCGCAACACCGGGTGGACCAGGTAATGAACGACGTCGCTGCCCAGCGGGACGTCGTGAGCGTACCGTTCCCAGTCCCAGACCAGGGGCGCTCCGGCGGTGGCAGCCAGATTCCAGGCGCCGAAGTCGCCGTGCCACGCTCCGAGGGGCACGTCCAGGCCTGCAAAGCGCTCGCCGTAGGCATCGGCCAGCTCCGGCAGCACGCTCTCGCTCGTGCCGTGCAGCGTCGTCAGCTCCCGCCGCAGCCCGGTGAACCAAGGGCCCGACTCGGCGGGGCAGGATCCGATGGTACCGGTTGCAGCGATAGCGGCCGCCGCCGCAACCGGGACCCCGTTCTGTACCCGCCGCCTGTCGGCGCGCAGGGCGGTCATCAGCAAGACCGCGTTGCCGCGCCAGTTGCCGTGGTGAATCACCTCGGGCACTGCGAAAGAGGCCGACCGGTGACTGGCCAAGGCGCGCAGCGCGCTGTGCTCATGGTCCACGAGGGCGTTCGTCAAGCCGTTGAGTCCCACCTTGGCGAATCCAATCTCCCGCCCGTCTGCCGTGTGGACGTTCAAGACCGGTTTCCGGTTCGCCCTCGCGGAGCCTACGGAGAGGGACAGCATCACCGGGGCGCCGACGACGTCGGCCAAGTAGTCGCTGATGGATCCGGACCCGGGGGAGACGTTCAGCCCGTAGGGCATCAGCGCCCCGCCGACCGGTGACGTCAGCAGCTTGGCGAGCAGCCACCGCTGCGCCGAACGGCTGAACGAGTCATTGGCGCTGGGGCGGTTTACCGCGTCTACTGCCGCCGCCCTGGAGTGGGCCGGCACCAGCAGGCGCGGCCGTCGCGGGCCGGGAACCAGGCGGAAGGCGTGCCGTCCGGGCCCGACGGGGCCGGCGCTGACGCTGGAATCCGGGAACAACTGCTCCACGGTGGACACCAGGTCCTCCAGCGCCGGGCTGTTGCGGATTGTTTTCATGAAACCGGCTCTTTCGTTGGCTGCTTGCGGCGGGTGGCCAAAGGGTGGTGGGGCGGAGGCTGCTGCTCCAGTTCCCGCCGCCACAGCAGGCCGATGCCGATCATCAGGGTCATCAGCGGGGCGGCGATGGTGTCGTAGAACGGCAGCACGCAGAGGAAAAAGAGGAAGACGTAGAGCATGGCGGCCGAGTCCCGGTCGCGTGTCCGCAGCGAGGGCAAATACCTCCGGAAGATGAACCAGAGGAACAGGAACGCACCGAGTACCCCCGTGCAGAAGATGAGGTACCAGAGCGCGCCTTGGGTGCCCAGCTGCGGCGGCGAACACTGGCTGCAATCGGCGGTTGCGCCGGCCGCGATGGAGTAAAAGTTGTTCTGTTGGGTCCGCGGGGCGCCAAAGCCGATGACGGGCGAATGTTCCAGCATGGTGGAGATGCTTCGCTTGGCCAGATTGAACCTGCCCTGGTTGCTGTGTGGATTTTCCAGGCGTGCCTGCACCAGGTAGCCCAAAGGAGTCAGCAGCACCGCCATCAAGGCGGCCACGAATGCGGCGGCCATCGCAATGAGAACCACCACTTTGCCGCGCACCGCCATCCGTATCCCGGCCGCCAGGGCCAGGACGGCGAGACCGAGCCACAGCGCGCGGTTGAGCGAAAAGACAACCGGCGGCACCGAAGCCACCAATACCGCGGCCCAGAGCGCGCGCTGCCACCAATTCCGCACGTACGCGTAGGAGAGCATAAAGAACGGCAGGAACATGCCGAAGTTTGCGCCCCAGGAATTCGCATACTCGAACGGTGCCTTCGGCCGCGGGTTGTCGAATCCCAGAATGCCCTGCACTTGGGCCAGGCCGGGGTGGATCAGGCCGTTCAGGAACGCGTTCGAGGCCAGCTGGGCCGGCAGTACCGCCTCGAGCAGTGACGGAAAGTCCAGCCGCGACAGGAACTGTCCGGCATATCCGCCGAGAACGGTGATGACGAACATCCATGCCATCAGCAGCACGATGCGCCTGCGGGGAAGTTCCCGCTCGGAGGTGTTGCCGATGTAAAGCATGACGATGGTTACCGCCACAAACCACGCCATACGGTAGGCCCACGGCAGGAAGCGCACGGGTCCTTCTTCGGGCAGCAGCCCGGGGACGGGAATCCAGAGCACGACGACGCCGATGGCAGCCACCGCCAGGAACAACCACCAGATCCCGAAACCGTGCGGGAGCAGCACTGCGCGCCGTCGCAGCAGGTGATAGCCCAGGGGAGCCGCCATCAGCAGGAAACCCAGCACCCCGAATCCCAGGAGCCACCACACGGGAAAACCGGCAAAGAACAGCACGAAGGGCCACGCATGCAGCGCCACCCGATTTTTTGCCCCCAACATCAAGATGCCCCCTGTGCCGTTATTTACCAGGACCATTCCCAGCCGTAAGCGCCCTCGAAGCCGCCCATCCGGAACGAAGCCGAGCCGTTGCCCTCCGGGACATCGAGGATGATCAGCCCCTCGGCGTCACCGCCGGGATTCACCGGGTTGGGCAGTAGATCGGCCTCGGGCACGCAGCCCGCGCTGTTGCCGACTGGATCCACCACCTGTTCGCCGTCGCCGTCCCAGGCACGGAAGTCGTGCACCGACATGGCGAAATAGGGCCAGCCGGATTCGGGCAGCTCGGGGTGGGCCTTCACCGAGAAATGGATGGCAACGAATTGCCCGTTGATGCTCGGCAGGGCGGTGTCCGCCGTGCACGTGAAATCGGCTTGGATTTCACTGGCCTCCATCTCGGCGAACTTCTTGCCGGTTGGTTCGCCGAGCACTCCCGCCTCCCCGACTTCCGCCGGCAGGTTGCCGTGGTCGTTGAGGTCGAGTTCAGCCAGTGGATCCTTTGGGGCGGCAGCGTCAGGCCTGTCCTTCTTGGCGGCTGGGTCAGGCGTTTTTTTCTTGGCGGCATCTGCCGTGGCCGAGGGCGACGGTTTCGCCGTCGCCTCCTCCTTGTTGCCGCTGCCGGGCTGTGTTGCCTTGGCCGGAGTCCCGCTTGCCCTCCCGCCCACGGTGGGCAGGTCGGCCGCCGCTGGATCGGCACCACCGCTGCACGCGGACAAGGCCACAACCAGGCCGAGCGCGGCACAGCCACGGGCCATCGTTCGTTTCATTCTTCCCCCCAGATGAACCTCAAGAACGAGGCTGGCGTACCCCGGAGCCAACGCGCCGGGGAACGAAGCTGACCCGATCGTATGGCCTTCATGTGGGAAGAAAAAGGTTTCAAATACCCGACTCTTTCCCACACCGTTACCGGGGTGGGAAAGACCGGGTATTCGGCCCGTAGCGGACAAGGGGAATTCGAGTAGTGCGAAAGAAGAACTGGTAGCCGCAGGCCCCCGCCGAGTGTTTCCCGTTTGTTTGATCCCCGGCAATATTGGTGCAGCCTAGGGTCTTTTCTTTGATCCCGATTTGCATGTCCGGGATACCGAATGAGGGGCCGCAGCTATTCCGCCGCGAAAGCGGAAACGGGGGAGAACAGGAATAAACAATGCGAAGACTCTTATCCATATTTACGGGACTACTGCTGGTCGCCGGCATGGGATTGGCAACGACCGGGGCGGCCGTGGCCGCCGACGTTAGCCACACCCAGGTGGTGCGGGCGAACCCGGTCAACTACACGCCGCACGTGCTCGACGGCATCGTGTTCTCCATCGCGGAAGCGGGGGACATGATCATCCTGGGCGGCTCGTTCACGCGGGTGCAGGCGAGCACGGGAGGCCCGGAACTGGTCCGCAACCGCATCGTCGCGTTCAACAAGAACACCGGCGCGATCAGCAACTCGTTCGCACCGGACTTCAACAGCACGGTCCGCAGCGTGGTGGCATCCGCGGACGGGCAGTCCGTGTACGTCGGCGGGCAGTTCGGAACCTTGAACGGGGCCAGCGTGCAGAAGGTCACCAGGCTCTCGGTGAGCAACGGGGCCCGCGTCACCGGCTTCAATCCGGGGCAGATCAACTCGGTCGTGCACGACATGAAGTTGGTGGGGAACCGGCTGTTCATCGGGGGTGAGTTCGACAGCATTGGCGGGCAGCAACGCAGCAAGCTAGCCGAGCTGGATGCATCGTCCGGCGCGCTGCGTCCCACCGTAAACTTCGAATTCGTCGGCGGCGCGACAGGCACCGGCGACGCCGGGATCAACGTCTTCGTGCACAAGTTCGACACCACCCCGGACGGGAACACCATGTTCATCACCGGGCACTTCGCCACCGTCAACGGGGCGGATCGAAACCAGATCGCGAAAATCAATCTCGCCGGTGCGACTGCTACGGTGGACCAAAACTGGCACACGGACCGCTACGATGCCCGCTGCAACTTCCAGCGGGCTTACTATGTGAACGATCTGGACTTCGCCCCGGACGGGTCAAACCTGGCAGTCTCGACATTTGGCGGCTATGGCTCCGGTCCGCCCAGCCTCTGCGACAGCATCGCGCGCTGGGACACCGCCGCCTCCGGCCAGCAGCTCGACCCGACCTGGATCAACTGGGTCGGCGGCGACAGCATCTATGCCCTGGAGCATGTCGGCGCGCACATCTACTTCGGCGGGCACAACCGCTGGACGAACAATCCGTTCGTGGGTGACGCGGCGGGACCCGGTGCGGAAGTCCGCGAAGGCATTGGCGTCATCAGTTCCGCCAACGGCATGGCCTTGGCGTGGAATCCCGGACGTGACCGCGGTCGTGGAGTCTTCGACCTGCTGGCCACGGCCACCGGCCTGTGGGTCGGGTCCGACACCGATCGCATCGCCAACTCCCAGTACCGGGCCAGAATCGCGCATTTCCCGCTGGCAGGCGGCTATGCGGCGGCTACGGCAAGCGCACCGCGGCTTCCCGTGGATGTCCTGAAGTCGGGATCCGGCGCTGTCCAGCAGGTCTACTTCGACGGCCGCAGGGCCACTCCGGTCACCGGGGTGCCCTCCGGCAACGTGGACTGGGCCAATGTTCGCGGCGGCTTCGTGGCCGGCGGTTCGCTCTACCTGGCCATGGCCAACGGGACCATGGAAAAGCGGTCCTTCAACGGAACGCAGATCGGCGCGGCCGAGCAGGTCAACCTGCGGAACCTGGACAGGACCGACCTGGCCACGTTCGGCCGGCAGACCTCCAGCTACAAACTGGCCAACCTGGGCCAGGAGCTGCAGGGCATGACCGGCCTGTTCTACTCCAACGGACGGATGTACTACACCGTCCAGGGCCAGCCCAACCTGTACATGCGGTATTTCGAACTGGACACCGGCACCATCGGCGCCCAGCAGCACGTCATCACCGGCGCAGCCGCCGGCGTGGACTGGCGCAACGTGAGCGGCATGTTCCTGGCCGGAAACACCCTGTACTGGGCCTCCGCCAACGGCAACCTCAATGCGGTGAACTGGACCGAACCCGTCGGCCGCGATGGCCGGGTGTCCGGCACCACCGCGGCGGTCAGCGGCCCGGGCCTGGACGGCGCTAACTGGGCCGCCCGGTCGCTGATCGCACGAACCAGCACGTCCGCTCCGCCGCAGAACCAGGCGCCGGTCGCGTCGTTCACGGCGGAGTGCAACGGGTTGAGCTGCGTCTTCGACGGCTCGGGGTCATCCGATCCTGACGGTACGATCGCATCTCATGCCTGGCGGGTCGCGGGCGGACCTTCGGCCACGGGCGAGGTGTTCTCGCACACCTTCACCGCGGCTGGCAGTTACGGGGTGACCCTGACGGTGACGGATGCCGCCGGTGCAACCGCGTCGGTGACCCGGACGGTGACCGTATCGGGTTCCTCGCAGCCCGATCCGTCCGCCAAGGTTGCGTTCGTGGGTTCGGTGGCCAGCTCCAATACCGGCTCGGCCATGAACCACAGCGTTCAGTTGCCGGCGCAGGTAGCGGCCGGCGACGTGCTGGTCGCGGCGTTCTCGGCGAACTCGGCCACGGTCGGTTTGACGCCGCCGGCGGGGTGGACCCTGACTGCGGAGGTAGGGACGACGTCCATGCGCTCGGTGCTGTACTCGAAGGTTGCCACGGCGCAGGATGCCGGGGCGACGGTGACGGTACGCACCGCCGACTGGGCGCGTGGTTCGCTGGCGGTCTCGGCCTACCGCGGGGCACAGATCAGTGCCGCGTCCTTCGGGTTCGAGCGGGAAACCGTGAGCCGGGCAACCCACACCACTCCGGTGATGACTGCCGCGGCCGGTGACTGGGTTCTGTCGTACTGGGCGGATAAGACCGCTTCGACGACGTCCTGGACGGCACCTGCCGGCGTGACGATCCGCCAGACCGGCGCCGGGACGGGCACCGGACACCTGAGCTGGCTGGTCGCCGACAGCAACGGCCCGGTGTCCGGTACCAGGGCCGGTGGCCTGACCGCTACCGCTGACAGCGCCACCGCCAACGCCGTCATGGGCACCATCGTCATCCGCCCGGCGACGCCGTAGCAACAACTGGCAGCAAACAGACCCCGCCGGCTCACCAGCCGGCGGGGTCTGCCTATGTCAATAGGCCGTCGTCCGCCTCGATGGCCGAAAGGGCGATGTCCTTGTAGCCGACCGATTCGAACAGGATCGTGATGCGGTCCGGCTGGGTGCCCATGACGATGCCGGGCCCCCACTCGCGGTGCTTCACCGGACGCTGGATCTCGTAGCCCTCCGGCATCTCAGCTTCCCGCGCTTCAACCTCCGTTTCGGACGTGGCCTCGCAGTTGTCGCAATTGCCGCAGTAGCCGTCCGTCTCCTCGCCGAAGTAGTTCAGCAACCAGTCGCGGCGGCAGTGATCCGTCTCGGCGTAGCCGCGGGCCATTTCAATCCGCGACTCGTCGATCCGGTGCCGCGCGTCGGCTTCTGCCAGTGCCTTTTCCGCGGCGGAAGCGGGGTCCGCGCCGCCGACCGCCCGGTAGCCCTTGCGGTTCACGGTGATGCTGCCGCTGTGCTCCAGGAAGTTGAGCAGGCGGGATTGTTTCCGCTGCGACAGGCCGGTGTGTTCGCGCAGCGCCGCGGGCCGGAGGGGGCCGTGGTCCCGGACGGCGCTGAAGACACCCGCGAGCTCATCGGGGTCGGGGGCGCCGCCGGCGAAGAACCGCTGCAGGCCCAAATCCTCGGACCGATAGTGCAAGATGGTCCGCGCCGGTTCCCCGTCCCGGCCTGCGCGGCCGATCTCCTGATAGTAACTGTCCAGCGAATCCGGGATGTCGGCGTGCACCACGAACCGCACATCCGGCTTGTCGATCCCCATGCCGAAGGCGGAGGTAGCCACGACCACGTCCACCCCGTTCGCTTGGAAACGCTCATGGATCGCCTCCCGGTCCGCGGCCGTCCGGCCTGCGTGGTAGGCGTCGGTCCGCAGGCCGCGCTCGGCCAGCTCGGCGGCGTATCTCTCGGTGTCCCTGCGGGTGGCCGTGTACAGCAGGCCGGGCCCGCCGAGTTCTGCCACCTGGTCCACCACGGCCCGCCGCTTGCCGCCGTCCTCGTGATGCCGCAGGACCTGAAGGTGCAGGTTCGGCCGGTCGAAACTCTGCACGTTGATGAACGGGTCGTGCATGCCCAGCCGGTCGACGATCTCCGTCCGCGTGTGCGGTGATGCGGTGGCGGTCAGCGCGACGACCGGCGGGTGCCCCAGCCGCTTCACCACCGAGGTCAGCATCAGGTAGTCGGGCCGGAAATCGTGTCCCCAGGACGAGATGCAGTGTGCCTCGTCCACCACCAACAGCGAGATGTCCTGTTCGGCCAACCGCCGCAGGGTTTCTTCACGGGCCAGTTGTTCGGGCGCCAGGAACAGGAACTTCGCCTCCCCGCCGGCCACCGCGTCCCACGCCGCCCGTTCCGCGGAGGACCTCACGTGCGAATTCACCGCGAAGGCCCGCTGCGCGCCCAGATCGGCGTTGATGGCATCCACCTGGTCGTGTTGCAGCGCAATCAGCGGAGAAATCACGACGGCGGTGCCCGGCAACGCCACGGCAGGAACCTGATAGATGGCGGACTTTCCGTGCCCGGAGGGCATCACGGCCAGGACGTCCTCACCGCGGGCGGCCGCCGCCATGGCGTCCAACTGCCCCTCGCGGAGGACGTCCCAGCCGAAGGATTCTTCGGCCACCTTGCGCAATTCGTCGTGGTCGGGCGTTTGGGAATGTTCGGGCATCAGGCTCCTGCAGGTCGGGTCAATGACGGGGTTCCAGTTCGTTTCTAACGAATCCGCAGGGGTTTGTATATAGCCGATAAGGGCGGACCGACGACAGTTTCGCCGCCGCCCGCGGTGACCGGGGCCCGCGGGTAAGGCATGGCTCAGGTGACCCCGCACCCGCTGAAGTGGGATGATTAGCGCAGACTTGTCTTGCGTATTGTCGGCCAATAGCGGGACAAACCGGTTCCAGCCATCGATCCAAGGAGCACCCCAGGTGTCTGTGGTATCCACCCCCGCAACCCTCAAGCATGCCGCCGGCATGATCGACAACGCTGAAGCGCGGCGCATCCGCAACGACTTTCCCATCCTCGACCAGCAGGTGAACGGTTCGCCGCTGGTGTACCTGGATTCGGGCGCCACCTCGCAGAATCCGCTCTCCGTCATGGAGGCCGAACAGGAGTACTACGAACAGCGGAACGCCGCTGTGCACCGGGGTGCGCATATGCTGGCCGTCTCCGCCACCGACGCTTTCGAGAACGCGCGGGAAACCGTCGCCGGTTTCATCAATGCCGGCATCGACGAGGTGGTCTGGACCTCCAATGCCACCGAAGCCATCAACCTGGTCGCCTATGCCTTTTCCAACGCCAGCGCCGGCCGCGGCGGGGCGGCCGCGTCGCGTTTCGCGCTGGGGCCCGGCGACGAGCTGGTGGTTACCGAGATGGAGCACCACGCCAACCTGATCCCCTGGCAGGAGCTCGCCTTCCGCACCGGCGCCACCTTGCGCTTCATCCCGGTGGACGACGCCGGTGCGCTGCGCCTCGACGAGGCGGCGCACGTCATCGGCCCGCGCACCAAGGTTGTGGCGTTCACCCATGCCTCCAATGTGCTGGGGACCATCAACCCGGTGGAGGACCTGGTGAAGCTTGCCCGCAAGGCGGGCGCCGTCGTCGTGCTCGATGCCTGTCAGTCAGTGCCGCACATGGCCGTGGACGTGAAGGCGCTGGACGTGGACTTCGCCGCCTTCTCCGGGCACAAGATGCTCGGTCCCACCGGCATCGGCGTGCTGTACGGCAAGGCGGAGCTGCTCAACGCCATGCCGCCGTTCCTGACCGGCGGCTCCATGATCACCACCGTGACCATGGAACAGGCAGACTATCTGCCGTCCCCGCAACGCTTCGAAGCCGGGACCCAGCGCATCTCGCAGGCGGTGGCGTTGGCCGCGGCGGTCGACTACCTCCAGGAGACGGGCATGGACCGGATCCATGCTTGGGAGGCCGAACTGGGGCAGCGGCTGGTGGCCGGACTCTCCGCCGTCGACGGTGTCCGGGTGCTCGGCCCGGCCGCCGGGGCCGAACGGATCGGTCTGGCCGCCTTCGACGTCGAGGGGGTCCACGCCCACGATGTCGGCCAGTTCCTGGACGACAAGGGCATCGCCGTGCGCGTCGGCCACCACTGCGCGCAGCCGCTGCACCGGCGCCTCGGCCTGGTGGCCACCACCCGGGTCAGCACATATCTGTACAACACCACCGACGATGTCGACGCCTTCCTGGACGCCGTCGCCGGGGTCCGCCCGTTCTTTGGAGTTAACTGACGTGAGTGCTGAACTGCAGCAGCTGTACCAGCAGATCATCCTGGAGCACGCCAAGAAACGGCACGGGGCGCCCCTGGCGGATCCGCCGCCGGGAGACAAGTCCGGCGAGTCGCACATGCTCAACCCCACCTGCGGCGACGAAATCACGCTCCGCGCCGCCGTGCACGAGGACGGCGCCGCGACCATGCTCTCCGACGTCAGCTGGGACGGGCAGGGCTGCTCCATCTCGATGGCCTCCGCGTCGGTGCTGAGCGACCTGGCGCAGGGCATGGAGCGGGAGGAGCTGCTGAAGGTGGTGGACAGCTTCCGCGAACTGATGCGCTCGCGGGGGAGTGTTGAGGCCGACGAAGAAATCCTCGGCGATGCGGCCGCGTTTTCCGGCGTCTCCAAGTATCCGGCGCGGGTGAAGTGCGCCATGCTCGCCTGGGTGGCGCTGGAGGAAGCCTTGCTGGCGGCGAACTGACCGGATGCACAAGGGGCCGGGCGGCGCGTCATGCGCCGCCCGGCCCCTCCTGTGGCCTCTAAGCGTGGTGCCTAGCCCGCCAGTCCGCGGGCGCCGATCACCAGCGTGGCGATGCCCAGGATCATGGAGGTGGTCGCCTTCATGAATTCCATGGTGAAGTAGCGGGTCATGGCGCCCTTGTCGTCTGTGGAGCGGGGATCCTTCCACACACGGACAAGATGCGGGGCCCAGACAAGCAAAGCCCAGACGCCGGCAAGGATCAGCACCCAGGCCAGGACAGCCGGAATATTCACTGCAGCGGCTCCCGGATCAGGCGCGGCCGGACAGCCAGGCCTCGGCCTGCTGCGCCTGGATGTTCAAGGCCTTGCCGAGCATCGGCTCGGCGGCGGCGGCGATCTTGCCGCCCAGGAACGGGATCGAAGACTTCACGTCTCCGCTGAGGTCCACCCGCGTGGAGCCGCCGTCGGCCACGAGCTGCTGGACCGCGGTGACGTCCACCGGGGCACCGGCCACCTTCATGCTGACGTCGGCGGTGCGGGAACCGTCGGCCGCCGGCGCCTGCCACCGTTCGGTCTGGGTGACGGTGAGCGAGTCACCGAGCATCTTCTTCGCGATCTCCGGCAGCCGCGCGCTGGGAACCTTGCGGACCACGGTCAGCGTGAAGGCGCCCGCAACATCGCCGTCGCGCTGCACGGACTCCAGCGTGCCGCCGACCAACTCGCTGATGTGGCGCAGGAACGCCTCGTCGGTGAAGGTTTCGGTGACCTTGGCTGCGGGATAGGGCAGGGTGGTGGAAGCGCTGAGCGCCATGAAGACTCCCGGTTTGTCGGAACTGGTTGGGCCAGCATCCATCCTACTGTGCGCGGTAAAGTTGGTCCCTGACCCTCAGTTGCGCCGGATCCAGGTGCGCCGAACTGGAGGGTATTCGTGTTGCGCCCGACCGGAAGAAGATGGAACACAATGAGCCTGAACGGACTGCGCACAGCCCTCGCCCAAGACGAATCGTTCGCGAAGGTACGGCTGCAGTCGGCCCGGCCCGTGGCAGAGCGCAGCGAGGATCTGCAGATCGGTGCGCCGCCCGGGCTGCGGGCCGCCCTGCTGGCCGAAATGGTGCAAGGGCTGGAGGCGGGCGCCGGCGAGGGGGCCGCGCCGGGCGACGGGTCCGGGCCCGGCGTCGTGCTGGCGGTGACGGCGACCGGGCGGGAAACCGAAGACCTGGCGGCGGCGCTGCGCAGCTACTTGCCGGATGAGTCGATCGAGGAGTTCCCCAGCTGGGAGACGTTGCCGCATGAGCGCCTGTCGCCGCGGTCGGACACGGTGGGCCGCAGGCTATCGGTGCTGCGCCGGCTGAAGCACGACGACGGGGCGGCGCCGCTGCGGGTGGTGGTGGCGCCGGTGCGCGCGGTGCTTCAGCCGCTCGTGCAGGGACTGGGGGATTTGCAGCCTGTCTCGCTTACGGTGGGCGACGAGGTCGCCTTCACCGACGTGGTCCGGCGGTTGTCCGAAGCCGCCTACGCCCGGGTGGACATGGTGAGCCGGCGCGGGGAGTTTGCCGTGCGCGGCGGGATCTTGGACGTCTTTTCGCCCACTGACGACCACCCGGTCCGGATCGAGTTCTTCGGCGACGAGGTCGAATCGATGCGCTGGTTCGCCGTTGCCGACCAGCGCTCCCTGGCCGGGGAGAACGTCAAGCACCCCGCCCAGCTGTACGCGCCGCCGTGCCGGGAGCTGTTGATCACGCCTTCGGTCATGAGCCGCGCCGCCAAACTGAAGGGGCAGATGCCGGCGGCGGCCGACATGCTGGAGAAGATCGCCGGGGGCGTCGCCGTCGAAGGCATGGAATCGCTGTCGCCGGTGCTGGTGGACGCCATGGTGCCGTTCATCGGGGAGCTTCCGCCCGGTTCCATCGCCGTCGTCATCGAACCGGAAAAGGTGCGCGGCCGCGCCCATGACCTCGAGACGACGAACGACGAGTTCCTGGCCGCCGCGTGGGCGACGGCTTCCGAGGGCGGGGACGCACCGCTGGACCTGGCGCTGCAGGGGGATCTGGAGCAGGCCGGCTTCCGGTCGCTGGGGGACACCCGGGCTGCGGCCGCGGAACAGCAGGTGTCGTGGTGGTCCATCACTTCGTTCAATCCGGACGACGAAACGGTGCTGGACATCGACACGTTGACCATCGCGGCCAGGGAACCCAGGGGCTACCAGGGCGATGTGGCCGAAATGATGGAGTTCATCGGTTCCCGCGTGCGCGACCAGTGGCGTGTGGTCGTGGCGACCGAAGGCCCGGGCCCCGCCGCCCGCATGGCCGAACTCTTCCACGATGCCCAGATCCCGGCCTCCCGCGTCGAATCGCTGGAGAACGAGCCGCAGCCCGGGATCATCGAAATCACCACGGCCAGCACGGGCAAGGGATTCGTTTTCGACGGGCTGAAGCTCGGCCTGCTGACCGAAGCCGACCTGCTGGGCCGGGCCACCGCACGCTCTACCAAGGACATGCGGAAGATGCCGTCGCGGCGGCGCAACGCCGTGGATCCGCTGCAGCTGACCGAGGGCGACTATGTGGTGCACGAGCAGCACGGCGTGGGCAAGTTCATTGAACTGGTGCAGCGCTCCACCGGTGCCGGACCCACCAAGGCCATGCGCGAATACCTGGTGCTGGAATATGCCTCGTCCAAGCGCGGCGCCCCCGGGGACCGGCTGTTCGTGCCGACGGACCAGTTGGACCAGGTCACCCGGTACGTGGGTGGCGAGACCCCCGTCCTGTCCAAGATGGGCGGCTCCGATTGGGCCAAGACCAAGAGCCAGGCCCGCAAGGCGGTCAAGGAGATTGCAGGCGAACTGATCCGGCTGTACTCGGCCCGGATGGCCTCCCGGGGGCACGCCTTCGGACCGGACACCCCGTGGCAGCGCGAGCTGGAAGAAGCCTTCCCCTACATCGAGACGCCCGACCAGTTGACCACCATCAACGAGGTCAAGGCGGACATGGAGCGGGAAGTCCCGATGGACCGGCTGATCTCGGGCGACGTGGGCTACGGCAAGACCGAGATCGCGGTGCGGGCCGCGTTCAAGGCGGTCCAGGACGGCAAGCAGGTCGCCGTCCTGGTTCCCACCACCTTGCTGTCCCAGCAGCACTTCGAGACGTTCAGCGAACGCTTCTCCGGGTTCCCCGTTAGGGTCAAGGCGTTGTCCCGCTTCCAGACCCCCAAGGAAGCCAAGGACACGATGGAAGGCATCAAGAACGGCAGCATCGACGTCGTCATCGGAACGCACCGGCTGCTGTCCAAGGAGGTCCAGTTCAAGGACGTGGGACTGGTCATCGTGGACGAGGAGCAGCGCTTCGGCGTCGAGCACAAGGAAGCGTTGAAGAAGATGCGCACCAACGTGGACGTCCTGGCCATGTCCGCGACGCCGATCCCGCGCACCCTGGAGATGTCCCTGACCGGCATCCGCGAGACCTCCACGCTGGCCACCCCGCCGGAGGAGCGCCATCCGGTGCTGACCTATGTCGGCCCGTACACCGACAAGCAGACGACCGCTGCCATCCGGCGCGAGCTGATGCGCGAGGGCCAGGTCTTCTTCGTGCACAATCGGGTGTCGTCGATCGAGCGGCAGGCGGCGCGGATCCGGGAGCTGGTGCCCGAGGCGCGGGTGGAAGTGGCGCACGGGCAAATGAGCGAGTCACGGCTGGAGCAGATCATTGTTGACTTCTGGGAGAAGCGCTTTGACGTCCTGGTCTGCACCACGATCATCGAGACCGGGCTGGATATTTCCAATGCGAACACCCTGATCGTTGACCGGGCGGACCGGTACGGCCTTTCCCAGCTGCACCAGCTGCGCGGGCGGGTGGGCCGCGGACGGGAACGGGCGTACGCCTATTTCCTGTTCGACGCAGAGAAACCACTGGGCGAAGTTGCCCTCGAGCGGCTGAAAGCCGTGGCCGCGCACAACGAGCTGGGCGCGGGCATGCAGCTGGCACTGAAGGATTTGGAGATCCGTGGCGCGGGCAACCTGCTGGGCGGGGAACAGTCCGGGCACATTGCCGGCGTCGGTTTTGATCTTTACATCCGGCTGGTCGGCGAGGCGGTGGCGGATTTCCGCGGCGAAACGGAGCAGAAGGTCGCCGAAATGAAGATCGAACTGCCCGTCAACGCGCACCTGCCGCACGATTACGTGCCGGGGGAGCGCCTGCGCCTGGAGGCCTACCGGAAGCTCGCCCAGGCAAGTACACACGAAGCCATCGACGAAGTGGTGGCCGAGCTCACCGACCGCTACGGCGAGCTGCCCGAGCCCGTCCGGAATCTCGTGGCGGTGGCGCGCTTCCGCGTCGAGGCCCGCGCCGCCGGGCTGACCGACGTGGCGGTGCAGGGCAACTTCATCAAGTTCGCGCCCGCGGCGCTGCCGGAGTCCAAGGTGATGCGGCTGAACCGCATGTACCCCGGGTCGCAGGTGAAGCCGGCGCTGGACTTCATCCTCGTCCCCAAGCCAAAGACCGCCCGGATCGGCGGCAAGGACCTGGCCGACCTGGCCATCCTTGAATGGGCGCAGGGCGTCATCGACGCGGTGTTCAAGGAGTAACGGCGCGGGTGGCTAGGCCGCCAGCGCCGCATACCGGCCGTCGGCGTCGAGCAGGGACTCGTGCGTTCCCTGTTCGACGATCCGGCCGGCCTCGAGGACGGCGATCTGGTCGGCATTCCGAACAGTCGAGAGCCGGTGGGCGATGGTGATGGTGGTGCGGCCGGCGGCCAGCCGGTCGAAGGCCTGCTGGACAGCGTGTTCGGTCTGGGTATCCAGTGCGCTGGTTGCCTCGTCCAGCACCAGCACCGGGGGATTGCGCAGCAGGGTCCGGGCGATGGCAATCCGTTGCTTCTCGCCGCCCGAGAACCGGTGCCCGCGGGACCCGACGACGGTGTCGTAACCATCCGGCAGCGCCGCGATGTGGTCGTGGATTTGGGCGTCCCGTGCGGCCTGCTCGATGTCGGCATCGCTGGCATCCGGCTTGGCGTAGCGCAGGTTCTCCCGCACCGTGGTGTGGAGCAAATAGGTGTCCTGGCTGACCACTCCCACAATGGCGGCCAGGTCGGCCAGGCGCAGGGAGCGGAGGTCGACGCCGTCGATGGTGACGCGACCTTCCGTCGGATCCTGTAGGCGGGCCACCAGGGCGGCCAGGCTGCTCTTTCCGGATCCGGTCGGGCCGACCAGGGCCAGGGTGGAACCGGCGGGGACAGTCAGGTCCACATGCTCGATGGCCGGTGTCCCGCTGTCCGGATAGCTGAAGCTGACGTTCTCGAAGCGGACATGGCCGGCGACCTTCGACGGATCCACCGGGGCGGGGGAGGCTGGCTCGGCGATCTCCACCGGCAGGTCCAGATACTCGAAAATCCGGGCGAAGAGCGCCAACGAGCTGGTGACGGTGATCGTCACGTTCAATAGTCCGAGCAACGGCCGGAAAAGGCCGCCCTGCAGCGCCGTGAACGCCACTACCGTGCCGATGCTGATGTTCCCTGCCGCCCCCGGCAGGCCGGCGGCGAAGTAGATGACGGCGGGGACGGCGGCAAAGATGATGCTCATGGTTGCCATCCGCCAGCGCCCGGCCAATTCGGAACGAAGTTCCAGGTCGGTCAGCCGCTCCGACGAGGCGGAAAACCGGGCGGCCAGGTCGTCTGCGGTGCCCAGCGTCTTACTCAGCTGGATTCCGCTGACCGAGAGCGATTCTTCGATGGTCACATTCATGTCGGCCAGTTCCCGCTGGCGGCGCGCGGTCAGCTCCCGGCGCACCTTGGCCACCTTGCGGGTCAGCACAACGGCCGGCGGCATGACCAGCAGCGAGATCAGTGACAGCTGCCAGGACAGCGCCGCCATGGCCACTGCCGTGGCGACGACGGTGGTCAGGTTGGTGGCAATCCCTGTTGCGGTCGAGGTGACCACCGATTGCATGCCGCCGATGTCGTGTGTGATGCGGGACTGGATTTCCCCGCTGCGTGTCCGCGTGAAGAAGCCGACGGACTGGCGCTGGAGGTGCGCGAAGACCTCGGTCCGCAGGCTGTGCATGACGCGTTGGCCCACCCGGGTGGCAATCCACGTCTGCAAAACGCCGAACAGGGCCGTGACCGCAGCGACAACCAGCATCCCGGCGGTCAGCCAAGCCAGCAGCGGGAGCTGCTGGCGGGGCAGGGCCGTGTCGATCACCGCGCGCAGGAGGAACGGCGAGGCCATGGCGGCGGCAGAGGAAGCGACGATGATGCAGGTGACGAGGGCCAGTTGTCCCCGGTACGGGCGGAACAGGGCGGCGATCCGCTTTAGCGGTACGTGCCGGGCTTGTTCTTTTTCTGCGGCCGTCGGCTCCCTTACGGGCCCGCGGCCGGCGGGCATTCCGAAGGTTTCCGTCGGAACCACCTCGATCCGTGATGAAGGGGGCAACGTGCGCCGCCCGCATTGCTGAGGTTACCTCAATATGAGGTTACAACAGGAAAACTTGGTAGCCTATTCCCGTGGCAGATGAAAGTTTACTGGACGCGTTCTGGGCAGTGTCGCGTCAACTCAGGAGGGGCGCCCGGGAGGGCATGGCCCCGCTCGGCGTCGCCCCGTCACAAGCGAGGGCACTGCGCATGCTCCGCCAGCACGGCCCGCTGCGGTTGGGTGAACTTTCCGAGCGGCTTCGGATAGCACCGCGGTCGGCGACGGACATCGTCGATGGCCTGCAGGAGAGGGGCTGGTGCTCGCGGGAGCCTGATCCGGCGGACCGCAGGGCCACGGTGGTCGTCCTGAGCGCGGCTGGGCGGGAGATAGGACAGGCCATCCGGGAGGTCCAAGTGAGGCATGCGGAGAAGTATTTTGGCGCCCTGACGGCAGCCGAGCGCTCCCAACTTGCTGCACTCCTGGCCAAGCTCACGTCGGGGGAGGACTAGGAAGGGCCTACCGCAAGAACGCGAACCACAAGACGGCGACGGCAGCCAGCACGACGACGGTGCTGGCGACCCAGGCGGTCCTGACCGTCTTTCGGGGTGCTTTGGGGCGCTGCGCGGACCGAATACCGGACTGCGGCTTCTCGATGCGCACATACTTCGCAGGACCGGCCGCTTGACCGTCCGCCGGTGCCACTACTTGGATGAGGCCGGTGCGCAACTCCCGCCGGGCGGGATACGGGTCACCGGACGGCTTGGACACGAGCGGGATCACCGGAATCATGCCCGTCGGCGGCGCGGGCTCGGCTGCCCCCGTGCGAACGTCGCGCCGGCTCGGCAGTTGAGTGTCTTGGGCAGGATTGGGCATTACTGGCCTTTCAGCCATCAGGAACGGGTGTGGTACGCACAGACGTGGCATAGCCATCTTAGGTAGCCGGCGCGGAAATCCGGGCATCTTCCTTTGTCGTGTCGGCCTGCCGCCTCGTTCAGCTTTCCTTTGGCCGATCTTCGGGCTGCGCCGCCCGGCTTCCTGAGCTGCCGGGGCCAGACTGGCACCTATGAGTTTTCCTGACCAGCCCCGCCTACGCGAGACGGGCTCTGGCCGACCCGCGGTGTCCCTCCTCCTGGCCGCCTGCGAACTGCCGGTGGTCTCGATGCCGGTGCTGCATGCCCTGGCGAGGGACCTGAGGGACGAACACGCCTGCCGCAGGTTCGTGGCCGACTACATTGACATGTGGGATTTCCGGAGGACGCGGCTGGTCCAGGCGGTCCAGGAACAGGATCTGGACAAGGTCATGGATGTTTCCCTGAGCCTCAAGACTGCCAGCAGCGTAGCCGGGGCACTGCGGCTGTCGTTTTGGGGCCGGCAGGTTCAAAGGCTGGCCACCGAATTCGCGGAGGGAAACCGGCATGGCTTGGCGACCGCGCGGGATTTGCTGGACCCGATCGGAAGCTGCGGCGACGAGACGATGCGGCGCCTTGCTGCCGATTACCTGGCGACAGCCGACGGGGCCATCCGATAACCGAATCCGCGAACGGTCTCCAGCCACCGGGGCGAACGCGGATCATCTCCGAGTTTGCGGCGCAGGTTGGCCATGTGGACCTCGACGGCGCGTTCGTCGGCCTCCGACACGAAGGAGCCCGTGTCAAACTCCTCAAACCGCAGGCGCCGCACCAAGTCCTGCTTGCTGCGCACGGTGCGGCCGCCGTCCATGAGGGTCAACAGCAATTCGAATTCCGTCCGGGTCAACTCCACCGCGGCCGCGTCCACGGTCACCGTGCGGGTCGGATAGTCCAACGAGAGGCCGTTGTGGTCGTACGTGCCGAGCGCAACAGCGCCGGCGGCACCGCCGTCCTTTCCTGTGGCCGGCCGAAGGGCGGGGGCCGCGGGTTGCTCGGCAGGGACAGCCGTCGGTACTGCAAGGGCCGCAGGAGGCTGCAATGACAGCGGCCCGGTATTGCGGGCCCGGCGGAGCATGGCCGAAACCCGGGCACGCAGTTCAAACGGTCGGAACGGTTTGTTGATGTAGTCGTCCGCGCCTGATTTAAACCCCAACACGGTGTCGATTTCGTTCGACCGCGCCGTGAGCATGAGGATGTAGGCATCGCTGAAAAGGCGGATCTGCCGTGCGGCCTCGAAACCGTCAAAGTCCGGCAGCCCCACGTCCAGGGTCACGATGCTGGGACAGTACTTCCTCACCGCAGCTACGCCCTCCTGGCCACTGGCGGCAGCGTGAACCGAAAAACCGGATTGGGTGAGGACACTGCTGATGAGCCGCCGGATGTCTTGGTCGTCTTCTATGACAACGGCTACTTGCGGAGTGTCCATCTATCCCATTTCTTGTGCGTCTGCCGATTCCTGCGGTGCAGTCGAAGAACGCTTGAGCCGATATGTGGGCCAGCTCTCAGGCTCCTTCCTAGCTACGATGCCCTGCTCCCTTGTAACGTTCAACCCCTCGCGTGGCCGATGGTGCCTGACAGTCGTAGGACGGTGGGGGCCGGCGTTTTGTCGTCTGCAGCGTGTTCCGATCCTCTTCGGACTCCATGATCTTGAGGTTGGAGGTGATTCTTGAGGTTCGCACGGCCGTCCAGCCACGAATTTCGAGAACCTTTGGCTCATGCAACCGTTCATCTTTGGTTGTGCCGATGAGAGTTGAAGCAGCGGGAGGAACGTCCTACCGGGTCAGCACAGCATGAGGTCGAAGATGAACAAGATGGTTAAGGGCACTATTGCGATCGGCGCCGGCGCGCTGTTGCTCCTCGGCGGCGGCGGAACGCTGGCAGCCTGGAACGCGGACCAGACCGCACAAATGGGCACGATCCAGGCCGGTAACCTCAACCTGAAAGCCGGGCCGGGTATCTGGACGAGCAACCTGATGGAAGCCCCCGTGGACCTCGCAACCCACAGAATCGTTCCCGGCGAGACCCTGACTTACAAGCAGAACCTGGACGTTGTTCTGGAGGGCAACGCCCTCAAGGCAAAACTCAGCGTGGACGGGAAAAACGGGCAGAACGTTCTCGACGCAGCCTTCGTCGACGGGACGATCAATAAGCCGGAAGTCACCCTGGCCAAGGAAGGCGTTGACCTGACCAACGTCCTCTCGAAATCGGTCGAGGGCATCACAGCGTCCGTGAGTTTTACCTTCAACGCGGACACTGCACAGAGGCAGAGCGTGAACGCGAAGTATGACTTCAGCAACGTGGCATTCAAGCTTGAGCAGGTTACGCCTACGCCCGTGAAGTAGCGGGTGCCGGTTGCCTTGTTTTGACCGTCAGCAGGCCGCTGGGCATCGGCTCCAGCCAAGTGGGAGGCAGGGGGGAGTTGGATGCGGCGTTTTGCGACGGCAGCGGCGCTGATGTCAGGTGCGGTTTTTCTGGGTTTGCTCGCCGTTCAAGTCACTTATGCCCTCTGGAATGCGAGCGTGTCGGCCGATGCCGGCACCGTCCAGGCCGCCGACTTCACAGTCACCCTCAGCGGGGACGAAAGCCGGCACATGGATATGACGCTGGCCAACGGTGCTCCGGCGACGCTGGCACTGGCCACGAAGCCAGCGGGCGCCCTGCTCCCGGGCGGAACTGTCTATGCCGGCATCGTCATGACGAACGAGACCAACGCAAGTGCGGATTTCACTGTCGAGGCAAAGGTGGCGGTAGCGCCGATTGTGGAATCGCAGGAGCTCGGCAAATTTCTCAAGGTCCGATCCGCGGCTGCGGGAAATCTCGCCTCCTGCTCGGATCCCGCCCTTTTTGCGGCCGCCCCCGAAGTGCTCCCTTCGTTCCGCCTGGCCAAGGGGCAAGCGGGCGCCTTTTGTTTCCAGGTGAAACTCGCCGATGACGTGCCTGCCGCACTGGAGGGTTCGTCTACAGCGATTTCCATTCCGTTGTCTGCCGCTCAGATGTGAGAGAGAAGCCCATGCATGTTGTTCGCCTGATCGGCAGGGGACTTGCCTACCTGGCCTTCCTGACGGTAACCCTGGCAGCACTGGTACTGGTCGTTATACCTCTGGTTACCGGGTCTCAGACATACACGGTGCTGACGAACTCCATGGCGCCCAAATACGCGCCCGGCACGTTCCTGGTGGTGAAGCCTGTCCCTTTCGCAGAGCTGAGTACCGGCGACGTCATCACCTACCAGGTGGAATCCAACAGCCCCGTCGTCGTCACCCACCGCGTCACCGCTATCATCACGGCGCAGGACGGTGAGCGGCTGCTGGTGACCAAGGGGGATAACAACTCCCTGGAGGACGAAATGCCCGTCATGGAAGTGCAGGTCCGCGGCAAACTGTTCTATGCCGTGCCCTCGGTCGGCTATGTTGCCAGCGCCATGGGACAAGGCGGGCGCGGCAGCCTCGTTCAGATTGCAGCCCTCGCGCTCATTGCCTATGGCGGCTTTGCGATGCTTCGCGGGCTCCGCCAGCGGAGACAACAAGGCAGCTCAGATGCCGTCCCCGGGGCCCCGTCCAATCCGGCAGGAGGGGACAACGAGCCGGAGACGGACGCGCGGGACAACCTCCACGCCCGCGCCGGCACCACTGCCGTGTCCCAGACGGAAGCGCTGCCGACCCGCCGTTCGCTCAGGGAACAGAACAGGATTTAGCGTGATGACCGGACGAAAGGAACCACGGCCCTGTGTCTGGCGCGCCTCGGTTTCGGTCCTGTTGATCCTCCTGGTTCTGGCGCCGGCCAGTCCGGCATTCGCGGGCGATGAACGTCTGCAAATTAGCTTGGACGGACGGGATTTCGCACCGCGGCTTCAGGCACCGTTGTTTGAACAGAATGCGCCGCTGGTGCCCGGCGGATCCATGACGGCCGGCCTGTGGATTCGCAACAACGGCAGTGACGCCGGAGCCCTGACCGTGGCCGGCGTCGTCGGCGACGCCGACGTGCAGATCGCCAGGAATCTGGTCCTGCAGGTCGAGTCAGGCGAGGAACCTGCCGTCGAAGCCTCGCTGACCGGGCCGTGGTCTTGTTCCCGTATTAACACCGTCTGGATTCTCGAGGCGGGGGAGATCCTGCACCTGGACATGACACTGCGCCTCGACCAAGAGGCTGCGAACGAAACCCGGCTCAAGACCGCTGACGTGGATGTGGCCGTGACGTTGCAGGCGACGGCGGGAGGACAGGCGGCCCGCGCCGCCTGCCCCGCAGGCACCGGATCCAACCCGAGCGGCCCGCCGCCGGACGAGGCGGCTGCCGGTCCCGTCAGCGGGCTCGGTCGCGCGGGCGCCGCCGGCTTGACCGGAAACGGTACAGACGCCACCCGCCCCAGTGAGCCGCACGGCCAACATGCCCTCGACACCGTCGTGACTGCCGATGCCGAAGACCAGGAGTTCCCGTTGCCCGGTACCGAGGCGGGTGCGCCGGCGACTGAAACAGGTCGCGCAAGTCAGCCGGCCACCTGGATTGCGGGCAACGTGTCCGCCAACAGTCGCGGGTGGCTGGCGGTGGCTTTGGGCCTGATGGGAATTCTGTTCCTGGTCCTGATGAAACGAGGGAAGCGTTCATGAGCACACCTCGAGACCCCGACGCGCCGGATTCCGCTGGAGGCCCTGGTTTTCTGATGCGGTTGAGGGCTTTGCCCGGTTTTGTGCCGGCCTTGGTGGCATTTTTCCTGGTCATTCTGCTCGGCGCCGGCGTGCCCGTCGCCGCGGCCAAGTGGCAGCAGACGGCCACCGCCACCCTGAACATCACGGTGGGGCCGGTGCCAGGGCCGCCGCCCGGATCCGGGGCTGCCCGTGTTGTGGCCGGCGCCCAACTAAAGCCCCGCCCCATAGGGCCGGGAAGGAAATCCGTGCAATGCGTGGTGGGGAAAACCAAGGCAGAGTTGGAGAACCGCGACAAGGTCGACGTCACCTTCAGTTGGAGCCGAGCCTCAAGCGTCACGCATTACAACGTCACGCTCACCTCGGACGATCCGCGTTACAACCTTGCGGCCGAGGTCAAAGGGGAATCGGTCACCTTCAGCAGGCCTCGCATTCCTTCCGACCGCCTGGGCAATCCGCTCGACGGTGCCGGGACAAAAGCACCCTATTACAGGCTTTACAGCCTGCGGGTCCAGCCGATGAACGGGACTTCCGCCGGCGATGCTGCCTACTTGGCGTACGAGTACCAGCACTCAAACGTGGAAAACTGCTACTACGACGCCAAACAGCATCCGCCCCTGGGGCTGTTGACGAGTGTGAAGCACGCAGTCAGGGCGCCCGCCGACGACCGCCGGCACGTGTCCTTCAGCTGGAACGAATCGGCCGGCGCGACCTCCTACGAGGTGTCCCTGCAGGGCGCCAACGGCTGGGGCGCTGAAACGAGGGTGCAGGCGACCAGCGCCGACTTTGAGCTGCCGTTCTCCCAGACCGGCGGTGAATTCTTTGCAGATTACCGCTTGCGGATCCAGCCCATGAACGGAACTGTTGCCGGCGATCCCGTCTACAAGACCCTGAAGTATTTCCCATGGGGCACGACACTCCATGAGGCTGCCTCGCCGGAGTAGTAGGAATGCCCCCGGGCTTCGGAATGTCGGCCTGCCAAAAACCCTGAAGACAGGCGGCGCTTCGGTGTACCCGTCCCTGTTGGTTGTCGGACCGGACGCGTATCCTGACCCTAGGGGAACGGAGTAGAAAAGCCATCGTTCCGTCGTGATCGAAGGGGTGCTTTCATCATGGTAGATATGGGCTTGGCATGGCTGTTTGGGCTGCTGTTGTTGGCGATTGTGGCGTTGCTGGCCGTCCTGGTGATACGTGCGTTCATGGGGCTGAGACCGCGCGACGTGGAAGATGCTTTGGCAGCAGCAGGCGGTCAAATACAGCAGTCGCACCGGCGGAGCACCGCCCGACAGATCCTCGACCAAAGGTTCGCCCGCGGCGAGTTGACGGCAGATGCCTACCGAGAAGGCCTGCGCGTCCTCGGCGAAGACCGCTAGCAGCAGACGGCCAGGCGAGGACCGTTAGCCGGAGACGGCTAGCCGGTGAATGGAGTCGCTGACAGGTGGCTCCCGGCCTGCCCTCCGCGACGCCTTGCCGCTACAAAACCCCTGGTTTCCCAGCCGTCGATACAAAGGCCTTGAAGAGTGCAGCGAGGTCTTTGCCAGTGACATCCTCGGCCAGCTTTTCGAAATCGACCGGCTTGCCCGATCCGTTCCGGACCCAGGTCTTCAGGAGCCTGTAAAAGTCTCTGTCGCCCACGGTTTCCCGCAGTGCATGCAGCGCCATGGCGGCCCGGGTCTGGACATTACCGGCGAAAAGTTGATCGACGCCAGGATCCGACACCCGCACCTGCCAGAAGTCGTCGTCGGCCGGGATGCCGGCGTAGAAATAGAACGTGTCATCGGCGCTGCCCAGGTCTTGCTGTTCGTTCCAGAGCCACTCGGCATAGGTAGCAAGGCCTTGGTTGAGCCAGCTGTCCTGCCACCGCGGTGGAGGCAATTGCGAGTCGGTCCACTGGTGCGCCAACTCCCGGGCGATCATGGCATTTCCGCTGGCCTCGCTGTAGAAGCCGTCCACGGGGTAGACCGGCCGACCCTGCATTTGAACGGCGAAGCCAAGGTCCTCGGCACGGTCAATGATGCCGCCGGCGCTCTTGAGCGGATACTTGCCGAACACGGTGGACAGGAACTGCATGATCTGCGGCTGCCTGTCCAGCGACTGCTGGATCCTGTACGCCTGCGACGGCGGAGCAGCGGACCCGGCCGTCCAGCCGTTCGCGTTCTCCGGGCTGCCGTCCGGTTCAGGCTGCGCTTTCCAGCCGTCCCAGCGGTCGCCGTCGCTGTCGAAGGACGTGGACCCTCCGCCGCCCGGCACCTTGATGTCTTCGACGAAGACCCCGTCGTTCTGTCCCGTGATGTCGCTGGCGTAGGTGATGGACAGCTCCACATCCTGGCCGGCGTAATCTGCCAGGTCGAACTCCCAGTGCTCCCAGCCGTCGCTGGCGCCGGTGGCCGCCCACCATTGGCCGGTGGCGCCTTCTGCGGTGCAGGAACCGCCGCCGTCGTCCGTCTGGTAGTGCTTCAGGAAGGGGTGCACGTGATGCCACGCCGGGCAGGAATTACCCGTTTCGTCGTTCGCGAGTCCGGTGGAATCCTTCAGCGTGGTCCAATCGCTGCCGCCGGGCGTGCGCGCCTCCACGAAGGCATAGTCCCAACCGGGCTCCGTGTCCCGCAGCATCCAGAACGAGAGTTCACCGCCGGATGGGGGGACACTGACCGTGCGGGTGAGCCGCTTGTAGCTGGCATTGTCGCTCTGCGACCAGGCAAGCCCGTCGCCGTTGCGCGGGACCACCGCCTCCTTCAACACCGGATCCATCGCGTCCACGTAGCTGATGCCGCCCTTGGTGCGCTCCGCCACGTCAAAGTGCCCGACGGCGATGGTCGCCAAATGCGGAGACAGCGGCTCGTCGGCCTTCCAGGTGTAGACGGTGCGGCCGGACTCGGCCTCCCTGCCGTCCGGCAAGCCGTTGGCCACCGCCTGCCAGCCGTCGGGCACCGAGATGCTGAAGGTGTAGCCGGCACGGTCGCTGGGATGGTTGTTCACCGGAAACCAAGTTGGCGCACTCAGCGGATGGCCGGTGACGAGGGCACCGTCGTCGGTATGGATGAACCCGGCGGGACCGGGGAGGGCGAGGGTTCGGGGGGTGCCGGAGTACGCCACGACCGCGGTGAAGCGGTCGCCGTTCGGGACACCCCGGATGGGGGTGACGGCGAGCTTGGTGCCGGTCCGGACAAACCGTGCGTCCCGCCCGTCGACGCTGACGGAGTCGACGGCCAAGCCATCCAGGTCCAGACTGAACGCCGAAAGGTTCTGCGTGGCCTGTGCCGTGATCGTGGCGGTGCCCTCCAGCCGGTCCGTGGGCGGGTCGTACAGCAGATCCAGTCCATAGTGGGACACCTGGTAGCCGCCGTTCCCGGCGTCAGGGAAATACTCGTCATGCAGGGTGGCGGAGCCGGGTTCGAAGACGTGCCGGCCGGGATCGGGTGCTGCTGCGGCCGGGGCGACAGACAGGCCCACGCCGGACACACCAACGAGCGCGGCCGCAACCAGGGCAAGACCCCTCCGAGCCATCATGCAACGTCCCCCCATCGGCCAATGCTGCACGGACCCGTGGATATGCGGGGTCGGCGGCTTCACGCGCTGGCCATCTACATAAGATGCTCCTGTTCGGGACCCCTGTCAACGGATACGACTATGGGCCCGCACAACCTGGCTGTACGGGCACATTCTGGAAGGCCGGACTTGGGAAAACGCTAGGGGCGGCCGATGCCCTTGAAGGCCCAGCCGGCCTGGCGCCACGTTGCCGGGTCCAGCACGTTGCGTCCGTCCAGGATTTTCTTTTCATCCACTTGGTTTCCGACGGCGACCGGGTCCAGCTCGCGGTACTCGTTCCACTCCGTTAGCAGCACGAGCGCGTGGGCACGGGCGATGGCCGTTTTGGTATCCGGTTCGTAGCTGAGCTCCGGGAAACGCTGCTTGGCGTTGGCCAGCGCCTCCGGATCGGTGACGGTTACCGTGGCACCCTGCAGCTGCAGTTGCGCGGCAACCGATAGCGCGGGGGAATCACGGACGTCGTCGGACTGCGGCTTGAAGGCGGCTCCGAGCACGGTGATGCGTTTGCCGATCAGCGACCCGCCGCAGAGCTCTCGCGTCAGTTCCACCACGCGCGTGCGCCGGCGCATGTTGATGGCATCCACTTCACGCAGAAATGTCAGGGCCTGGTCCGCGCCGAGTTCGCCCGCCCGGGCCATGAAGGCCCGGATGTCCTTGGGCAGGCAGCCGCCGCCGAAGCCGACGCCGGCGTTGAGGAATTTGCGCCCGATGCGCTCGTCCATGCCGATCGCGTCGGCCAGGGCGGTGACGTCGGCGCCGGCGGCTTCGCAGACTTCCGCCATCGCGTTGATGAAGGAGATTTTGGTGGCCAGGAAGGAGTTTGCAGCGGCCTTGACCAGCTCTGCGGTGGCATAGTCGACCACCAGCCGCGGAGTCCCGTCGGCCAGCGGCGTCGCGTAGACCTGGTCCATGGCCGCGGTGGCGGCTTCACCGGGTGCACCCGAAGGCACACCGTAGACAAAGCGGTCCGGAGTCAGCGTGTCCTTGACGGCGTGGCCTTCGCGCAGGAACTCGGGGTTCCACGCCAGGATGGCCCCCGGGGCAATATCCCGGATTTCCTCTGCCAACCGTGATGCTGTTCCCACCGGCACGGTCGACTTGCCGACGACCACGTCGTCCGGGCGCAGGTGCACGGCCAGGGACGTGAAGGCGGCATCGACATAGCGCAGGTCGGCGGCGTTCTCGCCTTTGCGCTGCGGTGTGCCCACGCACACGAAGTGCACCGCGGCTCCGGCCGCGTCGGCCATCTCGGTGCTGAACGTCAGCCGGCCGGTCTGCTGAACCTCAGCGAGCAGTTCGGGCAGCCCGGGCTCGAAGAACGGGGCGCGGCCGGCCTGGAGTTCGGAGACCTTGCGTTCGTCCACGTCAATACCGACCACGTCATGCCCGAGTTTGGCCATGGCCGCGGCATGCACGGCCCCCAAGTAGCCGCAGCCGATGACGGAGATTCGCATAGTGGTCCTTTACGCGTGCCTGAGTAGAGACTACTTCGACTTTAGCGCGTTACCGGTGCCGGTTCTGCCGGAATTCCAGCCAGGCATAGGCCAGCACCGTGCCGAGTGCCGCGCCCAGGGTGTTCGTCCAGACATCCTGCAGCGAGGCATAGCGGCCGGGGAGGAACTCTCGTTGCGCCCACTCCATGGCACCGGAGAGGAGGAAGGCTCCGGCCGGGGTCAACCAGCGCCAACCGGTCGGCATCAGGAGGGCGGCCAGCAGACCGAGCGGCACGAACATCAGGACGTTGGCCCCGGATTCGACCAGGTTGTAGTCGACCCAGCGCGGCCCGCCTGCGTCATGCAGAGCCGCGAGAACTGCCTGGAGGGTGCTGTTCGCGCCGGCATCAATTGGGGTAGGCCACAACATTGCGACGGCGACCAGGAGGGTATAGCCGGCCAACAGCCAAAAATGCAGCAGGCGGGACGGCTCCCGGGACGTGCCAAGCCGCATCGGTCTTCCTCTCCGGTGTGGGCGGCCGCGCTGATGCGCGGGCGACGGAATGCCATGGTACCGGTGCGCCACCAAGACCGGCCGCCCGCCCGCTCCAGCCTGCCGGTGTGGGACACTGCCTCGGCGACGCGAGACCGGCCGCTTGCAAGGCTGAAATGGTTCTTTCAGGTGTTTGTGAGGGATATCACGAGCTGGGTCTGTCGCTTTCCGGGGCCATGGGGTAGCTTCCGGGCAGGATCCTGCTGCGGGGACAGCGGGATTCTTGCATCCACACCTTATGGAGGAACCAGCATGCAGACCCACAGTTTCAGGCGGGGTGCGGCCATCGCTGCCGCCACCGCATTGGCGTTCGGAACCGGGTTGCCCGCCCAAGCCGCTATCGGGACAGACACCAGCACCCTGCGGGACGCGGTCACCGTCGAGAACATCGTCAGCCACTTGCAGGCCCTGCAGGACGCGGCCAATGCCAACGGCGGCAACCGCGCTGCGGGCACGCCGGGCTACGAGGCATCGGCCCAATACATCGAGGCCCAGTTGTCGGCCGCCGGGTACACGCCCGTTCGGCAGGCGTTCTCCTATGAACGGTTCGTGCTCCACGGCGCAGAGTTCGAGCAGGTCGCCCCGACGCCGACGATCTACACGGCAGGGGAGGAGTTTCTGGCCATGGATTACTCCGCGTCCGGCGACGTCACGGCACCGGTGACCGCGGTGGATATCAACCTCGCAGGCGACAGGGCATCCACCAGCGGCTGCGAGGCGACCGACTTCGCAAGCTTCCCCGCCGGAAACATCGCCTTGATCCAGCGCGGTACGTGCGATTTCGCCACGAAGGTCTCGAATGCCGCGGCAGCAGGCGCCGCCGGCGTGGTCATCTTCAATCAGGGCAACGGAGGAACACCGGACCGGACGGACCTGTTCGGCGGCACGTTGGGGACGCCGCAGGCCATCCCGGCCGTCAGCACCAGCTTCGACCTGGGGGCCGAGCTCGCCGGGACCGCCGGCCTGGAACTGCGGATCGCGGTGGACGCCGAGATCGTCGTGACGGAGACGTTCAACATCCTCGCCGACACGGCCGGGCGCGCGGACCGCACCGTCGTCGTCGGTGCGCATCTGGATTCTGTATCCGAGGGTCCGGGCATCAACGACAACGGTTCCGGCAGCGCGGCGATTTTGGAAACGGCGCTTCAGATGGCGGCATCGGGTGACGCCCCGGAAAACCGGGTGCGGTTCGCGTTCTGGGGCGGTGAAGAGGATGGGCTGCTCGGCTCCGACTACTACGTGTCCCAGTTGAGCAAGCGCGAGATCAAGCAGCATGCGCTCAACCTGAATTTCGACATGGTCGGTTCGCCCAATGCCGTTCGCTTCGTGTACGACGGCGACGGCGACGCGTTTGGGCTGACCGGGCCGAAGGGTTCGGATACCATCGAGCGCGTCTTCGAGGACTACTTCGCTTCGCAGGGACTCGCCACGGAACCGACGGCGTTCGACGGGCGCTCGGACTACTTCGGCTTCATCAACAACGGCATTCCCGCCGGCGGCCTGTTCACCGGTGCCGAGGAAATCAAGACCGAAGAGCAGGCGGCCATCTACGGCGGCACCGCGGGCGTGGCCTACGATCCCTGCTACCACGAGGCCTGCGACACGCTTGCCAATGTGGACCTTGTGGTACTCGATCAGATGGCTGATGCGATTGCGCATGCCACGCTGACCTTCGCCGAAACGACCTCAGCGGTCAACGGCACGGCCAAGGGCAAGGGAACGGGCAGCACCAAGATGCCGTTCAAGGGGCCGCACGCCGTTCGCTGACCCCACCGGACCGGCGCTGTCTCCTACGGCAGCAGTTGGCCCAGGGAGGCCGTCTCCGGACGGCCTCCCTCTTCGCTGCGCTGCGGAATCGCGACGCTGAAGGTCGTGCCCGCTCCCAGGACGCTCGTGAAGGTCAGCGTGCCGCCGTGGGCTTCTACGATCGACTTGCTGATGGCCAGCCCCAACCCCAGCCCTGGAATGGCCGCTTGACGGACGGCACTGGTGCGGAAGAACTTGGTGAAGATTTCAGCCTGATCCGCTTCGGACATGCCCATGCCGGTGTCGCTGACCTCCAGGAGGACGGCGCCGTCGGCCGCCAGGGTCCGTACCGTGACGCGTCCGCCGTCGGGGGAGTACTTGATGGCATTGGAGAGCAAATTGTCCAGCACCTGACCCATCCTGTTGGGATCGATCTCTGCTTCCAGCCCGTCGACGGCGTCGATGACCAACTCCACGCCCGCGTGTTCTGCCCGCGGCATGGCCGACGCAACGCTGGTAGCGACGAGGTCGGCCAGCGCCGTGCGGCGGGGCTCGATGCTCAGCGTTCCGGAGGCGGTGACGAGCAGGTCTTCCACCAGTTGCAGGAGGCGTTCGGAGTTGCGCATGGCGATGCCGAGGGAAGCGGTGACATGTTGCGGCAGCTGGTCGGCGTCCTCGAGCGCGAGGTCCAGGTAGCCCATGATGGAGGTCAGGGGAGTGCGGAGCTCGTGCGAGACGCCGGCGACGAACTCTTCCTTCACCGTCAACGCATTGACCAGGTCGGTGACGTCGCTGAAGGCCATCACGGTGCCGTCGAACTGGCCGAGGTCATTCTGCATGGGGCGTGCCGTGCACAACATGGCCCGTTGCCTGTCGCCGTCGCCGATCCACACCAGCCGGTCGGAAAAAGACTCCCCCTGAATGGCACGGCGAATGGGGCGGTCTTCGGGGACCACCGGGGTCACCCGGTCCGGTTCGAAGACCAGCAAATCGGCCTCGTCCGGATTGTCGATGCCTTGGGGCATGGCCAGCAAACGGTCCCGATCCTGTTGCACGTTGCTCAGGATGTCACGGCCGTCTGCATCGGTGACGAGCACCCCCACCGCGACGGCGTTCAGGACGGTGTCCAGCCGTCGCACGTGGACCTTGCTTTCTTCCAGCAAGGCCCGCAGTTCGCGGTCTTTGCCGGCCAAGGCTTGCTGCTGCGCCGTCATGCTCAGGGAGAAAACGGACGCGGTGATGGAGACCCCCAGGGTCACGATGGGGATCAGGATCGGGCCGAACAGGGTTTCCGGCGTTACCGGCTCCGGGCCGGTGAACACCGGAATCCAGACGATGAGCAGCGGCGCGGCGAAGCTGACGATGCGCGCGGCGGCGGGGGCGATCTCCGACCAAGCCATCCAGAACACCGGGAAAACCGCCAACAGGGCCACGCCGGCCAGTTCTGTCCCGGCGCCCTGGTGAAGGGCCCCGATGGCGACGAAATCCAGCAGCGGGATCACCCAGTACGACGGATAGGGCAGCCGGTCCCACGGGATGGCGGCGCCGAGGATCCACAACACGGCAATGCCGATGAGTCCGCCGGTGAATTGCGCGTTGCCCAGCAGTTGGGGGAAGAATGCGGCGGCGATCACCGCAGTCAGCGTCACCGAAATGCAGAGCGGCAGATGGCTGAGGAAAACGCGTGCGCGCAGGGGCAGCTCATGGAACTGACGGCGTCCGGTCAGCCAGGACAACAACGGGCTTGGTGCGGCAGACATGATCGAAGGTCCCCTTACTCCGGGCAGCCCTCGTTGTCGGTTGCGTTGCGGAGCCGGGCTGGCCATGACTGGTTCAGTATGGCACGCGTGTTGGCCCGCGCCGTGGAACTATGCGGTCTGTGACGCAAGTCGCAGCGGTGCGGGTTGGGTGTGGCGCAGACGGGTTGGCGGATCAGTCCGCTGCGCGCCGGTTCCGTTCGGGCCCGGGACCGGCTCCGCCCTTAAATACGCAGGGCGCCCCGCCATGGGAAACAGGACCTGCCTGCCTCCTGACTGGGCGCCCGCGAAAGCCCGCGAAAAACGTCAGGCGTTGTGGTGCGTGTCGGAACGGCCCAGGAACTGCTTGGGAATGAAGAACGCCAGCGTGAACAGGCCGAGCCCGATGGCGAAGGCCGGGATGGGGCCGATGACCGGCTCCAGGCTGAAGGCGTACAGGGAACCGAAGAACATCAGCATGATGACCGCGAAGGTGACCAGATTGCCGACCAGGTGTCCCTCGCCCGAATGGGTGCGCTGCTTGGGGTGGGCCATGGGGTGTTTCTCCTCAATAGTGCGATGCGGCGTCAGTAGCCGCCGGCGGCTTGCTCACCTTTAACAATAGCCACTGATGAGCTGGCACCAATTCGTGTTGCGCCGGCCCGGAGCATGGCGCGCGCATCATCGACGGATCGCACGCCGCCCGAGGCCTTTACGCCCAGGCGCGTCCCGACCGCATCCCGCATCAGGGCGATGTCCTCGACGGTGGCGCCGCCACCGCTGAAACCGGTGGACGTCTTGACGAAGTCGGCCCCGGCCTCGGCGGCGGCTTCGCAGACCATCCGCTTTTGCTCGTCGCTCAGGAAATGGGTTTCCAGGATGACTTTGAGGATGGCGCCGCCGGCGTGGACGGCTTCGGCCACCGCAGCGATGTCATCGATGATCGCGGCGCGGTCGTTTGCCCGGGCCGCGGCGATATTGATCACCATGTCGATCTCGTCGGCGCCGTCCAAAGTGGCGCCGCGGGCCTCGTGTACCTTCACATCGGTGGGAGTGGCGCCGAACGGGAAACCGACGACCGCGCAGGTCTTGACCCCGGAGCCCTTTAGCGTGCTGTGGACCAATGCCGTCCAAACAGGATTCGCACACACGGCGGCAAAGCGGTACTCGACCGCCTCCTGGCAGACCTTGAGGATGTCTTCGCGGGAAGCTTCCGGCTTCAGCAGCGTGTGGTCGATGACCGAAGCGATCGACGTCGGATCGTGATAGGTCGCGCTCGGAGCGGATCCGGATGTGATGTCTTCAGACATGGCCATCCCTTTCATCTGCTGGGGTTCGAAGGAACTTCTATCCTTGCATACCGGTCAGGCGGCCACAGGACCGGCGCACCGGCCTGCACGGCCGCCGGGAGCGTTCCCGGACAGGGCAGGGGTCAGTGCGGGCCGCCAGTGGAGTGGCCCTCTTCCTCGGCCGCACGGCGGTGCTCCTCAAGCTTCTCCTCGGCCTCCTGCCGGCGGCGCGCGATGGCCCGGGGGTCGTCGGCCGGAATGTGCTCCTCCGAGGCCTTGTGCGCCGGCTCTTCGTCAGGGCTTTGATGCCTCGCCCCTGCGGAACGGGGCAGCTGTTCTTCGATGCCCATGGCTGCATCGTCCCACATGGCTCCGGCGTCGAAAAGGTGCGGAAGGTGATCAATCAGCGGAGGTTGCGCCCCCTCCGGCACGGGCCCTTCCCGCGGAGGTCGCCCGGGCCGGCCTGCGTCTCGGCCAGCGGGTTTGTCCGGCCCGCGCCCGCCGGGTTTAAGCTCCGTTCTGCGGTGCCTCGCCGGCCGAACGAATCCGGGCGGCGGTGGGGCGTGTCCCGTAAGGAAGGCTGGCTTTCCGGCCGCGTCGGTGGTCCGGGGCACGGGGGAGGGCCTGGACAACCTACACGCCTGGATCCGTGCCGATGAACCGGGCCGGGTTTCAGGGCGGCCAAAAGTCGACACAGACCCGTCGGTTAAGGCCGTTCTCGCACAGCTAGGCCGCCCTGGAGATGGGAGCACTTTCCCTTGTGAACACCGCGGTCTTCGGGCGGCAGCGATCCGTGGCGGTTATCCGGGCACGCCGAGGCTGGTGCGGATGTCGGTTTTGATGGCCTCCAGCAGCCGGGCCGCTTCCGCGCGTTCCTCCGCCAGCCGGTCCACGCCGGCAACCGGCCGGATGACCTCCAGGTAGCACTTGAGCTTGGGCTCCGTACCGCTCGGCCGCACGATGACGCGGGTATCGTCCTGGCCCAGAAACAGCAGTCCGTCGGTCGGCGGCAACGCTTCGCTGCCGAGGGACAAGTCCGTGCTCGTCACCACCGGGGAGCCGGCCAGCGACGACGGCGGCCGCTCCCGGAGCCGGTACATCATCGTTCCCATCAGGGCGAGGTTGTCCACTCTGATGCTCAGCTGGTCCGTAGCGTGGAGCCCGTACTTCAGCGAGAGGTCATCGAGGACGTCGAAGACCGTCCGGCCCGCGGCTTTGACGTCGGCGGCGAGCTCTGCGAGCAGCAGGGCGGCGGACATCCCGTCCTTGTCCCGGACCAGGTGCGGTGCCACGCAATAACCCAAGGCCTCCTCATACCCGTAGGCCAGGCCGGGGACGCGGGAAATCCACTTGAAGCCGGTCAGTGTCTCCACGTGGGCTACCCCTGCGTCGGCCGCGATCTTGCCCAGTAGCCGGGAAGAGACGATCGAGTTGGCGAAGACCCGGGACGCAGCCGCGCTCTCGCCCGCACCTGCATCGATCGGATCGGATGCGGCGTCCTGGTCCGCGCGCAGCCGGTCCTGGCCTTCGAAACGAGCCGCCATGTGCGCGCCGAGCAGCGCACCGGCCTCGTCGCCGCGGAGCATCCTCCACGCCCCGGTCAACGGATCCTTGGCAGCCAGCGCCGCGCGGTCGGCGTCGGGATCATTGGCAATAACTAAGTCCGCGTCGATTTCCGCTGCCGTCTCCAGGGCCAGGTCGATCGCTCCGGCTTCCTCCGGGTTGGGGAAGGCCACGGTCGGGAAGTCGGGGTCCGGCTCCGCTTGGGCGGCCACCAGCGTCACGTCGGTGAATCCGGCCTGCTCAAAGACCGCCCGCATGGTCGCTCCGCCGACGCCGTGCATCGGTGTGAGCACGATCCTCAGGTCCCGCTGCGGGAACAGCCGCGGGTCGGTCAGCGCGGTGACCGCGGCGACGTAGTCTTCGGCGATGCCCCCCGGGAGGACGTTCCAGCCTTCCTCGGCGAGCGGGATGGAGTCCAGGGGCGTGGTGTAGTCAATGCGGGCGGCGATATCGGCGTCGTAGGGTGCCACAATTTGCGCTCCGCGGCCGCCTTCGTCCACGGCACGTCCGCCCAGGTAGACCTTGTACCCGTTGTCGTGCGCGGGATTGTGGCTGGCGGTGACCATCACGCCCGCTTCGCAGCCCAGCGCCCGAACGGCGTACGCCAGCACCGGCGTTGGCAGGGCGGAAGGCATGAGGAACGTCTCGATGCCGGCAGCGGTGAAGACGGCCGCGGACTCGGAGGCGAAGACATCCGAGTTCCGGCGTGCGTCGTAGCCGATCACCGCGCGCGGCACATAGGCGCCGGCGGCGGTGTCCAGCAGGAAGCGGGCCAGGCCGGCGGCCGTCCGGCGCACCACCACGCGGTTCATCCGAAAGGGCCCGGCGCCGAGCGCGGCCCGCAGCCCGGCGGTACCGAAGGCCAAGGTTCCGGAGAACCTGTCCGCAAGTTCGGCCCGTGCCGCGGCGGCTTCCGGCGCGCCGCCCTCGGCCGCTGCCAGCAGGTCTTGCAATTCCCGGCGCGTCTGCTCGTCCGGATCGGCCTGCAGCCAGGCCTCGGCTGCCGCCTTCAGCTCCTGGGGCGTTGCCGTCATGTCGCTCCCGTTCACAGCTTGGCGACAATTCCGGCCAACAGCCGCGAGATCCGCGGCCCCGCGGCCCGGCCCGCCTCGATGACCTCGGCGTGGCTGAGCGGAACGTCGCTGATGCCGGCCGCAAGGTTGGTCACCAGCGAGATTCCGAAAACCTCCATGCCGGCGTGGCGCGCGGCGATGGCCTCCAACGCCGTGGACATGCCGACCAGGTCGGCGCCGATCCGCTTGGCGTACTGCACCTCGGCCGGAGTCTCGTAGTGGGGGCCGGGGAACTGTGCGTACACGCCTTCGTCCAGGCTGGGATCCACCTCCCGCGCCAGGGTGCGCAGCCGTCCCGAATAGAGGTCGGTCAGGTCAACGAAGGTTGCGCCTTCCAGCGGGGAGGCGGCGGTGAGGTTGATGTGGTCGCTGATCAGCACCGGCGTCCCCGGCGCCCAGGCCGGGTTCAGTCCGCCGCAGCCGTTGGTCAATACCAGCGTCCCGCACCCGGCGGCCGCCGCAGTCCGGACGCCGTGGACGACCGAGCGCACGCCCTTGCCCTCGTAGTAGTGGGTGCGGGCACCGAGCACCAGCACGCGCTTGCCGTCGGGCGTCCGGACGGAGCGGATGGTGCCGACGTGGCCTTCGACTGCCGGGGCGGAGAACCCGGGAATGTCCGTGGCCGGGATCGAGTGGGTCGTCTCGCCGACGAGGTCGGCGGCCTCGCCCCAGCCGGAGCCGAGCACCAGCGCGACGTCATGGGCGGCGACACCGGTCTGCCGGGCGAGGAAAGCGGCTGCCTCGGCGGCCAGTTCAAAGGGGTCTGTAGTCACAGGACCTAACCTACCCGCTGCCGAACTGCCGCCGAAAGCGTCGGGCGGGCGGCGCCGTCGTCGTTCCTGGCATTGGGGATGTCCTCGCGGGTAGTGGCGGCGGCCCTGCGCGGGCCGCCGGCGCCTGCTTCACGCCGTGCCGGCAGGTTGAGGCGTTGCGGGGCATGCGACAGAATGAAGTCCGTGACTAGCCAAATAGATTTCAGTGCCCCGCGTCTGGCGATCCTGGGCGGGGGCCCCGGCGGGTACGAGGCGGCCATGGTGGCCAACTCGCTCGGCGCCAAGGTGACCATCATCGAACGCAAGGGCCTCGGCGGTTCCGCCGTGCTGACCGACGTGGTGCCGTCCAAGACCCTGATCGCGACCGCCGACGCCATGCGGCGGGTAGCGAGTGCCCATGACCTCGGGGTCCGCTTCGACGAGGACTCCAAGGCCGCCTACGCCGACCTGCGCACGGTCAACGACCGCCTGCTGAAGCTGGCCGAGAGCCAGTCGGCGGACATCCACCACGGGTTGGAGCGTGCCGGGGTGCGCGTCATCCTGGGCGAAGGCAAGCTCTCCGGCCCGAACACCATCGCCGTGTCGACGGAGACGGGGACCGAGACGATTACAGCGGATGCCATCCTGGTGGCCACCGGCGCCACCCCACGCGAACTGTCCACGGCCAAGCCGGACGGCGAACGCATCTTCAACTGGACCCAGGTGTACAACCTCACCGAGATCCCGGAGCACCTGATCGTGGTCGGTTCGGGCGTGACGGGAGCCGAGTTCGCCTCTGCCTACCGCATGCTTGGCACCAAGGTCACCCTGGTCTCCTCGCGGGACCGCGTGCTGCCGGGCGAAGACGCCGACGCCGCCGAGGTGCTCGAAGACGTTTTCGCCCGCAGCGGCATGACCGTGCTGTCCAAGTCCCGCGCCGCCAGCGTGGAACGAACGGACGACGGCGTGCTGGTCACCTTGGCCGACGGCCGGGTGGTCGAGGGCTCGCACTGCCTGCTGGCCGTGGGCGGCGTGCCCAACACCGCCGGCATCGGGCTCGAAGAAGCCGGGGTGGCCCTGACCGAGGGCGGGCACATCAAGGTGGACGGCGTCTCGCGCACCACCGCGTCGAACATCTATGCTGCCGGCGACTGCACCGGCGTGCTGGCTCTGGCCTCGGTGGCCGCGATGCAAGGCCGCATCGCCGTGGCCCACCTGCTGGGCGACTACGTCAAGCCGCTGAAGCTCAAGCAGGTGGCGTCCAATATCTTCACCAGCCCGGAGATCGCCACCGTGGGGGTGACCGAGGAGGAAGTCGCCGCCGGAAAGTACCAGGGCGACATCATCAAACTCTCGCTCAACACCAACGCGCGGGCCAAGATGATGAACGTCTCCGACGGCTTCGTGAAAATCATTGCCCGGCGCGGTTCCGGCACGGTCATCGGGGGCGTGGTGGTGGCCCCGCGGGCTTCCGAACTGATCTTCCCCATCGCGCTGGCGGTGAGCCAGAAACTCCACGTGGACGATCTCGCCAACACGTTCACGGTGTACCCGTCGCTGACCGGTTCCATTTCCGAGGCGGCGCGGCGGCTGCACGTGCATCTCTAGGGCGGCACATTGTGCCGGTCATTTCCCCGCTGATTATTTTCGCCACATTGTCCGTTTCTGGGTCTATGATCATCGAATAGCTATGTAATGAAACGATGAACCGAAGTCAGTCAGTTGGGGGAATAAGGATGAGCGAGCAGCGCACTGCCGTCATTGTGGAGGATGACCTGGACATCCGGGAGTTGATCTCGACGGTCCTGTCCAGTTCCGGGTTTACGGTGCACACCGCCTCCTCCGGGATGGAAGGCGTTGCCGCCATCAAACGCCACAACCCCGATGTCGTCACCCTCGACCTTGGCCTGCCGGACATCGATGGCTTCGAGGTCGCGCGACAGGTGCGCCGTTTCAGCGACACGTACATCATCATGCTCACCGCGCGCGCCGAAGAACTGGACACGCTGCTTGGCCTGGAGACCGGCGCGGATGACTACCTCACCAAGCCGTTCCGCCCCCGGGAACTGCGCGCCAGGATCACCGCGATGCTGCGTCGCCCGCGTACTACAAAGGGCAACGACGGCGGTCTGCCGGAGGACGTCGGGGCCCGCGGGGGTGCCCCGACGGGGCCGGCCCTGGCCGGCGCAGCTGCGGCAACTCAGGTGCCCGAACCCGTCCTGCAGGGAGCGGGGGTGGGTGCCGGAGGGCATCCCGGCCTGTCGCTGTCGACGTCCGGTGCCGTTTCGGCAGCGGCGCTCGCAGGAGGCGGCGGGGCACCGGCCTTCGCAGCCGGGACCGGCGCCGGGGCAGCGGCTGCCGCGGCCGGCGCGGCGAGCCCGGCCGGCGACGGCGTGCTGGAGCACAACGGCATCGTGGTGGACCACCGTGCCCGCACGGTGATCCGGTCCGGGCGCGAGCTGGAACTGACCCGCAGCGAATTCGACCTGCTGTACGCCCTGATGGAAAGCGGCCGGGTGGTGCGGACCAAGGCGGATCTGGTCCGCCGGCTTCGTAACGAGCCCTACAACACCGGCGGCTACATTTCGGACTCCGACGAACGCACGATCGAAGTGCATATGGCCAACCTTCGCCGCAAGCTCGGGGATGACACCAAGTCCCCGCGCTGGATCAAGACAGTGCGCGGGGTTGGCTACAGCCTGGCACCGAAGCGGTGACGCCGCGCGGGCGCGCATTTCCCGCCTGACGGGCGGGCTACTGCAGGTGCAGGCTCCGCAGCTGTGACGTCGTCGTCATCCCGCAGGTGCGCAGCTCGTCCAAGAGAGCCGTCGCGGCGTCAAAGAGCCGCCCGTTGACCAGGCCTTCGAGATGTTCTGCCATCTGGCCAAGGCGTCCGGCCCCCACCATGCTGCTGGAGATCTTCAAACTGAGGATCGCGTCCATGGCGTCTTCGGCGTCCCGGGCGAGAATGGCGCTCGAGACCCTTCCAAAGCGGTGTTCCCACAGCCCCACGTAATTGCCGATGAAGCGGCGGCGCATGCTGCCGTCGTGGTCGTCGAGGTCGGTTGCCAGTTTTTCCAGTACTGCCGTTAAGACCAGAGGAATTTCCGGCGAAATGGCCGTCACGAGAACGCCTGGGGACCGGATGCGGAGGACTGCCCGGAAAAGAGCATCGGGCGGCGCCCCTTTCAAACTTGTTGCGACTTCGAACTACTTACATCGTAAGCGACTGCTGCGGCCCGCCGAGGCGTGCAGGCGCAACCTTGGGTAACTCTTGAGCACCAATCTCGATTGAGGGGTGCACGGCCGGGCGGTCCGAACAGGTGACGTGCACGGCGCCGCCGGTGCAGAGCCTCCGCGCGGACCTGGCGGTCCCCTTAGGCCAAAGCTGAGCAAATCTTCAGCGAAAGCCTCCGCGCCCTTAAGCGGCATCGGTCACAGTGTTGTCTGTGGTTTCAAGCCCCGTGCCCGGGGCCGGAGGCACAGGCTCCATTAGTCCACCATCCGGTGGGAACAGCCCCAGTACCCTGCCCTTGTCCGTCCGGAGGGAGTGCTCCGGACCCGAGGGAGGTGCTGGGGCTGTTTCTGTGCTGTGCTAGCTGCCCAGGCCCGCCCGCCGAAGCGCCTCGGCCATCGCCGTGTCGGCGGAGCCGCCCGGGCCCGGAGTGCGGCCGTCACTGCGTGCGGGCTTGCCGCCGTCGCCGCGCCCCGGCTTCCGGCCGGCGCCCCGCCCGGGCTTCCCTCCGTCGCCGCGCCCCGTTGTGCCACCGCGGGGATCGGGACGAGACCCGCCCTTTCCGCTGCGGGTTTCGCTCGCGGGGCCCTGGTGGCCGGACCCGGGCTGGCGCCGCTCGCCGACGGGAGCCTCGTCGTCGAGCCGCAGCGTCAGGGAGATGCGCTTGCGCTCGGGATCGGCTTCGAGCACCTTGACCTTCACGACCTGGCCGGACTTGACCACGTCATGGGGATCGGAGACGTACTTGTTCGACATGGCGGAGATGTGGACCAGCCCGTCCTGATGGACGCCGACGTCGACGAAGGCTCCGAACGCGGCGACGTTGGTTACGGTGCCTTCCAGCACCATGCCCGGCATCAGGTCCGAAATTTTTTCCACGCCCTCGGTGAAGGAGGCGGTGGTGAAGCTCGGGCGCGGGTCGCGCCCCGGTTTCTCCAGTTCAGTGATGATGTCCACTACCGTCGGAAGGCCAAAGTGCTCGTCGACGAACTGCTGCGGGTCCAGCACCGCCAGGGATTGGGCGCCCCGCCCCGCCGCCGTCGCGGTTGTGCCGGCGGCGGCAAGGATTTTCCGGGCCACGCCGTACGCCTCCGGGTGCACGCTGGAGGCATCGAGCGGCTCGGCACCACCGGTGATGCGAAGGAATCCGGCGCACTGTTCGAATGCCTTCCCGCCCAGCCTCGGGACCTTCTTCAGCTCGGAGCGCTTGGCGAAGGGGCCGTTGGCATTGCGGTAGGCCACGATATTCTCGCTCAGCTGCGTACCGAGGCCGGCCACGCGGGAGAGGAGCGACGGGGAGGCGGTGTTCAGGTCCACCCCGACCGCGTTGACGCAGTCTTCGACCACCGCGTCCAGGGACCGCTCCAGCTTGCTGGCCGTGACGTCGTGTTGGTATTGCCCCACCCCGATGGACTTCGGGTCGATCTTGACCAGCTCGGCCAGCGGGTCCTGCAGCCGGCGGGCGATCGAGACCGCACCGCGCAGCGAGACATCCAGTTCGGGCAGCTCCGCCGAGGCCAACGCCGAGGCCGAGTAGACCGACGCCCCTGCCTCCGAAACCACCAGCTTCTGCAGTTTGCGGGCGGGCTCCATCAGTTTGATCAGCTCGGTGGCCAGCTTGTCGGTTTCCCGCGAAGCGGTCCCGTTGCCGACGGCGACGAGCTCGACGGCGTGCTGATCCGCGAGCCTGGCCAAGGTGGCGAGCGAGTCGTCCCATTTCCTGGCCGGAGCATGCGGATAGATGGTATCGGTGGCCACCACCTTGCCGGTACCGTCGACGACCGCAACCTTCACTCCCGTGCGCAGCCCCGGGTCCAGCCCCAACGTGGCCCGGTTGCCGGCCGGTGCGGCCAGCAGCACGTCCCGCAGATTGGCGGCGAAGACCCGTACTGCTTCGTCTTCGGCTGCCGTGAACAGGCGGACGCGGAGGTCGATGGCCAGCTTGACCAGGATCCGCCGCCAGCCCAGCTGCGCCGTTTGCAAGAGCCAGCGGTCGGCCGGCCGCCCGCGGTCAGCCACGCCCATCCGTGATGCCACGGCGTTCTCAAACCGGCCGCGCGCCTCGGCGAAGTCCTCCGGATGAGCCGGATTGCCTTCGCTGATATCAAGGTTCAGCACGCCCTCCTTCTCGCCCCGCAGCAGTGCCAGCACCCGGTGCGACGGCAGGCCGGCAGGGTCTTGGGCGAAGTCGAAGTAGTCGGCGAACTTCTGGCCGGCTTCCGACTGGCCCTCGCGGACCTCGGCCCGCACCAGGCCCTGCTGCCACAGCCGTTCGCGCAGCTCGGAGACCAGGTCGGCGTCCTGACTGACCCGCTCCACCAGAATCGCCCGGGCGCCGGCCAGGGCGTCGGATGGCTCGTTGATGGCTTGCCCGGCATTGAGGAACCCTTGCGCCGCTGCCAGCGGATCCTGGGACGGGTCGGCCAGGAGGCCATCGGCGAGCGGCTCCAGGCCTGCTTCCCGGGCGATCTGCGCCTTCGTCCGCCGCTTGGACTTGTACGGAAGGTAGATGTCCTCCAGCCGCGCCTTGGTGTCGGCTCCGTTGACTGCCGCTTCCAGCTCGACGGTCAGTTTGCCCTGCGCGGCGATGGCCTCCAGCACGGCACGACGGCGGTCTTCCAGTTCCCGCAGGTAGCGCAGCCGCTCCTCGAGATCACGCAGCTGCGCGTCATCAAGCGTGCCGGTGGCCTCTTTACGGTACCGGGCGATGAACGGGACGGTGGCACCGCCGTCGAGCATTTCCACCGCGGCCTTGACCTGCCAGGCTTGGACGCCGAGCTCCCGGGCGAGCTGGGCATGGATCCGGGCACTGAGCGCGGCCGGGTCGAGAGGCGGCAGGTTTGCAACGGAGGCGGGCGGGGCAGGCGCGGATGATTCGGTCACCGATCCATTGTGCCGTATTCGAGGCTTGGCCTAGGCGCCGGGATAGTAAAAGGCGTAGTCATCATAGGGGTCGCGCCAGCTGGACTCGTCACGGTGAATGCGCCGGACCTCGCTGCCGGGAACCCAGACGGTACGGGCGGATCCGTGCGCATCCATCCACTTCACCTGCACGCTGGTCCGGTCCCAGGAGATGGCCTTGGCGTCGAACGTCTTCCCCTCATGGCGCACGCGGACATACGGTTCGCGGCCGTAGGGCTCACGAGTGGCCCCGGGCGGGCGGCCTTCGGCGCGGGGGCCGGGTTCGCCGCGATCCCGGGCGTACCTGCGGGCGGTCATGACGTCTACTTTGTTCATGCGGAAAGCCTGCCATCCGGCCCGGACGGTACGGGCGGCAACTGTCTCGATCCGGGGTCGCCGGCGGCTTCAGTAGCCGTAGCCGCCCGATTCCTTGGCATTTTCGGCTGCGGCTTCCCCCTGCACATCCTTGGAATCGGGGCCGGACGTTTCCATCGGCTTCTCGGATTCCGTGCTGTTTTCGTTGCCCGCCCCGGGATCTGCGGGAGCTGTTGCTTCCTCTTCCCCGGAATCGGAATATTCGTTGCCGCTGCTCATCATGGATTCCTCCCGCTAGGGGCGGCGGACCCGGTTTGGCGCAGTCCGCACTGTGCCCGATGCCAATCAGAGTAGGCTGATGCTCAGTATGCTGTCTATGGCGGGATCGAAGCTCGGATGGCTTGCCGGCTGACTGACAGAGATGCTGGAAGCGGTGCGCAGCGGGGCAGCGTCACGGGGGAGGAGTCGGCGGGCATGCGGGATGTTGGCACGGCGGCCGGTCGTGGTCTGGCCTTTGTTTTCTCGGCGCTCAAGAGGCTGCGGCCGGCCCGGCCCATCCATCCGATCGGGCTCCACCTGGAAGGGCGGCTGGAGAGATCGGGGAACTCCCTCGCCAGTGGCATTTCCTGGCTGGACGAAGCGGGGAACAACGACGTCGAGGCCCGGCTGTCGAGGTCAGCGGGCCTGCCGTCGCGGCTCCCCGACATTATCGGGCTCGCGCTGCGGGTCACCGCGGAGGACGGACAGGCCGACATCCTGCTGGCTTCCAGCGGTACCTCCCGGGCCGGCAGGTACCTGCTCCAGCCTCGACGGGACGTTCGTGCTGCGGCGCTGACCACGGTGATGCCCTACCGAGGGGCACACGGCCCGGTCCAGCTCGCAGCCCGCACAATCCGGCCGAACGTGCCGCTTCCGACGGATCCGGCGGGATTCCGACGGGCGCTGGGCAGCGAGGACTGGGTGCTCTCGCTGTCCCACGCGCAGCCGTGGGGCCCGTGGCGCCGGTTTGGTACCCTCACGCTGCGGCTTGCGCAGGGCGGGGGAGACACCGGCCTGCGTTTCGATCCGATCGTGCACCGGCTTCCAAACGCGGATACCTACCGTTGGATCGAGAAGCTGCGCGCGCCGTCCTACGCGGTGTCGCGCCGGTCGCGCCCCCGGGGATAGGGGATAGGCGGACCGGCTTCGGGCGGAACCTCAAACCCCCGGCAGGTCCGCAATCCAGTTCCTCACCATCCGTGCGGCTGTTTCTCCGGCCTCCGCGGGCCACCAATGGCCTGCATCCACTTCAACAATTCTCAGCCGCGGCACCCAGTCCTCCAGCCCCTCCACCAGATGGGGCGAGAGGAACGGGTCCCGCCGCGGGACTATCACCTGCACGGGAACCCGGCAGCGGGCCGACAGGGTTTGGGGCCGGAACCAGTTTGCCCGGTACAGGGCGAGGCCGCGGACACCGTTGTCGCCGATCCTGCGGCCGGAGAAGCGCTCGTACGGACGGGTCAGGAGCGTCCGCCACGCAAGTTCCGGCAGTACCGGCAACTGGAACCCGGCGACGTACAGGCTGCGCACGGCCTGTCCTGCCGCCTGCGGCCAGAGCGCGGGCCTGCGCAGCCTGCGCCCGAACCAGCGGTGAAGGTGGCCCAGGTCCGGTCCCGAAATGCTGGTGAAGCTGAGAATCCGGCCCTCGGCACGAGCATCCTGGGCCGCCGCCCAGCCTTGGATCGATCCCCAGTCGTGTCCCACGAGGTGCACGCCCTCTGCCCCGGAGGCATCGATCACCGCAAAAAGATCGTCCACCAGGACGGGCAGGCGGTAGGCGCCGGGACGGGCGATGGGGGTTCGGGACGCCCCGGCATTGCGGGTGTCATAGGAGATGACGTGGCTGTCGGCGCTCAGGTGGGCGGCGACGGAGTCGAAGACCGAGTGGTCATCCGGGTAGCCGTGGATCAGCAGGACGGCCGGCCTCCCGGGCCCGTGCGGCGGGCCGTACGTACAGACGGCGAGTGTCGCATCGGGGCGCGCCAGCATCCCGTGCCGGTCATCGGCCTCCATCGGGGCCCTCCCTCGCAGCGCCGCGTGTTTCCGTCCGCCCAGCCTACGGCGGCATGGCGACCGCGGCGAGCACGGTGGTCCGCACCGGGAAACAGCAAGAGCAGGGCGGTGCGCATAACACAGCTGTCCACAGGTTGAAACAATTGTCCGGATCGCGGACACATCTGACTAGAATTCATAAGTTATTCATTCGAGCGAAAGCCAACACTTCAATGTCCAAACCAGCATCAGTTACCGCGGGGGCGCCTGCCGCGCCGGTGAACTCCCGCGGCCGCGTCATCGTTGCCAGCCTTGTTGGCACGTCCATCGAGTTTTATGACTTCTACGTCTACGCCACGGCCGCCGTGCTTGTCTTTCCGGCGCTGTTCTTCCCGAATGCCAGCGGAGCCGTCGCTCTGCTGAGTTCGTTCGCGGTGTTCGGCGTGGCCTTCATCGCCCGCCCGTTGGGGTCCATTATTTTCGGACACTTCGGCGACAAGTTCGGCCGCAAGGGAACGCTGGTGGCCTCCTTGCTCACCATGGGCATCGCCACCTTCCTGATCGGCTGCCTGCCCACCGCCCAGGTTGACGGCTGGTCCTTCTGGGCACCCGCCCTGCTGGTGGTCATGCGCTTCGCCCAGGGCTTGGCCCTCGGCGGCGAATGGAGCGGCGCCGCCCTCCTGGCTACCGAGAATGCGCCGGCGAATAAGCGGGCCATCTACGGCACCTTCCCGCAGTTGGGCGCCCCGATCGGCTTCATCATCGCCAATTCGCTGTTCCTGGTGCTGAGCATCAACCTCGCCAACGAAGAGTTCATGGCCTGGGGCTGGCGCATTCCGTTCCTGGCCAGCGCCGTGATGGTGATCATCGGCCTGTGGGTGCGCCTGAAGCTGGTGGAAACCCCCGCCTTCCAGAAGGTCGTGGACAAGGGCGAGGTAACCAAGCTGCCGCTGGGCCGGGTCTTCAAGACCAGCTGGCGCCAGCTGATCCTGGGTACGTTCATCATGCTGGCGACCTACGTGCTGTTCTACCTGATGACCACCTTCACGCTGTCCTACGGCACGGCGGCAACCAACGCCGAGGACGCCGCCGCCGCGGCCGAGGCCGCCGGAAAGCCGTTCGATCCGGACACCTTTGCCGCCGGGCTGGGCTACGCCCGCAACGACTTCCTGCTGATGCTGATCATCGGCGTGGTGTTCTTTGGCATCTTCACCCTGGTGTCCGGCCCCCTGGCAGAAAAGTACGGCCGCAAGAAGACACTGATCGGCGTATCCCTGGGCATCGTGGCATTCGGCTTCCTCTGGGTGCCGCTCTTCGACGGCGGCTTCGCCGGCACCATGGCGCACCTGATCATCGGCTTCACGCTGATGGGCCTGACCTTCGGCCCGATGGGTGCAATCCTGCCCGAACTGTTCCCGACCAACGTGCGCTACACCGGCTCGGCCGTGGCCTACAACTTCTCCTCGATCCTGGGCGCATCGGTGGCTCCGTTCATCGCCGTCGCGCTGTGGCAGGCCGCCGGGGGCAGCACGGTCCTGGTGGGCCTCTACCTCAGTGGCGCCGCCGTCCTGACGCTGGTCGCCCTGCTGCTGACCAAGGAAACCAAGGACATGGACTACGAGAACCAGTCGAGCTGACCACCAGCCGGACGATCAGAAAGACCCGCGGCCGTGGCCGCGGGTCTTTTTGCTTGCCCTGCATGGCGCAGGTGTGCCGCCGCCATGCAGGGCAAGCAAAAGGTTGCAGGCAAGCAAAAGGCCCGCCCTCCCCGGAGGGGCGGCGGGCCAGATGCCACTAAAAGGAGCAGTTTAATCGGCCAAGATTAAGCGGTTGTGCTCCTCCTCTTCGTGATGAAGCCCCAGATCACCAGCACGATCAGGGCGCCAATAATGGCCCAGATCCACGATTCGAGGCTGAAGAATTCGTTCATATCGGCGCCCATCACAGCACCGCCGATCCATCCGCCCAGGAGGGCACCGATGACACCGAGGACGAGCGTCGCAATCCAGCCACCGCCCTGCCGTCCGGGAAGGATCAGCTTGGCAATGGCGCCTGCAATAAGTCCAAGTAAGAGGAATGCTAGGAAGTTCATGAGGTGCATCTCCTTTGTTAGGTGCTACGTCAATTCTCCCGGTCAGGCCGGGTTCTGCTCCTTGGTAGGCATCACGCTACCGCATGGACAGCGTGCTTAGTAAGTTCCCGCGCCCACTTGGTACCTAAAACGTGACATGACTACAACCAGTGATACAGTCCGGCCTTAAAAATGTGCGCCCTAATCCGCAATGGTAGCCAGCACGGCGCCGGCTGACACGGTGTCCCCGGGCTTGGCGGCCAGCCCCAGGATGGTCCCGGACTTGTGCGCGGTGAGCGGCTGCTCCATCTTCATCGCCTCCAGTACGACGACGAGATCGCCTTCCGCAACCGTGTCGCCTTCGGCGACGGCGACCTTCACGATGGTCCCCTGCATCGGGGAGGCCAGCCCGTCGCCGCCGGTCGCGGCGCCGGCTGCGGAACCGGAACGACCCCGTCCGGCGCGCTTGGGCTTGCCGTTGGACTTGGCGGGCGTGCCGGTACCGCCGCCCAGGCCCGCCGGGAGCACGACCTCCAGCCGCTTGCCCCCGACCTCGACGGTCACCCGCTGGCGTTCGCCGTCGTCGTCGGATCCCGCGGCCGGGACGGACTGGAACGCCGGGATGTCGTTGACGAACTCGGTTTCGATCCAGCGGGTATGGATGCTGAACGGCCCTTCCACGGGGGCGAAGGCCGGGTCGGCCACCACGGCGCGGTGGAACGGCAGCACGGTGGGCATGCCGCCGATTTCCATCTCGTCCAACGCGCGGCGGGCGCGCTCCAAGGCCTGGGCGCGCGTGCTGCCGGTGACAATCAGCTTGGCCAGCATGGAGTCGAAGTTGCCGCCGATGACTTCGCCGGCTTCGATGCCCGAATCCACGCGGACGCCGGGACCGGTGGGCAGACGCAGGGTCTCCACCGTCCCGGGCGCCGGCATGAAGTTGCGGCCGGCATCCTCGCCGTTGATGCGGAACTCGAACGAGTGCCCGCGCACGTCGGGGTCGTCATAACCGAGTTCTTCGCCGCGGGCAAGGCGGAACTGTTCGCGGACCAGATCAATGCCGGTGACTTCCTCAGACACGGGATGCTCCACCTGCAGGCGGGTGTTGACCTCGAGGAAGGAAATGGTCCCGTCCTGGCCGACGAGGAATTCGCAGGTTCCGGCGCCCTGGTACCTGGCTTCGCGCATGATCGCCTTGGACGCCGTGTACAGGCGCTCGTTCTGCTCGGGGGACAGGAACGGGGCCGGCGCCTCCTCCACGAGTTTCTGGTTGCGGCGCTGCAGCGAACAATCGCGGGTCGAAATGACCACCACGTTGCCGTGCGCGTCGGCCAGGCACTGGGTTTCCACGTGCCGCGGCGAGTCCAGGAAACGCTCCACGAAGCATTCGCCCCGCCCGAACGCCGCCGTGGCCTCGCGCACCGCCGACTCGTAGGACTCGGCGATGGCCTCGCGGTCACGGACCACCTTGATGCCGCGGCCGCCGCCGCCGTAGGCCGCCTTGATGGCCAGCGGCAGGCCGTGCGCGTCGGCGAAGTCCAGGACTTCCTGCACGCTGCCCACCGGATCGGGCGTGCCGGGCACCAGGGGGGCGCCGACCCGTTCGGCAATGTGCCGGGCCTGGACCTTGTCGCCCAGTTGGGAAATGGCGTCGGGGGAGGGGCCGATCCAGGTCAGCCCAGCGTCGACGACCCGTTGCGCAAACTCTGCGTTCTCGGACAGGAAACCGTAGCCGGGGTGGACGGCGTCGGCACCGGCGGCCTCGGCCACCTGCAGGAGCCTGTCCATCATCAGGTACGACTCGGCGGCGGTGCTCCCGCCGAGTGCGTAGGCTTCGTCCGCCAGACGGACGTGCAGGGCATCCCGGTCCGGGTCGGCGTAGACGGCGACCGAGGCAATGCCTTCGTCCCGTGCGGCGCGGACTATGCGAACGGCAATTTCACCACGGTTGGCGATCAGTACCTTGGTGATGCGCTGGGTCATTCAAAGCTCCTTCTATCCTTGAGGAGCCTAGCCTGCTTTTGCGGGATTCGCTCATGAACCATGCCGTTTCTGCGTGTGAGAGGGCGGTTCTTTGTAGGGGTCCTACAAAGCGGCCTGCGCTCAGCTCCAGAGGTCGGTGATCTGAACGCCGGCGCTGGACAGCAGCCGGCGCAGGGTGGATACCGAGAGGCCGACGACGGCATGCGGGTCCCCGTCCACCCGCTCGATGAAGGCGCCACCCAGCGAGTCGATGGTGAACGAACCGGCAACGTGCAGCGGTTCGCCGCTGGCCACGTAGGCGTCGATTTCGGTGTCGGTGAGCTGGGCGAAATGCACCGCGGCGGAGGCGACCGCGCCTACGGTGGCACCCGATCCGGCACCGGAAATTTCCTGCCCGCCGGCTTCGAAGGCGGTGGGGCGGCAGTCCACCAGCCAATGACCGGTGTGCAGCACCCCGTGCCGCCCGCTCATCCGATGCAGGCGTTCCCGGGCGACGTCCGGCTCATGCGGCTTGCCGTACGGCGCGCCGTCGAGTTCGAACACGGAGTCGCAGCCAAGCACCAAGGCGCCTTCGGCCGCGGGGAGCGCCGCAACAGCCTCGGCCTTGGCCCTTGCCAACAACAGCGCCGTGTCGTGCGGGTCGGTGATGCCGTAGCCCGCCGTGACCGCGTCCTCGTCAACATCCGAGACCAGGACCTCGTGCGCGATGCCGGCTTCGGTCAGGAGCTTGGTGCGGGCGGGGGAGGCTGAGGCGAGTATCAGGCGAAGATCGGTCATCCGACCAAGCTTATCCGGCGCCGCAAAGCGAACCCTGCTTAGGGTGTTTCCGCGCCGTGACCTGAGCGTAAAGAAGCGCCGCGGTTGGCCCCTGGACCGGTTGCCTGACCGTACGATTTCGGCGGGAGCTTCTCCCGCCGGAGAGTACGCCCCGTTAAGGGCCGAAGGGACCCGGCACAGATGAGGGCCGGTGCACCGTTGGGGGATGCATCGGCCCTCCTGTTTGTCCGCGCCTTGTCCGACGCCCGGCCGGAACCAGCCCGGGTCAGCCGGTGGCGGGCACCGGGTCCTCGCCCAGCAGCGCGCGCCGCAGGGTGTCCAGCCCGACCGAGCCGATATTCAGCGCCTGGCTGTGGAAGGCCTTGATGTCGAACGCGTCGCCCTCGCGCAGGCGTCGCTCGTCGCGGATTTCCTCCCAGAGCTTTTGGCCCAGCTTGTAGGCCGGCGCCTGTCCCGGCCAGCCCAGGTAGCGGGCGAATTCAAAGTCCAGCTGGCCCTTGCTGATGGCAATGTTCTTGCGCAGGAACTCGTAGCCCTTCTCCGGTGTCCAGGCACCCGAGCCCCAGCGCTCCGGGATCTCCAGCTCCAAATGGACGCCGATGTCGAACACCACGCGCGCGGCCCGCATGCGCTGCGCATCCAGCATGCCCATCCGGTCGCCCGGATCGGCCAGGTAGCCCAAATCATCCATCAGGCGTTCGGCATACAGTGCCCAGCCTTCGCCGTGGCCGGAAACCCAGCAGATGTTCCGTCGCCAGTTGTTCAGCAGCTCGCGCCGGTAGGTGGCCGTCGCGATTTGGAGGTGGTGGCCCGGAACGCCTTCGTGGTAGACCGTGGTGGTTTCCTTCCACGTGGTAAAGCTGTCTTCGCCTTCGGGCACCGACCACCACATGCGGCCCGGCCGGGCGAAGTCGTCGCTGGGGCCGGTGTAGTAGATGCCTCCCTCATGCGTCGGGGCAATCATGCACTCCAGCCGGCGCATCGGTTCGTAGATCTCGAAGTGGCCGGCGAGCTCCTCAACGGCCTTGTCCGAGAGACGCTGCATCCACGCCTGCAGCTCGTCGGTGCCGTGCAGCTGCCGCTGGGGATCCGCATCCAGCAGAGCCATCGCTTCTTCGATGCTGGCCCCGGGCCGGATCTGCTCCGCCACGGCTTCCTGCTCCGCGATGATGCGGTCCAATTCCGCCACCCCCCAGGCATAGGTGGCTTCCAGGTCGACCGCAGAGCCCAGGAAACGGCGCGACATCAGGGCATAGCGTTCGCGCCCGACGGCGTCCTTCTCCGGTGCTGCCGGCAGCAGCTCGGCCTCGAGGAACGAGGCCAGCCGGCCGTAGGCGGTCGCCGCGGCGCCGGCGGCTTCGGCCAGCCGGTCGCGCAGGTCCTGGGACAGCTCGCCCTCTTCCGGGGCAGCCTGCCCCGCCAACGTGCGGAAGAAGCCGTCCTCGGCCGCGTACGCACGGGTCTGCTCGATCACGATCCGCACCTGCCGTTTGGCGGCGACCAGCCCGCGGTCCTTGGCCTCGCGCAGCGATGTCACGTAGCCGGCAATCGCGTCCGGAACGTGCGCCATGCGGCCGGCGATGTTGTTCCAGTCCTCGATGGTGTTGGTGGGCATCAAGTCGAAGATGGCGCGGATGTCCTGCGCCGGCGAGGCGATGTTGTTCAGGTCCGCCAGGTCCCAGCCGGTCTCGTGGATTTCGAGCTCAAGGCCCAGCCGCTCGTGCATCGCATCGAGGGTGACGCGGTCCACGTCGTCGGTCGGTTCCAGGTCCTCCAGCCGCCGGAGTGCCTCCCGGGTGGCCTCGGCGAAGGCCTCGGCGCCGGCAGGGGAGTAGTCCGGGTACTCGGTTTCATGGCCGGGGATGCCCAGGGAGGTTGCCAGCGAAGGATCCAACTCCAGCAGCTCCGCCGTGTAGGCGTCTGCGACGGCATCGATGGCGGACGGGATGCGCCAGGTTTCCGGGCTCTTGGTCAGTTCAGATGTCTGCTCAGTCACAGGGAGAGCCTACCGGCAACCCGCAGACCCGGCCACGCCAGCGCGCCTGTCCGCCGTCCGGCATCGGGCGGCCGGCCCGGCGGCAATCGTCACGGAATTGTAGTGTGTCGCCTCTGGCCCTGAGGTCCTGCCGCCCCATAGGTTGGGGGGTCAATGGTGAGGAGGGCAAAGTGCGCATGAGGACGACGGCGGCGCTGGCGGCACTGGGGGTGGCGCCCGCCATGATGCTCGGCGCCTGCGCGGCGCCTCCGGAACTGCTGGCCGCGGACGGAGTGGCCCGGGCGGACGTGGCAGCGGGGGAGTATCCGGCCGAGGTCGAAGCGCTGCGGCGTTCGGCCTACAAGCTGGGAGCAGCCATGCTCGCGGCGGCGCCGGAGAAGAACCAGGTCACCAGTCCGGTGAGCCTGCTCTACGCCGTCGCCATGCTCCGCGCGGGCGCCGGCAGCACCACGGCCCGCGAGATGGATGCCGTGGTGGGGCTGCCGGACGCGCATCTCGAAGCCGCCATGAACGGGCTGTCGGCGGAGTGGGAAGGTTTCGACGGCGATCCCAACTCGGTCGACGAGGAGGAGCCACCGGCCCGGCCGCTGCTGCACCGGGCCAACGGCGTCTTCGTGGACGAAGGGACGCCCACCGGCGAAGACTACCTGCACACCCTGGCCCGGCATTACGGCTCCGGCGTCTACCCGGTGGACTATTCCGATCCAGCGACCAAACAGGCCATGGATGCATGGGTGGACCACCACACCGGCGGCCGCATCACCGAGGCGCCCGGCACCTTCGACCCGGGGAACACGCTGACCTTGCTCAACGCGGTCTACTTCGCGGCCGCCTGGGACCAACCGTTCGACCCGTCGGTCACGGAGGACGGCGCTTTCACCACGGCTTCCGGCGAGCCGGTCGAGGTACCCATGATGGGCAATCTGGTGCAGGCCTGGTACGCCCGCGGGAACGGCTGGCAAGGCCTGGACCTTCCCTATGCCGACGGGTTCGTCATGCGGCTCATCCTGCCGGACGGCGGCACGCCGGTCATGGACCAGGCCGGACTGGTGGAGGTGGCGACGGTGATGGATGGGGCCGACGAGGCCATGGTCGTTCTCGAGCTGCCCCGCTGGAACCACACCCACCGGCAGGACCTGTTGCCGATCCTGCGCGGGCTCGGACTCGCCGAAACCTTCGGCCCGGATCCAGATTTGGAGGCCATCCAGCCGGACGCCTCGGTGACCGGCGCGGCCCAGCAGGCCAACATCACCGTCGGCGAAAAGGGAACCATCGCCGCCGCCGTGACCGAACTGGATGTGCTGTCCGGTTCGTTGCCGCCGCAGCCCGAGATCGAGCTTTCGTTCGACCGGCCCTTCCTCTACCAGATCATCCACCTGCCCACAGGTTTTCCGCTTTTCCTCGGCACGGTCCTGGATCCGCGCTGAGCGCCCGGAAACCCGTACCGCGCCCGTCCCCGCAGTGAAGCGGCAGCAGTACCAAGCCGGCCGGGAGTCCGTGACCCCCGGGCCGCGGCGGCATTACCGCAGGGCTGCCTCCCGGGGAGTTGGCTACCGGAAGGTGTGCCGCCAAGCGCCGGGGCCGTGCGAGACGAACGGGCGCAGCAGCGGCCGGCGGTTTCGCCGGGGCTTGCTCTGCGGCGGGCCGGACACCCCGGATGACTGCAGGGCGGCGACAACGGCGGTCAGCGCGGCTAGTTCCTCGGCATTGGGATTGCCCTTGGCCACGGTCAGCAGCGGATGCGGCCCCATGGCGTCATCGGCCTGCGGCACCGCGGCGGTGCCCGAAGACTGTGTTGTATTCATGTCTGACCACCGGCTCATAGCGGAATGTTCCCGTGTTTCTTGTGCGGCATCGTCGCCCGCTTGTCGCGCAGCGCCCGCAGGCCGCGCACCACTTGAAGGCGGGTGTCGGACGGTGCGATCACGGCGTCGACATAACCGAGTTCGGCAGCCTGGTACGGGTTGAGCAGCTCTTCCTCGTACTGTGAGATGATCTCCTGCCGGCGGGCCTCGACGTCGCCGCCTTCGGCAGCCACTGCGGCCAGGTCGCGGCGGTAGAGGATGTTGACCGCGCCCTGGGCGCCCATCACGCCGATTTGGGCGGTGGGCCAGGCGAGGTTCAGGTCGGCACCGAGCTTCTTGGAGCCCATCACAATGTAGGCACCCCCGTAGGCCTTGCGGGTGATGACCGTAAGCTTCGGCACCGTGGCCTCGGCGTAGGCATAGAGCAGTTTGGCCCCGCGGCGGATGATGCCGTTGAACTCCTGGTCCTTGCCAGGCAGGAAGCCGGGCACGTCCACCAGCGTGAGGATGGGAATATTGAAGGCGTCGCAGTGACGGACAAAGCGGGCGGCCTTTTCGGAGGCGTTGATGTCCAGCGTGCCTGCGAACTGCATGGGCTGATTGGCCACGACGCCGACGGTGTGCCCCTCGACGCGGCCGTAGCCGATGATCACGTTCGGCGCATACAGCGACTGCATTTCCAGGAAGTTGCCGTCGTCGACGACGTGCTCGATCACCGTCCGCATGTCGTACGGCTGGTTGGCCGAATCCGGAATCAGTTCGTCCAGGGTCAGGTCGTCGGCGGTGAGGTCGAGTTCCTCCTCAAAGTCCAGCGGCGGAGCCTCGGCCAGGTTGTTCGAGGGGAGGAACTCGAGCAGCTCACGGACGAATTCGACGGCGTCGGATTCATCGGCGGCCAGGTACGTGGCGGTGCCCGTCGTGGCGTTGTGCTGGCGCGCCCCGCCCAGCGTTTCCATGTCCACTTCTTCGCCGGTGACCGTCTTGATGACGTCCGGTCCGGTGATGAACATGTGGCTGGTCTTGTCCACCATCACCACGAAGTCCGTCAGGGCGGGGGAGTAGGCGGCCCCACCGGCGCACGGGCCCATGATCAGCGAGATCTGCGGCACCACGCCGGAGGCGGCAACGTTGTTGCGGAAGATGTCAGCGAACATCGCCAGCGACGCCACGCCCTCCTGGATCCGGGCGCCGCCGCCGTCGTTAATGCCGATGACGGGGCATCCGTTGCGCAGGGCGAATTCCTGCACCTTCACGATCTTCTCTCCGTTGACCTGGGAGAGCGAGCCGCCGTAGACGGAGAAGTCCTGGCTGTACAGCGCCACCAGCCGCCCATCGACGGTGCCGTAACCGGAGACGACGCCGTCGCCGAGCGGCTTCTTTTTCTCCATGCCGAAGGCGGTCGACCGGTGCGTGGCAAAGGCATCGAACTCGACGAAAGATCCTTCGTCCACCAGCATTTCGATCCGTTCCCGCGCGGTGTTCTTGCCGCGGGCATGTTGCTTCTCGATCGCCTCGGCGCCGGAAGGCTGCAGGGACTGCGCCTGGCGGCGGCGGAAGTCCGCAATCTTGCCTGCAGTGGTCTGCAGATCAAGGTCTTGATCGAGGCTCATGAATTCTCCGGATTCTGCCGAGGGTGTCGGATGCGGCGCTCTGCAGGCTGCTTAAGTAGGTTTCGCACAAAACAGCAGGGCGCAGGCGCGCCGCTGAACCAAGTCTAGTGAGCATGGGCTTCAGGCCACGTGTAGGAACCCTACAATTTCGCCGCAAGTGCTTTTGCCCGGGGAACCCCGCGGATCGCGGCCTGCCGGCAGCCCCCGTGCGGTCGGCGGTCAGTAGGATGGGACACATGAGCCCGAGTTTTTCCGACGTTGACCGACCGGCCCTGGATTTCGACGGCCTCAGCGACGCTCTCTGCGCACCCCTGGGCCCGTACCGGAGGCTCGAACTGGTGGAATCCACCGGCTCCACCAACAGCGACCTGGCGGCCAAGGCGGTCGCGGACAAGGTGGGATGGTCGGACCTGAGCGTCCTGGCCGCCGAGATGCAAACCGCAGGCCGCGGCCGGCTGGACCGGCAATGGAGCGCTCCGGCCCGCTCGTCGGTGATCGTGAGCATCCTGCTGCGCCCCTTCAATCACGCCGGCCGGCCCGTGCCGACCCAAAGCTACGCCTGGTTCTCACTGCTGGCCGCCGCCTCGCTGGCGGAGGCGCTCGGCGAGTACGCGCAGCTGAAGGCCGAGGTCAAATGGCCCAACGACGTCCTGGTCTCCGGCCGCAAGATCGCCGGCATCCTAGCCCAAATCGTGAGCTACCCCGACGGCTCGCCCCCCGCCGTCGTCCTCGGCACCGGGCTCAACGTGACCCTCTCCAGGGATGAGCTGCCGGTTCCCACCGCCACCAGCGTCGCGCTGGAAAAGGGCCGGACGACCGACCGGAACATCCTGCTGATGTCCTATCTGCGGGTCTTCTCGCAGCGCTACCGGCAGTTCTGTGATGTCAGCGGCGACCCGGCGGCCGAATGGGACGACGGATCCAGCCTGATCGGCCGCATGCGGGACGTGATGGTCACCCTGGGACAGCAGGTGCGCGCCGAGCTTCCGGACGGGAAACACATCATCGGCGAGGCCTTCGGCCTGGACGCTTACGGTGCCGTGAAAATCCGCGACGCGGAAGGCACAGAGCACGTCGTGACGGCCGGCGACGTGGTGCACCTCCGGCCGCACGAAGGCCCCTGAGTTGCTCTGGAGGCCCTGCGGGAACCGGGAGCCGCGTTGCGGCTGAAACTGGATCCGGGGGAGCGCGTGATCGTGGCGACACGGCCGCAGGCACGGAAGCTTTCCTGGCCGGTGGCGGCGGCGCTGCTGGTGCTGGGGGCCGGCTCCTACCTGCTGGGCAACCTCAGCCGTCCCGGCCCCCCGGACTGGGTGGTCGAGTCGCGCCCCTTGCTGCTCGCCGGACTGGCCGTGATGGTGGCGGCGCTGCTGTCGCGACTGTTCCTCCTGCCGCTGCTGCGCTGGATGAGCACGCGCTATGTGCTGACCAGCCGGCGGCTCATCATCCGCCAGGGCGTCGGGCGGCGGCATGAACGCCAGCTGCTGCTGGTGGCCATCGCCGAAGTCCGCAGCGAGCAAACCATCATCCAGCGCACCCTGCGCAGCGGCAATCTCACAGTCGACCTGGGGCACGGACGGACCAGCACGCTGGTTGACGTACCGGAGGTCCACCGGTTCAGATCGTTGGTGGTGGAGGCCATTGAGGAGCTGCCACGCACCGCCATGTTTGATGGTGTAGACATGGAAACGGAAACAGAGTGGAACAGCTGGGACAGCTGACAGGGAGGAAAGCACAGGATGGACATCAGCAGCGGGCAGGATGAACCGCGCCGGCCACCGGTTCCGCGCGATCCCGAGCTGCCCCATCTGCTGCGCCGCGAAGTGCCGCCGCCGCCCGCGGACGAACCGGACGAAGGGCTGGAGGAAACCCGCCCGGAGGACCCCGAACCTGTGCTGGAGCCCGAGCCGGCACCGGAAGGGCACCAGGCCCCCGGCGACCACCGGACGGGGGAGCCCGAGCCGCTGACCTTGTCCATGCCCCGGGTGCCGCTGCCCACCCCCGCGCCGGTCGCCGAGTCCAACGGAAAGGTGGACCGGCAGGCCATCAAGGATCTCGAGATCCGGCTGTTGGGTTCCGAACGGACCATGAAGCGCCGTGAAGTGGCTGCCGGGGCAGGAGTGTCGCTGCTGTCGGCCCGCAAGATCTGGCGTGCCCTGGGGTTCGCCAACCTCGGGGACGAAGACCTCGCCTTCACCCAGGCCGACCTGGAGGCCTTGACCACCATCATCGACCTGGTCCGCGAGGAGCGGCTGACCGAAGAAGCGGCGATTTCGATCACCCGGTCGGTCGGCCAGATGACGGACCGCATGGTGGTCTGGCAGGTGGAGGCTTTGGTGGAGGAGATGGTGCACCAGCGGGGGCTCACTGATGCCCAGGCCCGCCAGCGGCTGGTCCATGAGCTGCCGAACCTGATCGATTCCCTGGAAAAGCTGTTGCTCTACTCCTACCGGCGACAGCTCAACGCCGGGGTTGCCCGGCTGACCGTCCGGTCCGAGGCCGCCCTCCGAGCCGGAGCCGGGGCAGGTGGCGACGCCGATTCGCTGCCCCTGCTGCGGGCCGTGGGTTTCGCGGACCTGGTGTCCTACACAAGCCTGTCCCGCCAGATGAACGAGAAGACCCTCGCCCAGCTGGTCCAGCGCTTCGAAAACCGCTGTGCCGAGATCATCTCCGTGGGCGGCGGGCGCCTGGTGAAGACGATCGGCGACGAAGTCCTCTACATCGCGCCCTCCCCGCAGGCCGGGGCCGAAATTTCGCTGGCCCTGGCGAAGGCCATAGGCGACGATGACCTGCTGCCCTCGGCGCGGGTGGCCATGGTGTGGGGCAGGGTCCTTTCCCGGCTCGGCGACATCTACGGCCCCACGGTCAATCTCGCCGCCCGCCTGACCACGCTCGCGGAGCCCGGCACCGTCCTGGTCGATGCGTCCACCGCGTCTACGCTCGCCGGGGATGAGAGATTCGTGTTGATCCCGCAGAAGGTGCGCACCGTCCGTGGATTCGGCGAGGTCAACCCGGTCACCGTTGCCCACGGCACCGGCCAAGGGCTGGTTGTCGACTAGGTCCACGCTCACCGGACGGTACCGCATCGAGGCCCTCGACGCCCGGGCACAGCACCGCCGCCGACGCCCGGGCAGGGCATCGCCGTCGTCGTTCCCGGGCGAATGGCCGGCAGGGGAATCCTCCCCATGCCTTCGGGTTTACGCTCAGTGGTTATACGTGCAATAGTCGATAAGGGCCCTTGGCGCACCAAGGGCCGTCTTTGGGTGCCTTATCGGCGTGTTCCTCCGGAATTCCCCGGGGCGCCGACGGGGAATCGGCGCGGGATCACAAAGGAATCAGGGCATTGCGGGGAAGAATGTTCGGGCGGACGCGGCGGCGCAAGACGCTCGCATCGACGACGACCTTCTCTGTGGCGACGGCGCTGGTGGTCGGCGGGGCCATCTACTACCAAGGGTTCCCCACTGCCGACGTGGATTTGAACGACGGCGGGGTGTGGGTCACCAACAACAGCCAGGGGATGGTCGGCCACCTCAACTATCAGTCCCAGGTGCTCGACGGCGGCTTCAGGGCCAACAGTGACGGCTTCGATGTCCTGCAGAACGCCGGCACGGTGTTCATGGAAAACCAGGACCAGTCGATGCTCAGCCCGGTGGACGTGGCGCAGATGGAGCGCGGGTCCGAACAGCAGTTGCCCGGCACCGCCGACGTGGCTTTCGGCAACACGCTGCTGTCCATCACCGACACGGCCAAGGGTCAGGTCTGGATTAGCCCGGCAGACGAGTTGGGGTCGTTCAATGAGGAAACGGCCGAGCCGCTGCTCACCGACGCCAAGGGCAGCGTGGCCACGGTCTCGAGGCAGGACACCATCTTCGTTGCCGATCCGGCTGCCGGCGAGGTCGCCCGCTTCGAAGTCAACGACGAAGGCGTGCCCGAACGCACCGGCGGGCACCGGGTGGAGTCGCTGGCCACAGCCGGGGATCTGCAGATAGCCGCGGTGGGGGAAGAAGCGGTGGTCTTCGATACCGACTCGGGCCTGCTGGTTCTCCCCGGCGGCCGCGAGGTCACCGTGCCGGACGCCAGGGGCGGCGCGCTGCAGCTCAGCGGAGACGAAAGCCCGTTCGTGGCGGTGGCAACCGAGTCGGCCCTGATCAAGCAGCCGCTGAATGGATCCGACGCAGCCATCGTGCCGCTGGAAGGCACCGGAACACCGGCCGCACCGGTCCAGCTCGCCGGATGCCTGCACGCGGCCTGGGCCGGCGTCAACCACTACCTGCGGGACTGCAGCGACGACGCCGATGATCTCGCGCAGCCGATCCTGGGAATCGGTGCGAACGCGTCGCTGGTCTTCCGGGTGAACCGGGACATCGTGGTCCTCAACGACGTGAACGCCGGAAACGTCTGGCTGGTGCTCGAAAACATGCAGCTGGTGGACAACTGGAGCGACCTGATCCCGCCGGAGCAGGAGAACGAAGAGGACGAAGAGGACTCGGCGGACGAGAACCCGGTCAACACCCTGCCCGACCGCACCGAGGAAAACCAGCCGCCGGTCGCCCAGGACGACACCTTCGGCGTGCGTGCCGGCCGCACCACCACGCTGACCATCCTGGACAATGACTCCGACCCCGACGGCGATGTGCTCACCGCCCGCGTGATCGGCGACGGCCCGGTCGTCGGCGAGGTGCAGGGCATCTACGACAGCACCGGACTGCAGATCGTGGTCAACGGCGACGCGGCACCCGGCCGGCACACCTTCAATTACGAGGTGGACGACGGCCGGGGCGGCACGGACACGGCGCGGGTAGCGATTGACGTGCGCGCCGAGGGCAGCAACCTGGCGCCGGAAGCGAAGCGGAAGACCACCATCCTGGTGGAACAGGGCCGGGAGATCAGCCAGAACATCCTCAGTGACTGGATCGACCCGGACGGGGACGACCTGTTCCTGGTCGGCGCCGACAACACCGCCGACGGCGACCTGGTGCGGACCCGGCCGGACGGGCTGCTGACCTTCCAGGACGTCGGGAAGACGTTCGGCAAGAAGGACGTCACGGTGCGGGTGTCCGATGGTTCCGAAACCACCGAGGACGTGGTGGTGTTCGACGTCCGCCCGCCCGGCGCGCTGCCGCCCTTGGCCAACGCCGACCACTTTTCCGCGACCGTGGGCCAGGAAATTCAGATCGCGCCGCTGAAAAACGACCAGGACCCCAACGGCGGGGAACTCCGGCTGGCCAAGACCGGTTCCGCGGCTAACACCTCGATCGTGCCCGACTACGACGCCGGCACGGTTAAGTTCACGGCCGATGCCGCCGGCGCGCACTACTTCACCTACCTCGTCACCAACGGGCCCTCCAGCACCACCGGCCTGATCCGCATCGATGCGACCGAGGACGACGGCGGCGGCGCGCCGGTGGCCGTGCGCGACGTTGCGCTGCTGCCGGAGAACGGGCAGGTGCTGGTGGATGTGCTGGCCAATGACACCGACCCCGCCGGCGGGGTCCTGGTCGTGACCTCGGTAGACGCCGACGGTGCGCCCGTCGCCGTCGAGGTGCTGGACCACAACATCCTGCGCCTCTCCGACGTGAAGGGGCTGCACCAGCAGACCACCATCCGGTACACCGTGTCGAACGGCTTCGCCTCGGCCACGGGCGAGGTCAGCGTGATCTCCGTGGCCGGCCAGGACAAGCTGCTGCCGCCGCAGGCCGAGGCCGACACCGCCACCGTGCGGGCCGGCGACGTCGTGACCGTGGAGGTGCTGGCCAACGACACCGATCCGAACGGCGACACGCTGGAGCTGGTGGAAGAGCTCGCGGAGACCCCGGACCCTGCCGACGGCCGCATCTTCACTGCCGAGAACACCGTGCGCTTTATCGCCGGGCAGCAGGCCAAAACGGTCTACGCGGTCTACGAGGTGACTGACCCCACGGGACAGAGGGATTCGGCCCAGCTGAGGATCAACATCCTCCCGCGCGACGACGAATCCAACTCCCAGCCCGCCCCCAAGAACCAGGAGGCCCGCGCCATCGCGGGGTCGACCGTCCGGATTCCCATCCCGCTGAACGGCATCGATCCCGACGGCGACTCGGTCTACCTGACGGGCATCGGCAAGGCTCCCGCCCAGGGCGCGGCCGTCGCCGGGCCCAACTACATCGACTACACGGCATCGGCGCAGGGCGCGGGAACCGACACCTTCACCTACCAGGTCAAGGACCGGCTGGGCGCCGTTAACACGGCCACGGTCCTGGTCGGCATCGCCCCCGCGCCGGAGAGCAACCAGAACCCGGTGGCACTCGACGACGGGATCGAGATCCGGCCGGGCAGGACGGTGGCCGTCGACGTGCTCACAAACGATTCGGACCCGGACGGTGACCCGCTCCAGCTGGCCCCCGACAAAATCGTCGGCACGCCCGAGTCGATCGCGGCCAAGGCCGAAGACGGCCGCGTCTATCTGACCACCCCGGCTCAGGAGGGCACGGTCAACGCCCGGTACACCGTGGGCGACGGCCGCGGCGGCTCCGCCGTCGGGACCGTGACGGTCCAGGTGAGCGGGGACGCCCCGCTGCAGGCGCCGCTGGCCCGTGACGATCGGGTGGAATCGGCCGACATCAAGGGGCGCACCGCCGTCGACGTGCCGGTGCTGGAGAACGACGAGGACCCGGACGGCGTGGCCAAGGAGCTGGACGTCCTGGTCGATGGTGGCTACCCGACCGCCCGGGCGGTCGCCGACGGCCAGGTCAACGTGGAGCTGACCGACGCCGTCCAGCTGATTCCCTACACAGTCCGGGACGTGGACGGGCTGCAGGCCACCGCGGTCATCTGGGTTCCGCCGCTTGGCGAGCAGTATCCGGTGCTGCGCGACAACACCCCGCAGGACGTGACGGCCGGCGAGGAACTGCGGCTGGACCTGACCGAACTGGTGGAAGTCCGGCCCGGCCGCACCCCTCGGATCACGGAGGCGGAGAACATCCGCGCGATCGGCACCAGCGACGACGAATGGATGGCCGACGCGAGCACGCTCAGCTACAAGGCGGACCTCGACTACGCCGGCCCCGGCTCCATCACGTTCGAGGTGACCGACGGATCGGGCCCCGACGACCCCGAGGGGCTCAAGTCCACGCTGACCATCATGACCAAAGTGATTCCGGCCGCCGACCGGAACTTCCCGCCGGAGCTGACCACCGGCACGCTGGAGGTGGCCAAGGGCGAAGACGCCGTCAGCTACGACCTGCGCCCGCTGGCCAGCGACCCGAACCCCGAGGACCTGGAGAAGCTGCAGTTCGCCGTCGAAGGCGGGACGCCGGAAGGATTCGACGTCAGCCTGGAGGGCAGCGTGCTGCGGGTGGCGGCGGATGCCGCGCTCCAGACCGGAGCCACCGGCGTGGTCAACTTCTCCGTGACCGACGGGCGCTCCGACAAGGTGACCAGCCGGGTGGGTGTGCGGGCGACCGCCTCCACCCGCCCGCTGCCGGTCGCCAACGACGACGAGGTGCCCGACGCCGTGCAGGGCGAAGCGCTGCCGGTAGACGTGCTCGCCAACGACGTGAACCCGTTCCCGGAAACCCCGCTGACGATCGTCAGCGCCGTGGCCGGCAACGGGGGCACCGCGGAGATCGACGGGGAGCGGATCATCGTGACGCCCGGCGCCGACTTCTCCGGCACCATGACCGTCGAATACACGGTGGAGGACAAGACCCGCGAGGGGAGCCGGCAGGCGACGGCGAACGTCTCGCTCGTGGTCAAGGGCCGACCGGAGACGCCCGGCACGCCGCTGGTTGACTCGGTCCGCAACCAGAGCGTGGTGCTGTCCTGGACGGCGCCCAGTGACAACGGCGCGCCGATCACCGGCTACACGGTGAACGGGGTCGGCGGGGGCTTCAGCCAGCAGTGCGCGACCACTACCTGCACCCTGACCGGCCTGCAGAACGACGTCGAATACACCTTCACCGTGACGGCGGAGAACAGCGTGGGCACGTCCGACCCGTCCGCGGAGTCAGCGGTGGCGCGGCCGGACGTCCGGCCGGCGACCCCCGCCGCCCCGCAGCTGAAGTTCGGCGACAAGTCACTGGACGTCAGCTGGACCGCCCCGGCCAACGAAGGCTCGGCCATCGAAAGCTACACCCTGGAAATTTCTCCGGCCCCGCCGAGCGGCCAGCTGCAGAAGAACGGCCTGACCGGCACCAGCTACAGGTGGGAGGGGCTGGAGAACGGCCAAGCTTACGAGGTCCGGGTGCAGGCGCACAACCGCGCCCCGGAACCGAGCGACTTCAGCGCCTACTCCGCCGCAGAGGTGCCGGCCGGTCCGCCCGCCGCTCCCACCGCTCCTGCCACCGAACGGGTGAAATCCGTGGGTGACCAGAGCCAGCTGAAGGTGAGCTGGGCCGCGCCGGCCAACAACGGCGGCGAGATTCTCGACTACACCGTGCGCGAATACCAGGGCGGCGCGCTGACCCGGACCTTCCCCGCGGTGAGCGCCACCTCGCAGACGGTGACGGCGCCCAACTCGGAGACCGCCTACACGTACACCGTCACGGCCCGGAACAAGGCCGGGTCGGGCGAGGCCAGCCCGCAGTCCAACCCGCGGCGGGCGGTCGGGGCGCCGGAGGCCCCGACCGGAGCCTCGCTGAGCGAAGCAGATACCGGCGGTGCCGGACGTGCGGTGACGGTGTCCTTCAACGAACTGACCGCCGCGCAGCGCAACGGCGCCCAGGCCGGCGAAGTCAGCTACCGTGCCCATTTCAGCGACAACCGGACCATGGCCATTACAAACGGCCAGAAGGTGGGAGGCTTCACCAACGGCAAGGCCGTCAACGTGCGCATCACCTCCGTGGGCAACAGCGACGGCGCGAGCTACTCGAGCGCGCCGAGCGCCGCGTCCGACAACGCGACGCCGTATGGGGCTCCCGGCGCGGCGACCGCTTCCGCCACGGGGCAAAGCGGCGAGACCAACAGTCCGCAGGTCACCGTTTACTGGGGGCCGCCGAACACCGCCGACCATGACGTTGCGAAGCTACTGATCAACGTTGGAAGCAAGGGGTGGGAAAACGTTTCGGTGGGGTCTGGCAGCCGGACAGTGAACGTTGGTCACAACACCACGGTGGACATCAAGGTCAAAACGGTCAATTCCAAGGGTACTGAGGGTGTTATCGCATCAGCCTCTGCAAAGAGCGGCAGTAGACCCAAGCCGAAGGACACCTGGAACTTGCGTGTGGGGGGAGCAGGTACGAAGTTGCCCGACGGGTGGCGCACGTGCATGGATTCCCGAACCGGACCCAGTAACTACAACCGAGCGGCATCATCGTGTAAGGACAACCACTGGGCAAACGAGCATGGGACCAACCCAACACTCGTGTCGAATTGTTGGTGGGATCGACACGGTACCTACTGGTACCGGCAGCTCTCGGGGCCCAACCCCTATGCGAATAACGACGGCCTTTTCGTCAAGGGCACGGACGTCACATATGACGGGACGAACCATCTAGGTAGCTTGAGTCCCCTAGACAGACCTCCGGGTCAAGGGCCACCGGCAGGGATGCCGGAATGCAGCTAAAGAGCGCAGTACCGCCATGCACGTAGCTCGGGCGGTCAGCATGGGGGCGGTACGACCGCCCCTAGGGAAGTTTGACACCAATGCAACACGAAGAGAGACCGGGAACAGCATGACGATGACTTCCGAGCAGGCCGAGTGGTTCGCCGAGACGTTCGGGAAGCTGGCCGCCAACGTCGGCCAGGCGGTGCTTGGTAAGAACCAGGTGGTGCGGTTGGTGCTCACGGCCATGTTGGCCGAGGGCCACGTGCTGCTGGAGGACGCCCCGGGAACCGGCAAGACGATGCTGGCCCGGTCGCTGGCCGCCACCGTGCAGGGCTCGAACTCGCGCATCCAGTTCACGCCGGACCTGCTGCCCTCTGACGTCACCGGCATCACGATCTACGACCAGAAGACGCAGAAGTTCGAGTTCCACAAGGGCCCGATCTTCGCCACCGTGGTGCTGGCGGACGAGATTAACCGTGCCTCGCCGAAGACGCAGTCGGCGCTGCTGGAAGTCATGGAAGAAGGCCGGGTGACGGTGGACGGCGTGACCTATGACGCCGGGCGACCCTTCATGGTGATCGCCACGCAGAATCCGATCGAGCAGGCCGGCACGTACCGCCTCCCCGAAGCCCAGCTGGACCGCTTCCTGATCAAGACGTCGATCGGCTACCCGGACCGCGCGTCGACGGTGGAACTGCTGGCCGGAGCCGGCACCCGCGACCGGTCGGCGGCCCTGACGCCGATCATCACCCCGCAGGCCGTGCGGGACATGGCGGATCTCGCGGCTACCACCCACGTGGACCTGTCGGTACTGGAATACGTCTCCGCCCTGTGCGAGGAAACCCGCAACGCGGCCGAGTCGCGCCTCGGCGTCAGCGTCCGCGGCGCGTTGGCCATGGTCCGTGCGGCCAAGGTCTGGGCCGCCTCCCAGGGCCGCAACTTCGTGCTGCCGGACGATATCAAGGAACTGGCTCCGGTGGTCTGGAACCACCGGTTCGTGATGGACCCCGAGGCGGAGTTTGCCGGCGCCACCCCGGAGGCCGTGATGTCGCGCGTGCTGGCCGGCGTGCCGGCGCCCCAGCAGCGGGTGACGGTCTAGGGCCGTGCCGACGGAAGATTTCCGGCCGGAAGCGGCGGCATGACCGAGACGACGACGAAGCGGGCCACGGAGCAGACGAAGCGGTTCGCCGGCCTCGGCGAAACCATCCGGCGGGTGGCTCCGGACGAAGGCAGCACGCTGCATCCGGCCTCGCTGGCGGCCCGGGCCGGTTCGCTGGCAGGGCAGTACGTGCGGCCGGGCTGGCAGCGGGCCCAGGACGCCGCCGAGCGCTACCTGCGGCCCGTGCTGGAAACGGTGAGCCCGCTGGGCTGGGTGGTGGCCGGCGGCACGGTCCTGCTGTTGGTGCCCGGGATGGCCTTCGGCTGGCAGGAAGCCAAGATCGCGGCACTCACGGGACTGTTTCTGCTGTTGCTGGCGATAGGTTTTGTGTTGGGCCGTTCCTCGTATGGCGTGGAACTGGACCTGGCCCGCACCCGGGTCGCGGTCGGCGACCAAGCCGTGGGGAGCATAGCGGTGACGAATACCGCGGACAAACCCCTGCTGCCGGCGGCGCTGGAGCTGCCGGTCGGAGCGGCCACCGCCGTGTTCCAGTTGCCGCGCATGAAGGCCGGCCAAGTGCACGAGGACCTGTTCACCATCCCGACGCAGCGCCGCGCCGTCATCGTGGTGGGCCCGGTCCGTTCGGTGCGCCAGGATCCGCTGGGCCTGCTCCGCCGCCAGATGATGTGGACGGAACCGACCGACCTGTTCGTCCATCCGCACACCACCGCGCTGGGCAGTTCGGCCGCCGGGTTCATCCGCGACCTCGAGGGCCTGCCCACCAAGGAACTGGCCAGCGCCGACGTCTCCTTCCACGCGCTGCGCGATTACGTCCCCGGCGACGACCGCCGCTACATCCACTGGAAAACCACGGCGCGCACCAACACGCTGATGGTGCGCCAGTTCGAGGAAACCCGCCGCGCGCATCTCGCCGTCGCGATCTCGACGAACACCGAGGAATACGGTTCGGAGGAAGACTTCGAACTGGCGGTCTCCGTCGGCGCCTCGATCGGGCTGCAGGCCATCCGGGAGGAGCGCAACCTGAGCGTCCTGACCCAGCGGGGCCCGCTGCGCAGCGAAACCGGCCGCATCCTGCTCGATGAAATGACCCGGATCGAGGGCAAACCGCAGCGCTCCACCGCGGTGGAACTGGCCCGCAGTACCGCCGACGCGGTTCCGAATGCGTCCGTCATGTTCCTGGTCGTCGGTGATCACGTGTCCGCCACGCAGCTGCGCCAGGCATCGTCGGCCGTTCCGGTTGGCATCCGTGCGTTCGCCATCCGCTGCGGCGGCGGCCTTCAGGCCGCCCGGGCGACCATCGGCGACCTGTCCGTGCTGTCCCTGTCCACCCTGGACGACTTGGCCCTCGTGTTGCGGAAGGCCGCCGCATGAGCGGCAGCGCCAAAGCTCCGTCTCCGGGGCAGCAGCCCGGGCGGGTGCGCCGCCGTGCCGCCGCAGGACGGAACGACGCCGGCCCTGCCGCCCCGCGGAAGCGGCGCCTGCCGGCCGGCGGCAGATTATCGACCCGGCTGCCGCGGCCCGCGGGACAGGTGGCCATCGACGCGGCCGTCCTGGTGCTGCTGCTGGGACTGGGACTGGCCGGATTCCATCATGTTTTCGGCGGAAACGGCCGCTACCTTACTGCAGGCTTCGGCGGCATCGCCGTCGGCCTCCTGCTCTCGCTGGTCGGCGCGCGCTACCGGCTGGGCCTGTTGTCCACGGCCACCGCGGGACTCGCGGCGTACCTGCTGCTCGGCAGCACCTTCGCCGCGCCCGGCGAAGCGATCGGTGGCGTCCTGCCGTCGCTGGACTCGCTGCGGATCGTGCTCACCGGCTTCGTCTTCGCGTGGAAGGACATCCTCACCGTCGCCCCGCCGGTAGGGATCTCCGGCGGGATGCTGGTGGTGCCGTTCCTGGGCGCCCTGGCCGCCGCCCTGCTGGCCGGCACGTTGGCGTGGCGCCTCCGCGGGCCGTACTGGCCGCTGTTGCCGGTACTGGGGTTCTTCCTGCTGGGCATCGCGTTCGGCACCGATGTCCCGGTGCTGCCGGTGCTGCGCGGCGTGCTGCTGGTCGCCGTGGCCGCGGCCTGGCTGGCGTGGCACCGCCACCTGGCCCGGGGAGATGCCGCTGCCGGTGTGGCCACCGCGGCGCCGGCCGATCCGGCCGCACACCGGGCAGGGCCGCGGCGAAGGCTCGGCCTGGGCGCGGGAATGCTGGCGTCGGCGGTGGCGCTCACGGCGCTGGCCGGCCCGGCACTGACGGCGCGGGGCGATCGCGAGGTGCTGCGCGACGTCGTCGTCCCCCCGGTCAATCTCTACGACTATCCGAGCCCGCTGATGGATTTCCGGAGCTACGTGAAGGACCGGGCCGAGGAGACGCTCTTCACCGTCGCGGGGCTGCCCGAGGGCCAGCGGGTGCGCTTGGCGGCGCTGGATACCTTCGACGGCACGGTCTACAACGTCAACCCCGAAAGCGGGGGCAACTTCAAACCCGTCGGCGACGCCGGTTCGCTCGGCCCGGCGTCCGGCGGCACCGCGCGGCTCGACATCCGGATCGGGGACTACAGCGGCGTCTGGCTTCCCGCGGGCGGGCACATCGACGGGCTGGCGTTCCAGGGGGAGCGGGCGGCCGAGCTGGGCGGCTCGCTGTTCTACAACGACGACTCCCAGACGGCGCTGACCACCCGGTACCTGCTGGCCGGAGACAGCTACTCGGTGGAGACCACGTTCCCCGGCCGGCTGGAGGACGCCCAGCTGGCACAGTATGACTTCGCCTCCGTCCGGCTGCCGAAACCGGCCAGGGTGCCGGACATCGTCGCGGCCAAGGCAAACGAATTTGTCGGCGAAGCGACGGTGCCGATCGAACAGGTGCGCCAACTGGAACGGAACCTGCACGAGAACGGCTTCTTCAGCAACGGCAAGGAAGACGAAGCCCGCAGCCTCTCCGGCCACCATGCGGGGCGGATGATCCAGTTGCTGGATGCCGACCAGATGATTGGCGACGACGAGCAGTACGCCGTCGTAATGGCGCTGATGGCCCGGCACCTGGGCATCCCGGCCCGGGTGGTGATGGGCTTCTACCCGGATCCGAAGGAAAGCCGGTCCACCGGGGAAGCAGTTCAGATCAAGGGCGAAGACGTGCACGCCTGGGTGGAGGTGGCATTTGAGCATGCCGGCTGGGTCGCCTTCGATCCGACGCCGGACGAGGACAACGAGCCGACGCCGCCGCAGCAGGAGCCGAAGTCCACGCCCAAGCCGCAGGTCCTGCAGCCACCCCCTCCGCCGCAGGAACCGGCCGAGCTGCCGCCGGACACCGCCCCGGAGCCGCAGGACGCCGAGCAGCAGGAGAAATCGTTCTGGGACCAGTGGGGCTGGCTCTTCGCGGCCGTGGGCCTGGCCGCCCTCCCGCTGGCGGTATTGCTGCTGCCGCTGTTGCTGATCGCCTGGCTGAAGCTGCGCCGGCGCAAGCAGCGGGCCAGCGAAGGCCTGCCGAGCCAACGCGTGGGCGGCGGCTGGCGCGAGGTGATGTCCCTGGCCACCGACATGGGAGCGAGCGCCCCCGCCAACGCCACCCGGCGCGAGCACGCGGCCGCGCTGGCAGGGCAGTTCCCGGCCACCGCCGACGGCACCACCCTGCTGGCACACCGGGCCGACGCGGCGATCTTCGGGGCAGCCGAACCGACGGAGGTGCAAGTGCAGCAGTACTGGGACCAGGTGGACGACTCGCTGGCGAAGATGAAGGACTCGCTGGGTTTCTGGCAGCGGCAGCGGGCAAAGTACACGCCGCGCTCGCTGGTTGCCGACGCCAGGAGGCGGCTGGCGCGGCGGCGGACAACGGCCGCCACTAGAATCCGTACAGTAGACTCACAGGCCGGACGGCCGAAACAGGGCGGGAGCAGCACGTGGCAGCAAGACTGAATCTGGTCAGCGCCCCGGTCGGCAAACGGCTGGGGGCGTGGCTGATCGACAAGATTCCGCCGGCCGTGCTGATGCTGGCTGCCTACGCTGCCAGCGTGCCGGCCGTGATGGAGGCCGCAGCCTCGGGCAGCGCCTCCGCGGCCGCGGAGGCGCTGGGCGGCCTGTTCCTGTGGATCGGGCTGGCGACCGTGCTGTCGCTGGCCTACACCATCTGGCTCTGGGGCTGGGAAGCGACCACCGGCAAGACTCCCGGCAACGTGCTGTTGGGTTTGCGGACCGCGAATGAGGACGGCCACGCGGCCGGCTGGGGAGCCATCTTCCTGCGCGGGCTGATCATCGCCGTGGGCGGACTGGTCTTGGCGGTGGGCGCGGTCGTGGTGGTGGTCTCCAACGTCTGGGACCGCAACCACAGGCGGCAGGGCTGGCACGACAAGGTGGCCAAGACACTGGTGCTCGACGTGGCACAGGGCCGCGATCCGCTGACCACCGGCGGGCTCTACGGGCCGGCGGCCTTCGCCCCGGATGGTACGGACGCCCGCGCCGGCTTTGCCGGCGTGGCACCGGACGGACAAGACCCGCGCCGGCCCGCCGCTGAGCCGGCTTCGCAGCCCTCCGGGGTCATTGCCGCGATCCCGGGATTCGGCCCGGCAATGGAAGCACCGGCGGCCAAGCTGCCGGCGGCCCCCTTCGGCGCCGACGTTCCGCCGGCGCCGGCGGCTGACCGCTCGGGCACCCCGGGTGAGCCGCCGTCATCGGCTCCGGCTCCGGCACGGATAGCTGCGGAGGCCGAATCGCACCACCACCCGGACGAAGAATTCGCGGCGACCCGGGTCCGCACGGTGGCCCCGCCGTCGGGCCCCCTCACCATTACCTTCGACGACGGGCGCGATGTGGTACTTGAAACGACGGCCCTGATCGGGCGCAACCCGGCCGCAGGCGCCGGCGAGGACATTGACCAACTGATCGATTTCGCGGACATGGGACGTTCCGTCTCCAAGACGCATCTGCTGCTGCGGGTCGACGGCGGCACCGTCTGGGTGACGGACCGCAACTCCACCAACGGGACCGCGGTGACCGGCGGCGACGGCATCCGCCGTCAGCTGGCCCCCGGGGAACCCGTGGCGGCGCAACCCGGCGCGACCGTCGAATTCGGCGACCGCAGCTTTACCATCGGACGGGCATGAGCACGGCGTCGGGAGGGGAGCCCATTCGGCTCACTGTCGGTGCCGGGTCCGACCGCGGGTTGCGACGGCAGTTGAACGAGGACGCGTATCTGGCCGACGGGACGCTGTTCGCGGTGGCCGACGGCATGGGCGGACACGAGGCGGGCGAAGTGGCCAGCCGCATTTGCGTGGAGACGATGCGGGACTACGTGGCCAGCCACGAACTCGGCGCGCACGAACTGGAACAGCTGATCGGCCGGGCGGACGCGCGGATCAGGGCGGCGGCTGCATCGCGGGCGGGCACGACGGTGTCCGGGGCCGCGCTGGTCTCCGAACGCGGCGTGCCGTATTGGCTCGTGTTCAACGTCGGCGATTCCCGTACCTACCGGCTCAGCCACGGCAAGCTTGTCCAGATCAGCGTCGACCACTCCGAAGTGCAGGAACTGCTCGAGGCCGGACAAATCACCGCCCAGGAGGCCCTGGTGCACCCCCGCCGGCACGTCATTACCCGGGCGCTGGGCACCGGCGAAGACAACCAGCCGGATTTTTGGATGGTGCCCGTGGAACCGGGGGACCGGATCATGATCTGCTCCGACGGGCTGACCTCGGAGGTCAGCGACGACCACATCTACGCCATCCTCACCTCCGTATCCGGTCCCCAGGACGCAGTCGATGCACTGATCCAAGCCGCGCTGCGCTCCGGCGGGCGTGACAACATCACCGTGGTCGTCGTTGATGTAGCCGGTCCCGCAGGCGACGCCGACGACGCCTCGACCGCCCCGCGGCAGGAGGATACGACGACGCTGCCCCGGCTGGATGCTCCGAAACAGGGAGCGGCGGAGGAGGACGCCTGATGGCGGGCATGACGTACAGCCCCGGGCCTTGGCTGGGGCTGGTCAGCGGCGGCACGGCGGTGCTCCTCGAACCCGGCGCTCCCGAAGACCTGGTGCAGCAGTTGTGGCAGGCGCTGGAGTCCGGCGCCACGCTGGAAACGTTGCTCGGAACCGTGGTCGCCGGGTACGGCGCCAACCTGTCGGCCATGCCGCAGTTCGGCATCGTCTCCTGCTCCGGCGGCATCCACGCGGTGCTCCGCGGCGACGTGGTGGTGTCCGCCGACCCGGGCGGGCAGGAACTGAGCGGACGCGGCGTCTCGAGCTGGACCGAGGGGCGGCTGCGGGCCGGCAGCGTGGCCATTGCGGCCGGGCCCGACGGCTCCCGCGCCGAAGGCCGGCCGGGCCCGTGGCTGCCGCTGCGCGCCGGCGCGGTACAGTTGGGTGCCCTGCGCATGGGCGCGGCGCTGGAGGCCGGACGGGAGCCCCGAGTAGAGGGCGCAGCCGATCCCGCCCGAACGGACCGGACGGCCGGCGTTTCTGCACCTGCACCTGCACCCGCCCCGGTTCCGGCCGCGCAGCCCGAATCGGCAGGACCGAAGTCCGCCGGCGGCGGCTGGGCCGAAAGCCTGGACCTGACCAGCCTCTACGTGCCCGACGACGAGTCCGAGGGCGCCGCCGCCGACGAAGGGGCGCCTGGAGACGAACCGGCGCCCCCGGCCGGACAGGCCGCCGGCGCCCCCGCGGAACCGGACCCCGCGGCGGCAGACGATGGCCTGGACCAGACGGTTGTCCACGCCGCAGCGCAGCGTGCCAACCTGCAACCGCCGCCGCCCCAAGCCGTCGCCGGCGATGCCCCGGCCGGTGCCGGCGCATCGCCACGCCCCGCGGCGGCTGGCCCGACCCGGAGGCCGGGCCAGCCGCTGGACCTGATCGATGCCGTTCCCTGGCTGACGCCCTCTGCGTCCGCACGCACGGCCGCCTCGGCATCGGCCGCGGGAGCGGCGGGGGATGCCGAACCGGCCGCGGCTGCCAACCGCGGCCCTGCCGCCCTCGCTAGCCCACCGGCCGGATTCGACGGCGGCGACCACGACGGCGGAGAACGCGACGGCGGAGACCGCGACGGCGGCGACCACGACGGGCAGACGCTGATGCGCAGCGACCTGCCCGAGGTTCCGGCCGCACCCGCACCCGAGGCGGCGCCGTCGCCGGCCCCGAGCACCGCCCCCATGGTGCTGGCCCGGGTGTGCGGTCTCGGCCACGCCAATCCGCCGACCAGTTCGGCGTGTTCCGGGTGCGGCGGCCCGTTGGACGGCGAGGCCCGGGAGGTGCAGCGGCCGGCGCTGGGGCACCTGCGGTTGTCCACCGGCGAAGTGGTGGAACTGGACAGGCCCGTGATCGTTGGACGGCAGCCTTCCGCGAACCGGGTCCAGGGCAGGGTGATGCCTCGGCTGGTGCCGGTGCACAGCGCCAGCGGGGACATTTCGCGCTCGCACGTGGAAGTCCGGCTGGAAGGGTGGCACGTCATCCTTGCCGACTTGAATTCGACCAACGGGACCTTGCTCCTGCGGGGCCAGCAGGCGCCCCGGCGTCTGGGCCACGGCGAGGCGGTCATGCTGCTGGACGGCGACATCGCGGACCTGGGCGACGGCATCTCCCTGCGCTTTGAGGACCTGCCGTGAGCGTGAAGCGCCCGCCCGCACCGCCGCCCGCCATCGACGGGTACCGCTACGTCAGGCTGCTCGGCTCCGGCGGTTTCTCCGACGTCTATTTGTACGAACAGGATCGGCCCAGGCGCCGGGTTGCGGTCAAGGTACTGCTGTCCGGGCTGAAGACCGAGGACGCCCGACGCCGCTTCGAATCCGAAGCAAACCTCATGGCGCAACTGTCCACGCATCCGTTCATCGTCACGATCTACGAGGCCAACCTCACCGCCGACGGACATTCCTACCTGGCGATGGAGTATTGTTCACGTCCCAGCCTGGACGTCCGGTACCGCAACGGTCCGCTGGGGGTGGACGAAGTGCTGGCCCTCGGCATCCAGGTGGCCTCGGCCGTGGAAACCGCGCACCGGGCGGGTATCGCGCACCGCGACATCAAACCCGCCAACATCCTGGTCACCGATTACAACCGGCCGGCCCTGACCGACTTCGGCATTTCCTCGAGCACCGACGGCGGAGATGGCGACACCGGCATGTCCATACCGTGGTCGCCGCCGGAAGCCTTCCGGGGCAATGCCGGCAACGGCACCCGCAGCGACATCTGGTCCCTGGGCGCCACGATCTACACGCTGCTGGCCGGCCGGTCCCCGTTCATCCAGCCCGGCGGAAACAACTCCCAGCGGGACCTGATGGACCGGATTGCCCATGCGCCGCTGCCGCCGCTGCGCCGTGCCGACGTGCCCGCATCATTGCAACTGGCCCTGGCGACGGCGATGGCCAAGTCGCCGGGGTCGCGGTTCACCTCCGCCTATGCCTTCGCGCTGTCCCTGCAGCGGGTCCAGGCGGAATTGAACCTCTCGGTGACGCCGTTCGAGGTGCTGGAGGAAGCACGGCCGGCTGAAGCGGACGGCGGTGACGACGGCGAGGCGACGCGCGTCCGCGGGATTGTCTCCATCGACCCGGCCGCCGGCACGGTGCCGACGGCGCCCGGTTTCGCCTTTCCCGAACGCACCGGGCGGCTGCCCGGGGACCCGCCGCCGGCAGCAGGCAGCGCTCCCGGGCCGTGGCTGCCCGGCGCCGAGGGACGGACCCATGAGCCGGCCCCGGACGGCTCCACCGTGCTGCGGGACTCCGAACGGGATGCAGCGACGGAACCAGACGGCGCTGCGCGGCGCCGCCCCTGGGCCTGGGTGGCGGGGGCGGTCGCAGTGGCGGCGGTGCTCGCCGGCGCCGCCGTCGTGCTCAACCGGCCCGCACCGGAGGCTGCGGTGGCCGAGGCCCCCGTCAGCCGGCCGCCGGCGAATGCCCTGGAGGGCCTGTCCGGCAACGTGGTGCCGCCCGAGGACCTGGCCGGCCGGGTCGGGGGCGGCGAGGCGGTCTTCAGCTGGACCAACCCGGACCCGCGGGACGGCGACCTGTTCATCTGGACGCCCGTTACCGCGTTGGGCCGGGGCGAGCCCGAGCGCACCGGCGAGCCCGAGGCGACCGTGCCGCTGGCGCAGAACGACCGCACCTGCATCGAAGTGGTGGTGGTGCGGGCCAACGGCCGGGCCTCGGAACCGGTCCGCGGTTGCGCGGATCAGTAGTTGCCCGGACTGCGTGGCTTTTGCGGGTAAGTTTGGAACGATGAATCACGCGCCGACCCTGGCCGGCGCAGACAAGGGGGGCTAGCGGTGGCGGATGTGAGCATTGAGTTCTGCGGCGAATGGTTCGAAGCCACGAACGACGACGTGTTCACCATTGGGCGCGAAGGCGACCTGGAGATCGACGACAACCCCTACCTGCACCGCAAGTTCCTCCAGATCGCCCACTATGACGGCATCTGGTGGCTGGCCAACGTCGGTTCCCTGATCTCCGCGACCATCGCCGATTCCACCGGGGGCATGCAGGCATGGCTGGCGCCGGGAGCGCGGATCCCGATGGTCTTCAGCCAGACGAACATCGTTTTCACGGCCGGCCCCACAACCTATGAGCTGTCGGTCCACGTTAAGACACCGTCGTTCCGCCAGGAACACCGGGACACGGATGCGGTGGGCGAGACCACCATCGGCCCGGTGGTGTTCACCGCGTCGCAAAAGGCCCTGATCCTGGCCCTGGCCGAGCCGATGCTCAAGCGTGACGGGACCGGGCTCAGCTCGATTCCGTCGTCCTCGCAGGCGGCGGCCAGGCTGGGCTGGCCCCTGACCAAGTTCAACCGCAAGCTGGACAACGTCTGCGACAAACTGGACCGGGTGGGCGTCGCCGGACTACGCGGCGGCGGCGGAAAGCTCGCCACCAACCGGCGTGCGCGGCTGGTCGAACACGCCGTCACCTCCCATCTGGTCACCGCGGCCGACCTGCCGCTGCTCGACGAACGGCCGGACGCCGAAGACTGAGCGGCCGCCGGTCCACCCGGGGCACGCGGGCACCGCCGTCGTCGCCTGAACCGCGCTTCTCGGGCAAGATAGTCAGGTGAGCACAGTCGAAACACCTGCCGGCGGGATTCCCAGCGACGAAATCCGCCACGAGTACGAGCAGTTGACCGAGGACGTCCGCAAGTACCGCTACGCGTACTACAACGAGGACGCCCCGCTGGTCTCGGACGCCGAATTCGACGGGCTGTACCGGCGGCTGGAGGAAATCGAGGCCCTTCACCCGGAATTGGTGGCCAACGACTCGCCCACGCAGGAAGTCGGCGGCGAGGTCTCGGCCGCCTTCGCCCCGGTCGAACACCTGCAGCGGATGTACTCGCTGGAGGACGTCTTTTCGCTGGACGAACTGAAGGCCTGGGTGGACCGCGCCACGGCGTCGGTGGCCAACCTGGGCAACGGCAGGAAGCTGCGCTGGCTCAGTGAAGTGAAGATCGACGGCCTGGCCGTCAACCTGCTCTACCGCAACGGGGAACTCATCCGCGCCGCAACCCGCGGGGACGGCACGACCGGCGAGGACATCACCCACAACGCCCTGACCATCGCGGACATCCCGCGCCGGCTCTCCGGCAGCAACATCCCGACCGAGGTGGAGATCCGCGGCGAAATCTTCATCCCCACCAAGGACTTCCTCACGCTCAACGAGCGGATGGTGGAGGCCGGCAAGGCGCCGTTCGCGAACCCGCGGAACTCGGCGGCCGGCTCGCTGCGGCAGAAGGACCCGAAGGTGACGGCCGAGCGGCCGCTGCATATGTTCGTCCACGGGATCGGCGCCCGCGAAGGGCTCGACGCCGAGAGCCAATCGGAGACCTACGCCCTGCTGCAGGAATGGGGGCTGCCCACCAGCCCCTACTTCAAGGTCGTTGACAGCTACGAAGAGATCCTGGAGTTCATCGACCACTACGGCGAGCACCGCCACGACCTGCTGCACGAAATCGACGGCATCGTGGTCAAGGTGGACGACTTCGGCCTGCAGCGCGCGCTCGGCCACACCTCGCGGGTGCCGCGCTGGTCCGTGGCCTATAAGTATCCGCCGGAAGAGGTCCACACCACGCTCCTGGACATCCGGGTGAACGTGGGCCGCACCGGCCGGGTGACGCCGTATGGAGTGATGGAGCCGGTGAAGGTGGCCGGTTCCACCGTGGAGATGGCCACGCTGCACAACCAGGACGTGGTCAAGGCCAAGGGCGTGAAGATCGGCGACATCGTGGTGCTGCGCAAGGCCGGCGACGTCATCCCGGAGATCGTGGGCCCGGTGCTGGCGCTGCGGGATGCGCAGGATCCGCCGGTGCGCGAGTTCGTGATGCCCACCGACTGCCCCTCGTGCGGCACCCCGCTGGCTCCCGGCAAGGAGGGCGACGTCGACCTGCGCTGCCCGAATGCCAAGTCCTGCCCGGCGCAGCTGACCGAGCGGGTGGCCCATCTGGCCGGCCGCGGCGCCTTCGACATCGAAGCGCTGGGCTACGAGGCGGCGTTCGCGCTGACCCGGCCGGCCGAACCCGAACAGCCTCCGCTCACCAACGAGGCCGGGATTTTCAGCCTCAGGCCTGAGGACCTGGCCGACGTGCGGATCCGGCGCGAGAAAAAGGATAAGGGGGTGCCCACCGGCGAGACCGAGCTGGTGCCCTACTTCTACACCAAGGGCACCGCCAAGAAGCCCTCGGTTCCCACGGCCAACACCAGGAAGCTCTTCGAGGAGCTGGAGAAGGCCAAGACCCAGCCGCTCTGGCGCGTCCTGGTGGCTTTGTCCATCCGGCACGTGGGTCCCACCGCTTCCCGGGCCCTGGCCACGGCCTTCGGCTCGATGGACGCCATCCGGGCCGCCAGCGAAGACCAGTTGGCCCACGTCGACGGCGTCGGTCCCACCATCGCGGCGGCGCTAAAAGAGTGGTTCGCCGAGGACTGGCATGCCGGGATTGTCGATGCCTGGGCGGCAGCCGGTGTGCGGATGGCCGACGAGGTGGACGAGAGCATGCCCCGCACGCTGGAGGGGCTGACCGTGGTGGTGACGGGTACGCTGCCGAACTTCAGCCGTGACGAGGCCAAGGAAGCGATCATCATCCGCGGCGGCAAGGCCTCGGGCTCCGTCTCGAAGAACACCAGCTATGTGGTGGCCGGCGAGAACGCGGGGACCAAGCTGGACAAGGCCGAGTCCCTGGGCCTGACAGTGCTGGATGAGGACGGTTTCCGCCGGCTGCTGGAAACCGGCACGGCATGACGGGGGAGCGGCCAGGGCCCGCCGCCAGCTGGCAGCAGTTGCTCTCCGCCCTGGCCAGCGAGCGGCTGCGCGGGCTCTATGCCGCCCTGGTGCTGGGCCAACAGCCGGAGATGACCGCCAAGGAACGGCAGAAGCTGGTTGCCTCCGGCCTGGTGACGGACGACGGCGGTGCCCTCGCCGTCGAGCCGGGCGTCTTCAAGGCCGCGCTGGCCGCGGCCCGGAAACCCGGGCCGGCCGGGCCGGAAAGGTTCCTCACCGGCGGGCTGGTGGTGCTGCCGTCCCGCGCCTCGGACCGGCTGGAACTGCTGGGCTACATCCGCGACCGCGTCATCGCCGGAGGCGAGGTCATGGCTGAGAAGGACCTGAACGCCCGGTTGACCGCGTTCACGTCCGATGTGCCGATGCTCCGCCGTGCCCTGGTCGATGACGGCTTCCTGGACCGCGAGCCGGACGGCAGCGACTACCGGGTCGGCCACCGCCGCGCCAACGGCCCCGGGCAGCCGTAGCCGCGCGAGGGGCGGAACGTGTGCCGACGCGGATTAACCGAGCCGACGCCGGGGCCCCCAGCGGGGTAGTTGCACGGGCGTCGCGAAAGCGGCCTTTATCGTCCCGGCGTGCGGCATTATCGGCCGGTTTCGACGATATACAGCGTTCTCGACGTTATAGGCCGCTCTCAGCGGGAAGATGGATACTGGCAGCACTACGCGGGCCCAACCATTCTCCCGCGGCCTCGTGAAACTATCGTGACTGGCATCACCCGCCATGGGACGATGGATGTGCGAGGTGAGCCATGAACGAATTCTTTGCCGACGGTTTCCCCTGGTGGTTCATCTGGGTCGGTTTCGCCGTGGTCTCCGGTATTGGACAGCGTGCCAGGCGCACCCGGCGCGGCCAGGGCTGGAACCGCGGCGGCCGGCGCCACGAAAGCGCACGCTCGGAGGCCGCGCGGCGCGAGGCCGACCGGCTGCGTGCCGCCGCAGCCGCCGAACAGCAGCGGCTCCGCGACACCGCGGCGGTAATGGCCGACCATGATGCGGTGAACGCGCGCTGGCTGGATTATGAGCTGGACGTCGCCAAGCTGATCGATTTCCCCATGATGTCCGATGTCCGCGAGCCGCTCACGGTGGCGTTCCTGCGCGCCAAGCGGACCGCCGACGGGCTCCGGCCGGTCACCGCGGCGGAAGTTGCCACCGACGAGCGGCTGCGCGAATACCGCGAGGCCGTGCGGGCCTACGAGGTCGCCTTCGACATCGCCGAACGCGAGGCCCGCCGCATTCAGGACCAGCACTTCAGCGGCCCCGAACGGCTGCGGCTGAACACCGCGCGCCGGCTGCTGACCATCGCGGTGGACAGGGCTGCAACGCCCGCCGAGCGGCAGCTGGCCTACGCGCGCGCCCGCAAGGAGCTCGACGGTCTGTTGGCGCTGCCGGCCGAGGCGGTCGCCGCCCTGCAGCGGCGGGTCAATCCGGAATTGCTCCCGCCCGTGCCCCGTCCGGCGGCCGGGCCGTCGGCGGGACGGCCTGCCGGCGGCCCGGCCTGAACCGTATTGGCGCGCACCGCCCGTGGTGCGGGAAACTGGTCAGGCAAGCCCCGCCGTCGTACGTTTACTACCCGCAAGGACACCGCCCAAGCACATGCAGATCACCATCCGCCCTGCCACCGCTACCGATTTCGACGACGTGGAGCGCCTGACACGCGAGGCGTACCTGGCCGCGGGACACTTCCCGGCAGCCGACCACCCGTATCTGGTGCACGTTTCCGACGTGGCGCACCGGGCCCGGCATGCCGAGATCTGGGTGGCCGAGCGGGGCGGAAAGGTGGCCGGGGCGGTCACGCTGACCCAGGCCGGCGGGGAGTATGCGGACATCGCCCGGGAGGGCGAACTGGAGTTCCGGATGCTGGCTGTGGATCCGGGGCTGCAGCGCTCGGGCGTCGGCCGGGCCCTCGTGGACGCCATCGTGGAGTACGCGCGCACGCTGCCGGGCATCAACGCCGTGAGCCTGACCACCGGCAGCGACTGGACCGCGGCGCACCGGCTGTATGAGTCGCTGGGATTCGACCGGGTGCCGGAGCGCGACTGGCCGGTACCCGGGACCGACATCCGGCTGCTGGTCTTCGTCAAACGCCTCTAGCAGCCGCAGGAACTTACGCTGCAGGCAGCGCGTGCTCAGGGTTTCCTGAACGTGAACGAATCGGTGAAGTTTGCGCCGCCGGCGCCCACAAACGCGGCCATCAGGGAGTCCTCGGTCACCTCGATCTCCACGAACCCGTGCGCGGGCTCGGCGTTTGCGCCGGAGTAGGCGGCGAAGTAGGGCGCCTCGGCGTCGGAACCGTTGATGTCGCGCAGCGGTTGCCCACCGGTGCCGACCGTCGCGAAGACCGTGCCGGCACCGGACTCAAAGTCCGCGTCGGTGTCGGAGATGCAGGCATTATCGCTGTGCGCGGGCAGCAGCGACGGGCAGTCCGGCCCCAGGGCGAGTTGGTGTGTCCGCTGGTAGAGGTGTTCGTGGCCGTGCAGCACCAGGTCCACTTTTTTGTCCAGCAGCAGATCCGTCACGGCTGAACCGGGATCGCACTCGTAGGCGCCCGCCGAGTGGCAGGGCTTGTGGGAACCGACCACAACCCACGGGATGTCCGCGGCGCGGGCCGAGTCTATGGCGGCGGCCGTCCACCGGTAATGGTCGGTGCCGGGAAGGTAGTCCCAGCGGCCGGATTCCGGAAACTCCAGGCCCGGCGAAATCAGTATCAGCCGCAGCAGGGGGTCCCGCTGGGGGATATCCACGAACCATTGGCGCCCATAGGCGCCGTGGACACCGGGTAGGCGGGGAGGAAGGCAGCGGGCGAATTCGTCGATCGAACCGTTCCGGCCGTCGCTTTCGTGGTTTCCGGCGACCAGCAGCAGGGGAATATCCGGCCCCAGGTGGTTGGTGACGAAACTGCACCACCCCGATTCCGTGCCGGGAAGGCCGTAGGACAGGTCGCCGAGCGCCAGGCCGAACCGGGAGCCGCTTTCCGCCATCGCTTCCAGCACCTGCGCGGCACCTTCGTCGAAGCCGAAGTCCCCGGCCGCCGCGAATTTCACGCTTTCCGCGGAGTTGCCGGCTGTCCGGGGCGCGGCGGCGGCCGGGTCGGAGGCAGGTGGTGACGCAACCGGCGGTGCGGCCGGCGCGCGAGAGGTCACGGAAGTAGGGCCCGCCGAGGCGTGCGGCGCCGGGGCGGGCGAGCCTTGCCCCGGACTGCTGCAGCAGGGCAGCAGCAGGGCGGTGAGGGCGATGGCAGCCAGCCGAGCCGGACGCATGGGGACCTCCTCGCCGCGAAGGACTTCGGCAGCCGGCAGGAAGCCTGGCGGCCCGGCCTGGGCCCGAGCGCGTGCCACATTCTAGGTGCCCGGTGTCAGACGGTCAACGATAAAGCGGCACGGGCAGTGAGCCGAAACGATCAAGTCCGTGGTCCCCCCGCTGTCCCTGCGGATCGCCAAGCCCAAGACCGGGCGCCGGGAAGCCGGAGGCTGTCGCCGTGGGATGGTCCCTCGGCATTTCCTGGCGAATCCCGACCCTTCTGCGCCGGTAGACTGAAAAGGAAAAGCATTCCATCCGCGTAGGAGACTCATGTCTGAGATCAATCGTGCGGCGGTGGCGCATTTGGCGCGGCTGGCCCACATTGAGATGACCGCCGAAGAACTGGACAAGATGGCCGGCGAACTCGACGTCATTGTCGATTCGATCAAGTCCGTCCAGGAAGTTGCCAGCCCCGACGTTCCGGCGACCTCGCACCCGATCCCGCTGAACAATGTGTTCCGCGAGGACGTGGTGGGGGAGACGCTGAGCCAGGAACTTGCCCTGGCGAACGCACCGGACCAGGCCGACGGCCGGTTCAAAGTTCCGGCGATCCTGGACGAGGAGTAAGACGCACCCATGAGCGAACTGATTACCCACAGCGCGGCCAAGCTGGCCGAGATGCTGACCGCTTCGGAGGTGTCCTCGGTGGAGGTCACCCAGGCGCATTTGGACCGCATCGCCGAGGTCGACGGCGACCTCAACGCGTTCCTGCACGTGAACACCGACGAGGCGCTCGCGGTGGCGGCGGACGTGGACAAAGCCCGCGCGGCCGGCGAAGAGCTGCATGCCCTGGCGGGCGTCCCGATAGCGATCAAGGACCTGATCGTCACCGTGGGCCAGCCCACCACGGCCGGCTCGAGGATCCTTGAGGGCTGGATGAGCCCGTACGACGCCACCGTGGTCAAGAAGATCCGGGCGGCGCGCATGCCGATGCTGGGCAAGACCAACTTGGACGAATTCGCCATGGGTTCCTCCAGCGAGCACTCCGCCTACGGTCCCACCCGAAACCCGTGGGACCTGGACCGGATCCCCGGCGGCTCCGGCGGCGGCTCTGCGGCAGCCGTGTCCGCTTTCGAAGCACCGCTGGCGCTGGGCACCGACACCGGCGGGTCCATCCGCCAGCCGGCCGCAGTGACCGGTTCGGTGGGTGTCAAGCCGACCTATGGCGGAGTTTCCCGCTACGGCGCCATTGCGATGGCGTCTTCGTTGGACCAGATCGGTCCGGTGACGCGCACGGTCCTGGACGCCGCGCTGCTGCATGAGGTCATCGGCGGACACGACCCGGCCGACTCCACCTCGCTGACCGACCCGGTGGGTGCGCTGGTCGAGGCCGCCCGGAACGCCGACGTGCGGGGCATGCGCATCGGCGTGATCAAGGAGCTGCAGGGCGAAGGCTACGCGGCCGGCGTGCAGGCCCGCTTCGACGAGGCCCTGGAACTGCTGCGCGGGGCCGGCGCCGAGGTGCTGGAGGTCTCCTGCCCGAACTTCAAGTACGCGCTGGGCGCCTACTACCTGATCATGCCCTCGGAGGTTTCCTCCAACTTGGCCAAGTTCGACGGCGTCCGCTACGGACATCGCGTGCTGCCGGCCGAGGGCCCGATGACGATCGAGCGGGTGATGGGTGCCACCCGTGCCGCCGGCTTCGGCGACGAGGTCAAGCGCCGCATCATCCTGGGCACCTACGCCCTGTCCGCCGGCTACTACGACGCCTACTACGGTTCGGCGCAGAAGGTCCGCACGCTGGTTCAGCGCGACTTTGCCGCGGCGTTTGAGACCGTCGACGTGCTGGTCTCTCCCACGGCGCCGACGGCCGCGTTCAAGCTGGGCGAGAAGCTGGACGACCCGATGGCCATGTACCTCAACGACGTGGCCACCATTCCGGCCAACCTCGCCGGAGTGCCTGGCATATCGGTGCCGGGCGGCCTGACCGACGGGCTTCCGGTGGGGATCCAGTTCCTGGCCCCCGCCCGTGAAGACGCCCGCTTGTACCGCGCCGGCGCCGGTCTTGAAAACCTGCTGGAAGCCCAGTGGGGCGGCCCGCTGCTGGCTCAGGCTCCTGTCCTCGGAGGTGTGAAGTAAATGGCTGCAACAGAAGAGTTGGTCTCCTTCGAAGAGGCGATGGCGAAGTATGACCCGGTCCTCGGGTTTGAGGTCCACGTTGAGCTGAACACGAAGACCAAAATGTTCTCCGCCGCCCCGAACGCGTTCGGCGATGTGCCGAATACGAACGTGTCGCCGGTGGACCTGGGCCTGCCCGGCGTCCTGCCGGTGGTGAACAAGTCGGCGGTGGAGTACTCGATCCTGATTGGGCTCGCGCTCAACTGCAAGATCGCCGAATCCTGCTTCTTCGCCCGGAAGAATTACTTCTACCCGGACACCCCGAAGAATTTCCAGACCTCCCAGTACGAAGACCCGATCTGCTACGACGGCTACCTGGACATCGAGCTGGAAGACGGCGAAGTGTTCCGGGTGGAGATCGAACGCGCGCACATGGAGGAGGACGCGGGCAAGCTCACCCACATGGGCGGCGCCACCGGCCGGATCCAAGGCGCTGAGTACTCGCTGGTGGACTACAACCGCGCCGGCGTTCCGCTGGTGGAGATCGTCACCAAGCCTATTGTCGGAGCCGGCTCCCGTGCTCCGGAACTGGCCCGTGCCTACGTGGCCGCCGTCCGCGAGATCGTCAAGAACCTGGGCGTCTCCGACGCGCGGATGGAACGCGGCAACGTCCGCTGCGACGCGAACGTGTCCCTGATGCCCAAGGGCTCGGAGCAGTTTGGCACCCGCTCCGAGACCAAGAACGTGAACTCGCTGCGTGCGGTGGAACGTGCCGTCCGCTTCGAAATCCAGCGCCACGCGGCGGTCCTGGACGCCGGCCGGAAGGTGGTCCAGGAAACCCGCCACTGGCACGAGGACACCCGCTCCACGACCGCGGGCCGGCCCAAGTCCGACGCCGATGACTACCGCTACTTCCCGGAACCGGACCTGGTCCCGGTGGTCACCACCGAAGAGTGGATCGAAGAACTGCGTTCGCGGCTGCCCGAACCGCCGGCCGAACGGCACAAGCGGCTGAAGGCCGAGTGGGGCTATTCCGACGCCGAATTCCGCGACGTGGTCAACGCCGGCGTGATGGAGTCGATCGAGGAAACCATTGCCGCCGGAGCCTCCGCCGCCGTGGCCCGCAAGTGGTGGATGGGTGAAATCTCCCGTCGCGCCAAGGAAGCCGAACTCGAACCTTCGGAACTGGGCGTGAGCCCGCTGACCGTGGTCGAGCTGGACCGTCTGGTGCAGGCCGGCAAGATCAACGACAAGCTGGCCCGCCAAGTGCTCGACGGCGTGCTCGCCGGGGAGGGCACACCCGAAGAGGTCGTGGAGAAGCGCGGCCTGGCCGTGGTGTCGGACGATTCCGCCCTGCTGGAAGCCATCGATGCTGCGCTGGCAGCCCAGCCAGAGGTGGCCGAGAAGATCCGCGGCGGCAAGGTCCAGGCCGCCGGCGCCATCGTGGGCGGGGTCATGAAGGCCACCCGCGGGCAGGCCGACGCCGGCCGGGTCCGCGAGCTGATCTTTGAACGCCTCGGCGTTCAGGGTTAGCCGGTGGAGTTCATGATGAACGGTGATGGGTCGCGCCGTGCCGGTGCCGATATCGGCCCGCTTCCGCGGCGTCCGGCCCGCCCGGGTACGCGCGCGTCCGCCAACGCCGACATCGGGCCGGTTCCGCTGGCCTAGCGGACCCGGGCCGACATCGGGCCGGTTCCGCTGGACTACCGGACCGGGTACGACAGCCTTCGCCGCCGGCGGGGCCACGCCCGCCGATTAAGGGGAGCACGGAAACAGATGGCTTCGATGCCTGCTGCCGAAATCGACATCAGTAACGACCTGGTGCAGCGGTTGCTCTCGGACCAGTTCCCGGACCTCGCCCGGCTGCCGCTGGTGCGGGTGGCCAACGGGTGGGACAACGTGACGTTCAAACTCGGAGCCGATTTGGCCGTCCGGCTGCCGCGCCGGACCGCGGCAGGGGATCTGGTGCTGCATGAACAGCAGTGGCTCCCGTCCCTGGCCCGGGAGCTGCCCCTCGCCGTGCCGGCCCCGACGCGCCGCGGCAGCCCGACGTCGTACTATCCCTGGTCCTGGTCGGTAGTGCCGTGGCTGGAGGGCCGGGCTGCCTGGCGCCTCCAGCCGGAGGAACGGCGATCGCTGGCCCCGGGGCTGGCGGCGTTCGTGGCCGCGCTGCACGTGCCCGCCCCGGCGGGCGCCCCGGTGAATCCGGTGCGCGGCGTGCCGCTGTCCTCCCGCAACGCCGCCGTGCAGCAGCGCCTGGCTTCCGGGGCCATTCCGGAGGCAGAACGTGTCATGGCGCTGTGGCGCCAGCTGTCCGCCGTGCCCGCGTGGGAGGGACCGGCACTGTGGCTGCACGGCGACCTCCACCCGGGGAACCTGGTGGTGAACGGAAACCGGTTGGCGGCCGTCATCGACTTCGGCGACATCGCCGCGGGCGATCCGGCCACCGATCTGGCCGCCGCCTGGCTGGTGTTTGACGCCCCGGGGCGCCGCGAGTTTATTGCGGCCGTCGAAGCGCGCACCGACGTTTCCCCGGACACCTGGCAGCGCGCCCGCGGCTGGGCGTTGAACATCGCGACGGTGCTGCTGACCTCCTCGGATGACAACCGGTTGTTGCGCGGCGTGGCGGAGCGGGCGCTGGCCGAAGTCCTGTCCGGGAGCTAGCCGCCGCGCCGCTGCCGCAGTAGCATGGCCGGACTACTGCCCAGTCCACGGGAGGAGCGGCGATGCCCGGCCCCACAGGACTGCAGCTGCATGCAACGGTGCTGGGAGCGCCGGATCCGTTGGCCTTGGCTCAGTTTTACGGTCGGCTGCTGGGCTGGGACATCCGCACCAACGAGCCAGACTGGGTGACGCTGGCCAATCCGGGCGGTGGGCCGGGGCTGTCCTTCCAGCTGGAGGAGGACTACCGCCGGCCGGTCTGGCCCGAAGAACCCGGCGAACAGCAAATGCTGATGCATTTGGACATCGTCGTCGAGAACCTGGCCGCCGCCTGCTCTCATGCCGAGTCGGTAGGGGCTGAACGTGCCGGATACCAACCGCAGGACGACGTCCGGGTGTACTTCGATCCAGCGGGGCACCCGTTCTGCCTCTTCGAACGCTAGCCGCGCGGGGGATCAAGGGTCCCCGCCACTGCTCCGGTCCCCGCCCCCGGGTTTGGTCCCCGCTCCTGCTCCGGTCCCCGCCCCTGCTCCGGTTCGGGCCCGCGCTCCGGTCCGGGCGCCTGCTCCGCCTAATAAGCGGAGCAGGGGCCCAAACCGGAGCGTCAGGGAGATCGGCACCCGGCCCCGACCGCCCCCTCAGGCCGGCTGCCCGCTCCCGTCGAACAGCCGGGAGCGGATCAGGAAGCGTTTGCCCTCCGGCGCCTCCACCGAGAACCCGCTGCCGCGCCCGTCCACCACGTCCACGGTCAGATGCGTGTGTTTCCAGTACGCGAACTGCTCCCGCGACATCCAGAAGTCCAGGCTCCCGCGGCCGGGAAGGTCGAACGTGCCCAGCAGCACGTCCGCATCGCCGGTAAGGAATTCACCGGCCGGATAGCACATGGGGGAGGAACCGTCGCAGCAGCCGCCGGACTGATGGAACATCAGCGGCCCGTGGGTTTCCCACAGTCTTTGCAGCAGCCCGACCGCCGGTCCGGTGAGCGCCACCCGGGAAACATCCTCCCCGGGCAGCGCCACCGCGGCCTCGAGCGCCGCCTCGTGTTTCGCGGCGGGCGGGGTGGGTGACCCCTGCCCCTGCGGTGAAGCAGACGCCATGACGTGACCTGTCTTTAGAAGAAGCCGAGCTTGTTCTCGTTGTAGCTGACCAGCAGGTTCTTGGTCTGCTGGTAGTGGTCCAGCATCATCGCGTGGTTCTCGCGGCCGATGCCCGACGACTTGTAGCCGCCGAACGCCGCTCCCGCCGGGTAGGCGTGGTAGTTGTTCACCCACACCCGGCCCGCCTGGATTTCGCGCCCTGCCCGGTAGGCCACGTTCCCGTTGCGGCTCCACACGCCGGCTCCCAGCCCGTAGAGCGTGTCGTTCGCAATCTGCAGGGCTTCCTGATAGTTCCCGAACCGGGTAACCGAGACGACCGGCCCGAAGATCTCTTCCTGGAAGATCCGCATGCTGTTGTCGCCCTCGAAGATGGTGGGCTTCACGTAGTAGCCGTCGGCGAGGTCCCCGTCCAGGATGTTCCGGCCGCCGCCGGTCAGGACCTTCGCGCCCTCCTGCTGGCCGATGTCCATGTAGGACAGGATCTTCTCCAGTTGGTCGTTGGAGGCCTGGGCGCCGACCTGGGTGTCCGTGTCGAGCGGGTTGCCCTGGATGATCGCCTCGGTCCGGGCCAGGGCATCGGCCATGAACGAGTCGTAGATCGACTCCTGCACCAGCGCCCGCGACGGGCAGGTGCAGACCTCGCCCTGGTTGAACGCGAACAGGGTGAAGCCCTCCAGCGCCTTGTCGTAGAACGCGTCGTTCTCGGCGGCGACATCCGAGAAGAAGATGTTCGGGCTCTTCCCGCCCAGCTCCAGCGTGACGGGAATCAGGTTCTGCGACGCGTACTGGCTGATCAGCCGGCCGGTGGTGGTCTCGCCGGTGAACGCGATCTTGCGGATCCGCGGACTGGACGCCAGCGGCTTGCCGGCCTCCACGCCGAAACCGTTGACCACGTTGACCACGCCCGCCGGCAGGATGTCCGCGATCAGCTCCATCAGCACCAGGATGGACGCCGGTGTCTGCTCCGCAGGCTTAAGAACGACGGCGTTGCCCGCCGCAAGCGCGGGAGCCAGCTTCCACGTGGCCATCAGGATGGGGAAGTTCCAGGGGATGATCTGCCCGACCACACCCAGTGGCTCGTGGTAATGGTAGGCGGTGGTGTCGTCGTCCAGTTGGGACAGCCGGCCCTCCTGGGCCCGGATGGCCGAGGCGAAGTAGCGGAAGTGGTCGGCGGCCAGCGGGATGTCGGCGGCCAGGGTCTCGCGCACGGCCTTGCCGTTGTCCCAGGTCTCGGCCACGGCCAGCAGTTCCAGGTTCTCCTCGATCCGGTCCGCGATCCGGTTCAGCACTGCGGCCCGGTCCGCTACCGAGGTCTTGCCCCACGACGGTGCCGCCTTGTGGGCGGCGTCCAAGGCCAGTTCGATGTCCTCGGCGGTCCCGCGTGCCACTTCGCAGAACGTCTTGCCGGTCACGGGGGAGGGGTTCTCGAAGTATTGGTTCTTCACCGGGGCGACCCATTCGCCGCCGATCCAGTTCTCGTAGCGCTGCTTGAAGCTGACGGGTGATCCCTCGGTTCCGGGCTGGGCGTAAACAGTCATGGTCGACTCCTCTGGCTTCGGTGTCCGGACCCCCACGGCCCGGCAGACGGCACTGTCTGTGTCCCCAGAGCCTACGGAGGGCAACGTTGCAATCAGGTTGCAGGGGTTGCCCATGCTGCGGCTCCGGCCGCGGCACGGTTCAGAAGGGGCCGCCGGACCACCGGCTCCGCCTGCACCGGCTCCGCCTGCACCGGCTCCGGCCGCGGCACGGTTCAGAAGGGGCCGCCGGACCACCGGCTCCGCCTGCACCGGCGGCAGCGTTCCGAAGGTCCCGTCAGCCCCCGGCTTCCAACTGTTCCAGCACCGCGACGACCGCGGCCCGCTTGGGTGAGCGCGGCGGCAGGAGGCGCAGCGCCGCGCGCCAGGCCTCGGCGTCGTACTTTGCCTCGGGAAGCTGCAGGTACCGCAGGACTTCATCCGGCGAGGCACTGCTCAGCACTGCCTCGCGCAGGGTGGCGCTGACATGCCGGCGGAAACTGACGACGCCGGGCGCCTCCGACCGCGGAACGACCTGCCCGCGGTACAGTCCAAGCGCCTGCCGGTGTGCCCCGCGGGCCAGGCACCGGAGGACCTGCTGCGCATCGACGGCCACTTCCTGGGGGAGGCGGTAGGGCCGGGATGTGGGCACGGCGGCAGGGCTGATGCCGGCCAGCAGCTTGCGCAACCGCACCATCTCGGCGCGCAAGGTGGCGCCCTGGGCCCGCGGGTTGAGCTGGTCCGCCAGTTCCCCGGCCGTCAGGCCGGCGGGATGCAGGGCCAGCAGGGTGAGGATCTCCGTGTGCCGCTGCGACAACTCGATCCGCTGGCCGGCCAGTTCCAACAGTCCCTGATCGCGTCCCATGATGCGCAGACCGGCCTTCGGGCGGGTTCCGGATTCGCCCTCCGGACGGGCCGGCGTCCCCCGACGCCGCGTGATCGGGCCGGCAGGTGCTGACCGGCTCCGCGTCCCCGGGTCGTGCCGGGCGGCTGCCTGGAGGCGGAGAATGCGCAGCTCTGCCTCGGCCGCCGCTACCGCCGCCCGGACCAAGGACAGCGTGTGGGGCGCGGCCGCTTCCTCCCCGCCGGTCAGATCCACGACGCCGAGGACGGCGCCGGTTTCGGGATCTTTGATGGGGACGGCGGTGCAGTTCCATGAATGGACCGCCCGGCTGAAGTGCTCGGCACCGGCGATTTGGACTCCACGGCCCAACGCGAGCGACGTGCCGGGCGCGCTGGTGCCCACGGTCGCCTCCGACCAGTCGGTGCCGGGCATGAACATCATGCCTTCGGCGCGGTCTTTCAGGCGGGCCTCTCCGTCCACCCATAGCAGCCGCCCGTGCCGGTCTCCCACGGCCACCAGCATCCCCGCGTCGCGGCTGGGCTCCACCAGCAGCCGGCCAAAGACCGGCATGATGGCGGACAACGGATGGTTCCGGCGGAACTCGTCCAGCGCGTCCGCGGCCATGACCAGTGGAGCCAGCGCCCGATCCGGATCCGCCGCGTGCCGCAAGGACCGTTGCCAGGAGTCGCGCACCACCGCGCGCAGCCCCCTGATGCTCCCGGTCCCGGCGGACAGCTGCATCGGATCCAGCCGCTCGTGCGCGGCGTAGGCCTGGTCCTGCACGGGCCGGGATGCTGGCTGGGCTGGGTGCGGCACTGGAGAACCCCTTTTACCGGATCGCAGCCACGCACCTGTGGCCGGGGTCACAGTCTAGCCTGCGCTTCCGCGGCCTTTCCACAGGCTTTCACGGCACGCGGCTCCGGACCCGGTTTCCTGTTTCCCATGGGGTCGGCCTGCCCGGTTCGCAGTCGGTGACTCGAGGATGCCCTGCGGCCGCCGGTTGCGAGCAAAGCTACCCTGCCCTGACGCGACGGATACGGTGACGTGCTCCACTTCGCCAAGACAGTTACGTAGAGTTGGCCTAGTGATCCGGGCCACAGCCCGGGCGGCCGGACGCGCCGGCCCGTTTTAGCGAAAGGACACCGCGTGAAGGCGCTCTACAAGTCCGGCCCACAGGCCGGCTTCGAGCTGGTCGACCGTCCGGAACCGGAACCCGGCACCGGCGAGGTCAAGATCAAGGTCCACACCACGGGCATTTGCGGCACCGACCTGCATATCCAGGCCTGGGACGACTGGGCCGCCGGAGCGGTCCGGGCGCCGCTGATCCCCGGCCACGAGTTCTATGGCGAGGTCGTGGCCGCCGGCAGCGCCGTGCAGGACGTGCAGATCGGCGACCGGGTCTCGGGGGAGGGCCACATCGTCTGCGGGACCTGCCGGAACTGCCGCGCCGGCCGGCGGCAGATGTGCATCCGCACGGTCAGCGTCGGCGTGCAGCGCGACGGTGCCTTCGCAGAGTTCGTGGTGATCCCCGAAACCAATGTGTGGGTGCATACCGACCCGGCGGTCACGCCGGAACTGGGCGCGGTCTTCGATCCGTTCGGCAACGCCGTGCACACGGCACTGAGCTTTCCGCTGGTCGGCGAAGACGTCCTGATCACCGGCGCCGGGCCCATCGGGCTGATGGCCATAGCGGTGGTCCGGCACGCCGGCGCCCGCAAGATCGCCGTCACCGACGTGTCCGCCGAACGGTTGGAGCTGGCCAAGCAGATGGGCGCCGACCTGGTGGTGGACGTCAGCCACGCCCGGGTGGCGGACGCGCAACAGCAGCTGGAACTGGTCGAAGGCTTTGACATCGGGCTGGAGATGTCCGGCCGCGGCTCGGCGCTGCGGGCCATGATCGACAACATGACCCACGGCGGCCGGATTGCGCTGCTGGGGCTGCCGGCCGAAGACATCGCCATCGACTGGGCCAAGGTGGTCACCCATATGCTCACGCTCAAGGGCATCTACGGGCGCGAGATGTTCGAAACCTGGTACGCGATGAGCGCCATGCTCTCCTCCAGCCCGGCCCTGCATGCGGCGATTTCCTCCGTGATCACCGACGTGCTGCCGGCCGCCGAATGGGAGCGCGGGTTCGAGACGGCCCGGCAGGGGACAAGCGGCAAAGTGGTCCTGGACTGGACCCGGATCTAGGGAGGGCAAGCATGTACGGAACACTCAAGGACCAGCTGGCCTCGGAGCTGGAGGAGATCCGCGCCGCCGGACTGTTCAAGGCCGAACGGCGCATCACCACCCCGCAGTCCAGCCACATCTCCGCAGGCCCGGCGGACGGGTCGACCCGCGAGGTGCTGAACTTCTGCGCGAACAACTACCTGGGGTTGGCCGACCATCCGGACATCATCGCCACCGCGAAGGCCGCCATGGACGACCGCGGGTTCGGTATGGCCAGCGTGCGCTTTATCTGCGGCACGCAGGACCTCCACCTGCAGCTGGAACGGGAAGTGTCGCGCTTCCTGGGCACCGAGGACACCATCCTGTTCTCGTCCTGTTTCGACGCCAACGGAGGGGTCTTCGAATCGCTGTTCGGGCCGGAGGACGCCATCATCTCCGACGCGCTGAACCATGCCTCGATCATCGACGGCATCCGGCTGTCCAAGGCAGTGCGGTTCCGCTACGCCAATCGGGACATGGCCGAGCTGCAGGAGCGGCTGCAACAGGCTGCGGCGTTGAACGACGGCGCCGGCGCCCGGCGGACCGTCATCGTCACCGACGGCGTGTTCTCCATGGACGGTTACCTGGCCCCGCTGGAACGGATCTGCGAACTGGCCGAAGAATACGGGGCGCTGGTGATGGTCGACGACTCGCACGCCGTCGGCTTCATGGGGGCCAACGGTGCCGGCACCCCGGAGCACGCCGGGGTGGCCGACAGGGTGGACATCTACACCGGAACCTTCGGCAAGGCGCTCGGCGGTGCCTCCGGCGGTTACGTGTCCGGCCGCCGCGAAATTGTGACCGTGCTGCGGCAAAAGGCCCGGCCGTACCTGTTCTCCAACTCCGTAGCGCCGGCCATCGTGGCCGCCACTTTGAAGGCGCTGGAACTGGTGGGCGGTTCGGCCGACCTTCGGTCCCGGTTGCGGGACAACACCGCGTTGTTCCGCCGGCGGATGGCCGAGGAAGGGTTCGACCTGCTGGAAGGCGGGCACCCGATCGTCCCGGTGATGTTCCACGACGCGGTCCTCGCCGGGCGGGTGGCCGAGGCCATGCTCGCCCACGGCGTGTACGTCACCGCCTTCAGCTATCCGGTCGTGCCCAAGGGCGCGGCGCGGATCCGCGTGCAGCTCTCGGCGGCCCATAGCGCCGACGACGTCGAGGCCTGCGTGGCGGCTTTCGTCGCCTCCCGGCAGGCGGTCGGGGCGGCCTGACCGGGCGGGGCGTGGCGCCCTTGCCCGGCCCGCGGGGACTTGGCTACCGGGTCAGGCGGGCCCGGCCACGGAGCCCCGACTGCGGGCCCGGCTACCGAGCGCCGTCCTGCCTTCCCGGCTACCGGGCCCGGTCCGAGGTTTCGGCTTCGAAGGCGCGGTAGAAGCGCAGGCCGAGCTCGCGGGCGCCGGCGGCACTGTAATGGATCTGTTCGGCATCCTGGCTGGCGCCGGACGGGCCCGCCACGAACGCCGTCCGCAACCGCTGCGCCGCCACGGAGCGGTGTGCGGCCTCGATGCCGCGCCGCCGCCGGTCATCGGGCAGCCATTCGGGCACCATCCCGCCGATCAGGAACGGCGCCGGCCCCAGCGCGTCGCGGACCAGATCAATAATCTGCAGCAACTTGCGGCGGTACCAGCCTTCCGAGGCACCCAGCACTGCGTCGGACTCGCCCTGGTGCCACAGGACCGCCGCCAAACGGTTGCGCGGATTCAGCGAGAGCGCCTGCCGGGCGGCATCCAGCGCGCGGTGGCACAGGTTCGTTCGGGCAGTTTTGTTGTCCGGATCCCAGGAGTAGTCGGCGTTGCCGGTGATCGAGGTGCCGCCCAGGGCCGCGGGCACCAGCAACACCTTGCGGCCGGCCGGCTGGGCCAGCCACAGCTGCCGCGCGAATTCGAGGCCCGGTCCCACCGCGGGCCGGCCGTCTACCCACACGCTGGCGACATGGCAGAGCGGTTCGCTGGCCGTGATGACCCGGCCGGCGGACGGGCCGGAACCCGCCAGCTGGTCGATCCCGTCGAGCTCCACATCGATGGCCGGATCGAAAGGGAGGCCGCAGCCCTGCATGTTCGACTGGCCCAGCAGCAGGACGACGTCGTAACCGGCCTGGCGGGGATCGACGCGCCCGTTGGCAGCCGTATGGGCGGCAGCCGCGATTGTCGGGGCCAGCAGTTGCAGCAGCTCCCGGTGGGTGGCCGACGTCGGGTCCGCCACCAAGCGCGCAATCCGCTCGTCATCCGGTGCGGAATCCGGCCGGGTTGCTGCGGCCGCCCCGGCCGTGCCCAACGCCCCGGTCCCGATGCCGGCCGCCAGGACGGGGACCGTCTGCTGCAGCAGTCTGCGCCGGCTCGGCTGTCCCTCGGGCGTGTTGGCGGCCATGCAGCAGGTCCTCCCGGTGCCGGCCCCCAGAGTCCCTGCGCCGCATCCGGTCCGGCCTGCCGGACGCGGCGATTGTCGGCACCAGTCTATGCCGAACGCATCAGTTCAGTGCCGTGCCCGCCGCCTGTTCGACGGCGTCCACCAGCACGCCGCTGTCCACCAGCAGTCGGACCGCCTCGATTTCCGGCGAGAGATAGCGGTCGGTGCCTGGACCGGCGACGGTTTTGCGGATCTCCCGGCGCACAGCGGTGACGGCCGGGGCGCTGCGGGAGGTCTCCACGCCGCCGTCGCGCATGTCCAGGGCGCGGGCACTGGTGAGCAGTTCAATGGCCAGCACCCGGGTGAGCCCGTCCAGGGCGCGGCGCAGTTTCAGCCCCGCGGACCACCCCATGGACACATGGTCCTCCTGCATGGCCGAGGACGGGATGGAATCCACCGACGCCGGGTTGGCGAGCCGCTTGAGCTCGCTGACGATGCCGGCCTGGGTGTACTGGGCGATCATATGCCCGGAGTCCACCCCCGGATCATCGGCCAGGAAAGCATTCAGGCCGTGGCTGCGGGCGGTGTCCAGGAACCGGTCGGTCCGCCGTTCGCTCATCGAGGCAAGGTCGGCCACGGCGATGGCCAGGAAGTCCAGCGCGTAGCCGACCGGGGCGCCGTGGAAGTTGCCGTTGGACTCCACCCGGCCGTCCGGGGTGACCACGGGATTGTCGACGGCGGAGGCCAGCTCGTAGCCGGCCACCGATTCCACATGGGCAAGCGTGGCGCGCGCCGCGCCGTGCACCTGGGGTGCGCAGCGCAGGGAGTACGCATCCTGGACCCGGGTGAACCGGTGCTGCGCATCGGCTCCGGCTGACTTTTGCTCTGCGATCAGGACGGAACCGGCCAGGACGGTGCGCATGTTGGCCGCCGCAGCGATCTGGCCGGGGTGCGGCCGGAGCGCGTGCAGGTCCTCCGCCAGCACGGAGTCGGTGCCGAGCAAACCTTCGATGCTCATGGCCGCGGCGAGGTCGGCGGTCTTCAGCAGCCGGTGCAGGTCGGCCGACGCCATGATCAGCATGCCCAGCATGCCGTCGGTGCCGTTGATCAGTGCCAGCCCTTCCTTCTCCCGCAGCTCCACCGGCTCCAGGCCCGCGGCGGCCAGTGCGTCGGCGGCCGCCACCAGCTCGCCTTCCTGGGTGCGGACCTGGCCCTCACCCATCAGGGCGAGTGCGCAGTGGGCCAGCGGCGCGAGGTCCCCGGAACAGCCCAGGGAGCCGTATTCGCCGATCACCGGGGTGATGCCGGCGTTGAGGATGCCCGCGTAGGCCTGGGCCACCAGCGGGCGGACGCCGGTGCGGCCGGTGGCCATCGTCGCCAGCCGGTTGAGCATCAGCCCGCGCACCACCTCCCGGTCCACCTCGGCCCCGGAGGAGGCCGCGTGGCTGCGGATCAGGCTGCGCTGGAGCTGGGTGCGCAGCTGCACCGGGATCTGCTTGGTGGCCAGGGCGCCGAAGCCGGTGCTGACCCCGTAGTGCGGCACGTCGTCGTCCACCAGGGCCTCGATCACCTTGCGGGATTCGGCCATGGCCTGCAGGGATTCCTCGCTGAGTTCGACGGCGGCGCCGTGGCGGGCGACGGCGACGACGTCGGCGGGGGAGAGGGGTCCGACGGAGACGGAGACGGGGGCGGTCTGGAGCTGGGACATGGTGCCTTTCGGGTGCGGGTGCGGGTGAAGGTGGGAGTGGCGGGTATGGGAGGGGCGGGGATCAGTCCGCGATCAGTGCGTCATAGTCGGGCTCGTTCTTCAGCACGCCGTACTTGGTGGCCGCGGACCCCAGCTTTTGCAGGCCCTCCATGTTGACCTCCGGATACCAGCGGGAGATCACAATCTTCTCGGCCAATTCGGGCGTGACCTTGGCATAATCCTGGATGATCGTGCGCACCTCGTCCTCGTTCTCCGAGGCGAACTGGAAAGACTTCTCCAGCGCCCGGCGGAAGCGCTCCACGAGCTCGGGGTCCTCCTGCAGGGTTTGCTCGGAGGCGAAGTAGAAGGCCGAATCGAAGTCGTCGGCGAGGTCGGTCATCGGGCTGGCCACGATCTTTCCGCCGGCGTCCAGGATCTGCGTGCGGAACGGCTCCGTGGTCCAGGCCGCGTCCACGTCGCCGCGCTCCAGTGCCGCGGGCATGTTGGGGTACGGCATCTCGACGAAGTCGACGGCGTCCGGGTCGCCGCCGGCCTGCTCCACGGAGTTCCGGATGGTGACGTCGGCGAAGTTGTTCAGCGCGTTGACGGCGACGGTCTTGCCCACCAGGTCCGCGGCGCTCTCGATGCCGCTGTCCGGCATGGCCGCCACCTCGGTCCCATCCTTCCCGGGCTCATTGGTGGAGCTGGAGCCGTTGGAGACCACCGTGATCGGCAGCCCCTTGTCCCGCGCGATCAGCAGCGAGATGACGTTGGAGTAGCCGAACTGGTATTCGCCGGTCATGACCGCCGGAACGATGGCCGCCCCGCCCTGGGCCAGCTGGATGGACAGCTGGATGCCTTCCTCCTCGAAGTAGCCCTCCTGCATGCCCAGGTAAACCGGGGCCACGTCTGCGATCGGGATCAGGCCCAGGCTCACCTGGTCCAGGTTGGCGTCTGCCGGCGCCCCTGCGGTTTCCGTTCCGCCGCCGGTGGAGGACGGACTGCCGGAGCCGCACCCGGTCAGCAGGAGGGCGCCGGCCAGCACCGCGGCCGAGGCGGTGGCCAGCAGGGGGCGGCGGGGCGCGGTGGCCGCGGACATCAATGGGCGCATCAGGATCTCCTTGTTTCTGCCGGTACGCGGCATACCTGTTTCGATCAGTAAAACGAGCGTGGCTTGCTACCTGAAGCTACCCATCCGCGCTGCCGGGGTCAAGGGTTTTTTGCTAATTCCTTGCCGCTGCATGAAACTGATGTTTTACTGGCTGCAACATTGGATGGCTACCGAGGAGCAGGCATGGCGTCAGGAACGGCAGCGGATCCTACGACCAGGGCGGCGGACCGCACCCTGGCGCTGCTTCGCATCGTCTGCGAGCACGACGGCGTCAAGCTCGCCGATGCGGCCAAGGCGGTGGGCCTGTCGGCGTCGACCGCGCTGCGCCTGCTGCGCACGCTGGAAGCCAACGGGTTCGCAGCGAAACGCGACAACGCGCTCTACCGGCCGGGCTTCCGGATGGTGCAGCTGGGTGTCCAGGCGCTCAGCCACGAGTCGCTGGTGGATGCGGGCCGGGAGGTCCTGCGGAGCCTGGTGGACCAAACCGGGGAGTCGGCGTACCTGAGCGTGACCGCCGGCAACGACCACGGGCTGTACATAGCCATCGAAGAGGGCACCCATACCGTGCGCCACGTGAATTGGGTGGGCCGGACCTTCCCGATGGCGGGCAGCGCGGCCGGGGCGGCCCTCAGCGGACAGGTGGGCCGGGGCGGGTACACCGTGCAGGCGGACAGCGTGGAGGCCGACGTCACCGCCGTCGCGGCTCCCGTCTTCGCCGGCGACAAGGTGGTCGCCGCGGTGAGCATCGTCGCGCCCAGCTACCGCACGACGGCAGAGGCCGCCGAAAAATTCGGGCTGCTGCTGGCCGAACAAGCCGGCACGCTCTTCGCCGCGCCGGAGGGCTCGGCGGCCAATGGGACCGAAGAACATAACCAGAGAAGTACCTCCACGCCAGAAAGGGCATGACGATGACGTTCACCCAGCACGACCCTTCCCGCCGCATCCGGGCTTCCCGGGGCACCACCCTCACCGCCAAGAGCTGGCAGACCGAGGCTCCGCTCCGGATGCTGATGAACAACCTGGATCCCGAAGTGGCGGAACGCCCCGAGGACCTGGTGGTCTACGGCGGCACCGGCCGCGCCGCACGCTCCTGGGAAGCCTACGACGCGATCGTCAAGACGCTGGCGGAACTCGAAGACGACGAGACGCTGCTGGTCCAGTCCGGCAAGCCCGTGGGCGTGCTGCGCACCAACCCCTGGGCCCCGCGCGTGCTCCTCGCCAACTCGAACCTGGTGGGCGACTGGGCCAACTGGCCGGAATTCCGCCGCCTGGAGGCCGAAGGGCTGATGATGTACGGCCAGATGACGGCCGGGTCCTGGATCTACATCGGCACCCAGGGAATCCTGCAGGGCACCTTCGAGACCTTCGCCGCCGTCGGCGCCAAGCTGCACGAGGCCGGCAAGACCGCCTCTCCCACGCTGGCCGGAACGCTGACACTGACCGGCGGCTGCGGCGGCATGGGCGGAGCCCAGCCGCTGGCGGTCACCCTCAACGACGGCGCCTGCCTGATCGTGGACGTGGACGAGGCCCGGCTCCGCCGCCGCGTGGGCAAACGCTACCTGGACGAGGTGGAGACCGATTTGGACACCGCCGTCGCGAAGGCCATGAAGGCCAAGGAAGAAGGCCGCGGCTGGTCGGTGGGCTACGTGGGCAACGCGGCGGAGGTGTTCCCCGAGATCCTGCGCCGGCACCGGGCCGGCGAGATCACCGTGGACGTGGTCACCGACCAGACCTCGGCCCACGATCCGCTGTCGTACCTGCCGGAAGGCATTTCCGTGGCGGATTGGCAGCGCGAGGCCCAGGCCGATCCGGTCGGCTTCACCAAGAAGGCGCAGGCGTCCATGGCCCGGCACGTGCAGGCCATGGTCGAGTTCCAGGACGCCGGAGCCGAGGTGTTCGACTACGGCAACTCGATCCGCGACGAAGCGCGCAAGGGCGGCTACGAGCGCGCCTTCGAGTTCCCGGGCTTCGTCCCGGCCTACATCCGGCCGCTGTTCTGCGAGGGACTGGGCCCGTTCCGCTGGGTGGCGCTCTCCGGCGACCCGAAGGACATCGAGGTGACCGATGCCGCCCTGAAGGAACTGTTCCCGGAGAACGAGCACCTGCACCGGTGGCTGGATGCCGCGGCGGAGCGGGTGGAGTTCGAGGGGCTGCCGGCGCGCATCTGCTGGCTGGGCTACGGCGAGCGCCACCAGGCCGGGCTGCTCTTCAACCGGCTGGTGGCCGAGGGCAAGGTCTCGGCGCCGATCGTGATCGGCCGCGACCACCTGGACTCCGGCTCCGTCGCCTCGCCGTACCGGGAGACCGAGGCGATGGCCGACGGCTCGGACGCCATCGCGGACTGGCCGCTGTTGAACGCCTTAACCGCCGCGAGCTCCGGGGCCACCTGGGTGTCCATCCACCACGGCGGCGGCGTCGGCATCGGCCGCTCCATCCACGCCGGCCAGGTGTCGGTGGCGGACGGCACCGAGCTGGCGGCGCAGAAGCTGGAGCGGCTGCTGACCAACGATCCGGGGATGGGCGTGATCCGCCACGTGGACGCCGGCTACGACCGCGCCGTCGAGGTCGCGGCCGAACGGGGCGTCCACATCCCGATGGGCAAGTAGGCGCAGATGGAAACTGTGTCCTCCCTCCTGGAATCCATTGCCGACGTCGGCCGTGACGCGCAGCGCGGCGGGTATTCGCGGCCGGTCTATTCCAGCGCGGAACTGGGCCTGCGCGACTGGTTCATCGAACAGGCCCAACGCCGCGGGCTGGGCGTGGAGACGGACCGCAACGGCATCATCTGGGCGTGGTGGGGCGAGCCGCAGCCCGGCGCCCTGGTCACCGGCAGCCATCTGGATTCGGTTCCCGGCGGCGGCGCCTTCGACGGGCCGCTGGGCGTCGCCTCCGCGCTCGCCGCCGTGGACCTCCTCAAGGAGCGCGGCGTCGAGCCGAACCGGCCGCTGGCCGTCACGGTCTTCCCGGAAGAAGAAGGATCGCGGTTCGGTGTGGCCTGCCTGGGCTCGCGGCTGCTGGCCGGCGCCATCGATCCGGACAAGGCCCGAAACCTGCGCGACGAGAGCGGCGACACGTTCGCCGACGTCGCCCGGGCCAACGGGCTGGATCCTGCGCATCTGGGGCGCGACGAGGAGGCGCTGGCGCGGATCGGCGACTTCATCGAGCTGCATGTGGAACAGGGCCGCGGCCTGGGCGAGGACGGCCCGACCATCGCCGTCGGCAGTTCCATCCTGGGCCACGGGCGGTGGCGGATCAGCGTCACCGGCCAGGGCAACCACGCCGGCACCACGCTGATGGCCGACCGTGCCGACCCGATGGTCGCCGCGGCGCAGATCATCCTGGCCGTACAGCAGGCCGCGGCCAAGCAGCCCGACGCCCGCGCCACGGTCGGCCGCCTCCAGCCGGTGCCCGGCGGCACCAACGTGATCGCCTCGCGGGTGGACCTGTGGCTGGACGCCCGGCACCCGGACGACGCCGTCACCGCGCACCTGGTCGAGGCCATCCACGGCAAGGCCCAGAAGATCGCCGCCTTCGAGGGCTGCTCCGTCTCGCTGACGGAAGAGTCCTACAGCGGAACCGTGCACTTCGACTCCGCGTTGCAGCGCCAGCTGGAGAACGCCCTGCCCGGCGCGCCGGTGCTGGCCACCGGTGCCGGGCACGACGCCGGCGTGCTGGCCTCGCGGGTGCCGTCCGGCATGTTGTTCGTGAAAAACCCCTCCGGCATCTCGCACTCCCCGGAGGAATACGTGGAGCCCTGGGACGCTGACGCCGGCGCGGAAGCCTTGGCGGACGTGCTCGAGGCACTGCTGTGAGCGGCATCTGGTGCGAGCGCGCCTGGCTGGGCCCCGCCGGCGTGACCGAGGGAGTCCTGCTGGGCTGCGACGACGCCGGGACGATCACGCAGGTGGGCACGGCGCCCCGGCCCGACCCGGCTGGCGGCGTGCTGGTGCTCGACGGGGTGGTCTTTCCCGCCGCCGCCAACGCGCACTCGCACGCATTCCACCGGGTGCTGCGGGGCCGCACCCACGCCGGCCGGGGCGACTTCTGGACCTGGCGGGAGCAGATGTACCGCGCGGCCGGGACGCTGACCCCGGAGAACTACGAGCGCCTGGCGACGGCGGTGTTCGCGGAGATGGTGGCGGCCGGCTTCAGCAGCGTGGCGGAGTTCCACTACGTCCACCACCGCCCGGACGGCAGCTCGTACGGGTCCGCAAGCGCGGCCGGCGGGAGCCGCGGCGGGCACCGGTCAGGTCCGCCGGGCGATGATCCGGAGAGCCCTGGGTACGGCGGGCACGCGATGGAACTGGCGCTGTGCCGGGCCGCCGAGGCGGCGGGGATCCGGCTGACCCTGCTGGACACCTGCTACCTGGCCGGCGGCATCGGCGTCCCGCTGGCGCCGGAGCAACAGCGCTTCGGCGACGGCGACGTGCAGGCCTGGCTGGCCCGGCTCGACTCGCTGCGCCGCGTGGTTGCGGACCGGTTCGACCCGGCGCGGATCACGGTGGGCGCCGCCCTGCACTCGGTCCGCGGGGTGCCCGAGGCCGCGTTGCCGCTCATCGCCGAGCACCTGCCCGAGGGCCTGCCGCTGCACATCCATCTCTCCGAGCAGCCGGCCGAGAATGAGGCCTGCCTGGCCGCCTACGGGGTGACGCCGGCCGGCCTGCTGGCCCGGCACGGGCTGCTGTCGCCACGCCTGAGCGCCATCCACGCCACGCACCTGACCGCGGGGGACATCTCGCTGCTCGGGGAAGCCGGTGCCACCGTGGTGATGTGCCCGACCACGGAAGCCGATCTCGCCGACGGCATCGGCCCGGCCCGGGAGCTGGCGGACGCCGGCGCCCGGATCGCCGTCGGCACCGACCAGCACGCCGTCATCGACCCCTGGCTGGAGATGCGGGCGCTGGAACACGGCGAACGGCTGGCCAGCGGCCAGCGCGGCCGGTTTGCACCGGCCGAGCTGCTGGATTCGGTGTCCGCCGGAGCCGCCGCTGCCATGGGCACCCCGGTGGCCGGCATCGCCGTCGGAATGGCCTGCGACCTGATGGCCGTGAACCCCGGCAGCGTCCGCACGGTAGGCTCAAAGCCCGGGCAACTGCCGCTGAGCGCCAGCGCAGCGGACGTTTCCGCCGTCGTCGTTGCCGGTGACTTGCTGGCCGTCAACGGCCGCCACCGGCGCCTGGGTTGGCCGGCCGAGCTGCTGGCCGACGCCCTGAAGGAGTTTGAATGAGCACTGTCGTCACCAACATCGGCGAACTGCACACGCAGGACCCGGCCCGCGGCGCGGACTCCGTGCTGCACGACGCCGCGGTGATCATCGAGGGGGAGCGCATCTCCTGGCTCGGGCCCGCGGCGCAGGCCCCCGATGCCGACGAACAGTTCGACGCCGGCGGGCGGGCCGTGTTGCCGGGCTGGGTGGATTCGCACACGCACCTGGTCTTTGCCGGAGACCGCACCGCCGAGTTCGAGGCACGGATGGCCGGTCAGTCCTACCAGGCCGGCGGGATCGCCGTCACCACCGGCGCCACCCGCGAGGCCAGCGACTACGACCTCACGCGCCTGCTGCTGGCCCGGGTGGCGGAGGCGGCCGCCGGCGGCACCACCTACCTGGAGACCAAGACCGGCTACGGTTTGGACGTGGAGCAGGAGGCCCGCAGCGCCCGCATCGCGTCCACCGTGGCCGACGAGGTCACCTACCTCGGGGCACACCTGGTGCCTGCCGGCATCGACGCCGACGACTACACCGACCTGGTCTGCGGGGACATGCTCGCGGCGGTGAGGCCGTACGTGCAGTGGGCCGACGTGTTCTGCGAACGCGGGGCCTTCACCGAGGCCCAGTCGCGCCGCGTGCTGGCGGCTTGCCGCGACGCCGGCCTCGGACTGCGCGTGCACGGCAACCAGCTGGGTGAAGGTCCCGGCGTGCGGCTGGCCGTGGAATTCGGGGCAGCCAGCGTGGACCACGTCAACTATTTGAACGACGACGACGTCGCCGCGCTCGCCGGCAGCTGGGCCGGCTGGGACCGGGCCAGCGGCACGGGGGAGCGCGGCACCGTGGCAACCTGCCTGCCGGCCTGCGACCTGTCCACCCGCCAGCCGCTGGCGCCCGGCCGGCAACTGCTCGATGCCGGCGTGGAAATCGCCCTGGCGTCCAACTGCAACCCGGGGACCTCGTTCACGAGTTCCATGAACTTCTGCGTCACCACCGCCGTCCTGCAGATGGGACTCAGCGTGCACGAGGCGGTCCGGGCCGCCACCTATGGCGGGGCGCTGGCGCTCGGGCGGCATACCGGGGTCGATGCCGAGGGCCAGCGTGCCGTGGGTTCCCTCGCCGTCGGCCATCGGGCCGACCTGCACCTGCTCAACGCCCCGTCGGCCACGCACCTCGCCTACCGACCCGGCATGCCCCTGACCGCCGCGGTGTGGCGGGCGGGCGTGCGCTCGGCCGTGGGGGCCTAGGCTCGTGCGGCCCGCCCCGGGATCCTGCAGGCCGGGTCCGGCCCGCTCCGGATCCTGAAGGCCGGGAGCGGTCCTCAGCCGATATGTTCGTAGCGGTTGGGGTCTTTCACGTCATGGCAGTGGGCAAGGACCTCGACGGCACGCTCGGCGTCATGGTCCTTCAGTGCCTGGAGGATGCTGCGGTGATCGTGGATGACCTTGGCCTGGTGCTCCGGTCCCTGCCGGTACGTCAACGTGATCCGGTGCTGGATGGGATGGTTCCAGATGGAGGAGATCACGCCGCGCAGGTAGTCGTTGTCCGAGGGTTCGATCAGGGCCAGATGGAAGGCCCTGCCCAACCGGAAGAGTTCACCGCTGTCCTGCGGGTCGACGATTTCCGTCTCGTCCACGAGGCCGCTGAGCCGCACGAGCTGCTGCGGCGTGTAGGACCCGATGGCGTCCCGGACCGCGAGTGATTCCAGGGCATAGCGCACCTTGAAGACGTTCTCGATCTCACGCTCGTCGAGCTGGTTGACGATATAACCCTTGCCCGGGACGAGGGTGGTCAGGCCTTCCAACGTCAACTGGGTGAGCGCGTCCCGGACAGGGGTGCGGGAGACACCGTATTGCGCCGCCACGGACTCCTGGGCCAGGGCCGAACCCGCCTGGATGGTTCCGCTGATGATGTCGGCGCTCAGCTGCTCGTGGACCCGGACCGCCAGCGGCCTCACGTCATTCGGTATCGCAGCCACGATGGCCTCCTTTTGGGTTTCATTGAGTGCACTTTATAGTCCTGCCGCCGGGCAGGACATGGATTTCGAGGCAAAAAGCGGCGAAACGCGTAACTTGCCAACGTTTAGCTGAAAGTGCTTGACGTCACATTGCGGCGCTGAATACAGTGTATACACACGCGATGGAGGAGAACCTAAAATGTATGTGCTGAACACTTGGTACGTGGCGGCGTGGTCAACGGAGGTCACGCGCAAGCCCGTGCGGCGGGTCATCTGCGAGCAGCCGATCGTCCTGTTCCGAACCCAGGACAACGAAGCCATTGCCCTTGCGGACCGCTGCGCGCACCGCGCCTTTCCGCTCTCCGAAGGCCGGACCATCGGTGACTCGGTGGAGTGCGGCTATCACGGTTTCACCTACGGCCCGGACGGCATGTGCACCAAAGTGCCGGCCCAGTCGACCATCCCCGAGCGCGCGAAGGTGCGCAAATACCCGGTGGTGGAGCAGGACGGGTGGATCTGGGTGTGGACCGGCGATCCGGAACTGGCTGACCCGGCCGACGTCCCGGATACCCACTGGATGGTGGATCCCGAGTGGGCGACAGTCACCCATTCCTACCACTTCAAGTGCCGTGCCGACTTGATCCACGACAACCTGTTGGACCTGACCCATGAGTCCTTCCTGCACAAGACCACCGTGGGCGATGACTACATCTACGAGCACGGCATCACCGTTGAAGTCGAGGGTAATGTGGTCAGCGTCGACCGCCTGATGCCCTCGGTGGAAGCGCCGCCGCTCTACGCCGAAACAATGAATGCCCGCGGACTGTTCGACCGCTTCCACTGCACGGAGTTCTTCGTGCCGAACCTGCATGTTTTGCACTCCGGCATCACCGGCGAGGGCAAGCCGCGCGAAGAGGGCTTCCTAATCAAGGTGCTCAACGGCATCACGCCGATCGACCAGCACAATTCCTGGTACTACTACGCCTTCAGCCGTAACTTCGCCGTCGACAACGAGCAGGCGACCGAGGACCTCCGGGTAGGTTTGGCGACGGTCCTGGACGAGGACGCCTCGGCGCTGGAAGCCCAGGAAATCGGGATGCAGACCCGGCTCGAGGGCGAGTTCGATGTCCTCATAGCCCAGGACGGCGGGGTCGCGAAGGCGCGGCGTATCCTGGCCGCGCTGCTCAAAAAGGAGCAGCAGGCCAAGTCCGCGATGGGTTCGGCCGCCCGCCGGGAGCCGGTTGCTCCCGTGACGGCCTAGGCGCCGGCATGTGGATGCTGATCAGGGCAAACGCCCTCGGTGCGGAGACCTCGGCGGACTCGGGAGCCAAGATCCTGGCGGCATGCCCGGATTCCGCGGAGCGCGGCGACCCGTGGCGCTGGACGGTGGAACTGGATGAATCCGGCCCCGAGCCCGCCGTCGCACTCGAAGCCGATGAGAACTACATCGCTTCCGACAGCCGTCGCTACACCGGCAACTACACCGGCACGCTGCAGCGCGGGCCCGGCGAGCAGTTGATTGTGACCGGACTGGCCGGCGAGGCGCTGGTCGCCGCCGAGGACGGCCCGTGGGAACGCCGGTTGCGGGCCGGCGATGTGTTCATCGTCGAAGGAGAGGACGCGGAGACTATCCGGCTCTCGCTCGCGGCGGGAGAGTCTGCCGTCCAGGTCATCACCCTCGCCCCGCGAAAGGCCAAGGTGCTGCGATGGGTCCCTTGACGGCCACGGCCTGACCACCTGCAGCTTGCACCACGCAACGCACGGCCCGTGGATCGGCGGGACGGCGCGCTGGCCGTCCCGCGGCGGCCACGGTTTCATTCGGAGCCGCGTGCTGCGCCCTGCACCTGAAACTGAAGCACCGAGGCGCTGATCGACTCCTGATCAGTGCGGATATCCATAACCGGACAACGCCGTCCGGCCCATGAAAGGAAAGTCCATGCGTCATTCACGTCACCGTGCCGTCCGTGCCAATCTCCTCACCGGCACAGTGCTGCTGGCCGCGCTGTCCCTGGCCGCCTGCACGAACGCCTCCGGTTCGGCCGCGGGCTCCGCCGACACCGCCGCTCCGGCCGCCGCCGGCGCCGCAACGGGGTCCGTGGAGGTCAACGAGGCAGCCCGGGACCTGCTGCCGGAGGGGATCCTGGCCTCCGGGAAGCTGAAGGTCGCCTCCGACCCGACCTACGCCCCCTTCGAGTACTACGACACCGACAACCAGACGATGATCGGCTTTGACGTCGACTTCTCCGACGCCGTCGGCGCGGCCTTGGGACTGGAAGTGGAGCACGTTCCGGCAACCTTTGACACCATCCTGGGGGGCCTGGCCTCCGGGAAGTACGACATGGCCATGTCGGCCTTCTCGGTGACGCCCGAACGAGAGAAGATCGTCGACTTTGTGGAGTACCTCAACACCGGCACGGGCATCGCCGTTGCTCCCGGAAATCCGCTGGGCATCTCCATGGACCCCATGACCATGTGCGGGAAGAAGATCGGCGGCCAGAAGGGATCCATCCAGTCGATGGAGTACCTGCCGGAGTTCTCCAAGGCATGCACGGCCGCCGGCAAGGAAGCGATCAAGATCCAAAACTTCCCCGGGCAGACGGACGCCAACCTCGCGCTCACGTCCGGCCGCGTCGACGGGGTGATCGCCGACAGCATGCCGCTGGCCTTCCAGGGCAAGGAAGCCAAGGGGCAGTTCGAACTGGCCGAGGGCGAGGATTACGATCCCGCGCCCTTCGGCATTGCCCTGGCCAAGGACTCCGGCATGACGGAAGCCGTGACCGAGGCGGTGAAGGGCATCATCGCCGATGGCCACTACGAGGAAATCGGCGCCAAGTGGGACTTCCCGAAGACCGTGCTGATCTCGGCCGACGCGCTCGAGGCGAAGTAGCGAAAGAGGGAACCAGCTGATGACTGCCGTGACTGCCCGAAGCGAGCCGGTCGCCACACCGGTCGATGACTACACCATCGTCAAGGCCAAACACCCCGGCCGCTGGCTGGCTGCAGCCCTGATCTTCCTGATCGGCGGACTGCTGCTGCACTCCGTTTTCACCAACCCGAACTTCGGTTGGGACGTGGTGGCGATGTATCTGCGCGACATCTCCATCGGCCGGGGCATACTCGTCACGCTGGGACTTACCGCCATCAGCATGGCCATTGGCATCGTGCTCGGGGTGGTCCTGGCCGTCATGCGGCTGTCGGTCAATCCCGTGGTGCGCGGCGCTGCCTTCGCCTACGTGCACTTCTTCCGCGGCACTCCGGTGCTGGTGCAGCTGCTGTTCTGGTTCAACCTGGCCGCGCTTTACCCGGTCATTACCCTGGGCATCCCGGGGGTCCACCTGGATGCGAATCAGTTCATTACGCCGATGACGGCGGCGATCCTCGGCCTCGGCCTGAATCAGGGTGCCTACATGTCCGAGATTGTCCGGGCCGGCATCCTCTCCGTTGACCACGGACAGACCGAGGCCGCAGGAGCGCTGGGCATCACGAAGCTGCAGACAATGCGGCGCATCGTGCTGCCGCAGGCGATGCGCGTGATCATCCCGCCCACCGGGAATGAGACCATCGGCATGCTCAAGACCACCGCCCTGGTGAGCGTGATCTCGGTGCCGGAGCTGCTGTATTCGGCGCAGATCATCTACGCACGCACGTTCGAGACCATCCCGCTGCTCATTGTGGCCAGCCTTTGGTACCTGCTGATCACCTCCGTCCTCACCGTTGGCCAGTACTACCTGGAGCGGCGGTTCGCCCGCGGCAACCAGCGAAACCTGCCGCCGACGCCGTTCCAGCAGCTAAAGCGGTTTTTCGCGACCCATGACGCACTCTCCCTGAAAGGCGGCAAGAAATGACAGCAGCGAACGGTGCCGAACCGATGGTCAAGGCGAACGGGGTCTGCAAGAACTACGGCTCGAACCGTGTTCTGAAGGGGATTGACCTGCACGTCCAGCAGGGCGAGGTGGTGTGCCTCATCGGCCCCTCCGGATCCGGGAAGAGCACCTTCCTGCGGTGCATCAACCATCTGGAAGTCATCGACGGCGGCAGGATGTGGGTCAACGGGAAGATCGTCGGCTACGACCTCAAGGGCAACAGGCTCTACGAGCAAAGCCACAACGATATCTGCCACAGCCGTTCCGACGTCGGCATGGTGTTCCAGCAGTTCAACCTGTTTCCGCACATGACCGTCCTGCAAAACCTCATCGAGGCGCCGCGTCTGGTCCGGAAGGAGCGGAAGGCGACAGCGGTGGCCAGAGCGAAGTCGCTGCTGGAAAAAGTCGGCCTGAGCGAGAAGGCGGATGCGTATCCGCGCCAGCTTTCCGGCGGCCAGCAGCAGCGGGTGGCGATCGCCCGTGCCCTGTGCATGGAACCGAAGCTGATGTTGTTCGACGAGCCCACTTCCGCCTTGGATCCCGAATTGGTGGGAGAGGTCCTGAAGGTGATGAAGGACCTGGCCATGTCCGGCATGACGATGGTGGTGGTGACGCATGAAATGAATTTCGCCCGCGACGTCGCCGATCGCGTGGTCTTCATGGACGACGGCCATGTCGTGGAAGAGGGGCCCGCCCGGGACGTCATCACCAATCCGCAAAACGAACGAACCAGGGCCTTCCTAGCCTCCGTTCTCGCCGAACCGGCAGCAGCCTGATACCCCTGTGAGTGCCACCATGAATGAAGAATTTTTCGACGTCGAAGTCCGGTCGATCAGCCACGAGTCCAACTGCGTGGTCTCCCTCCAGTTGGAACATCCGCTGGGGGAGGAGCTGCCGGAGTGGGACGCGGGGGCGCATGTCGACGTGCTCCTGCCCAACGGCCTCCTGCGCCAGTACTCGCTGTGCTCCCGGCGGGCGGACCGCTCCGCCTGGCGGCTTGGCATACTGCGCGAGCCGGAGGGCCGCGGCGGCTCCGCCTACGTGCACGACATGCTCAGGCCCGGCACCAAGATCCAGGTCCGGGGACCGCGTAACAACTTCCTTCTGGCTCCCGCCGCCGGCTATGTGTTCATCGCCGGCGGCATCGGCATCACCCCGATTCTGCCGATGATCCGGGAAGCTGCCGAAGCCGGCGTGCCCTGGCGCCTGCTTTATCTGGGGCGAAGCCGTTCTTCGATGGCGTTCCTCGACGAAATCCAAGCGCTCGACGGCGACATCCATATCCACGCCGACGACGAAAGCGGCTTCTACCCGCTGGCCGGACTCTTGGACGAATTGCCGCCGGAAACACACGTTTACGCCTGCGGACCCGGACCCCTGCTCAACGTGATTCAATCGATCGCGGACGGTTGGGACAACCCCGGGCGTTTCCACTGTGAGCGCTTCACAGCCTCCGGGACGGCCGAGCCGCCGGCGGAGGCGGGGGACTCGGCCTTCACGGTCGAATTGGCCGACGGCACCGAGGTTCCGGTGGGACCCGGGGAATCGATTCTGCAGGCCCTCGAAGCGGTCGGGATCCACCCGCTGAATTCCTGCCGGGAGGGGATCTGCGGCACCTGCGAAACCCCCGTCCTGGGTGGTGAGATCGATCACCGTGACTCGCTGCTGTCCGACGACGAGCGCGAGGCCGGAGACACCATGATGATCTGCGTGTCGCGATGCAAGGGCCGGCGCCTGCTGCTGGACTTGTAGCAGCCAAGCGTTCCCGGCGCCGACGCGGGCCACGGGAGCAGCCGCGCACGGAACGGAAGCGCCTTAGGCCGATGACTCCCGCGGTTCTGTTGGCAAGATGGAGGCTATGGACAAGCAGAGGGTCGCCGCCGAGGGCACGCGGCGCACGGTCAGGTACTACCGGGCAGAGGTATTGATCGTCCTGGGACTCTCGCTCGGGCAGTCGGCGGTCTACGCCGTGGTGAACCTGCTGGAAAAAATGACCCGCGCTCCGCTGGCCTCGCAGACGACCACGCTGAACCCGGTGCTGAACGAGCGGGAGCTCTTCGACTTCGTGTACCAAATGCTGGGCATCGTCTTTGCGCTGGTACCGGTGGCCCTGGTGCTGTTCTTGATGACCGTTCCCGGCCGGTCGGCCTTCCGTGCGATCGGGTTCACGTTTTCCCGGCCGCGGCTGGACTTCGGCCTGGGCTTTTTGCTCGCGCTGGTGATCGGTGTCGGGACGCTGGGCGTCTATGCCGCCGGCCGGGCGCTGGGAATCACCACCGCCATTGTCCCGGCGGCCCTGGATGAATACTGGTGGACGGTTCCGGTGTTGGTCCTGTCCGCGCTGCGGCATGCGGTCCTCGAAGAGGTGGTCATGGTGGGCTACCTCTTCAACCGCTTCGCGAAGTTCGGCTGGGGCATCTGGTCCGCGATCTTCGTCAGCGCCGCCCTGCGCGGGACCTACCACCTCTACCAGGGCATCGGGCCGGGCATCGGGAACTTCCTCATGGGTTTGGTCTTCGGCTACGCCTATACAAAGGCCAAGCGGGTGATGCCGCTGGTGGTGGCGCACGCGCTGCTGGATATTGCCGGCTTCGTCGGTTACACGCTGCTGGGGCCGGCCATCGGCATCGGCACGTAGCGGGCACAAAAGAGTTGCCGGCCATCTATTGGAGCCTGGTACACGTGCTCCTGCTGTTTTCCAGAGCCGCAGCCCAAACCGGAGCAACGGCCCGCCCGCAAGTCAGGAGTGGTGCTGGGGAGAATTGGCCGCTACATGCCCCTCCACGAGTTGTTCCACCTATCCTGGGGAAGGCCCGCCATGGAAAGGGACCGGACGAGACCCAGTGGTGTGTCGGTACCGGTGGGCTGGAGCGCATCCCACATCCAGCGAACCATTCCCGCCCCCGTCGCCCGAATGCGGTCCTCCCGCCTCTTTTCCGCCTCCACTACGTCGGCGGGACTACGGCTCCGAAGGTACTCGTTTCGGGAGTATTTTCCTGCACCATCGAATTCGCCGGCAAGACGAAATTGTTCCCAGTAGAAGTCGACGATGCCGACACGAACTCCCTGCGAATCGAAGACAGGGTACTGCAGTAACGGCTCCGGGAAGTGGTTCAGGTACATCAGAGCCCGGGAGTACGATTCGCCCGGCGACTGCGAGGCGGGATCGGCGAAGGCGAGAACCCGTTTCACGCGGTTTGACTTTCCCGGTGGCAAAGAACCGGCCAGATCAAGAATCCGGGTGGCCTGCAGGGCGGGAAGGCCGAGGTGGCGGTCCACGCGAAGCGCATGGTCCATTGCGGGAACGGCCTCAGCGAAGGGACTATGCGCCGCCAAATCGACAACGGTTTGTGCCCGGGAAGTGATCAGGTAGCCGTTGCGGCTAACGAGGGGTTCCAAAAGTTCCCTGCGATGCCACCGGATTCCGCCACGGGACCGACCATGCGTGCCGTTGTAAGCCAACAAGTCCACGTCCAGAGAGCGGCCGATTACCGGAAGTCCCCACACCGCCGCCGCAGAGCGCTGGACAAGGACTCTGTCGGTGCGTCCGGTGCCGACGGCGGCCTCTATGTGCAGGCGCTGCTGCTCCCACCATGGCAACCGCGAGTATTCCCCGGCGGCCGCATACACGCCGCGCCGCAAGCGGACCAATTGTTCTTCCGCAGCTTGTCGGGCGACATCCCGGCGTCCTGGACCACACTTCTCCAGGTCCCTCACATAGATCAGTTTCACGTCCATACGGGACAGCCTCGGCGACCTCATGGCGGTCGGGCACGCGGGGAGGAGCTGTGTGGAAAAACGCTGCCCTGCAGGTCGATCTGGAGGGCTTGTGAACGCAAAAGCTCCGTTTCGGGCGTCTGCTCCTTCTATAACGCGGAGCGGACGCCCGAAACGGAGCGATGCCGGGAGAACTTAGAGTTCGACGATCCCGTTGGCGGTTTCAAAGCGGACGGACAGGATGCCCGGCGTACCGTTGGGTGCCGTCCAAGCGACCTTGACGTCGTCCAGCAGGCCGTCGACCGGCGTGCCCAGCCAGTCCGCCACCCGCTCGGAAGAGCCGGCGATGGTCAGGCCGATCAGCTTGACCGTGGCGGGGCGGGCGTTGGACGGGTGCAGCGGTTCGGTGCCGTCATCCCAGCGCAACATGTAGGGCACCTGCGGGTCGGCGATGAGGCCCTTGATCCCGATCTGCTGCCAGCTCAGTTCCTGCCCATCCGGGAACTTGCGGTTGCCGGGAACCGCGTGGCGGCCCAGCCGTTCTTCGAACGGGGTCAGGTCGTCGACCGCCACGCACCAGCCCATCCAGCCGCCGCCGGCTTCCGACCGCGCCCGCACGGCTTGGCCAAAGGGGGCCTTGTCGGAAGCGGGGTGGTCGAGCACCTCCACGACCTCCAGGTAATGGTGGTCGGTGAGGGGGAAGATCATATTGCGGGTGCCGAAGCGGGGGTGAACCCCGCCCTTGACGGCGTCGATGCCCAGGGCTTTGGAGATCCGCTCTGAGGTGGCAGCCAGACCGTCGGGTTCAGCGGCATAAGAAACATGGTCGAAGCGCATGGCATTATCTTGGCACTTTGTGAACCCGCTCTCGACTTAGGGTGACCTAAGTCACTCAATTTGCGGCTCGTGTGGAACGCGCCGTTCCGGACAGCAATTCCGCCTCCCCGGCGCGCGCCGGCAACAGTGACCAAGCGGACTGTCGGAGAGACGGTCCCGAGACGGGTGCCCAGTCATAAGGTGTCATATTGTTGCGGCCGCCGGCTTGTCTGCGGAGACTGGAGGCAGGTCATGAGTGCCAGCGCAAAACCCCGGTTTGCTGGCCGGCAACCCTCCAACCGCGGTGGGGTGCCCCGGGTGAAGACCAGGCAGCCGCCATAAGGCGGTGCGCAAGCGCGGGTCACACCCGGGACAGACATGCCGGCACGGCCGGATCCCGGATGGCCCCTTCCAGTGAAGGAGTTGCACCATGTCCAACGCCGATTGGTCCTTTGAAACCCGTCAGATCCACGCAGGGCAGGAGCCGGACGCCGCCACGGGCGCCCGCGCACTGCCGATCTACCAGACCACGTCGTTCGTGTTCCCCAGCGCGCAGAGCGCGGCCGACCGGTTCGCCCTGTCCGAACTGGCACCCATCTACACCAGGATCGGCAACCCCACCCAGGAAGCGGTCGAGACGCGGATCGCCAACCTGGAGGGCGGCGTCGGCGCCCTGCTGCTTGCTTCGGGCCAGGCCGCGTCGACGTTCTCCATCCTCAACCTGGCCGAGGCCGGCGACCACATCGTGGCCAGCCCCAGCCTGTACGGCGGCACCTACAACCTGCTGCGCACCACGCTGCCCAAGTTCGGCATCGAGGTCACTTTCGTCGAGGATCCGGACAACCTGCAGCAGTGGCGCGATGCCGTCAAGCCGAATACCAAGGCGTTCTTCGGCGAGGTCGTCTCCAACCCGCGCCAGGACGTGCTGGACCTGGAGTCGGTCAGCGCCATCGCCCACGAAAACGGCGTGCCGCTGATCGTTGACAACACCTTGTCCACCCCGTACCTGATCCGCCCGATCGAGTGGGGGGCCGACATCGTGCTCCACTCGGCCACCAAGTACCTCGGCGGCCACGGGACGGCGATCGGCGGCGTGATCGTCGACGCCGGCACGTTCGATTTCGCCGCCGACCCCGAAAAGTTCCCCGGGTTCAACACGCCGGACGACACCTACAACGGGCTGGTCTTCGCCCGCGACCTCGGCGTCAACGGCGCTCTGGGCGCCAACCTGGCCTACATCCTCAAGGCCCGGGTGCAGTTGCTGCGCGACCTGGGGTCCGCCATCTCGCCGTTCAATGCCTTCCTGATTGCCCAAGGGCTGGAGACGCTGAGCCTGCGCGTGGAGCGGCATGTGGCCAACGCTCAGAGGGTGGCCGAATTCCTGGAAGAGCACGACGACGTTGCCTCCGTCGCGTACCTCGGCCTGCCCTCCAGCCCCTGGTATGAGCGCGGCCGCAAGTACGGCCCGAAGGGGACCGGCGCCATCGTCGCGTTCGAAATCAAGGGCGGCATCGAGGCCGGAAAGCGCTTCGTGGACGGCCTTGAACTGCACTCGCACGTGGCCAACCTGGGCGATGTGCGCTCGCTGGTGATCCACCCGGCGTCGACCACCCATGCCCAACTCTCGGCCGCGGAACGGGTCGCAGCCGGGGTGACCGACGGTCTGGTCCGGCTGTCGGTAGGCATCGAGAACGTCAACGACATCATCGCCGACCTGGAGGCCGGTTTCCGCGCCGCCAAGGGTGCGGACGACTAGGCAAGCAGGTAGAGCGCAGCGTGACGATAGTGCAACCGCAGGAACTGGTGGAACAGGCAACCGACGGCATCCTGCGCCGGATGCCGGTTGGTGCGCTGGAGCTGGAAGCCGGCGGCTATCTGCCCGAGGTGGTCCTCGGCTTTGAGACCTGGGGCACCCTGAATGCGGACGCGTCCAACGCCGTCCTGATCCAGCATGCCCTGACCGGCAGCACGCACGTCGCACGCGGCTGCTCGGACGAGGACGGTTGGTGGGACGATCTGGTGGGCCCCGGTGCCACGATCGACACGGAGCGCTATTTCGTCGTGGCCGCCAACATGATTGGCGGCTGCTACGGTTCCACCGGTCCCTCGTCGCCAGCGCCGGACGGGACGCCGTGGGGTTCACGCTTCCCGTTCGTCACGATCCGCGATTCGGTCCGGGCCGAGGCGCGGCTGGCCGACGCACTGGGGATCCGGCGCTGGCACACGGTGCTCGGCGGGTCGATGGGTGGCGCCCGCGCGCTTGAATGGGCGGCCACCTTTCCGGAGCGCACCGCCCGATGCGCCGTCCTGTCGTGCGGCGCCGCGAGCACCGCCGAGCAGATTGCCTTCGCGCAGGCGCAGGTCGCGGCCATCCGGCTGGACCCGCACTTCGCCGGCGGCGACTATTACGGGGGCCCCGCTCCCGAGGCCGGTCTGGGTATCGCCCGGCGCATCGCGCACATCAACTACCGCTCGGAGCCGGAGCTGGAGTACAGGTTCGGCCGCAAGCCGCAGGCGGAAGAGCAGCCGTACGGCGGCATCACGCCGTCGGCCCGTGGCCGCTATGCGGTGGAAAGCTACCTCGACTACCAGGCGGACAAGCTCGTCGCGCGCTTTGACGCCAACAGCTACATCCTGCTCACCGAGGCCCTCATCAGCCACGACGTTGCCCGGGGCCGGGGCTCGCTGGAGCAGTCGCTGGGCGGCCTCACCGACACGCAGTTCTTCGTCGCCGCGGTGGATTCCGATCGCCTGTATTTCCCGGAACAGTCGCGGCAGTTGGCCGAGGCGCTGCCCGGGGCGGTCAAGGTCCACACCATCGAGACGCCGCTGGGCCACGACGGTTTTCTCACCGACATCCACCAGCTGCACGCGGCCCTCACCGAGGCGTTCTTCGCGCCCGCCTGACTTTTCCGCCCGCATGACAGCGGCCTCGGTACGACGTCGGTGCGCGCCGTGCGCGCCGATTCCCACCGCTGCGTCCGATCGGGGGAGCGGAGCGTCAGGTCAGTTCGAGCGATACCGGCCGCCGCAGGAAGGCCGCGTACCGTTCCGCCGCGTCGTCCACGGCCTGCCGCTCCGGCTCGGTGAAGACCCGCAGCGGCTTGAGCCGCAGCTCGGCGGAGCCGGGCCGGAGGACGTGTCTCCAGTTGCCGGCCATCCGTCCGTCCAACAGCAGCACGTGGATCGGCACGTCGCCGCCCGGCGCCGCCGGCGCGCTGCCGCCCAGATAGCCGCGGGTTTTGGTGTAACCCATGACGTATTCGTCGTAACACTGGATCAGGTCCGCCCGCGGGTGTCCGTGGCCCGCCGCGGCTGCGGCGCCGCCGATCGTCCCGGCGGCGGGGGAGTACCAGAGCTGTTGCCCCTCGGTTTCGAACAGTTCCAGTCCGTCTCGGCCCCCGGCTTCGAGGCCGCGCTTGACGTCCGCCTGAGGCAGTTTGGACCAGTCGGAACAGTCCTTCAAGGTCGCCGGTCCGCGGCTGGTGAAGTACCGCCCGGTCAGTTGGGCCAGCGCCGCGTCGCGGTCGAAGTCCGCGGCCAGCGGCGGTACCCGCTCGTCGAAGGCCGCATACGTTTGCTGCACGGCGCCCGACCCGGAGGTCCGCGGAGGCCCGTTCACCAGCACCCGGTCCATTTCCGCATGGAACACCAGATGCCCCAGCCGCTGCCCGCGCAGCGTCGCTCCGTTCAGCCTCGCGCCGTCGTCCTTCAGCAGCGCCGCCTGGGCGAGCCGGGCGGCGAGCTCGTCCCGGGTCAGGTGCCGGCCCCCGGCGACGGCCGCGGCCAGCACGTCGTTGCTGCGCGCCACCGTTGCCTCGTCCAGTCCCAGCTGCCGGTCCCGGCCCTTGTTCCCGGCCTTGAGGCGGGGGCCGGAGAGCAGCATCAGCCAGCGCAGGTCCCCGGCCGCCACAAAGTGCCAGGTGGGCCGCAGGACATGCGTGCGCAGGATGCGTCCGCCGGCGATCGCCGCATCCACCTCCGCAGCGTTGTCCCTTGCCGGTCCGCCGCAGCGCTGCGCCAGCGACCAGCGGGCATAGACATATTCCTGGGACTGGAAGGCGAGCAGCCAGCGCAAGGCGGCGGCGGCGTCGTCCCGGGGGCTGTCCCACAGCCGCTGTGCCCGCAGCCGGTGACGGCGGATCTCCTGGGGACTCGGCTGCTGCACCGGCTGCTCCTGTTACCCGGCCGCGCCGGGAGGCATGCCCGGACCGAAGAAGGGGTCGGCGGCCGGCCGCTTGGGCAGGATCCCGTCGCCCGAGGACTGGTGGCGGACCCGGCGCAGGACCCACGGGACCAGGTGCTGGCGGGCCCATACCAGGTCCTCGGTGCGGGCGGTGCGCCAGTTCTTGGGTGGCAACGGTTTGGGCGTCTCGGGCTGCAGCGAATGCTCCACGTTGAGGGCGTCCAGCACCATGGCCGCGATGGTGTGGTGCCCCAGCGGGGAGAAATGCAGCCTGTCAGGTGCCCACATCTGCGGTGCCTTCAGCTGGCGTAGCGCCCACATGTCGGCCACGACGGCGTTATGGCGTGCCGCCACCGTGCGCAGGTTCTCGTTGTAGATGGCCGCCTTGCCGCGGACACTGCCGATGACGGGCGTATCGCCGATGTCGGGCGCGGTAAACAGGACGATGGTGGCTTGCGACGCTGCCAGCCGGGTGACGGCGCGGTCGAACTTCTCGGCCAGGGCGTCCGGGTCGCCGCCCGGCCGGATCACATCATTGCCGCCCGCGCAGATCGAAATGAGGTCCGGCTGCAGGGCCAGGGCCGGTTCGACCTGTTCATCGATGATTTGCTGCAGCAGGCGGCCGCGGATCGCGAGGTTCGCGTAGGCGAAGTCATGGTGGCCGCGGGCGAGTTCCTCGGCCACGCGGTCGGCCCATCCGCGGTGTCCGCCCGGGCTCCCGGGGTCCGGGTCGCCGATGCCTTCAGTGAAAGAGTCACCCAGGGCAACGTAACGGCTCCAAGGATGGCGGGCCGCGGCGATGGGCGCTTGTGTTTCGGGAAGGGACAAGTTACTCACAAGTACATTCTCCCAAGAAGGCGCGGGGATGCACAGGCGGTGGGAACCAATAGCTGAATCACCTTTCAGGAAGTGATGGTCAGCGCTCGGTTTACCGACTACTGTGTGCTTGACGCGGCCAACGGCGGCCGCCTCGACCTCGAGGAGCAGGGATGGAATTGCTGGCGGGAATCGTGGCGCGGCGTGTGCCGACGGAGCGGCTCACGGTGAACATCCTCGAGCGCGACGGCGACCGGCCCGACGGCACGCCGGTGGTCCTGGTGCATGGGAATGTTTCCTCCGCGCTGTTCTGGCAGGAGGCGATGCAGGCGCTGCCGGCCGACTACCACGTGGTCGCGGTGGACCTGCGGGGTTTCGGCCAGACGGACCCGGCGCCGGTGGACGCCGGCCGCGGGCTGCGTGACTTTTCGGACGATCTTCATGCCACGCTGGAAACCCTGCAACTGGGGCCCGCGCACCTGGTGGGCTGGAGCATGGGCGGTGGCGTGGTGATGCAATACGCGCTGGAGCATCCGGTCCGTAGCCTCACGCTTCAGGCTCCGGTCTCGCCGTACGGCTTCGGCGGGACGGCTGGACCGGAGGGGCGCAGGCTCACCGCGGACGACGCCGGCACCGGCGGCGGGGGCGCCAATCCCGACTTCGTGGCGCGGTTGGAAGCCAGGGACACCAGCGGCGACGCGCCTGCCTCGCCGCTGTCGGTGTACCGCTCGACCTATGTGCACGCCGGGTTCCAGTCGCCCTACGAACGCATCTGGGTTGAATCGATGCTCAGCACCAAGACCGGCCCCGACAACTATCCGGGCGATTCCGTCCCCTCGCCGAACTGGCCCGGCTTCGCTCCCGGACGCAGGGGGGTGCTGAACACGATGGCGCCGGGGGTCTTCGACGCCAGCGGCATTGTTGACCTGACGGACAAGCCGGACATCCTCTGGATCCACGGCGACAGCGACGCAATTGTCTCCGATGCTTCCTTCTTCGACCTGAACTGCCTCGGCAAGGCCGGTCTGGTGCCCGGCTGGCCGGGGGAGGAGGCGGCCCCGCCGCAGCCGATGGTCGCGCAGACCCGGGCGGTGCTGGAAAAGTATGAGGCCAACGGCGGGCGCTTCACCGAGGTGCTGCTCGACAACTGCGGACATTCGCCGCACGTGGAGTATCCGGAACGGTTCGTCGCCGAGCTGACGGCGCACGTCGAACGGAGCGGCGGGGCCGGGCAGCCCGCGGTCTGAGGCCTCCCGGGCACCGGCTCGGGTGCCCGGGCCCTGGGAGATCCGACACCTTAAGAAGCTTTAAGTTTCAAGCAATGGGCTCTTTGTGCCATCATGGAACCCATGACTGAAACTGCTTATCAGCCCGTCGTTGCCTGGTCCAAACCCGAACAGGAGCGGGCGGGGACGCCCCTGCTGGTGCTCTTCCACGGCTACGGATCCCACGAGCAGGACCTGATGGGCCTGGTGCCCGGACTGCCGGAGGAATTCACCGTGGCGGCGGTGCGCGCGCCGGTGGCGATGGGACCCGGCTTCACCTGGTTCCCCCTGATGCACGAGCCGGACTTTTCCGTGGACAAGGTCACGAAGGCCGTCAGCGACGTGGTGTCCTGGCTGGACGGAGTCAAGGACATGCACAGCAGCGTTTCGGTGCTGGGCTTTTCCATGGGCATGGCGGTGGCCACCTCGGTGCTGCGGCACCGCCCGGAGGAAATCGCCGCGGTGGTCGGCCTGTCCGGATTCGCCGTCCCGGCCGCGGGCAACGATTTCTTCCGCGACGATGCGGTCAAGGCGATCAGGCCCCCGCTCTTCTGGGGCCGGGACCAGGCGGACCAGGTCATCACCCCGGACAAGATCGAGTTCACCCACGCCTGGACGAACGAGCATGTGGACCTGACCAAGGTCCTCTATCCCGGCATCGGCCACGGCATCAACGCCCAGGAACTGGCGCATGTGAAGGAGTTCCTGACCTACAAGGTGCTGCAGGGGAAGTAGCAAACGGCCCGTGCGGGTCAGTCGCGGCTGACCCGCACCGTTTGGCCGTTGCAGCTGACCGTATCGCCGGCGTGCAATTGCCGGCCGCGGCGCGTTTCGATGTCGCCGTTGACCTGGACCAGTCCGTTCTCGACGAACTCCTTGGCCTGGATCCCGTCGTCGGCGAGGTTGGCCAGCTTCAGCAGCTGGCCCAGCCGGATCATCTCGTCGCGGATCGGCACGTCATGGATATCGTCGGAAGCCATGGAACCATCATGCCTGATGCCTGTCGATGCATCCGCGCGGTTCGGGTTCGGGTTCCCGTTTTCGGTAGGCTAACGTTGTAGCTTCGCTATGCGCCGATCCGTGCCTGCAGCAGCCGGGCGGATCTGTGCCATGACAACCCTCGGACCGCACCCAGCGGCCCTGGAGAGATACGGAGAACCACCTCATGGCAGCAGCCAAATCAGCCCTCGATTCGATTATTTCGCTGGCCAAGCGCCGCGGCTTCGTGTTCCAGGCTGGTGAAATTTACGGTGGATCCCGCTCCGCATGGGATTACGGGCCGCTCGGCGTCGAGCTGAAGGAAAACATCAAGCGCCAGTGGTGGCAGACGATGGTCCGCGGCCGCGACGACGTGGTCGGACTGGATTCGTCGGTCATTCTTCCGCGCCAGGTCTGGGAAGCGTCCGGCCACGTGGACGTCTTTTCCGACCCGCTGGTGGAGTGCCTGAACTGCCACAAGCGCTACCGCGCCGACCACCTCGAAGAAGAGTACGAGGAGAAAAAGGGCCGCGCCCCGGAAAACGGGCTGAAGGACATCGCCTGCGTCAACTGCGGCACCAAGGGCGAGTGGACCGAACCCCAGGAATTCTCCGGCCTGTTGAAGACCTTCCTGGGCCCGGTCGCCCAGGAAGAAGGCATGCACTACCTGCGCCCGGAGACCGCGCAGGGCATCTTCGTGAACTTCAACAATGTCCTGACCACCTCGCGGAAGAAGCCGCCGTTCGGCATCGGCCAGATCGGTAAGAGCTTCCGCAACGAGATCACCCCGGGCAACTTCATCTTCCGCACCCGCGAGTTCGAGCAGATGGAAATGGAATTCTTCGTGGAGCCCGGGACGGACGAAGAGTGGCACCGGTACTGGATCGACGCCCGGCTGCAGTGGTACGTGGACCTGGGCATCAAACGCGACAACCTCCGCCTCTTCGAGCACCCGCTGGACAAGCTGAGCCATTACTCCAAGGGCACCACCGACGTCGAATACCGCTTCGGCTTCCAGGGCTCGGAATGGGGCGAGCTGGAAGGCATCGCCAACCGGACGGACTTTGACCTGTCCACCCACTCCAAGCACTCCGGCACCGACCTGAGCTACTTCAACCAGGCCACCAACGAGCGCTACACCCCGTACGTGATCGAGCCGGCCGCCGGGCTCACGCGGTCCTTCATGGCCTTTTTGGTGGACGCGTATACCGAGGACGAGGCGCCGAACGCCAAGGGCGGCGTGGACAAGCGCACGGTGCTGCGGCTGGACCCGCGGTTGGCCCCGGTCAAGGCCGCCGTGCTGCCGTTGTCCCGCAACGAGGACCTCTCGCCCAAGGCCAAGGAGCTGGGGGAGGCGCTGCGCAAGAACTGGAACATCGACTTCGACGACGCCGGTGCCATCGGCCGCCGCTACCGCCGGCAGGACGAGATCGGCACGCCGTTCTGCATCACGGTGGACTTCGACACGCTCGAGGATCAGGCGGTGACCATCCGTGAGCGTGACTCGATGGCCCAGGAACGGGTCTCCCTGGACAAGGTCGAAGCATATTTGGCAGCCCGCCTGATCGGAGCCTGAACCGGCCGCGGACCGCGCGTCCGCAGCCGCGGCGGCAACCGTCCGGCCGCCCGATCAGGGCAGCCCACCCCTAAAGGAGAACCATGGCCCAGCTGACCTACCGTGACTGGCGCGAGGACGATGACCTGGCCCTGCTGGAGATCTGGGGCGACCCGGAAACCGGCCAGGCCGGTCACTTCCGTGCCATGTTCCGCCCGTCCGCCGACCAGCCGTGGTCGCGGTGCATCGTGGCCGAGGACCAGGGGATAGCCGTTGCCGCCGGCACCGTGTACGAGACCAGCCTGCATCCGGACCGGCTGTGGGTGTACGTCGAGGTTGCCCGCGACCACCGCGGCGCCGGGGTCGCCCGTGACCTGCTGTCACGGCTCCGCGCCGAGGCCGAGCACGCGCCGTCGGGCGTGCGGAAGCTGCGGGCGAAGGTGGAGCCGGACACCTCCGGCGCCGCCTTCGCCCGGGCCGCCGGCCTGACCCAGATCCAGAGCTCGCGCGTGGTGCTGGTCTCACCCGGCGCGCTGCCGCTGCCCGACCTCGGGGAAACCGGTCCGCAACTGGAGGAGGCGGCCACCGGGTCGGTGGAACTGACCCGGGCCGTGGCCGACTTCTACAACTCGGTGCACGTGTGGGACCGGGCGGACATGACCGTGGGACGCGCCCAGCAGATGCTGCTCAGCGAGAGCGCGGGGGCCGGCGGCGCGGTGGTGCTGCGCAGCGCGCCCAAGTCCGACGGCGGCACCATCCAGGCTTTCGCCGTCAGCTACACGCACGAGCGCACGGACGCCCCGGCGGACGTGCTGCTGGGATACGACACCGCGCTGCCGGCCGAGGACGCCGAGGCCGCGGTGCGGGCGCTGCTGGCCATGCTGGTGGCGCAGTACCCGGTGCAGCTGGAGGTGGACGACTCGATGACCGCTGTGCTGGCCGTGCTGCAGCCGCTGCTGGACTCCGGTCTCGCGCGCCAGCTGGGTCCGGAAACCTCCATCGTCAGCGACTGACGGATGGGGCACAGCCACAGCCACGGGACTTCCACGCCCGGCGCCGCCGCACTCGCCGCGCGGCGGCGGGCCAATCTGCTCCTGGCGGCCATCCTGTTGCCGGTCACCGTCCTGACCCTGGTGGGCATGATCCTGCTCTGGCCCTCCGGGGACGGAGCCGGAGCCGATGTCCCCGATCCCTATGCCGCGGCGCCCGGGGTGACGTTCGACGTCGGCACCGTGCAGAGGGTGGAGCTGGAAGACTGCCCCACCTCGCAGGCGGCGGTGGACGCCGGCATGGAAGCACAGGAGTGCCTGGTCGCCTACACCCAGCCCGACGCCGGCGGCTCGCCGCTGCCCGTGGAGATCACGCCGGAGATCGCGGCCTCGCGCGGCGTCGAGGCCGGCGACACCATCCGCTACCTGAATCTCTCCGGCGTCATGGGCGGGCAGGAGGGGGCCTACGTCTTCGTGGACTTCGTGCGCAGCGTCCCCATGGTGCTGCTGGCCGTGCTCTACGCCCTGGTCGTGGTGGCCGTGGCCCGCTGGCGCGGCTTCCGCGCGATGCTGGGGCTGGCGGGCGGTTTCCTGGTCCTGGCGCAGTTCATCCTGCCGGGCCTCATGGAAGGCAAGCCGCCGCTGCTGCTGGCGCTGATCGGCTCGGTGGTCATCATGGTCGGGGTGCTCTACTTCGCGCACGGATTCTCCGCCCGCACGTCCACCGCATTGCTGGGCACCCTGTTCGGCCTGGGCGTGACCGCCCTGCTGGCGGCCTGGGCCACCGACGCCGCCTACCTGACCGGCGTGGACGACGACTACACCTACCAGCTGATCAACCTGGGCGGCAGCCTCTCCGTCTCCGGGCTGATCATGTGCGGGTTGATCATCTCCGGACTGGGCGTGCTCAACGACGTCACCATCACCCAGTCGTCGGCGGTGTGGGAAATGTACGAACTGGCTCCCGGTGCCTCTGCCAGGCGCCTGTTCACCGGGGCCATGCGCGTGGGGCGGGACCACATCGCCTCCACCGTCTACACCATTGCCTTCGCCTACGCCGGCGCGTCCCTTCCGGTACTGATCCTGGTGTCGCTGCACGACCGGCCGCTGTTCGCCACGTTGACCAGCGGGGAACTGGCCGAGGAGATTGTGCGCACCCTGGTCGGATCCATCGGCCTGGTCCTGGCCATCCCGATCACCACGTTGATCGCGGTGCTGGTGGTCAAGGCCACCGGCATCCGTGGTCCGGTGGCGGCGGGGGAGCGGTCAGGCCCCCGGCACCTCATGGCCGGAGCCGCCGCCGATCCCGACGCGGGGGTAAGGGGGCCCGGCGGGGCCGCCGCAACCCGCGCGCCCGCCGACGCAGGGGTGCGGGACCCCGGGGCGGAAGCCGCGGCGGGCCACGGCAGGCCCGCCGACCCGAGCGGCTAGACTGCACACATTGGTGCCGTGTCCGGGCCGGTGCCGAAAGAACCATCGCCGTCGTCGGGAGGAGTGCTTATGAAGGGCGTGCTGTTTGACGTGGACGGGACGCTGGTGGATTCGAACTACCTGCACGTGCTGGCCTGGTGGCAGGCCTTCCGGCAGGCGGGTCTCGACGTCCCGATGGCGGCCATCCACCGTTGCGTGGGAATGGGCGGCGGCAGGCTTATCGCGCAGCTGCTCGACGAGGACCGCGACCAGTCCCGGGACGAGGACCTCAAGGCCGCCCATGGAACCGTCTTCTCCACCTTTTGGCCGGCCCTGCGCCGCTTCGACGGTGCCCGCGAGCTGGTGCGCCGGTCCGCCGAGGAGGGATTGGCCGTCGTGCTGGCCTCATCCGCCGAGGGAACGGAGCTGGAAGTGCTGCGCCGCGTGATCGACGCCGACGGGTCCATCACCGCCGCCACCAGCTCCGCGGACGCGGAGAACAGCAAACCGGCGCCGGACATCCTGCAGGCGGCCCTGGACGCGGCGGGCCTGCAGCCCGCAGACACCGTTTTCGTGGGCGATGCCGTGTGGGATGTCCAGGCGGCCGGAGACCTCGGGATTCCGTGCATCGGCCTCGAATGCGGCGGGACCCCCGCTGCGACACTGCTCCACGCCGGTGCGGCAGAGGTGTACCGGGACCCGCAGGACCTGCTCGAACACTTCACGGACAGCGCCCTCGGCGGCCTGCTGCGCGCCTGACGGCCAACGAGCGCGGCAGGCGGCCTGCGCGCTCCAAGGCCGGCGCGCGGCCCGGCTGTCCCGCGGACGCGGACGAACCCCGGCGGCGCGGAGGAACGGCGGCGAAGCCGACCGGGGCCGTTAGTCCACAGGTGCGGGTGCCGGCGCACGGATTTGCCCGGTTTTGAGAGAATGGTGGGGTGACACTTACCGCTGCCCCCGAATCGGCCGCCAAGCTCGAGCTTCCACCGCTCAAACTCGGCCCGATAACCGTCGACACCCCGGTGGTGCTGGCACCCATGGCCGGCATCACCAACAAGGCGTTCCGCCGGCTCTGCCGCCAGTACGGCGGCGGCCTGTATGTGGCGGAAATGGTCACGTCCCGCGCGCTGGTCGAACGCAACCGGGAGTCCATGCGGATCATCTCGCACGATGAGGACGAGGACGTGCGGTCCGTCCAGCTCTACGGCGTGGATCCCAAAACCGTCGGCGCCGCCGTCCGCCTGCTGGTGGAGGAAGACCGCGCCGACCACATCGACCTGAACTTCGGCTGCCCGGTGCCGAAGGTCACCCGCCGCGGCGGCGGCTCGGCGCTGCCCTGGAAGACCGAACTGTTTACCGCGATCATCCAGGCGGCGACCCGCGAAGCCGCCAAGGGCGACGTCCCGCTGACCATCAAGATGCGCAAGGGGATCGACGACGAGCACCTGACCTTCATCGAGGCCGGCAAGATCGCCCGCGACGCCGGGGTGGCGGCCGTGGCGCTGCACGGCCGCACCGCCAGCCAGTTCTACTCGGGCAAGGCCGACTGGAACGCGATCGCGGAACTGCGGGAAGCCCTGCCGGACATCCCGGTGCTGGGCAACGGAGACATCTGGAGCGCCGAGGATGCGGTGCGGATGGTGCAACAAACGGGAGTGGACGGCGTCGTCGTCGGACGCGGTTGCCAAGGCCGCCCGTGGCTGTTCGGGGACCTGCAGGCCGCCTTCGAAGGAACCGACAGGCGCTTCCGGCCGGGGTTGAAGGACGTCGCGGACAGCTTCTACCGGCATGCCGAGCTGCTGGTGGATTACTTCGAGGACGAGGGCAAGGCCCTGCGGGACATCCGCAAGCACGTGGCCTGGTACTTCAAGGGATACTCGGTGGGCGGCGAGCTGCGTGCCGCGCTGGCCCAGGTGCCCACCCTCGAGGTGCTGCGCGAACTGCTGGCCGAACTGGATGCCGACGCTCCCTACCCGGGGGCGGACGCCGAGGGCCCGCGCGGCCGGGCCGGTTCGCCCAAACGCACGGCGCTGCCCGACGGCTGGCTCTCCAGCCGGGAGCTGAACGCGGACCACAAGGCCATGATCGCCGCCGCTGAACTGGACGTCTCCGGTGGCTAAGGTACGCACCGGGCGCCCGGCCCCGCCCACGCCGGGATACACGGAGTTCGACCAGGAACGCTGGTACACCGAGGAGCCGAAGAGCACCTACCGCACGCAGTTTGAACGCGACCGGGCCCGGGTTCTGCACTCGTCGGCACTGCGGCGGCTGGGCGCCAAGACCCAGGTGGTGTCCCCGGACACGGACGACTTTGTGCGGACCCGGCTGACGCACAGCCTGGAAGTGGCCCAGGTCGGCCGCGAACTGGGACGCACCTTGGGCTGCGACCCCGACGTGGTGGACGCCGCCTGTCTGTCCCACGACCTGGGCCATCCCCCGTTCGGCCACAACGGGGAGACCGCGCTCAACGCCGCGGCCCACGCCATCGGCGGTTTCGAAGGCAACGCCCAGACCCTGCGGCTGCTGACCCGGCTGGAGCCCAAGATCCTGCGCCCGGACGGATCCCCGGCCGGGCTGAACCTGACCCGGGCCAGCCTGGACGCGGCCTGCAAATACCCGTGGTCCGCCGACGACGCGCCGGTCATCCACGGCAAGCGCACCAGCAAGTTCGGCGCCTACGAAGACGACCTTCCCGTGTTCAACTGGCTGCGCGAAGGCGCCGCGGAGCGCCGTTCCTGCCTGGAGGCCCAGGTGATGGACCTCGCCGACGACATCTCCTACTCCGTGCACGACGTCGAAGACGCCATCGTGGCCGGACGCATCCAGCTCAAGTGGCTGGACAGCGCCGACACCCGCAGCCGGGTCATCGGCTACACCCAGCAGTGGTACCTGCCCTCCAGCGATGCCCAGGAGGTGGACGAAGCACTGACCCGGCTGGAGCAATCCGGCGTCTGGGTGCGCGAGGCCGACGGCAGCCGCAAGGCCATGGCAGCGCTGAAAGACATGACCAGCCAGCTGATCGGCCGCTTTTGCTCGAGCGCGATGGAAGCCACCCGCTCCATCTACGGCCCGCAGCAGCTGACCCGCTATGCAGCGGAGCTGGTGGTGCCGCAGGAAACCGCCATCGAGATCGCGGTGATGAAGGGCCTGGCCACCACGTTCGTGATGACCGCGGACCTGCGCCAGCCGGTCTACGAACACCAGCAGGAGATCCTGCACGACCTGGTCAGCGAGCTCCACGCCACGGGGGAGAAACATCTGGAGGAGCCCTTTGCCTCGGATTGGCGGGATGCGGACGACGACGGCGGCCGCCTTCGCGTGGTCATCGACCAGATCGCCTCGCTCACCGATGTCTCCGCCCTGGCCCTGCACGAACGCCTGATGGGGGCCCACCGCACCCTCCTGTGAGGTTGCGGGCCGCAAGCAGCTTCCCTCCACAGGCGGCTGCACGCGGCGCCTCGACACAGGCCGCCGCGGTTCCGGCGCCGATTTGGCGCGGCTGCATACCATGGGACTATGGCCGGACTCATTAAGCGTGAAGACATCGATGAAGTCCGCCAGCGTACCGACATCAAGGAAGTCATCGACGGCTACGTCACGCTGAAGTCGGCCGGCATCGGGTCATTCAAGGGCCTCTGCCCCTTCCACGACGAGCGGTCGCCGTCGTTCCACGTCCGTCCGCAGGTGGGCACCTACCACTGCTTCGGCTGCGGCGAGGGCGGCGACGTCATCTCCTTCGTGCAAAAGATGGATCACACCACGTTCAGCGAGACCGTGGAGAAACTCGCCCACCGGATCAATTACACGCTCCGGTACGAAGACGGCGGTACCGGCCCCCGCCGGGAGGATGTGGGCAAGCGGCAGCGGCTGCTGGACGCACACAAGGTTGCCGCGGAGTTCTTCCGGGAGCAGCTCCAGAGCCCGGGTGCCGCGACGGCCCGGGAGTTCCTCTCCGGACGGGGCTTCGACCAGGCAGCCGCGGAGCAGTTCGCCGTCGGCTACGCCCCGCAGGGCTGGGACGGCCTGCTTAAGCACCTCACCGGCCGCGGCTTCACCCAAGACGAACTGCGGATGACCGGCATGTTCTCCGGCGGATCGGACGGATCCGATGGCAGGAACAGCCGGATCTATGACCGGTTCCGTGGCCGGCTCATCTGGCCCATCCGCGACCTGACGGGGGCGACCATAGGATTTGGTGCCCGCAAGCTCTTCGAGGACGACCAGGGGCCCAAATACCTCAATACGCCAGAGACGGCGCTCTACAAGAAGTCGCAGGTCCTGTACGGCATCGACCTGGCCAAACGGGACATCGCCCGCAACCGCCAACTGGTGGTCGTGGAGGGTTACACGGACGTGATGGCCTGCCACCTTTCGGGCATCGGGACGGCCGTGGCGACGTGCGGCACGTCCTTCGGCACTGACCACATCAAGATCGCCCGGCGCCTGCTCTCCGATGACGGAACCGGAGGGGAAGTGATCTTCACCTTCGACGGCGACGAGGCGGGCCAGAAGGCCGCGCTGCGCGCCTTCGAGGAAGACCAGCGCTTTGTTGCCCAGACCTACGTAGCCGTCGAGCCGAGCGGCGCGGATCCTTGCGACCTGCGGTTGAGCCACGGCGAGGGTGCGGTGCGCGAGTTGATCAGCTCCCGCCGTCCGCTGTTCGAGTTCGCGATCAAGGCCACCTTGAAGAAGTTCAACCTGGACACGGTCGAAGGAAGGGTCCAGGCCCTCCGTGCCGCGGCCCCGGTGGTGGCCGAGATCAGGGACCCCGCCATGCGTCCCGGCTACTCGCGCGAGCTCGCCGGCTGGCTGGGCATGGACATCGACGACGTCACCCGAGCGGTGGCCGGGGCCGCTAAACGGGGACAGGAAGCCGGGACGCGGGCGGCGGGCCGCGAGCGGGGCCAGCAGGACCGCGGGCAGGAATCGAACCGCGGCAACCAGCAGCCGCCCGGACCGTACCGGCGCGGCGGCGGGCAGCAGGGCCGGGACGCATGGAATCCGGGAAATCCTTCCCCCCGGCAACAGGACGGCCGGCCTGCCTACGGGCACGCCGCGCAGCACGGCTACGGCCGGGGCGCCGAGGCCGGCGGAGAAACGGACTACGCCCGGGAATCCGGCCAGTACGCGGCACCCCCGGCCTTTCCGCGGCCGGATCTGCGTGATCCCGTGGTCCGCCTGGAACACCAGGCACTGGAAGTGGCCATCCAGCAGCCCGGTCTCCTCGATGCCAACCAGTGGGAACAGTTCATGCAGGCCCGCTTCCTGGCGCCCGTGCACGTGGCCATCCACGGCGCCGTCCGGGCTGCGGGTGTTTCCGGTGCCACACCCTCGCAGTGGGTGGAGACCATCCGCCAGGAGGTCCCGGAGGAGCTGCGCACCTTCGTCTCGGAACTTGCGGTGACCCCGCTGCCTGCACAAAACGACGACGCCCTGCGGCTGTATTGCCGGGGGATCCTGAACCGGCTGCAGGACCTGCAGATCACCCACCTGAAGGCCGACAAGCTGGGCCAGTTGCAACGGATGGATCCAGCGTCCGATCCCGAGAGTTTCCAGCAAATCAACCGTGAACTGATGGAACTGGAAATGCAGCGGCGGGCCCTTCGCGCGGAGTAGGCCGGGCCTTCAATTGGCAAGTTCCGGCCTGCATTGAGTATGCTGTTGGAGGCCAAACCGCCGGTGGCGGATGGCAGCTTTCCCCCGTAGCTCAATTGGCAGAGCATTCGACTGTTAATCGAAGGGTTACTGGTTCGAGTCCAGTCGGGGGAGCGGACAAACACTGGATCCCCGCCTTCTGCAGGAGGCGGGGATCCTGTGCGTTTGGGGGCCATCGGCGCGAGGCCGATTTCGTCTCCGCGCCGCCGTCCTGCTAGAGTTTTACTCGCTTCAATCCCCCGTAGCTCAATTGGCAGAGCATTCGACTGTTAATCGAAGGGTTACTGGTTCGAGTCCAGTCGGGGGAGCTGCAAGGCAAAATCCCGCACCCCGCGCCGGCTGCGGGATTTTTCTTTGGCTAGGCCGAGGCGACCCGGTTGCCGGCGGCGACCTGCGCATACCAGCGGCCGCTGTCCTTGACGGTGCGCTCCAGGGTGGCGTAGTCCACCCGGGTTAGGCCGAAGCGTTTGCTGTAGCCCCAGGCCCACTCGAAGTTGTCCATCAGCGACCAGCCGAAGTAGCCGCGCAGGTCCACGCCGTCCTGGATGGCACGGTGGCACTGCAGGATGTGTGCGCGCAGGAACTCCAGCCGCTGCCGGTCATGCACGGCGCCGTCGGCCGAGACCTCGTCGTCGAAGGCCGCCCCATTCTCGGTGACGAAGAGCGCCGTCCCGGCCGGGCCGCTGTACTCGTGCTGCAAACGGACGAGCAGCCGGTGCAGTCCTTCCGGCTGGATCTCCCAGCCCATCGCCGTCGTGGGCAGCCCGCGGGGAACAGAGCTGACATGGTCGGCCGCGGGGTAGGGCGGCGCCAGCGGACGCTCGACCGGGGCGGCATGCGTGTTTTCCGCGTCCGGGCGGGGGTGCCCGGTCACCGCTTCACCGTGGTAGTAGTTGACGCCCAGCGCCTGGATCCTGGTTCCGATCAGAGCCAGGTCGCCGTCCCGAATCCTGGCTTCCAGTCCGTACGGCCCCACGTCCACCAGAAAATCCGCCGGGTAGGAACCGCGGAAGACGGGGTCCAGAAAGGCGCGGTTGAACTGGCCGTCGATGCGGCGGGCGGCGTCCACATCGACGGGATCCTCCGGATTCAGGGGATCCGCCACCGTGAAGTTCAGGGTGAGGCCCAGCTCTGCGTCCGGATCGCGGCGGCGCAGCTCGTCGGAGGCCAGCCCGTGCCCCAGCAGCAGATGGTGCATGGCCGCCAAGGCCTGCGGCCTCGACTGGATGCCCGGTGCATGGACGCCCGAACCATAGCCGAGGAACGCCGAGCACCATGGCTCGTTGAGCGTGGTCCAGACGCGTACCCGGTCACCGAGCGCCTCGTGGACCGCCAGGGCGTATTCCGCAAAGCGGTAGGCGGTGTCCCGGTTCGCCCAGCCGCCGTTCTCCTGCAGCGCCTGCGGCAAATCCCAGTGGTACAGCGTGAGCCAGGGCTTAATGCCCGCCGCGCACAGTTCGTCCACCAGGCGCGAATAGAAATCCAGGCCGGCCGGGTTCACGACCGCGTCGTCCGGTTTGACCCGCGGCCAGGACGTGGAAAACCGGTAGGCACCCAGGTTCAGGGCTGACATCAGCGCGACGTCCTCACGGTAGCGGTGGTAGTGGTCGCAGGCCCGTTCGCCGGTCTCGCCGCCCACGGTGGCGCCCGGCAGCCGGCAGAAGACATCCCAGATGGAATCGGTGCGGCCGTCGTCCCGGGACGCGCCTTCGATTTGGTAGGCGGCCGTCGCGGCGCCCCACAGGAACGGCTTCGGGAATTGCACGACCTTGCTCATCACTGGTCCCTTGCGGAAACGGGCGCGGACACGGGCTGCCTGCCAGCCTAGTTCGCAGGGCAGGTGAACGTAAGCGTTTACTCATATTTTTTGTTCCACAGCCCTCCAGTGAAACTACTCCCTACGGCTGAGGGGCCAGACTGGGGCAGAATGATAATTTGAAGGTGTGGACACTCGCGCACTACCGACAAGATGGAGGCAGAGCCCATGACCGGTCCGGAAAGCCACGGAAGCACCGCAACCGGTGAGAGGACGTCCGGGAGCACCGCAACCGGTGCGGGGACTCCCGGCAGCACCGTCACCGGGTTGCGGCCGCCCGGGAGCGCTGCAGCCCGCGTCGGGCAGCCAGGGAGCACCGCTGCCCGTGCCGGGCAGCCAGGCAGCTCCGTTGCCGGCGCCAGGTTGTCGACGGCGGGGCTGGCACGGCTCGCCGGCCAGCTAACCCCCCGCCAGCTTCAGGACGAGTTCTCGCTGGCCCTGCTCGAGCTCAAGGGCAAGGGCACCAAGGCAGGCATTGCCGCCGCGATCCTTGCGGTCGCGTTGGTGTTCCTGGTCCTGATGGCCATCTCCCTCTTGGTCGCCGCAATCATGGGACTGGCCCTCATCATGCCGGCCTGGCTGGCGGCGCTGCTCGTCGCAGCCGTGTTCCTGATCCTCGGCGGTATCCTGGCGCTCATTGGAATCTCGAGGGGCAAGAAGGCCATGCCGCTCCTTCCCGCCGAGGCCATCCGCGGCGTCAAGTACGACGTCGGCGTGTTGCGTGAGGGCAGCAGCTTCAATCCGGCGACACTGGACGAAAAGCCCCGGAAGGAGACCAAGGCGGAAAAGGCGGAGCGCAAGGAACCGCAGGAGCCGGCTCCGACGATGGACGAACTGCGTGCCCGTACCGCGGAACGCCGTGACCACTTGGCGGCAGTCAGGGACGATCTCGGCCGCCGCGTCGACCCCAAGCCCCGTGCGGAGCAGGCCAAGCGCCGGGCGAAGCATGCGGCAGATGCTGCCACGGAACGCCTGGTGGCAGGCGCCGAAGCCGTCAGCGAGGCCGGCCCGGAGCTGAGGGAGCGTTGGAAGCCACTGGCGACGCTGGCGGTTTCGCTGACCGCCATGGGCGTCATGCTCCGGCGGCTGCTGAAAAAATAACCATTACCACCGTCGCACGGCGGCACGGAAGCCGGCTGCAGCGCAGCCGGCTGCCCAGCGTGGAACGACGACTGAGGGGAGGGACGGCGTTGAGGATCATCGGTGCCGGGACGCGGCGCGACTTCGAGTACCGCGAGCTGCACACGTTCTGGACCATCCCGAACCTCATCACCGTCCTGCGTTTCCTTGCGGTGCCGCTATTTGTCTGGCTGATCGCCCGGCACTCGTACGGGGCAGCCACCATCACGCTGGTCGTGCTGGGATCCACGGACTGGGTGGACGGCTACCTCGCCCGCCGCCTCGACCAAATCTCCTCGGTCGGCAAGTGGCTGGACCCGGTGGCCGACCGGCTGGCCCTCATCATCGTGGCCACGACCTTTGTCGCGGCCGGCATCGCCCCGTGGTGGCTGCTGCTGTCCATCATCATCCCCGACGCGATCCTGCTCGTGTTCTCATTGCTCCTGTTCCATGGCAGCCCCGACCTTCCCGTGACACTCATCGGCAAGGTCCGGACGGCCCTGCTGCTGGCAGGCACTCCGCTGCTGCTGCTCCATCGGGTGGAGGGCTTCGGGCACGACTGGCTGCTGACCCTCGCCTACGCCATCCTCGCCGCGGGCTGTGCGGGGCACGTCCTTGCGTGGCTGGGCTACATGCGGGCGGCCTGGGGCAAGTACAAGCGCCGGCGCGAGGCCAGGCAGAACGATCCACTCCATGGTTGACCCGCGCTCCGGGCGGAAACGGACATTTTCTGACGGGACCCCATGGTCTGGTTAGCCATACTCTGTGCCCTGCTCGGTGCCTTCTTCCTCGCCCTCGGCACCCAGCGCCAAGCCAGTGCCGTCCAAGCCAATACGGGCGGCCTGGCGATGAGCGTCGCCGGTTTGCTGCGGATGCTCCGCAATCCCCGCTGGGTCCTGGGACTGCTGCTGTTGGCCGTCGGGATGGGATTGAACGTGTTTGCCTTGGTGAGCGCGCCGTTGACCGTCGTCCAGCCGATCGGCGCCATCGCGTTGGTGATCACCACGATCATCAATTCCAAGGACCAGGGGATCCGGCTGAACCGCGTGACGGTGGTGGCCATCTCAACGTGTGTGGCAGGAAGCGCCGTTTTCGTACTGCTGGCCGTCAACGTCACGGGCGCTAGCCATCGCGTGCGGGCCGAGGAGGAACTCTCAGCGGTCCTGCTGCTGGCCGTCGTCGTTGCCGTCTTTCTCTCGCTGGAACTGATGTTCCGGCACAGGCTGAATGCCTTCGCCTACATTCTGGGAGCCGGCATGTTGTTCGGTTTCGTCGCCGTGCTGGTGAGGATTATCGGCCTGCGGCTGCTGGAGCCGGGCGGCGGTTTCATCGCCAACGTACCGATCTACACGGTCATCGCGGTCGCCGCGGCCGGCGGCCTGGGGGCTTGGTTTGTCCAGAGTGCCTATGCCAGCGGCCCGCCCGATTTGGTCATCGCGGGGCTGACGGTGATCGATCCGCTGGTCGGCATCGCCATCGGCATTTTCATCCTCGGAGAGCTCAGGCCCGACGTCGAACCGGTGTTTGCGATTGGCATGGTGGGGGCAGGTTTGGTTGCTATTGTTGGGGTCATTGCCCTCTCGAGGCACCATCCGGACGTGTTGCAGAAACAGGAAGAAGCCCGGCGCCGGGCCCAAGCCTCGGGCAAGAAACCATAGGGCCGGCGCGATGACCAATACCGTGACCACGAAACAAGGAGTCCTGCCGCAGGTGAGCGACGACATCGGACCGAAACCCCTCAAGATCCTGATTGCAGCCGATACCTACCCGCCGGATGTCAACGGGGCGGCCGTCTTCGGGTACCGGCTGGCCACCGCGATGACCAAGCGCGGACACAGCGTCGACATCATCGCCGGGCGGTATGACAAGGGCCCGACCTTCGTGGAACACCGTGCGGAGGCGACGGTGCACCGGCTCCGCTCACACTCGGTGCCGACGCACGAGACGTGGCGCATCTGCTTTCCCTGGGAGATCAAACGCGACATCAAGCGGATCTTCGATGAGGTCCAGCCGGACGTCGTGCACATCCAGTGCCACTACATGATCGGACAGGCCACCATCGCCGAGGCAGTGCGACGGGGCATCCGCACCATCGCGACCAACCACTTCATGCCGGAGAACCTGGAGCCGTTCCTGCCGTTCCCGCAGTGGTTCCTGGACATCGTCGCGAAGAACTCCTGGCGCGACATGGGCAAGATCATGGGCAAGGCTGCCGTGGTGACGACGCCGACGCCGCTCGCCGCCAAGGCGATGCGGGACCACGCCTTCCTGCACAAGGTGATGCCGCTGTCCAACGGCATCGATGCCGCCGCCTATGAGCTGGCCCCCGGGGAAACGATCGAGAGGCCGGAGCACCCCACGGTGCTGTTTGTGGGCCGGCTGGCGGTGGAAAAGAACGTGGACACGCTGATCGAGGCGCTGGCCATGACGGACCCGGCGCTGAACGTCCACCTGGAGATCATCGGCGACGGCGACGAGCGAAAGAACCTCGAGGCGAGGGTTGCCGCGATGGGGCTTGGGCGCAGGATCGCGTTCCTGGGCCATGTGGACGACGCCGAACTGCGCCGGGCGTACCTGCGCGCGGCTGTGTTCTGCCAGCCCGGAACCGCCGAACTGCAGTCACTGGTGTCCCTGGAAGCGATGTCCGCCAGCAAGCCGGTGGTGCTGGCCAATGCGATGGCCCTGCCGCACCTCGTGGAGGACGGTGTCAACGGCTACCTGTTTGCCCCCCGCGATCCCTCCGACCTGGCGGCCAAGCTCAACGCCGTACTCGGCCAGAGTCCCGAGCGGCTGGAGGCCATGGGCGAAGCCAGCCACGCGAAGGCGATGCGGCACGGCATCGACAAGACGATGGACACTTTCGAGCAGCTTTACCGCGGAGCCTCGGCGGACGACTTCCTCGACTAGGCCAACGTGCGCCCGCCGGTCGGGAGGACTTAGTATGTCTAAGGTGCCGGTAACGGTCCCCGCGCTGCGGGGCGCCGCCCGGCAGCGCGGGGCGGTAGCTCAGCCGGTCAGAGCAGAGGACTCATAATCCTTTGGTCGTGGGTTCAAGCCCCACCCGCCCTACGTCGAGAGAAGGCCCCGGACCAGAATGGTCCGGGGCCTTCGTCATGCCGCCCGCCGGACTCCCGCGGGACTCCGGGGATGCGGCTGCCCCGGCACCCCGGCCGAAGCTGCGGCCCCACGCGTTCGGCCGTTGCCCGCTGACCGGTTCTGCGCTAAGTTACTGATCAGTAACTTGATCTTCTCCCCGGCGCCTCCTGCCCGGGGCCGCGACCTGTTCACAGAAAAGGAAGCCACTATGGGCCAGCGCGTCATCGATCCGAACGACCTTCCCTACGCCGATGGAGACTTCTACTCGTTCGAGGAGATGCTCTCGGAACCCGAACGCTCGCGGCTGCACGACATCCGCGACTGGCTGGCCAAGGAAGTCCGGCCGATTGCCGTCGACTGCTGGAACCGGGCTGAGTTCCCCCTGGAGATCATCCCGAAACTGGCGGACCTGGACGTGGTCAGCCCGGTCAGGCGGCAGGGATACTCCAACTTGTTCGCCGGCCTCGTCCACGCGGAGTTCACCCGCGCCGACACGTCCATCGCCACGTTCCTGGGAGTCCACGACGGCCTGTTCGCCGGATCGATCGAAGTCCTCGCGTCGAAGGAGCAGCAGGAGGCCTGGCTGCCGGACATCTACGCCCTCAAGAAGATCGGCGCTTTCGGACTGACGGAACCGCTCGGCGGCTCCGACGTCGCCGGCGGCACGCGCACCACGGCCCGGCGCGACGGGAACGGCTGGGTGCTGAACGGAGCCAAACGCTGGATTGGCAACGCGACCTTCTCGGACTGGGTCGTCATCTACGCGCGCGACCTGGCCGACAACCAGGTCAAGGGCTTCCTCGTGGACACGGCCACCCCCGGCTATGCCGCGACGAAGATCGAGAACAAGATCAGCCTGCGCACCGTGCAGAACGCGGACATCACCCTGGAAAACGTGCTGGTCCCCGATGATTTCCATCTCAAGGGCGCCAACAGCTTCCGCGACACCAACAAGGTGCTGAAGGTGACGCGGCTTGCCGTAGCCTGGCAGGCGGTGGGGCAGCAGATGGCTGCCTTCGATGTGGCACGGCGCTACGCCGTGGAGCGGCACCAGTTTGGGAAGCCGCTGGCATCGTTCCAGCTGGTGCAGGACCAGCTGGTGCAGATCCTCGGCAACACCGTCGCCTCAATGGGCATGATGGTCCGCCTGGCGCAGCTGGAAGACGCCGGACAGGCCAAGGACGAGCAGTCCGCTTTGGCCAAGGCGTTCACCACTGCGCGGATGCGTGAAAGTGTGGCCCTGGGCCGCAACATCCTGGGCGGCAACGGCATCGTGGCCGACTACGAAATGGCCAAGATCTTCGCCGACGCCGAGGCCATCTACTCCTACGAGGGAACCCACGAAATCAACTCCCTGGTGGCAGGCCGGGCGATCACCGGCTTGGCGGCGTTCGTCTAGCCATCCGGCACCGGCAGCAATACCGAAGGCCGCAGGTCCATGACGAACTGCAGGGGGTTGACATAAACGTCGCCGCGACGGACGCCCCAATGCAGGCATGCGCAATGACTGCTCGCGGCAACCGTTCCTACCGGATCGCCCGACGAAACGGTATCGCCGGCCTGCAGTCCGGACGCGACGGCCAGCAGGCTGCTGCGCAGGCCGTTTCCATGATCGATGGTGACCACCGGCCTGTCGACGACCCGGCCGGAGAAGCTGACCCGGCCGTCGGCGGGGGAGAGGACCGTCGCCCCGGCCGGAACCGCCAGATCGACGCCGCGGTGTCCGCCCAGCCACGGCTTCGGCGGCGGGTCAAAGCCGCGCACGATGGCGGGTTGCGGGCTGGCGGGCCAGCCCCACGGCGGCGAATAACTGGAACGGCCTGCCGGCTCGGGTGACCCGGCCGCGGCCAGCAGCACAGCAGAGGCCGCGGCGGCGGCCAAGCGCGACACGGACGGCGTCATGCAACCGATCCTCGCCGCTGCCCGCGGTCCGCGTCGCGGCGGCGCCGGATGGTGTGCGGAACCCCTTGGCCCGGCCGGCTGTGGAGGGCGGGAACGCGCAGGAACAGGGTGCCGCCTGTAGTACACTGGACGAAGCAGTTTTCCGTCCATGACCCATGTCCGGACGGAGGCTGACTACGCGTGTCTGAAATCCATCGGCTTGATCTCAGCGATGGAAGTGTGCCCAGGCGGTCCGGGAAACCGGTCCGGGCACATGCGCCGCCGAGCCGGCGGCGCCGACAGACGCCAGGAGCTTAGCCCGCCGGGCGACAAGCTAACAACCGTCTACAGGCAGCAGCCCAGGCCCAGCCCGGTGCTGCCGGAAGGAGTGACGACATGCCAGTCGTTACCATGCGCCAGCTGCTCGACAGCGGCGTACATTTCGGTCACCAGACCCGCCGTTGGAACCCGAAGATGAAGCGCTTCATCTTCACCGAGCGCAACGGCATTTACATCATCGACCTGCAGCAGTCGCTGTCCTACATCGACCGCGCCTACGAGTTCGTCAAGGCCACGGTCGCCCACGGCGGCACCGTCCTGTTCGTCGGCACCAAGAAGCAGGCCCAGGAAGCAATCGCCGAGCAGGCCACCCGTGTCGGCCAGCCGTATGTCAACCAGCGCTGGCTCGGCGGCATGATGACCAACTTCCAGACCGTCTCCAAGCGCATCTCGCGCCTGAAGGAACTCGAAGAAATCAACTTCGACGACGTCGCAGCTTCCGGCCGCACCAAGAAGGAACTGCTGCTGCTGCAGCGCGAGAAGACCAAGCTGGAAACCACGCTGGGCGGCATCCGCAACCTCACCAAGACTCCTTCGGTCATGTGGGTTGTCGACACCAAGAAGGAACACCTCGCCATCGACGAGGCCCAGAAGCTCGGCATCCCCGTGGTGGCCATCCTGGACACCAACTGCGATCCGGACGAAGTCGACTTCCCGATCCCGGGCAACGACGACGCCATCCGCTCCGTCAACCTGCTGACCCGCGTGATCGCCGACGCCGTTGCCGAGGGCCTCATCGCCCGCAACAACCGCGCCGCAGGCAACACCGAAGCGCCGGCCGAGCCGATGGCCGAGTGGGAGCGCGAACTGCTCGAGGGCTCGACAGAGGCCCCCGCCGCCGAAGCTCCGGCCGCCGAAGCTGCCGCTGAGGCCCCTGCCGCTGAGGCCCCCGCCGCCGAGGCCCCGGCTGCCGAAGCACCCGCCGCGGACACCGAGAAGTAAATCCGACTCACCGGGGGCGCCTTGCGCGCCGCCGGACTTCCGCTGGCGGCCCGGCCTGTGCTCAGGCCGGCCGCCAGCGGCACCGAACACTACTTAATACGGGAGGACTGGAGTCCAAATGGCGAACTACACCGCTGCTGATATCAAGGCCCTGCGCGAGCGCACCGGCGCCGGCATGATGGATGTCAAGAAGGCCCTGGACGAGGCCAATGGGGATGCCGAGAAGGCCATTGAGCTGATCCGGATCAAGGGACTGAAGGGCGCCACCAAGCGCGAAGGCCGCTCCACCGCCGAAGGCCTGGTGGCCGCCAAGGTCATCGACGGAACCGTCGGCGTCATGATCGAGGTCAACTGCGAGACCGACTTCGTCGCCAAGTCCGCCAAGTTCATCGAACTCGCCGACAAGGTACTGGCCACGGCGGTTGAGTCCGGCGCCGCCGAGCTCGACGCCCTGCTGGCCGCCGACGTCGACGGCAAGCCGCTGGGTGACTTCGTCGTCGAGGAAGGTGCCGTGCTGGGCGAGAAAGTTGTCGTCCGCCGGGTCGCCCGCGTCGAAGGCAAGACCGTCGATGCCTACCTGCACAAGACGTCCAAGGACCTGCCGGCACAGGTCGGCGTCCTCTTCGCCGTCGACGGCGAAGGCGACTCGGCCTTCGAGGCAGCCCACGACATCGCCGTGCACAGCGCGGCCTACGCCCCGGCCTACCTGACCCGCGAAGAGGTCCCGGCCGAGACCGTGGAGAACGAGCGCCGCATCGCCGACGAGACCGCCCGCGCCGAGGGCAAGCCGGAGGCGGCACTCGCGAAGATCGTCGAGGGCCGGCTGAACGGTTTCTTCAAGGAGATCGTGCTGCTGGACCAGCCGTTTGCCAAGGACCCGAAGCAGTCCGTCGGCAAGGTGCTGGAGGCGGCCGGTGTCAACGCCACCGCCATTGCTCGCTTCCGCGTCGGAGCGTAACCTCGGTCGCAACGTTTAGGCGAACTGGCTGATTCAGATGACAAGGGGGTGGTCACCATCGGGTGACCACTCCTTTTTCATGTCCGGATCGGCCGCGCGGCTTCAACCGTCGGGCAGCCGCGGCCAGTCACACCCTCTTTCCCCAGAACCACGCACGCCGGGAGGCACCATGGAATCCCAGAACACCCAGACCACCGCTGATACCGGGGCCAAACGCCGCCGCGTCCTGCTGAAGCTTTCGGGCGAAGTCTTCGGCGGGGGGAAGCTGGGCGTGGACCCGGACACCGTCCGGGGCGTCGCCAAGCAGATCGCCGCCACGGTCGGCCAAGTCGAAGTGGCCATCGTCGTGGGCGGCGGCAACTTTTTCCGCGGCGCCGAACTGTCGACGTCGGGCATGGACCGCTCGCGAGCCGATTACATGGGCATGCTCGGCACCGTCATGAACTGCCTCGCCCTCCAGGACTTCCTCGAGCAGGCCGGGGTGGACACCCGCGTGCAAAGCGCGATCACCATGGGGCAGATAGCCGAGGCCTACATCCCGAGGCGGGCCATCCGGCACATGGAGAAGGGCCGCGTGGTCATCTTCGGCGCGGGCGCCGGCCTGCCCTATTTCTCCACCGACACCGTGGCCGCCCAGCGCGCCCTCGAGGTGCACGCCGACGTCGTGCTCATGGCGAAGAACGGCGTGGACGGCGTCTACACGGCCGACCCGAAGAAAGACCCGGCCGCGGAGAAGCTCGACACCCTGACCTATGACGAAGCCATGCGCCGGAATATCCGGGTGATGGACCAGACCGCCTTCAGCCTGTGCCGCGACAACAAGCTGTCCATGGTGGTCTTCGGGATGGAGGGCGAAGGCAACGTGACCCGTGCGATTCTGGGCGAACAGATCGGCACCTACGTCACCGCCTGACTGGCGCCGGGCCGTCCGCCGGATAGCCTAGGATGGAAAGCAGAGCCAGGACCGCGGGCATCGCGGAGTGAATGAAGGACGTGAAGGAGAGACCGTGATAGACGAGACGCTGCGCGAAGCTGCCGAGAAGATGGACAAGGCAGTCGAAGTGGCCAAGGAAGACTTCGCCACCATCCGCACCGGCCGCGCCAATCCGGCACTGTTCTCCAAGGTCACGGTCGACTACTACGGCACGCCGACCCCGCTGCAGCAGCTGGCGTCCTTCCAGAACCCCGAACCGCGCACCCTGCTGATCACGCCGTACGACAAGTCGGCGCTGAACGACATCGAGAAGGCCCTGCGCGATTCGGATGTGGGCGCCAACCCGGCCAACGACGGCGTGGTGATCCGCGTGGTCCTGCCGGAACTGACCATGGAACGCCGCAAGGAGTACGTCAAGGTGGTGCGGGGCAAGGCCGAAGACGCGAAGGTTTCGATCCGCAACATCCGCCGCAAGGCGATGGACACCATCGGCAAGCTGGTCAAGGACGGCGAGGTCGGCGAGGACGAAGGCAGCAGGGCCGAAAAGGAACTGGACGCCAAAACCAAGTCGCACACCGACAACGTCGACGAGCTCCTCAAGCGCAAGGAAGCCGAGCTGCTCGAGGTCTGATGAGTACGGACCAGCCTCAACCCATGGCTGGCGATACGCCGGCTCCGGCGGCTGGTCCGGGACAGCGGCCGGCAGAACCCGGACGCCGGGCGCTGCGTGCCGCCGCCAAGCCCTCCCGTGCCGGGCGCAACCTGCCGGCAGCCATCGTCGTCGGACTCTCGCTGCTCATCGTTGTCCTGGTGGGTCTTTTCCTCCTGCCCGATGCCTTCGTGGTGCTGGTGGCCGGTTTCGCGGCCGTGGGCGTGTGGGAGGTTTCCCGGGCCCTGACGGTCAAGAACATTAAGGTGCCGCTGCCGCCGCTGTTCGCGGGTGCCCTCGCGATGCCCGTGGCCGCCTATTACGGCGGGCCGGAGGGGCTCGCCTTCGCGCTGGTTGCCTCCTGCGTGGCCCTGATGGTTTGGAAGTGCCTGGACAGTACCGACGGCGCCGTCAGCAGTGTGCTCAGCGGCACCTTCATCCTCTGCTGGGTTCCCTTTTTCATCAGCTTCTCGCTGCTGTTGCTGCTGGAGGAGTCCGGCGCCCTGAAGGTGGCCACCATGCTGCTGCTGGTGGTCTCCAACGACACCTTCGGGTACCTGATCGGGGTGCTCTTCGGGAAGCACCCGATGGCACCGAAGATCAGCCCCAAGAAGTCGTGGGAAGGGTTTGCCGGTTCGGTCGGCGGAGCCGTCCTGGTCGGCGTCCTGTGCTCGGTGCTGGTGCTGGACCTTCAGTGGTGGTTCGGGCTGGTCCTGGCCGTGGCCACCGTGGCCGCCTCCACCGTGGGCGACCTGGCCGAGTCGATGGTCAAGAGGGAACTTGGCATCAAGGACATGAGCAACTTCCTGCCGGGCCACGGCGGGGTGATGGACCGGCTGGATTCCATCGTGTTTGCCGCCCCGGTGGCCTTCGTGCTCGCCTCGTTGCTGGCCCCCGGGGCCGTGTAGGCGCGCGGCCGCGGATACCCGGGGCCACGCGGCGGCCCGCATAGACTGGGCACCGTAGACAAGCGGAACGTATTGAAGGAACAGGAACCACAGGACACCATGGCGCGACGAACCATTGATGCCGGCAAGGGCAGTGCCCCGTTCGACCACGTGGACCGGCGGAACTTCGGCTACAACGCACGCCAGGTGGACGACTTCCTCAGCCGGGCGCGGGAGTACTACAACAACCCCGAGCCCGACGACGCTCCCATCACCAGCCGCGATGTCCGGGCCATGACGTTCGATCCGGCCAAGGGCGGCTACGACCCGCGGGCCGTCGACGCCGCGCTGGACCGGCTGGAGGACGTCTTCGCCCAGCGGGAGCGCGACGCGCTGATCAGTAGGGACGGCGAACAGGCCTGGCTGACGCAGATCGGCCGCGTGTCGGCGATGCTGCGCGCCCGCCTGCACCGCGCCCCGGGCGAACGCTTCCGCCGGCCGACGAAGCGGAACGCCGTCAGCTACAACGTGGAGGACGTCGACGCGCTGTGCGTGGAACTGCTGGGCTATTTCGAGCACGACCAGCCGATGAGCGTCGATGTGGTCCGCAGGGCCGTGTTCCGCGAGGCCAAGGGCAAAGACGGCTACGAGGAAAACCAGGTGGACGCGTTCCTGGACCGCGTCGTCGAGTTAATGGCCGCGATCGACTGACGGGGCCCGACCTCGTTCAGTCTCCGGGACGGGGCCAACCGGCCGGCTCCGGACTGTCCGCCCGCTCCGGGGTGTGCAGCCGTGCCATGACCCGGGCGGTGGTGGCCGGCCTGCGCGAAGCCGTCGCCCGGGAAACGGCCACCGTCACCAGGAATGCCGCCGGAACCGTCCAGGCCGCCGGCTGTCCCAACGGCTCGGCCCAGGCGCCCAGTTTCGGTCCCGCCACGGCAGCCGTGAGCAGCGAACCGCCGCAGAGCACCGCCCCCGACACCATGCCGGCAATGGCGCCGGCATCGGTGAGACCCCGCCACCAGATGCCCAGCAGCAAGAGCGGGCAGATGGTCGAGGCGGTAAACGCGAAGACCGTGCCCACGCTGCCGGCCAGGGCCAGCGATTCGGTGCCCAGGGCGATGCCCAGCGGCGCGATGGCCGACAGCACGGCGGCCAGCCGGAAGCCCCTGACGCTGCCGCGGAACAGGTCCTGGCTGACCACCCCGGCCAGGGAAACCACCAGCCCGGAGGTAGTGGAAAGGAACGCGGCGAACGCGCCCGCCACCACGCAGGCGCTCAAGAGATCGCCGGCCAGGCCGTCCACAATGCGCCCCGGCAGCAGCAGCACCGTGGCGTCGGACTGGGTGCCGCCGGCCAGCCGCGGGGTGTGCAGCCTGCCGAGCACGCCGTAGATGGTGGGGAAGAGGTAGAACAGCGCCAGCAGCCCCAGCACCAGTTGCGTGGTGCGTCGGGCGGCGGCACCGTCGGGATTGGTGTAGAAACGCACCAGCACGTGCGGCAGCCCCAGCGTCCCGAAAAGCAGGGCGATGATCAGCGAGATATTCCGGTACAGGGATGCATCGCCGACGACATCCAGCGACGGGTCGAACGCCGCGCCGCCGCCGGTGGCCGACTGGCCCGAACCGGCGAGGACCAGCAGGATGAACACCACCGGGACGGCCAGGGCCGTGAGTTTCAGCCAATACTGGAAGGCCTGCACGAAGGTGATGGAGCGCATGCCGCCGGTGACCACGGACAGCACCACCACGACGACGACGGCGAGGGCGCCTGCCCAGCCCGGCAAACCCGTGGCGATGCGCATGGTCAGGGCGGCCCCGTGCAGTTGCGGCACGATGTAAAGCCAGCCGACCGCTATCACCAACAGGCTGGTGACGCGTCGCGCGGCAGTGGAATCGAGCCGGGCCGCGGCGAAGTCGGGAATCGTGTACGCGCCGGAGCGGCGCAGCGGGGCAGCCACGAACAGCAGAAGCATCAGATAGCCGGCGGTGTATCCGACCGGGAACCAGAGCGCGTCGATGCCCGAGACCAGGATCAGCCCTGCCACGCCCAAAAAGCTTGCGGCCGAGAGGTATTCGCCGCCGATGGCCGACGCGTTCCACCACGGCTTGACCGTCCGCGAGGCGACGTAGAAATCACCGGTGGTGCGGGAAATCCGCAGCCCGTAGATGCCGATCAGCACGGTGGCGGCGCAGACGGCGGCTACCGCCGCCAGCCCGGCGGCCGCGTTCACTGCCTCGTCCCCGGGTTAACCCGGTCGGCCGTCAACTCGCGGAAGCGGCGCTCGTTGCGGGCGGCCGCACGGTTGTAGAGCGCGGCACAGGCCAAAATGATCGGGTAGATCCCTATGCCCAGCAGCAGCCAGGGGAGCGGGACCGTGAACACGGTCAACGTGCCCGTGAGCGGTACCAGCGCGATCAGCACGGCCATGCCCAGCAGGATCAGCCCGAAACCGGCCGCCACCACCACGGCCAGGCGCAATTGGGAACGGACCAGGGACCGCACGAAGAGCTCGCCGACTTCCGACTGCTCGGCCACCTCGCGGGAGAAGGTGTAGCCGCCCGCCGGCCGGGGCGCGGCCGAACGCGGCGCGGTGACGCGGACCCGCTGCCGGAAACCGGCCGACGGAACCTGTGCATCGCCGTCGGGCAGCGGGGCGCCACCGTCGTTCACCGGTATGCCGCCGTGGTGCAGCGGGATGCCGCCGTCGTCACCTGGGGGAACCTCGCCGCGGCCGGGACCGCTGCTCATCCGCGCGGCCTCACCCGCGTGGCCTCCAGCCGGTCGCGGACGGCGGGCAGGTGACGCCGGCTGACGGGCAGTTCGGCACCGCCGACCAGGAGGTTGGCCCTGCCGGCGCTGGTCCGCATCTGCTGGATTCGGTCCATCGCCACAAGGTAGGAGCGGTGGATCCGGAGGTAGCCGGCGTCGGCCCACTGGCGCTCCAGGTCGTTGAGCGGCACCCGGATCAGGTAGCTGGCGTCGGCCGTGTGCAGCCGGGCGTAATCGCCCTGGGCCTGCACGTACTGGATTTCGTCCCGCCGGATCATCTTGGTGATGCCGCCTTGGTCAACGGTGACGACTTCCGGCTTGGCCGCGCCGCCGTCTTCCATCAGTTCGCAGATCCGGCGCACGGACTCCGCCAGCCGATCTGCCCGCACCGGCTTGAGCAGGTAGTCCACGGCGGCCAGCTCGAAGGCCTGCAGCGCCTTGTCCTCATCGGCGGTCACGAAGACGACGGCGGGCGGGCGGCTGAAGCGGGAAATGACCTTGGCGATGTCCAGCCCGGTCAGGGCCGGCATATGGATGTCCAGGAAGAGCGCGTCCACGTCGTGGCGCTCCAGGGCACGCAGCGCTTCGGCGCCGCTGGTGGCTTTGTGGACCTCCCCGATCCGGGAATCCCGGGCGAGCAGGTACGCCAGGGCCTCGACGGCGGGGGCTTCGTCATCGGCGACAACCACATTGACCATGGCCCACAGTCTATTAGGCCCCAGGGTGAAGCTTCGCGCGGGCCGCTTCAGTCCACCAGGTTCCCGGGCTGGAACTTGGGTAGCCGCAGCGTGACCAGCGTGCCGGCACCGGGCGCCGTGTCGACCACCAGGCCGTGTTCATCGCCGTAGACCTGCCGCAGCCTCACGTCCACGTTGCGCAAACCCACATGGTCGCCTTCGGCGCGGCCGGCCAGCACGGTGCGCAGCCGCTCCGGATCCATGCCCACGCCGTCGTCTTCGATGGTCACCACGGAGTAGGCGCCGGCGTCGTGGGCGGTGATGGTGATCTGCCCCGGCCCTTCCTTGGCTTCGATCCCGTGGCGCACCGCGTTCTCCACCAACGGCTGGAGGGAGAGGAACGGGATGACGGTGCTGAGGACTTCGGGGCCGATCTGCAGGCTGACCCTGAGCCGGTCGCCGAACCGGGCCCGTTCCAACAGCAGGTAGCGGTCGATCGATTTCAGTTCCTCCGCCAGGGTGGTGAAGTCTCCGTGCCGTCGGAAGGAGTAGCGGGTGAAGTCGGCGAACTCGATCACCAGCTCCCGTGCCCGCGCCGGGTCGGTGAGGATGTAGGAGGCGATGGCGTTCAGGGCGTTGTAGATGAAGTGCGGGCTGATTTGGGCCCGGAGCGCGCGCACCTCGGCCTCCATCAGCAACGTCCGCGAGGTGTCCAGTTCGGCCAGTTCGATCTGCGTGGCCACCCAGGCTGCGACCTCGTTGGTCGCCCGCACGAGCGACGCCGCTACGTGTCCGGTGTAGGCGCCGACGGTGCCGACCACCCGGTCCTGAACCCGGATCGGGGCGAAGACCGCTTCCGTCGGGTCGCCGTCCCCGGCGGCAGCCCCCCGCGGGACCCGGCCCTCCGGCAGCAACTGGTCGCCGCGGAAAACCTGGGTGCGGCCCGATCCGATGGTCTTGCCGGCCAGGCGCAGGGCCGACTCCGGCGGCTGGCCGGCGCCGTCCCAGCCGAGCACGTCCTCCAACCCGGTCAACACCAGCACGTCGGAGCCCAACAGGCCGCGCAGGTGCTTGCTCGCCTTGCCCGCGCCGGCCGGCGTCAGCCCGGAACGCAGGTACTGGCCCGCGAGCCCCGCGGTATGCAGCGTGGCGTAGGTTGCGCGGTCGGCCTCGGAGCCCAGGTCCCGGTGGGAGCGGGTCAGTTTAAAGCCCACCAGCGCGATCACCGCCACCGCCACCACGGCCAGGGCGGCGATGAGCGCGATGTCCACGGCCGGGCTGAGCATGCCCTCAAGCCTAGCCGCAGGGCCGAACGGCCGATTGCAGCTCGGCGCAGGGGAGCGCCGTTCACCGCAGCCGGTTGACCGTTGGGCGATGCGAGCCGCCGGGCTGCTGGCCACCGGGACCGGGAGCTAGCAGAGTGATCGCAGTCACACTCCGCGTGTGCCCGATGAGGAGGAAAAAATGGGTAACGACCCCAACCCGGACGCCGGCACCGCCGCGGCCGTGGACTTCCAGGTGGTCCAGAGCAGCCCTGAGTTCACCGAACTCCGCAGGCGCCACCGTTCGTTCGTGTTCCCGATGGCAGTGGCCTTCCTGCTGTGGTACTTCGCCTATGTGCTGTTGGCCGACTATGCGCACGCATTCATGTCCACCAAGCTGTGGGGCAACATCAACGTCGGCCTGGTGCTGGGCCTGCTGCAGTTCGTGAGCACTTTCGCCATCACCACCTGGTACGTCCGCTACGCGAACAAGAAGCTGGACCCGATCGCCACTGACATCCGCCACAGCCTCGAAAACGAGGGCGTCGGCCTACCGGAGGACCCCAAATGAGGCACGCCGTGAACATTCCGCTGGCCGTCACGGCGGACGACATCAAGGATTCCACCTGGATCAACATCCTGATCTTCGCCCTGTTTGTCGGCGTGACCCTGGTGGTGGTGCTGCGGGCCAGCCGGAACAACAAGACCGCGGCCGACTACTATGCGGCGGGCCGGTCCTTCAGCGGCGGCCAGAACGGTACCGCCATTGCCGGCGACTACCTCTCCGCGGCGTCGTTCCTGGGCATCTGCGGCGCGATCGCGATCAACGGGTACGACGGCTTCCTGTACTCGATCGGCTTCCTGGTGGCCTGGCTGGTGGCCCTGCTGCTGGTGGCCGAGCTGTTGCGCAACACCGGCAAGTTCACCATGGCCGATGTCCTGTCCTTCCGGCTGCGGCAGCGCCCGGTGCGGATTGCCGCGGCCATCACCACACTGGCCGTGTGCTTTTTCTACCTGCTGGCGCAGATGGCCGGAGCCGGCGCCCTGGTCTCGCTGCTGATCGGCATCGACTCCAGGCTGGGACAGTCTCTGGTGATCACCGTCGTCGGCGCACTGATGATCCTCTACGTACTGGTTGGCGGCATGAAGGGCACGACCTGGGTCCAGATCATCAAGGCCTGCCTGCTGATCGCCGGTGCGTTCATCATGACCGTGTGGGTGCTGGCACTGCACGGCTTCAACCTGTCCGAACTGCTGGGTGCCGCCGTGGAAACCGCCGGCAACCCCGAGCTGCTCAACCCGGGCCTGCAGTACGGCGTCTCGGAGGCGTCCAAGCTGGACTTCATCTCGCTGGCGCTGGCCCTGGTGCTGGGCACCGCGGCCCTGCCGCACGTTTTGATGCGCTTTTACACCGTGCCGACGGCCAAGGAGGCCCGCCGGTCCGTGGTCTGGGCCATTTGGCTGATCGGCGCGTTCTACCTGTTCACCCTGGTGCTGGGCTACGGCGCCGCGGCGCTGATCGGCCCGGAAGCCATCAAGAGCGCTCCGGGCGGGGTCAACTCCGCCGCACCGTTGCTGGCTTTCGCGCTCGGCGGCCCTGTGCTGCTGGGGCTGATCTCCGCAGTCGCCTTCGCCACCATCCTGGCGGTGGTGGCCGGCCTGACCATCACCGCGGCCGCCTCCTTCGCGCACGATATCTACGCGAACGTGGTGCGCAAGGGACAGGTCGACTCGGCCGGCGAGGTCAGGGTGGCCCGCCGCACCGTAGTGGTCATCGGCGTCGTGTCCATCCTCGGCGGCATCGGCGCCCAGGGCCAGAACGTGGCCTTCCTGGTGGCGCTGGCGTTCGCCGTGGCCGCCTCGGCCAACCTGCCCACCATCGTCTACTCGCTGTTCTGGAAGCGCTTTACCACCCAGGGTGCGGTCTGGAGCATGTACGGCGGCCTGGGTGCGGCCATCGTCCTGATCGTGTTCTCCCCGGTGGTCTCCGGAAAGGAGACGTCGATGATCCCCGGCGCGGACTTCGCCATCTTCGGCCTGAACAACCCGGGCATCGTCTCCATCCCGCTCGCGTTCTTCCTGGGCTGGCTGGGAACCGTGCTGGACAAGAACCGCGAGGACGCGTCCAAGCAGGCCGAAATGGAGGTCCGCTCGCTCACCGGCGTCGGCGCGGAGAAGGCCACGGTTCACTGAGACGACGACGGCGGCGCGCGCCTGCTGCAACGCGCCGACTCAGATAACACTGCGGGCCCGGCAGAAGGATGCCGGGCCCGCAGTCATGCGCGGCGCAGTGATCGGCATCGAACCCCTCGCGGGCAATGGGTCCGGCTTAGGGGAGCGCGGCGTTGGTCAGCGTGAGGGACCTGGTCGGATTCACACCGGCCTGACAGTCAGCCGGTCGCCCCGGCACCGCGGAAGAGCAGCGGTTCCATCCGGAACGGGATCAGTTCGTGCATGGCCAGCGACGTGTCGGTCCGCTCCACGCCGTCGATCGCCAGAATCTTGCCGTTGACGCGGAACAGGTCCTCGGCGCCCTCGGAGACGACGCGGGCCAGAATATCCGCCTGGCCCGTGATGCCGATCGCTTCGAGTACTTCCGGAATGCGGGCCAGCTCGTCGGTGATCTGTTGCAGTTTCGGCTGGTGCACGTGGATGTGGATGAAGGCCGCGAGCGGATATCCCACGGCGGCGGGATTGATCCGCCGGTCGAAGGACAGGAACACCTGGTCCTTTTCCAGCCGGGCCATCCGCGCCTGCACCGTGTTGCGGGACAGGCCCAGGATCTGCGCCAGGGCCACGACCGTCCGGCGCGGATCCTGCGTCAGGGCTGTCAGTAACCGCAGGTCGGTGCCGTCCAGATTCCGCATAATGCGCAGACTAGCACGCCCTGCCCGGCCCCGACAGGGCATTCTGCTCAGTTTTTGTCCGGATCATTGCGCTACTTGCCGGATGTGAGTAGTGTCACAGTCAACCGCGGGCAAAGGTGCAGGCGGGGCTGTCCGGCGCCGGGAGGTCCACAAGACTTCCCGGCCCTGAAGACGCAAAGGGAGTGTCGCAAGTGTCCTTACCAGGCACGGACCCGGCCGGTCCGCATAACCAGGAAAGCTACATCCAACTGCTCGCGCCGGACGGCACGCGGGCCCCCAGCGGGGAGTTCGACCCCTGGCTGGAGGATATCGACGGCGACCGACTCGCCGGCCTCTACCAGGACATGGTGGTGGTCCGCCGCCTGGACCAGGAAGCCACCGCCTTGCAGCGGCAGGGGGAGCTCGCCTTGTGGCCGCCGCTGCTGGGGCAGGAAGCGGCCCAGATCGGTTCCGGCCGCGCCCTGCGCAAGGACGACTTCGTCTTCTCCAGCTACCGGGAAAACGGCGTCGCGTACTGCCGCGGCGTGGACCTGACCGACATGATCCGCGTTTGGCGCGGCAACAGGCCCTCCGGCTGGGACCCCTACGAGATCAACATGGCCACCCCGCAGGTCATCATCGGCGCGCAAACGCTGCACGCCACCGGCTACGCCATGGCGGTCAAGTTCGACGGCGATGACGCCGTGGCGGTGACGTATTTCGGCGACGGCGCCACCAGCCAGGGCGACGTGAACGAGGCCATGGTGTTTGCCGCCAGCTTCCAGGCGCCGGTGATCTTCTTCTGCCAGAACAACCAGTGGGCGATCTCCGAACCGGTGTCACTGCAAACCCAAGGCAAACTCTCCGACCGGGCGCCCGGATTCGGCATTCCCAGTTACCGGGTGGACGGCAACGATGTCCTGGCCTGCCTGGCGGTGACCCGCCGGGCGCTGGAGCACGCGCGCAGCGGCGGCGGCCCGTCCTTCATCGAAGCGGTCACCTACCGGATGGGACCGCACACGACGGCGGACGATCCCACCCGCTACCGCGACGCGAACGAGCTGGAGGACTGGAAGAGCCGCGATCCGATCGACCGGCTGGCCGCCCACCTGGCGGCCGAGGGCTTGTTGGACGAGGGCCTGCAACAGCGGGTCCGGGACGCGGCCGACCAGGCAGCGGCCGAGATGCGGGCCGGGTGCACGAGCATGACCGACCCGGCGGACTTGGAACTGTTCGAGAACGTCTACGTGGCGCCGCACCCCGTGCTGGCAGAACAGCGCGCGCACTACGAGCGCTATCTTGATTCGTTCGACGCTGCCGAGGGAGGCCGCTGATGACCACCATGACGTTTGGACGCGCCATCAACACCGGGCTGCGCAAGGCCCTGGAAAACGATCCCAGGGTGGTGATCATCGGCGAGGACATCGGAGCCTTGGGCGGGGTGTTCCGCATTACCGACGAACTGCAAAAGGACTTCGGCGCCCACCGGGTGATCGATGCCCCGCTGGCCGAGTCCGCGATCCTGGGCACCGCCGTCGGGATGGCCTACCGGGGCTACCGGCCCGTGTGCGAAATCCAGTTCGACGGCTTCATCTACCCGGCGTTCGACCAGATTGTCAGCCAGGTAGCCAAGCTGCACTACCGCACCCGCGGCCGGGTCAAGATGCCGCTGACCATCCGGGTGCCCTTCGGCGGCGGCATCGGCGCGGCCGAACACCACTCCGAATCCCCGGAGGCGTATTTCACCCACACGTCCGGTCTGCGGGTGGTGGCAGTGTCCAACCCGCAGGACGCCTGCACGATGATCCAGCAGGCCATCGCCGCCGACGATCCGGTGGTCTACTTCGAGCCGAAGCGGCGGTACCACACCAAGGGCGAAGTGGACGAGAATGCGCTGGAGTCCGCGCTGCCGCTGGGCAGCGCCCGGGTGGAGGTGCCCGGGTCGGACGTGACCCTGGTGGCCTACGGCGCGCTGGTGCAGACGGCACGCGAGGCCGCGCAGGCCGCCGAGGACGACGGCGTGTCGGTGGAAGTCATTGACTTGCGCTCGCTGTCGCCGCTGGACTTTCCCACCGTGGAGGCCTCCGTGCGGAAAACGGGCCGTTTGGTGGTCACCCACGAGGCGGCCAGGACCGGCGGGCTCGGCGCGGAGATCGCGGCCAGCCTGACCGAACGCTGCTTCTATCATCTGGAACACGCGCCGGTGCGGATCACCGGGATGGACATTCCGTACCCGCCGGCCAAGATGGAGCGGCATCATCTGCCGGACCTGGATCGCATGCTTGACGGCGTGGACCGGGTGCTCGGCCGGCCCAACTCGCTGACCGGACTGGAGGACTGAGCCCGTGGGGATCAAGGTATTCAAACTGCCGGACCTGGGCGAAGGGCTCACCGAGTCGGAGATCGTCAGCTGGAGCGTGGCTGAGGGCGACGCGGTCCAGCTCAACCAGATCCTGGGCGAGGTGGAAACCGCCAAGGCCGTGGTCGAGCTGCCCTCGCCGTTCGCCGGCGTGGTCCGGACCCTGCATGAGGTACCCGGCACCACGGTCAGCGTGGGCGAGCCGATCGTCTCCATCGAGGTGGAAGACGCGGGGCAGGGCGACGACGGTGCCAAGGCCGCGGGAAGCCCGCCGGAACCGCGCCGCGAGGCGAATCTGGTGGGGTACGGTGCGGCGGCCGAAGGGAACGGGCGGCCTGCCCGGCGCCCGCGCAAGAGCGGAGGGGCGGCCACCGCGGCGGTGCCGGCCACCTATCCGGCGACCCTGGCCGGGAACGCAGCGGACACGGAGCCCGCCGGAGCCGCGGATGTTGCGGCCGCCGGCCGGCCGGCCGGTGCGCCCGGTGAGGCTGCGGCCGAACCGTCCGGGACGATCCCGGAGCGGCCACGCTCCACCCCGCCGGTCCGCAAGCTGGCGAAGGACCTCGGCGTCGATCTGACCCAGGTGGCCGGGACCGGAGAACGGGGCCTGATCACCCGCGACGACGTCCTCGCAGTCCACGAGGCGGCCGCAGCGGCCCCGGCGGTCGCGGCCCCGGGCGCCGTGTCCGGGACGGCCGGCGGCTGGCTCGGCGGCGCCGCGGAGGCCGAGACGCGGATCCCGGTCAGGGGCGTACGGAGGCACACCGCCGCCGCCATGGTGGCCAGTGCTTTCACCGCCCCGCATGCGTCCTCGTTCCTTACGGTCGACGCGACGGAGAGCATGGAGTTGATCCGGCGGCTCAAGGCGGGCAAGGCGTTCGCCGGGCTGAAACTCACGCCGCTGACCATCACCGCCAAAGCCCTGTGCCTGGCGCTGGAGCGCCGCCCCGAGCTGAACTCCCGCTGGGACGGGGACGCCGGCGAGATCGTGCAGCAGAACTACGTGAATCTCGGCATTGCCGCGGCGACTCCGCGCGGACTGACGGTGCCGAACATCAAGGACGCGCACCGGATGGACCTGCACCGGCTGGCCGAGGCCCTGGGGGAGTTGACCGAGACGGCACGCGCCGGCAGGAGCGCCCCGGCTGAACTGCGCGGGGGAACCATCTCCATCACCAACATCGGGGTGTTCGGCATCGACGCCGGAACGCCGATCCTGAACCCGGGGGAGTCGGCCATCCTTGCCCTCGGCGCGGTGCGTCGGCAGCCGTGGGAATACCGGGGGGAGGTGGCGCTGCGCGATGTGGTGACGCTCAGCCTGTCCTTCGACCACCGCGTGGTGGACGGGGAGCAGGCGGGACGCTTCCTCGCCGACGTGGGCACGATCCTGTCGGACCCGGCCATGGTGCTGGCCATGGTGTGATCACCCGGCCATGGTGCTGGCCATGGTGTGATCAGGGTGCAGAGGCGGCTCAGGCCAGTTCGAGGATCTCCTCGGTGACCACGGCGCCGCGGGCGTTGGCGAAGCCCTGGGCCTCGCCGACGGTCCGGAAGCCGAGCTTGTGCAGGACCTTGACTGAGCCAAGGTTGTCCTTGACCACCCGCGCGCGGATGGGACGCGCGGAAAATTCCCGCAGGAAGGCCTCGACGGCCGCGGTGGTGACGCCCTTGCCCCACTGCGACTTCGCCGTCCAGTAGCTCAGTTCCGGGTACCCCTCGTTGGGGTAGGCCAGCACGCTGCCCACCACCTCGCCGTCGACGGTGACGGTGCGCACGGTGATGGACTCGTCGTTGAGCAGGCTCTGCCAGTGGAGATCAAACACGCCGCGGTCAGACGGATTCCGGGCAGCAAACGCCGCCATATGGTTGGCGTCGGGATCCTGCTGGTACTCGAAGAACTCGTCGAGGTCGGCAGGTTCTACAGGACGAAGCTCAATCACAGCAGACCTTTCGGCTAGTTGGTGTCTGATACACCCTACTCGGCTTTCAACGCGGCCCAAGCCATTTGTTCCAGCAGATTGCGGCGCCAGGCTTCCCGCGGCTGCCGGCTCCGGTGGGTCGAGTGCGGCGTGGAGTTGATCAGTCCGAAGACGGCGTGTGCGCGGACCCGCAACTGCGCAGCGTCCGCCTCCGGCAGCAGCCGCGCCAGCACGGAAACCCACACCTCCACATAGGTGCGCTGCAGCGTCCGGACCAGCGCCGAATCCTCGGCGGGGAGGCTGTCCAGGTCCCTGTCGTGGACCCGGATGACGTCGGGATTCTTCAAGGCAAAGTCCACGTGGAAGGCGACCAGGCCGCGGAGCGCCTCCTCGGCATCCTGCTGGCCGGCCGCCACGTCCTGGCCGCCGTCGAGCAGGTCCTGGCTGACGCCCGTGAGCAGCGCCGCCAGCACCGCATGTTTGCTCTCGAAATGCCGGTAGACGGCCGGCCCGCTGACGCCGGCCGCCGAGCCGAGGTCTTCGATGGACACGCCGTTGAAGCCGCGCTCGGCGAAGAGGCGGGCGGCGGCGTCCAGCAGTGCGGCCCTCCGGGTGGCCTTGGCCAGGCTGCGGCCGGTCTGGCGCGTCACGGCGGCGGCATGCGGTGCTGCGGGCATGGATCGGTTCCTTCGAGAAGGTGCCGAATAAGTGCTGGACAAGACACTTAACGGCCACTAGCCTGATTTCAGTTAGTACAGACTAACCAAAATGCGTCCTTCAGGCCAGTTGCCCCCAGCGGGCGGCGGGCGTGGGCGCGCGACGGCTTCGGCCAGGAAGGTGTCGATGGAGACACTGGCTTCCCGGGTGGACACTACCAGTGACAGTTTCCGGGCCAACGACGAGCAGCAGCGCCGGCTGGCTGCCGAACTGCACGCCCGCCTGGCCTCGGTGGCGGCGGGCGGACCGGAGGGCTCGCGCCGGCGCCACCTGGAGCGGGGCAAGCTGTTGCCGCGGGACAGGGTCGACACGCTGCTGGACGAGGGCAGCCCGTTCCTGGAGATCGCGCCGCTGGCCGCCGAGGGAATGTACGACGGCGATTCGCCGGGGGCGGGGATGATCGCCGGCATCGGCCTGGTGCACGGCCGCCACGTGCTGGTGGTCTGCAACGATGCGACCGTCAAGGGCGGCACCTACTATCCGATGACGGTCAAGAAACACCTGCGCGCCCAGGAGGTGGCGCTGGAGAACAACCTGCCGTGCATCTACCTGGTGGACTCCGGCGGCGCGTTCCTCCCCAAGCAGGACGACGTCTTCCCGGACCGCGAGCACTTCGGCCGCATCTTCTACAACCAGGCGCGGATGTCGGCGGCTAAAATCCCGCAGATCGCCGCGGTGCTCGGTTCCTGCACGGCCGGCGGCGCCTACGTTCCGGCGATGAGCGACGAAACCGTGATCGTCCGCGGTCAGGGCACTATCTTCCTGGGCGGCCCGCCGCTGGTGAAGGCGGCCATCGGCGAAGTTGTCACCGCGGAGGAACTCGGCGGCGGCGAACTGCATGCGCGGACCTCGGGGGTGACCGACCACCTGGCCGAGAACGATGTGCACGCGCTGGAGATTGTCCGCGACATCGTGGCCACACTCCCGTGCCGGACACCGGCCTGGGAGACGGCGCCCGTGGAGGCCCCGGCGGCCGACCCGCAGGAAATTTACGGGGCCGTTCCGGTGGACGTCAACGCCGCCTACGACGTCCGCGAGGTCATCGCCCGGCTGGTGGACGGCAGCCGCTTCCACGAGTTCAAGCGGGAGTACGGCACCACGCTGGTCACCGGGTTCGCCCGGCTCCACGGGCATCAGGTGGGCATCGTGGCGAACAACGGGGTGCTCTTTTCCGAATCTGCCCTCAAGGGCGCGCACTTCATTGAACTCTGCGACCAGCGCGGCATCCCGCTGGTTTTCCTGCAGAACCTTTCCGGCTTCATGGTGGGCCGCGACTACGAGGCCGGCGGCATCGCCAAGCACGGCGCCAAGATGGTGACCGCCGTCGCGACCGCCCGGGTGCCGAAGCTGACCGTGGTGATCGGCGGGTCCTTCGGAGCCGGCAACTATTCCATGTGCGGCCGCGCCTACTCGCCGCGCTTCCTCTGGATGTGGCCGGCCGCTCGCATTTCGGTGATGGGCGGAAACCAGGCCTCCTCGGTCCTGGCCACCGTCAAACGCGACCAGTTGGAAGCCCGCGGGGAGGAGTGGAGCGCCGAGGCCGAGGAGGCGTTCAAGGCCCCCATCCGGGAGCAGTACGAAGCGCAGGGCAACCCGTATTACTCCACCGCCCGGCTCTGGGACGACGGGATCATCGACCCGGCGCAGACCCGGACCGTGCTCGGCCTCGCCCTGGACGTCTGCGCCAACAGTCCCTTGCCCGAGACCGCCTTCGGCCTGTTCAGGATGTGATCGAAAGTGTTTGAAACCGTCCTGGTTGCCAACCGCGGCGAAATCGCCTGCCGGGTCATCCGCACGCTGCGCGCCATGGGCATCCGTGCCGCTGCCGTCTATTCGGATGCCGACGCCGGGGCCCGCCACGTGCGCGAGGCCGACATCGCGGTGCGGATCGGGCCCGCCCCGGCCACCGAGAGCTACCTGCGCATCGACGCGGTGATCGAAGCCTGCAAGGCCACGGGCGCCGAGGCCGTCCACCCCGGCTACGGCTTCCTCAGCGAGAACGTGGCGTTCGCCCAGGCGCTGGAGGCGGCCGGCATCGTGTTCATCGGACCCAACGTGGGGGCGATCGGGATCATGGGGGACAAGATCCGCTCCAAGAACCACGTGGCATCGCATGGGGTCCCGGTCATTCCCGGGATCGCGGAACCGGGGCTGGACGACGACGGGCTGGTCCGGGCCGCCGAAGAGGTCGGCTACCCGCTGTTGATCAAGCCGTCGGCCGGCGGCGGCGGCAAGGGGATGATGGCCGTGCAGCGGCCCGGGGAACTGCGCGCCGCGCTCGCCGCCGGGCGCCGGGTGGCTGCCTCCGCCTTCGGCGACGACACGCTCTTCCTCGAGCGGCTGATCGCCCGGCCGCGGCACATCGAGGTTCAGGTGCTGTGCGACCGGCACGGCAACGCGATCCACCTGGGGGAGCGCGAATGTTCGCTGCAGCGCCGGCACCAGAAAGTCATCGAGGAGGCTCCGTCGTCGCTGCTCGACGCCGCCACCCGCGGCAGGATCGGCGAGGCCGCCTGCAACGCCGCCCGCTCGGTGGACTACACCGGGGCCGGAACGGTGGAGTTCCTGGTCTCCGACGACGCCCCCGACGAGTTTTTCTTCATGGAGATGAACACCCGGCTGCAGGTGGAACACCCGGTCACCGAGCTGGTGACCGGCCTGGACCTGGTGGAGTGGCAGGTGCGCATCGCCGCCGGTGAGGTGCTCACGCTGGCGCAGTCCGACGTCGTGCTCACGGGACACGCGGTGGAGGCGCGCGTCTATGCGGAGGATCCCTCGCAGCAGTTCCTGCCCTCGGCGGGCACGGTGCTGGCTTTGAAGGAAGCCGCCGGGGAGGGCATCCGGGTGGACAGTTCGCTGCTGCCCGGGCTGGTCATCCCCTCCGACTACGACCCGCTGCTGTCCAAGGTGGTCGCCTGGGGCGAGGACCGGCAGCAGGCCCTGGCACGGCTGGACGGTGCGCTCGCCGACACCATGGTGCTGGGCATCCATACCAACATCGAGCACCTCCGCAGCCTGCTGGCCGACGAGGACGTGCGGGCCGGGCGGCTGGACACCACTCTGATCGACCGGAAGATCGAACACCAGCAGTTCCGCCGGCCCGGTGACGCCGAACTGTCCGTGGCCGCCGTGGACTGGCTGCTCCGGCAACGGGACGCGCGGATCCACGCATGTGCCGCCGGCGGCGCGGGGTCCGCCTGGCGGAGCGAGGGCTGGCGGTTGAGCGGGCCGCGCCCGGGCACGGTCAGCTTCGACCTCGGCGGCGGAGAACACCGCGACGTGACGGTGGCCTGGACGGGCGACGCGCCCGCCGGCGCGCCCGCCGGTGCCCTGGTGACGGCCGGCGGCGGCAGCTACGCCGTCGTGCTGGACCGGGCCGGGCAGGCGGCGGAGGTCGACGGACTCCGCCGGCCGCTGCGCCACGCGTTCGGCGGGGACGGCACGATCTGGCTGGGCGACGCCGGCTGGTCGGCCCGGGTGACCGTCCGCGGCCGGGAGCGGCGGCTCGCCGATGCCCTGGCGGGGGTCCGCCAGGCCGAGGGGGAGACATCACCCGAGGTGCGCTCGCCGATGCCCGGGACGGTGACATCCGTGGCGGTGGCCAACGGCGACCGGGTGGTGGCCGGCCAGCCGCTGTTGACGGTGGAAGCGATGAAGATGGAACACCAGCTGAGCGCCGCGATCGCCGGCGAGGCCAGCATCAACCTCAAACCCGGCGACCTGGTCAAGGCCGGCCAGATCGTCGCCGTCGTGCGGGCAGCGGATCCTGTCCCCGAAGAACCTGAACAGAAAGGGGCATGACCATGCCTGACTTTTCACTGAGCGAGGACTATCAGGACCTGGTGGGGACCGTGCGGGAATTTGCCCGCGAGGTGGTGGCCCCGGTGTCCGCCAAGCACGACGAGGAGCACAGCTTCCCGTACAAAGTGGTGGCACAGATGGGCGAGATGGGACTGTTCGGCCTCCCGTTCCCCGAGGAGTACGGCGGCATGGGCGGCGATTACTTTGCGCTCGCCCTGGCGCTGGAAGAACTCGGTGCGGTGGACCAATCGGTGGCGATCACCCTGGAGGCCGGGGTCTCCCTGGGGGCCATGCCCATCTACCGCTTCGGCAGCGAGGACCAGAAACAACAGTGGCTGCCCATGCTGGCCAGCGGCGAGGCGCTCGCCGGCTTCGGCCTGACCGAACCCGAAGCGGGCTCCGACGCGGGCGGCACGAAGACCCGGGCCGAGCTCGTGGACGGGCAGTGGGTGGTCAACGGGCACAAGGAATTCATCACGAATTCCGGCACCGACATCTCCCGGCTGGTCACCGTCACCGCGGTCACCGGCACCTCCGAGCGCGACGACGGCTCGCTGAAGAAGGAGATTTCCACCATCCTGGTTCCCACCGACACCCCGGGCTTCACCGCCGAGAAGGCCTACAACAAGGTGGGCTGGAACGCCTCCGACACGCATCCGCTCACCCTGGACAACGTCCGGGTCCCGGAGGAGAACCTGCTGGGCCGCCGCGGCCGGGGCTATGCGAACTTCCTGCAAATTCTGGACGAGGGCCGGATCGCCATCGCCGCGCTGGCCACGGGCGCGGCGCAGGGCTGCGTGGATGAAGCGGTGCGCTACGCCAAGGAGCGCCAGGCCTTCGGCACCAGCATCGGCTCCTTCCAGGCCATCCAGTTCAAGATCGCCCGGATGCAGGCCCGCGCGCACACGGCGCGGCTGGCGTATTACGACGCCGCCGCCCGGATGCTCGCCGGCCAACACTTCAAAACCCAGTCCGCGATTGCCAAGATGGTGGCAGGCGAAGCCGCCATGGACAACGCCCGCGATGCCACGCAGATTTTCGGCGGCTTCGGCTTCATCAACGAATTCCGGGTGGCGCGCCACTACCGTGACTCGAAGATCCTGGAGGTCGGGGAAGGGACCACCGAAGTGCAGCTGATGCTCATCGCCCGCGAACTGGGGCTTTGACAGACCGCAGGCAGAGGAGGACGCAGTGATCGACAAGGTAGTAGCTTCCGCCGCGGAAGCCGTGGCGGACATTCCCGACGGCGCCTCGCTGGCCGTGGGCGGCTTCGGCCTGTGCGGCATTCCGGTGGCGCTGATCCAGGCCCTGCACGACGCCGGCACCACCGACCTGGAGACCATCAGCAACAACTGCGGCGTGGACGACTGGGGGCTGGGCGTGCTGCTGGCCGACGGGCGCATCCGGCGCACCATCAGCTCCTACGTGGGCGAGAACAAGGAGTTCGCCCGGCAGTTCCTGGCCGGCGAGCTGGAAGTGGAGCTGACCCCCCAAGGGACGCTGGCGGAGAAGCTGCGCGCCGGCGGGGCCGGGATACCCGCGTTCTATACGGCCGCCGGGGTCGGCACCCAGGTCAGCGAGGGTGGGCTGCCGCGCAAATACGACGCCGACGGCGCGGTGGCCAAGGCGTCGGAGCCGAAGGAAGTCCGCAGCTTCGGCGGGGCCGAGTACGTGCTGGAGGAGTCCCTGCGGCCCGACTTCGGCCTGGTGCACGCCTGGAAGGGCGACCGGCTGGGCAACCTGGTGTTCCACGTGACAGCCATGAATTTCAACCCGCTGTGCGCCATGGCCGGCAGGATCACGATCGCCGAGGTCGAGGAACTCGTCGAACCGGGCGAACTGGACCCCCAGCAGATCCACACCCCCGGCATCTTCGTCCAGCGGGTGGTGGTGGCGCCGGAGGTGGAAAAGCGGATCGAAAAACGCACGGTGCGGTTGGCCGGCCACGACACCGGCGCGACCGGGAAGTAAGGAGTACGCCATGGCGCTGACGCGCAACGAACTGGCCGCTCGGGTGGCTAAGGAACTGGAAAACGGGCAATACGTGAACCTGGGCATCGGCATGCCCACCCTCATCCCCAACTACATCCCCGACGGCGTGGAGGTCATCCTGCATTCGGAGAATGGGATCCTCGGCGTCGGCCCCTATCCCACCGAGGACAACGTCGACCCGGACCTGATCAACGCGGGCAAGGAGACCGTCACGCTCAACCGGGGAGCGGCGATCTTCGACTCTTCCGCTTCCTTCGGCATGGTCCGCGGCGGGCACGTCGACGTCGCCGTTCTCGGCGCCATGCAGGTGTCCCGGACCGGGGACCTGGCCAACTGGATGATCCCCGGCAAGATGGTCAAGGGCATGGGCGGTGCCATGGACCTGGTCTTCGGCGCCAAACGGCTGATCGTCATGATGGAACACGTGGACAGGGACGGGAATCCCAAGATTTTGACCGAATGCACGCTGCCGCTGACCGGCAGGGGCTGCGTGGACACCATCATCACCGACCTGGCGGTCATCGACGTCGGGGAGCAGGGACTGGTGCTGCGCGAGACCGCCCCCGGCGTCGACATGCGGGACGTCGTGGCGGCCACCGGAGCCGAGCTCCGGGTCGACCAGTACCAGGCGGGTGCCCGGTGAACACCGACGCCGGGGCAGCGGCGACGCCGTCGGAAGCGGCCGGGGCGCAGAAAGTGATCATCCAGCGCGGGCTCTACTTCGAGGAGATCGAGGCAGACGTCATCTACGCGCACCGGCCGGGCCGGACGGTCACCGAGGCGGACAATGTTTTCTTCACCACCGCCACCATGAACAACCAGGCCCTGCACCTCGACGCGGCGTGGGCGGCGGAGCAGCCGTTCGGCCAGCGGCTGATGAATTCCATGTTCACCCTCGCCACGGTCGTGGGCCAGTCCGTCGGCCAGCTCACCCAGTCCACGATCGTGGCACAACTGGGCATGACCGACGTGACGTTCCCGCACCCGCTCTACCACGGGGACACCCTGTACACCGAGACGGTGGTCACCGACAAGCGGCTGTCCCGCTCCCGGCCCGGGACCGGCGTGGTGACCATGCACCATACCGGCCGGAACCAGCACGGGGACGTGGTCGCCACGGTGACGCGCAGCTGTTTGATGTGGACCAAGGACGGCCACGCGGACGCCATCGCGGGCTCGGAAACGGCCGACGCCGAACTGTGGGACGGCCGGCCCGGGGACGGAAGCCGATGACCGGCTTCGGCATGGGACCGGCCATCCTGTTTTGTCCGGCGGACCGCCCGGACCGGTACGGCAAGGCGGCCGCACGCGCCGACGCGGTGATCCTGGACCTGGAGGACGCCGTTGCTCCGGCCGACCGTGCGGCGGCCCGGGCAGCCATCATCGACAACCCGCTGGACCCCGACCGGACGATCGTCCGGGTCAACGCGGCCGGTACCGCCGACCACGCACCGGACCTGGAGGCCGTCCGCCGGTCCGGCTACCGCACCATCATGCTGGCCAAGGCGGAGGACGCGGCGGCGGCCGGCGGGCTGGGGGAGTACTCGGTAGTGGCCCTGTGCGAGACGGCCCTCGGCGTGCTGCGCGCCGCGGAACTGGCACGCTGCGCGAACGTCACCGCGCTGATGTGGGGAGCCGAGGACCTGGTCGCCTCACTGGGCGGCAGCTCCAGCCGGTCCGCGTCCGGAACCTATCGGGACGTGGCCCGGCAGGCGCGTTCGCAGGTCCTGCTTGCCGCCGGCGCCTACGGCAAGGCCGCCATCGACTCGGTCTACCTCGACATAGCGGACCTCGGCGGGCTCGCCGCTGAGGCTGAGGACGCCGTCGCCTCGGGGTTCGCGGCCAAGGCCATCATCCACCCCAGCCAGGCCGACGTGGTGCGGGCCGCTTATCGCCCGGGCGAGGAGGAAACCGACCATGCGGCCGCGCTGCTGGCCGCCGCCGCCACCGAATCCGGGGCCTTCCGGTTCCGCGGCCAAATGGTCGACGGGCCGGTCCTCAAGCACGCCGAGCAGATCCTGCGGCGGGCCCGGCAAACCCCGTCCTAACGTCTGGTCGGGACGCAGGCCCCGTCCTGACTCGTGAGCGGGACCGGAACACAGTCCTAGCGGCCTATCGGGACGTAAAACTTCTCCGGCCGGCCGGCTGCCCCGTAGCGCGGGGTGATCCGTGCCTCGCCGCGCGACACCAGGTACTCCAGGTAGCGCCGCGCGCTGACCCGGGCCAGGCCCAGCCGCCCGGCGACCTCGGACGCAGAGGAGGCAGCGCCGGCCGCATGCAGGTCGGCGATCACCGCCTCCAGGGTGGGCAGGGACAGGCCCTTGGGCAGCGGGACCGCGGCCCCGGAGCCGGACAGCGCGACGGCGGAAAGCGCGGCGCGGCCGGCATCGCTTCGGGACGCGGCGGCGCGCGGCAACAGCCGGGGTGCGCCCGAGGCGCCGCGGGGCGCCGGGCCTTCGGCCGTTCCGTCCGCGTCCCGCCGGGCGGACTCCCTGCCGGCGTCGAGCTGCGGCGCGAGCAGCCGGTCGATGCCGTCCTGGTCCAGCACGGCGGAGTCGTCGCTGCCGCTGATGTGCCGGCGGTGTTCCACATAGGCGTCCAGCCGCTCCATCAGCACCCGCGCGTTGAACGGCTTGACGAGGTAGTGGAGCACGCCGCCGGCCATCGCGGCCCGCACCGTGTCCAGTTCGCGTGCCGCAGTTATCGCGATCACGTCGACAGGTTCGCCGGGAAGGTTCCGGACCGCGCGCAGCACGTCGATGCCGCTCATGTCCGGCAGGTGGATGTCCAGCAGCACCAGTTCGGGGCGTAGCGCCGCGACCATGGCCAGGCCCTCGGCCCCGGTGTATGCGGTGCCCACGGCGTCGAAGGCGCCGTGGGCCAGCAGGAAGCCGGTGTGTACCCCGGCAACTTCTTTGTCGTCGTCGATGACGACCGTGCGGATCTGGCTCATGGGACCGGAATTTCGTGCGCGCGGGCGTTGGGCGGGGTGGGCGAGAACGTGACCGTGAACTCGGCGCCGCCGGAGGCCGACGCCGCCACGCGGGCGCTGCCTCCGCGCCGCGCGGCGACGCGGCTGACCAGCGCGAGGCCGAACCCTCGGCTGCCCGGCAGGGCGGCTTCCTTGCCCGAGACGCCGGGCTCGAAGATGCGGTGGTATTCCTCCGCAGGGATGCCGGGGCCGTCGTCGGCGACCGTGATGGTGCAGCCGGCCGGGCCGCTGGCGATGGCGACGGTGATGGTTCCCTGCATCCCCACGGCTTCGATGGCGTTGTCGATCAGGTTCCCGAGCACCGTGACCGCATCGGTGGTGCCGTCCGGGGCGAGCTCGGATGCCGGATCGATGAGCAGCCTGATGTCCTTTTCGTCGCAGATGGTGGTCTTGGCCATCAGCAGGCTGGCCGCGTCCGGGTCCGTGATGCCCGGGGCCAGTTCGCCCGCCACCACCGACCCGCCGTGGCCGGAGCGCGAGATGAAGTCCACCGCCTGTTGCGCGCGGCCCAGTTCCAGCAGGCCGGAGATCACATGCATCTTGTTGGAAAATTCGTGCGCCTGGGCACGCAGGGCCTGGGTGACATCCCGTGCGCCGTCCAAATCCTGCAGCAGTTGGTGCAGTTCGGTGCGGTCACGCAGGATGAGGACGCTGCCCACGCGGCGCGAGTCCACGGTGGCCGCATTGGCCCGGGCCAGCAGCACCCGTTCGCCGGCGAGGACCGTTTCGTCGGCGCCGCCGGTGGCCGCGAGCATTGCTGCCAGCTCCGGTTCCAGGATGGTGGTGGCTGGCTGGCCCAAAGCGGCGTCGGAGACCTCCAGGAGGCGTTTGGCCTCATCGTTGAGCAAGGCGATGCGCCCGCGGTCGTCGACGGCGACCACGCCCTCGCCGATGCCGTGCAGCATCGCGTCGCGCGTTTCGAGCAGGGCGGCGATCTCCTCCGGTTCGAGCTGATAGATCCGCCGCCACACCAGCCGCGAGATGTAGATCGCGCCGGCCGATCCGACCAGTGCCGCCGCGATGAGCCAGGCCAGCAGAACGGGCAAGTCGTCGTTGAGGTCATCGCGCAGCGTTGATTCCAAGGTGCCGACCGACGCCGTGCCGATCACGGTTCCGCCCGACCGGTCATAGACGGGCACCTTCACCCGCCACGACTCGCCCAGCGTGCCGGTCTGCCTGCCCACGAACGTCTCGCCGGACAACGGGATCGACGGGTCCGTGGAAACCATCTGCCCGATCAATGCCGGGTTCGGGTGTGAGTAGCGGATCCCGCGGTCGTCCGTGACCACCACATAGGTCACGCCCGTGGACTGCGCGATGAGCTCGGCGATCGGCTGGATGGTCTCGCTGGGGTCTTCGTCGTCGAAGGCGTCCACAATGGACGGCAGTTGCGCCACCGAGCGTGCCACGCCGATCATCCGCCCCTCGTAGGCGTCGCGGATCTGCTGCTCCTGCATCGAAATGGCGACCGAGCCGGCCACCAGCACGACGGCGAGCAGGATGGACAGCTGCAGCACAAACAGCTGGGTCCGCAGCGACAGGGATTGGAACACACCACCATTTTCTCATGCTGTTAGCTGCGCCACTTTGCAGCCGTCATCTGGTGCCTCGGCGCGGGGCGCGGTTGTGACCACAATGACCAATACGGCCACAATGACCGCATTCTTCCCGCGCGCCGGGCCGGCCCCTACGCTGGGGCGCACGGCATGGTGATGCCCATCACGCCGGTTGGAGGAGGAAGAACCTACATGAAGCTCGACCGTACGATGAGACGCCGTTCGGCCCTGGTGGCCGCCGCGGCAGCATCCGCCCTGGTCCTGGCCGCCTGCGGCTCCACTAGTGGCGGCGGGGGCGGTGCCGAAGAAGCCGGCATCGACAAGCTCAACATCATTGTCCCGGCAGACCCGGGCGGCGGCTGGGACCAGACCGGCCGCGCCATCCAAAAGGATCTGCAGGAAAACGACCTGGTTTCCAGCGCCTCGGTGGTCAACATTGGCGGCGCCGGCGGCACCAACGGGCTGGCGAAGCTGGCCACCGAACAGAACCCGGACACCTTGATGGTGATGGGGTACGTCATGGTCGGGGCCGTGGAAACCAACAAGTCGAAGAACCGGATCGAAGACACCACGCCGATCGCCCGGCTCACCGAAGAACCGCTCGTCGTCGTCGTTCCCGCCGACTCGCCCTACCAGACGATCGACGACCTGATCGCCGACGTCAAGGCCAAGGGCAAGGGCGTCTCCATCACCGGCGGCTCCGCCGGCGGCGCCGACCACATCCTGGCCGGCCTCATGCTGAAGGAAGCCGGAATCGGCGCCGACAGCCTGAACTACATCCCGTACTCCGGTGGCGGGGAATCGCTGGCGGCGCTGCTGGGCAACAAGGTCTCGGCCGGCATCTCCGGCGTGGGGGAGTACGCGGAGCAGGTCAAGGCCGGCAAGCTGCGCGCACTGGCGGTCTCCGGCCCGGAGGCGGCGCCGCAGTTGCCCGAGGTCAAGCCGCTGAAGGAGCAGGGCATGGACGTGGTGCTCACCAACTGGCGCGGCGTCGTGGCTCCCGGGTCTATCGACGATGCCCAGGCGGAGAAGCTCACGGCACTGATGACCGAGCTGCACGACACCGATGCGTGGAAGGAAACCCTGTCCACCAACAACTGGGGCGACGCCTTCCTGGCCGGCGAAGAATTTGAAAGCTTCCTGACGGAGGACATCAAGACAGTCACCGCGACCCTGACGGATATCGGTCTCGTGAAGTAACCATGGCCTCTTCCACTACTGGAGCGGTCCGGGGCGGCACTGCCGCCCCGGGCAAGCCGCTCGGAGAAATAGTCTTCGCGGCCGTGATCCTGAGCATCGGGATCGTCGGGTTCGTGGCCGGGGCGGGGATCGAAACGCCCGACGCGGCCAGCGACATCGGGCCCCGGGCGCTGCCGTACATCGTCTCCGGCCTGCTGGTGGCCGTCGGTGCCGGCCTGATCGTGCAGTTGCTGCGCGGCGTCACCGGCGAGGCCGAAGAGGGCGAAGACATCGATCCGGATGTCAAGACGGACTGGCTGACCGTCGCCAAGATGGCGGGCGCCGTCGTCGTTCATATTTTCCTGATCGTGCCGCTGGGCTGGCCGGTTGCCGCGGCCGTGCTGTTCGTCGGCGCGGCGTGGGCGCTCGGCGCCAAGCCGCTGTGGCGTGCGGCCGTGGTCGGGGTAGTCATGGCGCTGTTGCTGCAGTTCGCGTTCGCCGGGCTCCTCGGCGTCTCGCTGCCTGCCGGCGTGCTCGAAGGGGTGCCGTTCCTGAATGGATAACTTCTACGCCCTCCTGGAGGGCTTTTCCGTGGCGATGCAGCCGATCTACCTCCTGTACGCCCTGGGCGGCGTCCTGGTCGGAACGGCGGTGGGCGTGCTGCCGGGTATCGGGCCGGCGATGACCGTTGCCCTGCTGATGCCGATCACCTACAGCCTCGAGCCGACCGCGGCGATCATCGTTTTCGCCGGGATTTACTACGGCGGCATGTACGGCGGCTCGACCACGTCGATCCTGCTGAACACGCCCGGTGAATCCGCCTCCATCGTCACCGCGCTCGAGGGCAACCGGATGGCGAAAGCCGGCCGCGGTGCCGCGGCGCTGGCGACGGCGGCAATCGGTTCCTTCATCGCCGGCACGGTGGCCACGGTGCTGCTGAGTTTCGTGGCGCCCTATGTGGCTGCGTTCGCCGTGCAAATCGGTCCGGTGGAGTACGTTGCCCTGATGGTCGTGGCGTTCCTGACCGTCGGCGCGCTGCTGGGCGCCTCGGTGCTGCGCGGCCTGGCCTCGCTGGGGCTGGGACTGTTCATGGCGTTCATGGGCGTGGACCTGATGACCGGCCAGCAGCGCTACACCTTCGGCAGCCCCTTCCTGGCGGACGGGATCGACGTGGTGCTGGTGGCCGTGGGGCTGTTCGCGCTGGGCGAGGCGCTGTACGTGGCGTCCCGGCTGCGGCACGGGCCCGTCAAGGTCATCCCGGTGACCGGCGGCTGGACGTCGTGGATGAAGAAGGAGGACTGGCGGCGGTCCTGGAAGCCGTGGCTGCGCGGGACCTTCATCGGCTTCCCGATCGGCACCATGCCGGCCGGCGGCGCCGACGTGGCCACCTTCCTGTCCTATGCGTCCGAGAAGAAACTGGCCAGGGGCGCGCGCAAGAAGCAATTCGGGCGCGGCGCCATCGAAGGCGTGGCGGGGCCGGAGTCGGCCAACAACGCGGCCGCGGCCGGCGTGCTGGTCCCGCTGCTGACGCTGGGCATCCCGACGACGGCGACGGCGGCGATGATGCTGGTGGCGTTCCAGCGCTACAACATCCAGCCCGGGCCGCTGCTGTTCGAGGTCGAGGGCGCCCTGGTCTGGGCACTGATCGCCAGCCTCTACGTGGGCAACCTGATGCTGCTGGTCCTGAACCTGCCGCTGGTCGGCATCTGGGTGAAGATCCTGCAGATCCCGCGGCCGTACCTCTACGCCGGCATCCTGGTCTTCGCGGCCATGGGCGCGTTCTCGGTGAACTTCACCCCGGTCGACGTGTTCGTGCTGCTGGTGGTGGGCGTGCTGGGCTTCTTCATGCGCCGGTACGGCTACCCGATCGCCCCGCTCGTGGTGGGCATGATCCTGGGGCCGATCTTCGAGAGCCAGCTGCGGCGTTCGCTGGCCATCTCCCAGGGGGATCCGATGGCGCTGGTATCCACTCCGATCTCGGCCGGCATCTACATTGCCCTGGTCGTTATCTTCGCGCTGTCCTTCTGGATGAAGAAGCGCCAGCGCGTGATGGAATCGGCGATGCTCGACGACGAGAACCCCCAAGGCAAGGAGGTCAGCGCATGACGACGATAGTGGTGGGGTATGTTCCCAACGCTCTGGGCGACGCCGCATTGGCCGCCGCCATCGACGAGGCCGGCCGCCGTTCGGCGAAGCTGCTGGTGGTCAACACGACCCGGGCCGACCGGTTGGTGGACCCAACCTATGCGGACGCCGCCGACGTTACCCGGCTGGAGTCGGTCCTGGCGGGGGCCGGCGTCGATTTCAGCATCAGGCACGGCATCTCGGACGGGCTGGCCGCCGACGACGTGCTCGACGCCGCCGAAGAGTCCGGGGCGGACCTGATTGTCATCGGGGTGCGCAACCGCACGCCGGTCGGCAAGCTGGTGATGGGTTCCACGGCGCAAACCATCCTGCTGGGCGCCTCCTGCAACGTGTTGGCGGTCAAGCAGGGGTAGCCGGTGGCGGCGATGGCTCGCCACAGTCGGCGATGCCGCGCTCGCCGGGGGAGTGCCCAGGGGCAACCCCTGTCCCCGGAGGTCAGGGGTTGCCGACATCGACGCCGGTGCAGGGTTCCGCTGCCAGTGCAGGGCCCGCAAACCCTGCACCGGCAGATTTTCCCTGCATCGGGTGGCTGGTCGGGCGGGTGAGGAGCAGCCCGTCCGGCCAGGAGGTTGTCGTCGGGATTACGCGCCGTAGAGGATGATCTCCACACCAGGTCAGGGGATGGCTTCGAGATCACCCCGTACAACCGGTGATCTCGAAGCCAAGGGGTAACTTGGACGCCCCACAGCTGGCGCTCGGCGGGCGGACCGCCCGTGCTGGATAATTGAGCGCATGGAGTTCCGAGATCCGCCCCGCGCCGCACCGCTTCCCGCCCGACGCAAGGTAGTGCTGCTGGGTTCCACGGGTTCGATCGGCACGCAGGGGATCGACGTCGTGGACGCGGCCCCGGAACGCTTCGAGGTCACGGCGCTCGCAGCCGGCGGCAACGTGGAACTGGCCGCCCGGCAGGCGGTCCACACCCGGGCCCAGGCGGTCGGAACCGCCGCCGGGACGGTGGATGAACTGGCAACGGCCATCAAGGCCGCCGCGGCGGACGCCGGCGTGTCCGGATACTCGCCGGAGCTCTTTGCCGGCCCCGACGCAGCGGCGAGGATCGCCGCATGGCCGGACGCCGACGTCGTGCTTAACGGCATTACCGGGTCCATCGGCCTGGCCCCCACGCTGGCCGCGCTCGGTGCGGGCCACTTGCTGGCACTGGCCAACAAGGAGTCCCTGATTGCCGGCGGGCCCCTGGTCAAGCAGGCCGCGCGGCCCGGGCAGATCGTGCCGGTGGATTCGGAACACTCGGCGCTGGCCCAGGCGCTCCGGTCGGGCACGGCCGCCGAAGTGGACCGGCTGATCGTCACCGCATCCGGCGGGCCGTTCCGCGGCTTCAGTAAGGAACAGCTGCGCGACGTCACTCCGGCGCAGGCGCTGGCCCACCCCACTTGGGACATGGGTCGGATGGTCACCACCAACTCGGCGACGATGGTGAACAAGGCGCTGGAAGTCATCGAAGCCCACCTGCTCTTCGACGTCCCGCTGGAGCGGATCGACGTGGTGGTGCACCCGCAGTCTGTGGTGCACTCGATGGTGCAGTTCACCGACGGATCCACCATCGCGCAGGCGTCGCCGCCGGACATGCGCCTGCCGATCGCCCTCGGCATGGGCTGGCCGGAGCGGGTACCGGGCGCCGCGCAGCCGTGTGACTGGAGCCGTGCCACCAGCTGGACCTTCGAGCCCTTGGACGAGGAGGTCTTCGGCGCGGTGCGGCTGGCCAAGGAGGCGGCCGGCCGCGGCGGGACCTTCATGGCCGTCTACAACGCGGCCAACGAAGAAGCCGTGGACGCCTTCCACGACGGCCGGATCCGCTTCGACGAGATTGTGGAGACGGTGGCTGCCGTGGTGGATGCGCACGCGCCGTCCGACGAACTGACCGTGGCGGCAGTGCTGGCCGCAGAGGACTGGGCACGCTCGCGGGCCTACGAACGTTTGGCTATGTTGTGACCATTCTGCTTTTCATTCTCGGCGTCCTCTTCGTGGCCGTCGGCATCGCCGTGTCCATCGCCCTGCATGAGGTGGGCCACCTGCTGCCCGCCAAGCTGTTCAAGGTGCGGGTCACCCAGTACATGGTCGGCTTCGGCAAGACCCTCTTCTCCCGACGGCGCGGCGAGACCGAATACGGCGTGAAGGCCATCCCGCTCGGCGGCTACGTGTCGATGATCGGCATGTACCCGCCGGCCAAGGACAGCGCCCGCGGCGGCAGAGTCAAGGACGGCGACGGCGTCGGCAGCGGCGTCGACGGCGGCGGCGTCGGCGGCGGAGGCGCCGGCGGCGGCGCGGTCCGCCGGTCCAGCACCGGCATGTTCCAGCAACTGGCCAACGATGCCCGGCAGGCCGAAGCCGAGCGGCTGCAGCCCGGCGACGAAAACCGGATGTTCTACAAACTGCCGGTCTGGAAACGGGTCATCATCATGCTCGGCGGTCCGTTTGTGAACCTGGTCATCGGCACGGTGCTGATCGGCATCGTGCTGGTCGGCTTCGGCACCGCCCAGGCCACCACCACCATTGCCCAGGTCAATAAATGCGTGGTCCCGGCGTCGCAGGCCGCCGAAACCGGACAGACCGACTGCCTGCCCAGCGATCCCGAGGCTCCCGCCACCGCGGCGGGCATCCGGCCAGGGGACACCGTCACCGCCTTCGACGGCAGGCCGGTCACCGACTGGTACCAGTTGACCGCATGGATCCGGGACGCGGCGGGGGAGCAGACGCCGATCACCCTCCAGCGCGACGGCCGGGAAATCACGACGACCATCACCCCGATCCTCACCGAGCGCCCGGTATTCGACGACGCCGGGCAACCGCTGCTCGACGGCGACGGCGAGCCGGTGACGGAGCAGGCGGGCTTCGTGGGGATGGGCGCCACCACCGCGCTGGTACCGCAGCCGGCCGGCGACGTGCTCCCGGCCGTGGGGGAGAACCTGCAGGCGATCACCGGCGTGGTGCTCCATCTGCCGCAGCGGCTGGCCGACGTGGCTGAGGCCGCCTTCAGCGATGCTCCACGGGACCCGAACGGGCCGATGAGCGTGGTGGGCGTGGGCCGGATTGCCGGCGAGATCAGCGCGATGGACGAGATTCCCTTCGAGGCGCGGGCGGCCTCGCTGATCGGGTTGGTCGGTTCGGTCAACCTGGCGCTGTTCGTGTTCAACCTGATCCCGCTGCTGCCGCTCGACGGAGGGCACGTGGCCGGCGCGCTTTGGGAGGCCATCCGCCGCGGCTTCGCCAAGCTGTTCCGCCGCCCGGATCCGGGGCCGGTGGACATCGCCAAGCTGCTCCCGCTGACCTACGTGGTGGCCGTGGTGATGATGGGCATGGGCGCGCTGCTGATTTACGCGGACATCGTCAAACCGGTCAATATCTTCGGCTGATCCGGCATGGCGGCGCCCTGGCGAAACCGCCACCTCCCCTGATCCGGCACGACGGCGGTGCATGCCCGTGTGCGCGACTGACCCTTGTGCGCGGCGCGCCCGCCGTTGGTTGGAACCCTGCCGGTCCCCGTGGTTAGACTGGCCGGAACCGGCGAAGGGAGCCACGACCCGTGAGCACGGCACCGCGTACAGCCCGCACCGCAGCGAGCCTTCGGGGCAGCGCCCGGGCGGAGTCGATGGGCCGCAGGCCCCGGTTCAGGACCGGCGCCGCCGCCGTCCTGGCGGCCGCTGTTGTACTTGCCGGTTGCACCGCGCCGGGCGAGGCCCAGGATCCGCCATCATCGGCGGCGTCAACAGAGGTTGCCCCGGATCGCGTGCAGTTGAGGGCTGGTGCCGCCGATCCGCAGGTGCTTGCCGGCTCCGACGCCGAAGCATCGCTCGCCGCCAGCCAGGCGTTGTTTGACTCCAGTCCCGTGGCGTTCGTCGCGCCTCCCGGCGACGCCGAGGCCATAGCTGCCGCGGCTGCCGAATCGGTACCGATGGGTGTGCCGCTGCTGTTGGCCGGGGACGGGCTGGCCGAAGAACTGGAGCGGCTCGGCGTCCGCCAGGTCAAGGCTTTCGGCCGGCCGCCCGCCGAGCCGGAGGGCTCCCCGAGTGCCGCGCCGGAAGCCAACTCCGGGGCCGTGCCCTCTGATTCGACCAAGGCCGGCTCCGCGGCCGGGCCCGCCGCCTCGGCCGCTGCCGGCTCCGCGGGCCTGAATACCGCATCGACGGTGTCCGGCGCCGACCCGGATCAAAGCATCGAGGCGTGGGCCCCGCTGCTGGCGGACGCGGAAATCCTTCCCCCGGACGGGGACATGGAGGCGCCCGAGCGTGCGGAGGAGCCCGCGGCCGTCTCGGTGTTGACGGACAAGGACGGCGGGCGGGACTATCGCGCGACCCTGGCGGTCGTGGAGGCGGCGGGCGCCCGGGTTTTCCAGGACCCGCACGCAGACCCGCGACACGGCAGCGAGACCATCGAATTCCTGCGGCAGGAGCCCGAGAACCGCGTGCTCGCCGTCGGCGAAGAGTTCGGCAGCGGCGACACCTTCGCGCGCCGGACCACGGCAGCACTGACCGTGCCGGAACTGCCCGGCGGAGGCCAGATGGCCTTCCCGTCCCGGCGGATGGTGGCGCTGTACGGGCATCCCTCCGGGCCCGCCCTCGGCGCGCTCGGCGAGCAGGATCCCAAGGCGTCGGTGAAGCGCGTGAAGAAACTCGCCAAGCAGTACCAACCGCACAGCAAGGAACCGGTGGTCCCGGCCTTCGAGATCATCGCCACGGTTGCCAGCGCCTCGGCCGGTAAGGACGGCGACTATTCGGAGGAGACTGATCCGGACGAGTTGCGCCCGTGGATTGAGGCCGCCGGCGAGGCCGGGGTGTACGTGGTGCTGGATTTGCAGCCGGGCCGGTCGGACTTCCTCACCCAGGCCAAGATGTACGAGGATCTGCTGAAGGAACCGCATGTGGGCCTGGCCCTGGATCCGGAATGGCGGCTGGGCAAGGGGCAGCGTCACATGGAGCAAATCGGCTCGGTGTCCGCTGCGGAGATCAACCGGGTCAGCGACTGGCTGGCGAAGCTTACCCGGAAGAACTCCCTGCCCCAGAAGGTGCTGATCCTGCATCAGTTCCAGTACCAGATGATTTCGGACCGCCAGAAGCTGGAAACCGGCCACGAAGAGCTGGCCCTGGTGCTGCATGCCGACGGCCACGGCGGGCCCGGCCAGAAACTGGACACCTGGCGCGTCCTCCGGGAGGACCTGCCGAAGAACATCTGGATGGGCTGGAAGAACTTCTACGACGAAGACACCCCGACCTTCAGCCCGAAACGCACCTACACCGGCGTGAAGCCGGCTCCCTGGTTCGTTTCCTACCAATAGCCCCGCCCCGCACCATCCACACGCGTCCCGCCAATAGCCCCGGGCCAACCACCGGCGTCACCAATAGCCCCGCCCCATCCACACTCGTCCTGCCAATAGTCCGCCCGCATCCACCGGCGGGTAAGGTGAAGACCATGAGTGTCTTTGCCGTCGAATATGTCTACGCCGCCGATTCCGAGCCCGGCCGGGACGAATACCGTCCCGCCCACCGCGCCTGGCTGGGCGGCTTCCTGGACCGGGGCCGCCTGCTGGCCTCCGGCCCCTACGCCGACGGCACCGGCGCGCTGCTGATCTTCACCGCCGAGGACGAAGCCAGCCTGCTGGAGGAACTGAAGCAGGATCCATTCAACGTCAACAACTTCGTCTCCGGCCTGAAAGTCACCGACTGGAAGCCCGTCACCGGGGCGTTCGCCCACCACGCATGATCCTTCCCACTCCCGCACCGTGTGCCAACGCCCGGCGGGAAGGGGATAATGAAACCTGATCAGCAACTGCCTACCGGCACATGGAGGACGTTTTGACCTCGGTCAATCTTGGAATGCCAGCTTCACCACCGCCAGTCCTGGCGCCGCGCCGCAAGACCCGGCAGATCAAGGTCGGCTCCGTCGGGGTCGGGTCGGACTCGCCCATCAGCGTGCAGTCGATGACCACCACGCCCACCACGGATATCAACGCGACGCTGCAGCAGATTGCCGAGCTGACGGCCTCCGGTTGCGACATTGTCCGGGTGGCCTGCCCCAGCGCCGACGACGCCGAGGCCCTGCCGATCATCGCCAAGAAGTCACAGATTCCGGTGATCGCGGACATCCACTTCCAGCCCAAGTACGTCTTCGCCGCCATCGACGCCGGCTGCGCCGCCGTCCGCGTGAATCCGGGCAACATCCGCAAATTCGACGACCAGGTCAAGGAGATCGCCGAGGCAGCCAAGGCCGCCGGCACCTCCATCCGGATCGGCGTCAACGCCGGCTCCCTGGACCCGCGGCTGATGCAGAAGTACGGCAAGGCGACCCCGGAGGCGCTGGTCGAATCCGCCGTCTGGGAGGCGTCGCTGTTCGAAGAACACGACTTCCACGACTTCAAGATCTCGGTCAAGCACAACGACCCGGTGGTCATGGTCCGCGCCTACGAACTGCTGGCCGAACGCGGCGACTGGCCGCTGCACCTCGGTGTCACCGAGGCCGGTCCGGCCTTCCAGGGCACCATCAAGTCGGCCACCGCCTTCGGGGCGCTGCTCTCGAAGGGGATTGGGGACACTATCCGCGTGTCCCTGTCCGCCCCGCCGGTGGAAGAGATCAAGGTCGGCCTGCAGATCCTGCAGTCGCTCAACCTGCGGGAACGCAAACTGGAAATCGTTTCCTGTCCCTCCTGCGGGCGCGCCCAGGTGGACGTGTACAAGCTGGCCGACGAAGTCACCGCCGGGCTGGAAGGCATGGAGGTGCCGCTGCGCGTCGCCGTGATGGGCTGCGTCGTGAACGGACCGGGCGAAGCCCGCGAAGCCGACCTGGGTGTAGCCTCCGGCAACGGGAAGGGCCAGATCTTCGTGAAGGGCCAGGTCATCAAGACGGTCCCCGAAGACCAGATTGTGGAAACGCTGATCGAAGAAGCATTGAGGATTGCCGAGGAGATGGGTGACTCCGATGGCGAGAATGCTGTCAAGGGTAGCCCCGTGGTTAACGTCAGCTAGCCGTGACGCGGCGGGTGCGGCAGGGGCCGTGCCCGCCGATCCGCATGCCGGAATACGGCCGCTGGCGGATGCGGATACCGCAGACCTTTGGGCGCTGGTACGCGCCGACCCGGTGGCCAACGTCTTCCTCGCCGCCCACCTGGAGACCGCCGGGACCGCCGGCCCCACCCCCTCCGGTGCCCACATCCTGGGAATGTACGACGACGGCGTCCTCACCGGGGCCTGCTGGGCGGGCGTGAACGTGGTCCCGTCCGGGCTGGATGCCGAACAGGGAGCCAGGCTGGGCGCCCACCTGGCCGCCGGCGGGCGGCGCATGTCCTCCATCTTCGGGCCCGCCGAGGGGGTGCTCGGCATCTGGTCTTCGTACCGGACCGCCCATCCGCGGGCCTTCGACGTCCGGCCCAACCAGCCCCTGATGGAGCTGCGCGGAACTCCCGCCGTGCCCGCGGACCCGCAGGTCCGGTTCTCCACCGACGACGACTTTGAGGTGCTGGTGCCCGCCTGCGTCGCGATGTTCGAGGAGGAAGTCGGGTACTCGCCGCTGATCGGCGGGGGCCAGCACTACCGGCAGCGCGTGGCCACCCTGATCGGGAAGGGACACTCGCTGATCCGCCGGGACGGCCAGGGGCAGGTCGTCTTCAAGGCAGAACTGGGCAACGTGAGCGCCGACGCGGTGCAGATCCAGGGCGTCTGGGTGAACCCCGCCTACCGCGGCCGCGGGCTGGCAGCCGGCTGTATGGCAGCCGTCGTCGAGTTGTCCCGCAAGTACGCGCCGGTCGCCAGCCTCTACGTCAACGATTACAACCACCGGGCCATGGCCGCCTACGCCGCGGTCGGCTTCCGGCAGGTCGGCACCTTCGCCACCGTCTTGTTTTAGGCGGGGGAGGTGCCCGGAAGCATGCCGTGTCCACCCTTCACGCGCTCCGCCGGCGCAGCGTCAGTGACGCGAGCAGCAGTCCCACGATGACGCAGCCGGCCGCAACCGCCAAGTCGAACCACAGGTCCCCGGTGGCTTCGGCGTGGGCCGCGATCTGCTGCAGCGCATCCACGGTGTAGGTCAACGGCATGGCGTTCGCTACGGCCTCCAGCCAGTCGGACAGCTGCTCCCTGGGCACAAACAGGCCGCAGAGCAGGATCTGCGGGACCACCACTACCGGCATGAACTGCACCGCTTGGAACTCCGTACGGGCGAAGGCCGAACAAAAGAGTCCCAGCGCCACTCCCAGAACCGCGTTGACGACGGCGACCATCACCACCAGCGCCCCGTTGCCTTCGATGTCGAGACCGAAAACCAGGTAGGCCACCGCCGTCGTCACCGTGGCCTGGAGGGCGGCCATCAGCCCGAACGCCAGGGCGTAGCCGAAGAGGAGGTCGGTCTTGTTAATCGGCGTCGACAGGACGCGTTCCAGGGTGCCGGTGGTCCGTTCGCGGAGCATGGTGATGGAGGTGATCAGGAACATGACGACAAACGGGAAGATCGCCAGCATCATCGGGCCCACCCGGTCGAAGGTGCGCGGCGCACCGGGCGGCAGGGCCTCATTGTCGAACAGCAGGTAGACCACGCCGAGCAGGATGCCGGGAACCACGACGATCAGCGCGATGCTGCGCGGATCGTGGCGCAGCTGGGCCAGCACACGCCGCGCGGTGGCCAGCGTCATCGATGCGTTCATGCCGCCGCCTCCCGGCTCCGGATCATGTGGAGGAAAGCCTTTTCCAGGTCCACCGTGCCGCCGCGCTCGGCCAGCTCCGCCGGCGTGAGCTGGGCCAGGAGGGAGCCGTCGCGCAGCAGCAACAGATCATCGCAGTGAGAGGCCTCTTCCATGACGTGGCTCGAAACCAGCAGGGTGGTGCCCGCCGCAGCAAGGGCCGCGAAATGATCCCAGAGCTCCACGCGCAGGACGGGATCGAGGCCGACGGTCGGTTCGTCGAGCACAAGCAGGTTGGGCCTGCCCACCAAAGCGCATGCCAGCGATACCCGGCTGAACTGGCCGCCGGAGAGGTCCGCGGTCTTACGCCCCGCCTCCCCGGCAAGTCCCACGGAATCCAGGGCTTCGTCCACTTCGGACGCGGACCGGCCGTGCAGTGCGGCGAAGTATCGGACGTTTTCGCGGACCGAAAGATCGGGATACACGCTCGGGTCCTGGGTGACGTAGCCGATCCGGTGCCTGAGCTCGCGGTGTCCCGCGGGCAGCCCCAGGACGGTGACCGTCCCGCCAGCCGTTTTCTGCACCCCGACGATGGCCCGCATCAGCGTGGTCTTGCCGCTGCCCGAAGGCCCCAGCAGGCCGGTGATGGTTCCGGGGGAGACTTCGCAGTTGATGGCGGACAGGACGGGCTTACGGGCACGGACCACCGTGAGCCCTGCGACGGATACGGCCGGCGCCACGGGCGCCGCCGGGTGCGGCATCCTCTCCGCCTCCCTCCTTTACTGGTTCGGTGACATCAACCTAGACCCGTCGCAAGGGTGCGTCCAGACGCTCTGGCGGCCGCTGCCTGGCCAACCCCTCGGGCTGTCGCTGGCACGCGCGCGGAGCCAGTAGATTAGAAGGCAGTTGAATTTCGCGGGCCGCTGCCGGCCCAACCCTTGAGAAACGGATTCCTGCAGTGGTTCTTCGCCTGTCCAGCATGTTCCTGCGCACCCTGCGCGATGACCCGGTCGACGCCGAAGTTGCCAGCCACAAGCTGCTGGTGCGCGCCGGCTACATCCGCCGCGCCGCCCCCGGTATCTACTCCTGGCTGCCGCTGGGCCTGAAGGTGCTGGCCAAGGTGGAGGCCGTGGTCCGCGAGGAGATGAACGCCATCGGCGCCCAGGAAGTCCATTTCCCGGCGCTGCTGCCGCGCGAACCGTACGAGGCGACCAATCGCTGGACCGAGTACGGCGACGGGTTGTTCCGCCTGCAGGACCGCAAGGGTGCCGACTACCTGTTGGCCCCCACGCACGAGGAAATGTTCACCCTGCTGGTCAAGGATTTGTACTCCTCGTACAAGGACCTGCCGGTGACGCTGTACCAAATCCAGAACAAGTACCGCGACGAGGCCCGCCCGCGCGCCGGGCTGCTGCGCGGCCGCGAATTCATCATGAAGGACTCCTACTCCTTCGACGTCGACGACGAGGGCCTGGACGTCAGCTATGACGCGCACCGGCGCGCCTACCTGCGGATCTTCAAGCGCCTGGGCTTGGAAGTGGTGACCGTCAAGGCCACGTCCGGCGCCATGGGCGGGTCGAAGAGCGAGGAGTTCCTGCATCCCACCGAGATCGGCGAGGACACCTTCGTGCGTTCGCCCGGCGGCTACGCCGCCAACGTGGAGGCCGTCACCACCGTCGCACCGGAGCCGGTGGACTACGCCGACGCCCCGGCCGCCGAAGTCAAGGACACCCCTGACACCCCCACGATCGACACCCTGGTGGCCGCGGCCAACCAGCTGGCACCGCGCGCGGACGGGGAGTGGACCGCCGCGGACACGTTGAAGAACGTCGTCCTGGCCATCAAGCTGCCCACCGGAGAGCGGAGCCTGGTGGTCATTGGCGTACCGGGCGACCGCGCCGTCGACCTCAAGCGCGTCGAGGCGAACATCGGTGCCTTCCTCCCGGTGGGCGGCGAAGTCGAGGTCGAGGCGGCCACCGAGGAAGACATGAAGAAGCATCCGGGCCTGGTCAGGGGCTACATCGGTCCCGGCGAGAGCCTGGACGCGGCGGTCCTCGGGACCGAGTCGGCCACGGGCCTGCTCTACCTCGTGGATCCCCGGGTGGTGCCCGGCACGCGCTGGATCACTGGCGCGAACGAGGACGGCAAGCACGTGTTCGGTCTGGTCGCCGGACGCGACTTCGGCTGGGACGGCGTCGTAGAGTCGGTCGAGGTCCGCGAAGGGGACCCCGCGCCGGACGGCTCCGGTCCGCTGGAGGCGGCCCGCGGCATCGAAATGGGCCACATCTTCCAGCTGGGCCGCAAATACGCCGAGGCCCTGGGCCTGCAGGTGCTGGACCGCAACGGCAAGCTGGCCACGGTGACCATGGGCTCCTACGGCGTGGGCGTCACCCGTGCGGTGGCCGCACTCGCCGAGGCCTATCACGACGACAAGGGCCTGGCCTGGCCGCGCAACGTGGCCCCGGCCGACGTCCACATCGTTGCCACCGGGAAGGGCACGGAAATTTTTGAGGCAGCCAACAGGCTGGCCGAGGAACTGTCCGCCGCCGGCGTCGATGTCATCTACGACGACCGGCCCAAGGTCTCTCCGGGCGTGAAGTTCTCCGACGCCGAACTCATCGGGGTGCCCACCATCGTGGTGGTTGGCCGCGGGCTGGCCGACGGCGTGGTCGAAGTCAAGGACAGGGCCACCGGGCAGGCCGAAAACGTGCCGCTGGCCGAGGCCGCCGGGCAGTTGGCGGCCCTGGCCGGGAGGTGAGCTCCGGACTCGAGGAACTGCAGCTGGCCACCCTCGCCCTCGTGGTCGTGGGTGGCTTTGCCGCCGGCTGGGTGGACGCCGTGGTGGGCGGCGGCGGCCTGCTCCAGTTGCCCGTGCTGCTGCTGGTCCCCGGCATCAGCCCGGTGCAGGCACTGGCCACCAACAAGATGGGCTCCATCTTCGGCACCACCACCAGCGCGGTGACCTATTACCGCAGGGCGCACCCGGACCTGAAAACCGCGCTGCCAATGGCCGGCGTCGCGCTGGCGGGAAGCTTCGGCGGGGCGATCGTGGCCACCGTGCTGCCCGCCGAGGTGTTTAAGCCGATCATCGTCGTCGCCCTGATCGCGGTGGCCGTCTTTACCGCGCTCCGTCCGACGGCGGGATCGTTGACCCGGCTGCGGTACAAGGGCGCCCGGCACCTCGGCGCGGCCGCCGGAATCGGGCTGGTCATTGGCTTCTACGACGGCCTGATCGGTCCCGGCACCGGCTCGTTCCTGATCATCGCGATGGTGGCGCTGCTCGGCTACAACTTCTTGGCTGCCAGCGCGAAGGCCAAGATCGTGAACATGGCCACCAACCTGGGCGCCCTGGCCTTTTTCCTGCCCAGCGGGGCGCTGCTGTGGGGGCTCGGGCTGGTGCTCGGCGTCGCCAACATGGCCGGCGGTTACGTCGGTGCACGGATGGCCGTCTCACAGGGCAGCAAGTTCATCCGCGTGGTCTTCCTGGCCGTGGTCGCGGCCCTGATCCTCAAGCTTGGCTACGACGTGTTGCAGGAGAACGTGCTGGGCCGCTGATCCGGACCGGAGGGGGCGGCCAGCTGCCCCCTCGTCACGAGCCGGTGGCGGGCGCGGCCAGCAGTTCGTCGTCCAGTCCCGGGGCGGGCGACACGACGCCGGTCGAGGCCGCCAGCTCCGCCGTGGCGGTGGCGAGGCCGGACACCGCGTGCTCCCGCACCCTCCCGCTGCTGAGCGCGACCAGGTCGGCCAGCGGCCGGAGGGCGGCCTCCTCGGCGCCCTGCAGCGCCGGCAGCGGATCGGCCGCGAAGTCGCTGCCCAGGGCATACGCCGGCTCCGGCAGCGGCAGGGCCAGGCATTCGGCCGCCGCCACCGCCCGCCAGTTCCCGGCGGCGTCGGCATGCGCCGCGAGGCGCTCGGCGGCGACCGCGCGTTCGGCGCCGGCGAGGCGCGGCAGCACCGTTTCATAGGCGTAGGCCAGGCGCTCGTGACTACGCACGACGGCGGCCAAGGCCTCCTCCGTCGTCGGCGCGCCGGGCGACGGCGACCGGGGCGCGTCCCCCGCCGGAGCGGAAGGGGCGGCGCAGCCGGGGGAGGCGGGCGGTATCTCCGGGGCTTCCCACGGCGCAGCCACTTCCGCCCCGCCGGCCAAAACCTGCGCCTGGGCGAACACCGCGGAGCCGACCGACGCCAGCAGCCGGGCCAGCCCCGGGTCCGTCTCCTGGGCGTCGGCCAGCAGGTCGCCGGCGAGCCCGGCCAGCTCCCCGGGGCCGGGTGGCCTTACGGCCGGGGCCGGGCTGCCGCCCAAGCCGGCGGGGGACGACGGGGCCGCGGTGTCCGGCGCGGCAGGGGACCCGGACGGCCACGACGTGGTCAGCCTCAGCAGGTCCGCCTGGGTCCGGAGCAGTTCGGCGGTGGGGGAGGCGCCGTCGTCGTCGTGTTCCTCGAAGGCCGAGGCCAGGCCTTCCAGGCCGTCCAGAGCGTCGAGGCGGGCTTGCTCGGTGGTGCTGGGGGGCGGGGCGGGCTCGGTGATGCTCGCCACCACGGTGCCGGTGCTGACCACAATCGCCGCGGTGAGCAACAGCAGCGGCGCCCGGCGCCACGCCCGGGATGGCGCGGTCTGGTTGCCGCCGCGGCGCCTTGAAGTAGATCCCACAACTGAAGATGATGTCACGGCTTCGGCGTCCGCCGCACCGGCGTAGGCCGGGAACTGGCCGCGGGGAGGCCACCGGTGACGGTAAAGTCGCTAGTCTAGAAGCGAGACTTACCGAAACAGGGAGGCAGTATGGCCCAGCGGCGCGATCACAGCGGCGTGCCCACTACCGGAGGGACATCCGGTACCGACACGTCCGCGGAGGCCGCACGCCTGAAAGAGCTGCTGGAACCGTCCGTGGCCGCGCACGAGTTGTTCCTCGAGGATGTGGAAATCCGCCACGCCGGATCACAGCGCATCGTCCACGTCGTCGTGGACCTGCCCGAGGACCAGACCGGCGGCGTAGGGCTCGATGCCATCGCCGAGGTGTCGCAGGCCCTCTCCAAGACGCTGGATGAGGATCCGCGCGACGACGGCCGCGCCTACAGCCTGGAGGTATCCTCGCCGGGGCTCAGCCGGCCGCTCACCCAGCTGCGCCACTGGCGCCGGAACGTGGGCCGGCTGGTCAAGGTCAAGCTGGTCGCCGGCGACGATGTTGCCGGCCGCCTGCTGGAGGTCGGCGAGGCCGGCGTGACCGTGCGGCCGGAAGAAGCGCCGAAGAAGGGCATGAAGCCCCGTCCCGGCGAACCGGTCCACCTGGACTTTACGAACATCCGCTCCGGCAAGGTCGAAGTGGAGTTCGCCCCGGTAGACGACGACACGATTGCCGCCGCCGACGGCGAGCTGGAGAACGAGGAGGAGGCCTGAGATGGATATCGATATGAGCGCCCTGCGGCTGCTGGAGCGCGAACGCGAAATTCCGCTGGACCTGCTGATCCCCACGATCGAGCAGGCCCTGCTGGTGGCCTATCACAAGTCCCCCGGTTCCATCGACCAGGCCCGGGCCGAGCTGGACCGCAAGAGCGGCCACGTCACCATCTGGGCGGCCGAGGTGGACGACGACGGCACCGTGATCGGCGAGTTTGACGACACGCCCAGCGGGTTCGGCCGGATCGCGGCCAGCACGGCACGCCAGATCATCCTCCAACGGCTGCGCGACGCCGAGGACGATAACGTCTTGGGTGCCTTCCGCGGCAAGGAGGGGGAGCTGGTGTCCGGCTTGATCCAGCAGGGGCACAACCCCCACATGGTCCAGGTGGACCTGGGCACGGTGGAGGCGTTGCTGCCGCCGCCCGAACAGGTCCCGGGGGAGAGCTACGTGCACGGCACGCGCCTGCGCGCCTATGTGGTGGACGTCCACCGCGGCATGAAGGGCCCCTCGATCACCCTGTCCCGTTCCCATCCCGGCCTGGTGCGCAAGCTCTTCGAACTGGAAGTACCCGAGATCGCGGACAAGAGCGTGGAGATTGTTGCCCTGGCGCGGGAGGCCGGCCACCGGACGAAGATCGCAGTCAAGGCCAACGTGCCCGGACTCAATGCCAAGGGTGCCTGCATCGGCGAAATGGGTTCCCGCGTGCGGGCCGTCATGACCGAGCTGCACGACGAAAAGATCGACATCGTCGACTTCAGCGAGGATCCGGCGACGTTCATCGCCAGCGCGCTCTCGCCGTCGCGGGTCAGCTCCGTGACCATCACCGACCCGGAGACGCGTTCCGCCCGGGTCGTGGTGCCGGATTACCAGCTGTCGCTGGCGATCGGCAAGGAAGGGCAAAACGCCCGGCTTGCGGCAAAACTGACGGGCTGGCGGATCGATATCGTGTCCGACGCAGCCATGGCCCAATAGCGCGCAAGAAGCAAAAACCACGCCCGGTTTCGGGCCTGCAACACGCCCGGTTCGTTGGCCGGGCACTGGAAGCGGTAGAATATCCATGGCCGGGTTTCCCGACAGTCAAAAGCCCTTGCAGGCGCACGCCCAGGCGGCCACGCCGCCCCAGCGGACCTGCATAGGCTGCCGGCGCCGGGAAGACCAGGCCGTTCTGCTGCGGCTGGCAGTCGAAGAAGTCGACGGTGTTCCCACCGTCGTCGTCGATCCGGGCCGCCGCAGGCCTGGACGCGGTGCCTGGATGCACCGCGGACCGGATTGCATGGAACTGGCTTTGAAACGGCATGCCTTCGGCAGGGCCTTCCGGGCCACTGTTGACAGCAGCACTGTTGCAGACCAGTTCCGTGCTGACGACGAGGCGGCCACCGCGGCCGGCCCCGTCACCCCAACCGTCCAACCTGAAAGCGGGTCAGAAAACTGATGGAAACCCGATGAGTGCCAAGTGATGAGTACTTCATTGTGCTCCGCCCGCGGCCTTTCAGCCCATTCTGCTGAAAGCCGCAGCAAGAATTAGACGGTTCGTGCCCGGCAGACCTGCCTCGTGCGGACCGAGACAGGAGAAATGTGGCCAAGGTCCGCGTACACGAGCTCGCAAAAGAGCTCGGTATTACCTCGAAAGATGCAGTATCCAAACTGCAGGAGCTGGGCGAATTCGTCCGCTCAGCGTCATCGACCATTGAGGCACCCGTCGTGAAGAAGCTTCGCGACGCGTTCCCCGCCGCCGCCCCGAAGGGTGAACAGGCGGCCCCCAAGACAGCACCCAAGGCAGCAGCGCCCAAGCCGGGAGCGAAGCCCGCTCCCAGCGCCCCGGCCGCCCCGGCTCCGGCCGCCCCGGCTCCGGCCGCGGAGGCCACCAAGCCGTCGCCTGCCGCCCCGGCAGCACCGGCTCCTGCCGCTCCGGCAGCTCCGGCAGCGGAAGCGGCGCCGCAGCGCGCAGAAGCACCGGCTGCCAAGCCGGGATCGGCAGCTCCGCGCCCCGGCGGTCCCGCCCCGGCCCGCCCCGGTGCCCCGCGCCCCGGTGGCCCGCGCCCCGGCAACAACCCCTTCGCCACGTCCCAGGGCATGCCCCGCGGCCGCGGCGACCGTGACGCCGAGCGTGCTCCGCGTCCGGGCAACAACCCCTTTGCAACCTCGCAGGGCATGCCCCGCCCGGGCGGCCCGCGTCCACCGGCAGCCGGCCAGGGCGGTCCCCGTCCTGCCGCACCGCGTCCCGGCGCTGCACCGCGTCCGGGTGCTCCCGCGCGGCCGGGCGCACCTCGTCCCGGCGCACCGCGTCCGGGCGGTGCCCGTCCTACGCCGGGCATGATGCCCAACCGCACCGAGCGCCCGGCTCCGGCCGGCCGCGGCGGCGGCGCTCCCGGACGTCCGGGCGCTCCGGCCCGCCCCGGAGCCGGCGGACCGGCACCGGCCGGCGGCGGTTTCGGCAAGGGCGGCCGCGGACGCGGCGGTACCCAGGGTGCCTTCGGCAAGGGAGGCGCCGGACGCGGCAAGCAGCGCAAGTCCAAGCGCGCCAAGCGCCAGGAACTGGAGCAGATGAGCGCACCGTCGCTGGGCGGCGTCTCGGTACCCCGCGGCGACGGCAGCACCGTTGTCCGGCTGCGCCGCGGCTCCTCCATCACCGACTTCGCCGACAAGATCGAGGCGAATCCGGCAGCGCTGGTGACCGTGCTGTTCCACCTCGGCGAGATGGCCACCGCCACGCAGTCGCTGGACGAGGACACCTTCGAGCTGCTCGGTGTTGAACTGGGCTACAAGATCCAGGTTGTCTCCCCGGAGGACGAAGAGCGCGAACTGCTTGACTCGTTCGACATCGACCTCGACGCCGAACTCGAGGCAGAGGGCGAAGCCGACCTCGAGCGGCGCCCCGCCGTCGTGACGGTCATGGGCCACGTGGACCACGGTAAGACCCGCCTGCTGGACGCCATCCGCAACACCCGGGTGGGCGAAGGCGAACACGGCGGCATTACCCAGCACATCGGTGCCTACCAGATCGACTTCCAGCACGATGACCGGGACCGGAAGATCACCTTCATCGACACCCCGGGCCACGAGGCGTTCACCGCCATGCGTGCCCGTGGCGCGAAGGTCACCGACATCGCCATCCTGGTGGTGGCCGCGGACGACGGTGTCATGCCGCAGACCGTTGAAGCGCTGAACCACGCGCAGGCTGCCGGCGTGCCCATCGTCGTCGCCGTGAACAAGATCGACAAGGAAGGCGCCAACCCGGAGAAGATCCGCGGCCAGCTGACCGAGTACGGCCTCGTTCCGGAGGAATACGGCGGCGACACCATGTTCGTGGACGTCTCGGCACGCGAGGGCCTGCACATCGAGGATCTCCTCTCGGCCGTGCTGCTGACCGCCGACGCCGCCCTGGACCTGCGGGCCAACCCGAACAAGGACGCCCGCGGCATCGCGATCGAGGCGAACCTGGACAAGGGCCGCGGCGCAGTGGCGACCGTGCTGGTCCAGTCCGGAACGCTGCGGGTGGGCGACGCCATCGTCACCGGCAGCGCGCACGGCCGCGTCCGTGCCATGTTCGATGAAGACGGCGCATCCGTCACCGAGGCCGAACCGTCGCGTCCGGTCCAGGTGCTGGGTCTGTCCACCGTCCCGCGCGCCGGCGACACCTTCCTGGTGACCGACGACGAGCGGACCGCCCGCCAGATCGCCGAGAAGCGTGAAGCCGCGGACCGCAACGCAGCCCTGGCTAAGCGCCGCAAGCGCATCAGCCTCGAGGACTTCGACAAGGCCGTGGCCGAGGGCAAGGTCGACACCCTCAACCTCATCCTCAAGGGCGACGTGTCCGGTGCCGTGGAGGCGCTGGAAGACTCGCTGCTCAAGATCGATGTGGGCGAGGATGTCCAGCTGCGCGTTATCCACCGCGGTGTCGGTGCCATCACGCAGAACGACGTCAACCTGGCCACCGTGGACAATGCCATCATCATCGGCTTCAACGTCAAGCCGGCCGAGCGGGTGGCCGAACTGGCCGACCGCGAGGGCGTGGACATGCGCTTCTACTCGGTCATCTACGCGGCGATCGATGACATCGAACTCGCGCTGAAGGGCATGCTGAAGCCGGAGTACGAAGAGGCACAGCTGGGCACGGCCGAAATCCGCGAGATCTTCCGTTCGTCCAAGTTCGGGAACATCGCCGGCTCCATCGTCCGCTCGGGCACGATCCGCCGCAATACCAAGGCGCGCGTCACCCGCGACGGCAAGGTCATCGGCGAGAACCTCACCGTTGACTCGCTCAAGCGGTTCAAGGACGACGCGACCGAGGTCCGCGAAGGATTCGAATGTGGCATCGGACTTGGGTCGTTCAACGACCTCAAGGAAGGCGACATCATCGAGACCTTCGAAATGCGCGAAAAGCCGCGCGTCTAGCAGTCGGCCTGCAGCGGGCGTCCGGTGGCATCGCCGCCGGGCGCCCGCTGTTCCGCCATCAACACGAGAATTTGAGGAGGGGTCATGGCAGACCCAGCACGCGCCGCCAAGATGGCCGACCGGATCAAAGTAGTGGTCGCCCAGGCGCTTGAGCGCCGGGTCAAGGATCCCCGTTTGGGATTTGTGACCATCACGGACGCCCGGGTGACCAACGACCTGCAGCACGCCACCGTCTACTACACGGTATTCGGCGACGCCGAAGAGCAGGACGGGACCCGCAAGGCACTGGAGTCCGCCAAGGGCGTCCTGCGGGCGGAAGTGGGCCGGAACATCACCGCCCGGCTCACACCCACGCTGGAATTCGTCGCGGACGAGATTCCGGTGAACGCCAGCCACTTGGAGGAGCTGTTGCGGGCCGCGAAGGCCAAGGACGCCGAGGTCGCGGCCCTGGCCGAAGGCGCCGCCTTTGCCGGCGAAGAGGACCCGTACCGCAAGCCCGAAGACGAGGACGAGGACGACGCCGGCCGCGGAACGCGTCCGGAATAGCGGCTTCCGCGCCCACTGACGTCCCGCTGCGGCCCACGGCCGTTGCTCCCGGGCGTGGGCCGCGCTGACCAACGACCGCTGCACGGCCCGACGGCCGTTGCACCAAAGGGCGGGCCACCTGCTGTGCGCAGGTGGCCCGCCCTTTTTCCGGTCCCGGCAGCCGCGGATCAGTGCAGCCGGATCTTAATGACCTTGCCGTCGGGAGGTGTCTTCCCGGTGAAGTCAGGGAGCGCATTCGTTGTGGCGTAGAGCCGGTCGCCGCGGATCTCCAGCGCACCCGGGGCAGTGGTCTCGAAGAACGTCCGCACCTTGTCGTGGCCCTTCTTCAGCACGGAGATCTTGTTGCCGAACATCTCGGCAATGTAGATGTCGCCGCGTGAGCTGACCGCCAGGTTGGTGGCGCCGGACAGGCCCCCCGCCAGCTGCACGACCTTCCCGGTGTGGGCATGGACCTTGAAGACGCGGCCGAGCGCGCCGATGCTCCCGTCTTCGGGACCGCCCGGCAGCGAGGTGACGTACAGCCAGCCGTGCCGGCCAAACTCAACGTCCGTAGGCACCGGCTCCAGGTAGTACTTCTGGCCGACCACGCAATCCGGCAGGCCCATGCCTGCCGCCAACGCAGCGGTGACCCGGAATGATGCCGGCGGCAGCACCGCAACCGTGCTGACCCGCTTGCTGTGCTTGTCGACCTTCAGGATGGCGTTGCCGCCGGCGTCGGCGACATAAATGCTGTTTCTGTTGGCGGCCGTGGCATAGGCGTTGGAGTCGACGTTGCCCTTGTACTTGGCCGGGATCCCCTCCGGAATCTTGTCCAGGCACTGCCGGTCCTTCACATGGCGGAAGCCGTAGGTGACGCGGCCGTCCGGGTTGTGCTTCTTCTCATAGGCCGCCACGTCGGCGATCTTCTGAGGCGCGGCCTCGTCGTCGTGCAGGTCCAACGACTTGATCCACTGCACGTTCGGCAGCCCGTCCATGCCGCCGGCACCGGTGCCCTCGGAGAAGTAGACCGTGTGCCTGTAGAGGGAGGCGGACGCGACCTGGGGTCCGCCGGAGCGGTACAGGACTTCGGGATCGCCATGGCGCTTGATCCGGTTCAGGACGCCGGCGAAGTTCTGTGTCACAAACAGGCCGTGCCGGCCGGCCGCAAGACTCAGCGGCGATTGCAGCCCCTCGGCCAGCACGGTCGCCGACGGAGGCTCCGGGCTCTCCCGGTGGGCCGATGACGGTGCCAGGCCGGTGCCGAACGCAAGTCCGAGCGCCAAAGGAAGGGCGAGATACAGCGATGGTTTTTTCACGATGAAGCTCCTGAAGAGAGCCGCGGGGCACCCCGGACGACTCGCAGGCCGGCGGAGTGGCCGGAGAACAAGGGCAAGTGATGCCGAAGAGGCGACTGTGCCGCTGGCCTGCTGAAATCCCTCGGAGGCCGCATCCACGGCACGCAGTGTGCCCAAAATATTGCAGCCCCCGGAGGCTGTCAACGATGCACGCTTTAAGCCCCGACCGGCCGTTTCCCCGGGACGCCATATACTGAAAGGCGTGACTTCTGGCCTGCTCCGTTCCGGATTGATACTCGTCGACAAGCCGCAGGGGTGGACCAGCCACGACGTTGTCGGCCGCATGCGCCGCCTGGCCGGAACGCGGAAGGTCGGCCACGCCGGCACCCTGGACCCCATGGCCACGGGCGTGCTGGTGGTCGGCGTCAATAAGGCCACCCGGCTGCTGACCTACATCGTCGGCGCCCCCAAGACGTATGACGCCACCATCCGGCTCGGCCAGTCCACGGTGACCGACGACGCCGAGGGCGACGTCACGGCGGAAACCATCGCCGCTGCCGTGACGGAACAGCAGATCAGGGACGGCGTCGCCGAACTGACCGGGGAGATCCTGCAGGTACCGAGCAGCGTCTCGGCCATCAAGGTCAACGGCCAGCGGTCCTACGCGCGCGTGCGCTCCGGACAGGACGTGGTGTTGGCCGCCCGGCCGGTCACGATCCACCGGTTCGAGGTCCACGGCATACGGCGCGGCCGGGGCGGGAAGGTGCAGGACGTGGACGTCACCGTCGAGTGCTCGTCGGGAACCTACATCCGGGCGCTGGCGCGCGATCTCGGGCAGCGGCTGGGCGTCGGCGGACACTTGACGGCCCTGCGCCGGACCCGGGTGGGTCCGTTCCGGATTGAAAACGCAGCCACGTTGGATGAACTGGCCGAAGACCTCCGGATGACGGGCCTCGACGAGGCCGCCCGCGTACTGTTCCCCGTCCGGGAACTCAGCGCCACCGAGGCCGACGACGTCTCACACGGCCGACGCATCCCGGCCGCCGGAGCACCCGGCGCGACGGCGGCGTTCGCCCCGGACGGATCGCTGGTGGCGCTGCTGGAAGACAACGATGCGCAAGCCAGGCCCCTGCTGGTGTTCGCACCGGGAAACGAGGCGGACGCACAGTGATCATCGACGGTTTTTTCATCGCCGGCACGGTGGTCACCCTGCTTGCCGCGGTCATCTGCGTGGTTGCCGCCCTCCTGAAACACGGTCCCAACGACGTCACGATTCTCTCGGTCGCCGCGGTGGAGCTGTTTCTGCTCGTCTACGGGGCGGCGGGTATCATCAGACAGGCTTCCGGTGAGCCCGTCAGCGGGGAAACCTGGGAATTTTGGGGCTACCTGATCACCGCCTTGCTGGTTCCGGTAGCAGCCTTCTGGTGGGCCATCATGGACCGCAGCCGGTGGAGCAACCTGGTGCTGGGGGCGGCAGGAATCACGGTATTCGTCATGCTGGTGAGAATGGAACAAATTTGGGACGGAGCGATCGCCGTATGAAACCCGGCCAGGAACAACAACGGGCAAGGCATACCCGGGATGTGAGCGCCGCCGCCGGCCGCGCCACCGGTCCCGGGCGCCTCCTGGTGGCGGTCTACGGGGTCTTCGCGCTCTCCGCCACCGCCCGGGCGGGCTATCAGATAGCGACCAAGTTCTCGGAAGCGCCGGTGGCCTACCTGCTCTCCGCCTTCGCCGCCGTCGTGTACATCCTGGCGACCGTTACGCTGGCCAGGTCCGGGACCCGCTCCTACTGGCTGTCGGTGGCCGCCGTGAGCATCGAACTCGTGGGAGTCCTGGCCGTCGGGCTGCTGAGCGTGCTGGATCCCCAGCTGCTTCCGCAGGACACGGTGTGGTCGGGCTTCGGCAAGGGATACGGATACGTCCCCCTGCTGCTGCCGGTCATCGGCCTGTGGTGGCTCTGGCGGCACCGGCCGGCGGCGGGCTCGAAGCCCCCCGGAGGTCGTCCATAATGGAAGGGGTCCCGGCGACGGGTCCGCACCCGCTGAAGGCCCCGATCGACGAGGAGTTTACTGTGCACTACTGGAAAGACCTGGCCGACGTACCCCGCGGCTATGGTCCGTCAGTGGTGACACTGGGAAATTTCGACGGCGTCCACCGCGGCCACCAGCAGGTGCTGCGCCGCCTGGTGGAGACCGCGTCCGCCCGCGGGACGCGGGCGGTGGCGATTTCTTTCGATCCGCATCCTTCCCAGGTCCACCGGCCGGACGCCGCCCCGCAGCTGATCATGGGACTGCAGGACCGGGTCGAGGCGCTGGAGGCCAGCGGCCTGGACGGGCTGCTGATGATGACCTATACGCTGGAACTGGCCGGCGAAACCCCTGAGGAGTTCGTCCGCAAGGTCTTCGTGGAGACCCTCGGCGCCACCGCCGTCGTCATCGGCCACGACACGCGGTTCGGGAAGAACAACGCCGGCGACCTGAACACCATGCAGGAACTGGGCCGGCAGTTCGGCTTCACCGTCGAGGTCGTCGACGAATATGAAACCGATGCGGACCTCGGCGCCGCGGGCAGCGGCCGGCGCTACTCGTCGTCCTGGGTCCGGGAAGCCCTCGCCGCGGGGGATGTCGCCACGGCGGCGGAGGTGCTCGGACGCACCCACCGGATGCGCGGCGAAGTCGTGCACGGCGACGCCCGCGGCCGGGAACTGGGTTTTCCCACCGCGAACCTGTCCAAGCATGCAACGGGCATGATCCCCGGCGACGGCGTCTACGCCGGCTGGCTGGTGGACCAGCACGGCACCAGGTGGCCGGCCGCCATCTCGGTGGGCTCGAATCCGACCTTCGAGGGCGCCAGCCGCCGGGTCGAGGCGCACGTCATCGACCGGCCGCAGGAGGACACGGACGACTTCGATCTCTACGGGCAGCAGGTGGTGGTCGAGTTCGTGGAACGCCTGCGCGGCATGGTGGCCTACACCGGCCCCGAGGCCCTGATCGCCCAAATGCGCGACGACGTGGTGCGTACCCGAAGCCTGCTTTCGACAGACCAAGCCCGCAACAGGTAAACTGGCCGATGGATTCGGCTGCGGTCCGTGGCGGCTGTATCCCTCCGTGCTCTGCTGCCGGCAAGCCTCTGGCGGCCGGCGGAGACTGCGGAGCCCCCGGCAGCGAAGTGCTGACTCGGGCCTCACGGCACAACTTCTAGGAGTTACTGTGGCATTAGACGCCGCGCTCAAGCAGGAAATCATCAAGGAATACGCCACGCACGAGGGCGACACGGGTTCTCCCGAGGTTCAGATCGCTGTTCTGTCCCGTCGCATCTCCGACCTGACGGAACACCTGAAGATGCACAAGCACGACCACCACACCCGCCGGGGCCTCATGGCACTGGTCGGCCGCCGTCGTCGCATGCTCACCTACCTGCGTGACACCGACATCACGCGCTACCGTGCGCTCATCGAGCGCCTCGGCCTGCGCCGCTAGTCAGTGACGGAGGCGGCTCTTCCGTCCACTGCGACACGGGGACAGGAGAGCCGCCTTTTTCCTACCGCGCCGGTTTGCGGCGCGGCAGGAGCACGGCCGCCGGGAGACCGTCGGCCGACAACTACATCAACTGGAGACTTTCGGTATCGCGGCATTCGCGGTCCTCGGTAGTGGCTTCCGGGACGCCCTCAAAGGGTTTGCCCGTAGGTCTCGATCGAAGACCGGGTGGCGTACAGGCAGGCTGGCCGTGAAGCGGCCTCGCAGGTTTGGGCAGATACCGACGGCCTCCGCACTCGAAGAAACGGAGGTGGCTCTCTTGGAGGGTCCCGAAATTCAGTACTCAGAAGCTGTCATCGACAACGGCCGGTTTGGCCAGCGCGTGGTCCGGTTCGAAACCGGCCGCGTGGCCCAGCAGGCGGCCGGCTCGGCGATGGTCTACATCGACGAAGACACCGCACTGCTCTCCGCCACCACGGCGGGCAAGTCCCCGCGCGAAGGCTTCGACTTCTTCCCGCTGACCGTCGACGTGGAAGAGCGGATGTACGCCGCCGGCCGCATCCCGGGCTCGTTCTTCCGCCGCGAAGGCCGCCCGTCCACCGAAGCGATCCTGGCCTGCCGCCTGATGGACCGCCCGCTGCGCCCCGCCTTCGTCAAGGGGCTGCGCAACGAGGTCCAGGTAGTGGTGACCGTGTTGGCCATCAATCCCGACGTCATGTACGACGTCGTCGCGATCAACGCCTCCTCGATGTCCACCCAGCTGAGCGGCCTGCCGTTCTCCGGCCCGATCGGCGGCGTCCGCGTGGCGCTCGTGGACGGCCAGTGGGTGGCCTTCCCCAAGCACTCCGAACTGGAGCGCGCCGTGTTCAGCATGGTGGTGGCCGGCCGCATCGCCGCCGGCAACGACATCGCCATCATGATGGTCGAGGCCGAAGCCACCGACAACGCCTGGAACCTGATCAAGGAAGAGGGCGCCACCGCGCCCACCGAAGAGGTCGTGGCCGAGGGCCTCGAGGCCGCCAAGCCGTTCATCCGGGCGCTGTGCGAGGCCCAGTCCGACCTGGCCGCCCGCGCGGCCAAGCCGACGGTCGAATTCCCGATCTTCAAGGACTACGAGGACGATGCCTTCGCCGCCGTGGAGTCCGCCGCAGCTGCCAAGCTGACGGAAATCTTCTCGATCGGCGACAAGCAGCAGCGCAACGAGGCCGCAGACGCGTTCAAGGCCGAGATCCTGGCGCAGCTGGCCGGCACCGAGACGGCGGAATTCGCCGGTCGCGAGAAGGAAGTTTCCGCGGCCTTCAACGCCGTGACCAAGAAGGTTGTCCGCCAGCGCATCCTCACCGAGCAGGTGCGCATCGACGGCCGCGGGCTGAGCGACATCCGCAAGCTGACCGCCGAGGTCGAGGTCCTGCCCCGCGTCCACGGCTCGGCCATCTTCGAGCGAGGCGAAACCCAGATCCTGGGCGTCACCACGCTGAACATGCTGAAGATGGAGCAGCAGATCGATTCGCTGTCGCCGGTGACGCGCAAGCGCTACATGCACAACTACAACTTCCCGCCGTACTCCACCGGTGAGACCGGCCGCGTGGGCTCGCCCAAGCGCCGCGAAATCGGCCACGGCGCGCTGGCCGAGCGCGCCCTGGTGCCGGTGCTGCCGTCGCGTGAAGAGTTCCCGTACGCCATCCGCCAGGTCTCCGAGGCGCTGAGCTCCAACGGCTCTACCTCCATGGGCTCGGTCTGCGCCTCCACCCTGTCCCTGCTCAACGCCGGCGTGCCGCTGAAGGCCCCGGTCGCCGGCATCGCCATGGGACTTGTCTCCGACCAGGTCGACGGTGAAACCCGCTACGCGGCGCTCACCGACATCCTGGGTGCCGAGGACGCCATGGGCGACATGGACTTCAAGGTCGCCGGTACCTCGGAGTTCGTCACCGCCATCCAGCTCGATACCAAGCTCGACGGCATCCCGGCGTCCGTGCTGGCCGCAGCCCTGAAGCAGGCCCGCGAGGCACGGCTTCACATTCTCGGCGTGATCAATGCCGCGATCGACCAGCCGGACGAGATGAGCGAATTCGCCCCGCGGATCATCTCGGTCAAGATCCCGGTGGACAAGATCGGCGAGGTCATCGGCCCCAAGGGCAAGATGATCAACCAGATCCAGGAAGACACCGGCGCGGACATCTCCATCGAGGACGACGGCACCGTGCTGATCGGCGCGACCGACGGTGCGGCCGCCGAAGCCGCCCGCGCCGCCGTCAACGCGATCGCCAACCCGCAGATCCCCGAGGTGGGCGAGCGCTACCTGGGCACGGTCGTGAAGACCACCACCTTCGGTGCCTTCGTGTCGCTGACCCCGGGCAAGGACGGCCTGCTGCACATCTCCGAGCTGCGCAAGCTGGCCGGCGGCAAGCGCGTGGACAACGTCGACGACGTGGTGTCGGTGGGCCAGAAGGTCCAGGTCGAGATCACTAAGATCGACGACCGCGGCAAGCTGTCCCTCGCCCCCGTGGTGGCCGAGGACGCCGCAGCCGACGAGGCGTCGGCCGAAGAGGCCGTGGCCGAGTAAGCATGACCGTCGTCGCCCTGCCGCTGGTCGGCAGCATGCAGCATGCCGACGCCACCGAGCTCGGCGGGTCGGACCCCACGCTGGTCCACGGCGAACCGGGCGGCGCCATCGTGCGCCGCTCGGTGCTGCCCGGGGGAGTGCGGGTGCTGACCGAAGCCATGCCCGGCCAGCGGTCGGCGACGATCGGATTCTGGGTCGGTGTTGGCTCGCGGGATGAAGCCGCGGGCCAACACGGCTCGACCCATTTTCTGGAGCATCTGCTCTTCAAGGGCACCAGGCGCCGGACGGCACTGGACATCGCCTCCGCCTTCGACGAGGTCGGCGGCGAATCTAATGCGGCCACGGCCAAGGAAAGCACGTGCTACTACGCGCGCGTCCTGGATTCGGACCTGCCGATGGCCATCGACGTGATCGCCGACATGATCACCTCTGCGGTCCTTGACCCGCAGGAGCTGGAGCAGGAACGCGGAGTCATCCTCGAAGAGATCGCCATGGACAATGACGATCCCGCGGACGTGTGCCACGAAAAATTTGTTGAGGCGGTGCTCGGCGGGCACCCCCTGGGCCGGCCGATCGGCGGGACGCCGGAGGCGATCAAGGCGGTCGCCCGCGACTCGGTCTGGGCCCACTACCAGCGCTACTACCGGCCCGACGAGCTGGTGGTCACCGCGGCCGGCGGGCTGGACCACGACGCGGTGTGCGCGCAGGTGCTCGCCGCCCTGGAGTCGGCCGGCTGGCACCTCAAGGCCGGTGCGGTCCCGGTGCCGAGGCGGCAGACCGCGGCCGCGGCCATCGCCCCCGTCGCCGGCACCTACGTGCACCGCCGCCCGGTCGAGCAGGCCAACATCGTCATGGGCTGCCCGTCCATCAACGCCACCGACGAGCGCCGCTTCGTCATGAGCGTGCTCAATGCCGTGCTGGGCGGCGGCATGTCCTCCCGGCTCTTCCAGGAGATCCGGGAGAAACGGGGCCTGGCCTACGCCACCTATTCGTTCTCCGGCGCCTACGCCGATGCGGGCTACTTCGGCATGTATGCCGGTTGTTCGCCGGCCAAGACCGGCCAGGTCATCGACCTGCTCGGGGCCGAACTCGACCGGCTGGCGGCCGACGGCATCTCCGCCGACGAGCTGCGCCGGGCCGTCGGGCAGCTTTCCGGCGGCATCGTGATGGCCCTGGAAGACAGCGGCTCCCGGATGTCGCGGCTGGGCCGGGCCGAGCTGGTGTCGGGGGAGTTCCTGGACATCGACGAGTCGCTTGCCCGGATCGAGGCCGTGACCGCCGGGCAGGTCCGGGAGCTCGCCGGCGAGCTGGCCGCGGCGCCGCGCGTGGTCACCGTCGTCGGCCCCTTCGACTCGGCGGCGGACTTCGGCCGGTAGAACCGGCCCCGGCCCGCCCGGGCGGCCGAGGGCGCGGATGCTGCCCGCCTCCTTGGGGATGAGGGGGGCGCGGTCAGCCGCCGGCGAACGGCGGCAGGATGTCAATCACGTCGTCTGCCGCCAGCGGTGCCTGCCGGTCCTTCCACGCCACCTCGTTGCGCAGGAAACTGCTCCGGGCGAGGACCGACTCCATGGAGGGAGCGGACGGCCTGCCGGGTGCGGCAGGCATCGGACGCCCGCCCCCAGCCGAGGGGACGGCCCCGGCACCGGCGGGCACCGGTTCCTTCGCCGCCGCGGTGCTGTGCCGGGCGATGACCTCGCGCAGCACCGCCTCCAGCGTGCTGCCGTCGGGCAGCGGCAGGGATTCCTCCTCGACGCCGGCGGCGGCCTGCGCCGCCCCGAAATACCGGATGATCATCTATCCGCCTATCGCACTCATGGTCCGGTCCGGCTGGACGAAGTCCGTGCCGCCCAGACCCGCATGATCCATACCGTGGGCCTTGGGTTTGCCCCACATCGCATGCCTCCACCGTTCCGCCACCGCCTCGTCGTCCGCGCCGGAGCGCAGGAGGTCCAGCAGGTCAGTTTCCTCGTGCGAGAACAGGCAGGAGCGCACCTTGCCCTCGGCCGTGACCCGGGTGCGGCGGCAGTCGGCACAGAACGGTTCCGTTACGGAGGCGATGATTCCCACGGTGCCGGCGACGACGCCGGGGCGGTCCCGCCGCCGCACCTCCCACCGTTCCGCCGGGGCGCCGTCGCGTGAGCGCGGGTCCGGGGAGAGCAGGAAGACCGGCTCCAACAGGGCGCGGATCTCGGCGGCGGACAGCATGTTCTGCCGGGTCCAGCCATGGTCCGCGTCCAGCGGCATCTGCTCGATGAACCTCAGCTCGTAGCCCCGTTCCACCGCCCAGTCCAGCAGCGCGGGCGCCTCGGCGTCGTTGATGCCGCGCATCAGCACCGCGTTGATCTTCAGCAGGCCCAGGCCGGCCGCGTCGGCGGCTTCGATGCCGGCGAGCACCCGGTCCAGGAACGGGCGGCGGGTCAGCTGCGCAAACGTCTCCGGGTGCAGTGAGTCCAGCGAGACGTTGATCCGGGTCAGGCCGGCCGCCTTCAGGGCGGCCGCCTTCTTCTCCAGCCCGAGGGCGTTGGTGGTCAGCGACACGGGCAGGTCGGGGTGGTTGTTGCGGACGGCAGCGATGATGTTCACCAGCCCGGCACGGACCAGGGGTTCGCCGCCGGTCAGGCGCAGCTCGCGCACGCCCAGCCGCCCGACGGCGATCCGGACCAGCCGGACCACCTCGTCGTCGCTGAGGACCTGTTCCCTGGCCAGCCAGTCCAAGCCTTCGGCCGGCATGCAATACGTGCAGCGGAGGTTGCACTTGTCGGTCAGCGAGATCCGCAGGTCGGTGGCCACCCGGCCAAAGCGGTCCACCAGCGCCGGGCCGGTCCCTGCGGGGCGCGCCGGGGCCGCGGCGGACGCGGTCCCGCCGGGAACCTGCGGCATTCCCAGATCAACGCTCATACCTCGAGGGTACCCGGCGGAGGGCCGCGGATGCGGGATGGTTCCGGCAGGGGCGACACCGGACGCAACCCGAACCTGTCCGGTTCCGCATTTGCGGAACTATACTGCTTTCCATGACGCAGATACGCATCTCGGATGCTGCGCGCTTCCTGGGGGTCAGCGACGATACCCTGCGCCGCTGGATCGACGCCGGAGCGCTGGCCAAGCACCGGGACGCCTCCGGCCGGGCGACCGTGGACGGCGCGGAGCTGGCCGCCCTGGCCCGGGAGCAGGCTGCCCTGCCCCAGGATCCCACCGGGATCGGCAGCTCGGCCCGCAACCGCTTCGTGGGGATCGTGACCGATGTCCGGCTGGACGCGGTGATGGCCCAGGTGGAGCTGCAGTGCGGTCCGCACCGGGTGGTGTCCTTGATGAGTGCCGAAGCCGTGCGGGACCTCGGCATCGAACCGGGGTCGGTGGCGGTGGCCTCGGTTAAGGCGACCATGGTCGCCGTCGAGACGCCGTCGGGGACGAGCTGAGGTGCGCCGCTGGCAGCGCCTGGCCGGCCCGGCGGCGGCCGCGGCCTGTATCCTCGCCGGCAGCGCGTGCGCGGCGCCGGGGCCGTCGGGAGCTGGCGCGGCCGGCCGGTCGGACGGTTCCGGGCCCGAGGGCACGGTGACCGTTTTCGCGGCGGCGTCGTTGCACTCCGTCTTCTCCGGGCTGGCCGACGAGTTCGAGGCCGGCCACCCCGGCGTGGACGTGCGCCTGAACAGCGGGGGTTCTTCCGACCTCGCCGCCCAGATCCTGGCCGGGGCCCCGGCGGACGTTTTCGCGACGGCCGACCAGGCGACCATGGACCTGGTTGCCGGCCACGGACTGAACGAGGGCCCGCCGGCGGTCTTTGCCACCAACGTGCTGCAGATCGCGGTGCCCGCCGCGAACCCCGCCGGCGTCTCGTCGCTGGACGACCTGGCCGAACCCGGGGTCAAAACCGTGCTGTGCGCATCCCAGGTTCCCTGCGGCGCCGCGGCCGCCGCCGTCCAGCGCGCCGCCGGCGTGCACATCCCGGCGGTCAGCGAAGAGCAGTCGGTCACCGACGTCCTGGGCAAGGTGCTCTCCGGCCAGGCCGACGCCGGCCTGGTGTATGCGACGGACGTGCAGGGCGCCGGAGGCAAGGCCCGCGGCATCTCCATCCCCGAAGCCGGGCAGGCGGTCAACGCCTACCCGATCGTCGGCCTGAAGGGGGCGGACAACCCGGCGGCAGCCGAGGCCTTCGTGGATTTCGTGACCGGGAACGCAGGCCGGAAGGCCCTGGCGGCGGCGGGATTCGGCCCGCCCTAAGCGCAGCGCGGCGCCCGGCCCCGGCCAGGGCGCCCGGATGGGATGCGGACAACCTTCGGAACGAACGGGAGAACATGACGACGACGACGGCGGTGCGCGCCCCGGTGCCCTACTGGGTGTATCCGCTGGCTGCGGCCGGCGCCGTCTTCGTCCTGCTGCCGCTGGCCGGGATGGCCGCGCGCGTGAACTGGCCGGAGTTCCCACGGCTCGTGACCTCCGAGCCGGCGCTGGCCGCGCTGGGACTGAGCCTGCGGACTGCCGCCGCCAGCACGGCCCTGTGCATCGTGCTGGGCGTCCCGATGGCGCTGGTGCTGGCGCGCAGCAGTTTCCCCGGCCAGCAGGTCGTCCGGTCGCTGGTGCTGTTGCCCCTGGTGCTGCCGCCCGTCGTCGGCGGCCTGGCCCTGCTGTATACGTTCGGCCGGCGCGGGCTGCTCGGCGGCACCTTCGAGATGATCGGCATAGAGATCGCGTTCTCCACCACGGCCGTGGTGCTCGCGCAGTCCTTCGTGGCGCTGCCGTTCCTCGTGTTGAGCCTGGAAGGTGCGCTGCGCACGGCGGGCACCAGGTATGAAACGGTTGCGGCGACGTTGGGCGCCAGGCCGTCCCGCGTCCTGCGCACGGTGACCCTGCCGCTGGTGCTGCCCGGGCTGCTCTCCGGGGCGGTGCTGTCCTTTGCCCGGTGCCTGGGCGAGTTCGGGGCCACGCTGACTTTTGCCGGAAGCCTGCAGGGAGTCACGCGCACGCTCCCGCTGGAGATCTACCTGCAGCGGGAAACCGATGCGGATGCCGCGGTGGCGCTGTCGCTCGTGTTGGTGGTGGTCGCCGTCGCGGTGGTGATGCTGGTCCACCGCAGGAGCGGCCCGGGCCGGGCGGCGGGTGTCCCATGAGCCTGGACCTGACCGCGCGGCTGCCGTCCCGCGGCTTCGAGGCGGACTTCAGCGTCGCGGACGGAGAAACCGTCGCCGTGCTCGGCCCGAACGGGGCCGGCAAGTCGACCCTGCTGGGTCTGGTTGCCGGGCTGCTCCGTCCCGCCTGGGGCCGGGCGGAACTGGACGGCAGGGTCCTGTTCAGCGCCGGGCAGCCGCAGCCGGACCGCTGGGTGCCCGCCCATGCCCGCGGCGTCGGCCTGCTGGCGCAGGAACCGCTGTTGTTTCCGCATCTGCGCGTCGAGGCCAACGTTGCCTACGGGTTGCGCAGCCGGGGAGCCTCCCGGGCCGATGCCCGCAGGGCCGCCCGGCACTGGCTCGCGGAACTGGAAGCCTCCGGGCTGGCCGACCGCCGGCCGGGTGAGCTGTCCGGGGGCCAGGCGCAGCGCGTCGCGGTAGCCCGCGCGCTGGCGGCCGACCCTTCGCTGCTGCTGTTTGACGAGCCGATGTCCGCCTTGGATATCACGGCCGCCCCGGCCCTGCGCAGGCTGCTCCGCCGGGTGCTGGCGGGGCGGAGCGCCGTCATCGTCACGCATGAACCGCTGGACGCGCTGCTGCTGGCCGACCGGGTGGTGGTCATGGACGGCGGGCGGATCGTCGAGCAGGGGCCGGTGCGCGAGGTGTTTGCCCGGCCGCGCAGTGCCTTCGCCGCCGGGATGACCGGCTTGAACTTCGTCACCGGCACCGCCACGGAGACCGGACTGGCCGGCGCCGACGGGACGCACTGGAGCGGGGAAGCCGAAGCCGGGCTGCGTCCCGGGGACCCCGCGGCGGCGGTGTTCCGTCCTGCCTCGGTGGCGCTGTTCCCCGACCTGCCGGCCGGCAGCCCGCGCAACGCCGTGGCGGCCACCGTGACCGAACTGGTGCCGCACGGCGGCCTGGTCACGGTCAGGGCCGGCGCGCTGGCCGCCGAGGTCACGCCCGCCGCGGTTTCCGACCTGTCGCTGGCGCCGGGGGAACGCGTGCACTTTGTGGTCAAGGCGGCCGAGGTGTCGATCTACCCGCGCTGACGTCCCCGTCCGGGGAAGCTCCGCGGCGCCGCCCAAGGCCGTCCCCTAGGATGGCAGCAGAACATGCACGCGGCACCCTCTCCGGCACCCGGCCGTCGGTTCCGCCTGCGACAAGGAGGGCCAGTGGCACAGAGCGTTGCCGGGCATTGCGCCGTCGTCGAGGAATTGCTCCGTCACGCCGCACGGGACTGCCTCGCCGGGAGCGAGACGGTGGCGCTGGCGTCGGCCCTCGGGCGGGTGCTGGCCGCCGACGTGGCCGCGCCGATGAGCCTGCCGCCCTTCGCGAACTCGCAGATGGACGGCTACGCGGTCCGCAGCGCGGAGACAACCGGCGGGGCGGGGTTCGCCGTGGCCCCGGCAATTCCCGCGGGCTATGCCGCCCCGGCGCTGCCGCCGAACGCGGCCGCGCCGATCATGACGGGGGCGATGCTGCCCGCGGGGGCGGACGCCGTCGTGCCGATCGAGGAAGCGGTGCCGGACTCTTTCCCGGTCGAGGGCGAGGGAGGCACGGTAACCCTGCCGGAAACCGAGGCCGGCCGGTTCGTCCGCGCCGCCGGCAGCGACATCGCCGCCGGCGACCTCGCGCTGGCGGCCGGAACGTTGCTGAAGGCGCCGCAGCTGGGCCTGCTCGCCGCGCTCGGCCTGGCCTCCGCCGACGTGCGGCCGCGGCTGCGGGTGCTGCTGCTGAGCACGGGCGACGAGGTGGTGGCCGCCGGCGCCCGGCTGCGGGCCGGGCAGATCTACGATGCCAACAACACCCTGCTGGCGGCCTCGCTGCGGGAGGCCGGCTGCGAGGTGGTCTCCAGCCGCATCCTGGCCGACTCCGCGCCCGGGTTCCGCCGCCGGCTGGACGAGGACCTGCGCCGCCACGGCGCCGACCTGGTGCTGACCTCCGGCGGGATCTCCAAGGGCGCCTTCGAAGTGGTCCGGCAGGCGCTCGAGCCCGAAGGGGTGGCCTTCGCCTCGGTGGCGATGCAGCCGGGCGGGCCGCAGGGCGCCGGCCGGATCGGCGACGCGGTCTTCCTCGCGTTCCCGGGCAACCCGGTCAGCTGCCTGGTCTCGTTCGAGATGTTCCTGCGGCCGGCGCTGACGGCGGTGCTGGGAGCCCCCGCTCCGCGGGCGGTGCTGCGCGCCCCGCTGGCGGAAGCCGCGGAGTCGCCGGCCGGCAAACACCAGGTGCGGCGCGGCCGCTACGACCGAGGACGGGTGCAGTTGGTCGGCGGAGCGGGGTCCCACCTGGTGCACGCGCTGGCGCAGTCCAACGCGCTGGTCCACCTGCCCGTGGGGATGGAACGCGCCGAAGCCGGCCAGGACGTGGAAATATGGCTGCTATGAGTGAAGCAGAACGCCTGACCCACGTCCGCGAGGACGGCACGGCGCACATGGTCGATGTCAGCGGCAAGGACGAAACCACCCGGGAAGCCACGGCGCAGGCCGTGCTGACCACCCGCCCCGACGTGGTGGAACTCCTGGCCGCCGGTTCGCTGCCCAAGGGCGACGCGTTGGCAGTCAGCCGGGTCGCCGGAATCATGGCGGCCAAGCAGACGCCGCAGCTGATCCCGCTGTGCCACCCGCTGCCGATCAGCAAGGTCACGGTGGACTTTTTCCCGGCCGCGGAATCCGTGCGGATCGAGGCGACGGTGAAGACCCGCTCGGTCACCGGCGTGGAAATGGAGGCGCTGACCTCCGCCTCGGTGGCGGCACTGAGCCTGTACGACATGGTCAAGGCCGTGGACAAGCACGCGGTCATCTCCGACATCAAGGTGCTGGCAAAATCCGGAGGCAAGAGCGGGGACTGGGCGCTGTGAGCGCCAGGACCGCCGGCATCATCGTCGCCTCCACCCGCGCCGCGGCCGGCGCCTACGAGGACGAATGCGCGCCATTGATCTCCGAGTGGCTGGCCGGACACGGCCTGGCCGCCGGTGTCCCCCAGATCGTCGCCGACGGCGAACCCGTCCGCCAGGCGCTGCGGAAGATGCTCGCCGCCGGGCCCCGGGTGATCGTCACCAGCGGAGGCACCGGACTGGCCGCCGACGACCGCACCCCGGAAATCACCGCCGTCGCGCTGGAACGGGATTTGCCCGGCGTGATGGAAGCCATCCGCGCGTACGGGCGGACCAAGACCCCGCTGGCCGCGCTGAGCCGGGGCGTGGCCGGGACCGCCGGGTCCACCTTTGTGGTCAACCTGCCCGGCTCTCCCGGGGGAGTGCGCGACGGCCTGGCCGCCCTGGATCCGCTGATCGGGCACATCTGCGCGCAGCTGGAAGGCGACACCGACGCAGGCCATGCCGGCTGACGCCGCCCCGCGCCGGTCAACGCCGGCCAAGGGATACTGGAAGCATGCAGCCGATGAGAGGACAACCATGACCAGCACGGTGCTGTACGCCGCGGTAACCGGCGAGGCGATCGACGCGGGCGAAGCTACCGCCGCGGTGGGCTCCGCCGAGTGCGGCGCCGTGGTCAGCTTCAGCGGCGTGGTCCGCAACCACGACGGCGGCCAGGCCGTGGCCGCGCTGTCCTACTCCGCCCACCCCAGCGCCCAGCGCGTGATCGCCGAGGTCGCGGGGCGCATCGCCGCGGACCACGACGGCGTGCGCATCTGGGTGGCGCACCGCACCGGCCCGCTGGCGATCGGCGATCCGGCCCTGGTCGCGGCCGTCGCGTCGGCGCACCGCGCCGCGGCCTTCGCCGCCTGCTCGGAGCTGGTGGACCGGATCAAGGAAGAAGTGCCGGTCTGGAAGGAACAGCACTTCGCCGATGGCAGCACCGAATGGGTCGGCATCGGGCAGTAGCGATACGCTGGAGGGCATGACTGAGCAACTTGCGGTGGCCGTGCTGGGCGCCGGCGGACGGATGGGCAGCGAGGCCGTCGCGGCCATCCAGGGCGCCCCCGACCTGGACCTGGTGGCCGCGCTGAAGCGTGGCGACGCGCTGGAAGAGCTGGTGGCCGCGGGGACGCAGGTCGTGGTCGACCTGACCACCCCGGACAACACCGAGGCCAACGTCCGCTTCGCCGTCGAGCACGGCATGCACGCGGTGGTCGGCACCACCGGCTGGGACCAGGCCAGGCGCGACTCGCTGGCGGAGCTGCTGGAACAGCATCCCGGAACGGGCGTGCTGATCGCCCCCAACTTCGCGCTCGGTTCCGTGCTGGCCTCGGCCTTCGCCGCCACCGCCGCCAAGTACTTCGAATCGGTGGAGATCATCGAACTGCACCACCCGGACAAGGTGGACGCGCCCTCCGGCACCGCGGTCCGCACGGCGCAGCTGGTGGCCGCCGCCCGCATGGACGCCGGCGTTCCCGCCGGCCCCGACGCCACCACCACCGCGCTGGACGGGGCCCGCGGCGCCGACGTGGACGGCGTGCGCGTGCACAGCGTGAGGCTGCGCGGCCTGGTGGCGCACCAGGAGGTGCTGCTCGGCGGCCCGGGCGAACAACTGACCATCCGGCACGATTCCTTCGACCGCGCCTCCTTCATGCCCGGAGTCCTGCTGGGCGTCCGGACCGTCGGCGGGCGGCCCGGACTGACCTACGGACTCGACGGGTACCTGGAACTTTCATGAGCAACGCCGAACACACGGGTCCCGCAGCGGACGGCGGCAACGACCGCATCGGCTGGTATGCCCGGCACGGAGCCAAGATCTGGGTCGGCGTGATCATCGTCCTGCTGGTGGGCTACCTGGGAGCCACGCTGCAGCGGGCCTGGCTGATGCTCAGCGAACCCGACCCCGTAGCCAAGGGCCTGGGCATTGCGCTGGTGGTCCTGCCGATCATCGGGGCCTGGGCGCTCAGCCGGGAATTGCTGTTCGGCGCGCGGATGTCCAGGCTGGCCCGGACCCTGGAAGCCGAAGGCGGGCTGCCCGTGGACGACCTGCCGCGCACGCCCGGCGGGCGCATCGTGCGGGAGGCGGCCGACCGGGAGTTCCTGGTGTACCAGGCCGAGGCCGAAGCTGCGCCGGAGGACTGGCGCAGCTGGTTCCGCCTCTCGTGCGCCTATGACGCCGCAGGGGACCGCAAGCGTGCCCGCGAGTCGATGCGCCACGCCATCAGCCTCAGCCGCTCCTAAACGGCTCAGCGGCCGCGGCTGCCCGCCGGCCGCAGCGCCTCACGGGTCAGCCGGGCCGCGGTGGAGGTCACCAGCTCGAACGGTCCCCGCCACCCCAGGGCCAGGAAGGCCATGCCCAGCGCAACAGCCGCCGCTGCCTGCCACAGATAGGTTGGCAGTTCGGGAGCAGCCGGCGGCAACGCGCTGAGCACCCAGACGTGGGCAGAATAGAGCGTCAGCGTCATGGCCCCGGCGCCCGCCAGCGGCAGCAGCAGCCACGGCAGCCGGGACGTCAGCAGCAGGCACACCGCCAGGACCACGGCCGAGGTGCCCACCGTGTGCAGCAGGTCAAAGGTCGTACCGGCATGCGGCGACGAGCCGCCCAGCCACCACCACGAGCCGCGCTGCTCGATCCAGCTCATGTTCACCTGGTACACGAGATCGAAGTCCGGCCGCCGTGCCGCCTCGGTCGCCGCGACCTCCGCGTATCCGCCGAGCCGCTCCATCAGGAACCAGGAACCCGCCTTGGCCGCCACGGCCAGCACCGCGCCGGCCGCCAGCAGCCCCAGTTGCACGCCGGTGCGCTGCAGCTCCAGCCGCCCGATCAGCAGGCCCGCCAGCAGATACCCCAGCCACTGCACCACGGGATAGTAGCCGGTGAGGAAAACATCGCTGAGCAGCGTGGCCGGCGTCAGCAGGTCGTAGACCATGGGGTTGTGGCCCAGCTCGGCCGGCTGCACCGCCGCTTCCGCCCAAGGCCGCAGCACGTGGGCCAGCACCGGCGAGACGACGATCCAGCCGGTTGCCCACAGCGCCAGCACACCGCGGCGGAGCTGCAGGAACGGCAGCGCGCACAGGAACAGCACGCCGTAGTGGACCAGGATCACCGCGACGTTGACTTCCAGCGCACCCAGCATCATGCCGACCGTGGCAATGAGCAGCGCACGCACGGCAATGCCCCCGCGGTCCGCGGCCAGGCTCCCGCCCCGGTGGCCGCGGCTGCCGCCGGTGAGCAGCGCCAGCCCGACCCCGGCCAGGACCGCGAACAGCGCCGAAGAGCGCCCGGAGAGGACCAGGCCCACGAAGTTCGGCTGCGGGTCCGTGCCGGCGGTCCACGGCGCAAAGATGTGGGTCGCCATCATGCCCAGCAAGGCGATGCCGCGGGCGGCATCAATCCCGGCGATCCGCGGGCGGGTGGAACCTGGGCGCATGCACCGATAATCTCACAGCGGGCGTGGAGGCGGCTGTGAGACCGGCGGCCGGCACGCGATACCGTGAGGGAATGAACAGGTTGGAGAACGCGGCTGCCGCACCCCCGGAGCGGCCATGATGGGATTTGCCGTCAACGGGGACGACGGCGTGCGCCTGGCCTTCGAGGACACCGGCACCGGGGAGCCGCTGCTGCTGGTCCATGGAACCGCCCTGTCCAAGGCCACCTGGCGGGGGCTGGGCTACCAGCGTGCCCTCAAGCCGCGGCACCGGGTGATTTCGCTGGACATGCGCGGGCACGGCCGCAGCGACAAGCCACACGACGTGGGCGCCTACACGATGGAGCGTTTCATGGGCGACGTCGAAGCGGTGCTGGACGCCTGCGGGCTGGAGAGCGTGAACTACTTCGGCTATTCTTTCGGCGCGCGGGTAGGACTCGCGATGGCGGTGTACCGGCGGCAGCGCCTGCGCTCGCTGACCATGCTGGGCGGAACCCACCGGAGCATGGCCGGCCAGGTCGGCAAGCTCTTCTTCCCCGACTACCTGGACGCGCTGGAGACGGGCGGGATGGAAGAGTTCCTCCGCCGCTGGAACGGGCGCCGCGCCGTGCCGGTGGACGCGGCCACCCGGCAGGCCTTTTTGGCCAACGACCCGGCGGCGCTTGCCGCCTACTTCCGCGCCGGCGAAGAGCTGCCCGGCCTCGATCCCCGCCAGGTCCAGCGGATCCGGTTGCCCGTCCTGCTGATTGCCGGCAGCGAGGACCACCCACGCGCCGCGGAGTCGCGCCAGGCCGCGGCCTTGCTGCCGGACGGACACTTTGCCGAGCTGCCGGGCCTGGACCACGCCGGCTGCCTCGCCGCCCAGGACGAAGTGACCGCCTTGCTGACCGGTTTCCTGGGCCGCCTCCCCGCGCCCCGATGACATGCCCGCCTGCTCCGGCCGCCGGGCCCGGGCGCAACGGCGGCGGGAGCCGCGGCACGTGACGTGAAGCTCTGTGTCGCGCCTTGTACGCCATTGCCGATAGGACCCGCCGACACGGTAACGTTTTCCCTATGGTTGAGTCTGACGTTCGTGAGTATCCCTTTGGCACCATGGTCACCGCAATGGTCACCCCCTTCACCGAGGAGGGCGAGGTCGACTACGGGAAGGCAGCGGAACTGGCGGACAAGCTGGTCCAGGACGGATGCGACGGGCTCGTCGTCACCGGCACCACCGGCGAGACCTCGACGCTCACCGACGACGAGAACGAGGGCATGTTCCGGGCCGTCGTCGAGGCTGTGGGGGGAAGGGCCAAGGTCATTGCCGGGTCCACCACCAACGACACCCGCCACTCGGTCAGTCTCTCCCGGCGCGCCGCCAGCGCCGGCGTGGACGGACTGCTCATCACCGCCCCCTACTACAACAAGCCGAGCCAGGCCGGCGTGCAGGCCCACATCGAGACCATCGCTTCGGCCATCGGCCTGCCCGTCATGGTCTATGACATCCCCGGCCGCGCCGGCATCAACATCGAGACGGAAACCCTGATCCGGCTGGCCGAGCATCCGCTCGTCGTCGCGCTCAAGGACGCCAAGGCGGACTACGCCGCGACCACCCGCGTCCTGGCCGCCACGGACCTCGACGTCTACGCGGGCGACGACGGCCTGACCCTGCCGCTGATGGCGGCCGGCGCGGTCGGCGTGGTCAGCGTGACCGCGCACGTGGCCACCCGCCAGTTCCGGGAGCTCGTCGATGCCGCACTGGCGGGGGACTTCGCCACCGCACGCCGGCTGCACTTCGAACTGGACCCGATCATCCGGGCGGTGATGACACACATCCAGGGTGCGGTCGCCGCCAAGCAGATCTTGAAGTGGCAGGGCGTCCTGCCCAATTCGGTGGTCCGGCTCCCGCTGGTGGAACCGACCGAGGCCGAGCTCGCGCCGGTCCGCGCCGACCTGGCCGAGGCCGGCCTGGCGCTGGGGGTCTGACCGCCCGATGAGCGAGTCCACCATCACCCAGTTGCGCACGCCGCCGCTGCTTGAACCGGGGACGCTCCGGATCGTTCCGCTCGGCGGGCTCGGGGAAATCGGCCGCAACATGGCGGTCTTCGAGATCGACTCCAGGCTGCTGGTGGTTGACTGCGGCGTGCTGTTCCCGGAAGAGCACCAGCCGGGGGTGGACCTGATCCTGCCGGACTTCTCGTACATCGAGGACCGGCTCGACGACGTCGTCGGGGTGGTCCTGACCCACGGGCACGAAGACCACATCGGCGCGGTCCCGTACCTGCTGCGGATGCGGCAGGACATCCCGCTGATCGGTTCCCAGCTGACCCTGGCCCTGGTCGAGGCGAAGCTGGCCGAGCACCGGATCAAACCGCAGACCCTCACCGTCGCGGAGGGCCAGGTCGAGCAGTTCGGTCCCTTCGAATGCGAATTCGTGGCGGTCAACCACTCGATCCCGGACGCCTTGGCGGTCTTCATCCGCACCGCGGCCGGCACGGTGCTGCACACCGGCGACTTCAAGATGGACCAGTTGCCGCTGGACGGCAGGATCACGGACCTGCGCGCGTTTGCCCGGCTGGGGGAGGAGGGCGTGGATCTCTTCATGGCCGACTCCACGAACGCCGATGTCCCCGGCTTCACCACGGCCGAGAAGGAAATCGGCCCGGTGCTGGAGCGCCTGTTCGGGCAGGTGCAAAAACGCATCATCGTCGCCTCCTTCGCGTCCCACGTGCACCGCGTCCAGCAGGTGCTCGACGCCGCCGCGGCCCACGGCCGGCATGTGGCGTTCGTCGGCCGCTCGATGGTGCGGAACATGGGCATCGCCGCCAAACTGGGCTACCTGAACGTTCCCGAGGGCATCCTCGTGGACCTGAAAAACGTGGAGGACTTCCCGGACGACCGGATCGTGCTGATGTCCACCGGGTCGCAAGGCGAGCCGATGGCGGCGCTGTCGCGGATGGCCAACGGCGACCACCGCGTGCAGGTCGGCGCGGGGGACACAGTGATCCTGGCGTCGTCGTTGATCCCGGGCAACGAGAACGCCGTCTTCCGGGTGATCAACGGCCTGCTCAAGCTTGGCGCCGACGTCATCCACAAGGGCAACGCCAAGGTCCACGTGTCCGGCCACGCCGCGGCCGGGGAACTGCTGTACTGCTACAACATCCTGCGGCCCAAAAACGCCCTCCCGGTGCACGGCGAGACCCGCCACCTGATTGCAAACGGGCGGCTGGCCGAGCAAACCGGCGTGCCCGCCGGGAACGTGCTGCTCGCGGACGACGGATCGGTGATTGACCTGAAGGACGGCACGGCCCGGATTGTCGGCCAGATCGAATGCGGCTACGTGTATGTGGACGGATCCAGCATCGGTGAAATCACCGACGCCGACCTCAAGGACCGCCGGATCCTGGGCGAGGAGGGCTTCATTTCCGTCATCACCGTGGTCAACCGCAGCACCGGCCAGATCGTCTCCGGTCCCGAAATCCATGCGCGCGGGTTCGCCGAGGACGATTCGGTGTTCGACGACATCAAACCCAGGATCATCGCCGCCCTCGAAGAAGCCGTGGTCACCAACATGGACCACACGACCTACCAGCTGCAGCAGGTCGTGCGCCGGGTGATCGGCACGTGGGTGAACAAGCGGCACCGCCGCCGGCCAATGATCGTTCCCGTGGTCCTGGAGGCCTGATCCCGCACCCGGCGCAGCCGATCCGCCGGAGCCAAATCCCGCGGATCACGCCGGGCAGCCGGTAACCTAGCCACTATGGCGACTCGTACTTCCCCTGCCCGAAAAGGCACCCAGCAGTCGCGCGGTAAGGCTACAGGCACCACTGCGCGCTCCTCCTCGGGGCGTTCCAGCAAGACCAAGGTGCTCGAGGTGCAGCCCCAGGAAGAGCAACTGCCGCTGCTGGCCCGGCTGATCCAGGGGCTGTGGATGGCCGTGGCGCGTCCGGTGGCCGCGGGCGTCCGGAAGCTGGGCCCCGATGTGCGGCCCGACCCCGCACTGCGCCGCGACGGCACCGGCTTCTTCCTGCTGCTGCTGGCCGGCTGCGTGGCCACCGTCGAGTGGTGGGCGCTCGACGGCTGGTTCGGAGACGCCGTGCACGCCATGGCCGGCGGGACCTTCGGCTGGATGGCGCTGGTGCTGCCCGTGCTGCTGGTGATCATGGCCGTGCGCCTGATGCGCTGCCCGGAGGACTCTCCCGCCAACAGCCGCATCTCCATCGGCCTTATCCTGGCGCTGGCGTCCGGTTCCGGGCTGGCCCACGTGATCGGCGGCCAGCCCGCCCTCGCCGACGGCTTCGATGCCTTGTGGGCGGCCGGCGGCATGGCCGGGTTCCTGCTTGCCGCGCCGCTTGCAGCGGTCAACACCTGGCTGGCGGTGGCCTTCTACGCACTGCTGGCCTTCACCAGCATCCTGATCGTGACCGCCACGCCGTTCCGCCACATACCCATGCGCCTGCGGATGCTCTACGAACACCTGATGGGCCAGGACCCGTCGGCAGAAGCCGGGTACCGGCCGGCCGCCGACGGGCATGACCAGAGCTACCTCTACGCCGACGACGCCCCGGCCAAGGAACCCAAGCCGCGGCGCAAGCTCTTCGGCAAGCGCAAGGCCGAAGAGACCGACGGCGGCGAGGACGAGGGTTTCTTCTTCGACGAGGCGTTCGAAACACCGGTGATCGAGGCCGGGGAGCCGGAGGAAGAATCCGGAACGGAGCAGGCGGCACCGGCCGTGCCGCCGGGAGTGCGCAGGCCCACCCAGGCCGAGCTCGCCGTCGAAAAAATCAAGCGCAACCAGGGGCTGGTACCGGAAGGCGCCACCGAGGCGCTGCCGGTGCTGCCTGCCGCCGCGCCGGCGGCAGCCGCCCCCATCGTCCCGTCCACCCCGGTCCAGCCGCAGCCGCCGACCACCCCGATCCCGCAGCGCACCGAGCAGTTGCAGCTGGCCGGCGACGTCGCCTACACCCTGCCGCCCTCGGATTTCCTCCCGCCGGGCCCGCCCTCGAAGGAACGCTCGGAGGCCAACGACGCCGTCGTCAAGGCGCTGACCGAGACGCTGGACCAGTTCAAGGTGGACGCGAAGGTCACCGGCTTCTCCCGCGGTCCGACGGTGACCCGCTACGAAATCGAGCTGGCGCCGGGCACCAAGGTCGAACGTGTCACCGCGCTGTCCAAGAACATCTCCTACGCCGTGGCCAGCTCGGACGTGCGCATCCTCTCGCCGATCCCCGGCAAATCGGCCATCGGCATCGAGATCCCGAATACCGACCGCGAAACGGTCTCCCTGGGCGACGTGCTCAGGTCCAACAACGCCCGCAAGACCGAGCACCCGATGGTCATGGGCGTGGGCAAGGACGTGGAGGGCGGCTTCGTGCTGGCCAACCTGGCCAAGATGCCGCACCTGCTCGTCGCCGGCGCTACCGGCGCGGGCAAGTCTTCGTTCGTGAACTCGATGATCACCTCCATTCTGATGCGCTCGACGCCGGACGAGGTGCGGATGGTCATGGTGGACCCCAAGCGCGTGGAACTGACCGCGTACGAGGGCGTGCCGCACCTGATCACGCCGATCATCACCAATCCGAAGAAGGCGGCCGAGGCGCTGCAGTGGGTGGTCCGGGAGATGGACACCCGCTACGACGACCTCGCCAACTTCGGCTACAAGCACATCGATGATTTCAACAAGGCCGTGCGCAACGGGAAGGTTGTGCCGCCGGCCGGGTCCAAGCGCGTGATCAAGCCCTACCCCTATCTGCTGGTGATCGTGGACGAGCTCGCCGACCTGATGATGGTCGCCCCGCGGGACGTCGAGGACTCCATCGTCCGCATCACCCAGCTCGCCCGCGCCGCCGGCATCCACCTGGTGCTGGCCACGCAGCGGCCGTCGGTGGACGTGGTGACCGGCCTGATCAAGGCCAACGTGCCGTCACGGATGGCGTTCGCCACCTCGTCGGTGACCGACTCCCGCGTGGTGCTCGACCAGCCCGGCGCGGAGAAGCTCATCGGCCAGGGCGACGCCTTGTTCCTGCCGATGGGCGCCAACAAGCCCATCCGCGTCCAGGGCGCCTGGGTCTCCGAATCGGAAATCCACAAGGTCGTGGAACACGTCAAGGGACAGCTGCAGGCCGTCTACCGGGACGACGTCGCCGTCGAGGCGCCGAAGAAGCAGATCGACGACGACATCGGTGACGACCTGGACGTGTTGCTGCAGGCGACCGAACTCGTGGTCACCACGCAGTTCGGCTCGACGTCGATGCTGCAGCGGAAGCTGCGCGTGGGCTTCGCCAAGGCCGGCCGCCTGATGGACCTGCTGGAGTCCAGGGGCGTGGTCGGCCCGTCCGAGGGCTCGAAGGCACGCGACGTGCTGGTCAAGCCGGACGACCTGGCCGCGACGCTTGCCGCCATCCGTGGCGATGAGCCGCCGGCGGCCGCCCCGGCCGCGGCGGGCGAGGCCGATCCGCTGACGGAGGCGCTGGCGGAGAACGCCAACGCGAACCACGGCTTCGAGGGCCCGCGTGACCTGGTCGCCGAAGACCTGGACTCCCGGCCGCAGGCGGAGGACTACTACGACGACGACGATTCAGGGTCCGAGGACGCCTGGAGCCTGACCGGGCGCTGAGGCGGGTGTCGCGTGCCCGCCGGCGGCGGCCGAAGGGCCACGGCGGGCGGGTAGCCTTGAAACCGTGACTGATTCAGTGTCCCGCCCCGTGCCCCTGCTCAATATCGCCAACGTCCTCACCACCGTGCGGATCCTGCTGGTCCCGTTTTTCATCTGGTTCCTGCTGGCCGACGCCGGAGCAGGGCAGGTGTTCCGCTGGCTGGCCGTGGCGGTGTTTGCCGTCGCGATCTACACCGACAAGCTTGACGGCGACCTGGCGCGGTCCCGGGGCCTGATCACCAACTTCGGCAAGATAGCCGACCCGATCGCCGACAAACTCCTGATCGGTGCGGCCCTGATCCTCCTGTCGGTGCTGGGCGACCTGCCGTGGTGGATCACCGTCGTCATCCTGGTCCGGGAGCTGGGCATCACCCTGCTGCGTTTCGTTGTCATCCGCTACGGCGTCATGCCGGCCTCGCGCGGCGGCAAGTTGAAGACCGTGCTGCAAACCCTGGCGATCTTCCTGTACCTCCTGCCGCTGGAGGCGTGGCTCGGATCCTGGGCCGTCTGGGTCGCCTTTGCCGTCATGGCGGTCGCCGTCGTCGTCACCGTCGCAACAGGCATCGACTACGTGGTCAAGGCAGTGGCGCTGCGCCGTGCCGCCCTCGCGAAGCCGCAGGGCCGGCCGTGAGCACGTCCGCATCCGTGGTCGTAGGGGCCGCCATCGCCCGGAAGGTGACCTTGGCCACGGCCGAATCACTGACGGCGGGAATGGTGGCGGCGGAACTGGCCACCGTTCCGGGAGCTTCGGGCGCGCTCCGCGGCGGCGTGGTGTCCTACCAGAGCCGGATCAAGACGGCGGTGCTCGGCGTCGACGCGGGCCTGCTCGAGCGCGAGGGCGCGGTCACGGAAGCGGTCGCCTGCCAGATGGCCGACGGCGCCAGGCGCGTGTTGCAGGCTGACATTGCGGTATCCACGACCGGGGTGGCGGGACCGGAACCGCACGGGGGACGGGACGTGGGAACCGTGTGGATCGGCGTAGCCTCTCCGGAGGGCACGCGCGCCGTCGGATACCGTTTCGAGGGGGACCGCGCCCGCATCCGGCGGCTGGCGTGTGACGCGGCCATCGAACAACTGGGCCTCGCGATCGACGCCGCTCCCGGTCCCGCCGGCACCGGAGATTCGGGCCCGGGAACAAAAACTTTGATTCAGTAGTTATCAAAGGGTGTCAGCAACTGTTACGTTGTTGGCCTAGGCTTGGAAGACAGCGGCGCAAGCCGCATACCTCATGAGGGAGCAAGGCGATACAGATGGTAAAGCAGCCCGTGTCCGTAAACGGTGTAGTCCGTTGGCGTGATGTGGGATTGGCCGAAGAACCGCGTACGGAGCAGAAGGAGCGCAAGATGGTGGTGCTACGACACGAGATTGGCGACGTCCTCCGCGATGTCCGGCAGCGTCAGGGACGCACCCTTCGAGAAGTGTCGCACAGCGCCCGCGTCTCCCTCGGATACCTGAGCGAAGTCGAACGCGGCCAGAAGGAAGCATCGTCGGAACTCCTGTCCTCGATCTGCTCTGCCCTGGACGTTCCCCTGTCGCACATGCTCCGCGAAGTCAGCGACCGGGTCGCGGACGCCGAGGGCGTCGTCATTCCCGACACCGTTCCGCAGGAACTGTCCCGGGAGTTTGTCGGGGCCATTCCCGACGAGCTGCCCGACGAGCTGCGCGGGCTGGCTTCCGCCCGCTACTGACCCGAAAACCTGAACCGGCCGGTTCCGCCCCGTGGCGGACCGGCCGGTTTTTGTTGTGCCCGCCGGTGCCACGCCGCGCCTCTCGTCCCGGAGGTTGTGCCGCTAGTGGACGGGCGGCTCGTTGGCGTACGAAGCGTTCAGCCGGTCCAGCAGTTGTCCCAGCGTGGACAGGTCCTCGACGGACCAGTCGCCAAGCCGCTCGTGGAAGGCGACTTTGCGGGCGGCCTGTGCCTCGGCCAGCTTTTCCAGCCCGGCCGGAGTCAAGGTGATGGATTGGGCCCGTCCGTCCAGTGGATCAGCCTCCTTGCCAACCAGTCCCAACTGCTCCAGCATGGCGATCTGGCGGCTCACGGAGGGTTTGCCCACCCCGATGGCGGCCGCCAGTTCGGTCAGGCGCATGGAGCGCTCCCGCTGCAGGATCAACAGCAGTCCGTAAGCGGCAGGTTCCATGTCCGGGTGGACGTTTCGTGCCACCCGGTGCGAATTCGCCCTGGCCCGGCGCCAGAGCAGGCTCAGCTGCCGTTCCAGTGCTTCGATGGCCGCATCGAACCCTGCATCTGCGCTGCCTGTGGCGTGGTCTGTCATGGGCTCATTGTAATGAGCAGCATGCACACGCAGGGCAACGGCGGCCTGACGCGCCGTACCCATATTCCGACGGCGCCGAATCTCCGTCCGGCCCGGTTGAGGCCGGACGGACACGTGAGAAGATGGACGCGTGCGAACCAGTGACTTCTGGCGGTTGATGGACGATGAATTCGGTCCCGCATACTCGCATGTCCTGGCTGCCGACCTGGTGCTGGGTCAACTCGGGGGCCGTACCGCGGCCGAAGCGCTGGCCGCGGGAATCCCGCCCAAAACCGTGTGGCTGGCCCTCTGCGATGTCCAGGACGTTCCGCCCGAGCGGCGCTGGGGCAAGGACCGCGAGCCGCGCGGCTGAACAGACACGCCGCGCCCAACGCCGATATGTTCGAAAGTGTGTTCGGATCCCGCTAAGCTTCTACACAGACCCCCGAGTGGACGGATCATCCACACGCTCCGCTGCCGATCCCATTTTGTCCGAACCGGCGGTTACGGTCGGAAGACGTCAAGACAAAAAATGGCCCGAGGGCCGCAAGAGACTGAGGTGAACAATGGCCGCACCAGCTGACCGCGAGAAGGCACTGGAAGCTGCGCTGGCGCAGATCGACAAGCAGTTCGGCAAGGGGTCGGTGATGCGGCTCGGCGACGACACGCGCGCCCCGATCGAAACGATCTCCACCAGCTCGATCGCCTTGGACGCTGCCCTGGGGATCGGCGGCCTGCCGCGGGGCCGCGTGGTGGAAATCTACGGTCCGGAATCTTCCGGCAAGACCACCGTGGCGCTCCATGCCGTGGCCAGCGCCCAGCGCAACGGCGGCATCGCAGCCTTCATCGACGCCGAGCACGCGCTGGACCCGGAATACGCCAAGAAGCTCGGGGTGGACACCGACGCCCTGCTGGTGTCGCAGCCGGATACCGGCGAGCAGGCCCTGGAAATCATGGACATGCTGATCGGCTCCGGCTCGCTGGACATCATCGTGATCGACTCCGTCGCAGCCCTCGTGCCCCGCGCGGAGATCGAGGGCGAAATGGGCGACAGCCACGTGGGCCTCCAGGCGCGCCTCATGAGCCAGGCCCTGCGAAAGATCACCGGGCGGCTCAACCAGTCCAAGACCACGGCCATCTTCATCAACCAGCTGCGCGAAAAGATCGGCGTGTTCTTCGGCAGCCCGGAGACCACCACCGGCGGTAAGGCGCTGAAGTTCTATGCCTCCGTGCGCATCGACGTGCGCCGCATCGAGACCCTGAAAGACGGCGCCAACCCGGTGGGCAACCGTACCCGCGCCAAGATCGTCAAGAACAAGATGGCTCCGCCCTTCAAGCAGGCCGAGTTCGACATTCTGTACGGTCACGGCATTTCCCGCGAGGGCGGCCTGATCGACATGGGCGTGGAACATGCGCTGGTCAAGAAGTCGGGCGCCTGGTTCACCTACGACGGCGACCAGCTGGGCCAAGGCAAGGAAAACGCCCGCAAGTTCCTGATCGACAACCCGGACCTGGCCGATGAGCTGGAGCGCAAAATCCGGCAGAAGCTCGGGATCGACCCCGTTCCGGACAGCGGAGAAGAAGGCGGACCGAAGCTCAAGGCAGTCGACGGATTCTAGGTGGCCCGCAGGCACGGTCCGGCCGCCGGGCCAACGCCGGGCAGTCCGGCCGACCTGGCGCCCGAGGCGGATCCTCATGCGGTGGCACGCTCGATTGTGCTGGGCGCGCTGACACGGTCCCCGAAAAGCCGCGCGCAGCTGGCCGCAAAGCTGGCTGAGCGCGGCGTCCCGGACGACGTCGCCGAGGCGGTGCTCGACCGATTCGAAGAGGTCAATCTCATTGACGACGCCGGGTTCGCCGAAATGTGGGTGCGCAGCCGCTCCCAGACCCGCTCCTTGGCGCGCGCTGCCCTCAAGCGGGAACTCGGGGAGAAGGGCATTTCCGGCGACATCGCCGAGCAGGCACTTGACCAGCTATCGCCCGACGACGAGCTGGAAGCCGCGCGGGGACTCGTTCGCCGCAAGATCCGTCCCGACTGGGAACTGAACGACAGGTCGGCCAGGGATAAGCATCTGCGGCGGTTGGTTTCGATGCTGGCCCGGAAGGGCTATCCGCCCTCGCTGGCCTACCGGGTCGCCGACGAGGAACTCGGCACCGCCGCCAACCCCGAGTTCTAAGCGGCTCCGTTATGCAATTGAGACTTTCCGCGGTTTGGTCGGTATCATTGTGCGACTGTGAGCCCCTCGCAGAATCAACGACGCAAATCCACCCAGCTACGCAGGATCAACCGCAGGCGGCGCCGCCTCCGGATCGCGGCGGGGTTGACTCTCGGCTCTGTGGCCGCCCTCGGCGCAACCGGGGCAGCGGGCGCCCTCCACAACGGCCATAGCCCGTCCGCAGCGGTGGGATTCATCGCAGCCCCGGTGAAGCAGCTGATGGGGTGGAGCGACCCGGACGAGGGGCAGCGGCCGTTGGCGCGTGCGGCCCAGCGGCAGCAAACGGAGGAAGCGTCCACCGACGCAACCGCTCCGAAGGCCGCCCGGGCTCCGGAGGCGCGCACGGAAGAAAAGGAAACTGCCGCCGCACCGGCGCCCGAAACCCCTGCGGCAGAGCCCGCGGAGAAGGAAGCCTCCGGCCCGACGGATCCGGGGCAACACGGCGACGCCGGAGCGCAGGCGGGCGCGGCACGGGAGGGCGCGGCGACAGACCCAGCCGGTAAGGCAGCTGCCGGACGCACGGCCGAAGAGCAAACCGCACCGGGGGCAAGTGATCAGCAGGCCGCAGCCGGCGCGGCCGAAGAACAGGCACCGGCGGCCGGCGCGGCGGCAGACCAGGGCGGCTCCTCGGCTCCTGCCGAGGCGCCCGCGAACGCCCCGGAGCCAGCCGACACCCACACCGGAGCAGCAAGCCCGGTCCCCGGCTGGGGTGCCGGGGAATTGGCCTGCCTCGAAGAACTCTGGAACCAGGAGTCGGAAGGCAACGCCAGCGTTGAGAAATCGACCGACGGCGGGTATGTTTTCCGGATCCGGCTCGACCGCGGCCTGGATTACATCGAGTCCCGGTACGGTTCGCCGTGCCTGGCCCTGGACTTCCAGCTGGCCAATAACTGGTACTGATTTGCCGGCCGTGCGAATTGTGGCCGGTCCCGCCGCAGGCCGTACCCTTGTAAGGTGAGTTTGACTGCCCCAGCCCCGCCCATCGAGACGCAGCACGAAGCCCGCACCTACCAAGTGCGCACGTTCGGCTGCCAGATGAACGTACACGATTCCGAGCGGCTTGCCGGGCTCCTCGAGGCGGCCGGCATGGTCGAGTCCCAAGGCGGGCAGGCCGACGTCGTGGTGTTCAATACCTGTGCGGTGCGGGAGAACGCCGACAACAAGCTGTACGGCAACCTTGGCCAGCTCGCCCCCGTGAAGGAACGCAACCCCGGCATGCAGATCGCCGTCGGCGGCTGCCTGGCGCAGAAGGACCGGGAGACGATCCTCCGGAAGGCGCCCTGGGTCGACGTCGTGTTCGGCACCCACAACGTGGGTTCGCTTCCCGCCCTGCTGGAACGTGCCCGGCACAACAACGAGGCGCAGCTGGAAATCCTCGAGTCGCTCGATGTCTTCCCCTCGACGCTGCCCACCAAGCGCGACGCGGTGTACTCCGGGTGGGTTTCCATCTCGGTCGGCTGCAACAACACCTGCACGTTCTGCATCGTGCCCTCGCTGCGCGGCAAGGAACGCGACCGCCGGCCGGGGGACATCCTGGCGGAGGTCCAGGCCCTGGTCGACGACGGCGCCATCGAGGTCACCCTGCTGGGGCAGAACGTGAACTCCTACGGCGTTGAATTCGGCGACCGCGGCGCCTTCGCGAAGCTGCTGCGGGCCTGCGGCAGCATTAACGGCCTCGAACGGGTCCGGTTCACCAGCCCGCACCCGGCGGCGTTTACCGATGACGTCATCGAGGCCATGGCCGAAACACCCAACGTCATGCCGCAGCTGCACATGCCGCTGCAGTCCGGGTCGGACAAGGTCCTGAAGGACATGCGCCGGTCCTACCGGTCCACGAAATTCCTCGGCATCCTCGAGAAGGTCCGGGAACGGATTCCGCACGCGGCCATCTCCACCGACATCATCGTCGGATTTCCCGGGGAGACGGAGGAGGACTTCCAAGCCACGCTGGAGGTGGTGGAACGGGCCCGCTTCGCCAGTGCCTTCACCTTCCAGTACTCCAAGCGGCCCGGCACGCCGGCCGCGGAACTGCCGGACCAGCTGCCCAAGGCCGTGGTGCAGGAACGCTACGAGCGCCTGATTGCCCTGCAGGACCGGATTGCCGCCGAAGAGAACGCCAAACAATTGGGCAGCCGGCTCGAGGTCATGGTGACCGCGCAGCAGGGACGCAAGGCGGAAGCGACCCACCGGCTCTCCGGGCGGGCCCGGGATCAGCGGCTGGTGCACTTTTCCGTGCCCGCGGGTGCGCCGGCGCCGCGGCCCGGCGATCTGGTCACGGTGACCGTCACCGAGGCGGCACCGTTCCACCTGATCGCCGACCCGGCATCCGAAGCGGACTACCAGCTGCGCCGCTCGCGCGCCGGGGACGCGTGGGACCGCTCCCAGGCGGATTCCTGTGCGGTACCGGCCGCCGCGGGCAAGCCGTCCCAGGTGTCGCTGGGCATGCCCGCGCTGCCGGGCCGAACCGCCTGACGGCGATGCCGGTCCACCCCCAAGCGCCGCGCGGCCCGGCGGTCATCGCCGTCGTCGGTCCCACCGGCTCCGGAAAATCGGATCTCGCCGTCGCGCTGGCCCGGCGGCTGGGCGGGGAAGTGATCAACGCCGACGCCATGCAGTTTTACCGCGGCATGGACATCGGCACGGCCAAAATCGATCCGGCCGAGCGGCAAGGAATCGAGCACCACCTGCTGGACATCCTCGACGTGACGGAAGAGGCGAGTGTCTCTGCCTACCAACACCAGGCCAGGGAAGCGATCGACGCCGTGCACGGGCGGGGGCGCCGGGCCATCCTCGTCGGTGGTTCCGGACTGTATGTACGGGCCGCCCTGGATGCGATCGAGTTTCCGGGTACCGATCCGGCCCTGCGCCGCGGCCTCGAAGAGGAGCTGGAAAGCCTCGGCCTCGCAGCGATGCGGGAGCGGTTGCGGCAGGTCGACCCGGTGTCCGCCGGGCGGCTGGCCGACGCCCGCCGGGTTATCCGGGCGCTGGAAGTGCGGCAACTGACCGGGCGTCCGTTCAGCTCCTACATGCCGGAGCGGGAGTATGTCCGCCCGACCGTTCAGATCGGCCTCCGGGTGGACCGCGAGCGGCTCAAGCACCGCCTGGCCGGCCGCGTCCATACGATGGTGGAACGCGGGCTGCTGGAGGAAGTCGCGGCACTGGACCGGCAGGGCCTGCGCCAAGGCCGGACTGCCTCGCGCGCGCTCGGCTACGCCCAGTTCCTGAAGGTGGTCGACGGTGAATGGACCCGGGACGAGGCCGCCGAGGACACCATCGCCGCCACCCGCAAGTTCGCCAGGCGCCAGCTGACCTGGTTCCGCGCCGATCCGAGGATTCACTGGCTGGACTGGGAGGATCCGCTGGCGGCGGACAAGGCGGCAGCGCTCATCGCTAAGCTTGAGCCGTGAACAACCCCATGCCTGATCATCTGTCGGCCCTTGCCGGGCTGCCCTTTGCCAAGGGACACGGCACCGGCAACGACTTTGTGCTCATTGCCGATCCCGACGGGGCCAAGCGCCTCGGGGCCGAGGCGGTCGCCGGCCTCTGCCACCGCCACCTCGGCATCGGCGCCGACGGGCTCATCCGTGCGGTCCGGTCCCGGCACCTGCCCGAGGGCCGCGAGCTGCTGGAGAGCGCGCCGGAGGCCGAGTGGTTCATGGACTACTACAACGCCGACGGCTCGACCTCGGAAATGTGCGGCAACGGGGTCCGCGTCTTCGTGCATTTTCTGCTCGCCGAAGGACTCGTCCAGCTGCCGGCCGGTGAGTCGCTGACCATCGGGACCCGGGCGGGAACCAAAACGGTCAGCCGGTCCGCCAACGGCTACGCCGTGGACATGGGGCCGTGGGAGTTCATCTATCCGGCGGAGGCTGCCGCCAGGGCGATGGATTCGACGGTCACCGCAGGCGGCCTCCAGGTGCCGCGGCCGGCACTGTCGGTGAGTCTGGGGAACCCGCACACAGTGGTCGCCCTCGCCGGGCTCGAAGAACTGGCCGCCACCGAGTTGTTCCACGCGCCGGCGGTAGACCCGGTCCCGGAGAACGGAACGAATGTTGAGTTTGTCGTGCCGGCGGAGCCCCTCGTCGCCGACGGCGCCGGGCACATCAGCATGCGCGTGCACGAGCGCGGGGTGGGGGAGACCCAGTCCTGCGGGACCGGCGCCTGCGCTGCCGCCGCCGCCATCCGCTACTGGGCGGGTGCGGGCGCACCCGACGACTGGCAGGTCGGCGTGCCGGGCGGCGTTGTCCGGGTCCGGTTCATCCCTGCGGCCGACGGGCGGGAACATGTGGAGCTGAGCGGCCCCGCCGTGCTCGTGTCCCGAGGCGTGGTGGCCTGACCGAAGCGGCTCAGCCGGCCCGCCGTATGCAGAGCACCCGGAACGTCTTTGCGGTGCTTTCCCGGCTGACCGCGAAATCCGACGGCAGTTCGGCCGCGAGCCAGCGTTGCAGCGAGTCCGATCCCAGGTTCTTCTGGACGACCAGCCAGGCGGTGCCCCCGGGTGCGAGGCGGGGCAGCCACATCAGCAACAGTGCGTGAAGCTCGCTCTTGCCGATCCGAATCGGAGGATTGGACCAGATGGTGTGGAACTGCAGGGCCGGGTCAACGTCTTCCGGGCGGCAGGCACGGACGTTGGCCAGCCCCAGCGACGCGGCGTTGTCGTTGGTCAGGGCGATGCTGCGTTCATTGACATCCACGGCCAGCACCGTGGCATCGGGGGACTTCAGCCCCATGGTGAGCGCGAGCGGTCCCCACCCGCAGCCGACGTCGAGCAGGTTGCCTTCCGGAGCAGGCGGAGGGACCTCGTCCAAAAGCACCGCCGTGCCCTTGTCGAGGCCGTCCGGACTGAAGATGCCTCCAGCTGTTTGCAGCTGCCGCATGCGGCCATCCAGCTCGACGGCGAGGGTGCGGCGAACCTCGGGATTGCCTGGTTGCGCGCTGAAGTAGTGCTCTGTTCCCATAATCGGCCAGATTAGTGCGCCGACCGCGGAATCGGTATCTAGGCCCACCTAAGCAACGTCCGCTCTGATACCGTGGGAGGCATGAAAAACCTGTGATTGCGCCGTAACCTGCTGTCCCCGCTCGTAGCCGGACAGCGCGTGCCGATGGTTGAGGCCTTGACCTCCCCGGCCGCCGGGCAATCACCGTTCCCGAAGGCTCACTCGAGTCCCTTCTGATCCGGTGCCGCAGCCGCCGCAAGGGCTGCGGCGGTCCCCGGCACCCGCTGCTTGCCCTGCCGCCCGGCCGGGCGGCAGCCCCGCCTTTCCCGCCCGGCAGCGCCCGGGCCCATGCCAGGAGGACTTTTGGCGAATCATCCACAAACTGCATCTTCGGGCTCTGCCGGCCGCATCCCGGAGGACTACGATAAGACCACGGACATTTCGAAGGAGAGCATGACCACCAACAACCCCCAGCCGACACCGGAACCGGAAATGACGCCTGACGAGATCCAGGCGGTCATCGACCGAATCCTGGCCCGCGACACCGCGGCGCGAGGCAAACAGGGCGTCGGCGGCAGAGCCCAGGCACTCTCCGAACTTGATGCCGAGCATTCCGAATTCGACGGCGACCAGCAGGACCTCGCGGAACGCCGCGCCCTGCGGCGCGTAGCCGGCCTGTCCACCGAGCTTGAGGACGTCACCGAGGTTGAGTACCGGCAGCTGCGCCTGGAGCGCGTTGTCCTCGCCGGTCTCTGGACCGAAGGCACGGCCGACGACGCCGACAATTCCTTGCGGGAGCTGGCAGCGCTGGCCGAGACAGCCGGCTCCGAGGTGCTGGACGGTATTGTCCAGCGCCGGTTGAAGCCGGATCCGGGGACTTTCCTGGGCTCCGGCAAGGCCCAGGAACTGCGCGACATTGTGATGTCCACCGGCGCCGACACTGTCATTGTCGACGGCGAGCTGTCGCCGTCGCAGCGCCGCGGTTTGGAAGACATCGTGAAGGTCAAGGTCATTGACCGCACCGCGCTCATCCTGGACATTTTCGCGCAGCATGCCAAGAGCCGCGAAGGCAAGGCCCAGGTAGAGCTGGCCCAGCTTGAGTATCTGCTGCCCAGGCTCCGAGGCTGGGGCGAGTCCATGTCCCGGCAGGCCGGCGGCCGGGTGGGGGCGGCCGGCGGCGGCATTGGTTCCCGCGGGCCCGGTGAGACGAAGATCGAGCTGGACCGCCGGCGCATCCGTACCCGGATGGCGAAGCTGCGCCGGGAGATCACCGCCATGAAGCCCGCACGGGAAACCAAGCGCGCCAACCGCCGCCGCAATGCCGTGCCGTCGGTGGCAATCGCCGGCTACACCAATGCCGGCAAGTCGTCGCTGCTCAACCGCCTGACCGATGCGGGTGTGCTGGTCGAGAACGCGCTCTTCGCCACCTTGGATCCGACCGTCCGCCGGGCGGAAACACCGGACGGTATCGGTTACACGCTCGCCGACACGGTAGGGTTCGTCCGGTCGTTGCCGACGCAGCTGGTGGAAGCCTTCCGCTCCACCCTGGAGGAGGTTGCCGACGCCGACGTCATCCTGCACGTCGTCGACGTCTCGCATCCCGACCCGGAGGGCCAGATCGCCGCGGTGCGCGAGGTGCTGACCGAAATCGAAGCACGGCACATTCCGGAAATCGTCGTCTTGAACAAGGCCGATGCCGCCGATCCGTTCGTGGTCGAGCGACTGCGCCAGCGTGAACCGCGGCACGTCGTGGTTTCGGCGCGGACCGGGCAGGGCATCGATGAGCTGCTTCGGCTCGTCAGCGAGACAATCCCGCGGCCCAGTGTGAAGCTGCAGCTGCTGGTGCCCTACGACCGCGGCGAAGTGATTAGCCGCCTGCACAATGAAGACGCCGAGATCCTCTCCATGGAGCATGGCGGGGACGGCACGCGGCTCGACGTGATGGTGCGCGAGGGCCTGGCATCGGAGCTGGAACAGTTCCTCCGGCATGACTGACCTCCAGGTTCCCGCCGGTGAGGCGCTGCGGCTGCTTGACGTCGCCGTACAGGAGATGGGCGGGCAGCACCGTGCCGGCCAGCACGAGATGGCGGCGAAAGTAGCCGAGGCCTTCGAGCGCCGGCAACACCTGCTGGTGCAGGCGGGCACAGGCACCGGCAAGTCGCTGGCCTACTTAGTGCCGCTCATGGTCCAGGCGCTGGAGGGGGAGAAGCCGGCGATCGTCTCCACGGCAACGTTGGCGCTGCAATCGCAGATCGTCAAGCGGGACCTGCCCCGGCTGTTGGAGGCCGTCGCCGACGAGCTGCCCAGGCCGCTGGACGTCGCTTTGCTCAAGGGCAGGAACAATTACCTCTGCCTGCACAAGCTCGCGGGCGGCTTTCCGGACGAGGACGCGCCGGCGGCGCTGTTCAGCCTCGGCGAGGACGCGGTGCCGCATCCTTCTCCGGCCGGCGCAGCGTCGGCTTCCGGCGCCTCGGGCGCGCTGGGCAAGGAAGTCGTGCGCCTGCGCGAGTGGGCGCACGAGACCGAAACCGGGGATCGGGATGAACTGGTGCCCGGTGTCAGCGATCGGGCCTGGCGGCAGGTCTCCGTCGGCTCCATGGAGTGCCTGGGCGCCCAGAAGTGTCCCCTGGCCGCCGAGTGCTTCAGCGAACTGGCACGGGGCCGCGCGGCGGAGGCAGACATCGTGATCACGAACCATGCCATGCTGGCCATCAACGCCTTCGAGGGCGTCGCGGTACTCCCGGACTATGACGTGGTGGTCATCGACGAGGCCCATGAGCTGCAGGACCGCGTCACCAGCGCCGTCGCGGGGCAACTCTCCGCCGCCATGGTGCGTACCGCCGCCTCGACGGCACGCAAACACACGGGGATCAGCGTGGAGCCTTTGAACTCCGCCGCCGATGCGCTGGAGGACGTCCTGCAGTCGGTGCCCACCGGCCTGCTGGCGGCCGGCCTACGCGAGGAGCATGAGCTGGTTCTCGCGCAGGTACGGGAAGCGGCCCGCGCGGCGCTCTCCGACTCGAAGCCCGAGGGTGCGGGGGCAGCGGACGGCGGACGGCAGATGGCGCGCTCACGGCTCGCGGCCGTGCTGGAACTGGCCGAACGGCTGCTGTCCGCTCCGGACTCCCGGGAGGTCATCTGGGCGACCCGTCCCAGCACCTATGGCGAGGCCGGCGACTACGCCGCCAATGACGACCAGCCGGCAACGTTGAACATAGCGCCGCTCTCGGTGGCGTCCCGGCTGCGTGAGGGCTTGTTCGACGACCATACCGTTGTGCTGACATCGGCGACGTTGTCGGTCGGGGGGACCTTCGATGCCGTCGCCGGGTCGCTCGGACTGCTCGGAGCCGGCGCGCCCGCCTATTCCAGCGTGGACGTGGGCAGCCCCTTCGATTACCCCAGGCAGGGCGTGCTCTACGTGGCGTCGCATCTGCCGAAGCCGGGCCGGGGCACCAGCCCGGAACAGCTCGATGAACTCGAGGAGCTGCTGCTGGCCTCGCGCGGCGGCGCCCTGGGCCTGTTCTCCTCGCGGCGTGCGGCAGAAGAAGCCGCGGCCGAGTTGCGCGGGCGCACCGACCTGACCATCCTGTGCCAGGGCGAATCGTCGATGGGCGCGCTGGTCCGCCAATTCGCCGAAGAGCCCGACACCTGCCTGTTCGGCACCATGACGCTCTGGCAGGGCGTCGACGTTCCCGGTTCCGCGTGCCGGCTCGTGGTCATCGACCGGATTCCGTTCCCCCGGCCGGATGACCCGCTCACGACTGCCCGAACCCGGTCCGTGGCGCAGTCCGGGGGAAACGGTTTCATGACGGTCTCGGCGACCCATGCGGCCGTGCGGCTGGCCCAGGGAGCCGGCAGGCTGATCCGCGCGTCAAACGACCGTGGAGTGGTGGCCGTGTTGGACTCCCGGCTGGCGACGGCGCGCTACGGGAGTTTCCTCCGCAGCGCCCTGCCGCCCTTCTGGAGTACCAAGGACGGCGCCACGGCCCGCCAGGTCTTGGAAAGGCTGGCTACGGCCTCAGCCTGAACGGGTTGGGGGCACGCCCGTTCCGGAGCGAGCGGGGCCCTGCGCGGGGACCGCCCGTGCGGGCAGGGGATCCCGGGGTGGCTGCAGCGCGGACCGGGGAGACCGGGCGCGTCAGAGGGCCCGCATCACCGAGACAACCTTGCCCATGATGGTTGCGTGGTCGCCAAGAATCGGTTCGTACTGGGTATTCTGCGGCAACAGCCAGGTGTGGCCGTCGCGCTGCCGGAAGGTCTTGACCGTTGCTTCGTCGTCGAGCAGTGCCGCCACGATGTCGCCGTTCTCGGCCGTGTGCTGCTGGCGGACCACGACCCAGTCGCCGTCACAGATGGCCGCATCGATCATGGAATCGCCCGAGACCCTGAGCATGAACAACTCGCCGTGTCCCACCAGTTGCCGCGGCAGGGGCATGACGTCCTCGACCGCCTGGTCCGCCAGGATCGGCCCGCCCGCTGCGATCCTTCCCACCAGCGGCACCATCGCCGTGTCGGATGACGTGGTCAGCTCGGATACGGCGACGCCGCTGGAGCTGCGCAGCTGTTGCGGTTCATCAACTCCGACGATTTCCACACCCCCGTGCTCGAGTGTCAGCGGGGTCAGGATTTCCATGGCACGGGGACGCTTGGGGTCGCGCCTGATGTAGCCCATCTTCTCCAGTTGGGCCAACTGGTGCGTGACGCTGGACAGGCTTGCCAGACCGACCGTGTCACCGATCTCGCGCATGGACGGAGGGTATCCGTGGGACATGACGGAGCGCTGGATGGTTTCCAGGATCTTCTTCTGCCTCGGCGTCAGGCTGCGCCCCACTTTGACGGGCCGGCCGCGTCGCTTCGCTCCGGCAGTGGTGGTGGTCTCTTCCGACATGTCCGGCCCCGGTCTCCCCGTAGTGGTCCCTGCGCCGGCGCCGTAGCGGAACCGCACATGGACTGTTGTCTCAACTGTTTTGTCGGTGGCGGCTGATGCACTGCTCTTACTGCCGCCCGACGCTTACAACGCTAGGCGAGGCGGTAGCGAATTTCAAACATTTGTTCGACTGAGTCTCGACAATGTTCGATCACCAGTGCTAAAACTGTAGAAGACGTATTCGAAGATACGTTCGAATACCGTTGCAAGACGATCGAAACCAGCCGAAATAGATCGAATATCGGAAAGGTGGCACCATGTCCGCCCAGCTCGCACCGCAGCCCGCCGGCCTTCGTACCAGCACAGGCCTGCGGCTGACCCGCCGCGGCCGTTTGTTGCTGATCGGCCTGCCGCTGATGCTCGCCGCGGCCGCAGCCCTGACCCTGATCGGTTTCTTCACTGCTCCGGCAATGGCCGCCGCCGGGGGGCTGGGGCCGGGGCCGGCGGCGACCGTCACGGTCGGCAGCGGCCAGTCACTGTGGGACATAGCAGTGCAGTCCGCGCCGGACCGCAACCCCCACGATGTCATTTTCGAGATCGCGCAATTGAACGGCCTGCAGGGGGACATCGTCCACGCCGGGCAGCAGCTGCTGGTCCCGTCCGCGCGCTGAGGCAGCCGTAATATGAGCTGCTTCGGCCCGCCCGATTCCTGCCCCGGGCGGGCCGAAGCTTAAACTGGATCGGTGAGTGAGCAGTTAGAACGCCTGAACCGCCTGCCGTTGCGGGAAAATCTCCGGGGCCTGGAGCCCTATGGTGCGCCCCAGCTGGAGGTTCCCGTCCTCCTGAACGTCAACGAAAACACCCATGGCCTGCCCGATGCTGTCCGTCAGGCCATCGTCTCGGCCGTCAGCGAGGCTGCCGCGGGTCTGAACCGGTATCCGGATCGCGAGTTCACGAAGCTGAGGACGGCGCTGGCCCGCTACTTGGGGCACGGCCTCACCGCAGAGAACATTTGGGCCGCCAACGGATCGAACGAGGTCCTGCAGCAAATCCTCCAGGCCTTCGGCGGCCCCGGCCGCACCCTGCTGAGCTTCCCGCCCACCTATTCCATGTACCCGCTGCTGGCCAGCGGGACGGACACGGATTATGTGGCCGTTCCGCGGGGGGCAGACTTCACGCTGTCCCCGGACGCTGCCGCCGCCGCTGTGGCCGGCTCCGCGGCAAACGTGGTCGTTCTTTGCTCCCCGAACAACCCGACGGGCACCGCCCTGGGCCTTGAGGTCGTGGAGGCGGCGTATGAAGCGGGGGAAGCCTCCAAGGCCATCGTGATCGTGGACGAGGCCTACGCCGAGTTCGCCCACGCCGGAACGCCGAGCGCGCTGACACTGTTGCCGGGGCGGGAGCGGCTCATCGTTTCCCGCACCATGAGCAAGGCCTTCGCGCTGGCAGGCGCCAGGGTCGGGTACCTCGCCGCCGCACCGCAGATTACCGATGCGCTGCGACTGGTCCGCCTGCCCTACCACCTCTCCGCCGTTACGCAGGCAACGGCCCTGGCCGCGTTGGACCATGCCGATGCGCTGCTGGCCAACGTCGAAGACATCAAGGCGCAACGGGACCGCATTGTCGACGGGCTGGCCGAGCTGGGACTCGACCCGGCGCCGTCCGACTCAAACTTCGTGTTTTTCGGCGGGCTGGAGGACCCCCGCTCGGTGTGGCAGGGACTGCTGGAAGCCGGCGTGCTGATCCGCGACGTCGGGATCCCGGGCCATCTGCGGGTAACCGCCGGCACTGAGGCCGAGACCACAGCCTTCCTCAACGGCATCAAGGCCCTCGTGGCGAGCCCCGTCTCCTAAACTAGTAAGAGCGAACCGGCTCGTGCCGGTCGACCAATTCGTCAAAGGACTCCCATGACCGTGGAAACCACCACCGGACGTACCGCACGCCTCGAACGCATCACCAGCGAGTCGTCCGTGCTGGTTGAACTGGACCTCGACGGCACCGGCCGTTCCGAGATCAGCACCACCGTGCCGTTCTACGACCACATGCTCACCGCCCTGGCGAAGCACTCGCTCGTCGACCTGACCGTGAAGGCCAGCGGGGACACGCACATCGACGCGCACCACACCGTCGAAGATGTCGCCATCACCATCGGCGACGCCCTGAAGGAAGCGCTGGGCAACAAAGCCGGGATCCGCCGTTTCGGCGAAGCCACGGTGCCCCTGGACGAGGCGCTGGCCCACGCCGTCGTGGACATCTCCGGCCGGCCCTACCTGGTGCACACGGGAGAACCGGCAGGCCAGGAGTACCACTTGATCGGCGGACACTTCACCGGATCGCTGACCCGCCACGTGTTCGAATCGATCACACTGCACGCCCAGATCTGCCTGCACATGCGCGTGCTGGGCGGCAGGGACCCCCACCACATCGTCGAGGCCCAGTTCAAGGCCTTCGCCCGGGCACTCCGCGCCGCCGTCGAAGCCGATCCACGTGTCGAGGGCATTCCCTCGACGAAGGGAGCCCTGTGACGGCTGCGCCCAAGGTCACCGTACTGGACTACGGTTCCGGGAACGTCCGCTCGGCAGTCCGCGCGCTGGAGCACGTGGGTGCCGACGTCACGCTGAGCCATGCCTCCGACGACGTCCTCGACGCAGACGGCCTGCTGGTTCCCGGCGTCGGCGCCTTCGCCACGGTCATGCAGGGGCTCAAGTCCGTGGACGCGCTTCGCTGGATCGGGCGCCGGGTGGCCGGCGGCCGGCCCGTGCTGGGAATCTGCGTTGGCCTGCAGGTCATGTTCGAAGAAGGCGTGGAACATGGCGTCCGCACGCAGGGCGTCGGGGAATGGCCGGGAACCGTGGAAGCGCTGCCGGCGGAGGTCGTGCCCCACATGGGGTGGAACACCGTGGACGCCGCAGAGGGCAGCCGGCTGTTTGCCGGGATAGAAGACGAGCGCTTCTACTTTGTGCACTCCTACGGTGTGCAGCACTGGAACTTCGACGTCACCCAACCCGCGATGACGCCGCCGCTGGTGACCTGGTCCACGCACGGCGCCCCGTTCATAGCGGCCGTTGAAAACGGTCCGCTGAGTGCTACCCAGTTCCATCCGGAAAAGTCCGGAGACGCCGGCGCGGAGCTGCTGCGCAACTGGTTGAAGACGCTGAGGTAGCCATGGGCAGCATCCTCCTGATGGGCCTGGCCGGGCTGCTGGCCGGCGGCGCCATCTCGTTCCGGCAGCAGCGGCTGCCCAAGTGGTTGGTGATCGTCTTCTGGATCCTGGCCGGCCTGTCGCTGCTGGCTGCCTACTTGCTCACCCTCGGACCGGCCGAGTAACCACACCCATCCCGCGCCCGCTGACGGCGCGCAGAAAGCGGAAGAACCATGACGAACCAAACCTCCATCCTTGAACTTTTGCCCGCGGTCGACGTTGCCGACGGCCAGGCCGTCCGGCTGGTCCAAGGCGAAGCCGGCAGCGAGACCGGCTACGGGGATCCGCTGGAGGCTGCGCTGGCGTGGCAGAACGACGGGGCGGAATGGGTGCACTTGGTGGACCTCGATGCGGCGTTCGGCCGGGGCAACAATACGGAAGTGCTGCGCCGCGTCGCCGACGAGCTGAAAATCAAGGTGGAGCTGTCCGGCGGCATCCGCGACGACGCGTCATTGGAGCGCGCGCTTGAATTCGGGGCCGCGCGTGTCAACCTGGGCACCGCCGCGCTGGAAAACCCGGAATGGACAGCACGCGCCATTGCCCGGCACGGTGACGCCATCGCCGTCGGCCTCGATGTCCGCGGCACCACGCTCGCGGCCCGCGGCTGGACGCAGGATGGCGGCGACCTCTGGGAGGTGCTGGCCCGCCTCGAAGACGCCGGCTGCTCGAGGTACGTGGTCACCGATGTGACCAAGGACGGGACGCTGCGCGGACCCAACGTGGATCTGCTCCGGCAGATGTGCGAGCGGACCGACAAGCCGGTGGTTGCCTCGGGCGGAATCTCCAGCCTGGATGACCTGCGGACGCTGCGCGGCCTGGTTCCGGCCGGAGTCGAGGGAGCGATTGTGGGCAAGGCACTGTACGCGGGCAAGTTCACGCTGCCCGAAGCCCTCGATGTTGCGGGACGGCGCTGAGGGACCAGCATGGGCAAGAAGCAACTGCCCGCCCATATCGCCGCCGCGCTGGCGGGAGCCGGCGGGGCGGGGGACTCGGCCGGCCAAAGCTGGGCCGGACGGGACCTGAGCGGTGAAGGAAACCCGCTCCACCAGTTCGACCACGATGACGGCAGCGCGGATCCCGGCTACGAGGCGGCGCTGCAATGGCTTGCCGCCGGGACCGGCGGCGAAGCGGAAGTAGTGGCTGCCCTGGCGAACGCCCGCGTTTTCGTGCCCATCGTGGCGACGCTGGGAGAAGAGGCCGAGGGCAGCCACGGCCTGACAGCGGATAAACAGGCCGACATGGCCGTGGTGACGTTGCAGGCGCCGGATGGGCGCCGGGCGCTGCCGGTGTTCAGTAACACGGCCGCCCTGGAAGCCTGGCATCCCCAGGCCCGGCCGGTCGCCGTGGAGGCGCCGCGGGCGGCCTTGGCGGCCGTGTCCGAAGACGCCGAACTGATGGTTATGGATCCGGGCGCCGCCCTGACGTTCGTTGTCCGGCGGCCGGCAGTGTGGGCGTTGGCCAAACAGCACGAGTGGGTGCCCTCCTACCGCGATCCGGCGCTCTTGGAGTGGGTGGCCGAGGCCACGGGCGGCGAGGAGGCGGTTATGGCCTCGTTCGTGGAGCCCGGGACCGGGATCGCGGTCCGGGCGGCAGATGGAGCCGTCGTGGCCGGCGGCGGCCACGGCCCGGAGCTGCGCCTGGTCCTGCAGGTGCGGGACGGGCTGGGGCGCGAGGAGTTGGGCGCCCTGGCGGGACGGATCCAACAGCGGCTCCAGTCCCGGCAAGAGTTTGCCGAGCGGGTTGATTCGCTGGAGCTGAAGTTCACCCGCTGAACCCCGCCGGCGAACGCCGCAACCAGAAGCGCAAAGACAAAGGACGACGCCGGTGCGTGGCACCGGCGTCGTCCTTGTTCAGTTCTGGGAGCCCGGGCCGGTCAGTTGACCGGACCCGTGAACTTCTCGCCCGGGCCCTTGCCCGGATCGTCCTGGATGACCGATGCTTCGCGGAAGGCGAGCTGCAGGGACCGGAGGCCATCGCGCAACGGGCCGGCATGCTGGCTGCCGATTTCCGGCGCGGCAGCGGTGACGAACCCCGCCAAGGCGGTGATCAGCTTGCGGGCTTCGTCCAGGTCCTTGAGCTCTTCGGCGTCGTCTCCGGCGGCCAGGCCGCACTTAACCGCGGCGGCGCTCATCAGATGGACTGCCGCGGTGGTGATGACTTCCACGGCCGGTACTTCGGCGATGTCGCGCATCTGGCCCAGGACTTCCTGTTCCTGGCTGGAGGCAGGACCGGCGTCGGGCGCGAAGCTGTGGCGGTGGCCGTCGGTCTGCGGATTGTTATCTGAGCTGCTCATACTGGTAAGCTTGTCACAGACCAATTGGATCCCGTTACTTATGTGCCTCACAGCACGTGCGGAGCAGGATCCGATCTGCAAGCGGAGTCCTCTCCCACCCGTCGGTATGGCTAGCCAGAGCTGCCGGGTCCAGGTCGGCAGGCTGTAGCCGGAAACCCTCGCGTGAGGTGCCCGGGCCAGCCGGTGGAACCCTAGCTTGTTTCCGCCTGCCGCCACTTCGAGGCCTTCGATTGCGTTTGCAATGGGGGGCCTTCTTTCATTGCAAGCGGCAGCCGATATTAGTGACAGGAGCCACACATTAGCGAGCCAAGAATCAATGATCGTATCCGCGTTCCCGAGGTGCGGTTAGTCGGACCGAACGGCGAACAGGTTGGGATCGTCCGTATTGAGGATGCCCTGCGCCTGGCCACGGAATCGGATCTTGACCTGGTTGAGGTCGCACCGCAGGCAAAGCCTCCGGTGTGCAAGCTTATGGATTTTGGCAAGTACAAGTACGAGGCTGCGGTCAAGGCCCGTGAGGCGCGCAAGAACCAGACGAACACTGTGCTCAAGGAGATCCGGTTCCGCCTGAAGATCGACAAGCACGACTACGAGACCAAGCGCGGCCACGCGCTGCGGTTCCTCGCAGCCGGCGACAAGGTCAAGGCCATGATCCAGTTCCGCGGCCGCGAACAGCAGCGCCCCGAAATGGGCATCCGCCTTCTGCAGAAGTTCGCCGAGGACGTCGCCGAGGTCGGCGTGATCGAATCGACTCCCCGCATTGACGGCCGCAACATGGTCATGGTGATCGGCCCGACCAAGAACAAGGCCGAAGCCAAGGCGGAAGCCCGCAGGGCCGCGCAGAAGGCCGACGCGAAGGCAACGAACGAGGCCAAGAAGCAGAAGGTGGACACCTCCGCCGACCAGGACCCGCTGACGCAGAGCCTGGGCGACCTTATGCCGGAAGGCCTTGCCGCAATGGCAAACCAGCCGGAGGAAACCGCCGAAGCACCTGCGCCGGCCGATGCCTCGCCTGCGGTTGAGGTTGAGGTTGTGCCCGAGGCCGAGCCCGCGGAGCAGCCGGAAGCCGAGGCTGCGGCCGCGGCCGAGCCCGAGGTTGAGGTCGAGGCCACGCCTGCGGTCGAGCCGGAAGCCGAGGCCAAGCCTGCCGCCCAGGCCAAGCCGGCCGCCCAAGCGAAGCCAGCCGCCCAGGTGAAGCCAGCGGCTCAGGTGAAGCCTGCCGCGCAGGCTAAGCCGGCGGCCGAGGCCAAGCCATCGGTTCCGGCGAAGCCCGCGGCGCCCGCCACGGAGGCCAAGCCCGCAGCACCCAAGCCCGCCGCCCGGCCCAAGCCGGCAGCGCGGCCCGCAGCACCCAAACCTGCTGGCCGGTCCGGTTCCAAGAACTAAGACCGTACAGAGAGCATCCGGCAACCGCCGGGCACCGTTCAGTGTCCGGCGCCGGTAGACAAGTAAACCGCCGGTGCCCGTTTTGCGGCACCGCACGAGCCGACGGTCGGCAGCGACCCGAGGAGACGTAAGGAGAACGGCAGCCATGCCGAAGCAGAAGACCCACAGCGGCGCCAAGAAGCGCTTCAAGCTCACCGGCAGCGGCAAGCTCAAGCGCCAGCAGGCCAACCGCCGCCACTACCTGGAGCACAAGCCTTCCACGCTGACCCGACGCCTTGCCAGTGACAAGATCGTTGCTCCGGCCGACGTGCGCAACATCAAGAAGATGCTCGGCATCTGATTTTCCCCCCTCTGGTCCGCGCGGCGACGCCGCAAGGGCCATCCAGCTAGTTTTGCCCCCGGCCGCCGATCGCGGCGGCCGAGCACCGGGCACCAATCATCAAAAGGAGTACGCACGTGGCACGTGTGAAGCGGGCGGTCAACGCCCACAAGAAGCGCCGGGTCATCCTGGACCGGGCTGCCGGATACCGCGGACAGCGGTCCCGCCTGTACCGCAAGGCCAAGGAACAGCTGCTGCACTCGTTCGTGTACAGCTACGGCGACCGCCGCAAGCGCAAGGGTGATTTCCGCCGCCTGTGGATCCAGCGCATCAACGCTGCCTCCCGCGCCAACGGCCTGACCTACAACCGCCTCATCCAGGGCCTGAAGGCCGCCGAGGTCCAGGTCGACCGCCGCATGCTGGCCGAGCTGGCCGTGTCCGACGCCGGCGCCTTCGCCGCTCTGGTGCAGGTAGCCAAGGACGCCCTGCCGGCCGACACTTCGGCTCCGGCAGAGCGCCAGACCGCCGCCGCCAAGCCTGTCGCCGCCGCCAAGACCGCTCCGGCCGCCGCCAAGACCGCTCCGGCCGCCGCCAAGGCTGCCGCGCCCGCCGCTGAAGGCGGAGAAGTTGCCGGCGCCGTGAAGGCTGTTGACGGCGAGGACGCTCCCGCCGGCTACACCATCAAGGGCAACCAGTCCAAGAAGTACCACGTCCCGGGCTCTACCTGGTACGAGAACACCACTCCCGTGTACTGGTTCGAGTCCGTGGAGGCCGCCAAGGCTGCCGGTTTCGAGCCCGCCGGCGGCGAGGCCCGCCAGAAGGTTGCCGAATAAGCACCGGATGCATAAACGCTTATGTGGCGACGTTATAGTCGCTGTATGAGCACTACCGGGCGCCCGCAAGCCATCATGTCCAACCCCCGAGCCGATCGGGTCAGGGATGTGGCAAAGCTTGCCGGGCGCTCGGTGCGTTTAAAGCGCCGCCAATTCCTGGCCGAAGGCCCGCAGGCTGTCCGCGAGGCCCTGTCCGCCCACCGGGCGCATCGAGGCGCCGGAAACAGCGGCATCGTGGCCGAGGTCTTCGCCACCGAAGCCTGCCTGGACCGGTCGCCTGAACTGGCGGACCTCGCCGACGGCGTGCCGCTGCGGCTGGCCACCGATGCGGTGCTGGCGGCAATGGCAGACACGGTCAACCCGCAGGGGATCGTGGCCGTCTGCCACTACCTGGACCGGCCGCTGAACGAGGTCCTGCAAAGCAAACCCCGGCTGCTGGCGGTCATGGTCCGGGTGCAGGACCCGGGCAACGCCGGCACCATCCTGCGGGCGGCCGATTCCGCCGGCGCCGATGCCGTGATCCTGACCAACTCCAGCGTGGACATCTACAATCCCAAGGCCGTCCGTTCCACGGCCGGATCACTCTTCCACCTTCCGGTGGTGAACGGTCACGATTTCGGTGACGTGGCGGCGGCCGTGCGCGCCGCCGGCGCAACCATGCTGGCAGCTGACGGCTACGGCACCATCGATCTGGACGATTTGCAGGACCGCAGCGCCCTGGCCCGGCTGGGAGAAACTCCCGCGGCCGGGGACGAGGGCGTGGCCGGCAGCCTGCCGGATCTCGCGGCGCCTACCGCCTGGCTCTTTGGGAACGAAGCCCAAGGGTTGTCGTCGGAAGAACTGGCCGCCGCGGACCATCGGGTCGCCGTGCCGGTTTACGGCCAGGCCGAAAGCTTGAACGTCGGCACGGCGGCCACCGTCTGCCTGTACGCCTCCGCGAGGTCCCAGCGTCGACGCGGGCCTGCAGGGTAGCTGTTGGCCGGCCGGCCCGCCGCAAGATGCGCCTCAGGCGAGGCTGCGCCGTTTCTCGAGCGCCCCGCTGAGAGCGGCGATGACCAGCCCCAAGGATGCCAGCCCGGCGCCGACCAGCGCCGGCGCGGCATATCCCCAGCCCCAGGAGATCACGAGGCCGCCCAGGAAAGCGCCGAGGGCATTGGCCATGTTCAACGCCGAATGGTTCAGCGAGGCGGCCAGGGTCTGGGCGTTGGGGGAGGCGTCCATCAGGCGTGTCTGCAGGGCCGGGATCAGGCTCGATCCTGCGGCCCCCAGGAGGAACACGAGGGGAATCGCCAGGGCGGCAATGGATGAGGCCGCCCAAAAGAACACCAGAATCACGATGATCGCCGCCATCACCTGGTAGATGGTCCCCATCACCGAGCGGTCCGCCAACTTGCCGCCGATGAAGGTGCCGACGACCATGCCCAGGCCGTAGAGGCCGACAATCAGCGGCAGGGCGGCCGGGGCCAGGCCTGTCACTTCGGTCATGGTCGGGCTGATGTAGGAATACACCGCGAAAAATCCGCCGAAGCCGACCACGCCGATCAACAGCGCCAACCAGACCTGGATCCGTTTCAGGGCGCCGAGTTCCCGACGGATGCCGGCCTCCGCGTGCGCGGGGGTGAAGGGAACCAGGCGCTGGAGCATCAGTATCGTCACCGCGCCGACGATGCCCACGGCCACGAACATCAGCCGCCAGCCGTACTGTTGGCCCAGCCAGGTGACCAACGGGACGCCGACGACGTTGGCCACCGAGAGCCCGAGCATGACCATGGCGACCGCCTGCGCGCGGCGGGTCGGCGAGACCAGCGAGGCGGCCAGGACGGCGGCCACGCCGAAATAGGCGCCGTGCGGAAGGCCGGAAATGAACCGGGTGGCCAGCATCGTGGCGTAGTCGGGCGCGAACACCGACGAGAGGTTCCCGAGCGTGAACAGGACCATCAGCCCCAGGACCATGTACTTGTGCGGAAGCTTGGCTCCGAGGGCTGCGAGCAGCGGCGCGCCGACCACCACGCCCAGGGCATAGGCGGAAATCAGGTGCCCGCTCTCCGGGATGGAGACGTCCAGGCCGGCCGCCACATTCTGCAGCAGGCCCATGATGGCAAATTCCGTCGTGCCGATGCCGAAGCCGCCCATGGCCAAGGCGACGATGGCCCACGCCGTCCGGCGGTTTTCGGTCTGCCTCCGTGCGGTGACGAGTGTCGGGGAATTCATGATCGGCTTTCGGTCGGACGGACAACTGGGCGCCGGCGCAAGCCTGCATGCCGGGGCCTGGGCACGGGCGGCAGTTGCGGGCACCGGCTGCCACTGTACGGCAACGCGACGGCACGGCATCCCATTCCGGACCCGTGTGGCCTGTGGTCTGCGGCATAGTCCGGGGCCGTGGGAACCGGGCCGGACCCGCCCCGTAGACTGAACCGCGTGCAAACGAGCCTGAAACAGATTGTCGGCGCAGCCATCCTCGACGCCCGCGACGCCCCGAACAGATTACTGGCCGCCCGGCGCACCGCGCCGGAGGCGCTGGCCGGCCTGTGGGAGTTTCCCGGCGGCAAGGTGGAGCCGGGGGAGAGCTGCGAAGACGCCCTGCGCCGCGAAATCCGCGAGGAACTGGGGGTCGGAATAGAGCTGGGAGTCGAAGTCTCCGGTCCGCTCCCGCAGGGCTGGCCGCTGAATGAGGCGGCGGCCATGCGCGTATGGTGTGCCTACATTACCGACGGGCTGCCGAAGCCGCTGCAAGACCACGACGAATTGCGCTGGGTCCGGCTGGAGGCGGCAGAAGCCGCGGCCCTGCCGTGGATTCCCGCCGATTTTCCGATCCTCGAAGCCGTGCTGACCGCTGCAGGCCGCACCGCCGCCCGTCCCGCGTAACGGCTCCCGCCGGAACCCGTCGTCCTGCCGGGGCCGAAGCGTTGCCCGGACACTTAGAACAACGTCGCCTGTCCCGCTGCGGCCGGCGTGCCCGACGGCGCTGCCGGACTTTCCGCCGGTGGCCGCACGGGCACGTCGCGCAGCCGGGCAGCGTTTTCCAATCCGTGCCGGCGCTTGGCTTCCCGGACCCGGTCCGCCAGCCAGACCCGATAGTCCTTGGCGGCATACGTGCCGCCGTCGTAGAGGCGGCGGTACTTGCCCACAAGTTGCGGGTATTCCTTGGCCAGCCATTGCAGATACCATTCCCTGGCGCCGGGACGAAGGTGCAGCGCGCCCGCCGTCATGCTGGTGGCCCCGGCTGCCGCAACGGCCGCGCACAGCCCGTCGAGCGCGTCCTCCGAGTCCGTCAGCCAGGGCAGGATCGGCATGGCCATCACCGAACACGGCAGGCCGGCGTCGCTGAGCTTGGCGATCAGCTCGAGCCGGGCACGCGGCGTGGGTGTTCCCGGCTCCACACGGCGCGCCAGTCCGGCGTCGGTCATGGCGAGCGAAATCCCCATGCCGACCTCGACGTCCCCGGCCGCCGCACGCAGCAGCGGCAGGTCACGGGCCAGCAAGGTGCCCTTGGTCAGGATCGAAAACGGGGTTCCTGACCCGGCCAGGGCCTTGATGATCTCCGGCATCAGCTTGTAGCGGCCCTCGGCCCGCTGGTAAGGATCGGTGTTGGTGCCCATGGCCACGTGTTCGCGCTTCCACGACGGTTTGGCAAGCTCGCGGCGGAGGACCTCGCCCACGTTCACCTTGACCACCAACTGGCTGTCAAAATCCAGCCCGGTGTCCAAATCGAGGTAGCTGTGCGTCTTGCGGGCGAAGCAATACACGCACGCGTGGCTGCAGCCACGGTAGGGGTTGATGGTCCATTCGAACGGCATCCGCGAGCCGGCGCCCACGCGGTTCAGCGCCGACTTGGCCATGACCTCATGGAATGTGATGCCGGCGAAACCGGGGGTCTGGACGCTCCGGACGAGTCCGGACAACGGGAGCAGTGCGCCTGGTTCCGCTTGCTGGGAGGACCACCTCATGCTTTAAGTAGAACACATCTTCGAACCAGGCGACAGGGGCAGGAGGGGTCTTCCGCAGGAAATTCAGCCGGCCGTCCGTACGGGCCGCGAGCCGCGCCGCCCAGGCCTCCGCCGCACCGGCCGCTCCTTGTAGCCGCCCGACTGCAGCCCGGCCAGCCGCTCGAAGATGTTCCGGGACGCCGGGTCGCCGGTCCGCCACCACGACCAGGCGGCAGCGAAGCCGTACAGCGGCAGGAACGGCAGGCCCAGGCACCAGGCATATTGGCTGCTGTGGCGGGATTCGTGGCCCAGCAGCACCGGATTGCCGGCCAGCCCGGCCGCAGCGTCGCGGAACAGCACCACGTTGCCCACGGTAAAGGCAGCGGCCTTCGGCAGCCCGGGCCGAAAGCCGTGGGCCAGGATCAGGCCATGGGGTCCGGGATGAAGGCTGCAGCGTACCGCGGCGGCGAGGGTCAGCCCCAACAGGGTGGAGCCGTTGAGCAGGTTCCAGGCGGCACGCAGCTTCTCGGACGGCGTCATGGGCCCATCGTAAGCGTTTCGGGTCGGTGCCGGCCCGTGAACTAGACTGGACTGGTTGCCCGTACGCGGGCGGAAACCCTTTAACCTATTCCGAGGTCCCCACAGCACATGTCTGACGTGACACCCCCAGCCCAGGAGCCACCCGTGCCGAGCCCCCTCGACGAAGCCGCGGTAGCCGCCGCCGTCGAGCAGGCGGTGATGGCTTTCAAGGCTGCCTCCGACCTGGACGGGCTCAAGACTGCCCGGCTCGCCCACGCCGGCGAGAAGTCCCCGCTTAGCCTGGCCAACCGCGAAATCGGCAAGCTGGCCAAGGCGGACAAGGCGGCTGCCGGCAAGATCGTGGGTCCGGCCCGCGGGCGCATCAACCAGGCGCTGGCCGCCCGCACCGCCGAACTGGAGGCCGAACGGGAGGCGCAGATCCTCGTCGAGGAGGCAGTGGACGTTACCGCGGCTCCGCGCCGCCGCCGCGCCGGTGCCCGGCACCCGCTCTCCACGCTGCAGGAACGGGTCAGCGACATCTTCGTCGGCATGGGCTGGGAGATCGCCGAGGGGCCGGAGGTGGAATCCGAGTGGTTCAACTTCGACGCCTTGAACTTCAAGCCGGACCACCCCGCACGGGAGATGCAGGACACCTTCTTCGTGGAACCGCCCGAGGCGCACCTGGTGCTGCGGACCCACACATCGCCGGTGCAGGTCCGCTCCATGCTGGAACGGGACCTGCCCGTGTACGTGCTGTGCCCGGGCCGGACGTTCCGCACCGATGAACTGGACGCGACCCATACGCCTGTTTTCCACCAGTTTGAAGGACTGGCCGTGGACAAGGGGCTCACGATGGCCGACCTGCGCGGCACGTTGGAGCACTTCTCGCGGCAGATGTTCGGCGCCGAGGCCAAGATCCGCCTGCGCCCGGCCTACTTCCCGTTCACCGAGCCCTCGGCGGAGATGGACATCTGGCATCCGGGCGCCAAGGGCGGCCCCCGCTGGATCGAGTGGGGCGGCTGCGGCATGGTCAACCCCAATGTGCTGCGCGCTGCCGGCATCGATCCGGAGGTCTACTCCGGTTTCGCCTTCGGCATGGGCATCGAACGCACCCTCATGTTCCGCAACGACGTCCCGGACATGCACGACATGATCGAAGGCGACATCCGCTTCAGCCAGCACTTCGGGATGGAGATCTAGAACTATGCGTATTCCCCTTTCCTGGTTGCGCGAGTACGCGCAGGTTCCCGCAGACGCCACCGCCGAGGACGTTATGGCCGACCTCGTCAAGGTCGGACTCGAAGAAGAGGACGTCCACCGTCCGTCCGATTCGATCTCCGGACCGATCGTGGTGGGACAGGTCCTCGACCTGGTCAAGGAGCCGCAGTCAAACGGCAAGACCATTAACTGGTGCCAGGTGCGTGTGGCGCCCGAAGGCGCCGGCCAGCCGCTCAGCGGCGACGGCATCGACCCATCCGGCGTGCAGGGCATCGTCTGCGGAGCCCACAACTTCGAGGTGGGCGACAAAGTCGTGGTGACGTTGCCCGGCGCGGTGCTGCCGGGGGATTTCCGGATCACCCCGCGCAAAACCTACGGGCACACGTCCGCCGGCATGATCGCGTCCGCCCGAGAGCTCGGCATCGGCGAGGACCACGACGGCATCATCGTGCTCTCCCGGCTGGGACTCGACCCGGAGATCGGCACCGACGCGATGGAACTGCTCGGCCTGACCGACGAGGCGGCCGAGATCAACGTGACGCCGGATCGCGGTTATTGCTTCTCCATTCGGGGGGTGGCCCGTGAATACGCGCTGGCCACCGGCACCGAATTCGTCGACCCGGCCAGCCGCGTCGTTGTTCCCGAAGCGGCCGGCGAGGGCCACCCCGTCCGGCTCGAAGATCAGTCACCGGTCTACGGCAAGCCCGGCTGCGACCGCTTCGTGGCACGCACGGTCCGCGGCGTCGACCCGTCGCGGCCCACGCCCCAGTGGATGGCCTCCCGGCTGCGCCTGGCCGGCATGCGCTCCATTTCGCTGGTTGTGGACATCTCCAACTACGTGATGCTGGAACTGGGCCAGCCGCTGCACTTCTATGACGCGGACAAACTCCAGGGCCCGATCGTGGTCCGCCGGGCCAATCCGGGCGAGACCCTGGTGACCCTGGACGGCAAGGAGCGCCGGCTCTCCACCGAGGACCTGCTGATTACGGATGACCGCGGCGCCATCGGTCTGGCCGGCGTGATGGGCGGTGCCGAAACCGAGGTCGGGGACGGAACCGCGAATGTGCTGATTGAGTCCGCCCATTTCGACGACGTCTCCATGGGCCGCACCCGGCGCCGCCACAAGCTGCCGTCCGAGGCGTCCAAGCGCAATGAGCGCGGAGTGGACTGGGAAATTGCGGATGAGGCGGCGCAGCGCGCCGTGGACCTGCTGGTCGAACTCGCCGGCGGCACGGCCGACACCGCCGCGACGGATGTCGGGTCACGTCCGGCACCTGTCGAGATCGACCTGCCCGACGGTTTCGCCTCCCGCCTCATCGGCTTCGAGTACACGGCAGGGCAGATCGAATCCGCCCTGACCGGCATCGGCGCTTCCTTCGAACGGTACGACGGCGGCCTGCGCGTCACGGCGCCCAGCTGGCGGCCCGACCTGGCCATCAAGGAGGACCTGGTCGAGGAAATCGCCCGGCTGGTGGGCTATGACCGGATTCCGGCCACCCTGCCGGTGGCTCCGCCGGGGCGCGGCCTGTCCCGTGGACAGCAGCAGCGCCGCCGCGTGCTGCAGTCCCTGGCCGACGCCGGCCTGACCGAGGTGCTCAGCTACCCCTTCGTTTCCACCGGGCAGAACGAAACGTTCGGAACTCCCGAGGCCGGCTCCGGAGCGGCCGCCGTCAAGCTGGCGAACCCGATCTCCGCCGAATTCGGGTACCTGCGCACCAGCCTGCTGCCGGGCCTGCTGGAGACTGCACGACGCAACCATTCCCGCGGCTTCCGCGATCTGGCGTTGTACGAAGGCGGCCTGGTGTTCCTGCCCGGCGACAAGATCGGGTCTCCGGTCCTGCCCCCGCTGGGCGCCAGGCCGTCGGACGAGGTGCTCGAGGAACTGCAGGCCGGGATCCCGGACCAGCCCTGGCACGTGGCCGCGGTCCTGATCGGACACGAGGCGGCACCGGGCGCAGGGTTCACGCCCCGCCACTGGGAATGGTCGGACGCACTGGACGCCGCACTGACCGTCGGCGACGTCCTCGGCATTGAACTGGTCGTCGCCCAGGGGAACCACCAGGCCTTCCACCCCGGCCGGACCGCGCAGTTGTCGCTGCGCACCGGCGAGGTCGTCGGCTACGCCGGCGAGCTGCATCCGAAGCTGCTCCAGGATGGGGACCTGCCGGCGCGGACTGCCGCCATGGAACTGAACGGCGAGGCACTCTTTGAGGCCGCCGCCGATGTGATTGTGGCCAAGCATCTGTCCACCTACCCGGTCTCCACCCAGGACGTAGCGCTGGTCGTCGATTCGTCGGTTCCGGCCGAAGCAGTCCGCGAGGCGCTGCGTGAAGGCGCCGGTGAACTGCTGGAAGATGTGGCCCTGTTCGACGTCTATGCGGGCCCCGGGATCGAGCACGGGAAGAAGTCGCTGGCCTTCGGGCTCAGGTTCCGGGCGAATGACCGCACGTTGACCGCCGACGAGGCCTCCGCGGCACGGGCCCAGGCCGTGGAGCTGGCCGCAGCCCGCTGCGGTGCCGTTCAGCGGTAACCGGTTACTGCCATGAATGACGACGGCGGGGCCCACCGACGCAGGTGGGCCCCGCCGTCGTGGGGGAAAGGGAAAAGGAACGCATGAAGGCCCAGGTGATACTGCAGCTGGTGCAGCTGCCAAACGGGTTCCCGGCCGCCAGCGGGCCGGACCGGCGCCCCAGCGTCCGCGCCCACACCCGCGAAGCCGTCCGCCTGCTGGCGGCGCGGGAACTGAACGTCGACCCCGACCGGATGCGGCTCGCCTTCGACTGCCGCCAATGCACGCGGGGCAACGATGGCCGGCATGGCCAGCCGCACCTGCTGCTGGACGGCGCCCCGGCCCCCGCCCGCCTGAGCTACGCCCGCTCGGGCCGCTGGCTGCTGGCCGCACTGTCCTTCCGGCCCGTGCTGCTCGGAGTCGACATCGAAGACGCCTGGGCGGACGCTTTTCGGCCGGAGGACAACATCGACGCCGTCATGCTCACGGACGCGGAGCGGACCCTGGTGGAGCAGGCAGCCGACCCGCGCCTGCTGCGGGCCCGGCTGTGGACCAGGAAAGAGGCCGTGCTGAAGTCGACCGGCCACGGCCTGCGGCTGCCGCCCGATACGATCGGCGTCGCCGGTGCGGACGGCGAACCCCAGCTGTCCGGCTGGCCCGGGGAAGCGGGAGACCGTCCCGGGCTGCAACTGCTGGACCTCACGCTCGCGGATGCCGGCGGGGAAGCGCCGCCCGGCCTCGCCGCGGCGCTGGCCGTTGGCGGGTCGGCCGACCCGAAAATCACCTACCGGGAAACTGCGGCCGTCCAGGGCTGAACGGGGAGGGCAGGCGCTCCGCCCGCCCTCCCCGTCCGCGGCAATTTCCTCCTCCGCCGGCGCCGGGACCGCCGGCGCCGGCAGCGAGGGCGAGCGTCGACGGCAACCGGGGGCCGCCCTTACGGAACCAGCAGCAGCTTGCCCGTGGTGCGGCGGGCTTGCAGGTCCTCGTGTGCCTGCGCCGCCTCGGCCAGCGGATATGTCCGGCCGATCCGGATGTCCAGGCGGCCCGACAGGACGGCGTCGAACAATTCGCTGGAGCGCCAGCGCCGCTCCTGCGGCGTGAGCAGATGGTCGGCGAGGTTGGGGCGGGTGACGAACAAGGAGCCGCCCCGGTTGAGCCGCTGCAGGTCGAACGGCGGCACCTGGCCCGACGCGCCGCCGAAGAGCACGAGCATGCCGCGGGTGCGCAGGCTGGCCAGCGAACCGTCGAAGGTGTCCCTGCCGACGCCGTCGTACACCACGTCCACCCCGGTGCCGGCGGTCAGTTGGCGCACCTGCTTTGCAAAGCCGTCGTAGCGGAGGACCTCATCCGCCCCGGCGCTGCGGGCCAGTTCTTCCTTTTCGTCGGTAGACACCGTGGTGATCACGCGGGCGCCCTTGGCTTTGAGCAGCTGCGTCAGGATCAGGCCTACTCCGCCGGCACCCGCATGGGTGAGTACGGTCTGGCCCGGCTGGACCCTGAAGCTGGAGTTAATGAGGTAATGCGCCGTCATGCCCTGCAGCGGGATGGCGGCCGCCACGTCGTCGTCCACGCCTTCCGGCACCGGGAGCGCCGCGTCGGCGGAGACCACGGTGAACTCAGCGTAGGTGCGGTCGCCCTCGGCGAAGGCGACGCGGTCACCGGGGGCGAAGCCGTCGACCCCCGGGCCGACGGCCTCGACCGTGCCGGCGGCTTCGGAGCCGGGCGTGTACGGAAACGGGACGTTGTAGACGCCGCTGCGCTCATAGGTCTCGACGAAGTTCACACCCGCCGCGGCAACTTTGACCAGCAGCTGGCCCGGGCCGGGCCGGGGGGTGTCGACCTCGCGCAGTTGCAGTACTTCCGGACCGCCGGGTGCGGCGGCCACGATCGCCTTGGCCATGTAGGGTCTCCTTAAGGTACTCGGGACAGTCGGTGCCGGCGGTGGAATCTGGCCGCTGGGGGCCGGCCGGCTCAGAACCCATCGTAGGCGCTAACGTCCGCGCCCCGGCCCGCCGCATCCGGCGGCAGGGCACGCAGGACAATGCATAATTATCCTCTCCGGTGCATACTCTTGCTGTATGCTGGATGCCATGACAATTAAGGTTGCAGTCTCCGGCGCCAGCGGTTACGCGGGCGGCGAGGTCCTCCGCCTGCTGGCGAACCACCCCGAGGTCTCGGTCGGAGCCGTCACCGCCCACAGCAGTGCCGGTTCGCGGTTGGGGGAACTGCAGCCGCACCTGCATGCGCTGGCGGACAAAGTCCTGGTCGACACAACCGTCGAGAACCTGGCCGGGCACGACGTGGTGTTCCTGGCGCTGCCGCATGGCGCCAGCGCTGAGATCGCCGCCGCGCTGCCGGCAGACACCCTGGTAGTGGATGCGGGCGCGGACCACCGGCTGGTGGACCCGGTGTCCTGGGAGAAGTTCTACGGCACCGCCCATGCCGGCAGCTGGCCCTACGGCCTTCCGGAGCTTCCCGGGCACCGGGAAAAGCTGCGCGGCGCCCGCCGGATCGCCGTCCCGGGCTGCTATCCCACCAGTTCGCTGCTGGCGCTGGCCCCGGGCTTCGCGGCCGGGCTGCTGGAGCCCGGTGACGTGGTGATTGTCGCCGCGTCCGGCACCTCGGGGGCCGGCAAGTCCGCGAAGGTACACCTGATCGGTTCGGAAGTAATGGGCGGCATGAGCCCCTACGGGGTTGGCGGCGGACACCGGCACACTCCGGAAATCGAGCAGGGGCTCTCGGCGGCCGCCGGCGAGGCGGTCACGATCTCGTTTACTCCCACCCTCGCGCCGATGAGCCGCGGCATCCTGACCACCGCCACGGCGCGCATCAAACCCGGTACGGATGCCGCGTCGCTGCGCAGCGCCTGGGAGGCCGCCTACGCTGATGAACCGTTCGTGCACCTGCTGCCCGAGGGCCAGTGGCCGAATACCAAGTCGGTGCAGGGCAGCAACCATGCCGTCCTGCAACTGGCCTTCGACGAGCACGCGGGCCGCGCCGTCGTCACCTGCGCCATCGACAACCTCACCAAGGGAACCGGCGGCGGCGCCATCCAATCCATGAACATCGCCCTTGGCCTCGACGAGACCGCCGGCCTGACCCAGCAGGGGATAGCACCGTGAGCGTTACCGCACCACAGGGATTTCGTGCCGCCGGTGCCACCGCCGGCCTGAAAGCCTCCGGCAAGCCCGATGTCGCGCTGGTGGTCAACGACGGACCACAGCGGGCGGCGGCGGCAGTCTTTACCTCGAACCGCGTGGCGGCCGCGCCCGTGCACTGGTCGCGGCAGGTGGTGGGCGACGGCCGCGTGGACGCGGTGGTGCTGAATTCCGGCGGTGCCAACGCCTGCACCGGGGCCGAGGGCTTCCAGAACACCCACGCCACCGCCGAGAAAACCGCAGCCCTGCTCGGTATTTCCTCGGGCGACGTGGTGGTGTGCTCCACCGGGCTGATCGGCGAGCAGCTGCCGATGGACAAGTTGCTGCCGGGTGTCGAAGCTGCTGCAGCGGCGTTGTCCGGCGACGGCGGTGCCGACGCGGCCGAAGCCATCATGACCACCGATTCCGTTTCCAAGCAGGCCCTGTTCGCCGGCGGCGGGTACAGCATCGGCGGCATGGCCAAGGGCGCCGGCATGCTGGCCCCGGGCCTGGCCACCATGCTGGTGGTCATCACCACGGATGCCGAACTCGCACCGCCGGCGCTGCAGGTGGCGTTGCGCGAGGCCACGCGGCTGACCTTCGACCGGACGGATTCCGACGGCTGCATGTCCACCAACGACACGGTGGTGTTGCTGGCTTCGGGCGCCTCCGGGGCCATTCCCGCGCTGGAGGACTTCACCGCGGCGCTGACCGGCGTCTGCGCGGATCTGGCGCGGCAACTGATTACCGACGCCGAGGGCGCCAGCCACGACATCGCGGTCACCACGGTCAACGCCGCCTCCGAGCGGGATGCGGAAACCGTCAGCCGCGCAGTGGCCCGCTCCAATTTGTTCAAGACCGCCATTTTCGGCAAGGATCCGAACTGGGGACGCGTGCTGTCCGCGGTGGGCACGACCGACGCTGCCTTCGAGCCGGACCAGCTTAACGTCAGCATGAACGGCGTGCAGGTCTGCCGAAACGGCGGCGTGGGCGAACCGCGCGACCTGGTGGACCTGAACGGCCGCGACGTGGCCGTGGTGATCGACCTTAATGCCGGCAGCGAGACCGCAACCATCTGGACCAATGACCTCACGCACGAATACGTGCATGAGAACTCCGCCTACTCCAGCTGAGGACCGAGATGAACACGATGCTGATGGCCCAGGACAAGGCCGCCACGCTGATCGAGGCCCTGCCCTGGATCCAGCGGTTCGCCGGCACCACCATGGTGATCAAGTACGGCGGCAACGCCATGGTCAACGATGAACTGCGGCAGGCGTTCGCCGAAGACATCGTTTTCCTCCACCACGCCGGCATCAAGCCGGTGGTCGTCCACGGCGGCGGACCGCAGATCAACGCCATGCTCTCGCGGCTGGGCATCGAGTCCGAGTTCAAGGGCGGACTGCGGGTCACCACCCCCGAGGCCATGGACGTGGTGCGCATGGTGCTCACCGGACAAGTCGGACGGGAACTGGTGGGCCTGATCAATTCGCACGGGCCGTACGCCGTGGGCCTCTCCGGTGAGGACGGCGGGCTGCTGCAGGCGGTGCGCACGGGCACCGTGGTGGACGGCGAAGACATCGACCTGGGCCTGGTCGGCGAAGTCGTCGGCGTCAACCCGTCCGCCATCCTGGATTTGCTCGACGCCGGCCGGATCCCGGTGATCTCCACCGTGGCACCGGAAATCGGCGGCGACGGCGAAGGCACCAACCAGGTGCTCAACGTCAACGCCGATACCGCGGCCGCTGCGGTGGCGGACGCCTTGCACGCCTCGCGGCTGGTCATCCTCACCGACGTCGAGGGGCTGTACGCCAACTGGCCGGACAAGTCCTCCTTGATTTCGTCGCTGACGGCGGGGGAGCTGCGCGAGCTGCTGCCGCGGCTGCAGTCCGGCATGATTCCCAAGATGGAAGCCTGCCTCAAGGCGGTCGACGGGGGAGTGGAACGCGCCGCCGTCGTCGATGGCAGGATGCCGCACTCGATCCTGCTGGAAATCTTTACCGCGGCCGGCATCGGCACCCAGGTCGTCCCGGACGGAGACGCAGCATGAACACCCCGCACACCGTTTCCCCGGCCGCCGGCCTCGCCGGGCTGGAAGAACTGGAAGGCCTGGACAACCGGCAGCTGTTGGAGAAATACCGCGGGTCGCTGATGGGGGTCTTCGGCACCCCGCAGCGCGTCCTGGTGCGCGGCAAGGGCTGCATCGTGTGGGACGCGGACGGCAGGGAATACCTGGACCTGCTCGGCGGGATCGCGGTGAACGCGCTCGGCCACGCGGACGAGTTCCTGACCGGGGTCGTGGCCGGCCAGTTGTCCACCCTCGGCCACGTCTCCAACTTCTTCACCAGCCCGGCACAAATTGCGCTGGCGGAGCGGTTGCTGCAGCTCGCCGCCGCTCCGGCAGGTTCCAAGGTGTTCTTCGCCAACTCCGGCACCGAAGCCAACGAAGCGGCGTTCAAGCTGGCCCGGCGAAACTCGAGCCCCACCCGGACCAAGATCCTGGCCCTGGAGGGCGCTTTCCACGGCCGGACCATGGGGGCTTTGGCGCTGACGGCCAAGCAGTCCTACCGCGAACCGTTCGAACCGCTGCCCGGCGGCGTGGTCCACCTTCCCTTCGGCGACGAGGAGGCCCTCCGCGCCGCCGTCGACGAGTCCGTGGCCGCCGTCGTGCTGGAACCAATCCAGGGGGAGGTGGGCGTCCGGCCGCTGCCCGCGGGCTACCTGAAGGCGGCCCGCGAAGCGACCGAGGCCGCGGGCGCGCTGCTGATTTTGGACGAGGTGCAGACCGGCGTCGGCCGCACCGGCAACTGGTTCGCGTTCCAGGGCGGCGTGGCCGGTGGCGAGCAGATCGTCCCGGATGCCATCACCCTGGCCAAGGGCCTGGGCAGCGGGCTGCCCGTCGGCGCGTTGATCACCTTCGGGGCAACTACTTCCGGACTCCTGACGGCGGGCCAGCACGGAACGACGTTCGGCGGCAACCCGGTGGCGACGGCGGCAGGCCTGGCGACGCTGCAGGCCATCGAGTCGCGCGGGCTGCTGGCCCACGCCTCCGGACTGGGGGAGCGGCTGCGCGCGGAGCTGGCCGGCCTGGAACACGTCGCCGAGGTCCGCGGCGAGGGCTTGCTGATCGGGATCGACCTGGATGCCGACATCGCCGCTGCCGCGGTGGCCGCCGCCCTGGAAGCCGGCTTCATCATCAACAATCCCGGCCCGCGCACGCTGCGGCTGGCCCCGCCGCTGATCCTGACCGCCGAAGAGGCCGCCCGGTTCACCGCCGCGCTGCCGGACATCCTGACCACCGCGGCTGCCATGGCCGCCGCTACCAGCAAGGACGCATCATGACCCGCCACTTCCTGAAGGACACCGACCTCAGCCCGGCCGAACAGGCGGAAGTGCTGCAGTTGGCCGCCGACATGAAGCGGTCCCCCTACCGCTACCAGCCGTATGCCGGCGACGGGGCGGGACGTAAGACCGTGGCCGTGATCTTTGACAAGACCTCCACGCGCACCCGGGTGTCCTTCGCCGCCGGAATCGCGGACCTGGGCGGGGTGCCGCTGGTCATTAATCCCGGCGAATCGCAGCTGGGACACAAAGAGTCCGTCTCCGACACCATCAAGGTGTTGGAACGGATGGTCTCGACGGTCGTCTGGCGGACCTACGCCCATGCCGGGCTGGAGGAGATGGCGGCGCTGTCCCGTGTGCCGGTCATCAACTCGCTCTCCGACGACTACCACCCCTGCCAGTTGCTGGCCGACCTGCTGACGGTGCAGGAACACAAAGGCAAGCTGGCCGGCCTCACCATGACCTATCTGGGCGATGCGGCCAACAACATGGCCAACTCGTACCTGCTCGCGGGAGCGACGGCGGGGATGCACGTGCGGATCGCCGGACCCGCCGGGCACCTCCCGGCAGCTTCGGTCGTGGCCGAAGCCGAAGCACGCGCCGCCGAAACCGGCGGCTCGGTTCTGGTCACCACGGATCCCGCCAAGGCGCTGGCGGAGGCCGACGTCGTCGCCACGGACACGTGGGTCTCGATGGGGCAGGAAGAGGAGAAGGCGGAGCGGCTGGAACTGTTCAAGGACTACGCCGTGGACCAGGCGGCCCTGAAGCTGGCAGCCGACGACGCCGTCGTGCTGCACTGCCTGCCCGCCTACCGCGGCTACGAGATCGCCGCCGAGGTCATCGACGGCCCCCAGTCGGTGGTGTGGGACGAGGCGGAGAACCGGCTGCACGCCCAGAAGGCGCTGATGGCATGGCTGATGGACCAGTCGTCGCTGGCTCCACTGGCCGGGAGCTGACGGCGGTGAACACGATGCCGGCCACCAAGACCGCCCGCCAGGCCAAGATCACCGCGATCCTCACCGGCGAGTCGGTGCGCTCGCAGGCGGAACTGGCCGCCCGGCTGGCGGGCGAGGGAGTCCAGGTCACCCAGGCCACGCTCTCGCGGGACCTGGTGGAACTGGGTGCGGTACGGGTGCGCGGGCAGGACGGCGGGCTGATCTATGCGGTGCCCGGCGAGGGCGGGGAACGCACGCCGCAGAGCGGTGTCACCCAGGAGATCCTGGACGCCCGGCTGGCCCGGCTCTGTGCCGACCTGCTGGTCACCGCCGAGGCCTCCGCCAACCTGGTGGTCCTGCGGACACCGCCGGGGGCGGCCAACTTCCTGGCGCTGGCCATCGACCACTCGGTCATGCCGTCGGTTCTGGGCACAATCGCGGGCGATGACACCGTTCTGCTGGTGACTCGGGATCCGGCCGGCGGAGCGGCGCTCGCCGCACGGTTCCTGCAGTTCGCCGACGAATCCTCGCGCAACGCCTGAGCCCCATAACCTAGTCGCAGCAAGAGCTGCGGACGCCGGCGCGGAAGCCGGCACAACGAGCCATCTCCGCCGGCCGGCACGGCCGGGTGCGGAACCGTCACCAGGGCAACCTGGCGGAAAGGGAAGACACAACGTGACGCAGGAACCGAAGAGCCCCACCGGGCACACCAACGAAGGCGCCCTCTGGGGCGGCCGCTTCGCCGGCGGCCCGGCCGATGCCCTGGCCGCGCTGAGCAAGTCCACGCATTTCGACTGGCGCCTGGCACAGTACGACATCGCAGGTTCCCGGGCCCACGCCAAGGTCCTGCACCAGGCCGGATTGCTCGACGACGCCGAGCTGCAAGGCATGCTCGCCGCCCTGGACCGGCTCGACGACGACGTGCGGTCGGGCGCGTACGTGGCGGCCGAGTCGGACGAGGACGTGCACGGTTCCCTGGAGCGCGGGCTGATCGAACGGGCCGGCGCCCAGCTGGGCGGAAAACTCCGGGCCGGACGGTCCCGCAACGACCAGATCGCCACCTTGGGCAGGATGTACCTGCGCGACCACGCACGGATCATCGGCGGGGGAGTGCTGGCAACCATCGACGCGCTGCTCACCCAGGCCCGCCGGTATCCGGAGGTTGCCATGCCGGGCCGCACCCACCTTCAGCACGCGCAGCCGGTGCTGCTGTCCCATCACCTGCTGGCCCACGCCTGGGCGCTGCTGCGGGACGTCCAGCGGCTGGCGGACTGGGACAAGCGGGCCGCCGTCTCTCCCTACGGCTCCGGTGCCCTGGCCGGCTCCTCGCTCGGCCTGGACCCCAACGCCGTCGCGGCGGACCTCGGTTTTGACTCCGCGGCCTGGAACTCGATCGACGGAACTGCCGCGCGGGACGTCTTTGCCGAATTCAGCTGGGTCGCGGCCATGATCGGCGTGGACCTGTCCCGGATATCGGAAGAAGTCATCCTGTGGGCCACCAAGGAATTCTCCTTCGTGACGCTGGACGATGCCTATTCCACGGGCTCCTCGATCATGCCGCAGAAGAAGAACCCGGACGTCGCGGAATTGGCCCGCGGCAAGGCCGGCCGGTTGATCGGCGACCTGACGGGGCTCTTGGCCACGCTCAAGGGCCTGCCGCTGGCCTACAACCGTGACCTGCAGGAAGACAAGGAACCGGTCTTCGACGCGGCAGACACCCTGGAGCTGCTGCTGCCCGCCGTCGCCGGCATGATCGAAACCCTTGTCTTCAATACCGAGCGGATGGAGGCGCTGGCCCCGCAAGGCTTCGCGCTGGCCACCGACATCGCCGAATGGCTGGTCCGTCAGGGCATTCCGTTCCGGGAAGCTCACGAGCTCTCCGGTGCCGCCGTGAGACAGGCCGAAAGCCGCGGAGTTGAACTCTGGGACCTGACGGCCGAGGAGTTCGCGGCCATTTCCCCGCAGCTGACTCCGCAGGTGCGTGAAGTGCTCACGGTTGCAGGTTCGCTGGCCAGCCGCAGTTCGCAGGGCGGCACCGCCCCGACCGCCGTGGCCGCCCAGATCGCGGCGCTTGAGGCAGCGCTGGACGGCGCACGCGGCTACGTCTCCGGCGGCCGCCCCTGAGCCGTCCGCACCCCGGCACGGGTAAATTACCAGCCGGTAGCAAATAGTGCTGCGGTAGTTTGTGAAGCGACGGGTCGAGAGCCACTGAGCCGAGGGAGCGAGCATGTCGACGCTGAGCCAGGACGAGGAAAAGCTGGTGCCGGAAGGCCGGATCGAGCGGGTTGACGGCGACTACGTCCTGGCCTTCGACCGACAGCTCGATTACCCGCGCAGCTACATCTGGAGCCTTCTGGCGGAAAAGGACAACGTCGCCAAATGGCTCGGCACGCTGGACGCCGACTGGCAGCTGGGCCATACCTATGAGCTGGATCTCGGCGGCGGCACCACCAGCGGCACGGTCCTGCAGCTGAATCCGCCGCTCAGCCTGCAAATCAGCTGGGAGGATGAGCTGGGGCAGGAAGCGGTCATCGAATGGCGGGTGCTGGAGAGCGACGGCGGTACCTTGCTGCAGTTCCGCTCGCGCGCCGAGGGGCCGGACTTCCTGACCGAAGGCAGCGCGGGCTGGCAAACAATCCTGGACGCACTCGCCGCCGTCGCGGGCGGGCGGCCGTCAAACCCGGAGCCCGGCCGCTGGGCACGGCTGCGCGAGGCCTATGCCCGCCACTTCCGGCTCTCGCACTCGATGGGCACCGCCCACAAGGATTCGGGGCGCACCAGCCTGCGTTTCGAACGGTTGCTCGACGCCGCCGCAACGGAGGTCTGGGCGGCCCTGACCGAGCCGGATCTGTTCGGCAAGTGGCTGGGCCCCGGCCGCGTAGAGCTGCAGACCGGCGGCGCCGTCGAATTCACCCTGCCGGAACGGACCGTTAACGGGGACGTTGAGTATGTGCTCGCCGGCAGCCGTCTCGACTACACCTGGACCGCTCCGGAGGGCAGCGGAACCGTGCACTGGATGCTGGAACCGGCCGACGGCAAGACCCGCCTGCTGCTGGTGCACAACATCGGGCGCGAGATATCGCCCGAAGCCCTAATGGCCCGCTGGCACGCGCGGCTGGATGCCCTCGCCACGGTGCTGGGCGGCGGCCATGTGCATGATTCGGCCCACCGGCTCGAAGCCCTGACGCGCTTCTACCAGCGGGTGCAGCCGGCCTAGTGGACGCAGCGTTACTTCACTGGCTCGCCCGGCCCGCCGTGGACGTCGCTCCGGGGCTGCTCGGCGCCCGCCTGACACACACCACGCCCGAGGGAACAGTAGCCGTACGGCTCACCGAGGTCGAGGCCTACATGGGCGAGCACGACCCGGGATCTCATGGCTTCCGCGGCCCGACAAACCGCAACAAGGCGATGTTCGGCCCGCCGGGCCACATCTATGTCTACTTCACCTATGGCATGCACCATTGCGTGAATATCGTGTGCGGCCATGACGGCCAGGCCACCGGGGCCCTGCTCCGCGCCGGTGAAATCACCCAAGGCCTTGACCTTGCCCGAAGCCGGCGCGCATCGGCCAAAAACGATGCGGAACTGGCCCGCGGGCCGGCCCGGCTGGCCACTGCCCTGGGGCTGACGCTTGCCGACAACGGCAGGGCCCTCACCCAGGGGCAACTGGAACTCGCACGACCGGCAGTCCGGGCCTCCCATCAGCAGGTGCGGACCGGGCCGCGGGTGGGCGTGAGCGGCGAGGGCGGCACCGCGGCCTACCCATGGCGTTTCTGGCTCGAAGGGGACCCGACGGTCTCGCAGTACCGGGCCGCGAAGCCGCGCCGGCGCGCCGGCAGCGGGTAGGGTAGACGGGTGAATGAACGTCCCCGCGAATCAGTTGAAGCCATGGTCAACCGTCTTTCGGAAACGGTTCGGGACTATCCGAAGCCAGGGATCATCTTCCGGGACCTTACTCCCGTATTTGCCGACGGCGAGGCGCTGCACGCCTTGGTGCACGCCCTGATCGACCCGTTCGAGGGCCAATTCGACGCCGTCGCCGGTGTCGAGGCCCGCGGCTTCCTGCTGTCGGCCGCGGCCGCGTATGCCTCGGGCACCGGGGTCATCACCGTGCGCAAGAAAGGCAAACTGCCGCGCAGGACGATTTCCGAAGACTACGCGCTGGAGTACGGCACGGCCACGTTGGAAATCCATGCCGATGAACTGGTGCCGGGTTCGCGCGTCCTGATCCTGGACGATGTGCTGGCCACCGGAGGGACCCTCGGCGCGGCGTGCCGCCTCTTCGAACGGGCAGGGGTGCAGGTTGCCGGATTCGGCGTGGTCCTCGAGCTCTCGGCCCTGCGGGGCAGGTCTGCCCTGACCGGACACCGCATCCGCTCGCTGGTGCGTGAATAACCCCGGCCATTGCGTCCTTGGCGAAAGGGCGCGTGCCCACCCGCCCGCGGTCGTTCCGGCGGAAGAAAATTTGGCGCGCCGGTAGTAGAATGGACGGTCTGCCTTTTGGGGAGGGAACACGTATGCCTGAATCGCCTTCGGCCCATGCCGAGCTAGAACTTGAGCGCGCCTATGTGGCGGGGCTGTACCGCCGGCTGGAAGAACTGCGCGCCGAGAAACAGGAACAGTTGGCCCGCGTCCGCAGCAGCGGCGCCGTGGGAAGCATGCAGAACATCTCCGAGCGCGACGCGTTCGCCACCATGTACGAAGACCGGCTGGCTCAACTGAACGCCGTGGACGACCGTTTGGTGTTCGGCAGACTCGATCTGGACGACGGCGACCGCCGCTACATCGGGCGGATCGGACTCAGCACGGCAGACCTGCAGCAGCTGATGGTGGACTGGCGGGCCCCCGAAGCCGGGGCGTTCTACCAGGCTACGGCCTTCGAACGGCTGGGAGTCCGGCGGCGCCGGCACCTGATTTTGCAGGGGCACCAGGTCAAGGGCATCGAAGACGACGTGCTGGATCCGACCATGCTCTCCGAGGACGGGGTACTGCAGGGCGAAGGGGCCCTGTTGGCGGCGCTGAATTCGAAGCGGACCGGAGCCATGTCCGACATTGTCGGCACCATCCAGGCCGAACAGGACCGCATCATCAGGGCCCCGATGCCGGGGATCCTCGTGGTGCAGGGCGGTCCCGGTACGGGCAAGACCGCCGTCGCCCTGCACCGGGCGGCCTACCTGTTGTATTCGCACCGCGAACGGCTGAAGTCCGCCGGCGTGCTGCTGGTGGGGCCATCGAACTCTTTCATGAAGTACATCGAGCGGGTGCTTCCCTCGCTGGGCGAGACCGGAGTGGTGATGTCCACCCTGGGCGGCCTGATGCCCGGCGTACGCACCGTGTCCGAGAGCAACCCGGCCGTGGCCGAGATCAAAGGCCGCCTGGCCATGGCCGGCGTCGTGGCCAACGCCGTGGCCAACCGGCAGAGACTTCCGGCGGAACCGCGCAGGCTCAACGTCGAAGGCACCATGCTGACGCTGACACCGCGCCAAGTGGCACGGGCCCGCGACCGGGCACGGGCGACCGGCAAACCACACAACACGGCCCGGGTAACGTTCGTGAAAATCCTGCTGCGCGAACTGGCGGACCAGCTGGGGGAGGCACTGGAGAAATCGTCCGGACCGGGAAACAACGCGGACCGTGCCTATCTGATCGAAGACGTGCGCACCTCACGCGATGTCAGGGTTGCGCTTAATCTGTGCTGGATGCCGCTGACCCCGGAACAGCTGGTCAGGGAACTGCTCAGCAAGCCGGCCCATCTCGAGTCGGCCGCTCCCGATCTGACGGACGCCGAACGCAAGCTGCTGCTGCGCCCCGCGGATGCGCCGTGGACGGAAGCCGATGTGCCGTTGCTGGATGAAGCCGCGGAGCTGCTCGGGGACATGGATGCCTCGGCCGGGCGTGACAAGGCCCAGCGGGATGCAGAGCGGGCCCGCGACGTCGCCAATGCGGAACAATCGCTGCGGAACGTCGACCAGATGCTGCGCGACATTGGGATCGACGGCGTCGTCAGCGCCGAGGACCTGGCCGGTTACAACCAGGCGCAGCAGACCCGCTTCACCGCTGCCGAACGGGCCGCCGTCGACCGCACCTGGGCCTTTGGCCACATTGTGGTTGACGAGGCGCAGGAGTTGTCGGCCATGCAGTGGCGGCTGCTGATGCGCCGCTGCCCGCTCAAGTCGTTCACCGTCGTCGGCGATATCGCGCAGACGAGCTCTCCCGCCGGCGCGGAATCGTGGCAGCAGGCGCTCGAGCCGTTCGCCGGCGACCGCTGGCAGCTTGAAGAACTCACCGTGAACTACCGCACGCCCTCCCAGATTGCGCAGGCCGCCGTCCGGATGGCCAACGCCGCGGGCCTGGTCGTGACGGCTCCGAAGGCGGTGCGCGACGGCCGCTGGTCGCCGGTCGTGGACCGGGTGCCGGAGGGCCGCATGGTCGAACGGCTTTTGGAGGTCATGCCCGAGGAGCTTGCCGCCGCCGACGGCGGTCTGTTGGCGGTTATTGCCTCCGACCACCGCCTGCCGGACGTCCGGAGTGCGCTGACCGCGGCCTACGGGGCACGCGTGGGCGGCGGTGCCGGCGGGATGGAACAGGACATCAGCGTGCTGGGTCCGCAGGAGGCCAAGGGCCTGGAGTTCGATTCCGTCGTAGTGCTTGAGCCGGGTGAGCTGCTGCACCGGGTCGGCGGCCGCGTCGGAGATCTCTATGTCGCCATGACCCGTCCGACACAGCGGCTCCGGCTGCTGGCCGAAGGCGACGTCCCCGAGGGCATCGAAGGCTGATAATTTGGTATCCGTGAATAATACGTTTCTGGCTTCCCAACGCAACGACCCTGGTTTTGCCAATGTTTGGCAGGAACTGAAGTGGCGCGGCCTCGTCCATGTTTCGACCGATGAAGCCGAACTGGAGAAGCTGCTGGCGGGGGACCCGATCACGTATTACTGCGGGTTCGACCCCACCGCACCCAGCCTTCACCTGGGCAACCTGGTCCAGCTGCTGACCATGCGCCGGCTTCAGCTGGCGGGGCACAAGCCGCTGGGCCTTGTAGGTGGCTCCACCGGGCTGGTCGGCGATCCCCGGCCTACCGCCGAGCGCACCATGAACACCAAGGAAACCGTCGCCGAATGGGTGGACCGCCTGCAGGGACAGGTGCAGCGCTTCCTGGACTTCGACGGTACGAACGCCGCACGCATGGTCAACAATCTGGACTGGACGGCGCCACTGAGTGTCTTGGATTTCCTGCGCGACATCGGCAAGCACTTCCGCGTCGGGACGATGGTCAAGAAGGACATCGTCGCGTCCCGGCTGAACTCGGACGAGGGGATCAGCTACGCCGAATTCAGCTACCAGATCCTGCAGGGCATGGATTACCTGGAGCTGTACCGGCAGTACGGCTGCATCTTGCAGACCGGCGGATCCGACCAGTGGGGCAACCTCACCAGCGGCATCGAGCTGATCCGCAAGGTGGAGGGCCAGTCTGTCCACGCCATCGGCACGCCGCTGATCACGAACTCCGACGGAACCAAGTTCGGCAAGAGCGAGGGCAATGCCATCTGGCTGGATGCGGACATGTGCAGCCCCTACGCCATGTACCAGTTCTGGCTCAACACGGCCGACGCGGACGTGGTGCAGCGGCTCAAGGTCTTTACCTTCCGTTCCCGCGAGGAGATCGAAGCGCTTGAGCGCGCCGTAGCCGAACGACCCCATGCCCGTGAGGCACAGCGTGCGTTGGCCTACGACGTGACCTCGATTGTGCACGGCCCCGCAGCCACCGAGAAGGTGATCGCCGCCTCCTCGGCCCTGTTCGGGCAGGGCGACCTGGCCGAGCTGGACGAAGCGACTCTTGTCGCCGCCACTGCCGAGCTGCCCAGCGCAGTGACCGGTGCAGCTACCACCGGCATCATCGACCTGTTGGTCCAGTCCGGCCTGGCCGCCAGCAATTCCGCGGCACGACGGACCGTAGCCGAGGGCGGCGCCTACGTTAACAACCAGAAGATTACCGATCCGGACGCCGCAGTCGGGAGCGAGCAGTTGCTGCATGGCAAATACCTGTTGATGCGCCGCGGCAAGCGCACGCTCGCCATGGTCGAAGTGTCTGCCTGAATCCACGGGCGTTCGCACGTCAGCCGGCCACGTCAAAGGGCCCGCAGTCCCCCTGGTCAGGGGAGGCCGCGGGCCCTTCGGCATCAGTGGCGGGCATCACCCGCCGGCGATTTGCGGGCCCGTCCGGTGCCGTGTAATGTTTTCTGAGTCGCCGCCGCTGGTTGTGAAACAGCCGGCCGGAACGCGACAAGCCCCTTCGATAAAAAGACAGCGACTGTCATGCGCCCGAGTGCGCAGGCAAATTAGCTGGGTTTTTGTGATGGGTTTCTTTTCTCGAGGTAAATGAAGCGGAAACGCGGATTTGACAGAAAGAAAAGGAATGAAATAAAGTAGAAACATCGCAGCGAAGAAAAGCAAAGCGAATTTCGGAAGAAATCGTTTTGGGAAGTATTCGTTTGCTCCTGTTGTTTGAGAACTCAATAGTGTGCCAAGTTTGTTGATACCAATTATTTATTGGTTGAAAGTGCCGTGGCGTGCCGCCCCTGTGGTGTGTC
>NZ_JBNHGZ010000003.1:0-597534 GCF_059091765.1 Arthrobacter senegalensis | reverse complement strand
ACAAAGCTCGAGGGCCTAAGCCCGGTGCAGTACCGTGCTCAGGCCCTCGCGGCCTAGTCTCTTATTTAGCCAGTCCAACTTTCGGGGCCCAGTTCACGTTCGGGGCCGTTCCTATTTGGCGTGCGATAGGTAACGAGCCCCGGGTTGGGCTACTATCACTCGAACCCGCTTGGCGGTAGCGGAGACCAGAAACACGCGGCTCTCGTTGCAGGAGCATGCGGCGAAGCCAGTCGGAGCCAGCGCCAAGGGTCGGTGAAGGCCGCAGCCGCTCCAGTTGTGCGGAGAGACGGCGCAGCATGGGGCCTGCTCTACGGGTGTATGCCAAGCACTTCCTGGCCTGTTGAGGCTGCTAGCACGTTAGCGCTCAGCGCCTGCAATCTGCCCCGGCGGGGCCTTTCACTGGGCGCAAGTTCACCATGGCAGCGGTCACCCGCGGCGGGACTAGCGTGCGGCGATTGTCCCGCGTATCGTGCGGACCGTGCGGCGGCGCACCCGCACCGCGGCAGAGATGAGCGTTGAGTGCCGGACTAGAAGCTTGCGTGCCTGCCGGGATGAAGGATTGATTTTCAGGGCCCGTAGCGCGTATTGCCGTCCCAGGTTCCGGTGCTTCCACGGCAGGTGCCGTGCAGACTCACTGAGGGCAATCCAAGGTCGGGCCGACTTCCACTCCGTCAGTCCAAGTATCTGAATGAGCTGGGCAAACAAGGGTTTCGGCAAGTTCCTTCTAGCGGAGCGCAGCAGTTGACTCAATTCATGCGAGTCGGGTTTCGTGGAAATGAACCGTGCGGTCGAGGCCAACAGGTCAGGGAGTCCACGGGCAGCGAGAATATTGCCCGCCGGTTTTTTTGGGGTAGGAGCAGTTCCCGCATCAACCTCCACTGCAAAGGCGAGAGCCATGCGCCGGATGAACGCAGCAGCGTCGAACTGGGCGAGTCGATTCTCCAACGTCTCGTAATCGAGGTCTGCTTTTAAGACCCTGCCGATTGCTGTAAGAGCGGACTCGACGTTGTACTCGCTGAACTCCTCGTATCCATCGACACCACGAAGGATTTCGGCTGTTCCAACGCGCGAGGACGTCACGATCCGTGTCCCGGCCCGGACCGCTTCCAGCGCTGCCAACGGCATGGGGTCGTCGGCGCTCGAGAGAAAGAAAACATCGGCCTGGGCGAGCTTAGCTTCCAATTGAGGGCGAGAAAGTTCCCCCAACCACTCGACGCGCTCCGAGCGTTGGGTGCCTTCGTTTAATCTTGGTGTGAGCCGGCCCGCCCACTGAAAACTGTAGGGCAGTCCAAGCTCATGAGCTGCGTCGGCCACTTCTGAGAACAAGGCGACGCCTTTTCGTTCTTGGACTGTGCCGGCCATCATGACCGTGACGGTGTCCTCTCGATTCCAGTTAGCTCGCCGAGGGATCGAGCCGGTGAGGCCGGGAGTAGTATTTAACACCACTCGTGTCCTGGTCGCGCCCATGGCGCGGTACATAGCGGCCTGTCCTTCGGACACGCACAGCATTTCGAGATGGGGCAAGATTTCAAGCAGTTGCTGGTGCCGTTCCGGAACACGGGAGCTCTCGTAATCGAGGACCCACTGGGTTTCGTGGACGTACACAAGGATGCGTGTGCCGTTAGCCACCAAGTCGCCGACAATTTCCGAAAAAATCCTGCTTCGCCAGAACGGGGCGAGGCTGTTGACGAGCAGTACAGGGTGCTTCAGGAGTTCCGTTGCGAGTTCGCGGGACGAGAGATAGGCGCGCAGGTCGATCAAGCAGATCGAGCTCGCTTGTTCCGGGGCAAGCGTCTTGAACCCGGTTAGCAGCGGTATGGCTATCCCTGTGCGGTAGGAAAAGTCGTCCGCCACCACTGCGAGAGGCCCGCGGGGGAAAGGGAGTTCTCGGAGCAGCACTTCAGCCGCTGAACCGGTAGCCGGGGAGCTGATAATCTGTGCCGCTTTTCTTGGAGCCTTCGGCGACGCCCGCAGAATCTCCCTAACGATCACGCTTGCGGGGTCATCAGTCGTGGCGATGACTTCTTCAATCGGAGTTCCGCCAGAATTTGCCGGAAACACGCCGGTTGTGGTGTAGCGTTTGATGATTCGCGTGAGCTCACTGAGTCCTGCAACGTTGCGGATTAGAGGATGCTTAATGCGAGGGACGACCGGCTCAAGATCCGGGGAACTGACGAAGATTACCGGCGTTCGCTGCCGTACTGCGTCCGTGTAAATGGTCGAGTAGAACGTAACGATCGCTGCGGCCGCCGATTGGTCCTCGTCGGACTCCCAGCCCCGGGCCGTGGAGGCCAGACGATCACCGAACGTCTCGCCCAGCCACTGCAAATGCCTTGGCGAGCTGGAAGGGTGCGGCTTGACGGTCAGCTCGCCTACGGCCTCGAGCGTCTTGGCCACTTGCCGCAGGAGGAAGCGGTGACGCTGTTGAGTACATTTTCCTTGGTCAGACAACGCTTGGTCGGCTAGTACAAAACGAGGTACCTGGCTGAACGACTGTCGGAAGGGCTCCAGAAGTTCTGCCCCGGACTGGAAGCGACTGTCATCTGAGACGCCTAGTGCGCCGGCCACAACTAAGCGCGTATCCAAGCTTTCATCGCGGCCGCGTATGAAGTCTTCAGTTGTTTTTCCCCATACGCAGATGGCCGATGGGGAGGTGGAACCGTACGACCAGTTTTGGTCTCGCTTGTGTACAAACGCGCGCCTGAAATGGAAATGCAGATGGCCATCTTGGACCAAAACCGTGCCGGCTATGTCACGAACGGCTTCCATCACTCGCGACCCTCGTACAGAGCGGTCGTTGAACAACACAACTACATCAACGTCGTGGGCTCTGGTCCACTTCCGGAGTAGTTGGGGCAGATCGTCACGCCAGGCCGACGTGGCTTCGTGTCCCTCGAACAAGTTGTAAAGGGGGTGTACCGCTGCAACGTCCGCAAGACCTGCCCTGACCCAGTCGACAGTGACGTCGGTTGGATCTGCGACGAGGACCTTTGTCCGGGTACCAGCGGGCAGTTTCGACCAGATCCTGGCAGCCAAATGAACACCGTTTCGATTTTCAAGAAAAAAGGCGACGGTCCGATTCTTGGGAACGGATTCATTCATTAAGGCTGATCCTTTGGTCTGACTGAGGCGGTCTAACAATTTGCTTCCGTTTAAGAATGTTAGTGGACAGCAAATCCGCAGTGATAGTAGCACTGAGAGATAAACGCACCTTGCTGCAAGGTTCCGGCAGCGGACAAGTAACTCCAGAATGGCGCCACGTATCAGCGAAGCACGTGGGGTCAGTTCTGGGTATGGCCGAGTAGGGGTTAGGAGAATCACCGCATAGGACCCGAACGCCTGGGAGATGGGGTGTGCAAGCGTTCTCACCTTATTCGATTAATGTTAATGAAGAGTTCATTTTTTGAAGCATCGCCGCATCCTCCAAATATGGGCGGGAGTCTGACAATGGTATAGATGGTTGGGAAGAGGATCAGACATGGCGATGAAGGTATTCGACATAGGGCTTCCGGCATGAACGTATGTGTGCAGGTGTGATGCGCTTAATCCAGCGCAATACTCCGCGGCCCGCGCCAAGATATGAAACACGAGGTATTCGGAATGGAACTCGGGCGGCATCCGTTACCGTCGCAGCTGGCAGCTGAAGGGCTGCGGGGAATTCATCCCCAGGACTTGGCCGGAACACTAACGGTAGAAATTCCCGTGTCGCTCAACCGGTCTCGCATCGGTGGCAGCGTGACAATCGGCATGTTGACCTACGTCGGGCCGGGCAGCGAACTAAACAATGTTTCCCTGGGCCGCTTCTGCGCCCTGGCACCCAACGTGTTGATAGGGGCAGCCGAACATCCGACTGGGTGGCTGTCCGTCCATCCTTTTCAGTACAAAGGCACCCGCCAGTTCACAGGTCAGTCAGCATATGAGGAGATCGCGGCCGCGCTGTCATTCGACGATGGTAAAGGCCAAAGCCACATTGGCAATGACGTATGGATAGGTGAGGGAGCGGTGGTCCGCCGAGGCACGCGCATCGGTGATGGGGCGATCGTTGCAGCACGGGCGGTTGTCACCCACGACGTCGATCCCTACGCCATTGTGGCCGGTGTGCCGGCGCGTCAGGTTCGAAAGCGGTTTCCGGACGATCTCGTGGAGCGGCTATTGGCCCTGCGTTGGTGGGAATACGACCTTAAACCGGTCTCGAGCACGATGGACTTCAGCAACCCGAGAGCATGCATCCAACAGTTGGAAGAGATGATTGCAGCTGATCGGCTGAGGAAGAAAGCCGTATCTTCTTTCATTCTCCGCCGTGCCGGGAACGAATTCGTCCTCAATCCGGCCGCCTGAGCAGCGCCCAAGCGCGAGTCAGCAACCGGCGCCTTGCCCGTTTGCCTCACGGAATCCGGATCATGCCTTCCTGGGCGACGGTGGCGACGAGTTCGCCGTCCCGGTTGAAAATCTTGCCGACCGCGAGGCCGCGCGCGCCGGAGGCACTGGGGGAGGACTGGACGTAGAGCAGCCAGTCGTCCACCCGGACCGGCCGGTGCCACCACATGGCGTGGTCCAGGCTGGCGACGCTCATGCCCGGCGTGACCCAGCTGACGCCGTGCTGGCGCAGGATGGGTTCCAGCAGGGTGTAGTCGCTGCCGAAGGCCAGCGCGGCCCGGTGCAGGCCCTGGTCGTCGGGCAGCGGCCCTTTGGTCTTCATCCAGACGGCGTTGACCGCCTGCCGTTCGCCCTTGGCCTGGACATAGAGGGCGTCCTGGACATGGCGGACGTCGAACGGGCGGTGGTAGGCCATGTGCCGGGCCACCGGGTGGTCCACCTTGCCGAGCAGATCCGCGGTGCTCGGCAAGGTTTCCGGGTCCGGGATTCCGTCGGGGAAGTCTTCCTGGTGTTCGAGCCCCTCGGCCGGGGTCTGGAACGAGGCGATCATGGACAGGATCGGCACGCCGTTCTGATAGGCATGGGTGCGGCGGGCGGAGAACGAACGGCCGTCGCGTAGCTGTTCGACGCCGAAGGTAATCGGCAGGTCGGCGTCGCCGGCGCGCAGGAAGTACCCGTGCATGGAATGGATGGGCCGGTCCGGTTCCACCGTCCGCACGGCCGCGATGACGGACTGTGCCAGCACCTGGCCGCCAAAGACCCGGCCGCGCGGCTGCTTTTCGGAAACGCCGACGAAGATCTCCTCGTCCGTATTCGCGCCGTCGGCATCGGAGAGGTCCAACAGCTCCAGCAACACCGCCGTCGGATCGACGTGTTCCTCGATGGCGGTCATGTAGTCTCCTTGCCGATTACCCGCGGGTACGAACACCTCCGACAGTAGTTGGCACCGCTCAACCGCTCAACTCCGGGGCGCCCCCGCATGCCGGAGCACGCCGGTGAGCCGGCAGCGGGTTAGTTGCGGCTCCCGCGCTTTGAGAGGATGGCATCATGCCTACCGTTCCGCACCATGCCCCGAGGTTCCCGATCCAGCTGAGGTTCAGCGACATTGATTCCTACGGCCACGTGAACAATGTGACGTTCCTGGGCTATCTGGAAACGGCCCGGGTGCTGCTGCACCGGCTGCGGCCGGAGCTGCCTGCCGCCGCAGGCCACAATGCGGGTGCGACGCTGCGTGAACTGGGCGGCGCCGGAAACCAGACGCTCGTGGGACGGCAGGAAATCGAGTACCGGGTACCGCTGGACTACCGGGCCGAACCGGTCCACGTCGGCGTCTGGGTGACGAGGATCGGTTCTTCGAGCTTCGACCTGGGCTACGCCGTCGTTGATGCCGACGCCGGGGAGTCGGGCACCGTGCATGCGCTGGGCGCCTCGACCATGGTGCTGGTTGCTGCCGCGACGGGAAGGCCGGTGCCGCTGCCGGACGCGTACCGCGCCGCCTTACAGCTGTGGGCCGGACCGCCGGTTCCGTTCCGCAACAGTGCCGGCGCAGCCGGCACGAACGAAGAGGCCGCAGAATGACGTCCCCCGGAACACCCGTCCTGCAGCTGGCCGATGTCCAGGTCGCGGCCGACCTGAAGACCTTCGTCAGCCGGTCCCGTGCCGCCGGTGACGGCGCCATCCACCTGCAGGCCTTCGGCAGCGTGCTGGCCGCCTACGTGTGCATGATGCGGCCGCGGATTCTGGGCGAGGCGACGCCGACGATCCTGGGGCTGCGGGTCATGCCGCTGGCGGCGCCGGCCGCCGTCGAGGAGACCGTCACGCTGGCCTCGGTCGGAGATCGGCTGGCCAGGATGGGGAATGAGGAAACCGGCCTGGCCCTTCCGCCCACGACCGTGACGGAATCCTGGACGGGTGTGCTGCCGCCGCGGTCCGGGTGGGAACACATCGGCAGCCTGCAGGCCGAGGTGTTGGAGGAGGCTGCCCGGGACGGCATCCGGGAGATTTCCGAGGCGTTGCCGGACAGCCCCGGACAGCTCATCGTCAACAACGCGCGGAGCACCGTCTGGAGCCGGCCGCTGCCCGCGGCCGGCGGACTGCCGGAATCGGTGGAACTCCCGGCCGGGGCGGCGTTTGCCGCCCTAACGCTGGGCTTCCTCGACGGGAACCCGGCGGAGGTGTACCGGAACGGCCGCTGGCTGCGGCTCAGCACCGGGCGCGGCCACGTGCTGGTGCGCAGCGGCGCCTCGCTGTAGCGGGAGCCGGCCGCGTCGCAGGAGCAGGTCAGGCGCTGTTGACCATGGAGTGGGCGGCGCGCTCGAAGTAGTCCCAGAGCGTCTGCTCGTGCAGCGGCGGCAGTTCCAGGGCATCCACGGCGCGGCGCATGTGCTTGAGCCAACGGTCGCGGGCGTCGAAGTCCACCTTGAACGGCTGGTGCCGCATCCGCAGCCGCGGGTGGCCACGCTGTTCGCTGTAGGTTCCGGGGCCGCCCCAGTACTGTTCCAGGAACATCCGCATCCGGACCTTGGCCGGCCCGAGGTCCTCTTCGGGGTACATCTGGCGCAGCACGTCGTCCTCTGCGATCCCGTCGTAGAAGACATCCACGAGTTTCACGAACGTCTCGTGCCCGCCGACGGCGTCGTAGAAGTTGTCCGTGTACGAGGGCTGCTTGAACGCGTTCGCGGCGGCCGGAGCCGGGGTCAGGGTGGCCAGCGGCTGGCCGAAACGGGACGGAAGGGCCGCGGCGTCGGCCGGCTGCGCCGCACCGGGGCGCGCGGCGGGATGTCCGGGGGTTTGGGGTGTTTCGCTCATTGATGGTCTCTGTTCGCTGATGCTGTCTTGCACCATTGTCTCAGCCCGCGACGACCCGGGGTTCGTGGTGGACGGGGAAGTTCACGCTGCGCGCAATGAAGCAGACCTTGTTGGCATCCGCATGGAGCCGCTGGGCGAGTTCGGCCTGGCCCGGATCGCCGATCACCACCCTGGGCCGCAGCGTCACGGACGTGAATTCGCCGCTGCCGTCACGGTTTAGGCGCAAGGTGCCCTCGGCGTCGTCGTCGTAGGCCGTCACCACCAGCCCGTTCTTCACCGCGACGTGCAGGTAGGAGAGCATGTGGCACTGGGACAGGGCCGTGAGCAGCAGCTGTTCCGGGTTCCAGCGGTCCTTGTCGCCGTGGAAGGTGGGGTCGGCGGTGCCCGCCAGCTCCGGCAGCCCTGCCGCGCGCACGACGTGGTCCCGCCCGTAGCCGCGGTAGCTGGCGGTGCCTTCGCCGCGGTTGCCGGTCCAGTGGAGGGAAACTGCGTAACGGTGCTCGGAAAGGTTCATGCCGCCATTAAACCCCGTGCTCCCGCAGACCGGCGGTACCGGCCGGTTGCACCTACCCGCAGATCGCCTCTGCCGGGCCCAGCCGTCTCAGCGGCAGGCGGTGATTTCGTAGAGCGCCGCGGTGCCGTGGGACGCGATCAGGCGGAAGCCGCGGGAGAAGTCGATGTCTTGGAATCCCGGCCATTGGTGTTTTTCGCTGTGTTGGTAGCCGCGGATCGGCTGGTCGTCGTACAGGTGGGTGGCACCGGTGCTGTGCAGCGCGCCGCAGACCTGCGGATCGGACCCGATGTCGCGGAAATGGTGCCGCAGGTAGTCCTTGTCCGCGCTGCCGGCGCTGCTGACGTTCTGGAAATAGACGGTCCGGTGGCCCGTGAGGGAGTAGATGTAGGGCAGGCCGTTGAAGGGATCGCCGATGACGATCGCGTCGTCGGGCAGCAGCGGTTCCAGGGAGTTGATGAACTCCTGCTCGTCGCCCATCAGCGCGCGCCCGTCGCGGTGCTCGGTGATGCCGTAGCGGATGGAGGCCGCCTCCACCCGGACGTCGTGCCGGAAGCCGCCGGAGGTCACGAAGACGGCGGCCAGCACGGCAAACGCCAGCGCCGCGGCCACCGCTTGACGCGTAGCGGCCGGATTGCCTTTCCGGATTAGCCCGGCCGGCAGCGTGCACAGCCGCTCCAGGGCCAGGGCAGCGAAGACGATGCCGAAAGTGTGGACCAGCGGGGCGATCCGCGGCGGGTCGGTGTACCAGAAGCCGCTGAGCCAGCGGAAGGGGCGCTCTTCCGGGCCGGCCGCGAGGATGAAGAGCACGACGGCGGCCGCCATGCCCGCAACGGCCGGCCGGGCGCGGGGGATGAAGCAGGCCCACACGGTTCCGGCCGCCATGAGGAGCCCGACGACGACGGCGTAGCTCTCCGGGGTGGCGTCGTCGCTGTCCGGTTGGCGCGGCAGGTCGAAAAACAGCCACGCGAGGGCGTCGGCCCAGCCCGCAGTCGACCCGCGTGGATAGGACAGGACGGCGGCCACGAGGGTGGAGGTGGCGAGGACGAACGCGGCGGCAGCCGCCGCGGCCGCCAGCAGGCCCGCCGCCGCGTAGAAAAGCGCGCGGCGGCTCCGCCAGAGCCGGGCCAGGCGGAGCACGACGAAGCGGCCCAGGTAGAACCCGCCGAGCACCAGCAGGCTGCCGACGGCGGAGGGGTGGATCCATGTCGCGCCCAACGCGACCACCGCGAGTGCGGTGAGATCCGCCGTCGTCCTTCGCCGTGCGCTGCGGGACGGGGAACCTTCGTGGGCCACGGCCCCGGTGCCGGGCCCAACCCGGGCCGGGGCGCTGTCCGCGGCCTCCGCCCCGGCGGGCAGCCGGTACTGCAGTTCGATGCCGAGCGCGAGGATGGCCGGCAGCAGCGCGGCCGCGAAGCCGTTGGGCCACTGGCCGGCACGGAACATCTGGACAACCGGGAAGGCCAGCATGGAGGAAGCTATCACCGGCGCGATGACCCATACGAGCGGCCGGGCTGGGAACAGCGCGCGGGCCAGCAGGGCCAGGGCGGCCGGCCACATCAGGGCGCCGATGACCAGGCAGGCCAGGTTCCCCGCCGTCACCACGTCGCCCGGGACCAGCGACACCATCGCGTGCCAGCCGGCGGGATAGAACGACGGCGGCGCCCCGCCGAAGATCGGCCAGATGCTCCATGGGCTGGCCTGGCCGTTGTCCTTGATCCATTGCAGGACGTTCACGTGGTAGGTCGGGTCCCAGCCCTGAGAGACGCGGTGGATCGAGCCCATCGCCTCGAGCATGACCCGGCCCAGAATCAGGGCCGTGATGGCCAGCGACGCCGCCAGCAGCCAGGCGGTCGCGCGCGGGACGGCGAGCCGCGCCGCGGGTGGGGGAGCGATGGCCTGCCCGAGGAGCCAGCACCCGCCGATGCCGAGCGCCGCCAGCAGGATGGCCGAGAGCAGGTTCCAGCGCACGCCGGCCGCCAGGCAAACCATGGTTCCGACGGCCGCCAGCGCCGTCCCGGCGGCCGGGGCCAACACGAGGGAGCGGACGGCGGGCTGGCGCAGCGCCCGGAGGGCTAGGAAGCCGGGAAGGTAGAAGACAGCGAGCATGACAGCCAGCTGTCCGGCAACTGCCATGAGGACTCCCTTGCGCCACCAACCGTTGTGGAATTGTAGATCCGGGGGCGGGCCGTGCAGTACTCCCGCCGCGTGTTCATGGAACCGTAGGGGCGGCAGATGTCGCGGTGGTGAACGGCGGGGGAACGCCTGAACGGCGCTGCCCGCCGGAACGAGTGTGTTCCGGCGGGCAGCTATGCGTTGAGGGCGCGGGTTACCGGTCGGCGGCCTGGGCCTTCAGGGCGCGGACGACGCCGTCCTTGTTTTCCAGCACCAGCCGGCGCAGGGCGGGGGAGCGGTCCGCCAGGGACTCCAACCAGGCGTCCGTGGCGTCCACGGTGGCCTGCGTGGACAGCTGCGACGGATACAGGCCGACGACGATCTGCTGCGAGAGTTCGTGCGTGCGGGTGTTCCAGATGTCTTCGATGGCGTCGAAGTACTTCGCGGCGTAGGGCTCTAGCAGCGTAATGTCATGCACGCGGGTGAAGCCGGCGATGACCGACTGCTGGGTGGCGTTGGGCAGTTCGCCCTTGACGACGACGGACTCCCAGGCCGCCGCCTTCGCCTCGGCGGTGGGGATGGCGGCCTGCGCCAGGGCGGCGGCGCGCTGCCCGGTGGCGGTCTGGTCCCGCTCGAGTTCGGCATCGATCTCGGCCTGGCCGAACCGGCCGCCGGCCACCAGCGAGGTGAGCAGTTCCCAGCGCAGGTCGGCGTCCACGGTCAGCCCCTCCAGCGTGCGCTCGCCGGAGAGCAGCGCGGCCACGGCGTCCAGCTGCCCGCCGGTCTGGGCATGCACGGCGAAGGCCTTGGCGAACTGCAGCTGCGAGTCGGAACCCGCGGCCGCCTCTCCGGCCAGTTCCCAGAGCCGGTCGGCGGCGGCGATGGTCAGCCGCTGGCGGTCGTCCGGGTTCACGTAGAAGGTCAGCGTGGTGGCCAGTTGCCGCAGCAGCACCAGGACGACGGAAGAGTCCGTCTCGTAGGCGATGTTGTTCAGCACCAGCTCCACGTATTCGCGGGCCGGGGTCTCGCCGTCGCGGGTGGCGTCCCAGGCCGAGCCGAGCACCAGGGTGCGCGGCAGCGACGCGGTGAAGTCCTTCACGTGGCGTTTGGAGGTGGCCAGGGACACGTCGTCCAGCCGGATCTTGGCGTAGGCCAGGTCGTCGTCGTTGAGCAGCACCAGCGCCGGACGGGCCAGGCCGGCCAGCTGCGGCACCTCGGTGCGCTCGCCGTCAACATCGAGTTCCTCGCGGTGGGTGCGCACCAGCTTGCCGGCGTCGTCCAGGTTGTAGAAGCCGACGGCGAGCCGGTGCGGGCGGATGGTCGGGTAGCCGTCCGGCGCGGTCTGGAGGATGGCGAACGCGGTGATGGCGCCGTCGTCGTCGGTGGAGATCTCCGCGCGCAGGGTGTTCACGCCGGCGGTCTCCAGCCACTTGGCGGACCAGTCCTTCAGGTCCCGGCCGCTGGAGGTTTCCAGTTCGCCCAGCAGGTCGGCCAGCTCGGTGTTGCCCCAGGCGTGCTTGCCGAAGTACTCGCGGACGCCGGCCATGAACTCCTCCTGGCCCACCCAGGCCACCAGCTGGCGGAGCACGGAGGCGCCCTTGGCGTAGGTGATGCCGTCGAAGTTGACCTGCACGTCCTCCAGGTCCTTGATCTCCGCGGTGATCGGGTGGGTGGAGGGCAGCTGGTCCTGCCGGTAGGCCCAGGACTTCTCCATTGACGCGAAGGTGGTCCAGGCGTTCTTGTACGCGGTGGCCTCGGCGGCGGCCAACGTGGACATGAATTCGGCGAAGGACTCGTTCAGCCACAGGTCGTTCCACCAGCGCATGGTCACCAGGTCGCCGAACCACATGTGCGCCAGTTCGTGCAGCACGGTGATGGCCCGGCGCTCCACCATGGCGTCGGTGGGGCGGGAGCGGAACACGTAGTTTTCAAGGAAGGTGACCGCGCCGGCGTTCTCCATGGCGCCGGCGTTGAACTCCGGCACAAACAGCTGGTCGTACTTCTCGAAGGGGTACGGGGTGCCGAACTGCTGCTCGTAGAACTCGAAGCCCTGCCGGGTGAGGGTGAAGATGTTTTCCGCGTCCATGTACTGCATCAGCGACTTGCGGGCGAACACGCCCAGCGGGATGGTGCGGCCGTCGGAACTGGTCAGCTCGCTGCGCACGGACTGGTACGGGCCGGCGATCAGCGCGGTGATGTAGGAGGAGATCCGCGGGGTGGGCTCGAACGCCCAGGTGGCGGACGCACCGCCGTCGTCGGTGGATCCGACGTGCCGGGGCGCCGGGGTGGGGGAGTTGGAGATGACATCCCAGTGCGACGGCGCGGTGACGGTGAAGCGGAAGGCCGCCTTCAGGTCCGGCTGCTCGAAGACGGCGAACATGCGCCGCGAATCCGGCACCTCGAACTGGCTGTAGAGGTAGACCTCGTTGTCCACCGGGTCCACGAAGCGGTGCAGGCCCTCGCCGGTGTTCATGTAGAGCGCGTCGGCGTCGATCTCCAGCACGTTGTGCTCGGCCAGGTCCGGCAGCTGGATGCGCACGCCGTCGGAGACCTCGGCCGGATCCAGCGACTTGCCGTTGAGCGTGACCGAGCGGACGGTGTCCGTGACCGCGTCGATGAACGTGGAGCCGCCCGGAGTGGCGGTGAAGGTGACCACGGTGCGCGAGCCGAACACCTTGTCGCCGCGGGTGAGGTCCAGGGTGACGTCGTACGACTCCACGCGGAGCAGTTCGGCGCGGGCGCGCGCTTCGTCACGGGTGAGATTCAAACCTGGCAAGTTCGCCTCCAGAAGTACTTAGTGCCCCGGCTGCGCGGGACCGGACGGGTGTGCGTGGCGGGGCGCGATATGAAACAACCCTTGCACAATGTGGCCATTGTCTCACCGCAGCGGGGTAGCGCGCAGCAGTTGCGGCGAGAAAGGCGAATAGTTGCGGCCGGAGACGCCGGCGCGGCCGACCCGGCCGGCGTCGGAGTCCCGGCGGTCGCGGCGCCGGCGCCGAGCCGGGTGCCCACAGCGGCTAGCCACCCGCGAGGACCTTGGTCCACGCCGAGACATAACCGGATTCGTCGAAGCGTTGCAGGGTTTCGCGGCTGGATCGGGCGAACCGCGAGCGCAGTTCCGGGTCGCGCATCAGCGCCAGGATGCCGTCGGCCAGCGCCTGCCGGTCGCCGAAGGGCACCAGGAAGCCGTTCTCGCCGTGCCGGATGACGTCGCGGGGGCCGTAGTTGGCGTCGTAGGCGGCGACCGGCACGCCGTAGGACATGCTCTCCAGCAGGATCAGGGGGAAGCCCTCCGACGCCGACGTCAGCACCGTGGCGCAGGCGGTGGCGTAGATGTCCGACGGGCTGTTCGTGAACGACGGGAAGCTGACCGCGGCGCCGACGCCCAGTTCGTCGATGAGCGCCCGGACAGCTCCTTCCTCCTCGTCGCCGTAGCCGAAGCCGAAGACCTCCAGCCGGGCCTGCGGGTTGCCCTCGCGCACCATTGCGAAGACCCGGAGCGCCTCGTCCACCCGTTTCTTCGGGTGCAGCCGGGCCACCATCACCAGCCGGTCCGGGTCGGTGGCGTGGCCGGCGGCCGGCTGCTCCGGCGGCGCCAGCTGGCCGATGGTGTGGAGCCGGTCGGCGTGGCCGAACTCAGCGGCGATGTCTTCGTGCTGCGCATCGGTGTGCAGCACCACCCCGTCCCAGGCGTCCAGGTTGTCCAACAGCCGGCGCCAGTTGCGGCTGACACCGGATCCAACCACGTACGGCGGCTCCAGGTGGTTGCTGTGCACGGCGGCGATGCGCCGCAGGTTCGGATGCCTGACGCTGCCGACTACATCGTCCAGGTTCCGGCCGGGCAGGTTATTCAGGTTCTCCCGGAATTCCGAGGTCAGCACCGGCGCGTCTTCGCCGGCCAGTAGGTGTTCGAAGGCGTGCCGGTAGAGCTCGCCCGGGTCCGCAAAGGTGAGGGCATCGCCGTCGTCGCGGGCCACGCCGTCGAACAGGTAGCTGCGCCCCCACTTGGGCGAGCCGGGATGGTGCGTGATGGTCAGGAAGCAGCGGCCGTCGCGGCCGATCAGGCGCTGGGCGGTGGGCGTCTTGGACGCCTCCTGGAAATGCTGGACCAGCACCAGGCGGCCCTGTTCGTCCATCTCCTCCCGGCGAAGCCGCGCGCGGTTGGGGGCCAGTTGTTCGACGGCGGCCACTGTGCCTTCGGGGTGGAACCGCACGTAGCAGTCCTGAACCCCGTCGCGGAAGTACCCGAAGGCCAGGCCGGAGTCGCCCACCGGCACGATGTCGTAGTCGTCCTCGGGCGGAGGCCGGACCGGTTGGCGGGTATCCGTCTCGGGGCTCGGATCCAGCCCGTACAGGACGCTGCGGACCCCGACATCCGGATGCAGATGGCCGTCCGCCTTGAGGCCGGCCATATCGCTGGCGAGCCGGTGCTGCAGGCCCAACACCTCGATCCAGATCTGTTCGGCCGCACCGTTCTCGGCCAAGGTGCTGGCCCGGGTGCGCACCGCCTTGACCAGGCCGCCGCGCTTGAGCGCCAGGGTGTTGACGGGAAAGTGGACGGTGAGCGGCACGATGGCATCCTGTCGTCAGGGATGCCGCCATTGTTCCGGCCCGCCGCGCGCTAGTAAAGGGGCGGACGACGGCGGATGGCCGCCGCGCCGGCCACGCGGGCGGCGCACCCTTGGGCGCGGCACCGCCCGGTCAGCTTTGGGCGCCGAACCGTGCCGTCGGTCAGCCCTGCGCGGCCGCCACGGTGAGGTCGCGTTGCTCGGCGGCGATCTCCAGCAGCCGTTCGGCCAGGCTCAGGGCCGCGCCCGGGGCGTCCCGACGCAGGCGCGCATAGCCGTCGGGCGTGAGGACCTCCACGCAGACCTTCCCCTCGGCGCGCAGCTGGGTGCGGGATGGAGTGCCGCCGAGGCCCCCGAAGCTGGTTCCGGCGGTGAAATACCGGACGGCGTGATCGTCCTCGGCGGTTTGATCGTCCCCTGAGGCGTCGGCGGCCGTGCGTGCCTGGCCCTCCATGACCAGGACCAGGCCCGGGTGTGGTCCGCCCGCGGTAACGACGGCCGCCCCGTCGTCGTACGTGCGCCGCTCCAGGTATGCCCCGAGCATCTCGCGCTCGCCGGCGGGCAGGGTCGCCGCCACCGGGTGGTCCTGCAACTGCAGCCGTCCGCCGGTCGCCGGCAGTCCTCCGTGCCGGCCGATGAGGCGGTCTTCGCACCACCGGGCGGCGGCGTCCGGGGACGGGAACGCCAGGGGCCGGTCCTCCGTGCCGGCCTCTTCCGCGGACAGCAATCCGGCCGGGTCCACGAAGACCAGCAGGCAGGGAACCGAGGTTTCCTGCAGCCGGAGGAACATGGTCTTGGTGCGGCTGCCGAGCTCGTCCAGCCGGCTGATGTCGATCACCAACACCTCGTGCGCGGCGGCCAGTTCGGCGGCCATCCGGATGACCGTTTCAGCCTCGGGAAAGAGCATGTCGCCGTGGACCTCGAGGAATCGCACCGTGTGGCCGTGTTCGGCCAGCACGGCCAGCTCCCGCGTCGGGCGAACGCGCGGTGAGGGTTTCCCGGCCAGTGTGTAGTCGGCGCGGATCGTGGACCGGGCGCTGCGTGCCGCGTGGATGAAGTGCAGTCCCAGCTCGGCCGACAGCTTGCGGCAGGCCTCGGTGCCGCGGACGCTGTTGCCGTGCTGGTCGAGCCGCGGCGAAAAGACGGCGAGCCCCAGCTGGCCGGGCAGCACCGCCAGGATGCCGCCGCTGACCCCGCTCTTGGCCGGGAGGCCGATGCCCGCCACCCAGTCCCCGGCGTCGTTGTACATGCCGCAGGTCGTCATCACGCTGAGCACGTGCTCGGCGATCCGGGGTGTCAGGACCTCCTGACGGGTGATCGGGTTGACTCCGCGGTTGGCCAGAGTCGCTGCCATGATCCCCAGGTCGCGGCAGGTGACGCTGAGGGAGTTCTGCCGGAAGTACAGGTCCAGGGCGGCCTCGGTGTCGTGCTCGATCACGCCCTGGCTCTTCAGCAGGTAGGCGAGGGCCCGGTTGCGGTCGCCCGTACGGAGCGCGGACCGGTACACCGTCTGGTTCATGCCCAGGTCGCGTCCGGCGCAGGCCGAATAAATCAGGCGGAGCTGCTCGAAGGCTTCGTCACCGTAGCGGTCGGCCACCAGGGACGAGGCGGCGATGGCCCCGGCGTTGATCAGCGCGTTGCGCGGCCGCCCGGTATCCGCTTCCAGGCTGATCTCGTTGTACGCGTCCCCGGAGGGCTCCACATCGATCTTCTCGCGCACGTCCTCGAAGCCGTGCCCGGCCAGCGCCATGGCATAGGTGAAGGGCTTGGAGATCGACTGGATGGAAAATTCGGACCGCGTATCGCCGGCCTCGTAGGTGCATCCGTCGGCCATCGTCATGCTCAGCGCGAGCAGATCCGGATCCTCGACCCCGAGCTCTTCCGGGTCGCCGGCCAGCGACCCCTCGGTGTTGCCGGCGAGGCCGGCAAGGACGGACTCAAGGTAGTCACTGATTACTGGCTCCATAGGGGCACACTATCGACGGCGGCCGGGGCCCGACAGGGGCCCGGCGCCGGAATCCGTTCCGGCCGCACCGCTCCAGTAGGCTGGAAGCCGTTATTCGCCCCCCGCACGCCACAGAAGGACCGTCCATGCGCGTTCACATTGCCACCGACCACGCCGGCCTGGAACTGAGCCACCATCTGATCAAGCATCTGACCGGCCAGGGCCACGACGTCACCGACCACGGCCCCACCGCGTACGACCCGGAGGACGACTACCCCTCGTTCTGCATCCGCGCCGCGCTCGCCGTCGTCGAAGACCAGGCCGCCGGCGTGGAGTCGCTGGGCATCGTGCTCGGCGGCTCGGGCAACGGCGAGCAGATCGCGGCCAACAAGGTCAAGGGCATCCGGGCCGCGCTGGCCTGGAACCTGGACACCGCGAAGCTGGCCCGCGAGCACAACGACGCCAACGTCGTCGCTGTCGGCGGCCGCCAGCACAGCGTCGAGGAAGCCACCGCCATCATCGAGGCGTTCCTGGCCGAGCCGTTCTCCAACGCCGAGCGCCACGTCCGCCGGATCGGCAAGATCGCCTCCTACGAGACCACCGGCGACATCCCGGCCTAACGGCCGCCGGTCATGCCAGAAGGCCATTCCGTCCACCGCCTGGCCCGCCAGTTCCAGGACGTTTTCGCCGGTCGGCGCCTCGCCGTGTCCAGCCCGCAGGGCCGCTTCGCCGCCGGCGCCGCCCGGCTCGACGGGGCGCGGCTGCTGGCCGCCCGGGCACACGGCAAGCAGCTGTTCCTGGAGTTCGACAACGGTCTCGTCCTGCGCGTGCACTTGGGTCTCTACGGGGCGTGGAGCTTCGGCGGGGACGAGAGCTTTCGCGGCGCCTCCAGCATCGGGGCGCCGCGCCGGGTGGGGGAGCAGGAAACGTACGACGACGATGCGCCGGCCGCGTACTCCGGTCCGCCGGAGCCGGTGGGCCAGGTGCGCGTCCGGCTGGTGTCGGCCCACGGCTGGGCCGACCTGCGCGGCCCGACCGCCTGCGAGGTGCTCACGCCCGCGGAGGCGTCCGCCGTCGTCGGCAGGCTGGGGCCGGACCCGCTGCAGGACGCGGCCGACCGGGGCGCCGAGTTCGTCCGTCGGCTGACCGCGAAGCGCACCGCCGTGGGGCAATTGCTGATGGACCAGAACGTGGTGGCCGGGGTCGGGAACGTCTACCGCGCGGAGACCCTCTTCCGCCGTGGCCTGAACCCGTGGCTGTCCGGCCAACGGGTTTCGCCGGCGGAAGCGGCGCTGTTGTGGGCCGACATCGTGGACATCATGAGCGACGGTGTCCGCGACGGCAAGATCATCACCACGCGCCCCGAACACCGCGACGCCGAGGCCGCCGGCCGGTCGCTGCCGGTCTGGCCGGACAACGCCCACTACGTGTACAAGCGGCAGGGGATGCCGTGCCGGCTGTGCGGGACGCCGGTCGCCGTCACGGAGATGGCCGCCCGCAAGCTGTACTGGTGCCCAACCTGCCAGCGGGCCTGATTGGGCCTGAATGTTCGGGCCGCAGGGTAGCTGCCCGCCTGGTTCGTTGTGCCGCAGGGTTGCTGCCCGCCTGGTTCGTTGTGCCGCAGCCTGCCTACGCCGCCGGTGTGTGTCCACGTTGCCCACCCGCATTTTCGGCGAGGGCAGGGTTTATCTGCGAGGGCAGGGTCTATAGCCCCTGCCCTCGCAGATAAACCCTGCATTGGGGGAGTCGGGGTAAGGAGCGCATGTTTTCCGCCGCGTCGCGGCGCCCGCCTCCGCCGGTCCGCGGCGCCCTCCGATTTGTCGAACGGGCCCGCCCTCGTGCTAAAGTTTCATCGTCCTCGGGGATGTAGCTCAATGGTAGAGCCTCAGTCTTCCAAACTGATTACGCGGGTTCGATTCCCGTCATCCCCTCGCGTCAGGGAGGCGGTCCGGCACGGGCCGCCTTTTCTGTTCGCAGCCGATTCAGTCATGCGACATGTGCTGGCGGCGTCCGGTTGCACGGTGATTGTGCCGCAGGCCGGGAATGCCCGTAGACTTGCGTGTGCACTACGGGGCGTAGCGTAGTGGCTAGCGCGCCTGCTTTGGGAGCAGGAGATCGCAGGTTCGAGTCCTGTCGCCCCGACTCTGTATTCTTGGTGCAGATTTAACCCCAATAGCAATCAGGAGTTCTAACGCTGTGAAGAGCGCTGTCGAAAACCTCACCCCTACCCGGGTCAAGCTCAATGTTGAGGTCCCCTTTGAGGAACTCAAGCCCAGCATCGACGCGGCGTACAAGACCATCGCGAGCCAGATCCAGGTTCCGGGCTTCCGCAAGGGCAAGGTTCCGGCGAAGCTGATCGACCAGCGCGTGGGCCGCGGCTACGTGATCGAGACGGCTATCAACGAGGGCCTGAACGGCTTCTACCAGGGCGCCGTCGAAGAGACCGGCATCCGCCCGCTGAGCCGCCCCGAGGTTGAAATCACCGAGGTTCCCGACCCGGCCGCCACCGAGGGCCAGCTCGCCTTCCACGTCGAGGTCGATGTCCGCCCCGAAATCGAGCTGCCCGAGTACGCCGGCCTCGAGGTCACCGTCGAGGCTACCGAGGCCTCCGAGGAAGACATCCAGAAGGCGCTGGACGACCTGCGCGGCCGCTTCGGCACCCTGAAGGCCGTTGACCGTCCGGCCGTTGCCGACGACTTCATCACCATGGACCTGTCCGCCAAGGTGGACGGCGAAGAGGTGGATTCCGCCGCGGACCTGTCCTACCAGGTGGGCGCCGGCACCATGCTGGAGGGCTTGGACGAGGCCGTTACCGCGCTGAGCGCCGGCGAGGACGCCACGTTCGAGACCAAGCTGGCCGGCGGCGAGCACGCCGGTAAGGACGCCACGGTCACCGTGAAGGTTAAGGCCGTCAAGGAGCGCGAGCTTCCCGAGGCCGACGACGACTTCGCCCAGCTGGCCAGCGAGTTCGACACCATTGCCGAGCTGAAGGAAGACCTGGCCAAGCAGGCCGCCGACGCCAAGATCATGGAGCAGGGCGTCGAGGCCCGCGACAAGGTGCTGGACAAGCTGATGGAACTGGTCGAGGTTCCGGTTCCGGACTCCGTCGTCGAAGAGCAGATGGAACAGCACTTCCGCCCGGAGAACAGCCACGGTGAAGACCACGACACCGAGGAGCACCGCGCCGAGGTCCGCGAGAACACCGAGAAGGCCTTCCGCAACGAAATCGTGCTCGACGCCGTGGCCGACAAGGAAGAGCTGGGCGTCAGCCAGGCCGAGCTGATCGACTACATCGTGTCCTCCGCCGGCCAGTACGGCATGGACCCGAACCAGTTCGCGCAGCTGCTGGACCAGTCCGGCCAGGTCGGCATGATGGTGGGCGAGGTCCGCCGCCGCAAGGCCCTGGCCAAGGTGCTGGAGCTGGCCAAGGTCACCGACTCCAACGGCAACGAGGTGGACCTGAGCGACTTCGTCCGCCCCGCCGGCGAAGAAGAGCCCAACGTCGAAGACATGATCCAGGCCGCCGAGGCCGAGGCCGCCAACGCCGAGGCCGGAGAAGCCGAAGCGGACGCTGCCGACACCGAGTCGATCGAAGACACCGACGCTGCCGAAGAGGCCGCCGAGGACGCACCGAAGAAGTAGTAGCGGCGCTGCCGCTGGACGGACCGCCGGATTCCCTTCACGGGGAACCGGCGGTCCGCCGCTTTAACTCCCGGGAACGACGCCGGTGCCCGGCTGCGGTGCGCGGGTTCCCTTCCGGGGCGGCAGCGCGTGCCGGTGGAACCGGGCCCCGTCCGGGCTGGCCGTGCCCCCCAAAGGTCGCTCCGCCGTCGTTATTTTCTGCTGCTGGCAGAGCGCTTTCCCGCGCCATCACGGGCCTGATGCGCCGTCAGCGAACAGCGCGCCGTGCGGGAGGAATCGGGCAGCGGAACACGTTACTGTCCAAGTAGGTAAACGACCTTAGGGCCACCGGTGACGGTACCGCCCGGGGAAGAAGCGAGAGGTATTTCAGCATGTCGAATGAATCCGCCACTCCGAGAATGGCTTCGGTCGAAGCGGCCAGCCGCGAAGACTACATCTACAACCGCCTGCTCAAAGAGCGCATCATCTGGCTGGGCTCCGAGGTGCGCGACGAGAACGCCAACGCCATCTGCTCGCAGCTGCTGCTGCTCTCGGCCGAGGACCCGGAGAAGGACATCTACCTCTACATCAACTCGCCCGGCGGGTCGGTGACCGCCGGCATGGCCATCTACGACACCATGAAGTTCATCCCGAACGACGTGGTGACCGTGGCCACCGGTCTTGCGGCCTCCATGGGCCAGTTCCTGCTCTCCTCGGGCACCAAGGGCAAGCGCTACGCCACCCCGCACGCGCGCATCCTGATGCACCAGCCCTCCGGCGGCATCGGCGGCACGGCCTCCGACATCAAGATCCAGGCCGAACTGATCCTGCACATGAAGCAGGTCATGGCCGAACTGACCGCCGAGCAGACCGGCCAGTCGGTGGAGCAGATCCTTATCGACAACGACCGCGACAAGTGGTTCACGGCCGAGGAAGGCCTGGCCTACGGCTTCTTCGACAAGATTTCGGCCCACGCCGGCGGCGTCTCCGGCGGCGGCGGGACCCAGAGCGGCTCCGCCTCCCAGGATTCCTGAGCCCACGCGCCACCGACCCGAATACAAGCAGGAGAATCTCATGGACTACAACTTCGGTGCCGCTGCCGGCGGTTTCGCCGCCAACATGCCGCAGAACCGCTATGTGCTGCCCCAGTTCGAGGAGCGCACGCCCTACGGCTTCAAGCGCCAGGACCCCTACACCAAGCTGTTCGAGGACCGGATCATCTTCCTGGGCGTCCAGGTCGACGACGCCTCTGCCGACGACGTCATGGCCCAGCTGCTGGTCCTCGAGTCGACGGACCCGGACCGCGACATCACCATCTACATCAACTCGCCGGGCGGGTCGTTCACCGCGATGACCGCGATCTACGACACCATGCAGTACATCCGCCCGGAAATCCAGACCGTCTGCCTGGGCCAGGCGGCCAGTGCCGCGGCCGTGCTGCTGGCAGCGGGTACCCCGGGCAAGCGGCTGGCCCTGCCGAACGCCCGCGTGCTGATCCACCAGCCGGCGCTGGGCGGCGGCGAACACGGCCAGGCCTCCGACCTGCAGATCCAGGCCGACGAGGTCATGAGGATGCGCAAGTGGCTGGAGGACGCGCTGGCCATGCATTCGGGCAAGGACGCCGCGCAGGTCAACAAGGACATCGAGCGGGACAAGATCCTCACGGCCGCCGGCGCCTTGGAATACGGGCTGATCGACCAGGTGCTCGACTCCCGCAAGATCCACAAGCCGGCGATCACCAAGTAGATACCGTAAAATAGTCTCAATGCCTGCACTGCCCGTGGCGCGTCATATCGCACCGCGGGCAGTGTTGTTACTGAAACTGTCGGCGCAGTGAATTAGAGTTGTTGTCAGCTGGCCTCGGCGGCGCAGCGCCTGCCCGGCAATAATCGGGCGGTGCAGCTGCCGCGGCAAGTTGCCGACGTAGACCAAGTAAGGGGACGGATATGGCTCGCATAGGTGAGAGCGCTGACCTGCTCAAGTGCTCTTTCTGCGGCAAGAGCCAGAAACAGGTCCGCAAGCTGATCGCCGGCCCCGGCGTGTACATCTGCGACGAATGCATCGAGCTCTGCAACGAGATCATCGAAGAGGAACTGGCCGAGGTGTCGGACCTGGGCAGCTTCGAACTGCCCAAGCCGCGGGAGATCTTCGACTTCCTGCAGGAATACGTGATCGGCCAGGAGCCCGCCAAGCGGGCGCTGGCGGTGGCGGTCTACAACCACTACAAGCGGATCCAGTCCGGGCATGCGCCCAAGGGGACCGCCAACCTCTCCGATGCCAGCCCGCTGGAGGACGTGGAAGTTTCCAAGTCCAACATCCTGCTGATCGGGCCCACCGGCTGCGGCAAGACCTACCTGGCGCAGACGCTGGCCCGGCGGCTGAACGTCCCGTTCGCCGTCGCGGACGCCACGGCGCTGACGGAAGCCGGCTACGTGGGCGAAGACGTGGAGAACATCCTGCTCAAGCTCATCCAGGCCGCCGATTACGACGTGAAAAAGGCCGAGCAGGGCATCATCTACATCGACGAGATCGACAAGATCTCGCGCAAGAGCGAGAACCCGTCCATCACCCGTGACGTCTCCGGGGAGGGCGTCCAGCAGGCGCTGCTGAAGATCCTCGAGGGCACGGTCGCGTCCGTGCCGCCGCAGGGCGGCCGGAAGCATCCGCACCAGGAATTCATCCAGATCGACACCACCAACGTGCTGTTCATCGTCGCCGGCGCCTTCGCCGGGCTGGAGGAGATCATCGGTTCGCGGGCCGGCCGCAAGGGGATCGGCTTCGGCGCCCCGCTCAAGGACGCGGCGGGGGAGAAGGACAGCTACGGCGAGGTCATGCCCGAAGACCTGCTGAAGTTCGGCCTGATCCCGGAGTTCATCGGCCGCCTGCCGGTGATCACCACGGTGTCCAACCTGGACCGCCCGGCCTTGATCAAGATCCTGACCGAACCGAAGAACGCCCTGCTGCGCCAGTACCAGAAGATGTTCCAGCTGGACGGCGTGGAACTGAGCTTCGAGCAGGAAGCGCTGGAGGCCGTGGCGGACCTCGCGCTGGAACGGGGCACCGGCGCCCGCGGGCTGCGCGCGATCATCGAAGAGACCCTGCAGCCGGTCATGTTCGACCTGCCCAGCCGCGAGGACATCGCCTCCGTCGTGATCACCGCGGACGTGGTGCTGAACAAGGCGGAACCGGCGCTGATCTCCCACGACGTGGTCGCCAAGCGCCGGAACAAGTCGGCCTGACACTGCACTGCTCCGGACCACCGGACGATCGATCGAGGACCAGACAAGGGGACACACTATGGCCCGGACCGGCGGAAGCGCAGAGCTGCTCACGTGCTCGTTCTGCGGCAAAAGCCAGAAGCAGGTGAAGAAGCTCATCGCCGGCGGCGGCGTGTACATTTGCGACGAATGCGTCGGGCTGTGCAACGAACTGCTGGAGGAAGAATTCGGCGCCGGTGCCGCCTCCGAACTGCTGGAGCTGCCCAAACCGCGGGAGATCTATGGCTTCCTGCAGGAGTACGTGATCGGCCAGGAACCCGCCAAGCGTGCCCTGGCCGTGGCCGTGTACAACCACTACAAGCGCATCCGCACCGGCCACGCCGCCCCCGGCAGCGCCGGCCTGGCCGCCGCCGGCGGACTCCAGGACGTGGAAATCGCCAAGTCGAATGTCCTGCTGATCGGCCCCACCGGCTGCGGCAAGACCTACCTGGCCCAGACGCTGGCCCGCCAGCTGAACGTGCCGTTCGCGGTGGCGGACGCGACGTCGCTGACCGAAGCCGGCTATGTGGGCGAGGATGTGGAGAACATCCTGCTCAAGCTGATCCAGGCCGCCGGCAACGACATCAAAAAGGCCGAGCAGGGCATCATCTACATCGACGAGATCGACAAGGTGACCCGCAAGAGCGAGGGCCCCTCGATCACCCGCGACGTCTCCGGTGAAGGCGTGCAGCAGGCCCTGCTGAAAATCCTGGAAGGAACCGTCGCTTCGGTGCCACCGCAGGGCGGGCGGAAGAACCCGCAGCAGGAGTTCCTCCAGATCGACACCACCAACATCCTCTTCATCGTCGCCGGGGCCTTCGCCGGCCTGGAAGAAATCATCGGCTCGCGGGCCGGACGCAAGGGCATCGGCTTCGGCGCGCCGCTCAAGGACGCCGTCGCCCAGCAGGACAACTACGGCGAAGTCATGCCCGAAGACCTGCTCAAGTTCGGGCTGATCCCGGAGTTCATCGGCCGCCTGCCGGTGATCACCACCGTGGCCGAGCTCGACAGGCCTGCGCTGATCCGGATCCTCACCGAGCCGAAGAACGCGCTGATCCGCCAGTACCAGAAGATGTTCCAACTGGACGGCGTGGAGCTGTCCTTCGAGCAGGACGCCCTGGAAGCGGTTGCCGACCTGGCGCTGGAACGAGGAACCGGCGCGCGGGGCCTCCGGGCCATCATGGAAGAAACTCTGCAGCCGATCATGTTCGACCTGCCCGGCCGCCACGACATCGCCACCGCCGTGATTACCGCCGAGACGGTCCTGACCGGGTCGGACCCCACCCTCATCCCGCACGACGTCGAAGCCATCCGCCGCCGCGATTCCGCCTGACCGCCCGTATCGGGGGCGCCGGCCGGTGCACGGGCACCTGCCGGGTCGGCGGAACAAAACCGCCGGCGGCGCAGTTACCCACAACAGTACGTATAACCAGTCCTCAAGAAGGAGCCCTTGCCGTATGTCTGAAAGCGCTGCGCCGTCCACCGTTGACTTCTGGTTCGATCCGGCCTGTCCGTTCGCCTGGATCACGTCCCGCTGGATGCTGGAGGTGGAGAAGGTCCGCGACGTCAAGGTCGACTGGCACGTGATGAGCCTGGCCGTGCTCAACGACGGCCGCGACGAGCTGCCGGAGGAGTACAAGGAATTCCTGAAGAAGGCGTGGGGCCCGGTCCGCGTGATCATCGCCGCCCGTGAACTGCACGGCGAGGCCTACGTGGGGAAGGTCTACGACGCCATGGGCACCCGCATCCACAACGAGGGCAACAAGGACTATGAGGCCGTGACTGCCGCCGCGCTGGAGGAGGTCGGCCTGCCCTCCGACCTGGCCCGCTTCGCCACCTCCGACGAATATGACGAGCAGCTGCGCGCCAGCCACGAAGAAGGCATCTCCAAGGTGGGCGACGAAGTGGGCACCCCCGTCGTGGCCTTCAACGGCACCGCCTTCTTCGGGCCGGTGCTGACCCGCATCCCGCGCGGCGAAACCGCCGGAAAGATCTTTGACGGCGCCGTGGCCCTGGCCGAGTTCCCGTACTTCTACGAAATCAAGCGCTCCCGGACCACCAGCCCCGAGTTCGACTAACCGTTCGGGCCTGGAGCGAACGCCTCAAGCGGGCGTCGTCCGCGGGACCCTGACGCCGCCGGCCGGCGCGCCCTGGTTTCGGAAAACAATTCACGAAACTATGGCGTGTCGGCTTGCGCAGGAGTATAAATATCTATACGCATCCCCAAAAGATGCGGGACCGAACACCAAAGATTCAGTGACAAGTAGTGGACCAGTTCCACAAACTGCCAGCCTGTGACGAGGCTCGGAAGACCTGAAGATCGGCGGAGTTCGCGAGACCCAAAGCGTCACCTTTGGATCAAAGAGTCGAAGCCCCACCAACGGCGAAACGCTGATGGGGCTTCCCCTCGTTAACGGGGCCGGAACCGGCTGCCGAACGTCGTGGAGCCAGCTACTGGGCAGGCCCTGACGCAGCTATCGGGCCGGCCAAGCCTCTGCTGCTCGACCGGCCGTGGCCCTGCTACTCGGCCGGTGCCTCGGCGGCCGCCAGCTCGACCTTCGTGACGGTCAGCTCGCCCTCCGCCTCGTTCAGCAGGACCTCGCGCGCATTGCCGGCGGCCTTCAGGTCGCCGAGCCCTGCCTCAAGTTGGGCCACCTGTGCGGCCGATCCGGTGATGGTCGCGGTGAGGACCTCGGTGCGCTGCTTGACCTTGGCTTCGGACTTCGCCTTGCGGATGCCGCCCAGCGCCTGTCCGACCGTCCCGAGCAGCCCCGTGTCGGCGGCGGAGGCAATCGAAGCGAGCCCCGCCGTCGTCGGCCATTCGGCGCGGTGCACGGAGCCGGCGCGCCACCAGCTCCAGACCTCTTCGGTGGCGAAGGGGAGGAACGGTGCGAAGAGACGCAGCAGGGCATCGAGCGTGGTGGCCAGCGTGGCCAGGACCGACGCCTGCTCCGCCTCGCCGGCGGCACCGTAGGCGCGGTCCTTGATCAGCTCGACGTAGTCGTCGGTGAAGGACCAGAAGAAGCTTTCGGTGACCTGCAGGGCGCGCGCATGGTCGTACTTCTCGAACGCGGCCGTCGCGGTCTCCACCACCTCGGCCAGCTGGCCCAGCAGCGACTTGTCCAACGGGTTGGTAACCACGGCGTCGTCCTCGGCAAGCACCGAAGCCTCGGTGGCACCCAGGTTCAGCACGAACTTGGAAGCGTTCAGCAGCTTGATGGCCAGGCGGCGGCCGATCTTCATCTGCGCGACCTCGTAGGCGGTGTCCGCACCCAGCTTCGCCGAGGCCGCCCAGTAGCGCACCGCGTCCGCGCCGAACTGGTCCAGCACGTCCGTGGGGACCACCACGTTGCCCTTGGACTTCGACATCTTCTTGCGGTCCGGGTCCAGGATCCAGCCGGAGAGCGCCGCGTGCTTCCACGGCGCGCAGCTGTTCAGCGAGTCGCCGCGCACCACGGTGGAGAACAGCCAGGTGCGGATGATGTCGTGGCCCTGCGGGCGCAGGTCGAACGGGAAGACGTTGTTGAAGAACGACTCGTCCCGGCTCCACTTGCCGACGATCTGCGGAGACAGCGAGGACGTGGCCCAGGTATCGAGCACATCGGCGTCGCCGATGAAGCCGCCGGGCTGGTTGCGCTGCGACTCCTCGTAGCCCGGGGCGGGGTCAGCGGCCGGGTCCACCGGCAGCATCTCGTCGGAGGGCACCACGGGGTTGTCGTAGTCGGGGTTGCCGGAGGCGTCCAGCGGGTACCAGACCGGGATCGGTACGCCGAAGAAGCGCTGGCGGGAAATGAGCCAGTCGCCGTTGAGTCCTTCGATCCAGTTCTCGTAGCGCGAGCGCATGAACGCCGGATGGAATTCGATCTCCCGCCCCCGGCTGATCAGCCGTTCCCGCCGGTCCGCGTCGCGGCCGCCGTTGCGGATGTACCACTGCCGTGAGGTGACGACCTCCAGCGGCTTGTCGCCCTTTTCGTAGAAGTTGACCGGGTGGGTCATCTTCTGGGGCTCGCCGTCCAATTCGCCGGCCTCGGACAGCAGCTCCACGATCTTCTCCTTGGCGGAGAAGACGGTCTTGCCGGCCAGCTCGGCGTAGTTCGCCTTGCCTTCCTCGGTGGTGATCCACTCCGGGGTGTCGGCCATGATGCGCCCGTCGCGGCCCACGATGGAGCGGGTGGGCAGCTGCAGTTCCCGCCACCACGTCACGTCGGTCAGGTCGCCGAAGGTGCAGACCATCGCGATGCCGGCGCCCTTGTCGGGCTTGGCCAGCGGGTGGGCCTTGACCTCCACCTCCACGCCGAACAGCGGGGACTTCACGGTGGTGCCGAACAGCTTCTGGTAGCGCTCGTCGTCGGGGTTGGCCACCAGTGCCACGCAGGCGGGCAGCAGCTCGGGGCGGGTGGTCTCGATGTGGACCTTTTCGCCGTCGGCGGTTTCGAAGGCGTAGCGATAGTAGGCGCCGGGCATCTCCCGGTCCTCGAGCTCGGCCTGCGCCACGGCGGTGCGGAACGTGACATCCCAGAGCGTGGGGGCCTCGGCCATGTAGGCGTCGCCGGAGGTCAGGTTGGCCAGGAAAGCCCGCTGGGAAACGGAGCGGGACACATCGTCGATGGTCCGGTAGGTCAGATCCCAGTCCACCGACAGGCCCAGGGTGCTGAAGAGGTTCTCGAAGACCTTCTCGTCCTCCACCGCCAGGGTTTCGCAGAGCTCGATGAAGTTCCGGCGCGAGACGACGTCGAAATCGCGCTGGTTCTTCGCCGGCGTGGCTGGCGGCTGGTAGTCCGGGTCGTACGCCACCGACGGGTCGCAGCGGACGCCGTAGTAGTTCTGCACCCGGCGCTCGGTGGGCAGGCCGTTGTCGTCCCAGCCCATCGGATAGAACACATTCTTGCCGCGCATCCGCTGGTAGCGGGCCAGCACGTCGGTCTGGGTGTAGGAGAACATGTGTCCCACATGCAGCGAGCCCGAAGCTGTCGGCGGGGGAGTGTCGATCGAGTAGACCTGCTCCCGCGTGGTCTCGGGATTGAACTTGTAGGTCCCCTCCTCTCGCCAGCGCCGGGTCAGGGCGTCCTCAAGGCCTTCAAGGGCGGGCTTGTCGGGAACGTTAACGGTAACGGGCGTGTCTGTGCCCGGGGTATGTTCTGCCATGCTGGCCATTCTTTCATGCCGGGCAGGGAATGAAGATTCTGCACGACGGCGGCGCAGCACCTGATTGCCCCGGCTCGCCGCGAGGGCCCGGGACGGCGTGCAGCCCTACCCGCCGCAGCGGGTCCTGCGTAGGATGCGCCCATGGCGAACGTTCATATCAAGCGCGTCTACGAACCCGCCGACGACGGCGACGGCTACCGGGTGCTGGTGGACCGGATCTGGCCGCGGGGCATCAGGAAGGAGGGCGCCGGGGTGGACCTGTGGCTGAAGGAGGCGGGAACCTCGGCCGAGCTGCGCAAGGAGTTCAGCCACCGGCCGGAGAAATTCGACGCCTTTGCCGTGGCGTACCGGCAGGAACTGGACGGTTCGGAGGCGCTGGAGCGGCTGGTGGAGCTGGCGCGCGAGCAGCCCAAGCTCTGCCTGCTGTACGGGGCCAAGGACAAGGAGCACAATCAGGCAGTGGTGCTGCGCGGGATGATTTTGGAGCACCTCGGTGTGGAATCCGGCTGACGTACCGCGGGACACCCGGGGCGCAAGGAACACCTGGGGCGCAAGTGGCCAAGGCCGGGTCGACGGCGGGGCGCCTCCGGTCAGGAGGCACCGTGCCGGGGGCCTCGCCGCCTTCGCGCTGCCGGCTGCTGCGGCCTTGGCCGCTTCGGTGTCGGGGTGCGGTGCTTATGCGGGGCCTGGCGCGGCTCCACCGTGTCTCCCGCCGGAATATTCAGTCAGTCCGACGGAAGCCCGACCAGGACAGACCGTCACCGTGGCGGCTGCCGACGCCGACTGCAATCCCCGCTACGGCAGCAATGCCCAGATTGAGGTGACGGTGGTGGACGCGTCGGGAGCGGAAATCGTCAACGCCACCGCCCCTATGAACGACGGCGGCGGCTTCAGCTACGCGTTCGTCATCCCCGAACAAGCGGCCGCGGGCGAGGCGGTTGTGACGGCCATGCCCCGCAACATCGACTGGTGCGATGACACCGGCCGGAACAATAGGGCCGCCACGGTTGCCGGCGACCAACTGAAAAGGGCGGCCTGCGCGGTCCCCCTTAGACCGCTCACCGTCGAGCGGTGAAGTCGCCCGAAGTCGCGCGGTGAATGTCACCTCTGAACCACTTTCTTGGTCTGCCGCTACGCTGTGGTTCATGAGCAGGCGCGCAATAGTCACCGGAGCAAGTTCGGGTATCGGGGCAGCTACCGTTCGGGCGCTGCGGGGAAGCGGCTGGGACGTGGTGGCAGTTGCCCGCCGCGCCGAGCGGCTGGCCGCGCTCGCCCGGGAGACCGGCGCCGTCGCCATGCCCGCGGACGTGACCGACCAAGCTTCAGTGGACCGGCTCGCAGCCACGGTCTTGTCCGATGGCGGGATTGACGCGCTGGTGAACATCGCCGGGGGAGCCTTCGGCGTGGACACCATCGGCGAGGGAAAGCCGGCCGATTGGCAGAAGATGTACGAGGTCAACGTCCTCGGCTCGCTGCGGATGATTCAGGCGTTTCTTCCGGCCCTGCGCGACAACGGTGAAGGCTCGGTGGTGCTGCTGACGTCAACGGCCGGGCTGGTGGCCTACGAAGGCGGTGGAGGTTACGTAGCAGCCAAGTTCGCCCAGCACTCGATGGCCAATACCCTGCGCCTGGAAGAAGCGGAACACAACGTGCGCGTGATCGACATCCTGCCCGGCCTGGTGCAGACGGAGGAGTTCTCATTGAACCGGCTCGGCGGTGACCGGCAAGCGGCCGAGAACGTCTACGCCGGTGTGGAGAAACCGCTGCTGGCCGAGGACGTAGCCGGCGTCGTGGCGTACTCGCTCAACCTGCCGCATCACGTCAACCTGGACCAGATCGTCATGCGTCCCGTGGCCCAGGCCGCCGCGCACAAGCTGATCCGGAAGTAGCAAGCGCCAAAGCCTGGCGATTCCCCTTTCTCTGTGCTGGGGACACCTGGCTCAGGCCCGAAGTTGGCGCTGATCCGAAAGCTGACGTCGCTTCACGACCGCGCGCATGAGGGGCGCAAAGGCGCGTCGGCCAACCACGGGACGAATACGACATCCGCGAACAAAGCCGGCTTTTCGCCCGCGTTTCGACAGCCGCGCCGCCGGGGCCGTAAACTTGAGTCATCAGCGCTGACCCGGCCATCACCGGTGAGCTTCCGGAAGAACAGCCCAGGCCAACATCTTGGGCCCAGTAGAACCGGACGGGTATGCCCGTCACAGCAGCGAATGAGTGGCTGTCCCTTTGCGCCGGTTCCGGCGTATCAGGCCGGCAAGTGAGGTGGTACCGCGGGTTCCGCCCCGGCAGCACGGTGAGGCTTTTCAGCCGCACCGGAGGCACCGGAGCAGGGCACGTCCTCGCAGAAGTACCCACACTTGCCGAGCTGTCTTTCCAGGATGACGAACATGCCACAGATCTATCCCAAGGCTTCCACCGCCGGCGCTGCCGCTGCCGAAAGCTCGCCTAAGTTCCCCGAGATCGAGGAGCTGGTGCTCAAATACTGGCAGCAGGACGGCACCTTCCAGGCCTCCGTCGATGCCCGCGACGCCGGCAGCGACGGCAGCAACGAGTTCGTCTTCTACGACGGCCCGCCCTTCGCCAACGGCCTGCCGCACTACGGCCACCTGCTCACCGGGTACGTCAAGGACCTGGTGGCCCGTTACCAGACCCAGCGCGGCCACAAGGTGGAGCGCCGCTTCGGTTGGGACACGCACGGGCTGCCGGCCGAGCTGGAAGCCATGAAGCAGCTGGGCATGACGGACAAGCAGCAGATCCTGTCCATGGGCATCGACAAGTTCAACGACGCCTGCCGCACCTCCGTGATGAAGTACGCCGACGAATGGCAGAACTACGTCACCCGCCAGGCCCGCTGGGTGGATTTCGAGAACGACTACAAGACGCTCAACGTCGAGTACATGGAGTCGGTCCTCTGGGCCTTCAAGCAGCTGCACGAAAAGGGCCTGACCTACCAGGGCTTCCGCGTGCTGCCGTACTGCTGGCGGGACGAGACGCCGCTGTCCAACCACGAGCTGCGGATGGACGACGACGTCTACAAGATGCGCCAGGACCAGACGGTCACGGTCACCTTCCCGATCCGCGCCGACGGGTCGGACAACGCGCTGGCGGCGGAGCTTGCCGGCGTCAACGCGCTCGCCTGGACCACCACGCCGTGGACGCTGCCCACCAACGCAGCCCTCGCCGTCGGGCCCGAGATCAGCTACGCGGTGCTGCCGGCCGGCCCCAACGGGACGCAGGCCGCGGGGGAGAAGTTCCTGGTCGCGGAGGACCTGCTGGGCTCCTACGCCAAGGACCTGGGGTACGACGACGCCGCTGCCGCCACCGAGGCGGTGGCGGCCCGGTACGTGGGGGCCCAGCTGGCCGGGCTGCGCTACGAGCCGCTCTGGGACCACTACGCGGACGCCGCGAAGTGGGGCACCGGCAACGCCTGGCAGATCGTCGTGGCCGACTACGTGACCACCACCGACGGCACGGGCTTGGTCCACCAGGCGCCGGCGTTCGGCGAAGACGACCAGAAGGTCTGCGAAGACAACGGCATCCCCGTGATCGTCTCCGTGGACGAGGGCGCCAAGTTCCTGCCCTACTTCGCCGAGGGCCCGCTGGCCGAAATCGCCGGCGTGCAGGTGTTCGAGGCGAACAAACCGATCACCCGGGTGCTGAAGTCCGACGGCCGGCTGGTCCGCCAGGCCAGCTACGAGCACAGCTACCCGCATTGCTGGCGCTGCCGCACGCCGCTGATCTACCGCGCCATCTCCTCCTGGTACGTGGAGGTCACCAAGTTCAAGGACCGCATGGTCGAGCTGAACCAGCAGATCAATTGGATCCCGGAAAACGTCAAGGACGGCCAGTTCGGCAAGTGGCTGGAGAACGCCCGCGACTGGTCCATCAGCCGCAACCGCTTCTGGGGTTCGCCCATCCCGGTGTGGGAATCGGACAACCCGGACTACCCGCGCCGCGAGGTGTACGGCTCGCTGGCCGAGCTGGAGGAAGCGTTCGGCACCCTGCCGCGCAACCACGACGGCGAGGTCGACCTGCACCGCCCGTACATCGATGAGCTGGTCCGGCCCAACCCGGACGACCCGACCGGCCAGTCCATGATGCGCCGCGTGGAGGACGTGCTCGACGTCTGGTTCGACTCCGGTTCGATGCCCTACGCCCAGGTGCACTACCCGATGGAGAACAAGGACTGGTTCGACAGCCACAACCCGGCCGACTTCATCGTGGAGTACATCGGCCAGACGCGTGGCTGGTTCTACACCATGCACGTGCTCGCGACCGCGCTGTTCGACCGCCCGGCCTTCCGCAACGTGATCAGCCACGGCATCGTGCTCGGCTCCGACGGGCAGAAGATGTCCAAGAGCCTGCGCAACTACCCGGACGTGTCCGAGGTCCTGGACCGCGACGGCTCCGACGCCATGCGCTGGTTCCTGATGGCCTCCCCGATCCTGCGCGGCGGCAACCTGATCGTCACCGAGCAGGGCATCCGCGACGGCGTCCGCCAGGTGATGCTGCCGCTGTGGAACGTGTGGCACTTCTTCAAGCTCTACACCAACTCCGCGAACAACGGGGCAGGCCATGACGCCGTCTCCGTCCTCGGCGATACCGAACGGATCAAGGGCATGGAGTCCCTGGACCAGTTCATCCTGGCCAACACCGGGGACCTGGTCCGCGACATGACGGTCGCCCTCGATGCCTACGACGTCTCCGGCGCCTGCGACGCGCTGCGCGAGTACCTGGACACCCTGACCAACTGGTACGTCCGCCGCTCCCGCCAGCGGTTCTTCGACGAGGACCGCGACGCGTTCGACGTGCTCTACACCGCGCTGGAGGCAGTCTGCCGCGTGGCGGCCCCGCTGCTGCCGCTGGTCACCGAGGAGATCTGGCGCGGGCTGACCGGCGGGCGTTCGGTCCACCTGACCGACCTGCCCGACGCCGGCGAGTTCCCGCAGCTGGCCGAACTCGTGGAACTGATGGACGCCACCCGGCAGATCTGCTCCTCCGGCTCGAGCCTGCGCAAGGCCGCGAACCTGCGCGTGCGGCTGCCGCTGGCCTCGCTGACCGTGGTGGTGCCGGGCGCCGAGCGGCTCTCCGGCCAGTACGCCGTGATGATCCAGGACGAGCTGAACATCAAGTCGGTCCGGTTGATCGACGCCGCCGACGCCGCCCCGGAAGAGTTCGGCATCTCGCAGAAGCTGGTGGTCAACGCCCGTGCGGCCGGCCCGCGGCTGGGCAAGAACGTGCAGCAGGCCATCAAGGCCGCCAAGTCCGGTGACTGGTCGGTGGACGACGCCGGCGCCGTCACCGCCGGGGGACTGCTGCTCGAGCCGTCGGAGTACTCCCTGGAAACCGTCGTATCCGGGGACGCCGCGGCCGGCGCGGCGGTCACCATGCTGCCCGGCGGCGGGTTCCTGGTGCTGGATACCACCGTGACCGCCGAACTGGAGGCCGAAGGCGTGGCCCGCGACTACGTGCGCACCATCCAGCAGGCACGCAAGGATGCCGGATTGGTGGTCAGCGACCGCATCCGCACCACGGTGACGGCGGACCAGTCCGTCCTGGACGCGCTGACCCTGCACCAGGGGTTGGTCACGCAGGAAACCCTCACCGTGGACCTGGTCCTGGTGGCCGGGGACGGCGACGCCGTGTCCGTGGAAAAAGCCGGATCCTGAAGGGACACCAAACCATGAGTGATGAATTCGGCGTCGAGAGCGTCTACGCGGAACTGCTGGGCCGCGCCCCGGAAAACAAGATGGAACCGCGCATGGAACCGCTGTTCCGGGCGATGGACATCCTCGGCGAACCGAACAAGGCCTTCGCCAGCATCCACCTGACCGGCACGAACGGCAAGACGTCCACGGCCCGGATCATCGAGGCCGGGCTGCGGGCGCACGGACTGCGGACCGGCCGCTACACCAGCCCGCACCTGTCCAAGGTGACCGAACGGATCAGCATCGACGGCGAGCCCGTTGCCGACGAGACGTTCGTGCGGGTCTGGGACGAAATCCGGCCGTACCTGGAAATCGTCGACCAGGAACTGGACGCCGAGGGCGCGCCCCGGTTGACCTATTTCGAGTGCGTGACCATCCTGGCCATCGCCATCTTTGCCGACGAGCCGGTGGAGGTGGCGGTGATCGAGGTTGGCCTGGGCGGCATCACCGACGCCACGAACGTGGTGGACGGCCAGGTCTCGGTGATCACCCCGATCTCGCTGGACCACACCGACCTGCTCGGCGACACCACCGAGGACATTGCCCGGGAGAAGGCCGGGATCATCAAGCGCGGCGGCTACCTGGTCAGCGCGGCCCAGCCACTGGACGCAGCCCAGGTGCTGCTGGAACAGGCGCGGGACCTTCAGGTGCCCTTCCGCTTCGAAGGCGTGGAGTTCGGCGTCGAGTCCCGCAAGGTCGCCGTCGGCGGCCAGCAGCTGACCATCAACGGGCTGGCAGGCCGCTACCAGGACCTGCTGCTGCCCCTGCACGGCGCGCACCAGGCCCAGAACGCGGCGGTCGCCGTGGCCGCGCTGGAAGCGTTCCTCGGCGGCGGCGAAAAGGAACTCAACGTGGAAGTCCTGCGCGAGGCGTTCCTGGAGGTGACCTCGCCGGGCCGGCTGGAAGTAGTGCGCACAGCGCCGACGATCATCGTGGATGCCGCCCACAACCCCGACGGGATGAAGGCCAGCGCGCAGGCCATCCTGGAGGCGTTCAACTTCACGAAGCTCATCCCGGTGGTCGGCGTCCTGCAGGAAAAGGACGCCGTCGGCCTGCTGGCACAGCTGCGCGAGCAGCTCAGCGACCTCACCGACGAAATCTGCGTCACCGAGTCCAACTCACCGCGGGCCATTCCCGCCGAGCAACTGGCCGAGGATGCCATGGCCGCCGGTTTCGCCGAGGACGCCGTGCACATCGCGCCCCGGCTCGACGACGCGATCGAATGGGCCGTCGGGCGGGCCGAAGCCGACAACGACCTCGCCGGCGGCGTGCTGATCACCGGGTCCATCACCCTGGTCGCCGACGCCCGCATCCTGCTAGGAAAGTAACAAGATCCATGGCCAAACTGACCAAAGCCCAGCGCGAGTGGCGTCCGGACATGCCGAAGAAACGGCGCTCGATCAAGACGATGTTCGCCTCCACCGTGCTGCTGCTGGAAGCCTTCGTCGCCTTCTTCGCCACGCTGGTGGTGTTCGGGCTCTACCGGGACGACGTGCCGCCGGCGCTGATCCTCGGGCTCGGGATCGGCCTGAGCGTCCTGCTCGTGCTCTGCTGTGCCCTGCTCCGCCGCCCGTCCGGCTACGCCATCGGCTGGGCGATGCAGGTGCTCCTGATCGCCACCGGCATCGTCGAACCGGTGATGTTCGTCGTCGGCGTGCTGTTCGCGCTGTCCTGGTGGTACGCCGTGCGCACGGGCGGCCGGCTGGACCGTGAGAACGCGCAGCGCGACGCGGAACAGGCGGAATGGGAACGCCGGCATGGCACGGGGGCCGGCACCGGGGACGCCTCCGCGGCCGGCGCCGCGGAGGGAACCGCCGGTGGCCCGGAGGCCGGCACCGCGGACGACGCCGGGCGCTGACCTGCGCTGCCCGCGCGTCCCGTTAGGATTGAACGGGGTTTTCGGAGCTAATCGTGAAGCGAATGAGGAGAAATTGTGAGCGTTGAACGCACACTGGTACTGGTCAAGCCTGACGGCGTGTCCCGCGGTCTCACTGGCAGCATCCTGGCCCGCATCGAGGCCAAGGGCTACACGCTGGTCGAACTGAAGCTGGTCAACGCCACCCGCGAACTGCTGGAGCAGCATTACGAAGAGCATGTCGGCAAGCCGTTCTACGAGCCGCTGGTCGAGTTTATGCTCTCCGGCCCGGTCGCCGCCGCCGTGTTCGAGGGACACCGGGTGATCGAGGGCTTCCGGTCGCTGGCCGGGACCACCGACCCCACCACCGCCGCCCCCGGGACGATCCGCGGCGACTTCGGCCGCGACTGGGGCGTGAAGGTGCAGCAAAACCTCGTGCACGGCTCCGACTCGCCCGAGTCCGCCGCGCGCGAGATCGGGATCTGGTTCTCCTAGACCCCCCTGAAGCAGCAGAGGCCGCGGCCCCCGACGGGGACGCGGCCTCTGGTTTATCCGGGTTCAGCCCTGGAAGGCAATCGCGGCGAGTCCAGGCTGTCCGGCAGCCAGGGAAGGCCGTCCCGGTCAGCCCAAAAAGGCGTCGATGAAGGCCAGGAAGATCGACCCGGCGGTCACGATCCACAGCAGGGCGGTCAGGGTCCAGGCCCAGCTGCCGGCGAAACGGACCACCGCCGCGGGCGCCTTGATCACGCCGTGCGCCAGGTTCCGCGCCGTCGTGTGCACCAGCATCGGGATCATGGCGGCCCACACGCCCATGCAGTACAGGCACAGGATGTGGATGTCGTAGAGCGCCTGGCTCCACAACCAGACGACGAAGACGAAGCCCAGCGTGACGCCGGCCTGCAGTCCCATCCAGTACCACCGGCGGAACCGCGCCCCCGCAAGGATTGCCACCGCCGTCGTGATGGGAACCGCGAAGGCGACGATCCCGATCAGCGGGTTGGGGAAGCCGAAAAGCCCGGCCTGCCAGTGCAGGAACACCTTGCCGCAGGAGACCCACGGGTTGATGTCGCAGCTGGTCACATGGCCCGGATTTTCGTAGGTGGCCAGCCGCTCCAAAACCAGGATGCCGGACATGATCCAGCCGACAACACCGGTGGCCAGCAGCAGCCACGCGAAGGGTTTCTCCCGGGCAACGCCGGGAACCCCGCTGTCCGGGAGTTGGCCGGGCGCTGTCGCGGCCGGGGGTGTGGAGGTCTGCGCGTGGGTCTGCACCGTGTTCCTCGGGCTAGGGGGCATGTGGCTCGATTCTACGCCGGAGAGAACGCCCATTACTCACTAAATCGCACCCGGTGTGAGAGAATGATCGTGGCTAACAGCAGCCCCACATGCTGCTGTTGGTCCAGCGACAGGCTTCCAGGTCCGTCGGCGACGCTTCCCGAACAAGGAGCCCATCAATCCGGATGGGCGCTGGGAATCCGCCGGGCGGCCCTGCCGGTGAAGAGAAGGTTACGGCAGACGGAAAAGCGCCGCTGGTCCCCGGGTGTGCCGCGCCCCACGTGATGGCGCGAGCTCGGGTGATACCAAGACGACTTTCGGTGTCGGGCAGCCCAAGGCACCCGTATACCCGGCTACATGCCCCCAAGGGCACCGGGATGTGGCCGGTGCCGCAAGGGTTGGAGCACAACTTTAAATGGACAATGAACAGGTAATTCCCGCTACCTCCTCTCCGGTCGACGCGCCGGAGGTACCAGCCAAAAAACCGCCGCGGCCCCGCCGCAAGCCCACTGTGTCCGCACCGTCGCAGGACCAGTTGGACGTTGAACTGCCCGCAGCGGCGCACACCGGCCCCAACAACGACGGCGATGCCTCCGCCGCTTCCCCCGCGGCCACGGCGTCCGACGCCGCGATAGCCGCCGGGGAACAGCCGGCAGGGGAGCAGCCCGCAGGCCAGGACTCCGCAGGCGGCCAGCCCGCCGAGGCCGCTCCGGCGACCACCCGGGCCCGCCGGCCGCGCAAGACAGCCGCCCAAAAGGTTGCCGAAGCGGCGGCCGCCCAGGACGCTCCGACGGAAGATGCCGCCGCGGCGGAGGCGGGCACCGTCCCCGCAGCCGCCGGTGAACCCGACGCCGACCAGCCGGGCGAAGAAGCGCCGCCCGCCAAGACCCGCACGCGCCGGCCGCGCAAGACCGCCGCCGACAAGGCCGCCGAAGCCGCCGCACAGGAAAGCGTTCAGCAGGACGGCGCCGATGCGCAGCCGGCCGCCGAACCCGCCGAAGTCGAAGGCGTCTTGGCCGCCGAACCCGCCGAAGCCGAAGGCGTCCTGGCCGCCGGAGAAGCGGCCGAGCCCGCCGAACAGCTGGCCGGCCGACGTCGCACCGCCGCCACCCGCACCCGCCGCAGCACCAAGGCCCAGGCCACCGCGGCAGCAGCCGCCGAACTGACCGTCGCCGAAGGCGAAGCCCCGGCCACTACCCCCGCCACCACCGCACCCGCCGCCACGCAGGGCACCCCGGTGGCGGCCGACGGAGACGCCGCCCAGGCCGTCGCCGGACACACCGCCGGGACGGAAACCGAAGCCGGAAGCACGGCAGGGGAGCAGCCCGCAAAGGCGCCCGCCCGCCGTCGTCGTTCCACCGCGGCCGCCGCCCCTGCTGTTGAGGAAGCCCCTGCTGTTGAGGAAGCCCCTGCTGTTGAGGAAGCCCCCGCCGCCACGGAGACGGCGCAGGCCGCGCCCGAAGCGGAGCAGTCCGCCGCCGGGGGAGACCCGGCCGAAGAAGCCTCCGCCGAGGCGGGACTCGGCGCCGATCCCTTCACAATCCCCTCCTCGCCGGTTTCCCTGCTCTTCCACGCCCCGGACCTGTCCGCCGTCGCTGCCAAGCCCGAACCGGCCGCCGCCGCCGGCGAGTCGGACGAGGACGACGAGGACGGCGGGCGTCGCCGCAGCCGACGCAACCGCCGCGGCCGCACCCGCAACCGCTCCGAGGCCGAAACCGGCAGCGACGAGGCCGGCAGCACCGAAGAAAGCGACGCGGCCGCCGAAGCCGCTGACGAGGGTGCCGCAGGGGAGAAGGACGGCGTGACCTCGCGTCGCCGCCGCCGTCGCCGCCGCGGGGATGCCGATCTTGAACTCACCGGCGGTGCCGACGACGACCCGCCCAACACGGTCACCCGGGTCCGGGCACCGCGGCCGATCACCGAGACCGCCCCCAGCAACAAGGTGGCCTCGGTCAAGGGGTCCACCCGGCTGGAGGCCAAGAAGCAGCGCCGGCGCGAATCGCGCGAGACGGGCCGCCGCCGCCAGGTCATCACCGAGGCCGAATTCCTGGCCCGCCGCGAATCCGTCGACCGCCAGATGGTGGTCCGCCAGCGCGATGACAGGATCCAGATCGGCGTGCTCGAAGACGGCGTGCTGGCCGAGCACTTCGTGTCCAAGACCCAGCAGGACTCGTTGATCGGCAACGTCTACGTGGGCAAGGTGCAGAACGTGCTGCCCAGCATGGAGGCGGCCTTCATCGACATCGGCCGCGGCCGCAACGCCGTGCTCTACGCCGGCGAGGTCAACTGGGACGCGGCACACCTCGACGGGCAGCCGCGCCGGATCGAACTCGCGCTCAAGTCCGGCGACTCGGTCCTGGTGCAGGTCACCAAGGACCCGGTGGGCCACAAGGGCGCCCGCCTGACCAGCCAGATTTCGCTGCCGGGCCGCTTCCTGGTCTACGTGCCCGGCGGCTCCATGACCGGCATTTCCCGGAAACTGCCCGACGTGGAACGCAACCGGCTGAAGAAGATCCTGAAGGAACATGTTCCCGACGGCGCCGGCGTGATCGTCCGCACCGCGGCCGAAGGCGCCAGCGAAGAAGAGCTGATGAACGACATCAACCGGCTGCGGGCGCAGTGGGAGGGCATCGAATCGCGTGCCGGGTCCACCAAGACGCTGGCACCGGAGCTGCTCTACGCCGAGCCGGACCTGACCATCAAGGTGGTCCGCGACGTGTTCAACGAGGACTTCTCCAAGCTGGTCGTCTCCGGCGAAGAAGCCTGGGACACGATCGAGGCCTACGTGACCTATGTGGCCCCCGACCTGGTGGACCGGTTGGAGAAGTGGACGTCGGAGACGGACATTTTCGCCGCCCAGCGGATCGACGAGCAGATCCACAAGGCGCTGGACCGGAAGGTCTTCCTGCCCTCCGGCGGTTCCCTCGTGATCGACCGCACCGAGGCCATGACCGTGGTGGACGTCAACACCGGCAAGTTCACCGGCTCCGGCGGCAACCTGGAAGAAACCGTCACCAAGAACAACCTGGAAGCGGCCGAAGAGGTGGTCCGCCAGCTGCGGCTGCGTGACATCGGCGGCATCATCGTCATCGACTTCATCGACATGGTGCTGGAGTCCAACCGCGACCTGGTGCTGCGCCGGCTGGTGGAATGCCTGGGCCGCGACCGGACCAAGCACCAGGTGGCCGAAGTGACCTCGCTGGGCCTGGTCCAGATGACGCGCAAGCGCATGGGCACAGGGCTGCTGGAAGTCTTCGGCGAGCAGTGCGAGCATTGCGCCGGCCGCGGCGTGATCACCCACGATGAGCCGGTGGAACACCGCCGCCCCGCCGCGGCTACCGAGCACCACCAGGTCCGCATCGAGAAGCGCTCCGAACGGCAGTCGCGCAGCGAGAAGCGCCGCAACCGCGGCCAGGGCGGGCAGGAGACTGCCGCCGAAGCCCCGGCCGCCGTGGGCCATGACGACGACGCCGAGCGCCGGGCCAAGGCCGAGGCCGCCCGCGCGGCACTGGCCACGATCGCCGCCGCCGCGCACGCCGCCCACGAGGCGGAAGAGCACCCGGAGACGGCCAAGGCCAAGCAGCAGGGCGGCGAACAACCCGCCGGCGCCGGCAAGCCCGAAGCGGCGGCGGCCGGTACGCCCGCCGGAGCGTCGGGCCAGCCCTCCGGGCGCAAGCGCAGGTCGCGCCGCGCCGACGATCCCGGCGTGGCACCCGCCGTGCCCGCGGCCCCGGCCGGCGACGGACCAGAAACCGCCGTGCTCGAGATCAACGGAGAGACGGTGGCCATCCCGCGCGCCGTGCACAGCCCGGCGACCGCCCCGGAAGAGCCGTCGCTGACCTTGGAGAGCCTCACCGAGGCCTTCAACAAGGTAGCGCCGGTGGAGAAACCGGAGCCCAAGGTTGCTCCGGTGGAGAAACCGGAGCCGGCCGCGGCGGAGACATCCGGCGCTGCTGCCGAACCACAGGCCGCACAAGGCGACGCCCGGCCCGCGGTGGCCGCCGAACCGCAGGCGCCTGCGCCGGCCGCCGTCCGCAAGCCGCGTCGCCGTCGTGCCGCCAGCAGCCCCCAGGGTGCCGCCGACGCTCCCGTCCAGACGGTGGACGCTATCCCGGCGGAGAACGACGGCGGCCACCGCCACGCCGCCACGGCCCCGGCCGCGTCCGCACTGGCCGAAGCGGCAGCGGACAAGAACGAAGCCGCCGCTCCGGTGGTGCTGGGTGTAGGAGTACCGGCCTCGGAACTGTAGGCAGGGTCGTATGCCCGGGCAGGCCGCGGACCGCATCGGTTCCGCGGCCTGCCTGCGTCTGGTGCGGCTGTGCCTGGTTCCGTGCCTGGTTCCGGCTGGGCTGCCCGGTGCCCGCCACCGCTGGCCGGCCGGCAGGTGCGGACACCGTCTTCAGCCCACTTCCCGCCGCGGAATCCAGGCACGCCGTGTCGCGGCGGCGAAATGCACGTGCCTGGCCGGCTCGGCCGGTAGTATTGTCAGGTGCGCCCGAGCGGATTGCAGTCCGCCCGTGCCAGGAGAAGATGACGCCAGAGCCCGTCCCGGCACCCCCGGAGCCCGCTGGTTTGCGGCTGATAGCCGTAATAGCGTAATCTAGATCTTCGGTGCGTACGCCTTCGAAGGGTTTCCACCCGCAGGCGCGGATGCACAGTGCTTTCCAGGCCGTCATGTCGTGCCTGCGTATTCGAGCAAAAACTGTAATAAACGTCTAGAGAAGTGAGTTCCCAAGTGGTGTACGCGATTGTCCGCGCCGGCGGCCGCCAAGAAAAGGTTTCCGTTGGAGACCTCGTGACCCTTGACCGCGTCCCCGGCGAGGCCGGTAGCACCATCGAGCTGCCTGCTCTGCTCCTGGTCGACGGCGACAAGGTCACCTCTGCTGCCGATGCTTTGGCCAACGTCAAGGTCACCGCCGAGATTGTCGAAAATCTCCGCGGCCCGAAGATCGTTATCCAGAAGTACAAGAACAAGACCGGCTACAAGAAGCGCCAGGGCTACCGTTCTGCACTGACCAAGGTCAAGGTCACCGACATCGCGTAAGCGGTCGGCTGACTTTTAGTAAACGTTCCTTCAGAAACAAAGGTAGGCAAATCAGATGGCACATAAGAAGGGTGCGAGCTCCACTCGCAATGGTCGCGATTCCAACGCACAGCGCCTTGGCGTGAAGCGCTTCGGTGGCCAGGTAGTTTCCGCCGGCGAGATCATCGTCCGCCAGCGCGGCACGCACTTCCACCCCGGCGCCAACGTCGGCCGTGGCGGCGACGACACGCTGTTCGCCCTTGAGGCCGGTGCCGTTGAGTTCGGTACCCGCCGCGGACGCCGCGTCGTGAACATCGTCGCTGCCGCTGCGGAGTAATCCAAGCAGCTAACAGCTTTCCAGTGAGGCGGGCCGTCGGTCCGCCTCACTGGTGTTTTAACCAGACTAGAATCACTGGTGGGCCGTTTCGGTTCGCGCCCACCGGCACAGAGGAGATCGATCACGTGGCAACATTCGTTGACCGGGTAGTCCTGCATGTATCCGGCGGATCCGGTGGCCACGGTTGCGTCTCCGTCAAGCGCGAAAAGTTCAAGCCGCTGGGCGGGCCCGACGGCGGCAACGGCGGCAACGGCGGCGACGTGATCCTTCGCGTGGACCCCCAGACCACCACGCTGCTGGACTACCACCACGCCCCGCACCGGCACGCCACCAACGGCGGCCCGGGGATGGGGGACTGGCGCGGCGGCAAGAACGGCGCCACGCTGGTGCTGCCCGTCCCCGACGGCACCGTGGTCAAGACCAAGAACGGTGACGTTCTCGCCGACCTCGTGGGCGATGGCGCCGAGTTCGTCGCCGCCGCCGGCGGCCAGGGCGGGCTGGGCAACGCCGCGCTGGCATCGGCCAAGCGCAAGGCACCCGGATTCGCCTTGCTGGGCATTCCGGGCGACGAGCGGGACATCGTCCTGGAGCTGAAGTCCATCGCCGATGTGGCGCTGGTCGGCTTCCCGTCCGCGGGCAAATCGAGCCTGATCGCGGCCATGTCCGCCGCCCGCCCCAAGATCGCCGAGTACCCGTTCACCACGCTGGTGCCGAACCTGGGCGTGGTCCAGGCGGGCGATATCCGTTTCACCATTGCCGACGTGCCGGGCCTGATCGAGGGCGCCAGCGAAGGCAAGGGACTGGGCCACAACTTCCTGCGCCACGTGGAGCGCTGCGCCGCACTGGTGCATGTGCTGGACTGCGCGGCGCTGGAAGCCGACCGCAACCCCCTCTCCGACCTCGAGATCATCGAGCGGGAACTGGAACAGTACACCGTGGACATGAGCTACGCCGGCGCCGACGGGGACGTGGTCCCGCTGAACCAGCGGCCCAAGCTGGTGGTGCTGAACAAGGTGGACGTGCCCGACGGCCGCGACATGGCCGAATTCGTGCGCCCCGAACTGGAAAAGCGCGGCTACCAGGTGTTCGAAGTCTCCGCGGCCACCCACGAGGGGCTGCGCCAGCTCGGCTTTGCCATGGCCGGGATCGTCGCCGCCGCCCGCGCCGAAGCGAAGGCCGCCCCGCCGAAGGTGGCCCCCGCCGTCCTGCGCCCGCGCTCGGTGAACGAGCGGGGCTTCATCATCCGGCGCGAGGAAAAGAACCTGGAACCGCTGTTCCGGGTGCTCGGAGACAAGCCGGAACGCTGGGTCAAGCAAACCGACTTCAACAACGACGAAGCCGTCGGCTACCTCTCCGACCGGCTGGCCAAGCTGGGCGTCGAGGACCAGCTGTTCAAGTCCGGCGCCCGCCCGGGCGACACGGTGGTGATCGGCGAAGACGACGCCGTGGTCTTCGACTGGGAGCCCACCATGGCCGCCGGCGCCGAACTGCTGTCCTCCCCCCGCGGCACGGACCTGCGCCTGATGGAGTACATCCGGCCCACCCGCGAAGAGAAGCGCGAGCAGTACCAGGAGCGGAAGGAAGCCAGGGCCGCCACCCGCGCCGAGCTCGAGGCCGAACGCAAGTCCGGCATCTGGACCGCAGAGGAAGACAGTGACGACGACGATGCGCGCTGAGCCGGCCACGGCGGCCGACCGGACCCTGCTGGCCACGGCCGGACGCCTGGTGGTCAAGGTCGGCTCGTCGTCGTTGACCTCGGTGGCGGGAGGCATCTCCGAAGAGGCCCTGCTGTCCCTGGTGCAGGTGCTGGCCGCCCGCCGGAACGCCGGCAGCGAAGTCATCCTGGTGTCCTCGGGCGCCATCTCCGCCGGACTGGCCCCGCTGGGTCTGGCCCGCCGGCCGCGGGACCTGGCGACCCAGCAGGCCGCCGCCAGCGTGGGGCAGGGCCTGCTGATGGCCCGCTACACGCAGGCCTTCGGCGCCCGCGGCATTACCGTCAGCCAGGTGCTCCTGACCGCCGAGGACCTGATGCGGCGCCAGCACTACGCCAACGCCTACCGCGCGCTGCATCGGTTGCTCCACCTCGGCGTCGTGCCCGTGGTTAACGAGAACGACACCGTGGCCACCCATGAGATCCGCTTCGGCGACAACGACCGGCTGGCCGCCCTGGTGGCCCACCTGGTCAAGGCCGACGCGCTGGTGCTGCTCTCGGACGTGGACGCGCTCTACGACGGCCCGCCCAAGGACGGCGCGCGGCGGATCCCGCTGGTGGCCCGGCCCCAGGACCTGGACGGCGTGAACATCGGCCGCACCGGCGCCGCTGGCGTGGGCACCGGCGGCATGGTCACCAAGGTGGAGGCCGCCGGGATCGCCGCCGGCTCGGGCATCCCGGCCTTGGTCACCTCCACGCCGAACGCGGCGCGGGCCCTGGCCGGCGAGGACGTGGGCACGTGGTTCGCGGCCAGCGGCACCCGCCGGCCCCCGCGGCTGCTCTGGCTGGCACATCTGGCCTCCGTGCAGGGCAGGCTGGTGCTGGACGACGGCGCCGTGCAGGCCGTGCGCGAGAAGCACCGGTCGCTGCTGCCGGCCGGCGTCGTCTCGGTCAAGGGCGACTTCGAACCGGGGGATCCGGTGGAGCTGGCCGACGGCGACGGCCGCGTGGTCGCCCGCGGCCTCGTCAACTTCTCCTCCTATGAGCTCCCGCGCATGCTGGGCCGCTCCACCCGGGAGCTGGCCGCGTCGCTCGGCCGGCAGTACGAGCGCGAAGTCATCCACGTGGACGACCTCGTCCTGCTCTGAACCACCGCGCCGGTCCGGGGCGGCAGCGTAACGTGACCTCCGTCGTCGTGCTGTGCCGCACCCACGGGCTAAAATCGAGGGTATGACCCAGACAGCCTCTTCCCAGTCCCCGGCCGACGAGCTCGAAGACGGCCGGAAACCGGACGCCGCGGCCGCCGTCGCGGCGATCGCCGGACGGTCCCGGACCGCGGCGCGCCGCATGGCCCGCGCCAACCGGGCCTGGAAGGACAAGGCGCTGCAGGAGATCGCCGACTCGCTGATCGCCCGGCGCGACCTGGTGCTGCAGGCCAACCGCCAGGACCTGGACGAGGGCAAGTCGAACGGCACCAGCGCCGCACTGCTGGACCGGCTGACCCTGGACACCAAGCGCATCGACGGCCTGGCCGCTGCCCTGCAGAACCTGGCCGCGCTGCCGGACCCGGTGGGGACCGTCATGCGCGGGCAGACCTTGCCGAACGGGCTGCGGCTGCGCCAGGTCCACGTCCCCATGGGCGTGGTCGCCGCCATTTACGAGGCGCGCCCGAACGTCACCGTCGACATTGCCGGCCTGGCCCTCAAGAGCGGCAACGCCGTGATCCTGCGCGGCGGCAGCGCGGCGCGTCACACCAATGTGGCGCTGCTGGGCATCATCCGCGACGCGCTGGACCGGGTGGGCTTGCCCTCCGACGCGGTGCAGAGCGTGGACGACTACGGCCGCGACGGCGCCACCGCGCTGATGCAGGCGCGCGGCCTCGTGGACGTGCTGATTCCGCGCGGCGGCCGCGAGCTGATCCAGTCCGTGGTGAACAACGCGAAGGTGCCGGTGATCGAGACCGGTGAGGGCAACGTCCACATCTACCTGGACGAATCGGCCGGTACGGAGATGGCCGTGGACATCCTGCTCAACGCCAAGACCCAGCGGCCGTCGGTCTGCAACACCGTCGAGACCCTGCTGGTGCACCGCGACGCGGCCGCCTCGGCCGACGTGCTCGCGGCGCTGGCCGGTGCCGGCGTGCGGCTGCATGTGGACCAGCGGGTGGCCGGCATCCTGCCGTCCGGCGTCGAGGCCCAGACCGCGACCGACGAGGACTGGGGCCGCGAGTACATGGACCTGGACCTGGCGGTGGCGATGGTGGACTCCGTGGACGATGCGGTCAAGCACATCCGCACCTGGACGACCGGCCACACCGAGGCCATCATCACCAACGACCTGCGCAACGCCGAGAAGTTCATCGCCGAGATCGACTCCGCGGCAGTGATCGTCAACGCTTCCACCCGGTTCACCGACGGCGGGGAGCTGGGCCTGGGCGCGGAGGTGGGCATCTCCACGCAGAAGATGCACGCCCGCGGGCCGATGGGGCTGCGCGAACTCACCACCACCAAGTGGATCGTCCAGGGCGACGGACAGGTCCGCGACTAGGCATGTGCCGGCCGGCCCGCTCCGGCCGAATCACGGTTCCGCGCCCGGAACGCGTACCATAAGTAGGAAGCCATATCCCGTCCGCCTGCGCGCGGCCGGGCTGAAGAACCGCAAGGGAGAATCATGCTGTCTCAGGTCCTCGACGCCGCACTCGTGGCCAGCGAAGCCGCCCACGTCGAACTACCGGTCCCCGCCTGGGCGATCGGCGCCGGTTTCATGGCCGCCTTCCTGATCATGATGTTCGCGACCATCGCGTTCACCAGCGTCGGACAGCGCCACTCGGCGGTCGAGGAGCACGTTGACCCGCACCGCCAGCATCCGAACAAGCACGATCACGGCCAGGCCGCGCGCCGCTAGCCGTTCGTGTCCGCGCTGCCCGTCAAAGCCCCGCACGCCGGAGACCTGCACCTCACTTACCCGGGGCGCAAGCTCCGGCTGGGCGTCATGGGCGGAACGTTTGACCCGATCCACCACGGGCACCTCGTGGCGGCCAGCGAAGTGGCGTCGGTCTTCGGTCTGGACGAGGTGGTCTTCGTGCCCACCGGCCAGCCCTGGCAGAAGAGCGGACGCGAGGTCAGTCCGGCCGAGCACCGCTACCTGATGACGGTGATCGCCACCGCATCGAATCCGCAGTTCACGGTGAGCAGGGTGGACATTGAACGCCCGGGCCTGACCTACACCATCGACACGCTGCGGGACCTGCGCGCGAGGCGTCCCGACGCGGAACTGTTCTTCATCACCGGCGCGGACGCGCTGGCGCAGATCATGTCCTGGAAGGACATTGACGAGCTGTGGTCGTTGGCGCACTTCGTCGGAGTGACCCGGCCGGGCCACGAGCTGCACGATTTGGGCCGCAAGGATGTGAGCCTGTTGGAGGTTCCGGCGATGGCCATTTCCTCCACGGACTGCCGGGAGCGCGTGGCCGAGAACCAGCCGGTCTGGTACCTGGTGCCGGACGGCGTAGTACAGTACATAGCCAAGTATGGTCTCTACCGGCGCGCGCCGGACGGCGCCGTCGCCCTGAGCCAACTGCAACCAAGCCAATGAAATCAGTCGTTTACTTCTGGGTGATCAGCAAAGCATGAGCAATCAATCCCAGCCGCCGCCCAGCCGCCGGGACATCCGGCGGCAGCGCGACGGCGCCGGTACGGGTCCGGAGAACGCCTCCGGGGACGTCTCCCAGGCACCGGATGCCCAGGCAGCTGCCACGGCCGATGGCGGGGGAGAAGTTGCCCAGGCGCCGGCCGGCGACAGCCGGACGGAGTCCCGCGAACGCCAGGGCGAGCGGTCTTCGCAGACCCGCGCCCGCGAGCGTGAGGCCCGCCGTGCGCTCAAGACCCTGACCGAGGCGCTGCCCAAGATCCCGGCGCCCGAGCAGGAACAGATTCCCACCCGGCGCCAGCTGCGCCAACAGCAGTTGGAGCGCGAGAACCGCCTCCCCACGTCCGGCGCCCCGACCGGGGACCGGCCCGGGGACCGGCCCGGGAACCCCACCGTCGCCGCCGCCCCGGCGGGCAGCCCCGCGCGCACGTCGGGCGCTCCGGCCGGCGCGCGGGCACGGACATCTGGTGCCCCGGCCGGCGCGGCAGACGCGCGCGCCCGGACCTCGGACGCGCCGGCGGATGTCCCGTATGAGCCGCAGCGACCGCCGATCGAGGGCGGGCGACGGGCCCGGCGCAGCGGGGACACCGGCCGGCATCCGGTCCAGTCTCCTGCCTCCGCGCCGGACAAGCCGCTCTCGGAGGCCGCGCGCGAGGCCGTCGACGCCGGCGAGATGACCGTTGAGCAGGCGCTGGCCGCCCGCGATCTGCTGATGGGCCAGGCCAAGAACATGGTGGCCATGATGGAATCCCGGCAGGAGCAGGACCCGCATGACGTGGACCTGGAACTGCTGGCCCAGCAAAAGGCCCTCGCCGAGCGTGCCGCCGTCCTGAACCGCAGGGCCGCGGACAAGAAGCGGCTCAGCGACGAAAACGAACAGCGCCGGCACACGGCCATGGAGCGGCCGGCGGCGGACATTGCCTCCGCACCGATGGAATTCGTGGCCGTCCCGGGGACCGACCGGCACGTGCTCCGGCCGTCGTCGACATCCTACGTTCCGGTGGTGACGACACCCGCTCCAAACCAAGCACCGTCCGCTCCGGCGCAGGCCCCGCCCGGCCGGCAGCAGGTTCCCGCCCGCCGGAAGCCGGCACCCGAAACGGTCAAGCCGCAACCGCCGGCGGCGACCCAGGCTGTGCCGGCAGGATCAGGGAAGCCGGCGGGGCAGGACCGGAAACCCGTTCCGACGCCGGTGGACACGGCCGCGTCGGCACCGCCGCGATCGAAGATCCTGGCCCAGGCCGAAGCGCTGGCCGAAGGGCGCGGTGCCACCATCCATCCGCTCAAGGCCAGCAGCGCCTACGGGCTGGACCCCCTCGACGCCCGGACGGCAGGGCTCGACCGGGTCCGCCGGGTGAGGCTCGCAGTCGGTGGTGCGCTGGTGCTCGGCGCCGCTGCGTTCGCGGCGGGCATCGCCATGATGCTCGGTATTTTTGGCGGCTAAGGCCGCCGCTCAATCGCTGGTTCACATTCCAAGGAGACACATGACCGCACCCGAGAGCTCAATCGCCATCGCGCGCACTGCCGCGAAGGCAGCCAGCGACAAAATCGCCGAAGACATCGTCGCCATCGACGTCAGCGAACGGCTGGCGATCACCGACGTGTTCCTCATCGCCTCGGCACCCACCGAGCGGCAGGTCAACGCCATCGTCGACGGCATCGAAGAGGAGCTGCACAAGCAGGACCTGCGACCGGTCCGCCGCGAAGGCCGGTCCGAGGGGCGCTGGGTGCTGCTCGACTACGCAGGCGTGGTCATCCACGTCCAGCATCAGGAAGACCGTGTCTTCTATGCCCTGGAGCGTCTGTGGAAGGATTGCCCGTTCATCGACTTGCAGTTGGACGCGAAGGCCGCATCGACGGACACGGAGTAGCCGGGGCGGATGGGTGCTGCCGGCCGGAACCGATCCTCCGCCGGCCGCCCGGAACCATCCGCTGATTTGGAATCCGTGCGAGTCTCTGCATAGAATATTCAAGTTGCTTCGAAGGAAGCGGCGCGGAATCCGCGAGGATAACGGGGCTGTGGCGCAGCTGGTAGCGCACCTGCATGGCATGCAGGGGGTCAGGGGTTCGAGTCCCCTCAGCTCCACTCCGTGAAGCACCATCGGTGATATTCACGCAGCGGAATATATCGCCGGTTCGGCGAATCATTCCATTCCAGGGGCTGTGGCGCAGCTGGTAGCGCACCTGCATGGCATGCAGGGGGTCAGGGGTTCGAGTCCCCTCAGCTCCACCCATCAGCGAAGGTCCGGTGCAAACAAACTGTTTGCACCGGACCTTTTCGTATCCGCCAAGCGCCACAACTCCTTCAAACCCCCGGTACTTCAAGGCGAAAGCGCTGTGCTCCTACCTTTTCCTGCGGATCTTCGCACAGATTCAGCTGTGGGCGAACGCGCCGTTGCTCCGGTTGGGAAAGAAACAACCCGTGGCGGGGACCGGCGGCGCCTGCCCTGGCGAAGCCCTCAGGTGCGTCTGGTCGTGATGCTCATGTCGCGCAGGATCACCGACAGCTGGTCCATGAAGAGGCCGAGCTGGGCGTTCTGCCGGTCGTTGATCAGCAGCGCAAAGATGTTCCGTGCCAGCCGGATTTCCGGGACGTCCAGCACCACGATGCCGTCGGGCCCGTTGTGCATGGCGAGCTCCGGAACCAGCGCGGCGCCCAGACCCGCGGCGGCCATGGCGAGGCTGGCGTTGAAGTCGTCGCAGTAGGCGACCACCCGCGGGTGGAGGTTGCAGCTGGCGAAGAGGCGCTCGATCACGGTGGCGTCCGCCGTGCCGGGATGGTGCATGATCCAGGGCATCTCCGCCAACTGGGAGGCCGTCACCGAAGCCCCGGGCCGAATGCCCCATGATTCGGGCAGTACCACCCTGAAATTGTCGTCGCCGATCCATTGCCGGCTCACCGTGTTGGGCCAGGCCAGCCCGCCCTGGCCGACCTGGAACACCAGGGCGACGTCGAGTCCGCCGCCGGCCCGCAACCCCTGGATCGTCTGGCCCGGTTCGGCGACGGATACCTTGAGGTTGATCCCCAGGCCCGGCCATCCGGGGGCCTGCAGCAACCGGGGGAGTACGTAGGTGGCCAGGCTGGGAAAGATCCCGAGCCTGACCTCCTGCGTGCTGGTGTCCTGGCTGCGGGCGGTGGCAGCCAGCAGCGCATCGATGTCCGTGAGGACCTTGGCCGCGTGCCGGGACATCACCATCGCCGTTTCGGTCGGCTGCACGCTGCGCGCCGAGCGCTCGAACAGCTTGGCGCCCGTCTCGCGCTCCAGCGCGGACATCTGCTGCGAAACGGCCGAGGCCGTATAGCCCAGGTTGGCCGCGGCCGCGGCAAACGACCCGCGCCGGGTCACTTCGAGCAAGGTGCGCAGGTGCACCGTGTTGACCATCAGCCCTCCTGTGGCTCATTCACCCTTGCGCTAAGCCTACCTTGGGCTCTGCGAGAGCCGCGGGCCGCACTTGGAGGAATGCCGCGGGCCGCCACAGCGTTGTGTTAAGGGTGCCGCATTCACGCGAGGAGTGGTTCGAACCCCGGGACGCGCTGCACGGGCAGTCACGGGGTGAAAGCCCGCCCCACCACGGAGCATGGAACCGGCCGTATCGTCCGGCCGATTGTCCGAGGCGGCCGCTAAGGTCCCGAGTACGGGAGCGGCAGCAGAATAAACGACGGGAAGCCGGGGACCACAACATCTAGTGGTCCCGGAACTAGGGGCGACACGCCGACGAAACGGCGACACGAGACTTTCCGGAGTTGTGGGTAGCCCATCCACAGGCTGTGGATGGCGCCCTGGAAAGGCCGGAATATCAACTGTTTAACCCCCGAAAATATCCCCATGGGCTGTGGACGAAGGTGGGCACGGAATGACATACTTGTAATACATCATCTTGGGGTTCCGAACGGCCGAGTCCACTAGATGTAGTATTGGAACCGCTGGCGGACAGCGAGCGCGGGTTCTTCTCAGGGACAGCCGCACAGCCAGAAAACAGCAGAACGCCGTACCGAGAATTAGGGGAGAAGGACCATGACTGTAACGGTTTACACCAAGCCAGCATGCGTGCAGTGCAATGCCACGTACCGGGCTCTGGACAAGAAGGGCATCGCCTACCAGAGCGTTGACCTGTCCCAGGATCCGGAAGCGCTGGAGCGTGTCCGTTCCCTTGGTTACATGCAGGCGCCCGTCGTCGTCACCGAGCAGGACCACTGGTCCGGGTTCCGCCCGGACAAGATCGAGGAGCTGGCCCAGGCCGCTGCCTCGGTAGCCTGAGCGGATTCGTTCGGAACCAGAACCAAACGCCATGACCGAGCTGCTGATGAGTGAGGCCGCCAGGCGTGAGGCGGGTCCGGCAACCGGCGGGACCGCCGAGACGGACCTGATCTATTTCTCCTCCGCCTCCGGCTACACCGACCGCTTCATGCAAAAGCTGGGGCTGCCGGCGGCACGGATCCCGCTGCGCACCCAGCAGGAGACGCTGCACGCGCTCCGGCCGTTCGTCCTGGTACTGCCGACGTACGGCGGCGAATCCGGCCGGAACTCGATTCCGCCACAGGTCATCAAATTCCTCAACCGCGAGGAGAACCGGCGCCTGCTCCGTGGAGTGATCGGCTCCGGCAACACGAACTTCGGCACAACGTACTGCCTGGCGGCGGAGAAGATCGCCGCAAAGTGCCAGGTGCCCCTTCTCTATCGATTCGAACTCATGGGCACGTCCGAGGACGTCGACCGGGTCAAGCAAGGATTGGAACACTTTTGGAAACGACAGTTGCACCCGCAGCCGTAGCCGATGCCAAGGCAGAATTGCCGGCGGCATTTAAGGGACTGGGCTACCACGAACTCAATGCCATGCTCAACCTTTACGGTCCGGACGGGAAGATCCAGTTCGAGGCCGACCGCGAAGCTGCCCGCCAGTACTTCCTGCAGCACGTTAACAACAACACCGTGTTCTTCCATGACCTGGAAGAAAAACTCGACTACCTGATCAAGAACGACTACTACGAGCGCGAGACGCTCGACCAGTACACGATGAACTTTGTCCGGTCGCTCTACGACCGGGCCTACAAGAAAAAGTTCCGCTTCGAGACTTTCCTGGGCGCGTTCAAGTTCTACACGTCCTACACGCTCAAGACCTTCGACGGCAAGCGTTTCCTGGAGCGCTACGAAGACCGTGTCTGCATGGTGGCCCTTCACCTGGCCAGGGGCGACGAGGAACTGGCGAACCGCCTGGTGGACGAGATCATCGACGGCCGCTTCCAGCCGGCCACGCCCACGTTCCTGAACGCGGGCAAGAAACAGCGCGGCGAGCTGGTCTCCTGCTTCCTGCTGCGCATCGAAGACAACATGGAGTCGATCGCCCGCGGCATCAACTCCGCCCTGCAGCTGTCCAAGCGCGGCGGCGGCGTCGCGCTGTCGCTGACCAACATCCGCGAGCACGGCGCGCCGATCAAGCAGATCGAGAACCAGTCCTCCGGCGTCATCCCGGTCATGAAGCTGCTCGAAGACAGCTTCTCCTACGCCAACCAGCTCGGCGCCCGCCAGGGTGCCGGCGCGGTGTACCTGCATGCCCACCACCCGGACATCTACCGCTTCCTGGACACCAAGCGCGAGAACGCCGACGAAAAGATCCGGATCAAGACGCTCTCGCTGGGCGTTGTCGTCCCGGACATCACGTTCGAGCTGGCGAAGAAGAACGAGGACATGTACCTGTTCTCCCCGTACGACGTCGAACGCGTCTACGGGGTGCCGTTCTCGGATATCTCCGTCTCCGAGAAGTACTACGAGATGGTCGACGACAGCCGGATCAAGAAGACCAAGATCAGCGCCCGCGAGTTCTTCCAGACGCTGGCCGAGATCCAGTTCGAATCGGGCTACCCGTACATCATGTTCGAGGACACGGTGAACCGCGCCAACCCGATCCACGGCAAGATCATCATGTCCAACCTCTGCTCGGAGATCCTGCAGGTTTCCTCGCCGTCGCTGTACAACGAGGACCTCACCTACGCCGAAATCGGCAAGGACATTTCCTGCAACCTCGGCTCGATGAACATCGCCAAGACCATGGACTCGCCCGACTTCGGCACCTCCATCGAGACCGCCATCCGCGCGCTCACCGCGGTGTCGGACATGTCCTACATCAACTCGGTGCCCTCGATCGCCAAAGGCAACCTGCAGTCGCACGCCATCGGCCTGGGCCAGATGAACCTGCACGGCTACCTGGCCCGCGAGCGGGTCCATTACGGTTCCGAGGAAGGCCTGGACTTCACCAACATCTACTTTTACACGGTGCTGTTCCACGCGTTGCGTGCCTCGAACAAGCTCGCGATCGAACACCGCCAGACCTTCGGCGGGTTCGAGAAGTCCAAGTACGCCTCGGGCGAGTTCTTCGACAAGTACACCGAGCAGGAATGGGTGCCGCAGACCGACCGGGTCAAGGAGCTCTTCGCCCACGTGGAAATCCCCACCCAGGCCGACTGGCGGGAGCTGAAGGCCTCCGTCATGGAGCACGGGATCTACAACCAGAACCTGCAGGCCGTCCCGCCCACCGGTTCGATCTCCTACATCAACAACTCCACGTCCTCGATCCACCCGGTGGCCTCCAAGATCGAGATCCGCAAGGAAGGCAAGCTGGGCCGCGTGTACTACCCGGCCCCGTACCTGACCAACGACAACCTGGAGTACTACCAGGACGCCTACGAAATCGGCTACGAGAAGATCATCGACACCTACGCCGCGGCCACCCAGCACGTGGACCAGGGCCTGTCGCTGACGCTGTTCTTTAAGGACACCGCCACCACCCGCGATATCAACAAGGCGCAGATCTACGCCTGGCGCAAGGGCATCAAGACCATCTACTACATCCGGCTCCGCCAGCTCGCGCTGGAGGGGACCGAGGTAGAGGGCTGCGTCAGCTGCATGCTGTAGCAGACCCGGACAACTGAAAAGTACGACGGCGGGTGCCCGCCCGCCGTCGTACGGGCGCCGACGGGAAGCCGGACATCCGGCCACCACCCGCTGGCCCAGCCGGCCGCACCGCGGCCGGCATTCGGGCACTATGGAACAAGACAGACTTTGGGAAGAAGGGGACGCGATGTCAGCCGAGAAGGTCAAGCTTCTGCACCACGTGGAAGCGATCAACTGGAACCGGATCGAGGACGAGAAGGACGTTGAGGTCTGGAACCGGCTCTGCAACAACTTCTGGCTGCCCGAAAAGGTCCCGCTGTCCAATGATGTGCAGTCCTGGGGCACGTTGACCGAAGACGAAAAGCTGCTCACCATGCGCGTCTTCACCGGCCTGACCCTGCTGGACACGCTCCAGGGAACAGTCGGCGCCGTCAGCCTGATCCCGGATGCGCTGACTCCGCATGAGGAAGCCGTCTACACGAACATCGCGTTCATGGAGTCGGTGCATGCCAAGAGCTATTCGTCGATCTTCTCCACCTTGTGCTCCACCAAGGAGATCGACGAGGCGTTCCGGTGGTCCACCGAGAACGAGAACCTGCAGAAGAAGGCCCGGATCATCGAGGGCTACTACTACGGCGATGACCCGCTCAAGCGCAAGGTCGCCTCCACGCTGCTGGAGTCCTTCCTGTTCTACTCAGGCTTCTACCTGCCGATGTACTGGTCCTCACGGGCCAAGCTGACCAACACCGCGGACCTGATCCGGCTGATCATCCGCGACGAGGCGGTGCACGGTTACTACATCGGCTACAAGTTCCAGAAGGGCGTCGAGGGGGAGTCCGAGGCGCGCAAGCAGGAGCTGAAGGACTACACCTTCGAGCTGCTCTACGAGCTGTACGAGAACGAGGTGCAGTACACCCACGACCTCTACGACGCCGTCGGCCTGTCCGAGGACGTCAAGAAGTTCCTGAACTACAACGCCAACAAGGCGCTGATGAACCTGGGCTACGAGGCCATGTTCCCGTCCACCGTGACCGACGTGAACCCGGCCATCCTCTCCGCCCTGAGCCCCAACGCGGACGAGAACCACGACTTCTTCTCCGGCTCCGGCTCCTCCTACGTGATCGGCAAGGCCGTCAACACCGAAGACGAAGACTGGGACTTCTAGGTCCTCCTCCCTCCCTCTTTCTTCCATTGGGGGATCGCGGCCGTCCCAGCAAGATGGTCGCCTCCGGGTAATATGAACGGCCTATCTGAGCAACGCTCAGGTAGGCCGTTCCTTTAGCTGCCTTCGGGAACGGCCGGAAGTGACTGGGACAGGCGCGCTTGTAACCGGAACAACCATCGATTCCAACTGTGAGGGGCGGAGAATATCTTGGATCTCTTGGGCGGGATGAGCCGCGACGAACTCCGCGTCTTTTCCTGGTGTGCGGCCGCCGTCTTTGCGCTAGTGGCCGGCGCGTGGCGTCCCCGCAGGCTTCATTGGACTGTTCTTGGTTCCGTCCTCCTCTTCGCGGCCCTTAATGCGGTTGCCGGGATCTACGTCCTGAACCATTTCCGTGATTCACGCTGGTCCACAGGGGGAGAACCGCCGCTGAGCGCTCCGTCGCTTTCCGGGACGCCTGTCGTGGGGGAGTTTCTGGGCCCGCTGGACACCGCTCTTGATGGAGTCGTCGGTGGCGTGAACGAGTTCCTGGCCTTCAGGCATGCGCTTCCCGTAGCGCTCGAGTTCCTTGCCGCGTCCGGCTGGGCCCTGATGGTGGCGTTCCCGCTGGGCATCCTCGCGGCCGGCATCAGTTACTCCGTGGCCAGGCGCCGGACGGCGCAGTTCGACCAGTATCGCGTCACCGTTGATCTGCTCAAAGATGAGCTCGAGCAGATCAAGCGGCAAATATCGGCAGGGGCATCGGTCGACACGGCACGCCCTGCCGGGGACGGGGTCACTGTCGTGCGGCCTGACTAACCCGCTCCGTTGGGCTTAAGTCCGCCCGTGACCCATCATGCAACTCCGGACACGCGGCTTCCCATCTCGGTTTTGGTCAGCCTTCGACTCGTATGTCGGTTTGCAGATCACGGAGCGAGAGTCGGTCGGTCGCAGTGCGGAAGTCGGTAATCACACTATGCTGCGGATTGAACATTGCTTCCGCCGTGTACTCTGCATCGTCGATGTAAACCATCGAGAGACGAATGCCACCTTCTTGCCGTTCCACGCCCGTGATGCGCTGGTTGTCTTGGTGCCCGCCCCAGATGCGCATGCTGAGGGGATAAAAGAGCTGGATTTCATCAGGAAGCCAGTCCGGTCGTTGGAATCCGATCGTTTCGACTCTGTTGCCGGTCCTGATGACGCGGCCGTCGGAGGGATTGAACGTGATGCTGCCGCCATCGCCTTCGACGCTCCAGCTGTGCTCGCCATCGCTGATGCGGACTTTCGTGCTAACAATGTTTCCTTCGTGGTCGGTCCTGTCCACAACGCCCGACATGGGGTACCGCAGGACCGAATTGCGCACCGCTGACAACAATTCCAGCAATGCTTCGAACTCCTCGCGCCCGCTCACAACCACCTGCTCTCGACCGCAGACGCGGCACGTAAGTATTGAACCGGATAATCCCAACTTAGGCGCTGCGACCCCTTCATGCCAGACGTTGCCCTTGCTAGTTGAAAGCTGGTTCACTCTGGCTCTTTTGGTTCACTTGATCATTTTGATAAAGACGAGGGCAGAGGTGAGTCGCGTTCGATCTGTCAACGATTGGCGCCTTGGCAACCGGTGGAAGAGTTAGGTGCGGGAAAACCTTAACATGAGCATCGACATTGCTTCCGCCCCTAATGTACACCTTTGGGTGTGACGTTCTCGCCTGCCTCCTGATTTCCCATTCGCACGTGGGAGAAAAGGATGCATTTGATCTTGAGCGGTTCTAATTCACCCTCTATTCAAGAGGGTGGTGAAACTGCCCCGGAACCCATTGACACTCGGAAAACCGCAGACGTACGTTGGGCGCACTGTGCGCCTGGCTGGGGGAAGGAACGCAGGGACCGTGGTTCTCTCAACGGACCTGTCGCCATTACGGCATCCAACGGATATCCGTGCAGGACGAGCGAGCAGCCCTCCTGCCACGCCAGGAGTCTCATCATGATCATCAAGAAAACACTGCGCCTGCCCATTTTCATTGCCCTCGCGCTCGTTGCGGGGACCGCGCCGGCCGTTGCAACGCCCCAGGAGGAAGCCCCCACGCCTTGGCCGCCCGAGGACACCGGGGGGCAGTACTTGCCAGTCCCCGACGACTACTACGCTCCTATAGAGTTCGAGGCGTGCGGCACCACCGTCACCATGGAAGCCGGAGACGTCCGGGATGTTCACTACAAGTCCCGGGTGAAGCAGAACGGGTCCACGGTGCTGAAGTTCAAAGGAGATGCCACCGTGGACCTAACCCGTGCCTCGGATGGCGCCTTCATCGACGAACTCGACATTTCCGGATTGGCTTATCAATACATCTCAGCCGATGAGCTGACCGTTGTTGATCTCCTGGGAGGGCGCTCGATTGTGGCAGCAGCGAGCCCTGAAGAAGCCGAATCGATGGCCGAGGAAGGTTTGCCGGAGTTTGCCTACTACACACGGGGGTGGTTAGGTTTCTACAGCCAATTCTCTGAGGACCCCGAGATGATGGAGCCGATCGCTTCGGATATTGTGCTGAACACCACCCGGCATGTGCACGATGTGTGCGAAATGCTCGACGAGGCGGCCTGGGAGTGACGCCACCACCCGCCTCCTAAGGCTACAAAGGAGATGAGACGAGCTCAGGTTGCGCAGGACGCTGCCTTGGCGCCGACGGAGGCAAGGGCACCCAGCCCGACCGCCATTCCCTTGCAGGGACTGCAAGCCAAAACCGGCCTCTTCGAACTGACGGGTTTGGGCTTCTCAGCTCTCTTGTCGACGCCACGCCCAGCCAGAGAATCGGCCGAAAACGCGTTGATCGCGCTGCCGGGTTTGGTCCCGGCCGAGTGCACGGCCGAGATCGCGGCGGTGTAGCCGGCGGGGCCGGAGCCGATGATGATCAGCTGTTCGATGCGGATGTCGGTGCTCACGAAAGTCTCCCCTGATGCTCTAAGTCGGGTTGGTCTAATTGGTGGCCGGGATCAGGGATTCGATCAATCCCTCGATGCGGGTCTTGATCTCGTCGCGGATGGGGCGGACAGCGTCCACACCCTGCCCGGCCGGGTCCTCCAAGACCCAGTCCTCGTAGCGCTTGCAGGGGAAATAGGGGCACTCGTCGCCGCAGCCCATGGTGATCACGACGTCCGACTCCTTCACTGCCTCGGTGGTGAGGACCTTCGGGATCTCGGCGGACATGTCGATGCCGAGTTCAGCCATGGCCTCCACTGCGGCCGGGTTGACCTTGTCAGCGGGCTGGGAGCCGGCGGAGCGGACTTCGATAGCGCCCTCGGACAAGCTGGTCAGGAACGCCGCCGCCATCTGCGAACGCCCTGCGTTGTGGACGCAGACGAAGAGGACGGATGGCTTTTTGGTGGTATTGGTGCTCACGGGTTTCTCCTGCGCTAGTCTTGCCCCAGGCCGGTCAGGCGGCGCGCAAGCGTGGCGCGAGATCGCTGATGCGGGTGGAGATGTCGAGGAAGGCGTGTTCGAAAGCGTCCCTGGTGTTCACTCGGAGCGGGTCCGGAACAGACCAGTGAATTCCCTCCAGGTTCGGGAGTTCCTCGTGCGCGTTGTCGCACACAGTGACGATGAAATCGGCACTCGTTGCAACCTCAGCCAGCTGACGCGGCGTCGCGTTCCCGAGGGCGACGCCGTGGCGATGCGCGACGTCGACGGCCCCTTGGGCGACGCGGTCTGCCGGGCGCGTGCCCGCCGACGTCGCAGGGATTTCACTGACGCGCCGCCACAGGGCGGTCGCGAGCTGAGACCGTGCACTGTTGCGCGTGCAGACGAAGAGGACGCGGCGCACGCCGTGTTCACGCCGGGGCGACAGCCACTCCAGCGCCCCGGAGGTGAGTCTGATGTAGCTGCGCCGCTTATCCGCCTCCGAGCGGCGGCGGGTCGCGAGGCCGGCAGCTTCCAAGGTGCGCAGGTGGTGGGACAGCAGGTTGGAGGGGATGCCGAGCTCCGCCTGAAGCTCCGTCGGTGAGTAGTCTCCGAGCGTCAGCAGATCGACAATCCGCAGGCGGGCAGGGTCTGCGAGGGCGGCATGTTTTGCAACTCGCGCCTGAAAGTCCCCGTTTAGCTCAATAGTCATTGATTCAATTTTGACTGAGTTAATTTATTCGGTCAAGCTGGATCTCATGACTTCACAGCAGCCGCCCTTGTGGCGCCGCGCAATCGCCGAGCTGCTCGGGACGGCCCTGCTTGTTTGCATCGTCGTCGGCTCGGGCATTGCCGCGCAGCAACTGTCCCCGAACGATGTGGGACTGCAGCTGCTGCAGAACAGTACCGCCACGGTGCTGGGTCTCACGGTGCTGATCCTCATGTTCGGGCCGGTCAGCGGCGCTCACTTCAATCCCATGGTTTCGCTCGCGGACTGGCTTCTGGGCCGGCGCAGCCGCACCGGCTTGACCCTTGCGGAATTGAGTACGTATCTGGTGGCGCAGATGGTCGGCGGGATCGGCGGCAGCGTACTCGCCAACGCCATGTTTGAGGTGGGTACGACCGTCTCGACCAAGGATCGAGCCACTGAGGGAACGTTGCTGGGCGAGGTGGTTGCGACGGCCGGGCTCATTCTGCTGATCTTCTCCCTGGCTGCCACTCGAAGGGGTATCCTTGCGGCTCCCGCTGTGGGTGCGTACATTGGCGCGGCGTACTGGTTCACGTCCTCGACGTCTTTCGCCAACCCTGCGGTAACGGTCGGCCGAATCTTCAGCGACACGTTTGCCGGCATCGCTCCGAGCTCCGTCCCCGGATTCGTGCTGGCGCAGATCATCGGTGCGGCATTGGGTATCGGCCTCCTTGTGCTCCTCTTCCCTGCGGCGTCGCGCATGGCCGACGACGTTGTTGTCCCGCACCCTTCCCAGAAGGACGGATCCTGACCCTCAGAGCATGAGTTGCGCGCCCGCCGGAATCGGCCTCCGGCGAATCGTGCGTTTTGATCTCACCGAACCCTTGGACCTCGGCCAGCCCACCGTCTCCCACCACCTGAAAATCCTGGTGGATGCCGGCCTGCTAAACCGCGAAAAGCGGGGCACCTGGGCCTACTACTCGCTGGCACCCGGAGCCCTGGACAAAGCCGCGGGCTTCCTGACCGACCTCTGAGCGCCACAGTAGCGTGCCCACGGCTGGGTCAGGGGTCCGTCTGAATCGGCAGGACGATGCCGGCACCGCCGTCGACGGTGACGCGTTGTCCTGTCCGAAGCAGGAGGGTCGCGTCTCCCGTTCCGACGACAGCCGGTATGCCGAATTCCCGGGCGACCAGAGAGGCGTGAGCAGCCAGGGTGCCGCCGTCCGTGACGACCGCTGCCGCACGGGCGAAGAGGGGTGTCCACGCGGGCGCCGTCGACTTAGCGACCAGTACCTCGCCGTCGAGGAAGGTGTCGAAGTCCTCCGGCCCATGCATGACACGGACGATAGCTGTGATCCGGCCAATGCTCGCCGGTTGGCCTACGATGGCCCCTTCCGGCAGGTGAGGAGAACTTCTTGCTGCTTCCACTGCGCGGGCGATCGGATCGCCGATGAACTTGCCGGGATTGCCCAAGGTCAGCGGTGCAACGAGTTTCCGCTGCCGTTGCCAAGCGCCGCGTCGGCTGGCCACGGGCGGCCGCGCACCCGCAGACGGTCGGGTGACCTCATCCAACCTCAGGAAATGCAGGTACGATGCGTCTTCGATGATGCCGCTGGCGGCCGACAGTTCGCCGAGGCGGCGGGCGCAGCGGCGCAGCACCGGCCATCCCAGGCTTAGGTCGCGAGACTGTTCTTCCCGCAGAACCGCGTAGTGTTGGGCCACTTCAACGAGGGCATTGAATCGTGCGAGTACTTTTGGTTGATCCTGGAGTGCCTTGCGTGCTGTTGCTTCGGTCTGGGCACGCTGAACGCGAAGAGCTTTGGTCTTCCCGGTAGCCGGCAGTTGTTCAACGCTCCGGTGCTGGGGCATTGCTTCTCCGGCGGTGGGGTGGTACCAGTCCAGGGAGTAGACCGCGTGGGAAACCTGTGCTGATGCGGTCCCCGCCAGACCGCGAAGGAGCGCCTGATGTCCGGTTTCTCCTGCCGCCGTCCCGTGGAGAGGCGCGGCCAGATGCTTCTGCCAGAACCGGGCGAGTGCGGTTTCCATCTTCCAAGCAGATCCGCCGACGACGGCAAGTGACCAAAGATAGATTCCGGCCCGGTGACACACGGCATCCACGAGTTCGACAATCCCGGCTCGGGATGCTGAATCGACCTCCTGTTCAGCCTTCCGCACGAGCTCGCGGTAATCGGGCAGCAGCTGGTTGCGCCATCGCAGTTCCAGGCCATGGAGAACTGCGTGATGCGCTGCGGCAGGATTGGTGGAGACGCGGATGAGAGTGTTGAACAGGAACCAGGGTGCCCGGCCGTGGCTGTCGAAAATTGCTTGTGCTAGAAGCCTTAGCGACGGCACCGGCGGGGAGTTGTAGTACCACCCGTTGACGGAGGCATATCGGAAAGGCACCCGCACGCGGGCGTCGGCCTGCATGCCGTCAAGGTATCCGGACTCAATCCGGGGCAGGAGCCAGTCCTGGAACAGCGGCGTCATCGGTTCCGGCAGCCATTCACCGAGGCGGAAGTTTCGTGACCACAGGCCTTTGCCTGGCGCCACCCAATCGACAACCTCCGGCATGGCCGTCATCGGGCGGGCCTGCAGAAGGAACAGCACGCCCGCCGGGTCGATGGCCCATTCAATGTCCTGCGGGACTCCGGCACGGGCCGCGACATTGCGGGCCAGCTCCGCTACTTCCCGTGCCTGAACTCGAGTGAGGGTGCCGGCGTTCCGCGTACAGACGGCGTCCTGAGCCCGGACAGTCCATTGTTCCCCGACGGCGTCGCCGGCCACGAGGGATTCCCCGAGTCCTTGGACGGCAGTGATGATGGTTTCGTCTCTCTCCCCGGTGAGGGGATTGGAGGTGAATGCGACGCCGGCGGCCAGCGGCTGGACCATCTGTTGAACGAGCACCGCCATGGAAGCGGCCGCCGGTTGTGGCTGACCTGACGCTCCGCGTGCTGACTCATATGCCGCCACCCGATAGTGCGCAGCGGACGCCAGGCAGCGCCTGATTGCACCCTCGAGATCATCCCGTGCGACGTTAAGGTACGTCTCGTAAAGGCCCGCATACGAGGCGCCGGGCAGGTCCTCGGCAGGCGCGGAGGACCTGACCGCAAAGGGCCCCGGACCAATCAGGTCGGCGGCGTCCTGCAAGGCGTTGGCGATGTCGTTCCGGTCGGAGGCCTCTGAGGTAACCACGAAGCCCGGCGGAACATTGAATCCCTCCGCCGAGAGGGCATCGAGCACGGCCGCTTTGGTGCCCAGCACTGCCGGCCCCGCGCTGACTGCACCAAGCCGCGGAAACGTTTCGTTGATCCCCATCATCGGCCTTCTCCATGAGCCCCTCATCCTGGTTATTCTCGGTCTGCTTCTTCGTCGTCGCGGAGTTCTTCGAAGACCTCGAATGGCGACTCGACATCTCCCCTCCATGCCTCGATGCCTTCGCGGACGGCAAGGGCTGCAACCACGAGAGCCGCGATCGAATCTGCCCAGGTCCACCCGAACAAGGTGTTCAGAAGTAGACCAATCAGCACAGTCCCGGACAAGTAGATGCAGAGCAATAGTTGTTTGGCATCTGCCTGAACGCTCTTCGAGTTCAACTCACGCCCGGTCCGGAACTCGAACCACGCGAGCACGGGCATCACGATGAGACTCAGTGAAGCGATACCGATGCCGAGGGGGCTGTGCTCGACCTTTTCAATGCCCGAGAGAGCCAGTACTGCGTCTATGGTGACGTAGGCCGCTAAGGCGAAAAAGGCAATCCCGATTGCGCGGACAGTCACTTTCTCCCAACGTTCGGGATCTTTGCGTGTGAACTGCCAGGCGACCGCTGCCGCGGAGAGAACCTCGATGATGGAATCGAGGCCGAAGCCGATGAGCGCGGCAGACGAAGCCATGGAGCCGGCCCAGATCGCGACAATGGCTTCGATCAGGTTGTACGTGATGGTGGAAGCGACAATGAGTCGCACACGGCGGTGCAGTACTAAACGCCGCTCGGCAGAGAGCGCAGTTGGTGCTGTCATCGGGACCCCTCGCAGCACCCGGGCAGCGGGCATGCAGGGTCGGCGCAGGGTTTGTTTTCGTCCACCATCAGTGTCACTTCAACGAGGGCCCGTAGAGCGTTCGCCAGGTGGGGGTCGGCGATCTCGTACCGGGTTTGCCGACCTTCAGGTTCGGCAATGACGATGCCGCAATCACGAAGGCACGTCAGGTGATTGGAAACATTCGAACGCGTCAAGTTCAGGCTGCGCGCGAGGACGGCAGGGTAGCTTGGCCCCTTGAGCAGGGTCATGAGGATGGATGCTCGGCTTGAATCGGCCATGGCCCGCCCTAGGCGATTCATGACATCCAGCCTCGAAGTTATAGTCAGCATGGACTGACTATACAGTTGTTGCTGAACTATCGCACAACCAAAAGGGGTGCCTCTGCTCGGATGGGCAATAACTCGAAGAATCTGGTGCGGGAAATAACCTTAATTCGGGCATCGACATCGCTTCCGCCCCTAATGCTCACCTTTGGATGTGACGTTATCGCCTGCCTCCTGATATCCCATTCGCAACTGGGAGAAACGGTGCATTTCTTTTTGCACGGTTTTATACACCCTTAATGAGAGAGGGTAGTGGGACTGCGTCAGAACTCGTTGACAGTCGCAGAACCGCAGGCGTAGGTTGACCGCACTGTGCGCCTGGCTGGGGGAGGAACGCAGGGACCGTGGTTCACTCAACGGACCTGTCGCCACTACGGCATCCAACGCATCTCCCTGCAGGATGAGCGAGAAGCCTCCTGCCCGCCCAGGAGCCCCATCATGATCACCAAGAAGACACTGCGCCTGCCCATTTTCATTGCTCTTGCCCTCGCCGCGGGGACCGCGCCGGCCATTGCAACGCCCCAGGAGGAAACCCCCGCCCCTTGGCTGCCCGAGGACACTGGGGGGCACTACCTGCCCGTCCCCGACGATTACTACGCTCCAATAGAGATTGAGGTGTGCGGCACGACCGTCACCCTGGAAGCTGGAGACGTCCGGGATGTCCACTACAAGGCCTGGGTAAAAGAGAACGGGTCAACGGTGGTGAAGTTCCGGGGCGGGTCCACCGTGGACCTGACGCGCGCCTCGGACGATGCCTTCATCGATGAACTCGACGTCTCCGGTCGTATGGTTCAACATTTCTCGGCCGATCGGCTGACCGTCACGGATTCACTCAGGGGTCCCTCGATTATTTACCCCTTAAGCGACGTTGACGCCGCGGCTCTGGCCGAAGAAGGCTTCCCGGAGTTTTTCTATTATGACCGGGGGTGGCTGAGTATTCAGGCCCACCTGTCCGAGGACCCCGAAGAAGAGCCAACATCGGTGGATATCCTGCTGAACACCACGCGGCACGTGCACGATCTGTGCGAAATGCTCGACGAGGCGGCCGGGAAGTAATACGTTCTCCTCCCCGGGCCGGGGAGGAGGAACCGAGGATGGCGCCTTAGAGGGCGTCAGTCGTGCCAGCTGCGGGGACGCGAGGCGGCGCTCTTAGTCCTGTCGCTTGGCGTAGTCACTGTATCCGTGCCAATCAAGGACCACGCACTGCTCATCGCCTACGACCCAGGCATCGTGACCGGGCGGAACCGACATAAGGTCGCCGACAGCGAACTCGTTTTCCTCGCCGTCGTCCATGACGATCTTGAGTCGTCCGGACAACACATAGCCGGTATGGGCCACCTGACAGCTGTCCGTCTTAGCGATGGGTTTCACGTGCTTGGACCACTGCCAACCGGGTTCGAAAACCGCTCGCCCGACGGGGCCTGACTCGAGATTGATCAGATCCAGCTTCCCCTTACCGTCCTCGAAAGGCCGGGTTTCTTCGGGCTCGTCCAGACTCTTGCGGATCATGGGTGACATGAGGGTCTCCTTTGAACCAACCTGCCCTGCACACACAAGTGTGGCAGCACGCCGGGAACAGGGTCAACGCGTGTCGGCATGGCCAGGGGCCGTCACCAACCGCCGCGCGTCGGCGTATGTCCCTGTCGGGCGTCATCGGGCATCGCCATTTCGGCACGCAGGCCCAAGAGCCGGATGGGACGACCCCCTTCGATTCCGGCTGCGAGGTCCAGGGCCCGCGCGAGGATTTCGTTCCGGTCGAATGTCTCGGGAATCTTCCTAGCGTGGGTCTTGGTGAAGAAGGGTGCGTACCGGACCTTCAGCGTCAGCCCGACAACGGGCCGTCCCTCGGCCACAACGTCCTCAAGGACCCGCGCTGTCAGCTCCCTGACGGCGCCGTCGACCTCGGCGGGCTCAGTCAGGTCCCGCTGGAAGGTGGTCTCCCGGCTGTGCCCCCGGGCAACCCACGGGGTGTCGTCCACGACGCTGGCGCCGTCCCCGCGTCCGAGTTCCGCGTACCAGGGCCCCATCTTAGGGCCGAACTCCGGCACCAGCTCTTGGGGGTCGGACGCGGCGAGCTCGGCAACGGTGTTAATGCCGAGCTTGGCCAGCCGGCCCGACACCTTGGTGCCGACGCCCCACAGGTCCTTGGTGGGCCGGCCGCCCATGACGTCAAGCCAGTTCCCGGCGGTGAGACGAAAGACGCCGGCCGGCTTGCCGAAACCGGTGGCGACCTTGGCGCGGACCAGAGTGTCGCCGATGCCCACGCTGCAATGCAGCTGCGTTCGCTCCAGTACGGCGGCCTGCACCTGCCGGGCGTAGGCTTCCGGATTCTCTGTCTCGACGCCGACAAAGGCTTCATCCCAGCCCAGCACCTGCACGGTGGCGCCTGGCTGCGCTCGCAGCGTATTCATCACCGCTTCTGACGCCGCGAGGTACGCCTCGTGATCGACGGGGAGGATGACGGCGTCGGGCACTTTCCGTGCCGCCGTGCGCAAGGGCATTCCGGAACCGACGCCGAACGCCCGGGCTTCGTAGGATGCGGTCGACACCACAGCCCGTTCCGTGGGGTCGCCCCGGCCGCCGACAATGATCGGTTTGCCCGCAAGCTCCGGCCGTCGGAGCACTTCGACCGCAGCGATGAACTGGTCGAGATCGACGTGCAGCACCCACGGGATTCCGCTCACGCCACCAGTCTGCCCTAAACGCCCTTGGCAAGCATCGGCCTGCCACCGGTATGGCCGTCTCCTTGGCCTTCTCCCTTGTCATCGGTTACGGCGCCCCAGCAATCTTCAGCCCGCCCAAAGTCCTCGACGTCATCGTCGAATTGCGATGACGGAGGGCGGACCCTCAGCGTGCATGAATCCGCGCGAAAACGGCCCTTGGCATCCGCCGCTGACCGGAGGACGATTAAAGGACCGACACGAAGGAGGTTCGTGATGTGCTACGCCTCGAATAGGGACTCCCGCTGGGGCTTCCGCAAGGAAGCCGCGACCACGCCGGAAACCCGCCGCGAAGACAAGGACACCGGGCGCGAAACCTGGACGAAGACTGATGACTCCGAAGTGATTGCCTTCCTTGACAAGTCAACAGTGGAAGAGCCAGCCAGCGACCGAACCACGTAGCCGAAACCGTACGGGACATGTGAAGCCCCGCAGTAACTCTGCGGGGCTTCACTGCGCCTACTGGCTCGGCGATTCATCCGGGTCGAAGTCCTCCAGCGGGGCTCCCAACCGGTCGTCCGCCATGCCGCCCTCGAGCGGATCGGACAGGGTTTCGTCCACGGGACGCTCGGAGTCCGTATCGATCCCGGCGTCCACCAGTTCCGGCGGCACCGCGTCGGCGCCCTCATCCGGGATGACTGGGTCTTCACCTTGGACGTTCAGTTCGGGATCCGGCAGGTTCTGTTCGTCCTCCGGGCGGTTCTGCTCGCTCATTGCAGCCTCCTTCGATCGTGATCCACCTTGCGTTGAGATTGCCACCGTAACCCGGACGAGCCCTGAGGGAAACAGGCAGGGCAGCCGGAAAAGCGGCCGGTGCGTGCTTACCGCCCGAAGCCGGACCGCCGGCGTTGCGGAAACGGGATCAGGTCCAGGTCCCGGGCGGCAACCACCTCGGCCCCTCCTGCCCGCGCCCTGGCCTGTTCCTCGAGCGGGGCCAGGTTGGGATAGCGCGAGGAGAAATGGGTCAGCACCAGCGTGCCCACACCGCCGCCGGCGGCGAGTCCGCCGGCCTGACCGGCGGTGAGGTGGCGGTGCCGGACGGCAAGAGCCCCGTCGTCGTCGCTGAAGGTGGACTCGGCCACGAGCAGGTCGGCGCCGTCGGCCAGTTCCTCCGCCCCGGCGCAGACCGCGGTGTCCATTACGAAGGCGAAGCGCTGTCCCGGGCGGGCCACGCTGACATCCTGCAGCCGCACCCCCTTCCAGGTTTCTTCCCGCTGCAGGCGGCCCACGTCGGGGCCGGAAATCCCGGCGGCAGCCAGCCGGTCGGGCAGCAGGGTCCGGCCGTCGGGTTCGACCAGCCGGTAGCCGTAGGCCTCGATCCGGTGGTCCAGGGGTCGCACCTCGAGGCCGTCCGCGATGGCCCCGGCGCCGCCGTGCGGGTGCAGGCGCAGGTCAAGTCCCGGGGAGGCGAGTGAGACCAGGGCCCGGACCACGTCCCCGCCGGAGGCCGGGTAGTGCAGATGAACCGGATGCTCAACGCCGTCCAGGACCATGCGCGAGAGCACGCCGGGCAATCCGTAGCAGTGGTCGCCGTGCACATGCGTCAGACAGATACGCGTGATCCGGCTGGCCGAAACTCCGGCGAGGATCATTTGCCGCTGCGTTCCCTCACCCGGGTCGAACAGCACTCCCTCGCCGTCCCAGCGCAGCAGGTAGCCGTTGTGGTTGCGGCTCCGGGTAGGAACCTGCGAGGCGGTGCCCAGGACGACAAATTCGCGCATGCGGCCGAGTCTGCCATCGCGGATGCGCCGGCGGCCACCGCTGAAGCGCGCCGGCGCGGCCGGACGGGGAACCTGCGATCGGCGCATGAACGACGGCGACGCATTGCTGGCTCGCAACGGGGCTGGGAAAATGTCAGGAAAAGCCCGGTGGCCGAGCATCGGGCCCAAGTCGTACCGGAGGCGGTGTCTGACGAGTGAACAGCAGGGCAGCGGGTGACAACGGCCGGCGGCTGGAACGCGCCGCGGAGCTGCGGGCGTCACGCGAACGCGGGCCGGCCGACGCGGAGGAAGAGGAGCGGGCGGAGGCCGAAGAGGAGAAGCACCGGAAAATCCGGGAGCTGGACACCTCCCGGCGCGCGGACTACCTGATCCGGGATGCCATGGCCCGCGGGGATTTCGATGACCTGAAATACGCCGGAAAACCGATACCCAACCTGGGCAACGGGTATGACCCCGACTGGTGGCTTAAGGGGCTGATCGAGCGCGAGAACCTTACGGGGCTGGGCCCCGAAGCCCTGCTGCTGCGGACCGAGGACGCCGAGCTGGACGGACGCCTGGACCAGCAGATCTCTGACCGGCGGGTGCGCGAAATCCTGGAGGACTTCAACGCCCGGGTGGTCAACGCGCGGCGACAGTTACAGGGCGGCCCGCCGGTGATCACCAAGACCCGGGACGTGGAGTATGAACTGGAACGCTGGCGGGAACGCCGGGCGGCCAGGGCGGCCGCGGCGGCACGCGAGGAACCGGAGCCCGAGCCCAAGCGGCCATGGTGGCGCCGGATGTGGGACGTGACCGAATAGCCGGGCGCTACTTCCGCTGGGCGGCCGGTGTCCGGCGCAGGGCGGCCAGCTCCCTCTTCACCTGCCGCTTGGCGACAGGGCGAAATCCCGCCGCCACATAACGGTCGCGCACGGCGCGCTCGGAACGGAAGATTGCCCAGCCCCGCTTGAGCAGGAACGGCAGTGGCTTGCGGTGCTCCCGCAGGTCGCGCACCAGGCGGCGCACCGCCGTCGTGATGGGGGAGACCCTTATGAAGATGGGGTCAACCTCCGCCCCGAGGCCGCGCAGCCGACCGAGCACGGCGTCGGCGAAGATCCCCTCGGCAATTACCGGCCCCTCCGCGAGTTCCACGGTGCGGTGCCCGCTGTAGCTGGAGGTGGCGATGGAGTAGTTGGGGATCCGGGTGCTGCCAGTCTCCAGCAGGTCCATTATGGCGCCGGCCGCGGCGCCGCTGTTCCAGGTGTCGGCATGGTCCCAGTCGATTTCCCCGTACGGGGTGAGCGGCATGGGGGACGCGCCGGTGTGCTCGGTGATCTCCCGGTAAAACGCGTCGAGCTCCACATGCGGACGGCCGAACCGCGCTGCCAGGTAGGACTTACCGGAGCCGGAGACGCCGCCGAGCAGCACGAGCGGTGTTTGGGGAGAAGTCACATGGCTATTATTCCGTGTCCGGCACGGTGGCAAGGTCCCCGAATGCCCGGACCCGGAACGGACGGCACTTTATGGCCCCGGGCCGTAAAATGGCAGGGGCATCCGCCGCGACCGGCGGCGCGGATCAGCAAGTTCAGGAAGCAGGCGACATTTTGGAGCACTCAGCGCAGGGCCCTGGCGGGCTCGACTGGGTCCGCCAGCCGGAGTCGTTCGGCGCGGAGGCGGACCTGCAGTTTGGACTGGAACTGCTGGCCGCGGCCAAGCAGGGACGGCTCGGCGCTACCGTGCGCCTGTACCGTCCGGCACCCACGGTGGCGTTCGGGCAGCGGGACGCTCATCTGCCCGGCTTTCAGGAGGCGGCCCGCCGCTGCCGCGAACGTGGATTCGAACCGCTGGTGCGCAAGGCGGGCGGCCGCGCGGCCGCATACCACGAAGGCTGCCTGGTGCTGGACCATGTGGAGCCGCTGGCCGATGCCATTGCCGGCGCGAAAAAGCGTTTCGGCCGGTTCGGGGAGCTCATCGCCGGCGGCTTGCGGGCCACCGGGCTGGAGGCAGGCGTGGGCGAAATCCCCGGGGAGTATTGCCCGGGCGAGTTCAGCATCCACGGCGCGTACCCGGTCGAGCCCCAGCGCCGGATCAAGCTGGTGGGCACCGCGCAGCGGGTCGTCGCCGGTGCCTGGCTGTTTTCCTCCGTCGTGGTGGTCGAGGATGCGGCGCCGCTGCGCGAGGTGCTCACGGCCAGTTATGACGCACTCGGCCTGGACTGGGATCCGGCAACGGCCGGCGCGGCCGAGGACCTGCTGCCCGGCCTCGGCGTGGGCTCGGTGGAGCGGGCGCTGCGCACGGCGTACGCCGGCTACGCCGACGTGGCGGAGGGGTCTTTTGCCGACCTGCTGGCCCGCGTGCAGGTCCCGGAACCGGCCCCGTTGTAGTCGACGCCCGGCCCGCCTAGTCTGGAGGGGACTTCGAGTCCCGGCAGCGGAGGCACACCATGGACGGGCCAGCGCAGCACGGTCCGGATACCCTCGACGACGCACTGGGCCGGCCCCTGCGGGATCTGCGGATCTCCGTCACCGACCGGTGCAACTTCCGCTGCGTCTACTGCATGCCCAGGGAAGTATTCGGCCGCGACTTCGTGTTCCTGCCCAAGGACCAGCTGCTGACCTTCGACGAAATCGTCCGGGTGGCCCGGATCGCCGCCGCCGAAGGGGTGGAAAAGCTGCGGCTGACCGGCGGCGAACCGCTGCTGCGGCGGGGAATCGAGGACCTGGTCACCGGGCTGGCCGGGCTCCGCACGCCCGAAGGCCGTCCGCTGGACCTGGCGATGACGACCAACGGCTCGGCGTTGGCCCGCAAGGCCGAGGCGCTCAAGGCGGCCGGGCTGTCCCGGGTGACCGTCTCGCTGGATTCGGTTGACGACGCCACCTTCCGCGCGATGAACGACGTCGACTATCCCGTCGCCGCGGTGCTGGAGGCCATCGAGGCCGCGGCCGCGGTCGGGCTGGGCCCGGTCAAGGTCAACATGGTGGTCAAGCGCGGCCAGAACGACGGCGGCGTCCCGGCCATGGCGCGCCACTTCCACGGCACGCCCCACATCGTCCGGTTCATCGAATACATGGATGTGGGCACGACCAACGGCTGGAACCTGGCGCAGGTCGTCCCGTCGGCCGAGATCGTGCGGCGGATCGATGCCGACCTGCCGCTGGAACCGCTGGCCCCCCGGTACCCCGGCGAGACGGCCACACGCTTCAGATACCGCGACGGCGGCGGCGAAATCGGGACCATCTCCAGCGTCACGCAGGCGTTCTGCCACGGCTGCACCCGCGCCCGGCTGAGCACCGACGGGAAGCTTTTCACCTGCCTGTTCGGCACCGGCGGGACGGATCTGCGCGCCCTGCTGCGCGGCGGCGCGGACGACGGCGAACTGACGCGCGTGCTCTCCGGCGTCTGGCGGGGCCGCTCGGACCGCTACTCGGAACTGCGCAGCGCCGAGACCGCGGGCGTGGCCGCCGGAAACGGGACCGGTCGGGCGCCGCGCGAGGCGCCCCCGGCCACCGGCTGGCCAGGGCAAAGGGTCGAGATGCACTACATCGGCGGCTGATCGGACGGCCGCACCGCAGCCGCGCGTGGAACCGATGGCGCCACCGCCGGCAAGCCGGATCCGGCCCCGGACAGCACACCGCCCGCACCCGAACCGGAATACGGTCGGACGCGGGCGGTGCGGGACTGGGCCCGGACTTACTCAGTGGCCGCGGGCAATCCACTCGTCGAGCTGCGGCGCTTCGGCGCCGATGCTGGTGGAATCGCCGTGACCGGTCTTCACCATGGTCTCGGGCGGCAGCGTCAGCAGCCTGCCCTTGATCGACTCGATGATCGTTTCGAAGCTGGAATAGCTGCGGCCGGTGGCTCCCGGACCGCCGTTGAACAACGTGTCCCCGCTGAACAGCACGTTCTGCGATGCCAGGTGGAAGCAGACCGATCCGGGGGAGTGGCCCGGAGTGTGGATGGCCTGCAGCCGCGCTCCCGCGATCTCGAAGGTGTCGCCGTCCTCGATTGCGTGGTCGGGTGCGCTGTCCGGGAAGACCGCGTCCCAGAGCATCCGGTCGGCGTCGTGCAGGTAAACAGGTGCCTTCACCAGGTCCCGGAATGCACCGACGGCGCGGATGTGGTCGTCGTGACCGTGCGTGAGCAGGATGGCCTTCACGCTCCGGGAGCCGACGGCGTTGGCAATGGCCTGCGGATCATGTGCCGGATCGATGACGATGACCTCGGTGGCATCGCCGACGATCCACACATTGTTGTCCACGTCCCAGGTGCCGCCGTCCAGCGAGAACGTGCCCGAGGTGACCAGGTTTTCGATTGCGGCGCTCATGCGACCTCCACCACCGAACGCAGCACCTTGCCCTCGTGCATCTTGTCGAACGCGGCCTCAACCTCGTCGAGCTTGATCCGCTCGGTGACGAAGGCGTCCAGGTCCAGGTTGCCCTGCTTATAGTGGCTGACCAGCATCGGGAAGTCGCGGGACGGCAGGCAATCGCCGTACCAGGAGGACTTCAGCGAGCCGCCGCGACCGAACACGTCCAGCAGCGGCAGTTCGATCTTCATGTCCGGCGTCGGGACTCCCACCAGGACCACGCGCCCGGCCAGGTCGCGGGCGTAGAACGCCTGCTTGTAGGTTTCCGGACGTCCGACCGCTTCAATCACGACGTCGGCGCCGTTGCCGCCGGTGAGCGCCCGGATGGCCTCCACCGGGTCCTGTTGCTTCGAGTTGATCCCGTGCGTGGCACCCAGCGACTTGGCCAGCTCCACCTTGTTGTCATCGATGTCGACGGCGATGATCGTGGTGGCGCCGGCCAGCTTTGCGCCGGCGATGGCGGCGATGCCCACGCCGCCGCAGCCGATCACGGCCACGGATTCGCCGCGCTTGACCTCGCCGGTGTTGATCGCCGCGCCGATGCCGGCCATGACGCCGCAGCCGAGCAGTCCGACCGCCGCCGGGTCGACGTCGTCGTCCACCTTGGTGCACTGGCCGGCGGCCACCAGGGTCTTCTCGGCAAAGGCACCGATGCCCAGGGCGGGGGAGAGCTCGGTGCCGTCCTCGAGGGTCATCTTCTGGGTGGCGTTGTGCGTGTTGAAGCAGTACTGGGCTTCACCGCGCCGGCAGGCCCGGCACTCGCCGCACACTGCGCGCCAGTTCAGGATGACGCGGTCGCCGGGCTCAAGATCGGTCACGTCGGGGCCGACGGCGCTGACCACGCCGGTGGCTTCGTGGCCGAGCAGGAACGGGAAGTCGTCGTTGATCCCGCCCTGCTTGTAGTGCAGATCGGTATGGCAGACGCCGCAGGTGAGGATGTCCACCAGCGCCTCGCCCGGGCCCGGATCGGGAACCAGGATGGTTTCGATGGAGACCGGAGCATTCTTTTCCAGGGCCACTACTGCCCGAACCTTGTGAACCATGCGGGAGTGATTCCTTCCTAGCGAAGTCTGGCGAGGCCGTCGTCGGCCGTCCTGCCCCATCCTAGGAACAAAACAGGGGCGCCACAATTTCCAAAACGATTGTTATGGAAACTGCGGCGCCCCATGGCCCGCGGTCCGGATTCCGCCGGTGGAGCCTGCCGCTGCTAGACGCCCAGGCGTTCCTTGACCAGGGAGAGCGGCGGGTTCGTGGCGCTGCTGCCATCCGGGAAGAGCAGGGTGGGAACCGTCTGGTTTCCGTCGTTGAGCTTCTCGACGAGCTCCGCGGTGCCGGGGACCTCTTCGATATTAATCTCGGTGTAGCCGATGCCCTGCGCATCGAACTGGGTCTTCAGGCGGCGGCAGTACCCGCACCAGGTGGTGGAGAACATGGTGACGGTTCCGGCAGCAGGTGTGTAATCCAAGATGGCTCCTTCTGGTCTGAAAGCTTGTGTACATGTCAACGTCTCACCGGGCGCGGTCATTCCCGGCGCCGGCCGCGGCGGCTGCCGGGCGGGGAGTACCGCCGGGGTGCGAGGCCGTTTAAGGGCCGCGCGCCGGGCTTCCGCCGCGCGGCTGGACCATAATGGAGGCATGTGCGGCAGATACGTCATGGCCCGGAGCACCGGCGACCTCGTGGCTTCCTTCGACGTCGATGAGTCCTATGTCGAAGAGATCCAGCCTTCCTACAACGTGGCTCCGACCGACGAGGTCCCCTTGATCATCGACCGCAAGCAGGCCGACGGCGAGGGAGTGTCCAGGAAACTCATCCTGGCCCGGTGGGGCCTCGTGCCGCCGTGGGCCAAGGACCCCCGCTCCGGCGCCCGCCTGATCAACGCGCGGATGGAGACCGTGACGGAGAAACCCTCGTTCCGCAAGGCGGCGGCCAGGAAGCGCGGATTGCTTGTTGCCGACGGGTATTTCGAATGGCAGAAAACCGAGGACGGCAAGATCCCGACCTACCTGCACGGCGAAGGCGACGAGGCGCTGGCTTTCGCGGCTTTGTTCGAGAACTGGCCCGACCCGGCCCTGCCCGAAGACCACCCGGAGAAGTGGCTGCGCACCTGCACCATCATCACCACCCAGGCGGCCGATGCGCTCGGGCATATCCATGACCGGACGCCGCTGATCGTTCCGCCCGGCCTCTATGCGGACTGGCTGGATCCGGAAACAACATCCGAGGCCGACGTGCGGCAGCTGCTGGAGGCCATGCCCGAACCGCATCTTGTCCCGCGGCGGGTCAGTTCGAAGGTCAACAACGTGCGCAACAACGGGCCCGATCTCATCGACGAAGCAGCATGAGCGCCGCCGGGCGCCCCGGAATCGGGGATCGTTCCCTGAGCGGCATCCCTGCAGCCATTGTGCGCCGGCCCCGGCTGCCGGAAGCTGGGATGGAGTAACCGCGCCCGCGCCGCCACGGCGGGAACCAGGGGAGGAAGCCAATGTCCGGACGGTACGTGGCCAGTTCGACGGCGACCATTGCGGCGCCGCCGGACCGTGTCTGGTCCGTGATCACGGACCCCGAGGCCATCAGGGGATTCATGTTCGGCACCGAGGTGCAGACCGATTGGAGCGTTGGCGGGCCTATCCGATGGCGGGGCGAGTGGGAGGGCGAGGCGTACGAGGACAAGGGCCAGGTGCTGGAGTTCGAACCCGGACGGCGGCTGGTCGTCACGCATTTCAGCCCGCTGTCCGGCCGGGAGGACGTGCCCGAGAACTACCACCGTCTCGTCTGGACGCTGGAGGCAGTTCCGGGCGGCACGGAGTTCACGCTGTCGCAGGACAACAACGAGACGGCCGAGGCGGCGGAACACTCCAAGCTGATGTGGGACAAGCTGGTCCACGACGTGAAGTACCTCGCCGAGCACGACGGCTAGGCTCCTTGGCCGCCGCACGGCGCGCGCCTGGCCGTCCTGCTGCAGTAGGCAGTGCTGCTGCGCTTGGCCGCCGTGCGGCTGCGCGCTGAGCCGCCGTTGGCGGGCGGCCCGATTTTGTCAGTGCCCGAACCTACGCTTGATCTTGGATTCGAATACATATTCGAATAGAATAAGAGGGTCAAGTTCTTCGGTGGGCGTGTTGGCAGGGGCGCTCGCCGGGGATTATGACCCGTTGTCCAGATGAAAGGCGACTGGGACATGGGTGTTTTCAGCGAAGCAGTTGACGTTGTGTGTTCCCCTGCCGGACAGCCGCTCCGGCTGCGCTGGCAGGGCAGGAGCTACCGCATCGTCGCGGAACCGGTGCGTTGGTACGAACGCCGCAAATGGTGGGCGGAGGAACTGCGTGCGGAACGGGGCCGGGGCGCGGGACTGGTGGACCATGAGATCTGGCGGGTGCAGGCGCGGCTGAATGGCCGGTCGCAGATCCGCACCCTGGACCTATCCCATCAGGTGGATACCGGACGCTGGCGCCTGATCCGCGTCCATGATGCCGTCCGGGAGTTGAGCGCCTGACCGCGCTACGGTTCCCGCCGGCCTTTCTGTCAGCCCCCGGTTCGCCTCGGCAGTCCGCCGGATGCCGATCCCGAGACCCGACCGTTGTTTGGAATGTCCATGAGCTTTACCCACCTGCACGTATCCACGGCGTACAGTGCCCACTACGGTGTCTCCTGGCCGGAGGAACTGGCCGCAGCGGCCGCTTCCTTCGGTGCCGACGCCTTGGCCTGCACCGACCGGGACGGTCTCTACGGCACGGTCAAGCACCTGAAGGCATGCCTGGCGACGGGGATGGATCCGATAGTCGGCGTGGACCTGGCCGTCCAAGACGGCGGCGGTCGGGACACCGGCCGCGTTGTGGTGCTGGCCCATGGCGGGAACCAGGGCAGCGGTTACCATGCGCTCTGCCGCCTGGTCTCGGAAGCCCACGCCGGCACGGCTGCCCGCGGGCGTTCCGCCAGCCGCCGGACGCCCGGCGTGACGGTGGATCAACTCGCCCGGCATGCGGGCATTCCGGACGGCGGACCGGCCCTGACGGTGCTGGTGGGTCCTTTTTCCGACGTCGGACAGGCGCTGCGCCGCCGTAGCTACGCCGAAGCCCGCCGGCTGGCCGGACGCTGGCGCAGCGGACTGCCGGCCGGGGCGCTCGCAGTGGAAATTGTCTCCCACCTGAGTGCCCCGGGGGAGAATCTCAGTACCGCCCACGCGGTGCGGATGCTTAACCTGGCCGGGGAGTTGAATCTTCCCGCAGTGCTGACCAACGCCGTGCGCTACTGCGAAGAGGACGGCGCCGCCACTGCAGATGTGCTGGACTCGGCGAGGGCGCTGACAGCCTTGTCCAAGCTGCCGGATCTGCAGCCGAGCGCCCAGGGCTGGTTGAAATCCCCCGACCGGATGCAGGCCCTGGCGCGGGAAATCGTGCAGGCAGCCGGCGGCGGAAGCAAGGACGTCATCCGCCTGCTGGCCACGACGGAAGCGGTGGCCGACCGGTGCCGCATGGATCCTTACCGGGACATGGGGTTCAAGCGCCCGGTGGTCCCCGAAGCCTCCGTCATCGGGATCGACGGGGATCCCGTGGCCGAGCTGGTCCAGCGCTGCGAAACCGGCATCGCCGAACGGTTTGGCGGAATGTCCGGACGGGCGGAGAAGGAACTGCGGGACCGGCTGGCCCATGAGCTGGGCATCATCTCGCGGCTGGGCTTCGCCTCCTACTTCCTGACGGTGGCCGAAGTGTCGCGCATGATCACCGGGATGGGCGTGCGCGCCGCGGCCCGGGGATCGGGTGCCTCGAGCCTGGTGAACTATCTGCTCTACATCAGCCACGTGAACCCCCTGGACCACGGGCTGATCTTCGAGCGCTTCCTCTCCCAGGACCGTTCCACCCTGCCGGACATCGACATCGATGTGGAAAGTGCAGAGCGGCACAACGTCTACCAAAAAATCTTCGACCGTTTCGGCAGCCAGCGGGTCACCCTGATGAGCATGCAGAACGGTTACCGTGCCCGCGGGGCGGTCCGCGACGCCGGCTTGGCGCTGGGCCTGCCGGAGGAGGAGATTTCGGGCATCGCCAAACAGCTCTGGCGGTTCTCCGCGCGCCAGTTCCGTGAGGCGATGGCGGAGAAGCCGGAGCTGCGCGCGTTTTCCGCCCAGGTGGAGCAGGACCAGCAACTGGACCTGCTGGTGGATTTGACCGAACGGCTGGACCGGCTGCCCCGGCATATCTCCATGCACCCCTGCGGCGTGATCCTGGGCGACAGCTCGCTGTTGGACCGCACCCCTACCCAGCCAAGCGGGCTGGGTCTGCCGATGAGCCAGTTCGACAAACACGACATGGACCCGATGGGCATGCTCAAGCTGGACGTGCTGGGCGTGCGGATGCAGAGTTCCATCGCCTACGCGCTCAAGGAAATAGCCCGCATACATCCGGGCAAGGACGCCGTGACGGCAGCCGGCCGGCATCCGGTGGGCGAGGACGGAACCGGGCCCGACTACATTGCCGCGGACGGGACCATCAACCTGGAACAGGTCCCGCTGGACGACGAGCCGACCTATGAGCTGATCCGCAGCACCCACACCCTGGGATGCTTCCAGATTGAATCGCCGGGCCAGCGCGAGCTGGTGGGCAAGATGGCCCCGCGGGACTTCAACGACCTGATTATCGACATTTCGCTGTTCCGTCCGGGGCCGATGCAATCGGATATGGTCCGGCCGTTCCTGGAACACCGCCATGGCTGGGCGCCGGAGCGCTTCCCGCACCCGGATTTGATTCCGGTCCTCAAGGAAACCCACGGCGTCACGATCTTCCACGAACAGGTCCTGCGGACCTTCGACGTCTTCACCGGTTGCGGACTGGCCAAGGCGGACGAATTCCGCCGGCTGCTGGGCAACGAGGAAGCCGAACCCGCGGTGGAGGAATACTTCCGCAACGCCTCGCTGGACCGGGGGTATCCGCCGGAGGTGGTCGACACGGTGTGGGGCACGCTGAAGTCCTTCGGCAGCTTTGGCTTCTGCAAAGCCCACGGGGCCGCCTTCGCGGTGCCCACCTACCAGACGGCCTGGCTGAAGGCCCACCACCCCGAGGCGTTCCTGGCCGGGCTGTGGCAGCACGATCCGGGAATGTACCCGCTGCGCCTGCTGGTGGCCGAAGCGCGGCGGCTGGGCATCCCGATCCTGCCGCTGGACATCAACCGCAGCACCGACCGCTACCAGGTGGAACGCGTTCCCTCCGGCAGCGGCGAAAAGCTGGGGATCCGGCTGAGCCTGACCGGCATCTACGGGCTCTCGGCGGCCGAGCTCAAACGCATCGTCGTCGGCCAGCCGTACGAATCGCTGGCCGACCTGCGCGCGCGGGCCAAGGTCGGCAAACCCGCGCTCAAACGCCTGGCCCAGCTGGGCGCCTTCGACGAGCTGAACCGCCGGACCGGCCAGCGCGGCGGCCGGGCGGCCAGCCGGACGGATTTGGTCTACCATCTGGACCAGCCGGACAGCCGCCCGGTTCCCCAGCGCTACCAGCCCACCGAGGGCCAGCTGTCCCTGCCGCTGGGGGACTTGGAGCTGCGCCATCTGGTCCCGGTCTTCCCGGAACCGACCACGGTGGACAAGGTGCGCACCGAACTGGACCTGCTCTCGATCGACGCCAGCTCCCACCTGATGGAGAGCTACGCTCCGCTGCTGGCCCAACTCGGAGTCACCCAGGCCAAGGACCTGCTGCAGATGCGCAACGGGAGCGAAGTAATGGTGGCCGGCATCCGTGTGGCCACCCAGACACCGCCCATGCGCGGCGGACGTCGGGTGGTTTTCATCAGCGTGGACGACGGCACCGGCTGCGTGGACGCCACCTTCTTCCAGGAAGCCCAGGAACGCTCCGGCCCGTTGCTGTTCGGCACCGAGATGCTGCTCATCCGCGGCCTCACCCGGCGGACCGGCCCCAGGGGAATCGGGCTGCAGGCGCTGGAGGCGTGGGACCTTTCGGACACCGCCAGCCTGCCGCTGCCGGGGCACCCTGTTCCTTCCGGGGCCGCGGCAGGACGGGGGCCGGCAACACCGGAGGCCGGACGAGGGCCGGCAACACCGGCGGCCGGCAGGGACGCCGCCCGCCAGGAAAAGCCTGGCACTGGCGAACTTGCCCGCCGCATGGCCGCAGAAGGACTGGATCACCGCGTTCCGGCCGGGTCCTGGCTGGCCGGTAGCCACGGGAACCGGGCAGGATGATGCGCGGCCAGAGGCGGCTCGCCGGCCCCAGCGGGCGCGTAGCCCCGCCGCGGCGGTGTTGGTCGGGCTTCGCGTCAGCGGATACGATCGTAGAGGCTTGCAGCGCCCAAGTATGTCGCTGCAGTAACGGCTTACATCCACCATAAGGAGACCTCTGTGTCAGCGCCCCAGAACATCACCCTCATCGTCGACGGCGAAGAGAACCAGGTGACCGAGGGCACGACGGGAGCCGACCTTTACGGCGCCCGGCGGGAGGTCGTCGTCGTCCGCGTCGACGGCGAACTGAAGGACCTGGACCAGCCGATCCCGGCCGGGGCCAAGGTCGAAGCCGTGACTATCGACTCTCCCGACGGGCTCAACGTGCTGCGCCACTCCACCGCGCACGTCATGGCCCAGGCGGTCCAGCAGCTGCGGAAGGACTCCAAGCTCGGGATCGGCCCGTACATCACCGACGGTTTCTACTTCGACTTCGACGTCGATGAGCCCTTCACCCCGGAGGACCTGAAGCAGCTGGAGAAGATGATGCTCAAGATCGTCAACTCCAACCAGCGCTTCGTCCGCCGCACCGTCTCCGAGACCGAAGCGCTCGCCGAGATGGCGGGGGAGCCGTACAAGGAAGAGCTGATCGGGCTCAAGGGTCACTCCGACGAGGCCGGCGAGGGCGCCAGCATCGAAGTGGGCGCCGGCGAACTGACCATCTACGACAACGTGGACGCCAAGAGCGGCGAAGTGGTCTGGAAGGACCTCTGCCGCGGGCCGCACCTGCCCAACACCAAGCTGATTTCCAACGCCTATGCGCTGACCCGCTCGGCCGCCGCCTACTGGCGGGGCAACGAAAAGAACAAGCAGCTGCAGCGCATCTACGGCACCGCCTGGCCCACCAAGGAAGACCTGAAGGCCTACCAGGAGCGGCTGGCCGAGGCAGAGCGCCGCGACCACCGCCGGGTGGGCGCCGAACTGGACCTGTTCTCCTTCCCGGATGAACTCGGCTCCGGCTTGCCCGTCTTCCACCCGAAGGGCGGCATCGTCCGCAAGGCGATGGAGGACTACTCGCGGCAGCGGCACACCGAGGCGGGCTACGAGTTCGTCTACACCCCGCACATCACCAAGAGCAACCTGTACGAGGTCTCCGGCCACCTGGACTGGTACCGGGACGGGATGTTCCCTCCCATGCATGTGGACGAGACCCGCGACCCCGAAACCAACGAGGTCGTCAAGCCCGGCCAGGACTACTACCTGAAGCCGATGAACTGCCCGATGCACAACCTGATTTTCCGCTCGCGCGGCCGGTCATACCGCGAGCTGCCGCTCCGGATGTTCGAATTCGGCTCCGTCTACCGCTACGAAAAGTCCGGCGTAGTCCACGGCCTGACCCGCGTGCGCGGCATGACCCAGGACGACGCCCATATCTACTGCACCCGCGAGCAGATGAAGGACGAGCTGACCACCACGCTCAACTTCGTGCTGGACCTGCTCAAGGACTATGGGCTCGACGACTTCTTCCTGGAGCTCTCCACCAAGGACCCGGAAAAGTACGTGGGCGCCGATGAGGTCTGGGACGAGGCCACCCGCACCCTGGCCGAGGTCGCCGAGGCATCCGGCCTGGAACTGGTGCCGGACCCGGGTGGAGCGGCCTTCTACGGCCCCAAGATTTCGGTACAGGCCCGCGACGCGATCGGCCGCAGCTGGCAGATGTCCACCATCCAGCTGGACTTCAACCTGCCCGAACGGTTCGAACTCGAATACCAGGCAGCCGACGGCAGCCGCCAGCGCCCGGTCATGATCCACCGCGCCCTGTTCGGGTCGGTAGAGCGCTTCATGGGCCTGCTGATCGAACATTACGCCGGCGCCTTCCCGGCGTGGCTCGCCCCGGTCCAGGTGGTCGGCATCCCGGTGGCGGAGGCGTTCAACGACTACATGCTGGAGATCGTGGCCAAGCTGCGCGCTCAGGGCATCCGCGCCGAGGCCGACCTGGGTTCGGACCGCTTCCCGAAGAAGATCCGGACCGCCAGCAAGGACAAGGTTCCGTTCGTGCTGATCGCAGGCGGCGAGGACGCCGAGGCCGGAGCCGTCTCCTTCCGCTTCCGCGACGGCAGCCAGGACAACGGCATCCCGGTGGACGAGGCCGTGTCCCGGATCGTGCAGGCCGCCGCCAGGCGCGGCAACTGACGATGGCCGAGACGACCGAAGCCATGACCGACCGGACCGGCGACGAGGTGACGGACGGCTTTGAGCTGCCCGGCGTGCCGGATGCCTTCCAGCGGCTCTGGACGCCGCATCGCATGGCCTACGTCAAGGGCGGCCAGGGCCAGTTCAAGAACAAGGACGAGTGCCCGTTCTGTGTGGCTCCGGCCCGCCCCGACGAGGAATCGCTGATCGTCCACCGCGGCGAGTTCGCCTACGTGGTGCTCAACCTGTTTCCTTACAACCCCGGGCACCTGCTGGTCTGCCCGTACCGCCACGTGCCCGACTACACCGACATCACCGCGGAGGAGACCGCCGAGTTCGCCGAGCTGACCCAGACGGCGATGCGGGTCCTGCGGAAGGTGGCCAACCCCAGCGGCTTCAACCTGGGCATGAACCAGGGCGAAGCCGGGGGCGCCGGGGTGGCGGCGCACCTGCACCAGCATGTGGTGCCCCGGTGGGGCGGCGACGGGAACTTCTTCCCGATCATTGCCCAGACCAAGGCGATCACCGAGACCCTGGACGAGGTCCGCAAGCAGGTATCCCAAGCCTGGCCGGCACGGTAGCGCGGCGATGCTCAACAAGTACGCGCGCGGGTTCTTCGGAAAACTGTTCTCGCCGCTGGCCCGTGCCCTGATCCGGATGGGCGTCTCGCCCGACGCCGTCACCATCGTGGGCACCCTCGGGGTCTCCGTGGGGGCGCTCGTGTTCTACCCGCTGGGGGAGCTGTTCTGGGGAACGGTCTTCATCACGGCGTTCGTCTTCTCCGACATGGTGGACGGCCTGATGGCGCGCATGCTGGAGCGCAACAGCCGGTGGGGCAACTTTCTGGATTCCACCCTCGACCGGCTGGCCGACGGCGCGGTGTTCGCCGGCGTGGCCATCTGGTTCTTCACCGGCGGAGAGAACACCGCCATCGCCGTCTCCGCGCTCGTATGCCTGCTGCTCGGGTCGTTGGTCTCCTACGCCAGGGCCAAGGCCGAGTCGCTGGGCTGTACCGCCGCGGTGGGCCTGGCCGAACGCTCCGAGCGCCTGGTTTCCGTCCTGGTTTTCACCGGCCTGACCGGACTGGGCCTGCCGGAGGTGGTCCTGCTGGTGGTCCTGGTGCTGCTGGCCGCCGCCAGCCTGCTGACCGTGGCCCAGCGGATCATGGCCGTCTACCGTCAGACACAGCAAACCGCCTGATCCGCCCCGGACCGCCCAGGCCCCCGGTTAGGGCCCCGAGGAAGGTTACGTCATCGGTGACCCAGCGCACCGGGCCGGACGTATGATGAGGTGTACGTTTCCTACCGACTCCTAGGGGCTTTTAGTGTCCAGCAGTGAAGAAACTTCAACTCACGCGCCCGTGACCGGCAGCAGCCGCGTCAAGCGGGGCATGGCCGAAATGTTGAAGGGCGGCGTCATCATGGACGTCGTGACTCCCGAACAGGCCCGCATCGCCGAAGACGCCGGTGCGGTGGCCGTGATGGCCCTTGAACGCGTTCCGGCGGATATCCGCGCCCAGGGCGGCGTGTCCCGGATGAGCGATCCGGACATGGTGGACGGCATCATCGACGCCGTCTCCATCCCGGTGATGGCCAAGGCCCGCATCGGCCACTTCGTCGAGGCGCAGGTGCTGCAGTCCCTCGGCGTGGATTACATCGACGAGTCCGAGGTGCTGACCCCGGCCGACTACACCAACCACATCGACAAGTGGAACTTCACCGTTCCCTTCGTCTGCGGCGCCACCAACCTGGGCGAGGCCCTGCGCCGCATCAACGAGGGCGCGGCCATGATCCGTTCCAAGGGCGAAGCCGGCACCGGCGACGTCTCCAACGCCACCGGCCACATGCGCCAGATCCGCTCCGAGATCAAGCGCCTGTCGGCAATGCCCGAAGACGAACTGTACGTGGCCGCGAAGGAACTGCAGGCCCCGTACGAGCTGGTCAAGGAAATCGCCGCCACCGGCAAGCTGCCCGTGGTGCTGTTTACCGCCGGCGGCATCGCCACCCCGGCCGACGCCGCGATGATGATGCAGCTGGGCGCCGACGGCGTGTTCGTCGGCTCCGGCATCTTCAAGTCCGGCAACCCGGCCGAGCGCGCCGCCGCGATCGTCAAGGCCACCACCTTCCACGACGACCCGGATGTCATCGCCAAGGTCTCGCGCGGGCTGGGCGAGGCCATGGTCGGCATCAACGTGGACGAGATCCCGCAGCCGCACCGCCTCGCCGAGCGCGGCTGGTAAATACCGACGACGGCGAACGCCCGGTCCCGCACGACAGTGCGGTACCGGGCGTTCGCCGTTTCCGGGGGCCGCCCTTACGGGGCCGCCGTTACCGGACGTCCCAGCGGCCGGCCGGGGCGCTGCTGTCCCGGTCGAGGCCGCGCCTGGCCAGCAGCGGCGCGAGGTCGGCGTCCCGTCCGCGGAAGCTCCGGTAGGCCTGCAGCGGGTCGATGCTGTTGCCCCGTGAGAGCAGTTCGCGGCGGAAACGGTCTCCGTTGCTGCGCCGGAGTCCGCCGTTTTCGGCGAACCAGGCGACCGTGTCGGCGTCGAGGATTTCGCTCCACAGGTAGGAGTAGTAGCCCGCCGCGTAGCCGCCGGCGAAGATGTGCTTAAAGTAGCCGGTGCGGTAGCGCGGCGGGACCAGGGGCAGGTCAATTCCGGCGTCGGCCAGTGCCTGCCGTTCGAAGGCCGGCGGATCCTCGACCCGCTGCCCGGCGGGCAGGCTGTGCCAGGCCAGGTCGAGCACGCACGCGGCCAGGTACTCGGTGGTGGCAAAGCCTTCGCCCCACAGCTGCGCAGCCTTGATGCGGTCCACCACCTCCCGCGGCAGCGGCTCGCCGGTCAGGTGGTGCCTGGCGTAGTTGCCGGCGACCTCCGGCTCCAGCATCCACATCTCGTTGACCTGCGACGGGTACTCCACGAAGTCCCGGGGCACGTTGGTGCCCGAGAGGCCGGGGTACTCCACCCGGGACAGCAGGCCGTGCAGCGCATGGCCGAACTCGTGGAAAAGCGTCACCACGTTGTCGTAGCTGAGCAGGGCCGGCTCGCCGGGAGCGGGCTTCGGGATGTTCAGGTTGTTCATCACGACGGCGCGCTGTCCCAGCAGGTGGGACTGCTCGACCAGCGAATCCATCCAGGCACCGCCGTTCTTCGTGTCCCGGGTATGGAAGTCGCCGATGAACAGGCCCAGCCGGGCACCGTCGTCGTCCATCACTTCCCAGATCCGGGCCTGCGGATGATAGGCGGCGAGGTCCGGCCTGGCCTCGAACCGCAGCCCGTACAACCGGTTGGCGGCGAAGAAGACGCCGTCGGCGAGCACGCGTTCGAGCTCGAAGTACTGCCGCAGTCCGGCCAGGTCCACGCTGTAGTCGCGGCGGCGCACAACCTCCGCATAGTAGGCCCAGTCCCACGGCTCGAGGGGGTGGCCGGCCGCCTCGGCGAGGATCTCCGCCTCGGCGCGGGCGTTGGCGACGGACGGCGGGACGAGCCGCGCCAGCATGTCCTGCACGGCCGCGAGCGAGGGCGCCGTCTGCCCGTCCAGCACATACTCGGCATGATTGGCGAAGCCGAGCAGCGCGGCCCGCTCGGCCCGCAGCTCCGCCGTGCGGGCCGCCAGCTCCAGCGTCCGGTGGCCCGCTTCGCCGCGGCCCACCGATGCCTCATGCAGGCGGCGGCGGGTGCCGCGGTCGGTGAGGGTTTCCAGCGCCGGCTGGGCGGTTGGCAGGGTCAGGACCAGTAGCCATCCGTCGTCGTAACCGGCGTCCCGCGCCGCGAGTTCGGCGGCGGTCAGGTCGTCGTCGGCGAGCCCGGCCAGTTGTGCGCGGTCGGTGACATGTACCGCGGCGGCATTGCCGGCGGTTAGCAATTCCCGCGAGTACTCCGCGTCCAGCTCCGACAGCTCCACGTTCATGGCGCGCAGCCGCTCCTGGTCTGCCGGAGGGAGCTGGGCGCCGGCCCGGCGGAACTTCTTGCGCAGCTCGGTGAGAAGGCGCAGGTCTTCGCCCTCGAGGCCTTCGGCGGCTTCGTCGACCGCCGAGACCCGCCGGTAGAGCGCCGCATGCAGGTAGATGTTGTCACGGTGGGCGGCCCGCTGCGGGGCCATCCGTTGCTGCAGCTCCATCACGTCGTCGGTGGCGTCGGCGGCGGCGAAGTTGTCCAGCACGGCGCTCACCCGGTACAGCGTGCGGCCGGACCGTTCGAAGGCGACGGCGGTGTTCTCGAACGTCGCCGGTGCCGGATTGGCCGCGATCGCCTCGATTTCCGCCAGTTGCTCGCGGAACCCGGCCTCGAACGCTTCCGGATAGTGTTCAAGGCGGATCGCGGCGAAATCGGGCAGCTCATAGGGGAGGACACTGGGTTCCAGGAAGGGGTTGGCCATGCCACCACTTTGCCATGGGTACCCGGCGTCCCCGCCGTACCTGCCGGGGGCACGCCGCCGCGCCGCCGTGGTGCACGGCACAGCCGGACTTACACTTGCGGCATGAACAGGCAGCCGCCCGAGGGACCGGCCGGTTCCCCGGTGCGGGAACCGGGCCGATGCATTCACCGGGCAGCGGTGTCGCGGACTCCCGCACCGGCGGCGGCGTTGGCCATCGCGGCCCTGCTGCTGGCCGGCTGCGGCCCGGGGCGGGAGGCCGCCGGACCGCCCGGCACAGGGCCGGCCGACACCAAGCCGGTGGCGGTGCCCTCCGGATCCGGCCCACCGGGGAGCGGCGGCGCGGGGGAGACACCGCCGTCGACCTCCGCACCGGAGCCCGCCCCGGAGCCGGCGGCGACGGCCGGCGCGGGCCCGGCGTGCCCGGGAATCCGCTGCGCCACCGTGGCCCTCACCGGCGACCTGCTGCTGCACGAGCCGCTCTGGGAGCAGGCGGCCGCCGACGCCCGGCGGACCGGGAAAGGAACCTTGGACTTCGAGCCGATGTTGGCGGCCCAGGAGCAATACCTGGACACCGCCGACCTCGCCGTCTGCCAGCTGGAAACCCCGTTGGCCGGTGACGACGGACCGTACTCCGGCTACCCGGCGTTTAACGCGCCGCCGCAGATCCTCGACGCCGCCGCCGCCCTGGGCTACGACGCCTGCACCACCGCCAGCAACCACGCGTTCGACCACGGCACCGCCGGCCTGGAACGGACCCTGCAGGCGCTGGACGCGCGCGGCCTGGAACACACGGGCACCTACGCCAGCGCGGCCGAGGCCGAGGAGGTACTGGTCCTGGACACCCCGGCCGCGCGGATCGCGGTCATCACCGGCACCTTCTCGCTGAACGGGCTGGAGCCGGACCGGCCCTGGCAGGTGGACGTGCTGGATCCCCGGGCGATGATCGCCAAGGCCAGGAAGGCCCGGGCGCAGGGCGCGGACATCGTCTTGGGAGCGGTGCATGCCGGGGACGAATACACCGCCTACGCCAGCCCGCAACAGCAGGAGGTTGCCCACGCGTTGGCCGACAGCGGCGAGTTCTCCTTGGTGTACGGGCACCACAGCCACTCCGTCCAGCCGATTGAGCGCTACGACGGCACCTGGATCGTCTACGGGCTGGGCAACACCCTCGCCGCGCATGCAACCCCGAACATCCTCAACACCGAGGGGTTGATGGTTCGGGCCAGGTTCAGCCAGGCCGGCGACGACGGCGCCTGGGAGGTGGCGGGGCTGGACTGGCTGCCGGCCACGTTCGACGGACCCGGGCACCGCTGGTGCCCGGTGGCAGCGGATGCGCTGGCGGCAGCCGCGAAGTCCGGGGACTGGTGCGTGTCCGAACAGGCGGACGCGGCCAGCCGGCTACGGACCAAGGCGACCGTCGAGTCCATGGGAGCCCCGACGGACGTCGCCCGCGAGTGGCTGCTCAGCGGCGATTGACGCCGCGGGCCGTCGCCCGGACTGGCTTAGCGACGGCCTGGCGTCAGTGGCTGCCAAGCGTCAGCGTCCGCCGGCGTCAGCGCGGACGGGCGGCCGCGTCGGCGCGGGCTTCGGCCTCATGCGGAATGTCCAGCGGCACGTCGTTGAAGCTGCCGTAGCGCCGCTCGACGGCGTGGCGGATCAGGTAGTCGGCCACGGCCGGGTTCTTGGGCAGCAGGGAACCGTGCAGGTAGGTGGCAATGACGTTCCGGTAGCGGGCTCCCTCGGTGCCGTCGGTGCCGTTGTTGCCCTGGCCCTTGGTGACCCGTCCCAACGGCCGGACATCGCTGCCGAGGGTGGTCAGTCCGCTGTGGTTCTCGTACCCGATAACCGTGCCGAACTCGCCGCTTTCGAGCACGGTGTTGCCGATCAACCGGGTGGGCCCGCCCACGGTTTCGGCATCGAGCAGCCCGATGCCGGTGATGACCTCGCCGGTGTGGGTGGTGAACCGGTGGCCGAACAGCTGGTAGAGGCCGCAGACCGCCAGCATCGGCAGGCCGTCCTCGGCCAGCTCCCGCAGCCGGCCGCCCTGGGCCAGCAGGTCGGCCTGGATCTTGTTCTGGCCGGAGTCCTGGCCGCCGCCGCCCACGATCAGGTCCACCTGCTCGGGGAACGCGTCGCCGGGGTTGTACTCGTGCAGCCGGACGTCGTATCCGCGCAGCTCCAGGCGCTTGCGCAGCACCAGGACATTCCCCCAGTCGCCGTAGATGTTCATGTCCCGCGGGTAGAGCTGGAGCAGGTCGATAACAGGAGCGTCCATCAGGAGACCACTTCCACTTCGGTCAGTTTGCCGAGCTCGCGGCGCAGCGCCAGCATGGCGGTGTAGGTGCAGTAGATGCGCTTCGGCGTCTCCGGACCGCCCGCAATGAACCGCTGCAGCGAGGCATTGAGGTCGGTGTCCACCCGGTCCACCGGAACGTCCTCGTAGAAGAGGCGCAGCCCCATGTCGCGTGCCCGGACCCCGGAGACCTCGGCCACGCCGGTGTCCCGCAGCGAATCGAAGTCGACGTCCCACAGCCAGGACATGTCCCGCCCGTCCGCGTAGTTGTCGTTAATGGCGATCATGGTCCGGTAGCCGGCGGCGGGGAAGGACTTCAGTGCCAGCCGGAAGCCGGCTGGGTTCTTCACCAGCACCAGGTCCAGCGGCTGGCCGTTGACGGTCAGCGATTCGCCGCGGCCGAAGGCCGGCGTCACGTTCTCCAGCGACGCCAGCAGTTCCGGCTCGTCCACCGCGGGGCCCAACACGGTCCGCGCCAGCACCAACGCCGCGGCGGCGTTGAACACGTTGTAGACGCCGGTCAGCTTCAGCTCGACCTCGAGCTCGCGGCCGTCCAGCTGGAAGGTTGCGGCGGCCCCTTCGCAGGCCGAGAGCACGACGTCGGCGCTCGGCCGGCCGGCGTCGGCGGCGGTGGCGCCGGATGGGCCGGCGGAGGCGGCGGACCGCATTTCGTCGTCGTGCGGAAACATGTGGCGCAGCTGCGGCGCCAGGCCGAAGTATTCGACCCGCGGCGCGGCCACGGCGCCCGCCAGCGCCGCGATGCGCGGGTCTTCCCGGTTCAGTACCACTGCCTCGGTCGTCGCCGCGGCGATCTGCCGGAGGAAACCCGCGGTCGTTTCGATTTCGCCAAAGCGGTCCAGCTGGTCGCGCATGACGTTGAGCAGCAGGCTGTAGCGCGGGGCCACCAGTTTGACGAAGTGAACCGCGTGAGCCTCGTCCAGCTCCAACACGGCAATGTCCGCGTCAAGCCGGCCCCGGGCGTCGGAGTCGCCCAGCACGGCAGCGACCACGCCGCGGGTGAAGTTGCTGCCCGTCCGGTTCGTGAACACCTTCAGGCCCTGCCCCTGCAACAGCTCCACCACCATCTTGGTGGTAGTGGTTTTGCCGTTCGTCCCGCTGATCACCACGACGCCGCGCGGCAGCTCGCCGAGCGTGCGCGGCAGGAACTGCGGATCGATTTTTTCGGCCACCAGGCCGGGCAGTGCGGAACCGCCGCCGCGGAGCCTGGCTACCGCCTTTACGGCCTTTCCGGCAACGGTCGCAAGGAGGTGTCGCATGAGTAGAGACTATACAAGCCGCCGTGCCCCGGCGCCGTCGGCCCGGGCCGAACAGTGACGGTCACCACAGGGGAGGGGGCACCGTTTAACACCGCTGGACCGGTTGGCACTACTGTTTTTCCGTACGGCCGCCACTGAGGCGGCCCCGATGCGAACTCCGAGGAACCGTCACCGTGGTCACGATTGGTGTGCTTGCCCTGCAGGGCGATGTCCGCGAACATCTATCCGTCCTGGAGCACAGCGGCGCCGCGGCGGTGCCGGTGCGCCGGCCTGCGGAACTGGCGGCCGTGGACGGCCTGGTCATCCCCGGCGGTGAATCCACGACGATCGACAAGCTCACCCGCATCTTTGAGCTGGCCGACCCGCTGAAGGGGCGGATCGAGGCGGGCATGCCGGTCTACGGTTCGTGCGCGGGCATGATCATGCTGGCCCGGGAGATTGCAGACCCGGCCACCGACCTGAAGGGCGAACCGCAGCAGACGCTGGGCGGCTTGGACATTACGGTGCGTCGGAACGCCTTCGGCCGGCAGCGCGAATCGTTCGAGTCCGATCTGGACTTCCGGGGCCTGGAGTTCAGCGCGGCGTCTCCCGGCCAGGACCCGGCGCCGGTCCACGCCGTGTTCATCCGTGCGCCCTGGGTGGAACGCGTGGGCAAGGGCGTGGAGGTCCTGGCTGCCGTCCAGCCGGAGGAGGCCTCCCACACCGACACTTTGCACGGGACAGCTAGAATAGTGGCAGTGCGTTCGCGGCATCTGCTGGCGACATCCTTCCACCCGGAGATTACGGGGGAGCGCCGCATCCACGAACTTTTCATCCGCATCGTCAGAGGAGAGGCGTAAGCATGGCCGGACACTCCAAGTGGGCAACCACCAAGCACAAGAAGGCCGTGATCGACGCCAGGCGTGCCAAGTCGTTCGCGAAGCTGATCAAGAACATTGAGGTAGCGGCGCGCAACGGGGGAGCGGACATGTCCGGCAACCCCGCGCTGGAACTGGCCGTCCAAAAGGCCAAGAAGACCTCGGTTCCCAACGACAACATCGACCGCGCGGTCAAGCGCGGTGCCGGCCTGACCGGCGAAACGGTGGACTACAGCGAAATCATCTACGAGGCCCGCGGGCCGCAGGGCTCCGCTGTGCTAATCGAGTGCCTCACCGACAACAAGAACCGGGCCGCCTCGGAGGTTCGCCTGGCCATCACCCGCAACGGCGGCACCATTGCCGACCCGGGGTCGGTGTCCTACATGTTCTCCCGCAAGGGCGTGGTGGCCCTGCCCAGGAACGAACTCACGGAAGACGACCTTCTGATGGCGGTGCTCGAAGCCGGCGCGGAGGAAGTCAAGGAGCAGGGCGACAACTTCGAGGTCCACGCCGATCCCACGGACCTGCGCGCCGTCGTGGCCGCACTGGAAGAAGCCGGCATCGAATACGAAACCGACGAGATCGAGTTCGTGTCCTCGATGGCCGTGGAGCTCGACGCGGACGCGGCCCGGAAGTTCATGAAGCTGGTGGATGCCCTCGAGGACCTGGACGACGTCCAGAACGTCTACTCCAACGCCGACATCAGCGCGGACGTCCTCGCCGAAATCGAGAACGACTGACACCGGTCCGGCCGTCGGCGCCCGTCATGCGCGTGCTGGGAGTGGACCCGGGCCTGACCCGCTGCGGCCTGGGCGTGGTCGATGTTGAACCGAACCGGCGCTCCTCCCTTGTGGACGTCGGTGTGGTGGGGACCACCCCGGACATGGCGCTGGAGCTGCGCCTGCTGAAGATTGCCGACGCGATCGACGAATGGCTCGACGCGCACACCCCGGACGTGCTCGCCGTCGAACGCGTCTTCAGCCAGACCAATGTCAGTACCGTGATGGGCACCGCGCAGGCATCCGGGGTGGTCATCGCGGCGGCAGCACGCCGCGGGATCGCCGTCGCGCTGCACACGCCCACCGAGGTGAAAGCGGCGGTCACCGGCAACGGGCAGGCGGACAAAGCCGCCGTGACCAAGATGGTGACCCGGATCCTTCGGCTGGACACCCCGCCGCGCCCGGCCGATGCCGCGGACGCCCTGGCGCTGGCCATCACCCATGCCTGGCGCGGCGGAGCTGCGAGACCGGCTGCAGGCGGCGGGATGACGACGGCGCAGCGGCTCTGGGCGGAGGCCGAAGCGAAGGCCAAGCGCACCCGCCGCTGACGTGGGGCCGGCGGCGGCCGCCGGAACCGGTGCCACGGTGTGGCGGTGGCCGGCAATGTCCGTGCTGCCCCGTAAGCTATTCGTAGATATGTTCGGACAATCCGCCGCCGTGCTGCCCGCGGGGCGGACTCCGGGCCGCAGTGCCGGAATTGGGAGTTGAGTTCATGATTAGCTCGTTGCGCGGCGTCGTCGCCCACGTGGGATTGCAATCGGCCGTGATCGACGTCAACGGATTCGGCATGCTCGTCCAGGCGACGCCGCAGACCTTGGGCACGCTGTTCGTGGGGCGGGAGGCCGAACTGGCCACCACCATGATTGTGCGCGAAGACTCCATGACGCTGTTCGGCTTCGAGGACGCAGCGCAACGGGAAGTTTTTGAAACCCTCATCTCGGTCAGCGGGGTCGGCCCGAGGCTGGGCCTGGCGGCGCTGTCGGTGCACTCGCCCGAGGCGCTGAGGGTTGCCGCCGCGGAGGGGGACAGCAAGGCGTTCACCAAGGTTCCGGGCATCGGGCCGAAGCTCGCCGGCCGGATCGTGCTCGAGCTGGCCGGGAAGCTGATCCCCACCGGCGAGCAGGCCCCCCAGCAGAAGGGCGGCTGGAAGGGACAGGTGCAGGAGGCCCTGGCCGGCCTGGGCTGGTCCGAGAAGGACGCCGCCGCGGCGGTGGACACCACCGCCGAGGAAAATCCGGAGGCGGCAGCGGCAGGCAACGTGGGCGACTTGCTGCGGCTGACCCTGCGCAGGCTCGGCCAGGACGGCGCCCGGACCGGCGCGTCCCGGCGGACCGCGGGAGTGAACTAGCGTGGCGGAGGATTCCGAGAACAACCGGCTGGTCGCCAACACGTCGGAAACCGAAGAACGGGCGATCGAATCGGCGCTGCGCCCCAAGAACCTGGACGATTTCGTGGGCCAGACCCGGGTCCGCCAGCAGCTGTCGCTGGTGCTGGAGGCGTCCCGGATCCGCGAACGGACAGCCGACCATGTCCTGCTGTCCGGCCCGCCCGGACTGGGCAAGACCACGCTGGCCATGATCATCGCCGCGGAAATGAACGCGCCGCTGCGCATCAGCTCCGGACCGGCGATCCAGCACGCGGGCGACCTGGCGGCGATCCTGTCGTCGCTGACCGAAGGGGAGATCTTCTTCCTGGATGAGATCCACCGGATGTCGCGGCCGGCAGAGGAAATGCTCTACATGGCGATGGAGGACTTCCGGGTGGACATCGTGGTGGGCAAGGGAGCCGGCGCCACCGCCATCCCGCTCGACCTGCCGCCGTTCACCCTCGTCGGGGCCACGACGAGGGCCGGGCTGCTGCCGGGGCCGCTGCGCGATCGGTTCGGCTTCACCGGGCACTTGGGGTTCTACGCCGTCGCGGAGCTTGAGCTGGTGCTCCGCCGCTCGGCCATGCTGCTGGACCTCAAGGTCAGTTCGGCTGGTTTCGCCGAGATCGCCGGGCGCTCCCGCGGCACGCCCCGCATCGCCAACCGTCTGCTGCGCCGGGTGCGGGACTGGGCCCTTGTGCACAAGATCGAGGAGATCGATGCGCGTGCGGCAGCGGCGGCGCTCGATATGTACGAAGTCGACGAACGGGGACTGGACCGGCTGGACCGGGCGGTGCTGACCGCCCTGATCACCAAGTTCGGCGGCGGGCCCGTCGGTTTGTCCACCCTGGCCATAGCCGTCGGCGAGGAAACCGAGACGGTGGAGACGGTGGCCGAGCCCTACTTGGTCCGCGAAGGGCTGCTCGGCCGGACGCCGCGCGGACGGATCGCCACCGCCGCGGCCTGGCAACACCTGGGGCTGGCGGTGCCGGATCACCTGGCCGCGGGACAGACCGAAGACCTGCTCTCGGAACTGCTGGAGCCGGACACGGATTTCGCCGAAAACTGAAGCTTGACCGCGTCAGGGCGGTCACCGCGTAGAATGGTAGGAACGTGCGGAGTGCGCCGTCCCCCACGGGACGCGGCAGGCTGCGTACACGGTCCGGATTTTCCTACCGGTCCGCTCCAGACTTCTAGGACGGAACTTCCCTGTGTTCGTAAATCTCTTCACCGGCACCACTCCCCAGCAGCAGTCGGGCGGCATCGACGTGATGACCATCGCCCTGTTCGCCGTTTTCGCGCTGATGATCTTCTTCATGTTCCGCAAGCAGAAGAAGGTCCAGGCGCAGATGCGCGAAAAGGCCGAGCGCATCAAGGAGCAGATGGTGCCGGGCACGGAGGTGATGACTCAGTTCGGCCTCTTCGGCACCGTCGTTTCCCTCGACCCCGACAACAACAAGGTGGTCCTTGAACTGTCGCCGGGCAACACCGCCACCGTGCACACCCAGGCGGTGAACGAAGTCGTGACGCCGGAGGCCCCCGAGGTTCCCGACGACGCCTCGTCCCTCACCGCGGAAAGCGCTACGCGCCCGGAGGAATCCGCCGAGGACACCCTTAAGCGGCTCAACGAAGAGCAGAACAAAGACACCAAGTAGGCCAGCGACGGCTTAGCCGTATAGGCGTGCAGTGGCGGGGCATGCCCCGCCACTTCGCCATGTACCGGCCGGTTCCTCCGGCCGACTGAGCCGATGAGAGAAAGATCTTCCATGGCACGATCCGGTTCCACCAGCATTGCGCGGCGGACACTTATCTGGCTTGGTGTGCTCCTGGCCGCCGGCACCGTCATCCTGGGCAGCGGTGTATTCACCGGCCAGGCAAGCTGGGCGCCCAAGCTGGCGCTCGACCTTGAGGGCGGCACCCAGATGATCCTGGCTCCGCAGGTCCAGGGCGGCGGAGGCGAGATCACCGCCGAGCAGCTCAACCAGGCCGTGGAGATCATCCGCCAGCGCGTCGACGGATCCGGCGTGGCCGAGGCCGAGATCACCACGCAGTCCGGCCGCAACGTGGTGGTCAGCCTGCCCGGTGTCCCGGACCAGCGGACCCGCGAACTGATCCAGGCTTCGGCCGCCATGGAATTCCGCCCGGTGCTCACCGTTGCACCGGGTTCCGCCGTTCCGGAGGAGGAGCGGACGCCCGAAGCGGACCTTCCGAAACCGGCGGCCGAACCGAAGAACGCCAGCGACCTGAACTGGATCACCCCGGAGCTCTACCAGGAGTTCGAGGCGTTGGAGTGCCTTGACCCGGCCGCGGCCGCAGAGGAGACCGAGCCGGCCGACCCGGCCAAGCCGACGGTCGCCTGTGAACCGGATACCGGCATGAAGTACATCCTGGGCCCGGTGGAGGTGCCCGGCACCGACATCGCCGACTCCAGCTTTGGCCAGGTGCGCGGCACCCAGGGACAGACGCTGAACCAGTGGGCGGTGAACATCGAGTTCAACAGCGAGGGAACCGCAACCTTCAAGGAAGTGACCGAACGGTTGTTCGGGCTCTCCGGCGCCCAGAACCAGTTCGCCATCGTGCTGGACGGCGAGGTGATTTCCGCTCCCACGACCAACGCGGTCATCCCGGACGGCAAGCCGCAGATCACCGGCAACTTCACGGAAGAATCGGCCCGTGTCCTCTCCGAGCAGCTGAAGTACGGCGCACTGCCGATCAGCTTCGAGATCCAGAGCGAGCAGCAGATTTCCGCCACGCTGGGCGCCGACCAGTTGCGGATGGGCCTGATCGCCGGGCTTATCGGCCTGGTGCTGGTCGCCGCCTACTCGATCTTCCAGTACCGCATGCTCGGCCTGGTGACCATCGCGTCGCTGGTGGTGGCCGGCATTTTGACCTATCTGGCGATTGCCATCCTGGGCTGGACCGAAAACTACCGGCTGTCGTTGGCCGGGGTCGCCGGCCTGATCGTGGCGATCGGCCAGACCGCCGACTCCTTCATCGTCTACTTCGAACGCATCCGCGACGAACTGCGCGAGGGCCGGGGCCTGGTCTCGGCCGTGGACAACGGCTGGAAGCGCGCACGGCAAACCGTGCTGGCTTCCAAGGCGGTCAACCTGCTGGCCGCCGTCGTGCTCTACTTCGTGGCGGTGGGCAACGTGCGCGGTTTTGCGTTCACGCTGGGCCTGACCGCGGTGGCCGACCTCCTGGTGGTCTTCATGTTCACGCACCCGACCATGCAGCTGCTGGCACGCACCAAGTTCTTCGGCGAGGGCCACCGCTTCTCCGGCCTGGATCCGCGCCTGCTGGACGCGGTGCCGCTGTACCGCGGGGCGGGCCGGATCCGCCAGCCCGGCGAACGCAAGGTGCCGGTGCGGGCCAAGAACGCCGCGGCGGCTGCCGAAGCCGACCGCCGCCAGACCATCGCCGAACGCCGGGCGGCCGAGAAGCAGCGCGCCACCAGCGGCGCGGGCCGCGGGTCCGACAAGGAGAGCAACTAAATGGCCAACTTTGCTAAGTGGGGCAACGATCTCTACACCGGCAAGCGCTCCTACGACTTTGTCTCCAAGTACAGGCTCTGGTTCGGCATTGCCGCCGCCGCGATCCTCCTGTCCATCGTGGTGCCGTTCGTCAAGGGCGGGTTCAACCTGGGCATCGACTTCCGCGGCGGCTCCGAGTTCACCGTGTCCAACGTGGAAAACACCGACGTCGGTCCCGGCGAGGCGGCCGTGGCCCAAGTCGCGGCGGATGCCGATCCCCGCGTGACGAACATCGCCCCGGGGACCATGCGGATCCAGACCGAGCGCCTGGACGACGACCAGACCCTGGAACTGCGCGACGCCCTCGTCGAAGCCTACGACGTCGAGTCAGACGAGGTGACGTCCTCGTACGTCGGTCCCACCTGGGGTGCCGACGTGACCCGGCAGGCGATCTGGGGCCTGGTGGTGTTCGTTGTCCTGGCGGCGATCATGATGGCGCTGTACTTCCGGACCTGGAAGATGTCCGTCGCCGCGCTCAGCGGCCTGGTGGTGGTGCTCATCGTGACCGCCGGCATCTATTCGCTGAGCGACTTCGAGGTGACGCCCTCGGCGATCATCGGCTTCCTGACCATTTTGGGGTACTCGCTGTACGACACCGTGGTGGTCTTCGACAAGATCCGCGAGAACACGGAAGACCTGGACAAGTCCACCAGGAGGACCTTCGCGGAGGAGGTCAACCTCGCCGTGAACCAGACCCTGGTCCGGTCCATCAACACCTCCGTGGTCGCCGTCCTGCCGGTCGCCGCCATCTTGTTCATCGGCGCGTTCCTGCTCGGCGCCGGCACGTTGAAGGACGTGTCCCTGGCACTGTTCATCGGCATCATCATCGGCACCGCCACCACAATCTTCATTGCGGCGCCGATGTATGCGCGGCTCCGGGCCAAGGAACCGGCGCTGCTCAAGCAGGCCAAGAAGGTGGAAGAACGGCGCCGCACCGAGGCCGCCCCCGTCCGGTGACGCCGCACCGGAACGCCCGGGCCGCCGGACGAGCATAGAATGGTTTGCGGAACAGTGCTGGGCTGTGCGCCGCTGCCCTGCGGGCTGTAGCGTCGGTTCCAGGACTCATCGGGAAGGCGGGACGGATTGGCCGAACACCTCAGGTCGACAGACCAGGCCAGTGACGCCGGTGTGACACCGGATCCTGGTCCTTCTGTGGTGCCCGCGGCCGCCGAAGTCCCGGGCAACGCACCGGTGCGCCATGCCTTCCCGGGGCGCCGGGAACGGACGATGTCCCGGCTTGCCCGGCTGGCCGGCCGGGGCGGGACCAGCTACTCGCCCATCCTGGAGCCGCTGCTGCGCACCGTCCGGGCCAACAACCCACGCGAGGACTTCGACCTGATCCACCGCGCCTTCGTGGTGGCCGAGCGCAGCCACCGCGGGCAGAAACGCAAGAGCGGCGACCCGTATATCACCCACCCGGTGGCTGTGGCCACGATCCTCGCGGAACTGGGCATGACGGGCACGACGCTGGCCGCCGCCCTGCTGCACGACACCGTCGAAGACACCGAGTACACGCTCGCCGACCTGAAGGCGGAGTTCGGTCCGGAGATTGCGATGCTGGTTGACGGCGTCACCAAGCTGGACAAGGTGCAGTTCGGTGACGCGGCCCAGTCCGAGACCGTGCGCAAGATGGTCGTGGCGATGGCCAAGGACATCCGCGTCCTGGTGATCAAGCTGGCCGACCGGTTGCACAACGCCCGGACCTGGCGCTTTGTCTCGCCGGAGTCGTCGGCGAAGAAGGCGCGCGAAACCCTGGAGATCTTCGCCCCGTTGGCGCACCGGCTGGGCATGAACACCATCAAGTGGGAGCTTGAAGATCTCTCCTTTGCGGCCCTGCACCCGAAGGTCTACGAAGAGATCGTGCGGATGGTGGGGGAGCGCACCCCCGAGCGGGAGAAGTACCTGACGACGCTGCGCACCAAGATCGGCGACGACCTGCGCGCCGTGAAGATCAAGGCCACGATTACCGGCCGGCCCAAGCACTACTACTCCATCTACCAGAAGATGATCGTGCGGGGTAAGGACTTCGACGACATCCACGACCTGATGGGCATCCGGGTACTGGTGGATACGGTCCGCGACTGCTATGCGGCACTCGGTGCCCTGCATGCGCGCTGGAACCCGCTGCCCGGCCGGTTCAAAGACTACATCGCCATGCCCAAGTTCAACATGTACCAGTCGCTGCACACCACGGTGATCGGCCCGGGCGGCAAGCCGGTGGAAATCCAGATCCGCACCCACGAGATGCACCGCCGCGCCGAGTACGGCGTCGCGGCCCACTGGAAGTACAAGGACATCGCCCGCGGCGGGACGGCCGACGGCGGTGACATGGGCTGGCTGCGCAGCCTGGTCGACTGGCAGCAGGAGACCAGCGACCCCGCCGAGTTCCTGGACTCCCTCCGGTTCGAAATCAACGCCAAGGAAGTCTTCGTCTTCACGCCCAAGGGCGAAGTCATGGCGCTGCCGGCAGGATCAACGCCGGTGGACTTCGCCTATGCCGTGCACACCGAGGTCGGCCACCGCACGATCGGTGCGCGGGTCAACGGCAAGCTGGTCCCGCTGAACAGCGAACTTAGCCACGGCGACTGGGTGGAGATCTTCACCTCCAAGGCGGAGGGCGCCGGTCCCAGCCAGGATTGGCAGGGCTTCGTCAAGAGCCCGCGGGCACGGAACAAGATCCGCCAATGGTTCACCAAGGAGCGCCGCGAAGAGGCGATCGAAAAGGGCAAGGACCAGCTCACCCGCGCCATGCGGAAGCAGAACCTGCCGCTGCAGAAGATGATGACGCACGACGCGTTGATGTCGGTGGCGCAGGAACTTCACCATGCAGACGTGTCGGCGCTGTACGCTGCCGTGGGCGACGGCCATACGTCCGCCCAGAACGTGATCGAGCATTTGGTCGGCCTGCTCGGCGGACGCGAGGCGGTCGAGGAGGCCGAGCCGTCGCTCCCGACGACGGTCAGGCGGCCGAAGCATCCGGACTCCGGCGTCACCGTCGTAGGGGTCGGCGACGTCTGGGTCAAGCTGGCCCGGTGCTGTACCCCGGTCCCGCCGGATCCCATCATCGGGTTCGTCACCCGGGGCTCGGGGGTGTCGGTGCACCGGTCCGACTGCCGCAACGTGGCAGAGCTGCGCGAAAGCCCCGACCGGATCGTCGATGTCGCCTGGGCGCCCACCCAGTCCAGCGTGTTCCTGGTGGAGATCCAGGTCGAGGCCCTGGACCGCAAGAGCCTGCTCTCCGATGTCACCCGGGTGCTCGCCGAGAACCACGTCAATATCCTCTCCGCCACGGTGCATACCTCGAGCGACCGGCTCGCGATCTCGCGGTTCTCCTTCGAGATGGGCGACCCGAAGTACCTCAGCCATGTGCTCAGCGCGGTCCGGCGTATCGACGGCGTCTACGACGTGTACCGCACCTCGGGGTCCCAGCGCCGCTGATCCGCCCGCCCGCGGTGGGACGCCACTCCGCGGCCGGCGCGCAGGAGCATTCCCGCCGTCAGGCCGTACCCGTCGCCGAGTCCAGGCGCTGCAGGGCCCGGGCCTTGCCCGGCAGCCTCGGCCTCGCCTCCACCGCCTGCCGGACGGCGTCCAGCGGGCAGTCGAGCCCGCTGGCCCCGGCCAGCGCCCGCAACACGGGGATGGCCTCTTGGTCCGGAACGTGCAGGGCCACGTCCAGTGCGGTCCTCAGCGGCGTGCTCACCGGGACCCCGCCGATGGTCACGGTATCCAGGGGGCCAAGTGTCACTTCGTGGATCAGGGCAAGGCGATACCTGCCCTGCGACGTGGTCCTGTGCCGGTGGTCCAGCAGCACCGAGAGTTTCTGCGGGGCCGGCGCGCAGCCGTAGACCCATGCCGCCGTCATCCTCCCCAGCACCACTTTCCGGCGGACATGCCCGGGCAGGCTGAAGTACGCGGCTGCCGCACGGTGTCGGGGCGTGATCGGCTCCCATGGCAAGGCAAACGCCGGACCGTAGACGTTGACCAAGAGGCCCTCCAGACGCATGCACTCAAGTTCGCTGCGGCTGAACGGATGCCCCGGCCGCAGTACCGCCGGCACGGCCTGGGCGGTACGTTCAGCCGCCATGGCGGCGGGATGTAGACGGGCCATGCAGACAGCATGCCAAACGGGCCGGGACAGCCGAAGGGCCCCCGAACGCCTTGTGGAAAGCCGTTCGGGGGCCCTCGGGTTGTGTAGGGCTTAGTCCTCTAGGAGAAGTCCTCCGCTGAGCGCTGCAGCGTGTCGAGCCACTGGCGGCGCGCCTCCAAGGCCTCCCGGGCCTTGGCGATCCGCCGCTGGTCGCCGGCCTTTTCGGCCTGAGCCAGGTCATCCTCGAGCCCGGCGATGGCCGACTCGAGCTGGGACAGGGCACTGTTGGTGCGGGCCTTGGTCTCCGGATTCGTCCGGCGCCAGTGATCGTCCTCCGCGGCCTTGACCGCATCCTCGACCTTGCGCAGGCCGGCATCGATCCGCTGCATGTCGCCGCGCGGAACCTTGCCGGCTTCCTCCCAACGATCACGGATGGACTGCAGGGCCTTCTTGGCTGCGGACAGGTCGGTCACTGGCAGCAGCGCCTGCGCCTCGGCGACCAGCGCTTCCTTGACCACCAGGTTGGCGGCGAACTCCTGGTCGATTGCCTCGTTGGCGGCCTGGCGTGCCGCGAAGAACCTGTCCTGCGCCGCCCGGAACCTGGCCCAGAGCGCGTCGTCGTCCTTGCGGCTGGCGCGCTTGGATGCCTTCCAATCGTCCATCAGCTTCCGGTACTCGGCCGCGGTGTGGCCCCAGTCCGTGGAGGTGGAAAGCTCTTCGGCCCGGGCGATCAGGGCTTCCTTGGCGGCCTTTGCCGCGGCGTTGTCGCTGTCCAGTTGGCTGAAGAACGCGCGGCGGTGCCGATCAAAGACCGTCCGTGCCGAGCGGAAGCGTTTCCACAGTGCGTCCTCGGTGCTGCGGCCCAGCCGGATGCCGTTCTTCTGGGCGGCCTTCCACGCATCGAAGAGTTCGTTCATGCGGGCGCTGCTGGTTTTCCACTGCACCGACGACGGGTCCTTGCCGGCGATCTCCTCGGCTTCGGCGACGATGGCTTCGCGGGCCGCCAGTTCTGCGGCTCGCTGGGCTTCCTGGTTTGCCTTCTCGGCCTTCTGCAGTTCGCTGATGGCTGAGCCAAGTTTCGCCAGCCGGGACTCGAGCGCGGGCACGTCGCCCACCATGTGCCGCTCGGCCACCTGGGCCTTCAGATGCTCAAGGGTCTTGTGCATGTCGTTGGAGGGAGCCTTGGCTTCGACCCGCTGTTCCAGCAGGGCAGCCTGGGCCGCCACGTCGTCATACTTGCGCACGAAGTAGGCCAGCGCCTCGTCCTTGCTGGCGTCCGGGTACTGTCCGACCGGATGTTCCTGCCCGTCGACAAGCAGGAAGACGTGGCCGTCGTCGGTGACGCGGGCCCACTTGGACGCCTCGGACAGCGGTGTGGAGGCGACCGCCGGAACAGGGATGACGTGCTGTGCGGGGGCAGCGGCAGCAATCTTTCCCGGCATGGCCGCCGGCGTGGGCTTGCGGCCCGGGGCGGGCTTCGGGGCCGGTTTGCCTGCCGGCTTCGGGGCACTGGGGGAGGGCGCGGCCGGGGCCTCGTCCTCGGTGGCCTGCGGCGCCGCCTCTGCGGCCCGGTCCAGTGCCGGAGCGATTGCTGCCTCTGGGGCCGGGGCCTGCTCGGTTGCCGGCTCAGCGGGTGCCGCCTCTGCGGCAGGCGGCTGGCCGGCTGCCGAGCCGTTTGCCGTTTGGTCGGTCGGAACCTGTTCCGCTGCCAAACCGTTTGCGGCTTGTTCGGTCTGGGCGGTCTGGGCTGCTTCGTCGGATTGCTGACTGGGTGTCACCGCTAGAACTCTTTCGCTTGTGCCTGGGGCCGCGTATTCAGCGGCACCATCGTGGTGGGGTGCTCACTGGAGGGTGAACGACTCTATTGTTACCGGTATCTTAGGCGGGCCGTCCTGGCTGTCGGCATCCTCGACGCCTCCGGCCGCGATCTGCTCGATGACGTCCAGCCCTTCGGTTACCTTACCCATAATCGTGTAGCCGCCGGTATCTTGCGGGATGGTGGAATCTTTCCACGCAATGAAGAACTGCGTCCCGTTGCTGTAGGTATCGGCACCGCGGGCGACGGCGATTGTGCCGGCCGGATACACGCCGTCTTCGGGGGTGTTCTCCACCGGGCCCCACTGGTATGCGGGATCGCCGCCGCCGGCCCCGTCCACGGAACCGCACTGCAGCACGCCCATGCTGGCGGCGGTGGTGAGCCGGTGGCAGGTCTTGCCCTCGAAGAAACCGTCCCGGGCCAAGGTGCTGAAGACCGCTGCCGCCTGCGGCGCCACGTTGCCGTCCAGTTCCACACCGATATCGCCCTCGTTCGTGGCGATGGTGCCGTTGAAGACCTTTCCCTCGGCGATCTCCGGCGACGGGATGCCGGCCGCGTTCGCGGAGGGCGAGGCGACGCCTTGCGGGTCTTCGAGGCCCCGGCGGACCTGTTCCACCTCGGACGGAGTGGGGTTCGAGGCGAACACGGTCATCTGCACGATCACGCCGCCGACTACCAGTGCCGCCAAGGCTGCGCCGCCGATGATGTTGTCGCGCTTGCGCCGCGCCGCCTGCTGCCGGCGCAGGTCGCGTTTGGCCTCCATCCGGGCAATGCGGCGCCGGGTTTCGCGGTCATGACGGCTCCGGGCCAAAGCTCCTCCTGGTCGTTGCGCTAATAGACTCCGCCCGGCGCCGGGGCGGCGCCCGGCAGCGCGTTTGGTTCCGCTGCCGTGGCAGGCCTTAAACTGGTCCAGCAGCCAGTCTAGCGATCCAGTGCCGCAGCACTGCCGCCGGCTTCAATGCACCCGCCTCATCCTTACCCCTCATCTACTAGGAGATACGTCCGTATGGCACGCAAGGCCTCCCTGTCAGGCTTCCCGGAATGGCTTCCGCAGGAGAGGCTTGTGGAGCTGCATGTTCTGGATTCCCTGCGCCGGACGTTTGAGCTGCACGGTTTCTCCTCCATCGAGACCCGCGCCGTCGAAACCGTGGCCCAGCTGCTGCGCAAGGGCGAGATCGACAAAGAGGTTTACGGCCTGCACCGCCTGCAGGCCGACGAATCCGAGGGCAAGTCCGAGGACAAGCTGGCCCTGCATTTCGACCTTACGGTCCCGTTCGCCCGCTACGTCGTGGAGAACGCCGGCCACTTGGCCTTCCCGTTCCGCCGGTACCAGATCCAGAAGGTCTGGCGGGGCGAGCGTCCGCAGGAGGGCCGGGCCCGCGAGTTCACCCAGGCGGACATCGACGTGGTGGGCGACGGCGAGCTGCCCTTCCGCTACGACGTGGAGCTGGCGCTGGTCATCGTCGAGGCCCTCAGCGCGCTGCCCATCCCCGAGTTCAAGCTGCGCGTAAACAACCGGAAGCTGGCCGAGGGCTTCTACCGCGGGATCGGGCTGACCGACACCGCCGGGGTACTGCGCAGCATCGACAAGCTGGAGAAGATCGGTCCCGAGAAGGTTGCCGCGCTGCTGCAGGAAGAACTGGGCGCCACCGACGAACAGGCGCAGGCCGCGCTGAAGCTGGCATCCATCCGCACCGAGGACACCTCCTTCGTGGACCAGGTGCGGGCGCTCGGAGTCCGGCACGAGCTGCTGGACACCGGCCTGGCCGAGTTGGAGGAAGTCATCGGCGAGGCGCACCGGCGCGCCCCGGGCAAGGTGCTGGCCGACCTGAGCATCGCCCGCGGCCTGGACTATTACACCGGCACGGTCTACGAAACCGTCCTTGTGGGCCATGAGCAGCTGGGATCCATCTGCTCCGGAGGCCGTTACGACGCGCTGGCGGCCAAGGGCAACCGGACCTTTCCCGGCGTCGGCCTCTCCATCGGCGTGACCCGGCTGGTCATGCGGATCCTGGGACAGGAGTTCGCCGTGGCGTCCCGGCAGGTGCCGACGACCGTGCTGGTCGCCCTGGCCAACGAGGACAGCTGGTCGCAGGCCCAGGACGTGGCGGGGGAGCTGCGTTCACGCGGCATCAGCGTGGAGGTGGCCGCGAAGGCAGACAAGTTCGGCAAGCAGATCAAGTACGCGGACCGCCGCGGCATCCCCTACGTCTGGTTCACCTCCGTGGCCGACGACGGCAGCCTCAGCCACGAGGTCAAGGACATTCGCTCCGGCGACCAGGCCGCGGCGGATCCGGCGGTCTGGACCCCTCCGGCGGAGGATCTGGCCCCGCAGATCACCGCGGCCGCCCACTAAGGGCGGCCGCGGTCGGGCGGCCCTGCTCAGCAGCCGCGGTTGGCGGCGACCCCGCTCAGCCGCCGCGGTTGGCGGCGACCCCGCTCAGCCGCCCGGACGGCGGCGGACCGGCGCCAGCGCCGCGCGGCCGACCACGCCCGCGCCGAGCACGGCCAGCATCATCACCACGGACGTGACCGGCAGGGTGAAGGCCAGCAGCAGGCAGCCGAGGAGCCCTGCGACATTCAGCAGTTTCGGCGCGTGCCAGGGCCGCTCGTCGAGGGTGAGGGCGGCCGCATTCGTGACGCTGTAGTAAATCAGCACGCCGAAGCTGGAGAGCCCCACCACGGCGAGCACATCCTGGGTGAGCAGCAGGAAAATGACGACGGCGGCCACCACCAGGTCCGCCGCCCACGGAACCTTGAACCGGGTGCCCACCGTGGCGAAGACGCGCGGCAGGTCGCCTTCCCGGGCCATGGCGAACGTGGTCCGGCCGACACCGGCGATCAGCGCCAGCAGGGCGCCCAGGCTGGCGAGGGCGACTGCGATGCCCATGGCCGTGGTGCCCACGCCGCCGCCGACCTCCTCCATGACGGCGCGCAGCGGGGCATCGCTCTCCGCCAGCAGCTCGGGTCCCAGGTAGCGCAGCAGTCCCAGGCCGATCAGCACGTAGAGCACGAAGGTAATCAGCAGCGCGGAGAAAATAGCGAGCGGAATCAGCTTCTTCGGTTCCCGGATCTCTTCGCCCATGGTGGCGATTCTGGCGTAGCCGGCGAAGGCGAAGAAGAACAGCCCTGCGGCCTGCAGCACACCATACGGGGACGTGGCGATCTGCCCGCCCGGGACCCCGACCGGATCGGCGTCGAAGGCCACAACGACCGCGAACACCAGCACGGCGGCCACGAACGACACGATCCACCGGGTCACCCAAGCGGTCCGGGTGATGCCCAGCAGGTTGATCGAGGTCAGCACGACGACCGCGGCCACGGCAGCGGCCGTGGCATACTCCGGGAAAACGTAGAGGCCGAAGGTCAGGGCCATGGCCGCGCAGGAGGCAATCTTGCCGGTCACGAAGCTCCAGCCGGCCAGGAAGCCGGGCCATTCGCCCAGCCGCTTCCGTCCGTAAATGTACGTGCCGCCGCTGGTGGGGTAGAGGGCGGCCAGCTGTGCGGTCGCCGCCGCGTTGCAATAGGCCACGAACGCCGCGATGCCCAGCGCCAGCGGCAGCCACGAACCGGCCGCGGCGGCCGCGGGACCAAACACCACGAAGACGCCGGCACCAATCATGGATCCGACGCCCACGGTGGTCGCGTCGACCCCGCCGAGGCGGCGTTCCAGCGACGATTCACTACTCACAGTTGCTCCAGCTCCTTGCCCGCTGCGCCCCGGCGCCGGCCGGCCGGTCCGGGCCATTTCCCCTCGCGCGGCGGCAGCCGAGGTCCGGGGCGCAGCTTGATCAACGGTAAACTCGTCTACATCTCCACTCACCATAGCCGTACCCCGCCGCCGCACCAGGTAAACAGCGGGCGGCGAACAGATGAGCGAATCGTTCTACCGGAAGGACTGTTGTGCTGCGCACACACGACCTCGGCACCCTCAGGGCCGAGCACATCGGACAAACCGTTACCCTCGCCGGCTGGGTGGCCCGCCGCCGCGACCACGGTGGTGTGGCGTTCCTGGACCTGCGCGACGCCTCCGGTGTGGCGCAGGTAGTAGTCCGCGAGGAGGACGTGTTCCATTCGCTCCGCAATGAATACGTGCTGCAGATCAAGGGCACCGTGGAGAAGCGCCCGGAGGGCAATGAGAACCCGGCCCTCGCCACCGGTGAGGTGGAGGTCATGGCGGAGGACGTCGTCGTCCTCAACACCGCCGACCCGCTGCCGTTCCAGGTGGACGAGCACGTGGAGGTGGGCGAGGAGGCCCGCCTCAAGCACCGCTACCTGGACCTGCGCCGGCCGGGCCCCTCGAAGGCGCTGCGGCTGCGCTCGGAAGCCAACCGCGTGGCGCGCGAGCTCCTGCACGGCGACGGATTCGTGGAGATCGAGACCCCGACGCTGACCCGCTCGACGCCCGAAGGCGCCCGCGACTTCCTGGTCCCGGCGCGCCTGGCCCCGGGGGCCTGGTACGCGCTGCCGCAGTCCCCGCAGCTGTTCAAGCAGTTGCTGCAGGTGGGCGGCTTCGAGAAGTACTACCAGATTGCCCGCTGCTACCGCGACGAGGACTTCCGCGCCGACCGCCAGCCGGAGTTCACCCAGCTGGACATCGAGGCCAGCTTCGTGGACCAGGACGACATCATCGCCCTGGGCGAGCGGATCGTGCAGGCCCTGTGGCGGCTGATCGGCGTCGAAATCAGCACCCCGATCCCGCGGATGACCTACGCCGAGGCGATGGACAAGTACGGTTCGGACAAGCCGGACCTGCGGTTTGGCCAGGAACTGACCGAGCTGACCGAATTCTTCAAGGACACCACGTTCCGAGTCTTCCAGGCACCCTACGTGGGTGCCGTGGTGATGCCCGGCGGGGCCTCGCAGGCCCGCCGCACCCTGGACGCCTGGCAGGAGTGGGCCAAGCAGCGCGGCGCCAAGGGCCTTGCCTACGTGCTGGTCCAGGAGGACGGGGAGCTGACCGGCCCGGTGGCCAAGAACCTCACCGACTTCGAGCGCGAGAACCTCGCGGGCACTGTGGGCGCCAACCCCGGCGACTGCATTTTCTTCGCGGCCGGCGACCGTGCCGCCTCGCGAGCGCTGCTGGGTGCGGCTCGCGTGGAAATCGGCCACCGCACCGGGCTGATCAACGAGGGCGACTGGGCGTTCGTCTGGGTGGTCGACGCGCCCATGTTCGAGCCTGCCGAGGCGGCCGTCGCCTCCGGCGACGTGGCCGTGGGCGGCGGTAAGTGGACGGCCGTGCATCACGCCTTCACCTCGCCGAAGCCGGAGTTCATGGACACCTTCGACACCGACCCGGAGTCGGCGCTGTCCTACGCCTACGACATCGTTTGCAACGGCAACGAAATCGGCGGCGGCTCCATCCGTATCCACCAGCGGGACATGCAGGAACGCGTGTTCAAGGTGATGGGGCTGGACAAGGAGTCCGCGCAGACTAAGTTCGGCTTCCTGTTGGAGGGCTTCAAGTACGGCGCCCCGCCGCACGGCGGCATTGCCTTCGGCTGGGACCGCGTGGTCGCCCTGATGGCCGGCGAGGAGTCCATCCGCGAGGTCATCGCCTTCCCGAAGACCGGCGGCGGCTATGACCCGCTGACCGCAGCGCCGGCACCGATCACGCCGCAGCAGCGCAAGGAAGCCGGCGTCGACGCCAAGCCGCAGCCCAAGGACGCGGTTAAGGAGGCCGGGGCCAAGGCGGAGTAGCCGGGCACTGATCCGTCCCTGACGTACGACGGCGGGCGCGCACCCCTTGCGGTGCGTGCCCGCCGTGCTGTCTGCTGGGAGCATGCGGACAGCTACTCCCGGCGCCGGCGTCGCCGTCGTCCCGGCAAACCAAGCCTCCTGGGAGGACCTGCAGGCAGTCTTCGGCACCCGCGGCGAAGCGGCGCGTTGCCAATGCCAGTGGTTCCAGACCCCGGCGGCCCGGTGGCGGGAGGAGCTGGTCGAGGAACGGGCTTTCCGGCTCCGGGCCGAAACCCGGTGCGGTGACCCAGAGGCCGGTTCCACCAGCGGCCTGGTGGCCTACCTGGACGGCGAACCGGCCGGCTGGTGCGCCGTGGAACCCCGGACGGCTTACCGGCGCCTGAGCACCAGCAGGGTGGTGTGGGCCGGACGCGACGAAGACCCCGACGACGGGACGGTGTGGGCGGCGGTGTGCTTCACCACCAGGACCGGCTTCCGGCGCCGCGGGATCAGCCGGGCCCTGGCTTCCGCGGCCGCCGCTTGGGCGAAGGAGAACGGCGCCCGCGCCATCGAGGGCTACCCGCTCATTCCCAAGCCCGGGCAGCGGCTGACGTGGGGCGAACTGTACGTGGGCAGCCACAGCATCTTCAGCGCGGCGGGTTTCCGCGAGGTCACCCGCCCCACGCCCCGCCGCGCCGTGATGCGCATCGACTTTTAGGAATGGCGCGGCCGGTCCCCGGGCGTCAGGGGGCAACGATAGCCTTGACGTGTGAGTGACTTGTTCAGTGCCGCCGCGGGCGACGATGAAGACTACGACGGCGACGGCCGGGGACCGGATTCCAACGGCGAGGCCGACGCCGGATCCGGGCGTCCGCGCAGCCCGCTGGCGGTCCGGATGCGGCCGCGCACGCTGGACGACGTGGTCGGCCAGCAGCACCTGCTCCAGTCGGGATCGCCGCTGCGGCTGCTGGCCGCCGGCGGTGCGGCCACCGGACCGGCGGGGCCGTCCTCGGTGATCCTGTGGGGCCCGCCGGGCACCGGCAAGACCACCCTGGCGCACGTGATCGCCCGCGGTCCCGGCCGCAAGTTCGTGGAGCTCTCCGCCATCACCGCAGGCGTCAAGGACGTGCGCCGGGTGATGGACGAGGCCCTGACCGCCCGCGACCTGCACCGGATCACCACCGTGCTGTTCCTGGACGAGATCCACCGCTTCAACAAGGCGCAGCAGGACGCGCTGCTGCCCGGCGTCGAGAACCGCTGGGTGGTGCTAGTCGCCGCGACCACCGAGAACCCGTCGTTTTCCGTGGTCTCGCCGCTGTTGTCCCGCTCGCTGCTGCTGACGCTGCAGCCGCTGACCGCCGACGACATCGAGGCCCTGCTGGTGCGCGCCGTCGCGGACGAGCGCGGGCTGGCCGGGCGCGTGGCCCTCAGCGACGAGGCACTTGAACACCTCGTGCGGCTGGCCGCCGGCGACGCGCGCCGCGGCCTGACCGCGCTGGAAGCCGCCGCCGGAGTGGCCTGGGGCGAGTCCGGCGGAACCGGCGAGGGCGGCTCCCCGGTCCTCGTCGAGCTCGCCCATGCCGAGCGTGCCATGGACCGTGCCGCGTTGCGCTACGACCGGGCCGGCGACCAGCACTACGACATCACCAGCGCCTTCATCAAGTCGATGCGCGGCTCCGACGTGGACGCGGCGCTGCACTACATGGCCCGGATGCTGGAGGCGGGGGAGGACCCGCGGTTCGTGGCCCGCCGGATCGTCATCCATGCGTCCGAAGACGTCGGCATGGCCGACCCCACCGCGCTGCAGACGGCCGTCGCCGCCGCCCAGGCCGTGCAGCTGATCGGCATGCCCGAGGCCCGGCTGGTGCTGGCCCAGGCCGTGGTCCACATCGCCACCGCACCGAAGTCGCCGGCCTGCTACCTGGCGATCAACGCGGCAGTGGCGGACGTGCGCGCCGGACGCGGCCAGGGAGTTCCCGTGCACCTGCGCGACTCCCACTACGCCGGCGCCAAGGGGATGGGCCACGGGAAGGGCTACGTGTACTCGCACGATGCCCCGCACGGGATCGCCACCCAGCAGTACGCACCCGACGACCTGGTGGGCCGGAACTACTACGAACCGACCACCAACGGCGCCGAGCGGGAGATCTCCGCCCGGGTGGACCGGCTGCGGAAGATCATCCGCGGCGGATAACGACGGCGGTGCCCGGGCTCCAACGACGGCGGTGCCCGGCCGTGCAAAACCTAATCGCGGCGCGGCTTGCCGAAGTCCTCCGTGTCCAGGCTGATGGTAAACGGGCCCGAATTCACCAGCTCCAGCTCCATCATGGCGCCGAACACTCCGGTTTCGACTTGCGCGCCGAGCACCCGCAGCGCCGCCACGAAGTCCTCCACCAAGGGTTCGCCGACCGCCGCCGGGGCGGCCGCCGACCAGGACGGCCGCCGGCCGCGGCGGGTATCGGCGTACAGGGTGAACTGGCTGACCACCAGCAGCGGGGCGCCGGCCGTGGCACACGACTGCTCGCCGTCGAGGATCCGCAGCTGCCAGGTCTTCTGCGCCAGCGCCACGGCGTCGTCAGGGGTGTCGGTGTGGGTGGCGCCGACCAGCACCACCAGTCCGGGACCTGGCAGGGCGCCCACCACGGCGCCGTCGACACTGACGCTGGCGCGGCTGGCGCGCTGCAAAATGGCTCGCATGGACCCAGCCTAGGCAAAAGCCGCCCCTCCGCACGAATGGCGGCGGCCGGAAGCCGGCGAGGGGAGCGGAACAAACTCAACAAGAGCGCCGCCTACGACGTTGCGAAGGTGACGGCCTGACGGGCAGCCCCCTATGTACACACAAGGGTCAATACACACAGGATGTTGCATATGACGAAGCCGCGCCGAGCGTACCCTCGAGGCACCTGGGGGACTCGAAGGGGCAGGGTTCTCCGTGCTTTCCTCAACTGACGGAGGAGCCATCAGAACGTTCCGTTTCAACAAGCGCCTAGTTTTCGAGATGCCCCAGCCGGCAAAGGCCCTCTTGCTGTGTGTGCTTGGGTTCTTCTTCCTCTCCTTTGTCGTTGGTTTACTCAAGGGTCCGGGATGGTTGGTGCTGCTGGTTTTCGCAGCCGTCGGACTCTCGTTCTTTCTCTTTGGTCTCTGCATCTTCAGGGATGTCAATGGTGTGGCCAGTGCTTGGTCCCGTATATACAAGGAGAGCAAAGGAATACCGCAGGAGGGCTTCACCTTCTTCGATGTTCCGACGGTAAGGTTCATGGGCTTCTGCTACATGTGCGTGGGAGTCGTGGCCTTTGTAGGCATAGCACTCGAGACTTTCAGATAGCCATACGTGCCCGGCACGCCGGTGAGGTCGGCACCGCCCGCGGAGGCGACCGCTCGGTGGCGACACCGCCCGAGGACCGCGCCAACCCCACGCGTGCGGCAGCTACCCGAGCTGCTGCTAGAATGGTTGGCTGACTGGCAAGCCGTTCTTCACGCGCCGTCAAACCCCGGATCACATCAGAGGTGGGGCCAGACGCGTGCCGCGAACGGACTGTAGCTGAAGGTAGCGGTTGACCAACGCTCTCCGATACATGGAGGCCAGCAAACCATTGCACCGCACATAACTGGAAGGACATCGTGGCTAACAACACACGAGCCCGCCGCAAGGTCCGCATTTCGCGTGCCCTTGGCATTGCCCTGACGCCCAAGGCTGAGAAGTACATGGAGCGTCGCCCGTACGGCCCCGGCCAGCACGGACGCGCCCGCCGCAAGCAGGACAGTGACTACGCCGTACGTCTGCGCGAGAAGCAGCGTCTGCGTGCCCAGTACGGCATCCGCGAAGCACAGATGACCCGTGTCTTCGAGGAAGCCCGCAACACCGCCGGCCTGACCGGTGAAAACCTGATCGAGCTGCTGGAAATGCGTCTTGACGCCCTGGTGCTGCGTGCCGGCTTTGCCCGCACGATTGCCCAGGCCCGCCAGCTGGTGGTGCACCGCCACATCATGGTTGACGGCAAGCGCGTGGACCGCCCGTCCTTCCGCGTTTCCGAAGGCCAGCTGATCCACGTCCACGAGCGCTCCGAGAAGATGCCCCCGTTCCAGGTGGCAGCTGCCGGCGCTCACCGCGACGTGCTCCCCAACGTTCCGGCGTACCTGGATGTCGCTTTGGAGAAGCTGCAGGCCCGCCTGGTCCGCCGCCCCAAGCGCTCCGAGGTCCCCGTGACCTGCGAAGAGCAGCTGGTGGTCGAATACTACGCTCGCTAGGCCCGTTGTCCCGGGCGTGAAACCCCGGGACAGCACCTGCGAGATGCCGTCCCCGTGCGCGGGGTCGGCGCAGAACAGCCCGCGGCATCGCCGCGGGCTGTTCAGTAGGTAAGGTGTTGTCAGTGGCGGTACGGTGCCTGCGTCCAGGTGCGCCCCGCCGTCGTTAGCCGGAACCCGCAGCCGATGGCCCGCCCATGCCGCGCGCGGAACCGGAGTACGCCAAGAACCAACAAATAGGAGCGTTTGAGCCCATGTCAGGTGGAGATATCGCCGGTCTGATCGCCGCGGGCGTGTTCGCGGTGCTGGTGGCCCTGCTGGCCATACCGGTCTGGAAGCTCGGCAAGGTGTTTGACGAGCTGCGCCAGGCAATCCGGGACATCAGCGACGGCACCACGCCGCTGATCGGCGAAGTGACCACCACTGTGAGCACCACCAACGAACAGCTCAGGAAGGTCGACGGGATCTCCAACCACGTCTCGGACGCCTCCGCCAACCTGTCGGCCCTGACCTCGCTGGTCTCCGCGACCCTGGGCTCGCCTTTGATCAAGGTGGCCGCCTTCTCCTACGGTGTGCGCAGCGCCTTCAATTCCGCCGGCAAGGGCGCGCCCGAGGGCAAGCGCCGCCGCGGCCGCTGACCGGAAAGAGGAACCCACATGAAGCGAATAATCTGGATGGCCGCCGGCGTGGCGATCGGCGTGCTCGCGGTACGCAAGGTGTCCCAAACGCGTGAGGCGTTGGGCCCGGCGGGCCTGAACCGCGCCCTGGCACAGGTGGCCGACTCCGTGGCCAACTTCGCCGACGCGGTCCGCGACGGCATGCAGGAACGTGAAACCGACCTGCGCCTGGCCCTGGGCATCGATTCCGCCGACGACGTCCGCAAGCGATAAGTTTTTTACGGTCACCGAAGCCGCAGCCCGGCGCCCACAACCGTATTGCACCCCGGAAGGTAAGACACAGGCACCATGAAATCCCATGAGATTGTCCGCCGCTGGCTCGACTTCTTCGAGAAGAAGGGCCATTCCGTGGTCCCCTCCGCGTCCCTCGTGTCGCCGGATCCCTCGCTGCTGTTCACCGTGGCCGGCATGGTGCCGTTCATCCCGTACCTGACCGCCCGCGAGACGCCACCGTACCCGCGCGCCACCAGCGTGCAGAAATGCATCCGCACCGCGGACATCGAAGAGGTCGGCAAGACCGTCCGGCACGGCACGTTCTTCCAGATGTGCGGCAACTTCTCCTTCGGCGACTACTTCAAGGAACAGGCCATCGCGATGGCCTGGGAACTGCTGACCAGCCCGGTGGAGCAGGGCGGCTACGGCCTGCCGCCGGAGAAGCTCTGGATCACCGTGTACGAAGAGGACGAGGAAGCACTGGCCATCTGGCGCGACCAGGTGGGCGTTCCGGCCGAGCGGATCCAGAAGTCCGGCAAGAAGGACAACTACTGGTCCACCGGCCAGCCCGGCCCGGCCGGCCCCTGCTCGGAAATCTTCTACGACCGCGGCCCGGAGTACGGGATCGAGGGCGGCCCGATCGCCGACGAGACCCGCTACATCGAAATCTGGAACCTGGTCTTCATGCAGTACCAGCGCGGCGCCGGCATCGGCAAGGAAGACTTCGAGATCCTGGGCGAATTGCCGCAGAAGAACATCGACACCGGCCTGGGCATGGAACGCCTCGCGATGATTCTGCAGGGCGTGGAGAACATGTACGAGACGGACCAGGTCCGCCCCGTGCTGGACAAGGCCGCGGAGATCTCCGGCAAGGAGTACACCAGCGCCGAGTCCGACGACGACCCGCACCACGGCGACGATGTGCGAATGCGCGTGGTGGCCGACCACATCCGCTCCTCCCTGATGCTGATCTCCGACGGCGTGACCCCCTCCAACGAGGGCCGCGGCTACGTGCTGCGCCGGCTGATCCGCCGCGCGGTGCGCGCCATGCGCCTGCTCGGCGTGGAACGCGCCTGCCTGCCGGACCTGCTGCCGGTCTCCCGGGATGCGATGAAGGGCACCTACCCGGAAGTGGCCGAGGACTTCGAGCGCATCAGCCGGATTGCCTACGCCGAGGAGAAGGCGTTCCTGCGCACCATTGCCTCCGGCACCGCGCGGCTCGAGGAGGCCGTGAAGGAATCCAAGGCCGCCGCCAAGCCGATCTCCGGCGAGGACGCCTTCACCCTGCACGACACCTACGGCTTCCCGATCGACCTGACCCTCGAGATGGCCGAGGAAGCCGGCCTGCAGGTGGACGAGGCCGGATTCCGCACGCTGATGGCCGAACAGCGCGAGCGCGCCCAGGCCGACGCCCGCGGCAAGAAGCTGGGCCACGCCGACGTGACCGTCTTCCGCGAGATGCTCGCCGACGGCGAGACCGTCTTCACCGGCTACGACGAACTCACCACCGAATCTACGGTGCGAGGCATCGTCCGCGGCGGCGAAGTGCGCGGCTTCGCCGGCCAGGGCGAGGAAATCGAACTGGTGCTCGACGCCACCCCGTTCTACGCCGAGGCCGGCGGGCAGGCCGCGGACGTCGGGCTGATCACCGGCGACGGGTTCGTGGTCGAAGTGCTCGACGTGCAGAAGCCCGTCAAGGGCCTGAGCGTGCACAAGGCCGTGGTGCGCGAGGGCGAACTGCCCTCCGGCGCCACGGTGCAGGCCGCCGTCGACGCCCAGCGACGCCAGGCCGGCGAGCAGGCGCACACCGGCACGCACATCATCCATGCGGCCCTGCACCAGATCCTGGGCCCGGAGGCGCTGCAGCGCGGTTCCTTCAACAAGGCCGGCTACCTGCGCTTCGATTTCTCCTGGGGCGAGGGCCTCTCCGACGCCGCCAAGTCGGAGGTCGAAGAGGTCTCGAACCTGGCCATCCGCAACAACTTCGAGGTCCAGACCCGCGTCATGCCCCTGGCCCAGGCCCGCGAGCTGGGCGCCATGGCGCTGTTCGGCGAGGCCTACGGGGACACCGTGCGCGTGGTGGAGATCGACGGCGCGTGGTCCCGCGAACTTTGCGGCGGCACCCATGTGGAGGCCACCTCGCAGATCGGTTCGCTGACCCTGCTGGGCGAGGCATCGGTGGGTTCGGGCAACCGGCGCGTGGAGGCGTTCGTGGGCATGGAGGCCTTCCGCCACATGGCCGCCGAGCGCGCGCTGGTGAACGAACTCTCCGAAATGCTGAAGGTGCCGGGGGCACAGCTGCCCGAGCGGATTTCCGCCACCCTGGCCAAGCTCAAGTCCGTGGAGAAGGAGCTGGACAAGCTCCGCAAGGAACAGCTCGCCGCCTCGGCCGCCTCGCTGGTGGCCCAGGCCCAGGATGTGGCTGGGGTCCGGCTGCTGGCGCACCATGCCGGCGAACTCAGCGGCGCGGACGACCTGCGCAGCCTGGCCCTGGACCTGCGGACGCGGCTGGGCTCCGACCCGGTCACCGTGGCGATGACGGGGGTGGCCAACGGCCGGCCCCTGATCCTGGTGGCCACCAACGAAGCCGCCCGTGCCGCGGGTGTCAAGGCCGGCGCCTTGGTCAAGACCGCCGCCGGAGTACTGGGCGGCGGAGGCGGCGGCAAGGACGACGTCGCGCAGGGCGGCGGGTCCGATGCCACCAAGATCGACGAGGCACTGGCCGCCGTGACGGCCGCGGTCGCCAACCGCTAGGGCATCCGGTGTCTGTTCCCGATTATCCGCACGGCACCAAGCTTGGTGTCGACGTCGGCGCGGTGCGCGTGGGCGTGGCCAGCTGCGATCCGGACGGGATCCTGGCCACCCCGGTGCGCACCCTGAAGCGCGACGCCAAGAAAGACAGCGACGTCAGGGTCCTGGTGCGGGAGGCCGCCGAGCGGGACGCCGTGCAGGTGTTCGTTGGGCTGCCGCGCACCCTCTCCGGCGGCGACTCGGCCTCCACCGAAATGGCCCGCGACTACGCCCGGAAGCTGGCCGCAGCGCTGGCCGGGGCGGGGTCAGCCGCCCGGGTCAACCTGATCGACGAGCGCCTGACGACCGTGGCGGCGCACCGCGGACTGCGGGAGGCTGGTATGGATACACGTCAACATCGTAAAGTAGTTGATCAGGTAGCCGCAGTGGGTATACTGCAGCAGGCTATTGACATGCAACGGGCCCAAGGGCAGGACGTGGGGACACCTGTCGCACCGCCCGCCGGCAGCCATGTGCCGGCTGCCAGCCATGAGGAGCCGACGATTTCGCACGGACATGACCGAAGCGGGGACCCCGGGACATGAGCAAGCACCCCGACGACTGGAACAACCTGCCGTCCCGGCGCGCCGCACGCGGCCGCCAGGCCGCCGACCCGCGCTTCGACGACACCGTCCCGCCGTATTGGGACGACGACGCCGTACCCGAATGGGAGGAAGCGCCCGCGGACGAGGCATGGCCTTCTCCGCCCGCCCACCCCGCCACGCCCGCGGCCCCCGTCGCCCCCGCTCGGGACGAGCCGGAGGCCGGCGTGGGGGACGCACCGGTTGCGGCCGGCTGGGACGAGCCGGAACCCATCATCGAGGACGAACGGTCCGCCGCCTGGCATGAACCGGAGCCGGCCACCGTGGTCCAGCAGCAGGTTCCCGCCGAGGACGGCGACGCGGAGCAAAACTGGGACGTCGCCGACGACGGCGTCGTGTACCAGGACGACGGACAGGTCTACCACGACGGCCGGCTGGACTTTTTCGAGGACGAACCGGCGCCCGGCCGCAAGGGCCCGGCCCGCAGCAAGCAGCGCGCCCGCCGCCGGCGCAACACGATCATGCTGGTGGTGTTCGCCGTCTTCGCCGCCGGTCTGGTCGGCGTCGTGCTGTTCCTGCAGAACCTGCTCGGCATGGGCGGCGGCCCCGAAGACTACGCGGGCCCCGGGGAGGGGCAGGTAACCTTCACCGTGGAACAAGGCGCCGGCCCGCTGGCCATCGCCAGTTCCCTCGTGGAGCAGGACATCGTCTCCAACAGCGAAATATTCCTCGGCGAGCTGGCCAGCCAGGCCAACGGCCGCGAGGTCCAGCCCGGCGACTACGAGATGCAGTACAAGCTGCCCGCCGCCGACGCGGCCGCCATCCTGCTCGCGGACGTGGGGGAGAAGGTTTCCTACGTTGCCATCAACCGCACCTGGCGGCAGAACGAGGTGTTCGACGCCCTGAGCAAGGGCACGAAGATCCCGGCCTCCGAGTTCGCGGAGCTGGCCAAGAATCCGCAGCAGTTCGATTTGCCCAAGGACGCACGGAACCTGGAAGGGTACCTGTTCCCCGGAGAATACCGCTGGCCGCTGGACGCCACCGCGGAGGACATCATCTCCGAACTGGTCGCCAACACCAAGGAGCGGCTGACCGCGGACGGCATCACCGATCCGCAGGAACAGTTCCGGGTGCTGACCATCGCGAGCATCATCGAAGCCGAGGCGGGCGAGGCCGACTACGCCAAGGTCGCCGGGGCCATCCAGAACCGGCTCAAGCCCGACAACACCGAAACGAACGGCCTGATCCAGTCCGACGCCACGGTCACCTACGGGCTGGGCCGGAAGGGCTACGACATCACGCCCGAGGAGAAGGCCGACAAGTCCAATCCGTACAACACGTACGCGCACACCGGGCTGCCGGCCGGGCCGATCAACTCACCCGGCGGGCCTGCCATCGACGCGGCCGCCAATCCGGCCGACGTCCCCTACTACTACTGGGTGACGGTCAACCTGGACACCGGCGAGACCAAGTTCGCCGAGACACTGGCGGAGCACAACGCGTACACCAAGGAATACCTGCAGTGGTGCAGCGAGCAGGAAGAGGGCCGGTGCAGTTGACGGCCCGTCCCGCGGACGGCGCGCCGGCCGGCACGCGGCCCGCTTCCCGGCAGTACCAGGCGGCGGTGCTCGGCCATCCGATCGACCACTCCCGGTCGCCGGCCCTGCACCGCGCGGCCTATGAGCTGATCGGCTTCGACTGCAGCTACCGGGCCATCGATCTCACGGAGGACCGCGTGCCGCAGTTCGTCCGGAACCTGCGCGCGGAGCGGGACTGGGCCGGGCTGTCGGTGACCATGCCGCTGAAGGCCGCCATGGTCGGCCAGATGGACCGGGTCAGCGAACTGGTGGACGTGCTGGGGGTGCTCAACACCGTGGTTCCCGAGTACGACGGCGGGGGCCGGGTGACGCTCTCCGGCCACAACACCGACGTGGCCGGCATCGTCGGCGCGCTGCGCCACGGCGGTGTCGCAGAGGGCGGGGCGGCGGTGATCCTCGGTGGCGGCGGTACCGCGGCCGCGGCCGCGGCTGCGCTGGCGGACCTCAAACCGTCCGAGGTGACCCTGTGCCTGCGGAATCCGGCCGGCGCCGGGGGCGTGCAACGCATCGCCCGGCACGTTGGCCTGCCGCTGCGGGTGGCCGGATGGGACCAGGCGGCCGACGCGCTGCGGCAGGCCGGGACGGTAATCTGCACACTGCCGCCGCGCGCAGCCGATTCACTGGCCGCGGAGCTGGCGGCGCAGGCCGGAACGGACCGGAGCGGACGCGTGCTGCTCGACGTCGCCTACGATCCCTGGCCCAGCGACCTGGCAGCCGTCTGGCAGCGCCACGGCGGATCGGTAGTCCATGGTTTGGAAATGCTCATCTACCAGGCCGTGGAACAGGTGCGCTTGTTCGCCGGCGATCGCTTCACCGACGCCGCCGAAGTCACAAATGTGATGTGTGACGCGGTAGGTGCACCGCGGCGCTAAACAGCCCGCCGATGCATGGCAGTATTGAAACCATGTTGCGTTGGTTAACCGCCGGTGAATCCCATGGTCCGGCCCTGGTGGGCATTATTGAAGGCGTCCCTGCCGGCGTCGAACTGACCGCGGCCGAGGTCCAGGATGCCCTGGCCCGGCGGCGTCTCGGCTACGGCCGCGGCGCCCGGATGAAGTTCGAAAAGGACCAGGTCACCCTGGTGGGCGGCGTCCGCCACGGCCTGACCCAGGGCGGCCCGGTGGCCATCGAGGTTGCCAACACCGAATGGCCCAAGTGGGAAACCGTCATGTCCGCCGATCCGGTGGATCCGGCGGCCCTGGCGGACCTGGCCCGCAACGCCCCGCTCACCCGGCCCCGGCCGGGCCATGCCGACTTCACGGGCATGCAGAAGTACGGCTTCGACGAAGCCCGCCCCGTGCTGGAACGGGCCAGCGCCCGGGAGACCGCGGCCCGCGTGGCCCTGGGTACCGTGGCCGCGAAGTTCCTCGCCGCGCTGGGCATCCGGCTGGTCAGCCACACCACCGCGGTGGGCCGGGTCTCCGTGCCCGAAGGCTGCCCGCTTCCAGGGCCGGGCGATGTCCTGGCACTGGACGAAGATCCGCTGCGCTGCTTCGACGCCGAGACGTCCGAGGCCATGGTGCTGGAAGTGGACCAGGCGCACAAGGACGGCGAAACCCTGGGCGGCGTGGTCGAGGTGCTGGCCTACGGCCTGCCGCCGGGACTGGGCAGCTACGTGCACTGGGACCGCCGGCTGGACGCCCGCCTGGCCGCCGCCTTGATGGGAATCCAGGCCATCAAGGGCGTGGAGGTCGGCGACGGCTTTCTCACCGCCGCCCGCCGCGGATCGGAAGCCCATGACGAGATCGTCCGCGACGAAGACGGCACCATCGTGCGGGCCAGCAACCGGGCCGGCGGTATCGAGGGCGGCATGAGCATCGGGGAGACCCTGCGCGTCCGGGCGGCCATGAAACCGATCGCCACGGTGCCGCGCGCGCTGTCCACCATCGACGTCACCACCGGGGAGCCCGCCAAGGCCCACCACCAGCGTTCGGACGTCTGCGCGGTGCCGGCGTCCGGCGTTGTCGCCGAAGCGATGGTGGCCCTGGTACTCGCCGAGGCCGTGACCGAGAAGTTCGGCGGCGACTCCGTGAGCGAGACGGCACGCAACCTCCGGTCCTATCTGGCGGCGATCCCGGAGTCGCTGGATTCGATCGGCCGCTAATGGCAGCCGGGCAGCCGCTCAAGCTGCGGCGCCACCTGGTCCTGATCGGCCCGATGGCGTCCGGCAAGTCGACGCTGGGCAGCCAGTTCGCCAGCCGGCACGGCCTCGCCTTCGCCGACAGCGACAAGCGGCTCGTCGAACGCCACGGTCCGATCACCGCGATCTTCGCCTCGATGGGCGAGCACGCCTTCCGCGAGCTCGAGGCCCGCGAAGTGGCCGCACTGCTCGCCGCCGGCCGGCCGCCCGCCGTGGTCTCGCTGGGCGGCGGCGCCATCCTGGACACCGGCACCCAGCAACTGCTGGCCGACTGCACCGTGGTTTTCCTGGACATCGACGTGGATACCGTGCGGCCGCGCATCATAAAGGACACCGGCCGGCCGCTGCTGGCCGGCGACCCCGTGGGCCGCTGGATCGAGACCTTCGGGCAACGCCGGCCGGTCTACGAGCGGCTGGCGGACCTGGTGCTGGACACCCGCGGCAAATCACAGCAGCAACTGCTGGCCGAACTGAGACAACTGCTTGATGAAAGGCACGAACAGTGAGCAACACCGCCGAGGCAACCACCATCCCGGTCACCGGGACCACGCCCCAGGAGGCGTACGACGTCGTCGTCGGCCACGCGCTGCTGGGCCGCCTGCCGCAGGTGCTGGGGGAGCGGGTCCGCAAGGTCCTGGTGATCCACCCGCGCGCGCTGCGTGCCACCGGCGACGCGGTGCGCGAGGACCTGGCCGCCAACGGGCTGGAGGCGCTGACCGCCGAAATTCCGGACGCCGAGGAGGGCAAGCACATCCAGGTGGCCTCGTTCTGCTGGCAGGTGCTGGGACAGAACGACTTCACCCGCTCGGACGCCATCGTGGCCGTGGGCGGCGGGGCGGTCACCGACGTGGCCGGCTTCGTGGCCGCCACCTGGCTGCGCGGCGTCAAGGTGGTGCACATCCCCACCAGCCTGCTGGGCATGGTCGACGCCGCGGTGGGCGGCAAGACCGGCATCAACACCGCCGAGGGCAAGAACCTGGTCGGCGCGTTCCACCCGCCGGCCGCGGTGCTGGCGGACTTGGACGCGCTGCAGACACTGCCGCCCAACGAACTGGTCACCGGCCTGGCCGAGGCCGTCAAGTGCGGCTTCATCGCCGACCCGGCCATCCTGGAGGTGATCGAGGCCGACCCCAAGGCCGCCAGCACCGCCGGCACGCCGCAGCTGCGCGAGATCATCGAGCGGTCCATCCGGGTCAAGGCCGGGATCGTCTCCTCCGACCTGCGCGAGTCCGGCCGCCGGGAGTTCCTGAATTACGGACACACCCTCGGCCACGCGATCGAGCTGGCCGAGCGCTACCAGATGCGCCACGGCGCGGCCGTCTCGATCGGCCTGGCCTTTGCCGCCGAGCTGTCCCGGATGGTGGGCCGGCTGGACGACGCCACCGCCGACCGGCACCAGGCGATCCTGACGTCGCTCGGGCTGCCCGTGACGTACCGCCGCGACCGCTGGGCCGCGCTGCTGGACGGGATGAAGCGGGACAAGAAGGCCCGCGGCGACCTGCTGCGGTTCGTGGTGCTCGACGGCCTGGCCAAGCCCGGGATCCTGGACGTGCCGGACACCTCGCTGCTGTTCGCCGCCTACCAGGAGATCGCCGAGTAGCCCCGGACGCCGGCGCCGGAGGTGGCGCAGGGGTCCCGCGCGCCGTGGATCCGCTCCCACGTTTGGCAGGCGGGCGCGGACATCGCCGCACGTCAGGGCCCTTTACGCTGCCAAGACGTGGGCAGTTAGGGCCAAACGTGGGACGCAACCGCGCACCCTGTCCGCGGCAGCGGCTGGCGTTGCCGGCCGCCAGGGCCGCTCGGGGCCAAGGCGCGGCCAGCCCGTCCGCAGGCCCCGTCTTCGGGCGGCAACCCGCCAGCAGGTAGAATGTCTGCTGGACTTCGCTCCGGGCCGGGCGGACTTTCCGCCCGCGGCCCGCCATCATCGACGAAAGTGAAACTGTGGCCACGACCAACGACATCAAGAACGGCACCGTGCTGAAGCTGGACGGCCAGCTGTGGAACGTCATTGAGTTCCAGCACGTGAAGCCGGGCAAGGGCGGCGCGTTCGTGCGCACCAAGATCAAGAATGTCGTCAGCGGCAAGATCCAGGACAAGACGTTCAACGCCGGCCTGAAGATCGAGACCGCCACGGTTGACCGCCGCGATTACACCTACCTGTACAAGGACGGCGACGACTTCGTCTTCATGGACGTGCAGGACTACGACCAGGTCACCGTTCCCGGCCCGGTAGTCGGCGACGACGAGAACTTCCTGCTGGAAAACATCAAGGTCAACATCGCCATGCACGACGGCATCCCGCTCTACATCGAGCTGCCCGCCTCCGTGGTCATGGAGATCACCTACACCGAGCCCGGCCTGCAGGGCGACCGTTCCACCGGCGGCACCAAGCCCGCCACCGTGGAAACCGGCTACCAGATCCAGGTTCCGCTGTTCCTGGAGACCGGCACCAAGGTCAAGGTCGACACCCGCACCGGCGACTACCTGGGACGAGTCAACGACTAGTGAGTGCTCCCACTTCTGCCCGCGGCAAAGCCCGCCGCAGGGCCGTCGACGTCCTCTTTGAAGCCGAACAGCGCGGCGTGTCCCCGGCCGATGCGCTGGCCGGCCGCGGCAACACCGACCAGGTGATCAACCCCTATACCGCCCAGATCGTGGAGGGGGTCGCCGCCCTGCAGCCCACCATCGACGAGTTCCTGGCCACCTACGCCCAGGGCTGGACGCTGGAACGGATGCCCGCGGTGGACCGGATCATCCTGCGGGTCGGCTCCTGGGAACTGCTCTACAACGACGACGTCCCCGACGGCGTCGCGGTCAGCGAGGCCGTCGAGCTGGCCAAAACGCTCTCGACCGACGAGTCGCCGTCCTTCGTCAACGGACTGCTGGGCCGGCTGCAGCAGCTCAAGCCCACGCTCCTGGCCTGACCCGGCCCGCAGCCACCATCCCCACGCGCGACGGCGGGTGCCCGCATTCCGGGCACCCGCCGTCGCCGCGTTCACCCCCGCAGCGCGCAGGTGAGCTTGCGCACATCGTCGGCGCATCGCCGTCGCACAGCCGTCACGAACGGCAGGAGCGGAGGCGGGCATGGTAATTTTGAGGGCGCAAGCAACCTTTAAATTCCGTCCAGTGAGGCGGGGAAGGAGGCGGCAACAGATGAACACGGACCACCCGGCGCAGCCGGCATCGTCGCGCGTTGTACTTGCCGAAGCGGACATCAACCGCGCATTGACCCGTATTGCCCACGAGATCCTCGAGGCGAACAAAGGCTCCCAGGACCTGGTCCTGCTGGGCATCCCGCGCCGCGGTTACCCGTTGGCCCGGCGGCTGGCCGCCAAGATCGCCGCCGCCGACCCCTCGGTCGCCGCCGACAAGATCATCGGCCAGCTCGACGTGACCATGTTCCGCGACGACCTGCGCCGGCATCCCACGCGTTCGCCGCTGCCCACCCAGCTGCCGACCGACGGCATCGACGACAAGGTCGTGGTGCTGGTCGACGACGTGCTCTATTCCGGGCGCACCATCCGCGCCGCGCTGGACGCCCTGGTGGATCTGGGCCGGCCACGGATCGTGCGGCTGGCCGTGCTGGTGGACCGCGGGCACCGCGAGCTGCCGATCCGCGCCGACCACGTCGGCAAAAACCTTCCCACCTCCTCCAAGGAGAAGGTCCGGGTCCGGCTGGCCGAGACCGACACCAACAACGGCGCACCGGCGGCCGACGAAGTAGTGATCGAGGACGTCAGCGCATGAAACACCTGCTCTCCACCGCGGACCTGGCCAAGCAGGACGCGGTGCAGATCCTCGACACTGCCGAGGAGATGTCCGCGGTCTCCCAGCGCGAGGTCAAGAAACTGCCCGTGCTGCGCGGCCGCACCGTGGTCAACCTCTTCTTCGAGGACTCCACCCGCACCCGCATTTCCTTCGAGGCCGCCGCCAAGCGGCTCTCGGCCGACGTCATCAACTTCGCGGCCAAGGGATCCTCGGTCTCCAAGGGCGAATCGCTCAAGGACACCGCCCAGACGCTGGAGGCGATGGGCGCGGACGCCGTCGTCATCCGGCATTGGGCCTCCGGGGCGCCGGCCCGGCTGGCCGGCTCGGGCTGGATCGACGCCGCCGTGGTGAACGCCGGCGACGGCACCCACGAACACCCCACCCAGGCGCTGCTGGACGCGTTCACGCTGCGGCGCACCTGGGCCAGGCTCACGGGCACCGCCTCGGCCGGGAGCGACCTGGCCGGCATGAAGGTGGCCATCGTCGGGGACATCCTGCACTCCCGGGTGGCACGCTCCAACCTGTGGCTGCTGCGCACCCTCGGCGCCGAGGTCACCATGGTCGCCCCGCCGACGCTGCTGCCGGTGGGCAGCCGCCAGTGGCCGTGCACGATCAGCTACGACCTGGACGCCACGCTGGCCGAGGGCACCGACGCGGTCATGATGCTGCGCGTGCAGGGGGAGCGGATGAACGCCGCCTACTTCCCGTCCACCCAGGAGTATTCGCGCCGCTGGGGATTCGACGACCGCCGCCTAGCAGCGCTGGACGCCTCCGGCCGCGCCGGCACCATCATCATGCACCCCGGCCCGATGAACCGCGGGCTGGAAATTTCCTCGGCGGCCGCCGACTCGCCGCGGTCCACCGTGCTGGACCAGGTACGCAACGGTGTTGCCGTGCGGATGGCCACGCTCTACCTGTTGCTCTCCGGCGGCACCGAATCCGCCGCCCCCGCTCCCACCGCCACCCAGGAGGCCAAGTGACCGAGTCCAGCGAAACCACCTACCTGATCCGCGGGGCTTCGCTGACCGGCGGCGAGCGTGCCGACCTGCTGCTCCGCGGCGGGAGAATCGCGGAGGCGGGCACCGGCCTGAGCGCGGCCGGCGCCGTCGACATCGATGCCGACGGGCTGATCGCGCTGCCGGGCATGGTGGACCTGCACACACACCTGCGCGAGCCGGGCCGCGAGGACGCGGAGACGGTGGAGACCGGCACCCGGGCCGCGGCCCTGGGCGGCTTCACGGCCGTGCACGCGATGGCCAATTCGACGCCGGTGGCCGACACCGCCGGCGTGGTCGAGCAGGTATACACGCTGGGCCGGACCGCCGGCTGGGCCGATGTCCGCCCGGTGGGCGCCGTGACCGTGGGCCTGGCCGGCGAACGGCTCGCCGAGCTCGGCGCGATGGCCGACTCCCGGGCCCGTGTCCGGGTCTTTTCCGACGACGGGATCTGCGTGTCCGACCCGGTGCTGATGCGCCGCGCGCTGGAGTACGTCAAGGCGTTCGACGGCGTGATCGCGCAGCACGCCCAGGAGCCGCGGCTGACCGACGGGGCGCAGATGAACGAGGGAACCGTCTCGGCGGTGCTGGGCATGACCGGTTGGCCGGCGGTCGCGGAAGAGAGCATCATCGCCCGCGACGTGCTGCTGGCCCAGCACGTGGACTCCCGCCTGCACGTCTGCCACGTCTCCACGGCCGGATCGGTGGAGCTCATCCGCTGGGCCAAGGCCCGCGGGATCAAGGTCACCGCCGAGGTCACGCCGCACCACCTGTGGCTGACCGACGAACTGGTCCGCAGCTACGACCCGGTCTACAAGGTCAACCCGCCGCTGCGCACCGACGAGGACGTGCAGGCGCTGCGCGCCGGCCTGGCCGACGGCACCATCGACGTCATCGGCACCGACCACGCGCCGCACCCCTCGGAGGCGAAGGAGTGCGAGTGGGCGCAGGCGGCCATGGGCATGACCGGGCTGGAAACCGCGCTGTCCGTCGTGCAGCACACCATGGTCGAATCCGGCCTGATCGGCTGGGCCGACTTCGCCCGGATTACCTCCGCCATGCCGGCCCGGATCGGCCGGCTGTCCGGCCAGGGCCAGCCGCTGGCCGCCGGATCGGCCGCCAACATCACCCTGGTGGACCCGGCGGCCCGCTGGACGGTGGACCCCTCGGTCATGGCCACCAAGGGCAGGAACTCGCCGTTCGCCGGCCGGGAGCTGCCCGGCCGCGTGGTCGCCACCTTCCTCAACGGACACCCGACGGTGCTGGACGGCGCCCTGAACACGCCGGCACGCCCGGCAGGGGAGGCCTGAGATGAACCAGATGCAAGCGGGCCTGGTGATGCTCGCCGTCGCCGTCGTGCTCATGGTGCTGCTGGCCGTCGGCTGGCGGAACCGGCTCAAACGGCAGCGGGACATCGCACCGTTGCCGCAGGTCCCGGCGGACACCGCCAACCCGACCGGCTACTACGAGGGCATGTACGTGGTCACGACGACGGCGGGGGACTGGCTGGACCGGGTCGCCGTCCACGGCCTCGGCATCCGGACCAAGGCGGCGCTGCGGACCTATCCGCACGGCGTGCTGATCGAGCGGCCCGGCTCCACGGACCTCTACATTCCGGCCGGAAGCATCTCCGACGTCCGCACCGAGAGCGGCATGGTGGGCAAGTTCGTGGAGTCCGAGGGCCTGGCCGTGATCACGTGGAAGCTGGGGGAGCGCGAGGTCGACACGGCCTTCCGCACCCGGCAGGCCGCCGACAAACACCCGCTGCTGGCGCAGCTGCAGACATACCTACCCGCCGTACAGGAAGACTAGGACCTATCGTGAGCGCAGAAACAACTTACCTCTCCGCACCGGCGCTGCTGGTGCTCGAAGACGGCCGGACCTTCCGCGGCCGCAGCTACGGCGCGCAGGGCACCGCGCTGGGCGAGGCGGTCTTTTCCACCGGCATGACCGGCTACCAGGAGACCATCACCGATCCGTCCTACGCCCGCCAGCTGGTGGTGCAGACCGCACCCCACATCGGCAACACCGGCGTGAACGACGACGACGCGGAATCCCGCAAGATCTGGGTGGCCGGCTACGTGGTCCGCGACCCGGCCCGCCGTCCCTCCAACTGGCGCTCCGAGCGCAGCTTGGACGACGAACTGGTCAACCAGGGCATCGTGGGCATCCAGGGAGTGGACACCCGCGCCCTGACCCGCCACCTGCGCGAACGCGGCGCCATGAAGGCCGGCATTTTCTCCGGCGACGCGGCCGCCCGCCCCGCCGCTGAGCTGCTGGCCGAGGTCACCGCGCAGCCGGCGATGGAAGGCGCCCGGCTCGCCGAAGAGGTCAGCGTCACCGAGGCCTACACCGTAGACCCGGCCGACCACGGCTGGGACGGGGAGCCGCGGTTCACCGTCACCGCCCTCGACCTGGGCATCAAGGCCATGACCCCCGTCCGGTTCGCCGAGCGCGGGATCCGGGTGCACGTGCTGCCCGCCACCGCCAGCTTCGACGACATCCAGGCCCTCGCGCCCGACGGCATGTTCATGTCCAACGGGCCCGGCGACCCCGCCACGGCCGACCGCCAGGTGCTGCTGCTGCGCAAGGTGCTCGACGCCGGCCTGCCGTTCTTCGGCATCTGCTTCGGCAACCAGATCCTGGGCCGCGCCCTGGGCTTCGGCACGTACAAGCTGCGCTACGGCCACCGCGGCATCAACGTGCCGGTCATGGACCGGAGCACCGGAAAGGTCGAAATCACCTCGCAGAACCACGGCTTCGCCGTCGACGCTCCGCTGGACGGGCCCACCCTGGCCCCGGAGGAGCGCTTCGGCCGGGTCGAAGTCAGCCACGTCTGCCTCAACGACGACGTCGTCGAGGGCCTGAACTGCCTGGACATCCCCGCCTTCTCCGTCCAGTACCACCCGGAGGCGGCCGCCGGACCGCACGATGCGGCGCCCCTGTTCGACCGCTTCACCGACCTGATGAACTCCCGCCGTAACCAGACCGGGACCGCTTCCGAGACCATGAAGGAAAGCAAGTAATGCCCAAGAGAGAAGATCTGAAGTCCGTCCTGGTCATCGGTTCCGGTCCCATCGTGATCGGACAGGCGGCCGAGTTCGACTATTCCGGCACGCAGGCGCTGCGGGTGCTGAAGGAGGAGGGCCTGCGGGTCATCCTGGTCAACTCCAATCCCGCCACGATCATGACGGACCCCGAGTTCGCCGACGCCACCTACGTGGAGCCGATCACCCCGGAGGTGGTCGAAAAGATCATCGCCAAGGAGCGCCCGGACGCCGTGCTGCCCACGCTGGGCGGCCAGACCGCCCTGAACACCGCGATCGCGCTGGACAAGAACGGCGTGCTGGACAAGTACAACGTGGAGCTGATCGGCGCCAACATCGCCGCCATCGAACTCGGCGAAGACCGGGAGAAGTTCAAGGGTGTGGTGGAGCGCTGCGGCGCCGAGTCCGCCAAGTCCGTGATCGTGCACTCGATGGACGAGGCCTTCGCCGCGGCCGAGGAACTGGGCTACCCGATGGTGGTGCGCCCGTCCTTCACCATGGGCGGCCTCGGCTCCGGGATGGCCTACAACGCGGACGACCTGCGCCGGATCGCCGGGGCCGGCATCCAGTACAGCCCCACCAGCGAGGTGCTGCTCGAAGAGAGCATCCTGGGCTGGAAGGAATACGAGCTCGAGATGATGCGCGACAAGAACGACAACGTCGTCGTCGTGTGCTCGATCGAGAACTTCGATCCGGTGGGCGTGCACACCGGCGACTCCATCACGGTCGCCCCCGCCATGACGCTGACCGACCGCGAGTTCCAGAAGCTGCGCGACATCTCCATCGCGGTGATCCGCGAAGTCGGCGTCGACACCGGCGGCTGCAACATCCAGTTCGCCATCGAACCGGACACTGGCCGCGTCGTGGTGATCGAGATGAACCCGCGCGTCTCCCGGTCCTCCGCGCTGGCCTCCAAGGCCACCGGTTTCGCGATCGCCAAGATCGCCACCAAGCTGTCGCTCGGGTACACGCTGGACGAGATCCCCAACGACATCACCCAGCAGACCCCGGCCGCCTTCGAACCGACGCTGGACTACGTCGTCGTCAAGGTTCCGCGTTTCGCGTTCGAGAAGTTCCCGGCGGCCGACCCGACGCTGACCACCACCATGAAGTCCGTCGGCGAGGCGATGGCCATCGGCCGCAACTTCACTGAGGCGCTGCAGAAGGCGCTGCGGTCGCTGGAGCAGAAGGGGTCGCAGCTCGAGTTCGACCCGGTCAACGACTATGACGTGCCCGAACTGCTGGCCAAGTCCAGGGTCGGGTCCACCGAGCGGCTCTCGATGGTGCAGCGGGCGCTGCTCGGCGGTGCCACCGTCGAGCAGGTCTTCGAAGCCACGTCGATCGACCCGTGGTTCCTGGACCAGCTGCAGCTGATCAACGAAGTAGCCACCGAAATCCGCCGGGCGCCGGCACTGACCGAGGACATCCTGCGGCTGGCCAAGCGGCACGGCTTCTCGGATGAACAGATCGGCAAGCTCAGCCACACCAGCGAGGCAGTGGTCCGCGGGGTCCGTCACGCGCTGGGCATCCGTCCGGTGTTCAAGACGGTGGACACCTGCGCCGCCGAATTCGCCGCCTACACCCCGTACCACTACTCGTCCTACGACGAGGAGGACGAGGTCGAGCTGCACGCGAAGCCGTCGGTGATCATCCTCGGTTCCGGCCCCAACCGGATCGGCCAGGGCATCGAGTTCGACTACTCCTGCGTCCATGCCACCATGGCGCTGCGCAAGGCCGGGCACGAGACGGTCATGATCAACTGCAACCCGGAGACCGTCTCCACCGACTACGACATCTCCAACCGCCTGTACTTCGAGCCGCTCACGCTCGAGGACGTGCTGGAGGTCATCGCGGCGGAGGAGCGCACCGGCGGCGTGCTCGGCGTGTTCGTGCAGCTGGGCGGCCAGACCCCGCTGAAGCTGGCGCAGGCACTGGCGGACGCCGGCATCCCGATCCTGGGCACCTCGCCGGAGGCCATCGACCTGGCCGAGCACCGCGGCGCCTTCCAGCGGGTGCTGGATTCGGCCGGGCTGGTAGCCCCGAAGAACGGCACGGCGGTTTCCTTCGAGGAAGCGAAGAAGATCGCCGACGAGATCGGCTACCCCGTGCTGGTCCGCCCGTCGTACGTGCTGGGCGGGCGCGGCATGGAGATCGTCTACGACGAGGCCAACCTGTCGCGCTACATCGCCAACGCCACCGAGATCACGCCGGACCATCCGGTGCTGGTGGACCGCTTCCTGGAAGACGCCATCGAGATCGACGTCGACGCCCTCTACGACGGCAAGGACCTCTACGTCGGCGGCATCATGGAACACATCGAGGAGGCCGGGATCCACTCCGGCGACTCCGCCTGCGTGCTGCCGCCGATCACCCTGGGCGCCGACGTGCTGGACCGGGTGCGCAAGGCCACCGCCGCCATCGCCGAGGGCGTGGGGGTGCGCGGCCTGATCAACATCCAGTTCGCGCTGGCCGCCGACGTGCTCTACGTGATCGAGGCCAACCCGCGCGCTTCCCGCACCGTCCCGTTCGTGTCCAAGGCCACCGGCGTGCAGCTGGCCAAGGCCGCGGCGCTGATCGGTACCGGCGTGGACATCGACATGCTGCGCAGCGTCTACAAGGTGCTGCCCGAGACCGGCGACGGTTCCCGGCTGCCGCTGGAGGCACCGGTGGCGGTGAAGGAAGCGGTGCTCCCGTTCAGCCGCTTCCGCACGCCGGAGGGCACCGTGGTCGACTCGCTGCTGGGGCCGGAAATGCGCTCCACCGGCGAGGTCATGGGCATCGACAAGTACTTCGACACGGCGTTCGCCAAGAGCCAGGCCGCGGCCGGCAGCGCCCTGCCCACGTCCGGCAAGGTGTTCGTCTCGGTGGCCAACCGCGACAAGCGCTCCATCATCATGCCGGTCAAGCTGCTGGTGGACCTGGGCTTCGAGATCCTCTCCACCGGCGGCACGGCCGAGGTGCTGCGCCGCAACGGCATCCAGTCCACCACGGTGCGGAAGGTCGCCGAGGGCCGGTCCGACGACGGCGAGGGCACCATCGTCGACCTGATCACCGAAGGCCAGATCGGACTCGTGCTCAACACCCCCTCCGGCGGCCAGGCCCGCGGCGACGGCTACGAGATCCGCGCGGCGGCGACATCGGTGGGCACGCCGATCATCACCACGGTGTCCGAGTTCGGCGCCGCCATCCAGGCGATCGAAGCGATGCGCCAGTACGAGTGGGACGTCACCAGCCTGCAGGAGCACGCGGAGAACCTGAAGGCCGCCTTCCATGCCTGAGCCGCACGCCCGGTCGCAGCGCGCCGCCTTCGGGCAGCGGCTGCGGGCGGCGATGGAGGCCCGCGGGCCGCTGTGCGTGGGGATCGACCCGCACCCGTCGCTGCTCTCCGCCTGGGGACTGAACGACGACGCCGGAGGGCTGGAACGCTTCTCCCTCACCGTGTTGGACGCGGTGGGGGAGCAGGCTGCCGCCCTCAAGCCCCAGGTGGCCCTGTATGAACGGCATGGTTCGGCCGGCCTGGCGGTGCTGGAGAAGCTGCTGGCGGCCGCGGCCCAGGCCGGTGCCCTGACCATCGCCGACGCGAAGCGCGGCGACATCGGCTCCACCATGGCCGCCTACGCGGACGCGTGGCTGCGGGACGGCTCGGCGCTGGCGGCCGACGCCGTGACGCTCAGCCCCTACCTTGGGTACGAATCGCTGCGGCCGGCGCTGGACCTGGCGTCGGCAACCGGCCGCGGGGTGTTCGTGCTCGCGCTGACCTCCAACCCGGAGGGCGCCAGCGTGCAGCACGTCGGCGGCGCCGAGTCCGTGGCCGCCCGGATCGCGGACGCGGCCGCGGCGGACAACGCCGAGGCCGGGCGCGTCGGCGAGCTGGGCTCCGTGGGCCTGGTGGTTGGCGCCACGGTCCGTGCCGAGGTGATGGAACGGCTCGGGCTGGACCTCGCCGCGGTCAACGGGCCGCTGCTGGCCCCGGGGCTGGGCGCCCAGGGTGCCACCGGGGCGGACATCGCGGCGGCCTTCGGCTCCGCCGTCGGGAACGTCCTGGCCACCTCCAGCCGGGACATCCTCCAGGCGGGCCCGGACACCGCCGGCTTGCGCGCCGCCGCGGACCGCACCTTGGCCGGCCTGGCGGGCCTCTCGGGTTGAGCAGCCGGCCGGGCAGCCGGCCCTCGTGCGGGCCGGCACGAGGCTGCCCGGTCCACACCTCCTGCGCCGGGCAGCGGCCTCAGCCGCGGTGGTGCCGTTCTGGTAAGTTCAATTCATGCCCAATATGCCCGCCCGGCATCTTGTCCGACGGGCCGGATTGTCTGGAGGAGCTGTGGGTCTTCGACCGCTGACGGAGAGCGAACGCACCACCGCCCGGCTGAAAGCGACGGCCGCCCGGGTCGAGCGCGCGGAAATCAAGGCCAAAGTGAAATCCGGCGCCATGACCGTCGCCGAGGTAATCGAGGCGGCCGGGTCGATGGAATCGGTCGGCCGGCTGCGCGTGGCCGACCTGCTCGAATCGTTGCCGGGCATCGGACCGGTCCGCGCCGCCGCCATTATGGAGGCGGTCCGCATCGCGCCCAGCCGCCGGCTGCGCGGGCTCGGCATCCACCAGCGGCGAGCCCTGATAGACCACTTGGAATCCCAGTAACAGATGGAAGATATGTCCGACAAACCCCGCCTGACCGTTCTCGCCGGCCCCACCGCCGTCGGCAAGGGCACCGTTTCCACCTATATCCGCGACAACTACCCCGACGTCTGGCTTTCCGTATCCGCCACCACCCGGGAACCGCGGCCCGGCGAGCAGGACGGCGTCCACTACTTTTTCGTCGGCCCCGAAGAGTTCGACCGCCTGGTGGCGGCGGGCGACATGCTGGAATGGGCCCTGGTGCACGGCCGGAACCGCTACGGAACGCTGCGGCGCACCGTGGAAGAGGCCATGGCAGACGGAAAGTCCGTGCTCTTGGAGATCGACCTGCAGGGCGCCCGGCAGGTCAAGCAGTCCATGCCCGATGCCACGTTCGTGTTTCTGGCCCCGCCCAGCTGGGAGGAAATGGTTCGCCGGCTGGTGGGGCGCGGCACGGAAACACCCGAGGAACAGCAGCGCCGGCTGGAAACCGCTAAACTGGAACTTGCTGCCGAGCCCGAGTTCGATTTCACCGTCGTGAATGACGATGTCAAGCGGGCGGCAGACGAGCTCGTTTCATTGATGGGACTTGTTCCGCACCCGCGCTGAGCGGGCCCCGAAGAACACGTCCCGGAACCCATTGGAGATTTTGTGTCGACCAACCTCGAAGGCATCATCAACCCGCCGATCGACTCCCTGCTGGAAGCAACGGATTCGAAGTACGCGCTGGTGATTTACGGTGCCAAGCGTGCCCGCCAGATTAACGCCTACTACTCGCAGCTGCACGAAGGCCTGTTCGAGTATGTCGGCCCGCTGGTGGATACGAAGCTGAACGAGAAGCCGCTGTCCATCGCACTGCGCGAAATCAACGAGGGCCTGCTGGTCAGCAAGCCCGTCGAAAAGGTTGCAGAGTAACCAGCGTCTAACACCGGGGCAGGCATGCGGATCATTTTGGGCGTAGGCGGCGGGATCGCCGCCTACAAGTCGGCATCCCTGCTTCGGTTGTTTAAGGAAGCCGGCCACGAGGTGACGGTGATCCCGACCGACGCTGCCGAGAAGTTCGTTGGCCGCGCCACCTGGGAGGCCCTCTCCGGCAACCCGGTGAGCAACAGCGTGTTCGATGCCGTCGAGTCGGTCAACCACGTCCGCCTCGGCCAGGAAGCCGACCTCGTGGTGGTATGCCCGGCCACAGCGGACCTGTTGGCGCGCGCCGCCGCCGGCCTGGCCGGCGACCTGCTCACCAACACCCTGCTGGTGGCCACCGCGCCGGTGGTCTTTGTGCCGGCCATGCACACCGAAATGTGGCAGCACCCGGCCACCGCGGCGAACGTGGCTGTGCTGCGGGCCCGCGGCACCACGGTGATGGAACCGGCGGTCGGCCGCCTGACTGGCAAGGACACCGGCCCCGGCCGGCTGCCCGAACCGGCGGACATCTACGACTTCATCACCGCCGCCCTCGCAGACGGGACTTTGCAACCGCGGACGACGGCGGAGGCCGGCTGGCCGGCGGATGCGTCAGCCCCCGCCCTCGCGGCTCCGGAACCCGGTCCGCTGGCCGGCAAGCGGGTCCTGGTTACCGCCGGCGGTACCCGCGAACCGCTGGACCCGGTGCGCTTCCTGGGCAACCGGTCCTCCGGCAAGCAGGGCGTGGCACTGGCCCGCGCCGCTGCGGCCGCTGGAGCGGAGGTTGAACTGATCGCCGCCCACCTTGAGGTGGATATCCCGGACGGGATCAAGTCCAGCTCGGTGGAAACGGCCCTGGACCTGCGTGAGGCGACGCTCGAAGCGGCGGCGCGCTCCGACGTCGTCATCATGGCAGCCGCCGTGGCGGATTTTCGTCCGGCTGAAGTGACCGACACCAAGATCAAGAAGCGCGACGACGCCGACGACCCCGTGATCACGCTGGTGCGGAATCCGGACATCCTGGTGGAGGTCGTGCAGCAGCGCGGCTCCGGCGAGGTGCCGCTGATTATCGGTTTCGCCGCGGAGACCGGCGACGACCGCGGCGACGTGCTCGACTACGCGCGCAGCAAGCTCGAGCGAAAGGGCTGCGACCTGCTGGTGCTCAACCGCGTGGGCCGGGACCTGGTGTTCGGGCAGGATGATACCGAGATCACGGTGCTGGCGCGCAGCGGCGTCGAACCGCAGACGCACCGCGGCAGCAAAGACAGCGCGGCCGCGGTGGTCGTCGAGCGCATCACCGCCGAACTCTCCCGCTGACACTGCGCGCTGACACTGCGCGCGGGCGCTTCCGGCCGGCCGCGGGAACCGGCCCGCCCGTGACCCCCTGTGTACTACCGTTTCGCTCCATGACCCGGCCTTTCGAGGCCGCCTCAACCGTTCCGTGGCGGTCCTCGCCAGCAAGTAAGGTATGTCTGTGACTTCTTCTGACAGCAATCTGCGGCTCTTCACGTCCGAGTCCGTGACCGAAGGCCATCCGGACAAGATCTGTGACCAGATTTCCGACGCCATTCTCGACGCGCTGCTGCGCGAGGATCCCGAGTCGCGGGTAGCCGTAGAGACGCTGACGACGACCGGCCTGGTACACGTGGCCGGTGAGGTCACCACGAAGGGCTATGTGGAGATCCCGCAGATTGTCCGCGACACCATCCTGGAGATCGGGTACAACTCCTCGGATAAGGGGTTTGACGGCGAGCGTTGCGGCGTGTCGGTTTCGATCGGGCAGCAGTCGCCGGAGATTGCCTCCGGGGTCTTTAACTCGTTCGAAACCCGCGAGGGGACCGGCATCGATGCGCGCGATGCCCAGGGTGCCGGTGACCAGGGCATCATGTTCGGCTATGCCAGCGACGAGACCGACGTCTTGATGCCCGCACCGATCTGGCTCGCGCACCGGCTGTCCGAGCGTCTGACCGAGGTGCGGAAGGACGGGACGCTTCCGTATCTGCGGCCCGACGGCAAGACGCAGGTGACCATCGGTTATGACGGCGACAAGCCGGTGTCGGTTAACTCGGTCGTGATTTCCAGCCAGCATGAAGGCGGCGTGGACCTCGAACACCTGCGTGCTGACCTCGCCTCGCGCGTGATCGAGCCGGTGCTTGCGGCCAGCTCCCTGGATGCCACCAACGTGCGCTACATCCTCAATCCGGGCGGCGACTTCGTGATCGGCGGGCCGGTGGGCGACGCCGGGTTGACCGGACGCAAAATCATCGTGGATACCTACGGCGGCATGGCCCGTCACGGCGGCGGCGCATTTTCCGGCAAGGATCCGTCCAAGGTTGACCGTTCCGCTGCCTATGCCATGCGCTGGGTGGCCAAGAACGTGGTCGCCGCGGGACTGGCCCGGCGCGCCGAGATCCAGATCGCGTACGCCATCGGGATGGCGCGGCCGGTCGGCATCTACGTCGAAACCTTCGGAACCGAGACCGTTGACCCGGCGCGCATCGCCCAGGCGATCGAGGAAGTCTTCGACCTGCGTCCGCTGGGCATCATCGACGACCTGCAGCTCAAGCGGCCCATCTACAAGCAGACCGCGGCGCACGGCCATTTCGGCCGCGAACATCCCGACTTCACGTGGGAGCGAACCGACCGGGCCGACGCGCTGCGCAGCTACTTCAACGCCTGAGCCTGATGGGCTCTGATCCGCACCAGCTGAGCCTGCTGCAGGGCTTCGGTGCCCCCAAGCAGGCGCCGGGTACCTCGCCGGCGGCGGCGAACGACCCGGTGGCGCAGGTGCTGATCGAAACGTCGCTGCCACATCTGGACCGGATCTTCGACTATCTCGTGCCGGAGAATTTGGACGACGACGCTGTTCCCGGCGCGCGGGTCAAGGCTCGTTTCGGCGGCCAGGAAATGAGCGGGTACATCACCCGCCGCACGTCGGAGGTGCCGGAAGGGGTCAAGCTGGCGCCCTTGGCCAAGGTGGTTTCCGCGCAGCCGGTGCTGACCGAGGAGCTGCTCCGGCTGGCCACGTCCGTGGCCGAGCGCTACGCAGGGAATGTCAGCGACGTACTGCGCGCCGCCATCCCGCCGCGCGTCGCCAAGGTGGATAAGGAATTCGCCGCCCGGGAGGCGGGCCAGTCGGCTGACCCGGCACCTCCGGCTAGCACCGGGCCTTCGGCCGGCCCGGCACTTTCGGCTGACCCGGCACCTCCTACTACCGCCGCGCCTCCGGCTACCGTGCCGGTCGCGGATGGCGCAGAGCGAGCCTTCGCCGGTTATGACGGCGCCGGCGAGTTTCTGGCCCGGCTGGCGTCGGGTGCGGCCCCGCGTGCCGTGTTGGCCAGCCACAAGTCCTACGGCCCTGCTTCGTGGACGGCCCAGGTAGCCCACGCCGTGGCGAGCGTACGGCAGAGCGGCCGCGGCGCCGTCGTCGTCGTCCCGGACGCCAAGGACCTGGCACGGCTGGAAGCCGAACTGGAGCGCGTCCTCGGCGCGGACCAGTATGTCCGCCTGACTGCCGAGGATGGGCCGACGCCCCGCTACCGGAACTACCTGCGGTTGCTGCATGGTGAGGTCTCGGTGGCCGTGGGGACGCGCTCGGCCGCCTTCGCTCCGGTGCAGGATCTGGGACTGGTAGCCATGTGGGACGACGGCGACGACCTGTTGCTGGAGCAGCGTTCCCCGTACCAGCATGCGCGCGAGGTGTTGTTGCTGCGCACGGCACAGGCCGGTTGCGCGGCCCTTTTCGCCGGTGTCTCGCGCAGCGGCGAAACACAGCGCCTGGTTGAGAGCGGCTGGGCGTCGGCGCTCACACCTGCCCGGCCGTTCGTGCGCCAGGCGACCCCGCGGATCCTCAACACGGCGGATTCGTTCCAACAGGAACGCGATCCCATGCTGCGCCATGCCCGCCTGCCGCATGCCGCGTGGCTCGCCGCCAAGGAAGGCCTGGAGCGCGGCCCGGTGCTGGTCCAGGTGGCGCGGACCGGCTTTTCACCTGCCCTTGCCTGCCAGGACTGCCGCACGCCTGCCAGATGCACCGACTGTAATGGGCCTCTAGCGCAGCCGGGCCGGTCCGCGGCGCCGGCGTGCCGGTGGTGCGGCCGATTGGCCACGAACTACTCCTGCCCCGAATGCGGGTCCCACAGGCTCCGGGCCTCTGCGGTCGGCGCCCTGCGCACGGCGGAAGAACTGGGACGTGCGTTCCCAGGGGCGACGGTCGTGTCTTCCTCGGGGGAACACATCAAGTCCGTGGTCGAGTCAAGTAAAGCCCTGGTGGTCGCAACACCGGGAGCCGAGCCGGTGGCGCCCGATGGGTACGCCGCGGCGTTGCTGCTGGATGGCAACGCCATGCTCAGCCGCGAGTCTCTGCGCACCCCCGAAGACGTGCTGCGCCGGTGGTTCCGCGCCGCGTCGTTGGTGCAGCCGTCGTCCGAAGGGGGGCTGGTGGTAGTCACCGCCGACCAAGACGCGGTTGTGGCGCCGTTGGTTCGGTGGGACCCAGCCGGCGCCGCAGCCCGGGAAATTCAGTTGAGGCGTGAGCTTCAGCTTCCCCCAGCCGTCAGGATCGCCGCGCTGACCGGGAAACCCTCAGGCATTGAAGCCTTCATGGCGGACTTTGAGCTCAGCGGCAGCCTTCGAAGCGTAGGGCCCGTTGAGCTTCCGGCCCGATCGGGGGAGAGCAGTGACCACCGCCTGCTGCTGTTCTTCAGCTATCAGGACGGACCCCGCGTGACTGCCGCGCTTCGTCACCGCAAGGCCGCGCTGTCCGCCAAGCGGGTCCCCGACCCGGTGCAGGTGCGCTGCGACGGGACCGACCTGCTGTAACCTTCCGCACGCACGGTCCGGCGCCGGGCGCGGGAGCAGGGGCTGCTTTTGTTTCCGCCGGCGGGGTGCCTGGTAGTGGTGGCGGGGTGGAGGTGTAGGTGTGGCCGGTGGGTGTGGTGGTTTCCACCGTGTGGTGCGGTCCGTCAAGGGTGCGGCTGGACCAGCCTTCGGCTTCCTTTGACAGGTTGCATTGTTCGCACAGCCCCTGGCCGTTGGCCATCGTCGTTTCGCCGCCTTGCGTCCAAGGCACGATGTGGTCGATGTGCCGGATCGGGGCGTCGCACCAGGGCCTGGCGCAGACCGCGTCGCGGGCGTGAATCATCCGGCGCATCCCGTCCGGGAATCTCCGTGCGGCCGAGTCCATCCCCAACAGCTGCCCGGTCCCCGGCGCGGTGTAAAGGCGGCGGACCCAGACGTCCTCCACGCTGGCCTGTTTCAATACCTTGGTGCGTTGGGCCTGCTCGCGGGCGGTCTTCCAGCCCGGTTCGGTCCCGGCCGGCGGCGCCTTCTGCCCGGCCCCGCCCCGCGGGCTGCCGCCGGTTGCTGCCAGTGCTGGCGCCGGTGCCGGCGGTTGCGGCGGGCGGGTGAGGTTGCGGGCGTAACCGGCCGGGACGATGCCGTGCCCGGTCAGCCAAACCGGCTCGGCCTCACCCCGCAGCAGGGCGCGGTCGGTCATCACCAACTGGATTTCCAGCCGGGCCGGGTCGGCGGTGCTGCGGCCGGTGACGCGTTCGAACACGGTATCGGCCATCATCTGGCCCCGCGACCGGGGGTCTCCCGTGCTGCGCAGCCGGTCCGCTTCCTTGTGCAGGGCGGCCATCACCGCCACCCCCTGGACGACCGGCAGCAGGGTCCGGACCGAGACCATCGTGTCGGGCTCGGGCCGGGAGGACACGTGCCGGTCCGCTTCGGCCTTCGCCGCCCGCTCCACCACCGAGCGGGGATCGAGCCGGTAGGCGAGGCGTTTGGCTTCGGCCCGCAGCGCCCGGTTCCCGAGCCCGTGCAGCCGGTCCCGGTTCCCGGCCAGTTCCCGGTCCACCCGGGCCCGGTGCTCCGGGGACAGGCAGCCGGTCTCCTGGGCCAGGATCTCGGCCCGGTATTCGTTCAGGTCCCCCGCGGCGAGGGCGGCCAGGGTGTGCGGCATCTGTGTGACCAGGGTCCGGGAGAGGTTCAGCAGGACCGCGGCCCGGTGCGGGGACTCGCGCCGGGCCAACCCGATCTGGGCGGCCACCCCGGCGCCCTGCCGGTCTTTCGGGATCCCGGCGGCGGCACGGCGGGCACGCACCGATTCCTCCAGCGCGACCTGCACCCTGGCCTGCGCGGCCGCGGCGGCAGCCTTCAAACCCTCCAGCGCCGTCAGCTCTTCCACCAGTTCCCGCTCCGACGCACCCACGTCGATGCCCTCGAGGGCAGCGGCAGCAGCGCGAACAGCGGCAGAATCCAGCGGTGCCGAGGCCGGGCAGGCGTCCAGCAACAAACCGCCGCCTGCAGACGATACTGCGGCGAGCGGGGCTGTGACAGGCGAGGCTGCGGCGGGCGATGCGGTGAGGGGTGATGCTGCGGCAGGCGAGGCTGGGGCGGGCGAGGCTGCGGCGCGCGGTGCGGTGAGGGGTGATGCTGCGGCGCCTGGCGCTGCGACAGACGATCTTGGGGCAAGCGCTGCTGCGGCGGGAGGTTCGGGTACGGCCGGGTCAAACATCTGAGCGTCTCAATCTTCAGCATGCTTACTGCATGGCCTCGACTACGAGCGGTCACGAACCCTGAACGGATCCGCAGACGCCACCGGCAAACACACTGCCCGGCGGCCAACGATGGTGCTGAACTGCTACTGAAAACAGACTATGCGCCGCCACTGACAGTTTCGGAGGACACGCAGCCTCCGCCTCAGTCTCCGCTGCGGTTGCGCCGCCACTGACAGTTGCGGAGCACGCGCCCTCGCTGCCGCTGCCGCTGCCGCTGCCGCTGCCGCTGCCGCTGCCGGTGACGGCGACGCTGCCGGCAGCACGCCAATTAGTGGAGTGGCCCTGACCGTCAGCGCCACATTGAGGCAGAAGTCCGCCGCCAGCAGCTCAACCCGCTTGCGAGGTGTGGGAAGGAGAGATCAGTCGAGGTATCGATCAGGCGCTTCCGGAACGACATCCACCGGCTTCTCCTCGGCTTGCGGCCACCAACTACCGGGACCGGCCCGCCGTTGTTCCAGCACTTCGTCGGCTGCCGGCCACCAAACTACCGGGACCGGCCCCGCCGTCGTTCCAGCACTTCCTCGGCGGCGGCGACCAGCTGCTTGGCCGACTCGTTCCAGTTGTAGGCCGCCGCTCGGCGGATGCTGGCCTCCGACGCCGCGCGGAAGGCACCGGGCTGGTCGAGCGCCGCTACCGCCGCTGCGAAGTCGGCGGGATCGTCCGGGTCCACGAGCGTGACGGCGCCGCCACCGACCTCGCGGAAGATAGGAATATCGCTGGCGATCACCGGTGTGCCGGCTGCCATGGCCTCGATCAGCGGCAGGCCGAAGCCTTCGTCACGGGAGAGGGTGACCAGCGCGGTGGCCCGTTGCAGCAGCTGCTGATACCCGTCGTCGGAAATCCCGTTGTGGAAGACCAGCCGGCGAGGGTCGACGGCCCGCGACTCCAGTTCGGCCTGCCGATCAGGACGCACCGGGCTGAGCAGATGGAGCCGGTAGTCCGGCAGCAGCGCCATGGCGTCAACGATGGTTTCAACGTTCTTGTACGGCATGAAAGAGCCCATGTAGAGCAGCGTCTTGTCGCGGCCGCCGGCGGGATCACGCGGCGCTCCCTGCGGCTGGGCGGCGTTGGAAACAATCCGGATCGGCCTGCGGGTGAGCCGGTGCCGTTCCATCAGCGCCTGCGTCGTGTGGCTGATGGTGGCCACCGTGTCCGCGCGGTTCAGCAGGAGGCGCTGCGGCCAGTAGGCCTTGTGGTAGAGCCGCCAGAGCCACTGCACCGGCTTGGGCAGGAAGCCCGGCGGTTTGGGGTGGGAGTAGTAGATCAGGTCGTGCAGCGTCAGGATCAGCCCGTATCTGCGGCCGAAGCTGCCCATGGTCTGCATCGGGCAGACGACGACGTCGGCGCCCAGCTTGTTCACGCGGCGCGCCACGAAGAGTTCGGCGGGGGAGAGGGGGCTGTTGATCTTGACCCAGGGCACGTCGGGCAGGAACTGCAGCTGCCGCTCGTCGTTGATCAGCATGCTCACGTCCGCCAGCCTGGACGCGGCCTCGATGAGGCTGGCGCCGTAGCGGCTGATGCCGTCCAGCTGGTCGGTTCGGGTGAACCGGGCGTCAATCAGGAGTTTCATGCACTCATTCCGTCGATGAAGTCCCGGATGAAGGCGGCCGCCGCTGCCGGGGTTTCGTAATGGATCAAATGCCCGACGGCGGGGATCACTTCCAGCCGGGAGTCCGGGATCATCGCCGCGAGCCTGCGCTGGCTGGCCACGGAACCGATGTCGTCCCGTTCGCCGGCGATCAGGAGGACCGGAAGCTCCAGCAGGCCGGCGACCTGCGCGACGTCGGCGGAGATGGACGCCCGGAAGGCCTCCAGCACCACGCGGCGGTTCGCGAACGCGCTGAAGTAGGCGTCGTGCTGCCCGTGGATGTAGGAACGCAGCTGCGGGTCGCGGGTCTTCGCCATCATGATGCTCATGCCCCGGACGATCAGCCGGTGGCGCAGCAGCCAGAGACCCGGCCGCTCGGGCAGCTTGGCCCCGGCGAAGTAGTAGAACCCGGCGAGCCGGGAGGGGATCGCCTTGGGTCCCTGCAGCGCGGGTTCGCTGATCGGGTTGACCAGGACGGCGGCCCGGAAGCTGCCCGGATGCGCCGCCAGGTAGTGACTCACCACGATGGACCCGAAGGAGTGTCCCAAGACGTAGGTGTCCGGGCCCAGCTTGAGTTCGCCGGCCAGGGCGTGCAGGAACCGGGTGTAACCCTCGATCCCGTGGCTGCCGGCAGTAAGCGGCTCCGATTCGCCGAAGCCGGGAAGGTCGGGGGCGATCACCCGGTAACCGGGCAGCCGGCTCACCACCAGTTCCAACCCGTGGTGATCACCGCGGAAGCCGTGGATGACCAGGAGGGTGGGCGCGCCGTCGTCGTCCGCGGGATATTCCCAGTAGCGCACCCGGGCGCCGTCGAGCAGAAGTTCGCGGCGCACCGCACGGTCGGCAACGGCGGTCACGCCAGGGTCCTTCCTGATTTCATGCCTTCGACTCTACCGACCTGCGGGCGCCTTGCCGCGCAGCGCGGCCGATGTTGCCCAGGGCCGACGACGGCGACCGCCGCGGGAGCGGCACAGGTAAGGACACAGCCGGGGGCCGGCATGGGACAGGCGCGGGGAGCAGATACGGAGGCAGGCGCCGGCTGGCACACGCCGCAAGCGGGCAGCACGCCGAACGACGGCGAGGGCTCGCTTGATTGACGCTGCCGTGCGCCGCCGGTTAGGTTCAACAGCAGCCGGGCACCGAGCCCCGGATTGGAGCGTGGAGGACACAGATGGCGGAGTTCGTGCTGGCGATCGACCAGGGGACCACCTCCACGCGCGCAATTATTTTCGACCACTCCGGGACGCCGGTCTCCACCGGCCAGCGCGAGCACCGTCAGATTTTCCCGCAGCCGGGCTGGGTCGAACACGACCCGCTGGAAATCTGGGACAACACCCGCGAGGTAGTGGGCACGGCGCTGTCCCGGGCCAGCCTGACCCGGCACGACATCGCCGCCGTCGGCATCACCAACCAACGCGAAACCACGGTGGTGTGGGAGAAGAGCACCGGCCGGCCGGTCTACAACGCGATCGTCTGGCAGGACGTGCGCACGCAGCAGATCTGCGACGAACTGGCCGCCGAGGGCGGCGTGGACCGCTTCCGGGAGCAGACCGGACTGCCGCTCGCGCCCTACTTCGCCGGCACCAAGCTGGCCTGGATCCTGCGCAACGTGGACGGGGCGCGGGAACGGGGCGAGGCCGGCGAGCTGCTGTTCGGCACCACCGACAGCTGGGTGCTGTGGAACCTGACCGGCGGGCCGGACGGCGGCACGCACGCCACCGACGTGACCAACGCCTCCCGCACCCTGTTCATGGACCTGCGCACGCTCCAGTGGGACCGGGGGATCCTGGACGCCTTCGGGGTGCCGGCCGCCATGCTGCCGGAGATCCGCTCCTCGTCCGAGCCCTATGCGACCGTGCACGGCTCGCAGCTGCTGCGGCACGTTCCGGTCGCGGGCATCCTCGGCGACCAGCAGGCGGCCACGTTCGGGCAGGCGGCCTTCAATCCCGGCGAGGCCAAGAATACGTACGGCACCGGGTGCTTCGTGCTGGTCAACACGGGCGAGGAGATCGTCAGGTCATCGCACGGCCTGCTGACGTCCGTGGGGTACCAGTTGGGCAAGGCGGCGCCGCACTATGTGCTGGAGGGGTCGATCGCCGTCGCAGGGTCGCTGATCCAGTGGCTGCGCGACAACCTGGGCCTGGTCTCATCCGCGCAGGAGGCGGAGCAGTTGGCGGGCACGGTCGAGGACACCGGCGGCTGCTACTTCGTGCCCGCCTTCTCGGGCCTGTTCGCCCCGTACTGGCGCCAGGACGCCCGCGGAGCGCTGGTGGGCCTGACCCGCTTTGTGACCAAGGCGCACATTGCCCGGGCCGCGCTGGAGGCCACGGCCTTCCAGACCCGGGAAGTCCTGGACGCGGTGAACGCGGACGCCGCGGTCCCGCTGACCGGCCTCAAGGTCGACGGCGGGATGGTCGCCAATGATGCGCTGATGCAGTTCCAGGCGGACATCCTGGGCGTGCCCGTGAGGCGGCCGCGTGTTACCGAGACCACGGCGCTGGGAGCGGCCTACGCCGCGGGCCTCGCCGTCGGATTCTGGGAGGACACGGAAAAGCTGGCCCGGAACTGGGTGCAGGACAAGGTGTGGGAGCCGCAGATGCCCGCGGAAGAACGGGAACGCAGGCTGCGTTTGTGGAAGAAAGCGGTCACCCGGACCTTCGACTGGGTCGACGACGATGTCCTGTGAACGTGCGGTAAAGTGGTCCCATGTTCGCACTGCTCCTTAGCTAGCCGCTGCCGCGGGGCCCAGGCCCTGCTTCAGCGGCCCGCCCCTCCGATGCCGAGGGGCTTTTGTGTGTCTAGGGGAGTCAGGCCAGTGCGCAGTACAGACAAAAGGACGAGGCAAGCACAGTGAGTACGCAGCCGGGAACGGAACAGCACGAGTACAGTTTCTCCGCCATGGAGGCCAAGTGGCCGGCCGTGTGGGAGCAACTTGATGTCTTCGCTCCCGCCGACGACGGTTCCCGCGAACGCCGCTACGTGCTGGACATGTTTCCCTACCCCTCCGGCGACCTGCACATGGGCCACGCCGAAGCCTTTGCCATGGGCGACGTGGTGGCCCGCTACTGGCGGCTGAAGGGCTACGACGTCCTGCACCCGATCGGCTGGGACTCCTTCGGCCTGCCGGCCGAGAACGCCGCGATCAAGCGCAACGCCCACCCCAGCGAGTGGACCTACGCCAACATCGATACCCAGGCGGCGTCCTTCAAGCGCTACGCGATCAGCGCCGACTGGTCGCGCCGGCTGCACACCTCCGACCCGGAGTACTACCGCTGGACCCAGTGGCTGTTCCTGCGGTTCTACGAGCGCGGCCTGGCCTACCGCAAGAACTCCCCGGTCAACTGGTGCCCGAAGGACCTGACCGTCCTGGCCAACGAACAGGTGGTCAACGGGGCATGCGAACGCTGCGGCACGCCCGTGACCAAGAAGAGCCTGAACCAGTGGTACTTCAAGATCACCGATTACGCCGACCGCCTGCTGGACGACATGGACGAGCTCAAGGGCCACTGGCCGGAGCGCGTGCTGGCGATGCAGCGGAACTGGATCGGCCGCTCCGAGGGCGCGCACGTCCGTTTCACGGTGGAGGAGGCGGGCGGACGCCCGGCCCAGGACGTCACGGTCTTCACCACCCGCCCCGACACCCTGAACGGCGCCACCTTCTTCGTGGTCGCGGCCGACGCGCACCTGGCGCTGGACCTGGTGGCCCCGGAGCACCACGATGCGCTGATGGCCTACCGGGAGCAGATTAAGGCACTCTCCGACATCGAGCGCCAGTCCACCGAACGCGAGAAGACCGGCGTGTTCCTGGGCCGCTACGCGATCAACCCGCTCAACGGCGAAAAGCTGCCGGTCTGGGCCGCCGACTACGTGCTGGCCGACTACGGGACCGGCGCCATCATGGCCGTCCCGGCGCACGACCAGCGCGACCTCGACTTCGCGAAGGCCTTCGACCTGCCGGTCCGCGCCGTCGTCGACACCGGGGAAGGGGATCCGGCCGAGACCGGGATCGCCACCAGCGGCGAAGGCACCCTGATCAATTCCGGCGAGCTGGACGGCCTGTCCAAGACCGAAGCCATCGCCCGCGCCATCGATCTGGTGGAGGCGGCCGGCACCGGCGAGAAGACCGTGAACTTCCGGCTGCGCGACTGGCTGCTGTCCCGGCAGCGGTTCTGGGGCGCGCCGATCCCGATCGTCCACTGCGACGAGTGCGGCGAGGTCCCGGTTCCCGATGACCAGCTGCCCGTGCGGCTGCCCGACGACCTGCGCGGCGAAGCCTTGTCGCCCAAGGGCACCTCGCCGCTGGCCTCCGCCGCGGACTGGGTCAACACCGACTGCCCGAATTGCGGCAAGGCCGCCCGCCGGGACACCGACACCATGGACACCTTCGTGGATTCGTCCTGGTACTACCTGCGCTTCGCCTCCCCGGACTACGCCGAGGGCCCGTTCGAGAAGGACGCCGCGGCCCGCTGGCTGCCGGTGGACCAGTACGTCGGCGGCGTTGAGCATGCCATCCTGCACCTGCTCTACAGCCGGTTCTTCACCAAGGTGCTCAAGGACATGGGCCTGATCGATTTTGACGAGCCGTTCCGTGCGCTGCTGAACCAGGGCCAGGTGCTCAACGGCGGCAAGGCGATGAGCAAGTCGCTGGGCAACGGCGTGGACCTGGGCGAGCAGCTGGACAAGTTCGGCGTGGACGCCGTGCGCCTGACCATGATCTTCGCCTCGCCGCCCGAAGACGACGTGGACTGGGCGGACGTCTCGCCCTCCGGCTCGGCCAAGTTCCTGGCCCGCGCCTGGCGGCTGGGACAGGACGTCGCCTCCGCTCCTGGCACGGAGTACGACGACGGCGACCGCGCCCTGCGCTCGGTCACCCACCGGACCGTCGCCGACGCGGCGGAACTGCTCGATGCCGGCAAGTTCAACGTCGTCATCGCGCGGCTGATGGAGCTGGTCAATGCCACCCGCAAGGCCATCGACGCCGGACCCGGTGCCGCCGACCCGGCGGTCCGCGAAGCCACCGAGGCAGTGGCCATCATCCTGAGCCTGTTTGCCCCCTACACCGCGGAGGACCTCTGGGCCCGGCTCGGCCACGAACCGTCCGTGGTCAAGGCGTCCTGGCCGGCCGTGGACGAGTCCCTGCTGGTGCAGGACACCGTGACGGCCGTGGTGCAGGTGGCCGGGAAGGTGCGCGACCGGTTGGAGGTGGCAGCCGACGTCGACGCGGACGAGCTGGAGAAGCTCGCCCTGGCCTCGCCGCAGATCATCCGGACCCTTGACGGCCGCGGAGTGCGCAAGGTGATTGTGCGCGCGCCGAAGCTGGTCAACATCGTGCCGGCCTGACCGGCGGCCCGGCCCCGATGAATTGGCTCGAGCACCTCGTACAGCGGTCCAAGCAGTTGCTGCACCAGCAGCAGCAGGCGCCTGCCCGGCCCGGGCAGCCGCCGCGGCACCGGGTCGCCGTCGTGACGGATTCGGCGGCCTCGCTGCCCGCGGACTGGGTCAACCAGCCGGACACGGCGGACTGGCTGCGGGTGGTGCCGATGCCGGTGATGATCTCCGGGCAGATTTACGGGGAAGGCGTCGACGACGTCGCGTCCGCCCTGGCGGTCGGGCTCGCCGAGGGGCGCGACATCAAGACGTCTCGCCCGTCGCCGGGGCTGTTGGAGCGGACCTACCGGGAGCTTGAAGACCTGGGCTTCGACGCGATCGTCTCCATCCACCTCTCGGCCGAGCTCTCCGGCACGATCGAAGCGGCAGGCTTGGCCGCCGACGGCGTGGGCATCCCGGTGGAAGTGGTGGACACGCGCAGCGCCGCTCTGGGTGAAGGATTCGCCGTCATTGACGCCGTCGTCGCGGCGCAGAGCGGTCTCGACCGGCAGGCCGTGACGGATCGCGCCAAGGCGGCCGCCGTGTGTTCGGACGTGTTTTTCTACGTGCCCAGCCTGGACCAGCTGCGCCGCGGCGGCCGAATTTCCGCCGCCTCCGGCCTGCTCGGCACCCTGCTGGCGATCAAGCCGCTGCTGGCCATCCGCGACGGTGCCATCCTGCCGCTGGAGAAGGTGCGCACCGCCGCCCGCGCCCAGGCCCGGCTGCAGCAGCTCGTGGTGCGCCGGATCGAGGAGCTCGACTACGAACCCCGGGTGGCGGTGCACTACTTCGGCAACGAAACCGAGAGCCGGGCCATCGCGGAAACCCTGCAGCAGTACCTGAGCGACGAGGTGCTGCTGACCCCGGTTCCCTCGGTCCTGGCCGCCCACACCGGCCTGGGCGTCGTCGCGGTGGTCGTCGGTCCGCCGACGCCGCCCCTGGACTAGTCGTTCCGGGGAACAACCTTTTGCTTACCTGCGGCACAACTCTCATATCGATACTCGTGTGCCAGTAATTCCAAAGGTGAAGGAACGACAATGAAACATGGCCGCGCCCGAAGTATGGACACGCGCTCCGAAAAGCAAACTGGAGCGCATCTCTGATCACGCCATGTGGTGGCTGCCCATGGTGGCTTTGCTGCCTGCAAATATGCTGCTGCCGAATGCGGACCTGGGCGCCCGGATCCTCGCCAGCCTCGGGGTAGTCATCCTCGTCGAAGCCCTGCTGCTCGCCGGTGTGAGACGCGACAAACGCAAGCGTCTGATCGTGGATATCGAAGAACGCGGGATCATTGATTGCCTCCTCCGGTACCCCAACGCTGTGCCCGGGTCACTGCGCGACCGCTGGGCACCCGGGTCGGCTCAGCTCAAACCAGGCACCATCGGTTCAGAGAGCGCAACGTCATCGAACCCTTTGGCCTGGACCAGGCTATCGGAGCCCCCCGAATCCTCCATGTCCAGCCACTCCCCGAGCAACGGGTGCCGCCTCCGCATACGCGAAAGGAGCTCCGAAGGGACCAGCGCGTGGTCAGTATCCGAACGAGCGACGGTGAAGTGGAAGTGGCAGCTGATGAGATGAGCCTCAACTCCTTGCACCGGCTCGTCTACGGAACAAACGATGGCGATTGAACGCTCACAACCGTGGTCGAGGCACGCCGGGCGAAGCCGGCGGTGATGCCAGGCCTAAGCGAGCTGCTCCAGTTTGTAGGTAGCCATGACGGGGCCATCATCTCTAACAGGTACCGGGAAATTTGTTGCTCAACGCGACACCAGCTTCAGGAGTACCTAGGCCCGGGCTTTACTGCGACCGAGCGCCGGCCGGCCCACGCTGCCATCAACAGCCCTACCAGCACCGCCGCGCCGGCGAAGCCCCGCGGCGAAGCCCATCCGAGCTCCGGCAGCGTCAGCGCCACTGCAACGACCGCGCAGGAGAGCAGGAACTCGACGGCGGCTCGCAGGAGCCGCTGCCTGTAAGCAGGCGACGCGATGAAGTGTGCCAGCGGTACTACCGGCACGATGGCGAGTAGGGCGGTACCGAGAAACGGGTAGAGCCCGTAAAAGACGAAGAACAGCGACGACGCCGCCAGGAGCACCACGAAAAGTGCCAGCTTTGCCGCCCGGTGCGTCCCGCCGTAATCGTCCCAGCGCCGGCAGACGATGGCCCAGGCCGGCAGGCCCAGCAACCAAAGCCCGCCCCAGTAGCCGGTGCCCAGCACCCACAGCGCCACCATCAACAAACCGGGCAGAACGAATGCCAAGACGCGGCCCCAAGTGACATCTCTGCGACCAGGACCGTAAATGAACAGCCCAATCACTGCGTACACGATCAAATACCCAGGCAACAGCTCAGCATCGGGCCGGGTCGCCAGCTCAAGGAGGAGGAACAGCATGCTAATGGCTGCGACAGCCACAGCGGCCACTACCCAGGGGCGGCCTGGAGCCGCCACATCGTCAAGCCACGCCCGCCGATGCATCAGGGTTTCCATGCGTGCAGTATTGCAGAGCGGGCGGTAGATACCCCGCCCGCTCTGCCGCCCATCCTGCACGCCGCACATCAGGACGCGGCAGCATGCGGGTGTTCGCAGGATTGATCAGAAGTCTCGAACGTGGAAGACAGACTTGAGGTTCAACTGGCGCCGGGGCTGGCTTTCTTTGAGGTTGTCGATTAGAACCGATGCTCCAACCCACGTCGCGCCGATTTCGTGGGTGAGTCGTTGGAGCGCCAAGAGTTGACCGCCTGTATCGACCAAATCGTCCACGGCAAGGACGCGGTCTCCGGATCTGATGAGGCCTTTGGGGAGCCCAAGTTGAAGGTGGCGGTCTTTATAGTCGGGCTGGCTCGTGACTGTGACCCAGGGATCGCTGTCGAAGGTTGGGGCTGCGTCTTTTGGCACTGGACAGAACCCGACGCCCAGAGTCGACGCAGTCAGTGCCCCTGTCAGGTACCCGCTGGCGGACGGGCCAATGACAACGGTGGGAGCGGCTGCGCGGAAAGGTTCGGCGAGCAGTTCGCCTATGCCGGCCAAAACCTCTGGCTCCCGCCACCAACTAAAAAGATTGAAGTAGTTTTGGTTGATTGAGCGGGTCGTTTTCCACTCGAATAGCTCCGCCATACGCTGTCGGAGTGCTCTAGGTTTCGCGGCCATGGGCTGAATCCTAATATCCAAGACCGTTTCGCAGGCATCCCCATGCCTAGCTGGAACCATGCCACCAGTGGGAGTGCGAAAGCGCTGAGAATGCCCCGTTGCTTGGCCTGCCGCCGCGGTCCCTTGGGGACTTCGGAACGAATCCGGGGGCTTGTTATCTTGGGTAACCTCCTGCTTCACGCCCGAAGTCGACGGGCTACGGCCAGTATGTCCGCTATTTTCGGTCCGTGCGGGGCGCGAATAAGCGTCGAAAACCTTTGAGCGGCGTAGGCCGGGAAGCTCGCTCTTCATAGTGCCCCCGAAGATCCTGCAGAAGGTTTTCGTATTCGGTCCGTTCAAAGGTGAAGGACTGGCCCGGGAAGATCCAAGGCTCGTCGTCAGCGGCCTGCCAGCCAAATCTCTGCCATGTGATTGTCTGGGGCGTCTGCGACAGTTCCATGCTTACCGTGCCGCACCATAGATCGCCGCAGACCGGACAGAGCAGGAGCGCAATACGCCCGTCGTCGAAGTCACCCGGCATATGTCCCAGCAGTCGGTCTAAGTACTCCAATGCAGCCTTCGGTGACCAATCATCACGTAGTGCGGTGGTTTCATGTTCCGGCCGCGCCGCGTCTTCTGTAATTCGCAGTAGGTCCTTTAGGGGCCGACCGTAAACCAGGAATCCGAGGAAGTCCACCGGGTGCTCTCGTCCTGTGGGAAATTCCGTGTAGTACGAGGTAGCAGTTTGACACTTAGTCGGTGGCGATCGTTTCCCATGCACTCAGTATTGCTGGCGATTTGATTGTCCATGCAGATTTCTGATTTCTGCCGAACAGACAATACGCGTCAAGAGGTACATGCGTGTCACGTCGGTCAAAAAGCAGGGAAGCAGAGACTAGGGGGGCGTCGTTGTCAGGAGAGGCGTCGTCGCGGAGGTCTTCGGACTGCAGAGGCCATCCCAAGGCTGCGTATTCCTTTCCTCCACAGACGGCGCCGCCGGAGCCGCTGTCCACGGGTGCTTGCCAGCCGGCCGGGCCGCAGCACCGCCGACCTAGTGTTGCCGCATGAGCCGACACCGCTGGCTTCCGGCAACCGCCCGCGGCGGCATCGCGTCGCGGTCGCAGCGGACTCCGCGCTTCCGCGTAGCCCTCGGGGCAGCGTTCGTGGTGGCCGGGCTGTGCCTGGGCTACGGACTTGTATCGCTGGCCACGGCTGATGTGAGCCGCTCGGCTGCTCCCATCCTGGAGAGCATTCCGCTGACGTCCGACCGGCCTGCCGGCCCGGCTGCCGACGAAGAAACGAAAGGGACGCCGCCAGCAGCGCCCTCTGCTGCCGGCGAGGACGGTACGGAGACCGCGGATGAACCGTCAGGCGACGGCCCCGGCCTCATCGTCCATGTGGCCGGGGCCGTCGCCTCGCCGGGGATCGTCCGGCTGGCCGACGGCTCCAGGGTGTTCGAGGCCATTGACGCTGCCGGGGGTGCGACGAAGAAGGCGCAGCTCGAGGCGCTGAACTTGGCGGCGCCGTTGACCGACGGACAGCAGGTCTTCGTGCCCTCGCCGGATGCGCCGGGGCCGCCGCAACAGGCGGACGGGTCGGGAGGCGGCGGCGGTGCCGGCGGGGGCTCCGGCGGCGGCGCCCAGGAGTCAGGCGGGGGCGGTGCCGGTGAGGGTCCGGCTGCCAAGATCAACATCAATACGGCGACGGCCGAGGAGCTCCTCGAGCTGCCCCGGGTAGGACCGGTTCTTGCCGCCCGGATTGTCGAGTTCCGCGAGCAGCATGGCCCGTACGGGCAGCCATCGGATCTTGATGCAGTGCCCGGCATCGGGCCGGTCATGCTGGAGGCGCTGGTGGAGCTGGTGTCGGTATGAGCCGCCCGCCGCGATGGCAGCGGTACGCGGATGCGGCCCGACGTCCGACTGTCGTGGCGCCGGACCAGAATGAGTTGGGTCAGCCGCCCAGACGGCGCAGCGACCTGGGCCGGTGGTTGCTGCGGCACGTCAAGCCGGATCCTGCGGCCGCTGAGGCCGCCGCGGCGGAGGCCCAAGGCCGGCGACTGGATCTTCGCCTGGGCCTGGCGGCGGCGGTATGCTGGGCAGCTGCCTTGGCCCTGCCGCTCGCGCCGCCGGGGGTGGTCCTGCTGTCTGCGGGCGTGCTCTTGGGAACCGCCTGTGCAGCGACCGCCCGTTTGCTGTTACCGCTGCGGCCGGCCCGGCTCCTGCCTCGACCAGCCACCAGGTTGGGACGCCATCTTCGGCCCCGGCCGCGGGAAGATCCGCCCCAGCCACGGCCCCCACGGCAGGGAAGCCGGCACCACCCACAGGCCCGGCAGCAGGGGAGCGGAGCTCATCCACGCGACCGGCCCCGGCGCGGCGGCCGCGGCGCGGCAGGCATCGCCGTCGTCATTGTGCTGTGCAGTTGCACCGGGTTGCTGGCACTGACGGTGGGGCTGCAGCAGGCGGAGCGGCTGGCGGGCCCGATCGGGACGGCCATCACCAGCGAGCAGACCATCACCGCCCGCCTGGTGGCCACTGGGGACGCTGCCGAAATGAAGGCGCCGCGGCAGTTTGGGAGCGGCCCGCGTTTCCACCTGACCGCCACCATCGTCGAGGCCACGGCCGGCCGCGTGCGATTCGAGGCCGACACGCCGGTGCTGGTCCTCGGTGGGCCGGAGTGGTCCCACGTGCGGTTCGGCGAGCGGCTGCGGACCTCCGGCAAGCTCGTCCGGGCAGACCCGGGCCAGGCCGTCGATGCCCTGCTGATCGCATCCACTGCCCCGTCGGAGCGCTCGGCGCCACCCCTGGACGCGTGGGTCTCGGGCCTGCGCGGCCAGTTCGTGGCGGCGCTGGCCGGATTGCCGCCCGACGCCCGGGGGCTCCTTCCCGGGATGGTGCTGGGGGACAAGGAACACCAGGGTGCGGACCTCGAGGAGGCCATGCGGCGTACCGGGCTGACGCACCTTCTCACCGTCAGCGGCGCCAATGTCTCCTACGTGTTGGCCTTCATCTACCTCCTCGGATCGGCGTTCAGGCTGCCCCGCTGGGCCAAGGCGGCTGCCGGCCTTGTTGGTCTCGCCGGATTCGTGCTGCTGGTCCGGCCGGAGCCCAGCGTGCTGCGGGCGGCGGTGATGGGCTCGCTGGGAGTAATTGCGGTACTGAGCGGGCGGCGCAGGGCAGCGCTGTCCTTCCTGGCCGTTGCGGTGCTGGTGTTGCTGATCGTGGATCCGTGGTTGGCCGCCAGTTACAGCTTCGTGCTCTCGGTGTTGGCCACCCTCTCCCTCGTGCTGCTGGGGACCGTGTGTTCCCGCCGGCTGCAGCGCTTCCTGCCGGTTCCGCTGGCGCACGCGGTCGCCATGCCGCTGGCCGCGCAGGTCTTCTGTGCCCCGGTCATTGTCCAGCTCCAGCCCGAACTGGCCTTGTATGCTGTCCCCGCCAATGTGGCTGCGGGACCGCTGGTTCCTTTCATCACGGTTGCCGGAATGATCGGGACGGGGCTGCTGCCGCTGTTTCCCGGACCGGGCGCGGCCGTGCTGCATACCGCGGGCTGGATGACCTTGTGGATCGCAGGGGTCGCGCGATGGTTCTCCGAATTGCCCATGGCCGCGCTGCCGTGGGCGGGTGGCCCGCTCGGTGCCGCCGGAGCGGCAAGTGCCGGTTTGGCGCTCCTGTGGGGATTGCGGGCCGCGGACAGGCGGCGGGCTGCGCAGGATCAGCACCTTGGGTCGGACGACGACGACGACGGCGGGACGGCGTTGCGGGGGCACGGCGTCGCTTCCGGCACGCGCGCCTCCGCGTTGCTCAAGCTGGTCTGCTGGACGATCCTCCCCGGGCTCGCTGCAGGAGCGCTGGCGGCTGCGCTACTGCGGCCGGCACCGGCGGGGGAGTGGGACGTGGCGGCCTGCGACGTCGGACAGGGTGATGGGTTGGTCGTGCGGACGGGCGAGGGCAGCGCGATCGTGGTGGATACCGGACCCGACCCGGAGGCGATGGACCGGTGCCTTGACGGACTCGGCGTGGAACGGATCGACCTGCTGGTGCTGACTCACATGCACCTGGACCACTATGGCGGACTCGCGGGAGCCGTGGCGGGACGGGAGACAGCGCGGGTGCTGTACTCGAGCGCCGAGGCAGCGCCACCGGCTGCCGTGCTGGCCTCGCTTGAGGACCGGCGGCTGCAGGCCGAGCGTGCCTTCGCGGGCCTCTCCGGCTCGTCCGGAGCAGTTGCCTGGGCGGTGCACTGGCCGGTGGAGGGCAGCGCCGGCCTGTCCGAAAACGACGCGAGCCTCGTCATCGACATTACCCTGCCCTCTCCTGCCGGGGGATCGACGCGGATGCTGCTGACCGGTGACCTGGAGGAGGAGCAACTGCCTGCCCTGATGCGCCGGTTGGGCCCGGACTTCGCCGTCGACGTGCTCAAGGTCAACCATCACGGCGCCCGGAACGGGGGAACGGCGCTCATCACAGCGCTGCGGCCCGCGGCGGCCCTGATCTCCGTGGGCGCCGGCAACGAGTACGGCCATCCGGCGGATGAAATCCTGGCGGCGCTTCAGGCGGCTGGCACGCACGTCCTCAGGACCGACGAGCTGGGAACGGTCTTCGTGGACGTCGGTGACCGGGAATTGTCCGTCCGCGCCAACCGCTAGCCGGGCAGCGGAGACCCGAGCCGGCGCGTATGGGTGACCTGAGCCCGCTTAGTAGCGGAGACCGAGCGAGGCGGCAGCGGGGACTGCTTTGGGCAAAAGGCCCGGATCGTGAAACTCTTGACCTGAACAAGGAGGAACCTGCCGTGAACCCGCCACCCGGATCCCGCTCTTCGGCTGCCAAGAAGAGCGCCGTCACCGTCTCCTGGCGTGACGTCGAGCCGGCCCCCGTCGTGCTCGTCAGCGGTCCGGAAGAGTATCTGGCCCATCGGGCCAAGGAACGCGTCCGGGGCCTCCTGCGTGGCCGGCACCCGGACCTCGAGCTGGTCCAGCTCGATGCCTCCGCCTACACCACCGGCGAACTCACCATGCTGGCCAGCCCCAGCCTCTTCGGAGAAGCGAAACTCATCGAGGCGTCGTCGTTGGCGCAGATGAACGACGAGTTCCTCACGGACCTGCTGGCGTATGTGGCGGCACCGGCCGAGGACGTCTGGCTCGTCCTGCACCACGGGGGCGGGACCCGCGGAAAGAAACTGCTGGACGCCGTTAAGGCTTCGGGCGCCCCCGTGGTCGACTGCCAGGCCATGAAAAAGGACTCCGAAAAACTGGACTTCGTCAGGCAGGAGTTCAAGTCGGCCCGCCGGGCCATCGAACCCGCCGCGGCTCAGGCCCTGGTGGCCGCCGTCGGCTCGTCGCTCCCGGACCTGGCTGCCGCCTGCTCGCAATTGATCTCCGACGCCGACAGTGCGGTCACCGAAGAAACGGTCGAGAAGTACTACGGCGGGCGGGTCGAAGCCACCGGCTTCAAGGTCGCGGATGCGGCCGTTTCCGGCCGCGGCGCGGCGGCCCTGTCATCTCTCCGGCACGCACTGGCCACCGGGGTGGATCCGGTGCCGATCGTCGCCGTGCTGGCCATGAAGCTGCGCCAGATTGCCAAGGTCAAAAGCGCGTCGGCCAACGCACGCGACCTGGGCATGGCGCCGTGGCAGTTCGACCAGGCCCGCCGGGACGCGCGGCTGTGGGAATCAGATGCTTTGGCCCGCTGCATCCAGGTTCTGGCCGAGACCGACGCCCAGGTCAAAGGCGAGGGCCGCGACCCGGAATATGCCGTGGAGCGGGCCGTGACCTTGATCGCCACCAGCGCGCGCCGCTGAACCTCAGGCGCCGCTGGCGCTTCCGCCGTGTCCCCGGACCCGGCTGCCCATGTAGCCGCCGAGGAAACCTCCGGCGATCGCAACGGCTGAGCCTGCCCGCGCCAAGCCGATCCCCAGCCCCTGACGTCCCCTCCGGCGGGCCAGCCACGAGCCGGCGAATACCAGGGTGGCTGCCGTGGTTGCCGCTGAATGCAAGACGCCGATGCGCCGCGTAGCCGGGTCCGCGGTGGTCCACTCGGCCAGGCCGGCCGCTGCGGTGGGTAGGGCGGCCAGCACGCCCAGACCGACCAAGCGGCGGGCAGCGCGGCGTTCTCCTCCGTCGTCGTCAAACAAGTCGAGGAACACGGCCATGAACCAGGCACCGAACGGCGCGTCGGTCAGGACCGCGTGCGGCGGGATGGCTGTGTCCACCCCACTGAAGAACCGCCTGAAAGCCGGCTTCCCGACCAAGGGAGCGCCCAGCCCGCCCAGCACCCTGACCGCCCCGTCCAGGGCGGGTGAACGCCCCATCCGGTCGACTAAACGCAAGTAAGCATTCGCGCCGTTCATTTCGCCCGCCCCATCCCGCCCCAGCTACCGGCCCGCGCCGGCCCCCAGCGCCCCGCGGGAGACAACCAGCCCAACGGGACACAACCAAAGGTACCCTCCGGGCAGGCCGCCGTCTGCAGCCGGATGCACAAAAGCCGGAGGCCGCCTCCCCGAACGGGTGGCGGCCTCCGGCCTTGGCTTGGGTCGGCCTCTCGGCCGGAGCGCGCTGCTTAGAGCGCGTTGACCTTCTTGGCCAGCGAAGACTTGTGGTTCGCGGCGTTGTTCTTGTGGATGACACCCTTGCTGACGGCCTTGTCGAGCTTCCGGCTCGCGGCGACCAGGGCGGTGGCGGCGGCGTCCTGGTCGGCAGACTGGACGGCACCGGTCACGGCGCGGATGGCGGTCTTCAGCTCGGACCGAACCGAGATGTTGCGCTGGCGTGCCTTCTCGTTGGTGAGGATGCGCTTCTTCTGGGACTTGATATTGGCCACGAAATAACTCTCTTTGTTGAGGAACTTGGTCTTTTGAGGGCAGTCGGTCCGGTCATTGACTGAGCGGCGTGGGGTACCGTAATGGCAACCGGCCCGAGGTGCCCGTCGACCTGCGCGGACACACAGCTATAAATGTTAGCAGATCCGTGCTCAGGGCGGCGGACCTGCGGGGAGCCGACACGCTGCGCCCCGACGGTGAGCCTGCGGACGGCCGACACGCCGGGGCCGGGCCGCAGCTGAGCCCGGGACAGCGATCCGCCCCTCCGATCAGCTCCAGCCGCGCCGGCGCATGGCCCGGGCAATCTCGTCGAACGAGGCCCGCGGCAGCACCGCTCCTTCGCGCCGGACCCGATCCGGCTCCAGTTGCAGCACGCGGTCGAGCTTGACTTCACTCGGGCGGCCCCGCACGTCCCAGGGGCCAGAGCCCAGGTCCAGGTAGTCGCCGTCGCGCCGGCCGTCGTTGTTCCGGTCCCGCGTGGTCAACATGAGCGCCAGCAAACGGCCGCGGTGGTAGCCGATGACCAGGACGGGCCGGTCCTTGCCCCGCGTGTAGTCCTCCTCGTACGGCACCCACGTCCAGACAATCTCGCCCGGATCCGGCGCGCCGTCGGCCTCGGGGGAGTAGCTGATGGTCCCCGTGCCCCGGTAGTCGCCCGGATACGCCGAGCCCGGACCGGATTCCGCACCCCGGCGCCCGGCCACGCCCCCGGGAGGCTGGCCCTGCCTGCCGGCCACCGGACCGCGTCCTTGGGTGGAACCTCCGGAGTGTCCGGCACCGGACAGCCCGCGCAGGGCCCGCACGGCGGAACGAAGCAGACGGTTGAGGCCGCGCTGGGAAAAAGCCATGGCTCTAGGCTACCGACGGCGGCACGGCCGCGATATCGGCGGGGCTGCCGAATCGGCACCACAGGCGAGATCGGCGGGTCCAGCGATCCGGCACCCGCGCGGTCCCGGCAGGCACGCGCCCGGGTGCGCGGATCGCGGGCAGGCGTGGGACACTTATAGTTGAGCAAATTCAGCGTGCTGGTCGACCCGGCCGCATTGCCGTAGCCCGCTTGTCTGAGAGTAAGGAACCATCTGTGTCACCGATGGCCCGCACCGCGCCGGTGCCTGCCGCCACCGATCCGGCGATCATCAGGAACTTCTGCATCATCGCCCATATCGACCACGGCAAGTCCACTCTTGCCGACCGGATGCTCCAGCTCACCGGCGTGGTCCAGCCGCGCGATATGAAGGCCCAGTACCTGGACCGGATGGACATCGAGCGGGAACGCGGCATCACCATCAAGTCCCAGGCCGTGCGCATGCCGTGGGAGCTTGACGACGTCAGTTACGCCCTGAACATGATCGACACCCCCGGCCACGTGGACTTCACCTATGAAGTTTCCCGTTCCCTGGCAGCCTGCGAAGGCGCGGTCCTGCTGGTGGACGCGGCTCAGGGCATCGAGGCCCAGACGCTGGCCAACCTCTACCTGGCGATGGAGAACGACCTCACCATCATCCCGGTCCTGAACAAGATCGACCTGCCGGCCGCGCAGCCGGAAAAGTACGCGGCCGAGCTGGCCAACCTGATCGGCGGCGATCCGGAAGACGTGCTGAAGGTCTCCGGCAAGACCGGCGTGGGCGTCGAAGCGCTGCTGGACAAGATCGTGCGCGACCTGCCGGCCCCCACGGGCGACGCGGACGCACCTGCCCGAGCGATGATCTTCGACTCGGTCTACGACACCTACCGCGGCGTGGTCACGTATGTCCGGGTGGTCGACGGAAAACTCTCGCCGCGCGAACGCATCCAGATGATGTCTACCCGGGCCAGCCACGAACTGCTCGAAATCGGAGTCAGCTCGCCCGAACCCACCCCGTCCAACGGCCTGGGCGTCGGGGAGGTCGGCTACCTGATCACCGGCGTTAAGGACGTCCGCCAGTCCAAGGTTGGCGACACCGTCACCAACCTGCTCAAGCCGGCAGCGGAGTCCCTGGGCGGCTACGCAGACCCCAAGCCCATGGTCTTTTCCGGGCTCTACCCGATCGACGGCACGGACTACCCGGTACTGCGCGACGCGCTGGACAAGCTCAAGCTTAACGACGCGGCACTGATCTACGAGCCGGAGACCTCCGCGGCCCTCGGCTTCGGCTTCCGAGTCGGCTTCCTCGGGCTGCTGCACCTGGAAATCACCCGGGAACGGCTTGAGGCCGAGTTCAACCTGGACCTGATCTCCACCGCTCCCAACGTGGTCTATGAGGTCACGCTGGAGGACAAGAAGGTCCTGACGGTCACCAACCCGAGCGAATATCCGGACGGAAAGGTTTCCGAGGTCCGCGAGCCGATGGTCTCCGCGACCATCCTCGCGCCCAACGAGTTCGTCGGCACCATCATGGAGCTCTGCCAGGGCCGCCGCGGCGAGATGAAGGGGATGGATTACCTCTCCGAGGACCGCGTGGAGCTGCGCTACCGGCTGCCGCTGGCGGAAATCGTCTTCGACTTCTTCGACAACCTCAAGTCGCGCACCCGCGGCTACGCCTCGCTGGACTGGAAAGCCGACGGCGAACAGGTGGCCGATCTGGTCAAGGTGGACATCCTGCTGCAGGGAGAACAGGTCGACGCGTTCAGCGCCATCACGCACCGCGAGAAGGCCTACAGCTACGGCGTCATGATGACCTCCAAGCTGCGCGAACTCATCCCGCGCCAGCAGTTCGAGGTGCCCATCCAGGCCGCCATCGGTTCCCGTATCATCGCGCGCGAAAACATCCGCGCCATCCGCAAGGACGTGCTGGCCAAGTGCTACGGCGGCGACATCTCCCGTAAGCGGAAGCTGCTGGAGAAGCAGAAGGAAGGCAAGAAGCGGATGAAGATGGTCGGCCGCGTGGAGGTCCCGCAGGAGGCCTTCATCGCCGCGCTGTCATCGGATGACTCCAAGGACAAGGCAAAGAAGTAGCTCTGCAGTGCTTGTGACCACAACGACGACGGCGGAGGCGCGCCTCAGTGCCTAGCGTCCTTCCCGTGGGGGACCCGGCGCCGGCCGACGGCCTGCTGCCTGCTCAGGCAGCGGCAGGCGCGGAGGACCGCGCGTTCTGCCTGTATGTGCACATCCCGTTCTGCCGGGTGCGCTGCGGCTACTGCGATTTCAACACCTATACCGCCAAGGAACTGGGTTCCGGCGCGTCGCAGGATGAGTACTCGGGCACCCTGAACACGGAGCTGGAGCTGGCGGCGCGGGTGCTGCGTGACTCCGGCCTGCCCGACCGTCCGCTGGCCACCGTGTTTTTTGGCGGCGGCACACCGACCCTGCTGCCGGCGGCGGACCTGGCGTCGATGCTTCGCCAGGCCGCGGACCTGTGGGGTTTGGAGCCGGGCGCCGAGGTCACCACGGAAGCCAACCCGGACTCGGTCACGCCGGAATCACTGAAGATCCTGGCCGACGCCGGTTTCACCCGCGTGTCCTTCGGCATGCAGTCGGCCGTGCCGCATGTGCTGAAGGTCCTCGACCGTACCCATAACCCGGAACGGGTGCCGCAGGCGGTGCAGTGGGCCCGCGACGCCGGGCTGAACGTCAGCCTGGACCTGATCTACGGCACGCCGGGGGAGTCCATTGCGGACTGGGAGGCCAGCCTCGACTCCGCGATCGCCTGCGCGCCGGACCATATCTCCGCCTATGCCCTGATCGTCGAGGACGGGACCAAGCTCGCGGCGCAGATCCGCCGCGGCGAGGTGCCCGGAATCGACGACGACGACCACGCCGCCAAGTATGAGATCGCAGACGCGCGGCTCGGCGCGGCCGGGTTCGGCTGGTACGAGGTCAGCAATTGGGCCCGCACTCCCGAGGACCGCTGCCGGCACAACCTGGCTTACTGGCGCGGGGACGACTGGTGGGGAGCCGGCCCGGGCGCACACTCGCACGTGGGCGGGGTCCGGTGGTGGAACGTGAAGCACCCCGCGGCCTACGCCCAGCGGCTGGCCACGGGGGTATCTCCGGCAGCCGGCCGCGAAACGCTGGACACCGGCACCCGCCAGCTGGAACACGTGATGCTGCAGACCCGCATCATCGACGGGCTGCAGACCCGGGACCTGGGCCCGAACGGCCGGAAGGCCGTGGCCGGGCTGATCGCCGACGCCCTGGTCGACCCGGCCGCGGCCTTCGCCGGGACGATCCGGCTCACCCTCAAGGGCCGGCTGCTGGCCGACGCCGTGGTGCGGCGGTTGCTCGAGGACTGACCGCGCAGGCCTAAAGCGACCGGCCGATCCGGTGCAGGGCCGCCTCGTAGGCGGAGTCCCAGCTCCACCCGGCAGCCGGCGCGCCCGCCAGCTCCAGCGAGACGAGCCCGTGGACCTGGCCCCACACCACGCCCACCATGGACGCGACGTCGTCGTCCGATGCCCCGGGCAGGGCGGCGGCGACGGCGGCAAACAGCGGCGCGATCGCCGGTTCCGCGGCGCCGGGCGTCGGCTGGCACGGCACCTGGCTGGCCAGTGAGCCGCCGAACATGAGGCCGTACAGGACCGGATGCTCCAGGGCCCACGCCCGGTAAGCCTTGCCCAGCGCCTCCAGTCCGTCGGGAGCGGCGCGCTGCTGGGAGGCCGCGAAGGAGGCGAAACCGTCGTCGAGGATGGCGGTGAGCAGCTCCGCCTTCCCGCCGAAGAGCGAGTACACCGCCGTCGTCGACGTCCCGGCCGCCGCCGCGATCGCCCGGAGCGACACGGCGGGGGCGCCGTCGCGGGTAATCAGGGCCGCGGCAGTGTCGAGCAGCGTGCGCCGCAGCGAATCATCGTGGACTATGGGTCTTGCCATGAGCCCAGTATTCCATAACAATGTTCTGTAACACTGTTACGAAAGGAATCGGCTCATGTCGGAACACGTACACACAGGACGGTTCACAGCCGATCCGGGCGGCGAACGGGTCACGGTCTTCCTCATCGGGATGCGGGCGAACCGCTGGTGGAAGATCGGCAAGGTGGCCCGCACCGCGTCGGCTATGCCGGCGATGCTGGCGCACCTGGCGGCATCGCCGGAGGCCGGCCTGCTGGGCTTCCACCAATGGTTCGGGCGCACCACGATCATGCTCAGCTACTGGAAGAGCCCGGAACACCTGCAGCGGTTCGCGTCCGACCGCTCGGCGCCGCACCTGGAACCCTGGCGGCGGTTCATGCGCGAATCGGCCGGCAGCGGGGACGTCGGTGTGTGGCACGAAACGTACGAGACGGTGCCGGGGGGCCGGGAGAGTGTCTATAGCGACATGCCGCGCTTCGGCCTGGCCGCGGCGACCGGCCACGTGCCGATCGCGGCGGGGATGAACACCGCCCGCCAGCGGTTCTCGCGGCAGGCAGGGTAGGAGGGCGGCCCTGTAGGAGGCCGCAGCGCTGGCGGAACGGCAGCGCTAACGGAGCGGCTGTGGGGGCCGGATGTCAGAGCTACCGAAACAGGCGCAGGTTGTAGGCGTACCGGTAGGGAACGCCGCGGTTGCACTTGACGCCGGCAATGACGGAGTAGACCGTGAGGAAGACCCAGATGGCGGCCGCGATGACGGCAAAGAGTCCGCTGACCGCCGGGATGAGGATCAGCAGGTTCGCAATGATGGCCACCGCCGTGGGCGGAACCGTGAAGTTCAGGGCCTCTTTGGACTCCTGGGCGGTAAAGGGACCCCGGTCCTTGAAGATCAGGTAGATCGCCAGCGACGGGAAGCAACCCAGGATGCCGCCGAAGTGCGCCATGGTGGCCCATTGCCGGTCCTCCGAAGGGGTCAGGGGCAAAGCGGACGCCGACGCGCTCTGGTACTGCTGGCGCGGAGCGGACTTGCGCTCCGGCTGCTGCTGACGAGCAGAGTTCTCGGACACTGGACCTACCTTCGGAAAATCTTCTGACGGCTCACTTCTGTTCCTAGCCTAGCTGTTCCAGCCCGTCTCCCGGTGCATTCCGCGGGCGGGGGCGCCGGACGGAACCGGCTCAAACCGTCAGGAAATCGATGACTTCTTCCACCCTGCCCAAGAGACTGGGCTCCAGGTCGGCATAGGTGTTAACACTGCCCAGCAGCCTCTTCCAGCCGTCGGCGATGTCTATCTGGGTCCGGTGCGGCCAGCCGAGGCCGGCGAGGATGCCGGTCTTCCAATCGGTGCCGCGCGGAACCACCGGCCACGCGGATCGGCCGATGACCGCCGGTTTGATGGCCTGCCACACGTCGACGTAGGGGTGGCCCACAATCAGTACGTTGCCCGCCGCCGCGGGCACGGCCATGGCGGCCTCGGCTATCCGCCACTCCTTGGAGTTGGGGACCAGGTGGTCCACCAGGATGCCGAGCCTGCGCTGCGGGCCGGGGGAGAAGTCCGCCACGGCCGCTGCCAAATCGTCCACGCCGTGCAGGGGTTCGACCACGATCCCCTCCACGCGGAGGTCGTCTCCCCAGACCTTCTCCACGAGTTCGGCGTCATGCTTGCCTTCGACCCAGATCCGGCTGGCCCGCGCGACCCTGGCCCGCTGTCCCTCGACCTTGACCGAACCGGAGGCCGTCCGTTGCCGGACGGGAGCCTTCGCCGCGGGCGCCGCCGGCACCACCTTCACCGGCTCGCCCTCGAAGAGGAAGCCGAAACCCAGCGGGAACGAGCGGACCTTGCCCCGGCGGTCTTCCAGCGACACCAGATGCACACCGCCGGACTTCTCCACCCGGACGACGGCGCCGACCCACCCGCTCTGTGCGTCCTCGAGCACCAGTCCCGGTTCGGCGCCGATTTCGCGCAGTGCCCGGGCCTTGGGGGCGGTGAGATCCTGGGGGCCCCAGCCGTAGCTGCTCATAAACTTTAAGTCCTCTGCTGGTTGTCGTCCTCACGGCACGGCCGCCCGACAATGCTAACAACGGCGGCGACGTATTAGACTTAGCACTTGGACGTGTTGAGTGCTAACGGTCTGTCCGCAGACGAGTTGGAGACAGGAGGAGTGCAGTGAGCGAGGTCCGGAGGCTGGAAGTGCTCCGCGCCATTGTCGAAGACTATGTGCACTCGCGTGAGCCGGTGGGCTCCAAGGCACTGGTCGACCGGCACAGCCTGGGCGTATCCTCAGCCACGATCCGCAACGACATGGCGGCGCTGGAGGAAGAGGGGCTGATCGTCGCCCCGCACACCAGCGCCGGCCGGATTCCCACGGACAAGGGCTACCGCCTGTTCGTGGACCGGATTTCGGACGTCAAGCCGCTCTCTGCCCCCGAGCGCCGCGCCATCCAGAAACTGCTGGAAGGCGCCGACGACCTAGACGATGTCATGGAACGCACCGTGCGGCTGCTGTCCCAGTTGACCAACCAGGTGGCCGTCATCCAGTATCCCCAGCTGGGTGCTGCCAAGGTGCGGCACATCGAGTTCATCCTGCTGGCTCCCAAAAGGGCCCTGGTCGTGCTGATCGCGGACAACGGCAAGGTGGAGCAGCATGTCGCGGCGCTTCCGGCGGACGTCACCGAGGAGGCCCTGGCCACGCTGCGCACGGCATTCCTGTCGGTGCTGTCCGGGAAGCCGCTGGCGGCAGTGCCGGGGCTGCTGAAGACCTCCCCGGTGCCGCCGCAGGCGGGGCCGGCGGGCACGGCCGAGGCCCTGGCGTCGCAGCTTTCGCAGCTTGCCGCGGCCACGAACGAGGAGCGGATCCTGATGGCCGGCACGGCCAACCTGGCCCGTTCCACGGTCGACTTCCAGCTGAGCATCGGTCCCATCCTCGAGGCTCTTGAAGAACAGGTGGTGCTGCTGCAGTTGCTCTCCGAACTGCATCAGGACGCGCGTGGCATGTCGGTGAGCATCGGCAGCGAAAACCCCTACGGTTCGCTGGCCGAAACCTCCGTGGTGGCCACCGGATACGGCCCGGGCGCGACGGCCAAGGTCGGCATCCTCGGCCCCACCCGGATGGACTATCCCACCACCATGGCCGCGGTCCGCGCCGTCGCACGTTATTTGTCACGGATCCTCGCCGGCTAGCCACGCCGCGCAGTGTCCGCACCGGCCGTCGGCGCCGGTGAACCGATCCCCAGGAAGTGAAGTACTACAAGGTGAGTAACCACTACGACGCCCTCGGTGTCAGCCAGGACGCCTCCACCGAGGAAATCAAGAAGGCCTACCGCAAGCTGGCCCGCAAGCTGCATCCGGACGTGAACCCCGGCCCGGAGGCAGCCGAACAGTTCAAGCAGGTCAGCCACGCGTACGAGGTGCTGTCCGACCCGCAGAAGCGGCGCATCTACGACACCACCGGCAACGAGAACGGCAACGACACCGGCTTCGGCGGCGGCTTCTCCGGGTCCGGGTTCGCCTTCCAGGACATCTTCGAAAGCTTTTTCGGCGGCGCCGGAGCGGGCGGCGCCGGTCCGGCCTCCCGGACCCGCCGCGGCCAGGACGCCCTGATCAACGTGCGGATCGACCTCAAGGACGCGGTCTTCGGCGTCAACAAGAAAATCGAAGTGGACACCGCCGTCGTCTGCCCCACCTGCGACGGCAGTTGCTGCCGCCCCGGCACCAGCCCGCGCACCTGCGACATCTGCGGCGGTTCCGGCCAGGTCCAGCGTGCGGTGCGGTCCATCCTGGGCCAGGTCATGACCACTGCCGCGTGCGGCAGCTGCCAGGGCTTCGGTACGGTCATTCCCGACCCCTGCAACGAGTGCAACGGTGAGGGCCGCGTCCGCAGCCGTCGTTCGCTGACCATCAAGCTCCCGGCGGGCGTCGGGACCGGAACGCGGATTCAGCTGGCCGGCCAGGGCGAAGCAGGCCCCGCCGGCGGCCCGCAGGGTGACCTGTATGTGGAAATCCGCGTGAACCCGGACAAGAATTTCATCCGCGAGGGCGACGACCTGCACGTCACGCTCTCGGTGCCGATGACCGCTGCCGCGCTGGGCACCGACCTCACACTGGACACCTTCGACGGCGAACAGGAAGTCAGCATCAAGCCCGGCACGCAGGCGGGCGAGACCCTCACCCTGCGCGGCCTGGGCGTGACCCACCTGCGCGGCTACGGTCGCGGCGACCTGCAGGTGCACGTGCATGTGGAGACCCCGAGCAAGCTGGATGCGGAGCAGGAGGACCTGCTGCGCCGGCTGGCCAGGGCCCGCGGCGAGGAATACACCGAGGGCAAGCTGGCGTCCTCCGGCACTGGCGTCTTCGCCCGCCTGCGGGACCGGCTCGGTAACCTCTAGGCGTGACCAACCACCTGTTCTTCACCGCTCCGGGCGAGCTCGACGACGTCGCTCCGGGCGACAGCTTCACCCTGGCCGGCGACGAGGCGCGGCACGCCGTCACGGTCAAGCGGATCGAACCGGGTGAAGCCGTCGATCTGGCCGACGGGCGGGGCCGGCGGCTGGTAGGGGAGGCCGTTGCCGGCACCTCAGGCCAGCTTACCGTCCGCGCGCTCCGGATCCTGCAGGAGCCACGGCCCGACCCGGAGTTGGTGCTGGTGCAGGCGCTGGCCAAGGGAAACCGCGACGAACTTGCCATCGAGGCGGCCACCGAACTGGGTGTCGATGCCGTGGTGCCGTGGCAGGCCGAACGCAGCATCGTGCGCTGGAGGGCGGACAAGGCGGCCAAGGGCGCGGCGAAATGGCAGCTGGCGGTCCGGGCGGCCGCCAAGCAGTCGCGGCGTGCCCGCGTTCCGGAGGTGGAGCCGCTGGTGGAACGGGCCGGGCTCTGTGCCCTGATCCGGGACAGCCGGCTCTCGCTGCTGCTGCACGAGGACGCCGCAGGCAGCGTGGCCGACGCCGTGGAGGGGGCCGGGTTGCGTGCCGGCTCCTCCGCCGGGGAGCGCGGCGGAAACGACGGCGGCGCTGCCCCGCCCGGAGCCCGTACCGGCGGCGCGGGGCGCGTGCTGATGATCGTGGGCCCCGAAGGCGGGATGAGCCAGGCCGAAGTGGAGGCGATGCTCGACGCCGGGGCGGTGGCCGTGAGGCTGGGGCCGCACGTCCTGCGGTCCTCCACGGCCGGACCCGCCGCCTTGACCCTGCTCAGCGAGTTGCTGGGCCGCTGGCGCTGACCACGTCCGTCAGCAGAGCCGGCCTAGGTGATGGTGAAGACCTTGCTGTCCGCATTCTGCCGTTCGTCGGTCCGCCCGTCCTGGTCCTTTTGGAACACGTACAGCCGGTAGGTGCCCGGATCCAGCTTCTGGCTGAACCGGAACTCGCCGATCTGCCCGCTGTCGGCATCAACGAGGGCCGTGCCGTCCTTGACCAGGTCGCCTTCGGACGTGTCGTCGGAGCCGGCAAGGCGGAAAATCTGCCAGCTCAGTTCCGATTCGTACGCGACCCCGCGGCCGAACACCTCCACGCGTCCGGCTGCGGTGGCACCGTCGGCAGGATCAATGATCCATACCGGGGCGGCCAGGCTGCTGTTCCGGCCCATCGGCTGGCCCAGCGGCACATGGCCAAAGGCTTCGTAACCGTGGTGCCCGTCCACGAGGATGACCACTTCCAGCGGATCATCCGACGTGCTCAGCCCGGCGTTCGCCGCCGCGGCCGTGGCGGTGAAGACCAGTTGCTGCACGGCCCGTTCGGCGATGCCGGCATCCACGCGGCGGCTGAACGCGTCCGAGGAAATGTCCAGCGTGATGACCGAACCGTTGGTGATGGAGGCGCCCACCTTGCTCGCCGGGCTGAGCGGATTAAAGTAGTCCGGATCGAGGGGCTGCAGCCGCGTCAGCGCGGCCACCGCCGTCGTAATGGGATCACCCAGGTTCTCCGCCTGGCGGTATTCCCGGTACAGGAACACGTTCCCGGCATTGGTGCCCAGCCAATAGACGGGGGAGAGCTCCGAGGAGCGCAGGGTCTCGACCGGCACGCTGGAGACCAGGGGGCTGCTGGCCGAAGCGGGGTCGGTGGGATTGGGCATGGAGGTCTGTCCGCCGCCGCCACCGCCGGCGGCCTGCGGCGAGCATCCGAGCAGCACCAGCGATGAGGCAGTGACCAGGGCCAACCACGCACCGAAGCGGCGTGTTGGGACCGAGCCTGCAGGCTGCCGGAGCTGGTTGCTGGTGATGCTTTCGATCCCTTCTGACGTTGGCAATGACCGGGTTTTTGTGGGCCGAAAAGGGCTGCTGCCGCCTTTCCTGCCTCACTAGCTTGGCATACGGGAGGGGGGCTGATGGCTGCTTTAACCGGCGCTCAACCGGACTGATGCAGGATTGATGCAGGATCGATACCAAGGCGTTTTTCGGGCCCGCAGAGGACTGTGCGGCGGCTCGTGCCGTAGCATGGACTTGTACCGTCGGGACCGGATCCATTTCCGGTTACCGCCAGCAAGCGCCCACCGAAGGAGCGATGAAAGGCCACATCGGCCGGACTATGTCCCAATCACGCCTGGATGTCGATCCGCTGGGATCAAGCAGCCGTTCCGTCCATTTCGATTCGTCGGAACACATGGTCAGGGCGCTCGGCGCCCACGACGAGGTGCTGCGGGTCATCGAGTCGGAGTTCAGCGATGTGGACCTGCATGTACGCGGCAACGAACTTTCCATCACCGGCCCCGCCGACGCAGTGCAGCTCACGCTCAACGTGGTGGAAGAGATCCGCGCCCTGGCAGCGAAGGATACGAGGATCACCGCGCAGGTGGTCGCCCAGCTGCTGCGCATGCTCGGGGAACAGTCGGCGCAGCGGCCGGCCGAAGTCCTGACGCTGAACATCCTCTCTTCGCGCGGCCGCAACATCCGGCCCAAGACCCTGAACCAGAAGAATTACGTCGAAGCCATCGACAACCACACCGTGGTGTTCGGCATCGGCCCCGCGGGTACCGGCAAGACCTACCTGGCGATGGCCAAGGCGGTCCAGGCCCTGCAGCACAAAGAGGTCAACCGCATCATCCTGACCCGTCCCGCGGTCGAGGCGGGGGAGCGGCTGGGCTTCCTGCCGGGCACGCTCAGCGACAAGATCGACCCGTACCTGCGCCCGCTCTATGACGCCCTGCACGACATGATGGACCCGGAATCGATTCCGCGCCTGATGGCCGCGGGCACCATTGAGGTGGCGCCGCTGGCCTACATGCGCGGGCGCACGCTCAACGACGCGTTCATCATTTTGGACGAGGCGCAGAACACGACCCCGGAACAGATGAAGATGTTCCTCACCCGGCTGGGCTTCGGTTCCAAGATGGTGGTGACCGGGGACGTGACGCAGATCGACCTGCCCGGCGGCACCAGCTCGGGCCTGAAGATCGTCAGCGAAATACTCGACGGCGTGGAGGACGTCCGCTTCTCCCGGCTGGACGCCACCGACGTGGTCCGCCACCGGCTGGTCAGCGACATCGTGACGGCGTACAGCCGCTGGGACGAGTCCCGCCGCGGCGAGGGCGGCCGGGACGAGTCGCGCCGCTCAGACGGCGGCCGGGGACCGCGCCGCGCACCCGCGGCCAGGCGGAAGACGGACGTGGAAGCCGGCCCGGAGGATCGAGCATGAGCATCGAGGTCAACAACGAATCGGCCGTCGCCGCCAACGAGGAAGAGCTGGTGCGGCTGGCACGGTTCGTGCTGGACTCGCTCTACGTCCATCCGGAGGCGGAACTGTCCATCATCATGGTCGACACCGAAGCGATGGAGCGGCTTCACATCGAGTGGATGGACGAGCCGGGCGCCACCGACGTGCTGTCCTTCCCGATGGACGAACTGCGTCCCGGCACCGCGATGAAGCCGGGCCCGCCCGGCGTGCTGGGCGACATCGTGATCTGCCCGCAGGTGGCGCAGGAGCAGGCAAAGAAGGCCGGCCACGGCCTGTTGGACGAAATGCTGCTGCTGACCACGCACGGCATCCTGCATTTGCTCGGTTTCGACCACGCCGAGCCGGCCGAGAAGGAAGAGATGTTCGGCCTGCAGCGCCAGTTGCTGTCCTCCTTCACCGGCAAGGCAGCCCCCACCGAAACCACCCTGTAGAGCCCGGCGATGCTCTGGATACTCGCCGCCATGACGCTGGCTTTCACGCTGTTCGCCGGGGTGCTGACCGCCGCCGAGGCCGCCTTTACCTACCTGCCGCGCCACGACGCGGAAAACCTGCTGCGTTCCGGGCGGAGCCGCAGCCTGCGCCTCATCCTGGCGTCGCCGGCGGCCCACATGCACGGGCTGCGTTTCTGGCGCGTCTGGTTCGAGATGGCCGCCGCCGTCGCCATCGCCCTGCTGTTCCACGACCTGCTGGACAACATCTGGCTGGCCGGACTGCTGGCCACCGTCACCATGGCCGCCGTCGGGTTCGTGCTGGTCGGGGTCTCCCCGCGGCAACTGGGCCGGATGCACGCCGGCGCCGTCGTGCTTTCCACCGCCTTGCTGGTCAGGCTGCTGTGCTCGATCCTCGGTCCCGTGCCCCAATGGCTGGTCCGTCTGGGCAGCGCGGTGGCCCCGAACGCGCCGCGCGCCGACGCGGCCTTCTTCACCGAAGAGGAGTTCCGCGAACTCGTGGACCGGGCCAACGAGTCCGACATGATCGAGGACACCGAGGCGGAACTAATCCACTCCGTCTTCGAGCTGGGCGATACCAAAGTCCGGGCGGTGATGGTGCCGCGCACGGACATGCTCAGCATCGACTCCGGCTCCACCCTGCAGGAGGCCATGACGCTGTTCCTGCAGTCGGGCTATTCGCGGATCCCCGTGATCATGGACACCGCGGACCAGATCCGCGGCATCGTCTACCTGAAGGACGTGGCCGCCCGGATCCACGGCCGGGAGGACCACGGCGCCGGCATGCTGGTGGACCAGATCTGCCGCGAGGTCCGGTACGTGCCCGAGTCGAAGTCGGTCGGCGAGCTGCTGCAGGAAATGCAGCGCGAGTCCACGCACGTGGCCATCGTGATCGACGAATACGGCGGCACCGCCGGCCTGGTCACGCTCGAGGACCTCATCGAGGAGATCGTCGGCGAGATCGTCGACGAATACGACACCGAGCGCCCCGAAATCGAGGCGCTGCCGGACGGCCTGTACCGGGTCAGCGCGCGCACCGGCATCGACGACGTCGGCGAACTGTTCAATCTGGAGCTGGACGACGAAGAGGTGGACACCGTCGGCGGGTTGCTGGCCAAAAGCCTCGGCCGGGTGCCGATTGTCGGCAGCGAAGTAGAGCTGGACGGCCTGCACCTGCGCGCCGAACGGCTGGAGGGCCGGCGCAACCGCGTCAGCCATGTCCTGGCCTGGTACGAAGCGCCCGCCCGGAACCAGTACGCCAACGACGACGGCGCTGCCGCCGCCGATGACCCCGCCCGGATGCCCGGGACGGAGAGGGAACGATGACCAACCCCGAAAACGCCACCGGCGCCAACAGCACCGACAAGGCCGTGGCCATGCCGTCAAGCGGCTGGCCCAAGGACTACCGCGCCGGTTTCGTGTCGCTGGTGGGCCGCCCGAACGCGGGCAAGTCCACGCTGACCAACGCGCTGGTCGGGCAGAAGGTGGCCATCACCTCCGCCAAACCGCAGACCACGCGGCACACCATCCGCGGCATCGTGCACCGGCCGGATGCCCAGCTGGTGCTGGTGGACACGCCCGGCCTGCACCGGCCCCGGACCCTGCTGGGGCAGCGGCTGAACGACCTCGTGGCGGACACGCTTGCCGAAGTGGACGCGATCGGCTTCTGCCTGCCGGCCAACGAGAAGATCGGCCCCGGCGACCGCTTCATTGCCAACCAGCTGGCCGCCCTGTCCGGCAAGCCCGTGGTGGCGCTGGTGACCAAGACGGACCTGATGGACAAGCAGGCGCTGGCCGAGCAGCTGCTGGCGGTCGCGGCACTGGGCGCGGAGATCTTCGGCCCGGACGGCTTCGCCGACATCGTGCCGGTTTCCGCCGCCAAGGGAGACCAGGTCCAGACGGTCGCGGATGTGCTGGTCCGGCAGATGCCGCTGTCGCCGCCGCTCTATCCCGACGGCGAGCTCACGGACGAACCCGAAGCCGTGATGGTGGCCGAGCTGGTCCGGGAGGCGGCGCTGGAGGGGGTGCGCGACGAACTGCCCCACTCGCTGGCCGTGGTGGTCGAGGAGATCGTTCCGCGCGAAAGCCGCAGCGCCGACAACCCGCTGCTGGATGTCCGGGTGAACCTCTTCGTGGAGCGTCCGTCGCAGAAGGCCATCATCATCGGCAAGGGCGGGGAGAGGCTCCGCGACGTCGGCACCCGCGCGCGCAAGGGGATCGAGGGCCTGCTGGGCACCCGCGTCTACCTTGACCTGCACGTAAAAATAGCCAAGGACTGGCAGCGCGACCCCAAGCAGCTGGTGCGGCTCGGTTTCTGAGCCTCCGGCGCCGCCGGGAACTTTCCCCGGCCGCAACCCGTAGAATACTTAGCGGCCAGTGATGGGCTGGCCGCGTCTTTTTTATCTGACTTACAACCGTGCAGAGGGGTATCCCGTGGATCATCGCGGCAGTTCCGGTGATGACCCGCAGACCCCGACGGGACAGCCGCCCGCGGGGCAGGATCCCGCCCCGCGGTCACCGGCCGGCGGCCCGCCGCGGCGCGCGCAGGCGCGGGCCGCCAATCCGAGGCACATGGGCCGCGGGCCCAAACTGCTGTGGCTGAAGGTCGTGGCGGGCGCGCTGGCGCTGGCCCTGGCGGCCGGTGTGGGCGTCGTGGTGTTCAAAATCGTGGGCCTGCGCGACAGCATCAGCACCTCGCCGCTGAACCTGGGCACCGGCGCCCAAGGGCTGCCGGTGGACCTGAGCCGTGATCCCGTGCAGATCCTCATCCTGGGTACCGACACACGCGCCGGCAGCGACGGCCGGTACGGCTCGGACGGCTCGTCGGCCGGCTTCGGCAAATCGGACGTGATGATGCTGATGAACCTGTCCGCGGACCGGGAGCGGGTCACCGTGGTCAGCCTGCCGCGCGACCTGCTCACCACCATCCCCACCTGCACCGATCCGGAGACCGGCGAGGTGTACCCGGAGCAGCAGGATGCCCAGCTCAATGCCGCCCTGACCTATGGCGGCCCCGGCTGCACCGTGGCGGCCGTCAACGAAATGACAGGCCTGGAGATCGACCACTTCATGATGGCCGACTTCAACGCGGTCAAGGAGCTCTCCACGGTGATCGGCGGCGTGGAAGTCTGCGTCAACGAGCCCATTAATGACACCTACTCCAAGCTGCGGCTCCCGGCCGGCGTGAGCACCGTGCAGGGCGAGCAGGCGCTGGCGTTCCTGCGCACCCGGCACTCCTTCGGCGACGGCGGAGACCGCGGCCGTATCCGTGCGCAGCAGAGCTTCCTGGCGTCCATGGCCCGCAAGATCCAGTCCGAAGGCACGCTGACCAACGTGCCCCGCCTCTACTCCATCGCCGAGGCCGTGGTCAACAACCTCACGGTGGACGAAGGCCTGGCCGAGGTTTCCCGGCTGCTGGCCCTGGCGGACCGGGTCAAGAGCGTTGACCTGGGGAAGGTCGCGTTCGTCGCGCTGCCCACTAAGAGCGCCCCCATGGACGAGAACCGCCTGGTCCTGGACGAGGAACCGGGACAGGCCCTGTTCCGGATCCTGCGCCAGGACGGCGACGTCACCGCACCGGAGGTCAACACCGCCGGGTCGCCCGACCCGACGACGACGGGGGAGGCCGGCGGAGAACCCGCGGCCGGCGCCTCGGGCGGCGGCACCCCGTCCCCGACGGCAACCGACGACGGCGGGCCGACGGCCGGGGCGACGACCGCGCCGGGCGGGGACCCGACGGCCGGCGTGCCGTCCTTCGACCCGGCCGTGCAGCCCGTCGAGGTAATCAACGCCTCCGGCGCGGCCGGCCGCGACGAGGAACTGGCCGAACAGCTGCAGGCGCTGGGGTACCTGCTGGCGGCCCCGGGCGACGGCGGATCCGAACGCACCACCACGCAGCTGTTCTACTCGGCCGGATTCGAACACGTGGCCCTCTCCCTCGCGGAAGAACTGAACGTCCCCCGGGCCAACGTCCTCGCCTCCGGCGACCACTACGGCGTCGCCCTGTCGGTCGGCCGGGACTTCGCCAGCGGCACGCAACTGGCCGAGACCGGCGGCGTGGCCGGCGGCTTCAAGGGCCAGACCGCCGACCAGGTCACCTGCCAGCAGCCCGGCGCCTTCTAGCAGCCGCTACCAGATCCTGACCCGCTCGGCCGGGTCGAGCCACAGCCCGTCGCCCGGAGCGGTGCCGAACGCTTCGTGGAACGCGTCCAGGTTGCGCACCACCTGGTTGCAGCGGAACTCGTTCGGGGCATGCGGGTCGATCGCCAGCCGGCGCGCCGCCTCCTCCGAACGGATCTTCTGCCGCCAGCACTCGGCCCAGGAGTAGAAGAACCGCTGGCTGCCGCTCAGCCCGTCAATCACCGGGGCTTCCCGGCCCGCCAGGCTCAGCCGGTACGCGCGGTACGCGATGGCCAGCCCGCCGAGGTCGCCGATGTTCTCGCCCAGGGTGAGTTCGCCATTGACCGTGTTGCCGGGAGCCTCCGCCGGACTGAGCGCCGCGTATTGGGCCACCAGTTGGCCGGTGAGCCGCTCGAAGGCGGCCCGATCTTCGTCGGACCACCAGTTCCGCAGCGCGCCGGTGCCGTCGTACTGCGATCCCTTGTCGTCGAAGCCGTGGCCGATCTCGTGGCCGATGACCGCACCGATGGCGCCGTAGTTGGCCGCGGCATCGGCGTCGGCATCGAAGAAGGGCGGCTGTAGGATCGCCGCGGGGAAGACGATCTCGTTCATGGTCGGCATGTAGTAGGCGTTGACGGTCTGCGGCGTCATGTGCCACTCGGCCTCGTCGATGGGCTTACCCAGCTTCGCCAGGTTGCGGCGGACCTCGAACTCGTTGGAGGCGAGGACGTTGGACCAGACATCGTCCCCGGGCACGAAGGCGGAGTAGTCGATCCACTTCTCCGGGTAGCCGATCTTGGTGCGGAAGGCCGCCAACTTCTCCAGCGCTTTCCCGATCGTTGCGCTGCTGAGCCACGGCAGGGCGGAGATGCTCTCCCGGTAGGCGGCCAGAAGGTTGGCGACCAGTTCTTCCATCCGTTCTTTATGCGCCGGCGGGAAATGCCGCGCCACGTATTCCTGCCCGATGGCCTCCCCGAGGGCGCCTTCCACCAGGGACACGCCGCGCTTCCACCGCTCCTTGAGTTCCGGGGTGCCGCTGAGGGTGCGGCCGTAGAAGCCGAAGTGCGTCTGGACCGCTTCGTCGTGAAGATAAGGCGCCGCCGTCGTCAGCACGTGGAGCCGCAGCCAGGCCTGCCAGGCCTCCAGCGGCTCGCTGTCCAGCAGGGCGTCGAGCGTGCCGAGGAACCCGGGCTGGCAGACCACCAGCTCGGCCGCCGCGCCCGCTTCGGGGCCCAGCGCCGCCAGCCATTCCGGCATCCAGTCCGCCATGGCGGCCACCTGCCCGGCGGTGCGCAGGTTGTAGGTCTGCTGCGGATCGCGGCAGGAGACCTTGTCCAGGTGGCCGGCCGCCAGCTTGTGCTCCAGATCCAGCGCCGCGTCAGCCTGCACCGGGTCGAAGCCGGCCAGCTGCAGCATCTTCCGGGCGTAGTCCCGGTAGGCCTCGCGGATGGGACCGAAGTCCTCCTCGCGGTAGTACGCCTCGTCCGGCAGACCCAGTCCCGCCTGGTACAGGTAGATCAGGTAGCGGGTGGGGTCGCCGGCGTCGTTGTTGACGAAGAACGCGAGCGGATACGCGGCGCCGCTGCGGCTGAAGGCCCCGATCACCTCGCGCAGCCCGTCCCGGTCGGAAATCTTCGCGATCGCGGCGAACTGCTCCGCCAGCGGCGAGAAACCCTTGGCCTCGGCCGTGTCGGTGTCCATGAAACCGGCGTAGAGGACGCCGATCTTACCCGCCGGGCTGGTGGGATCCGGGTGCGCGGCGGCGTCTTCGATGATGGCCCGCACGGATTCTTCGGATGCGTCGCGCAGGGCCGTGAAGGAGCCTTCCAGCGCCCGGTCGTCGGGGATGGCGGTCTCGGCAAGCCACTTCCCGTTCACGTGCCGGAAGAGGTCGTCCTGCGGGCGGACGGCCGGGTCGACGTTGGACAACACGATGCCGGAGCGGCTCATGTGCGCCTCATTTCTTCGTTGCTTTCATCTATTCCCTCACATCCTACGCACCGTGCTAGTGTGAAATTGTGCGCGCAGGAATGCTCCTTCTTAGCTGCCGCGGCGAGGCCACGCGAACTACTGTTTGACAGGCCGAACCCTCGCTGCGGAGTTTGTGTTGCCCGGCCAAAATTTTTCGATTAGCTCACATGAGAAAAGGCCACACACCAAAATGCGAAACGCACAAAAGTCCTCCGGAATGCCCATCCATAAGTACATTCCCTTCCAGGACCAGATCGCCGTAGAACTGCCCGACCGCACCTGGCCGGACAAAGTGATGACGAAGTCCCCGCGCTGGTGCGCCGTGGACCTGCGCGACGGGAACCAGGCGCTGATCGATCCGATGAGCCCCGAACGCAAGCACAAGATGTTCGACCTGCTGGTGAAAATGGGCTACAAGGAGATCGAAGTCGGTTTCCCGTCCGCATCGCAGACCGACTTCGACTTTGTCCGCCAGCTGATCGAAGGCGACCGGATCCCCGATGACGTGACCATCCAGGTCCTCACACAGTCCCGCGAGCACCTGATCGAGCGCACCTACGAGTCCATCGCCGGCGCCGGCCGCGCCATCGTGCACCTGTACAACTCCACCTCCGTGCTGCAGCGGCGGGTGGTGTTCCGGGAAGACCAGGACGGCATCGTGGACATCGCCTTGCAGGGCGCCCGGCTGTGCCGGAAGTACGAAGAGGGCCTGAAGGGCACCGAGATCACCTACGAATACTCGCCCGAGTCCTACACCGGCACGGAACTGGAATTCGCGGCCCGCATTTGCAACGCCGTCACCGACGTCTTTGAGATCTCCGCCGACCGGAACGTCATCCTGAACCTGCCGGCCACGGTGGAGATGGCGACCCCGAACGTGTACGCCGATTCCATCGAGTGGATGTCGCGGAACCTGAACAACCGCGAGAACGTGATCCTCTCCCTGCACCCGCACAACGACCGCGGCACCGGGGTGGCGGCGGCGGAACTGGGCTACCTGGCCGGCGCCGACCGGATCGAGGGCTGCCTGTTCGGCAACGGCGAGCGGACCGGCAACGTGGACCTGGTGACGCTGGGGCTGAACCTGTTCAGCCAGGGCATCGACCCGATGATCGATTTCTCCAACATCGACGAAGTGCGCCGCACCGTCGAATACTGCAACCAGCTGCCGGTGCCCGAACGCTCCCCGTACGGCGGCGACCTGGTGTTCACCGCATTCTCCGGCTCCCACCAGGACGCCATCAAGAAGGGCTTCGAGGCCATGGAGGCCGACGCGGCCGCCCAGGGCAAGACGGTGGACGAACTCGTCTGGGCGGTGCCCTACCTGCCGGTCGATCCGAAGGACCTGGGCCGCAGCTATGAAGCCGTGATCCGGGTGAACTCGCAGTCCGGCAAGGGCGGCGTGGCCTATCTGCTCAAGCACGAGCACAACCTGGACCTGCCGCGCCGCGCCCAGATCGAGTTCTCGGGCGTCATCCAGCGGCGCACGGACACCGTGGGCGGCGAGGTCAGCCCCGCGCAGCTGTGGGAGACCTTCACCGACGAGTACCTGCCGACCCCGGACAACCGGTGGGGCCACTACACCCTGGGATCCGTTAAGACCGACAGCGCCGACGACGGTTCCTTCCAGCTGACCGCCACCATGGGCGTGGACGGCGTCCAGAGCCGCCGCACGGCCGAAGGCAACGGCCCGATCGCCGCGCTGCTGGAAATTTTCCGGCAGGACGGCGTGGATGTGCGGGTACTGGACTACACCGAGCACGCGCTCTCCGAGGGCGGCAACGCCCGGGCCGCCGCCTACGTGGAGTGTGCCGTGGGCGACCGGGTGCTGTGGGGCATCGGCATCGACACGAACACCACCATGGCCTCCCTGAAAGCCGTCGTGTCCGCGGTAAACCGCGCCATCCGCGACGAAGGGGCCAAGGCCGCCGGCTCCCTCTAGGGAACCCTCCAGCGGGCTTCCCTGCCGTGCCGCGGCGGGGGAGCCCGCTTTAGTGGGAGAATGGGACGGTGTCCAACAGATCCTTCGCCTCCCGCACGTACCGGGACCAGGGCGTCATCCTGCGGACCCACAAACTCGGCGAGGCCGACCGGATCATCACGCTTCTCACCAGGCAGCACGGCCAGATCCGGGCGGTTGCCAAAGGCGTGCGCCGCACCAGCAGCAAGTTCGGCGCGGTGCTGGAACCCTTCATGGTCGCGGACCTGCAGTTGGTCTCCGGCCGGAGCCTGGACATCGTCACGCAGGCCCAGATGGTCGGGCCGTACGGCCGGGACATCGCCGCCGACTACACCAAGTACACCTCCGCCGCCGCCATCTGCGAGACGGCGGAAAAACTCACCGACGTCGACGGCGAATCGGCAGGAGCGCATTACGGGCTGGTCATCGGCGCGCTCTCGGCGCTCAGCCGCAGCGTGCACGCACCCGAGCTGATCTTGGATTCCTACCTGCTGCGGGCGCTTGCGACGGCGGGCTGGGCCCCCAGCTTCGACCAGTGTGCCCGGTGCGGCGCCCAGGGACCGCATACCGCCTTCGCCGCTCCGCTGGGCGGCGCGGTATGCCACGACTGCCGTCCGCCCGGGTCGGCCTCGCCCGCACCGGAAACGATGCAGTTGCTCGCCGCCCTGCTCTCCGGAGACTGGCCGGCAGCGGACGCCTCCGCCGCCGGCCCGCGCCGCGAGGCCGCCGGCCTGGTGGCCAGTTACCTGCAGTGGCACCTTGAACGAACCCTGAAATCCCTCAAGCATGTGGAGCGAGTGTGACCCCGATTTCCCGGCAACCGCAGCAGCCATGGCCGCATCCCTCCGGCGCCAGACCGCCCGCCCTGCCTCCGGCGCTGGTCCCGGAACACGTGGCCATCGTGATGGACGGCAACGGCCGCTGGGCGAACCAGCGCGGGCTGCCGCGGACCGAGGGGCACCGCGCCGGGGAAGCGGCCCTGCTGGACGTGATGGCCGGCGCGATCGAAATCGGGGTCAAACACGTCAGCGTGTATGCCTTTTCCACCGAGAACTGGAAGCGGTCCCCGGAAGAGGTCCGCTTCCTGATGGGCTTTAGCCGGGATGTGCTGCGCCGCCAGCGCGACCAACTCGACGATTGGGGGGTGCGGATCCGCTGGTCCGGCCGCCGGCCCCGGTTGTGGAAGTCGGTGGTCAACGAACTGGAGGTCGCCGAGCGACAGACGGCCGGCAACTCCACCTGCACCCTGACCATGTGCGTGAACTACGGCGGGAGGGCGGAAATTGCCGATGCCGCCGCCGCCATCGCCGCCGACGTCGCGGCCGGACGGCTGCGGGCATCGTCGGTCTCGGAAAAGACCGTGCAGCGCTACCTCGACGAGCCGGACCTGCCGGACGTCGACCTGTTCCTGCGCACGTCGGGGGAGCAGCGTTTCTCCAACTTCATGCTGTGGCAGTCCGCGTATGCGGAGATGGTGTTCATGGATACCCTCTGGCCCGATGTGGACCGCCGCACCCTTTGGGAAGCCATCGACATTTACGCCCGCCGCGACCGGCGGTACGGGGGAGCGGTGGACGCCGCCGCGGCCGGCGGGGCCTAGCCGGTTGCAACCGCGGCGGCCGTACTACCGCTGCTGGGTGTCCGTAAGGTCCTCGGTCCGGTCGTCCTGCAACACGTAGGCCTGCGCCCAGCGCTGCAGCCGGGCATAGGCGTCCCGCCGCACGTCGGTGCGGGAGAGGAACACGTCGTGCAGGGCGTCATGCACCTGCTCGATGGAGACGCTGTATCCCAGCCGGACCGCCCGCTCAGTCATGGTGCGGATGTCCAGCACCACGTCGGTGCTCCTCATGTCCTCGTGCCAGACCGAGCCGTTCATGCTGCGCGTCGAAGACATCACCAGCACCGGGATCTCGAGCTTCAGCCCCTTCGCGACCTTCGACTGTCCCTCCCAGATGGCGCTGAGCCAACCGGCGCGCACGGGGAAGGACTCCGGCGGCCGCAGCCTGGGGTCCAGATCCCATTCGCCCTCGGCGGTGCGGCTGATGCTGCGGTAGTAGAAGCCCCGGACCGGCAGTTTGATCTCGGTTTCCGGCTTGAGCCGGGACAAGGGTTCCAGCACCGCGCCGGCGGCTCGCCGGACCAGGGAGCTGCCGTGCATTTCCAGCCAGGGACTGTTCAGGACCAGGGCGCGCAGCTCGCCCGGGTGTTCCGCCGCCCACAGGGCCGCCACCAGCCCTCCGGTGGAGTGTCCCATCAGCGTGATCTTCGTCTCCGACTGGCCGCGTTCCTCACGGATCAGATCGAGCGCCAGCGAAATCTCGTCCTCGTACTGGCGCAGGTCCGTCACGAAGCCCGCCGGATCCCCCTCCCGCAGGCTGCGTCCGTGATGGTGCAGGTCCAGCGCAAAGAACGCCACGCCTTGGCGGTGCCAGAACTCCGCCAGTTCCGTGTTGAAGAAATAGTCGCTCCAACCGTGCACATACAGGACGGCGTGCCCGCCGGGGGAGCGCTGCGGGGAGTGCGGCAGGTAGCGGATCAGCGTCGCCCGCTGCTCCCGCCCGCCGGGGGCCGGCACTTGCAGGACCGTGGACTCGAACTCCGGGCCGAGGATGTCTTCTTGCCAGTCGGCTGCCGTCGCCACGTGGTCCTTCCTCTCTGTCCGGTTGCTGCCCCCATGTTATCGCCGGGTGGACACGGTTTGGTGCGGCGGCCTCCGCACGGAAAACTAGGACCATGCGCCTCTACCCCGCCTTCTTCCGCGCCGCGTTCTCCTGGATGGACGCCGAGCGTGCCCACCGAATCGGTTTCCAGCTCATCCGTGCCGCGCACCGGTGCGGGGCCGGGGCAGTGCTGCGCCGCGTCACGCGCCCGGATCCGTCCCTGGCCACCGAGGCGCTGGGCCTGACCTTCCCCTCGCCGTTCGGCCTGGCCGCGGGCTTCGACAAGGAGGGTTTCGGCATCGAGGCGCTGGCCGACCTGGGTTTCGGCGCGGTGGAGGTCGGCACCATCACCGGGAGCGCGCAGCCGGGCAACGCGCAGCCCCGGCTGTTCCGGCTGGTCGAGGACCGCGCCGTGATCAACCGGATGGGCTTTAATAACGACGGCGCGGCGGCCGTCGCGCCGCGGATCGCCGCCGCCCGGCGCGGCCTGGCTTCCCGATACGGCACGCTCCGGCCCGTCATCGGCGTGAACATCGGCAAGACGAAGGTGGTGGAACTGGCTGATGCCACCGAGGACTATCTGAAGAGCACCCAGCTGTTGGCCCGGTCCGCCGACTACCTCGTGGTCAATGTTTCGTCGCCGAACACGCCCGGATTGCGGCTGCTGCAGAACGTGGAGACGCTGCGGCCGCTGCTGCGGGCAGTGGGGGAGACCGCCGATTCCGCGGCCGGCCGCCATGTCCCGTTGCTGGTGAAGATCGCCCCGGACCTCAGCGACGAGGACATCGACGACGTCGCCCGGCTCGCGCTGGAACTGAACCTGGACGGCATCATCGCGACCAACACGACGGTTTCCCGCGAGGGCCTTGTCTCGGACGACACCAAGATCGCGGCCTGCGGGGAAGGCGGCCTCTCCGGGGCCCCGTTGAAGCAGCGCTCCCTCGACGTGCTGCGCCGGCTGCGCGCCGCCGTCGGGGACGACCTGGCGCTAATCTCCGTGGGCGGTGTCGAGACGGCCGGCGACGTGCAGCAGCGGCTGGACGCCGGTGCGACCCTGGTGCAGGGCTATACGGCGTTCCTGTACGAGGGACCCTTCTGGGCAAGCCGCATCAACCGCGGCCTGGCCAAGCGCCGGCGCTGAACGGACCCAGCGCCATCCGGCGCCCCGGCATGCCCTCCGAAGCGCGACCGGGCCTCGGACGGGATGCGAAAGGGCAGGGCCTTGATGCTCCAAGCCCCAGGGATGCGAAAGGGCCGGGAGCCGCGATGCTCCCGACCCTTCGACCGGCCCCTCCCCGCTGGATCAGGCGGGGTATTCGCCGCGCTTGACCTGCGGCTTCGGCAGGCGCATCCGGCGCAGCTGCAGCCCGCGCATCACGCCGTACCAGACAGCCCCGCGCTCCACGTCGCCAAACTTGGCGGCCAGGCGCTTCTTGAGCTGGCGGCCGAGGATGAAGGCATCGATGGCGACCAGCGCCAGCAGCACCCAGAAGCCGAACAGGATGAACGCCTGGACGTTGAGGTCGCGGATAAAGCTGAGGACCACGAAGATGAGGGCGAAGACGATCAGGAATTCGCCCAGCACCCAGCGGGCGTCCACGAAGTCGCGGACGAAGCGCTTCTGCGGCCCCTTGTCGCGCAACGGCAGAAAGCGCTCGTCGCCGGTGTTCATGGCCTCGCGCATCTTCAGCCGCTGATCCGCCATGGCGGCCCGGTTGGCCTCCTTGGCGGCCTTGCGGTCGTTCGGAACCAGGGGGCGCTTGCGCGCAGCTTCCTGGTCCTTGCGCCGGGGCGTGGGCGCGCCCTTGCCGTATCGAGGCTGCTGGGCGTCGTTGGCCTGGTCGATGGTTTCCTGGGGCGTGGGAGCCTCTTTTTTACGTCCGAACACCAGTCAAGAATACCGGACCGCGTACGGCCGTTGTCCCCCTTGGGACCCGCGCCGCCGGGGGAGTCACGGGGGCATCGTCGCGACGGAGCCCGGGCGATAGGGTGTCGACTATGACCAATGTGAACGTAGACGAACTTGCGGCCGCGGTCGACGCCGGCATGGGGCTCACCATCTCCTCGTTGGAACAGCTGGTTTCGATCCCGGGGATCGCCTGGCCGGCCTTCGACCCGGAGGACCTGGCGCGCAGCGCGGATGCCGTAGCCGGCATGGTCCGGGAGCTGGGCCTGGAGGACGTGCAGATCCTCAGCGTCGCGAACGGCGAGGCCGCCGGCGGCCCCGCCGTCGTGGCCCGCCGCCCGGCCGCGGCCGGCAAGCCGACCGTCCTGTTGTATGCCCACCACGACGTGCAGCCGCCGGGGGACCCGGCGCTCTGGCGGACGGAACCGTTCAAGGCCACGGAGATCGACGGCCGCCTCTATGGGCGCGGAACGGCCGACGACAAGGCCGGGATCATGGTCCACCTGTCCTCGCTGCGCACGCTGCTGGAGGTCCTCGGAGACGATTTCGGGCTCGGCATCACGTTGTTTATCGAGGGGGAGGAGGAGGCCGGCTCGCCAAGCTTCCGCCCGTTCCTCGAAGCTCACCGCGAACTGCTGCGGGCAGACGCCATCATCGTCGCCGACTCCAGCAACTGGAAGGTCGGCGTCCCGGCACTGACCACGAGCCTGCGTGGCCTGGTGGACGGCACCGTGGAGCTGCGGGTGTTGGAACACGCCGTCCATTCGGGCATGTTCGGCGGGCCGCTGCTGGACGCGCCCACGCTGCTGGCCCGGCTGATTGCCACCTTCCACGACGACGACGGGTCGGTCGCCATCGAGGGCCTCGTGTCCGCTCCCGCCGCCTCGGTGGACTATCCGGAAGAAGACTTCCGCCGCGATTCGTCGGTGCTCGAGTCCGTGCGGCTTGCGGGCACCGGAAGCATTGCCGACCGGCTCTGGAACAAGCCGGCCTTGTCGGTGATCGGCTTTGACGCCCCCAGCGTCGAGCTCGCGTCCAACACCTTGATCCCCGCCGCCCGCGCCAAGATCAGCCTGCGGCTGGCACCGGGACAGGATCCGGACCGGGCGATGGAGGCGGTGGCCGCGCATGTTGCCGCCCACGCGCCCTTCGGCGCCGCCGCCACGTTCGTGCCGGGGGAACGCGGCCACGCGTTTGCCACCGACACCTCCGCGCCGGCGGCCCGGGCGGCGCTGTGGGCCCTGGAGCAGGCGTGGGGCACGCTGCCGGTGGAGGCCGGCATGGGCGGGTCCATCCCGTTCATCGCCGACCTCACGGAGGTCTATCCGGAGGCACAGATCCTGATCACCGGCGTCGAGGACCCCGATTCGCGGGCGCACTCGGCCAACGAGTCGCTGCATCTCGGGGACTTCCGCAACGCGGTCCTGGCCCAGGCGCTGCTCCTGGCACGGCTGAACGGCGAGGGACTCTAGGCCTGTTCGCGCCAGGCTGGAGGCGGGGGAGAGTTATCCCATTTCGGCCCACCAGACGTACGATGGATGGGAAGCCCGACGCACCACTGAGTAATAGCAGCAGGTCACCGGACGGCCCGAAATAGATAAGGAAGTGCAATGAGCGCAACGACCAACTCGTCCGCCCCCACCACGGCACCCGAAGCGGCAGAACTGCCCACGCATGAAGTTGCTTTGACCGACGTCGCCGCCGGAAAGGTCCGCAGCCTCCTGGAGCAGGAAGGCCGCACGGATCTGCGCCTGCGCGTTGCCGTACAGCCGGGCGGATGCTCCGGCCTGATCTACCAGCTGTACTTCGACGAGCGGATGCTCGACGGAGACGCTGTCCGTGATTTCGACGGGGTCGAGGTCGTCGTCGACAAGATGAGCGTTCCTTACCTCTCGGGCGCCTCGATCGACTTCGAGGACACGATTTCCAAGCAGGGCTTCACCATCGACAACCCGAACGCCGGTGGCTCCTGCGCCTGTGGAGACTCCTTCCACTAAGGGCCTGCAGGGCGCTCTCCGGCCGCCGGGACGGCCGACGCACGGGGGAGCCTGTCACATGGAAGTCATGTGGGCGGGTAAGCTCTACAGTGAGTAGTAAAACTGGATATGCGGCCAGGCTCAGCTCTGCCATGGCCGCATCACTTGCACGAAACAAAGAGGAAGGGCCGTCTGTGAGTTCGCAGGTTCGAACCGGCAGTCGACGCGCCAGAATCGCCAAGGCTACAGGTCTGGGTGCACTCGGTGCGTTGTTGTTGACGGGATGTTCAGAAGAAGTCCGTTTGGGTTGGTTGCCCACCGAGCGGGACGTTACCAACCACACGCCCGAAATCATTGATTTGTGGGTCAACGGATGGATCGCCGCGCTGGCCGTCGGTGTCGTGACCTGGGGCCTGATCCTCTGGTGCATCATCGCGTACCGCCGCCGCAAGGACGAAACGGGTTACCCGCGCCAGCTGAGCTACAACCTGCCGCTGGAGATCTTCTACACCGCGGTTCCCGTGGTCATGGTCATGGTCTTTTTTTACTTCACGGACAAGACCACGTCCAACATCACCGAGCGGGTGGACAACCCCGACGTCGTCGTCGACGTGCGCGGCAAGCAGTGGGCCTGGGACTTCAACTACGTCAAGCAGGACAAGTACTTTGCCGGCGTGCAGGCCCACCTGACCGGCGAGACCGGCGTCCCGGAGACCCTGCCCACGCTGTACCTGCCGGTCAACCAGAGCGTGGAGCTGCAGATCAACTCCCGCGACGTCATCCACTCGTTCTGGGTTCCCGCCTTCCTGCAGAAGGTGGACATGATCCCGGGCAAGACCAACTTCCTGAACTTCACCCCCACCCGTGAGGGCATCTACGACGGCAAGTGCGCCGAGCTTTGTGGCGAGTACCACTCCGAAATGCTCTTCCGTGTCGCGGTGGTCTCCGAGGCTGAATTCGACGCTCAGATGGCGCGGCTCAAGGACGGCCAGCTCGGCGAAGAGTACGACCGCAACCCCTACGCTGAAGCGTCTGAGTAAAGGAGCGAGGGCCACAAGTGTCAACGTACGAATACACAGCTGACGACCGGGCTACCACGGTAGCTCCGCGCGTCGTGCCGGTGTCCAAGGGGCGCATCGTCGTCAACTGGATCACCTCCACGGACCACAAGACCATCGGGTACATGTACCTGATCGCGTCGTTCATCTTCTTCTGCCTCGGCGGCGTGATGGCCTTGGTCATCCGCGCCGAACTGTTCGAGCCCGGCATGCAGATCCTGCAGACCAAGGAACAGTACAACCAGCTGTTCACCATGCACGGCACGGTGATGCTGCTGATGTTCGCCACGCCGCTGTTTGCCGGCTTCGCCAACGTCATCATGCCGCTGCAGATCGGTGCCCCCGACGTAGCGTTCCCGCGCCTGAACGCGCTGGCTTTCTGGTTCTTCCTGTTCGGCAGCATCATTGCGGTGGCCGGTTTCATTACCCCGCAGGGCGCCGCTTCCTTCGGCTGGTTTGCCTATGCACCGTTGTCCAACACCACCTTCTCCCCGGGAGTCGGCGGGGACTTGTGGGTCTTTGGCCTGGCGCTGTCCGGCTTCGGCACCATCCTCGGTTCGGTCAACTTCATCACCACGATCATCACCATGCGCGCCCCGGGCCTGACCATGTGGCGGATGCCGATCTTCACTTGGAACACGCTGGTCACCGCCATCCTCGTCATGATGGCATTCCCGCCCCTGGCCTCGGCGCTGTTCGCCCTCGGCGCCGACCGGCGCTTGGGTGCGCACATCTTCAACCCGGAGAACGGCGGTGCCATCCTCTGGCAGCACCTGTTCTGGTTCTTCGGCCACCCAGAGGTTTACATCATCGCCCTGCCGTTCTTCGGCATCGTTTCCGAGATCTTCCCGGTGTTCAGCCGCAAACCGATCTTCGGATACAAGGGCCTGGTCTACGCCACGATCGCCATCGCCGCGCTGTCCGTGACGGTGTGGGCCCACCACATGTACGTCACCGGCTCGGTGCTGCTGCCGTTCTTCGCCTTCATGACGATGCTCATCGCGGTGCCCACCGGGGTGAAGTTCTTCAACTGGATCGGCACCATGTGGCGCGGATCGATCACCTTCGAGACGCCCATGCTGTGGAGCCTGGGCTTCCTGGCGACCTTCCTGTTCGGCGGCCTGACCGGCATCATCCTGGCTTCGCCGCCGCTGGACTTCCACGTCTCCGACACCTACTTCGTGGTGGCGCACTTCCACTACGTGGTCTTCGGCACCGTCGTGTTCGCAATGTTCGCAGGCTTCTACTTCTGGTGGCCCAAGTGGACCGGCAAGATGCTCAACGAGCGCCTCGGCAAGATCCACTTCTGGATGCTGTTCCTGGGCTTCCACGGCACCTTCCTCATCCAGCACTGGCTCGGCGTCGAGGGCATGCCCCGTCGCTACGCCGACTACATGCCGGAAGACGGGTTCACCGCGATGAACCAGTTCTCCACGGTTGCATCCTTCGTGTTGGGCGCCTCGATGATCCCGTTCTTCTGGAACGTCTACATCACCTGGCGCAACGGCAAGAAGGTCGAGGTCGACGACCCCTGGGGCTTCGGTGGTTCGCTTGAGTGGGCGACCTCCTGCCCGCCGCCGCGGCACAACTTCACCTCGCTGCCCCGCATCCGGTCGGAGCGCCCCGCCCTGGACCTGCACCACCCGGAGCTGGCACCGCGGCACACCCCGACGACTCCGGCACCGGTGGCCCAGATGGCCGGTCCCGCTGACCAGAAGGACGCATAACTGTGAAGATTGAAGCCTGGCTATTCATTGCGCTTGCGCCGTTCTTCGCCCTCGTTGCCACCGTCTACGGCTACATGGGGAACTGGGAAGAGCCTGTCGGCTGGCTGGCGCTGTACCTGACGGCCGGATTGTCCCTGATGATCGGCGGTTACCTCTGGTTTACGGCGCGGCGCATCGGTGCCCGTCCGGAGGACCGGGTCGACGCCGAGATCCATGAGGGTGCCGGCGAGCAGGGCATGTTCAGCCCGTGGAGCTGGTGGCCGATCGTGCTCGGTCTGGGTGCCGCCACAGGGTTCATGGGCCTGGCGGTCGGCTGGTGGATCGTCTACATCGCCGTCGGCCTGACCACGGTGGCCATCATCGGCTGGGTCTACGAATACAGCCGCGGGGACCACGCGCACTGATTCCCGCAACTACACGACGAAAGGGTCCGGAACCGTCAGGGTTCCGGACCCTTTCGTCGTCCCCGCCGGGCGGCCGGGCGCGGCGACGCTGGTCTAGACCGGATAGGATGAAGGGGATTCCAACCGGCTGAGCAGGAGGCCGCATGTCCGTGAACGCCGCCGCGATCGAGGGTGGGCTCGATGGCTCCTCCCGTACCGCCAAGCACGTCCAGCTCAGGGACATTTTGCGCAGGCATGCACAGGAGCGCTGCGAACCCGGGGCCGCTTTTCCCTCGGAGAGGGAGCTGGCCGAACGCTTCGGCGTGGCGAGGATGACCGTGCGCCAGGCGATCGACTCTCTGGTCGCCGAACAGGTGCTCGAACGGATTGTCGGCCTGGGAACGTTTGTGCGGCAGCCGAAGCTGGACCTGCAGGTCAAGCTCACCTCCTACAGCGAAGAGATGCAACGGCGCGGCATGGTTCCCGATGCCCGTGTCCTCAGCTTCGAGCAGATCGGCGCCACCCCGCTGGTGGCCCGCGAGCTGCAGATCGAGGAGGGGCAGCCGGTGGTGCGCTTCCGCCGCCTGCTGCTGGCGGACGCCGAACCGATGAGCGTGGACGAAAACTTCATTCCGGCGCAGCGCGTGCCGGGGATCCTCGACGAGGGCCCGCCGTCGTCGCTGTATAACGTCTTGAGCGAACGGTACGGACTCATCATGGAGTGGGGCGAGGACACGATTGAGGCGACCGCGGCCCAGCCCTCCATCGCGCGGCTCCTGAGCGTGGACATCGGATCGCCGCTGCTGAAAATCCAGCGGCATGCCTACGTCTCCAAGACCATGGTCGACTTCTCGATCTCGTATTACCGCGCGGACCGGTACAAGCTGTGGGTGCCGCTGCAACGGCCCGGAGGACGCGCGCCGCGTTCCTACAACGTCAAGCGCTTCTAAGGGCTGTACGGCGCTGCTGAAGGCCGTCCCGGCCGCAAACGGCGCCGCCGGCCGGGCCCAGAGCTACTGCTGCGCCGGGGGAGCGCCGTGCGGCCGCGTGCCGCCCGTGGTCGCCGTGAGAGCCCGTCCCGCCCGGTATACGCAGGGTGCCCCACCGCGGGTGAGGCAAAAGGGCGAGACACAGAGAAATGGCCCCGGACCAGGTCCGGGGCCATTTCTCTATGTGGATATTGCCTTAGCGGGCGGTGACTTCCGCCTTCTCGGCGGGTGCCTCGACCTCGGCGTGGTGGCTATGTGCAGCCTCCAGCTCGGCCGGGGTAACCGGTGCCACACGGTCTTCGAAGAAGAACCGGGACAGGGCACCGCGCAGCTTCTCGGAGCGCTTGATGTGCCCGGCCCTGTTCGGCTGCGCCGGGATTACCTCGGGCGACTCGTAGCTGACCAGCCGGTACTGCTTGTACTCGTTCAGCGGCTCGTGGACCTCGATGAACTCGCCATGCGGCAGGCGGACAATGCGTCCGGTCTCCCGGCCATGGAGGGCGATCTCGCGGTCCTTGCGCTGCAGCGCCAGGCAAATGCGGCGCGTGACGATAAAGCCGAGGATCGGGCCCAGGAAGAACAGGGCGCGCAGCCAGTAGGTCACGTCGTTGAGCGACACGTGGAAGTGCGTGGCGATCAAGTCGGAGCTGGCAGCTGCCCACATCACCGAGTAGAAGACGATGCCGGCGACGCCGGTGGCGGTGCGGAACGGGACGTTGCGCGGGCGGTCCAGGATGTGGTGCTCGCGGGTGTCCTTGGTCACCCAGCTTTCGATCCACGGCCAGGCGAACATCACGGTGAACAGCAGGGCCGCCGGGCCGAGGGCCGGGATGAGCACGTTCAGCGAAATGGTCCGGCCGAAGATCACGAACTCGCCCACACCGGGCATTAGGCGCAGCGCGCCGTCCACCCAGCCGATGTACCAGTCAGGCTGGGTACCGGCCGAGACGGGGGAGGGGTCGTAAGGGCCGTAGTCCCAGATCGCCAGAATCTGGAAGTTCGCGGCAATGACGGCCAGGATGCCGAAGACAACGAAGAAGAAGCCGCCTGCCTTGGCCGCGTAGACCGGGCCGATCGGGAAGCCGACGACGTTGGTCTCGGAACGGCCGGGGCCGGGGTACTGGGTGTGCTTGTGCACGACAACCATGAACAGGTGGACGGCGATCATCAGGAGGATCAAGGCCGGGACCAGCAGGATGTGGAGCACGTACAGGCGGCCCACGATGTCCGTACCCGGGAACTCGCCGCCGAACAGCAACAGCGATATGTAGGTACCAACCAAGGGGATTGCCTTGATCACGCCGTCGATGATGCGCAGGCCGTTACCGGAGAGCAGGTCGTCCGGCAGGGAGTAGCCGGTGAAGCCGGCTGCCAGGGCCAGGATCAACAGGACGCAGCCGACAACCCAGTTCAGCTCACGCGGGCGGCGGAACGCGCCGGTGAAGAACACGCGCAGCATGTGGAACGAGACCGAGGCAACGAACAGCAGCGCAGACCAGTGGTGCAGTTGGCGCATGAACAGGCCGCCGCGGACCTCGAACGAGATCTCCAGGGTGGACTGGTAGGCGACGGACATTTCGACGCCCTTGAGCGGGACGTACGGTCCGTCGTAGTGCGTCTCGGCCATCGAAGGATCGAAGAAGAACGTCAGGAACGTTCCGGTGAGCAGCAGGATGACGAAGGAGTACAGCGCCACTTCGCCGAACATGAAGGACCAGTGGTCGGGGAAGATCTTCCGACCGAATTCCTTGACGATCCCCGAACCGCCGACGCGGGTATCGACGAAGTTGGTGATCCGCCCGACCCGCGTCTTGGGTACGTAGGTATCAGTTGAAGCGCTCATGCTTAGCCACGCTCCCAGTAGCTCGGTCCGACAGGTTCATGGAAATCGCTCGTGGCGATCAGGTAGCCCTCGTCGTCGACGCTGATCGGCAGCTGGGGAAGGGCGTGCGCGGCCGGGCCGAACACTACCTTGCATTCCTGGGCGGCATCGAAGGTCGACTGGTGGCAAGGGCAGAGCAGGTGGTGCGTGTGCTGTTCGTACAGCGCCACCGGGCAGCCAACGTGGGTACAGATCTTGGAGTACGCAACGATGCCATTGTAGTTCCAGTCTTCGCGGCCTGGGGAGACCTGGAGGACGTCGGGATTCAGGCGCATCAGGAGGACGACGGCCTTGGCCTTCTCCTCGAGCTTGTGCTCGGCCTCGTTGAGCCCCTCGGGGATAACGTGGAACGCGGAACCAATGGTGACATCCGAGGCCTTGATCGGGGTGCCGCTGGGGTCGCGGGTCAACCGGACGCCTGCGTCCCACATGGTGTGCCGCAGCACCTCCGGGTTCAAATCCTTGGACAGGTCGCGGAAAATGCCGATGGCCGGCAGGATCGCCAGCACGCCGGCGCCGATCAGGGTGTTGCGGATCAGCGGGCGGCGGGAGATGCCGGACTCGTCCAGGACCTGGCCGATGATCTGCTCGGCGTCCTTGCGGTCTTCCTCGGTGCGGACCTCGTGGCGCTCTTCGACGATCTCGTGGTCCGGCATGAGGGTCTTGGCCCAGTGGACAATGCCCACGCCAATGCCCAGCATGGCAAAAGCGGTGCCCATGCCGAGGGTGAAGTTCTGCAGTCGCAGCGTTGCGGTGGTGTCATCCAAGCGGATGCCAAAGTACCCGACGAAGAAAAGTACGGTGCCGATGATGGAGATTACGAAGAGTATCGCAACCTGGCGTTCGGCTCGCTTTTCCGCACGGGGATCTTTGTCGGCACGGCGCGGGCGGTGCGGGGGGAGTCCAGGATCCTGAAACTTCTCCACGTCGCTCTGACCAGCCGTAGCAACGGTGCCCGAGGTGTTCGGACTGCCGTGACTATGGTCGCCCATGATCCCTCTCATCCTTCTCTAAATAGTTCAAAACTCATTAATGACTGTTGGCGCTTCTCCGGCGGCCCGTTGGGCCGCCGGAAGCGAAGGTTAGGAAGACCGCTGGGTCAGCCAAATGGTGAACGCGATGACCACGCCCAATCCAAGCGTCCACATCAGCAGGCCCTCGGACACGGGGCCGAGCCCGCCAAGCGAGATCCCGCCGGGGGAGGGCTGCTCTTCGATGGTCTTCAGGAAGGCGATGACGTCGCGCTTCTCCTCCGGGGAGATGTTCGCGTCGCTGAACACCGGCATGTTCTGCGGACCGGTGGCCATGGCTTCGTAGATGTGCGCTTCGCTGACGCCGCTAAGCGCCGGCGCGAACTTGCCGCGCGTCAGGGCACCACCTGCTGCGGCAGCGTTGTGGCACATGGCGCAGTTGACCCGGAAGATCTCGCCGCCGGCCGCAGGATCACCCTGGGAGACGTCGAGGAATTCATCCGCCGGAATCGCGGGACCGGCGCCGAGGGAGGCTACGTAGGCCGCCAGCTGCATGGTCTGCTCTTCGTTGAACTGGTTCGGCTTTTCCAGTGCCTGGGGGCCGGACATCTGCATGGGCATGCGGCCGGTTCCTACCTGGAAGTCCACGGCTGCGGCGCCGACGCCGATCAGCGACGGACCGGCCTGGTTGCCGTGCGCACCCTCCGGGGCCCCGACAGCACCGATTCCGTGACAAGTTGCGCAGTTGGCCACGAAGAGCTTCTCGCCCTCTTCGATGTCCTGCGCGGAAAAGGTGGTGGTTTGGGCCTTGGCCTCGTTGACGTTCCCGGCAACGGCGTACAGTCCGCCGGTGACGAGCAATCCCATGAGCAGCAGGGCAACGGCCGCCAGGGGATGTCGTCGCCTCTGGGAGAGTGCCTTCACTTGTTGGTTCCTAACTTTGCGGTGCGTGTGCGTAGATGTTCGGCTGGCTCGGTTCGCAGCGAGGCGCGGACCTTTCGGCCGTCTACTTAAGGAAGTAGATGATGATGAAGAGAGCGATCCACACGACGTCGACGAAGTGCCAGTAGTACGACGTGACGATGGCCGATGTGGCTTCGAAATGGCCGAACTTCTTGGCGACGTAGGCGCGGCCGATGATCAGCAGGAAAGCGATGAGGCCGCCTGTGACGTGGAGGCCGTGGAAGCCGGTGGTGATGTAGAACGCGGAACCGTAGGAGTTCGAGGACATCGAGACGCCTTCGGAGACGAGCATCGCGTATTCGTAGGCCTGGACGGAGACGAAGATGGCGCCGAGGATGAATGTCAGCAGGAACCATTCGACCATGCCCCACTTGGCGACATTGAAGAGCCCGCCGGAGCGGCGGGCCTGCAAGCGCTCTGCGGCGAAGACGCCGTACTGGCAGGTGAAGGAGCTGGACACCAGGACGATGGTGTTGGCCAGCGCAAACGGAACATTCAACTTCTCGGTTTCCATCGCCCACATCTCGCCGGAGGTGGCGCGGAGGGTGAAGTACATAGCGAAAAGGCCGGCGAAGAACATCAGCTCGCTGGAGAGCCACACAACGGTTCCGACGGAAACCAGGTTGGGGCGATTCAGCGTTGGATGCGCCGGGGTACTGGGGGCATGGGTTGCAGTTGTCACAAGGCCATTATGTCTATAAATCTGCCCACTTCACCAATGCATTTGAACGCGTGGCGCCGCGTTCCGGTTCCTGAACCGCTGGATTCCGCGGAACGGCGCGGAAGTTAACAATCCGGAAGTTTCTACAAAACGTAGATAACCTAGTGAAGTGACGACCGAACCCAACGCTCAGAACACACCCACCTGGCCTGAACTGATCTCTGCCCTGATCTCCCGGCAGGACCTCACGGCGGCCCAAACCCAGTGGGCGATGAACACAATCATGTCCGGCGGGGCCTCCGACGCGCAGATGGCCGGCTTCCTGGTCGCGCTGCGGGCGAAGGGGGAGACGGTCGACGAGCTGACCGGCCTGGTGGAGGCCATGGTCGGCAACGCCCGGCCGATCGACATCCCGGGGGAGAAGCTGGACATCGTCGGTACCGGCGGGGACCGGCAGAACACCGTCAACATCTCGTCCATGGCCGCCCTGGTGTGCGCGGGGGCCGGGGCCCGGATCGTCAAGCACGGAAACCGCGCCGCGTCGTCGTCGTCCGGTTCGGCCGATGTGATCGAAGCCCTGGGCGTTCGCCTGGACCTCCCGGTGGACCGCGTGGCGCAAACTGCCGTCGAAGCGGGGATCACGTTTTGCTTCGCGCAGGTGTTCCACCCCTCCATGCGTTATGCGGGCGCGGTGCGCGCGGAACTCGGGGTGGCCACCGCCTTCAACTTCATGGGACCGATGACCAACCCGGCGAATCCCACGGCGGCCGCCATCGGCGTTGCCGATGCCCGGCTCGCGCCGCTCATCGCCGGCGTGCTGGCCGCCCGGGGCATCCGCGCACTCGTCTTCCGCGGCGGGGACGGGCTGGACGAGCTGACCACCACGGGCCCCTCGTCGGTATGGGAGGTGCGCGGCGGCGCCGTGACGGAACACGCCCTGGACCCGCTGGACCTCGGCATCCCCCGGGCCACGCTGGACGACCTGCGTGGCGGGGACGCCGCCGCGAATGCCGAAGTGGTGCGCCGCGTGCTCGCGGGGGACAAGGGGCCGGTGCGCGACGCCGTCGTCCTCAACGCAGCCGCCGCCCTGGTGGCCAACGAGGCAACAGCCGACGCTCCGCTGCTGGAGCGGCTGGCCGCCGGTTTGGAACGGGCCGAGGAAGCCATCGACAGCGGTGCTGCGGCCGAGGCGCTGCAGCGCTGGATCGACGCTACCCGCTGACCTTCCGGCCCGCGCGTTGGGCGCAACAGCTTAACAATTAACAGGGAGTGCCCCGGACAAAATGTCCGGGGCACTCCGCCTGTCCGCGGAGCCTAGTGCTCGAACCCGAGCGAGAAGGCTGCATCCAGGTCGTGCTTGGAATAGGCGCGGAAGGCGATGTGAGTGGTCGTTGCCTGAACGCCCTGGACCTTCGAGAGCCGGTCGGCGATGACATCGGCCAGCTCGTCGTGCTTGGCGACCCGTGCGACGGCGATCAAATCCCATTCCCCGGTGACCGAATAGACCTCGCTGATGCCCTCTATCTCGGAGATCTCCTGGGCGCACTCCGGAATCCGGGTCGCATCGGTGCGGATGAGAACGAATGCTGTAGCCACTGCACTGCCTTTCTGCTGGAACTGGGTGTTCTTCCCTATGTCCGAGGTTATTCCACCCGTCGGGCGAAACGTAGTTTGATGAACAGTGCGGCGGCCGCGCGCCACCCCAACAGCAGGGCGCCGAGCACCAGGAAGGCCACGATCTGGAAGGACGGCGCGAGCCCGCCGCCCGCGAGGCCGCGAAGGGCGAGCCCCAGGGCCACTGCGGCCAGCCAGACCGCGACTCCGGTCGGCCAGAGGGCGGCCGGCCGGCGCCAGGCGCGCGAGGCCAGCCAGCCTACGAGGGCCCCGGCCAGAAACGGGCTCGCGGTGATCAGGATTCCGGCCAGCGCCATTCCGTGTTCGTGCGTGTCTCGGCCCGCCGCCGCAAAAATGACGACGGCGGCCAGGTCCAGGGCGAGCGATGCTGCCACCAACGGGATGCCCGCGCGGAGCCGGGGCGTTGTTTCAGTCACCCCTCCACACTATCGGGCAGGCACGGGCGTACGATTCGAGGACGAGCCGGTCGGGTCCCTGGCGACGGGTCAGGGGCCGAAGCCGGTCGGCTGGTCAGGGGCCGAAGCCCGCGGCGGATGGGGAGGAGCGGAAGCCATGAAGTTGGCACAGGTCGCGCTCGGTGTGCACGAGCTCGAGCGGGCCACCGCTTTCTACACCGACCTGCTCGGTTATCCGCCGGCCGGGGTCTTCGACCCTCCGGGCCTGGTGTTCTTCGATCTCGACGGCGTGCGGCTGCTGCTGGAGGTGGGCGCGCCGGCCGCCCTGTTGTATCTGCAGGTCGACTCGGTGCGGGACCGGGTCGAGGAACTGCGCGCCCGGGGAATACCGGTTGCCGAAGAACCACACATCATTTTCCGGCATGCCGATGGTGCCTTGGGACCTGCCGGCATGGATGAATGGATGGGCTTCATCCGCGACTCGGAAGGCAATCTCGTGGGGCTGGTCAGCCACGAGCAGGCGGAGCATTAAGGTTGCACCCGTGCCCACAACCCTGCATACTTGTTTCTTGAGCAACAAGGAAGCAGATTTGTATGTATGTGTTGACGGTCGATCAGCGGCGCTCCCGGCGCCACGTGGACCTCGTCGAGGGCGCGCTCAGCGCCCTGAATGACGACCCGTCCCGTCCGCTGGAGCGCGGTTTCGAACGCACCGCCGGCGACGAGATGCAGGCGGTGGTCGCCGACCCTGCCGTCGCGGCTGATCTTGCCCTGGACCTGGCGGTCAGCAACCACTGGAGCGTGGGAATAGGCGTGGGCGGGGTCGTCACTCCGCTCCCGGAGTCTACCCGCGCGGGTTCCGGCGAGGCCTTCGAGCGCGCGCGCGAAGCGGTGACCGCGGCCAAGACATCGCCCGGCAACGTCGCCGTCTCCGGTGCCCGCGAGGAGGCCGGCCATGCCGAAGCGGTGCTGCAGTTGCTGGTATCAGTGGCACGGAAGCGCAGCAGGCAGGCGACGGAAGCCGGGTTGCTCAGTGATGAAGGACTGACACAACAGCAAATTGCCGACCGGCTGGGGATCACCCAGCAGGCCGTCTCCAGCAGGCTGCACAGTGGGCTCTGGCCCGAGTGGCGACGCGCACGGCTGGCGGCCCAAGCGTTGCTGGAAGGGGCCGACCGATGAGCATTATGGCACTGCTCACGCTCTGCGCGGCCGCGGCCGTGGCGGCGCCCATGTACTTCGAGCGGTTCCAGGGCCGGGGCAACCGCTGGCTGTACGCCGCCAGCGCCGTATCGCTGTTGCTCCTGGGCATTGCGGCATTGTTGGCGGTCCTGGGGTCGGGCGGTCTAGGCCCGGCAGCCTATGCGCTGGGCGTGGCGGCCGCCGCGATCGGCGGTGGCCCGGCCACCGTGACCATCCTGCGGTTGTCGTTCAATGCCTCGCACCCTGACAACCACACCGACCCCGAAGCATCCCCGGTGCTCCGCGGAGGGGCCTGGATCGGGGTGCTCGAGCGGACGGCCATCGCGGCCACCCTGCTGGCCGAGTGGCCGGAAGGATTGGCAGTCGTCCTCGCGGTGAAAGGCCTGGGTCGGTATTCCGAACTCGGTCAGTCCGGGGCGGCCGAGCGATTTATCCTGGGCACCTTCGCGAGCGTGCTGTGGGCCGCGGCCGCTACCGGCATCGCGGTTCTCCTGCGCTGAGCGCAGGGGGGCTCGGCATTCCCGGGCCACGGCGGCGGCGCCAGGCCAGCGGCGCGCAGTCCGTAACAGAAACCACGGTCCCGCCCGGTGCTGCCGCCGCCCCTGCTGGGCCCGTGTTCCGTCCCCACGAAATATTGCCCGCGGTCTGTTGCCCACGCCACATTCGGCCTCTTATGATGATCACCGGTCAAGGAGCGGCCATGGGGAACTCTTGAGGGGACAAAGCATGGATCCCAAACTGCGAGTGGTCGTCCGGCTGGATATCGATCGGGAATCCGCCAATATTGAAGTGCGCGGGCACGTGACAACCCGAAACATCGTGGCGCTGTATTCGTTGGTTCGCCGCACCAGCGCCCTTGCGCCCGGTCGGGGCGTCACCATCAACCTTCAGCATGCCCGGATTGAAGCTGCCGCGCTGGAAGAGCTTCACCGCTGCAGTGAAAGCAAGCAGCTTCCCGGTTATGCGGCGCCCGAAGGGGAGGGGTGCCGCCTGCAGGTGATAGACCCGGGTGGCAGGGACGCCACGGCCCCGGTGCTGGCCGGTGCCCCCGGCTGAGCCGGAGGCATAATGTTTGGCTGCCGGTGGGTGCCCGGTTCACGTTGAACACCCGATTCATGGACGTTCGAGGGGCGGTTCTGGTACGCCTGACGCAGGGGAGGAGCCCATCATGCAGAAGATCACGCCATGCCTGTGGTTCGACAGCGAAGCCGAAGAGGCGGCACAGTTCTATGTCCAGCTGTTCAAGAACTCGAAGATCCTGGACGTAACGCATTACGGCGAGAGCGGTCCCGGGATGGAAGGCCAGGTGCTGACCGTAGAGTTCGAGTTGGACGGCCAGTCCTTCACGGCCCTGAACGGGGGAGCCCAGTTCACGTTTAATGAGGCCGTGTCCCTGCAGGTGGACTGCGAGGACCAGGCGGAGGTCGACCGGCTCTGGGACGCGCTGACCGCCGACGGCGGTGCCGAGAGCCAATGCGGATGGCTCAAGGACAAGTACGGATTGTCCTGGCAAATCATTCCCTCGGTGCTGCCGCGGCTGATCGGGGGGCCGGATGCGCAGAAGGCCCAACGTGCCATGGAAGCCATGCTGCAGATGCGGAAGATCGACATCGCCGAACTGCAGCGCGCCTACGACGCCGGCTAGCGCCTCGTGCGCAGCGAGCCCATTCTGTCCGCTGCCGCCGGCCGGGTGCTCACAGGATGCCGGCCGGCAGGTGCGTGTTTCTGACTGCGTCGAAGACGACGTCGGTGAGTCTGTGCTGGCGCGCGAGGACTCTCCGCTGCCTTGCCGCGCCGGTGCCGTCGCGAAGGATTCCGTCGACGACGACCTGTATGGGTTCCAGATCGTCCGTTTCCGCCAGCACGGGGCCGACGTGTTCGAGCAGGGCGCTGACCACGTTTCGGGCCGGGGTGCGGTCGCTCTTCAACGGGTGGAGCAGTTCGTCTTCCAGTCCTGACCTGCTGGCCCGCCAGGACGCAAGACGCAGCAGCTCTGCCGGTACCGGAGGCGGCGGGCTGCCGTCGCTCCATTGGCGGGCAGCCGTCTCTACCAGCGCCCGGCACAAGGCGGCCACGGCGGCAGCTTGTTCCGCTTGCAGGCAGACATCGGCCACGCGTATTTCAACCGTGGGATGCCGTTGACCGAGCCGCGCGTCGAAATAGATCATGCCCTTATCCAGCAGCACGTCGCACTCGAGCAGCATCCCCAACAGTTGGTGGTAGGCAGCGGGGGAGCCGAAGATGCCGGTCGGCCCGGCGGTGGGCCACCGTTTCCAGACCTGGTAGCGGAAGCTGGCGTAGCCACTGTCCACGCCCTGCCAAAAGGGGGAGTTGGTGCTCAGCGCTAGCAGGACCGGCAGCCAGACCCGGATCCGGTCAAGCACGGCAACGGCTTCCTCATCGGAGGCAACCGAAACGTGCACGTGGAAACCGCACGTCAGCTGTTCGTGCAGGGTCAGACCGAACCGGGCTTCCATGGCCTGGTATCGCGGGCGCGGCACGAGGCTGGTAGTGGCGGGCAGGGGATAGGTGCCCAATGCTGCAGCCCTGGCGCCAAAACGCCGCGCCTGTCGGTCAGCCTCGGCGCGCCCGGCCCTGATACCCGCTGCCAGCTCCTGCAGATCCTTGTACGGAGCGGACACCGCTTCGAGCTGTTCCTGCTTGACCTCCGACATCAGGCTGCCCTTGTAGCCTCCGCGGGACGCCGTATCCCGAGGTGTATCCAACGTCGCAGGCTCTCCCTGCCTCCGGAGCAGTTGTTCCGAGACGGAGGCCAGGGCGCCGGTCTTGGCGTCCACCAGGAGCAGCTCTTCCTCCACGCCAAAGGTTCGCATGCTGTTTAGTGTTCACCACAGGCGGGCTTGGCGAAAGACTGTCGCGGCCCGCCGGACATTCCTTGGGGGCCGGACGCGGCACGTTCACGCCGGTTGATCAGGTTCGCCCGCGGTCATGACCGCATTCAGGGGTCCCGCCGGGCCGCAAAACGGGATACCGTAGCCGTCACGGAGGAGCGCATGCACCTTCGGCAGGGCCCGCAACCGATCAGAAAACCCACGGCCTGATCTTCGCAAGGCCGCTTTGCAGCCCCGGGGTCTGTGCCGTTGCGAGCCGGCGTATATCGGCCCTCACCCTAGGATCGTGCTGTGGAAATCGTCGAAACCATGCTCCCCGGCGTCGGCATGCGTTATGACCTCAAGACGAGGACCAACGTCAATTTTTCCCTGGTGATAGACCGGAATGGCGGGGCCGACATCCTGACCTTTGACGAGGCCGATCCGGACCGGGCAATCAGCAAGCTCCAATTGGAACCGGAAGAAGCGTTACAGCTGGCCGAGCTCTTGGGCGCGCCCCGGATCACGCAGCGCTTTGCGGATCTTTCCAGGGAGGTCCCGGGATTGGAAACCAGCCGCTTCACCGTTCGGCCCGACTCACCGTATGCGGGCCGGGCTCTGGGCGACAGCAAGGCCCGCAGCCGGACGGGGTGCTCAATCGTGGCGATCATACGTGGAGAGCGCGTGATCACGGGCCCGACCCCGCAAGAGCAACTCCTGGCCAACGATGACCTGATAGCCCTGGGGTCGGCCGACGGGCTCGCCGCACTTGAGGCCCTCATCAATGCGCCGACCGCCACCTGAACGTGACACACCTGTCGCTCCTCCTGATCGAACTGGGAGTGCTGTTCACCGTCCTATCCGGGCTCGGGCTTCTGGCCCACAGGCTTGGCCTTTCACCGGTCCCGTTTTACCTCCTTTCCGGCTTGCCGTTCGGAGAGGACGGACTGCTGCCGGTGCATGCCGCGGGGCCCTTCGTGGAAACCGCGGGGGAGATCGGCATTGTCCTTTTGCTGCTCCTGCTGGGACTCGAGTTCTCCGCGGCCGAGCTGATGTACAGCCTCAAGCGGCATCGTGTCTCGGGTTTGATCGACTTCCTGCTGAACGCAGTACCCGGATTCCTGCTGGGACTGGTGCTGCAGCTGCCGTGGCAGGCGGCTTTGGCGCTTGGGGGAGTCACCTGGATATCCTCGTCCGGCATCATCGCCAGGTTGCTTGATGACCTGGGCCGCTTGGGAAATCGGGAGACGCCGGCGGTGCTGTCGATTCTGGTCCTGGAAGACATGGCCATGGCACTGTTCCTGCCCATCCTGGTGGTGGTCCTTGCCGGCGGCGGAGCCTGGCAGGCAGCCGGGGGAGTCGCCCTGGCCGCAAGCGCTGTGACACTCGCCCTTGTCGCGGCACGCAAGGCCGGGTATCGGATGGGACGTCTGTTGTCTCATCCCCAGAATGAACAGGTCATGTTGCGCCTCCTCGGCATTACATTGGCCGTTGCCGGAGTGGCCGAGGGTATGGGCGCCAGCGCAGCAGTCGGCGCGTTCCTGGTGGGCATAGCGATTCCTCAGCACTTTGCCGACCGTGCCCGGCACGTTTTGAGCCCGCTGCGCGACCTCTTTGCTGCGATCTTCTTTGTGACCTTCGGCCTGGCCATCGATCCTGCGGACATGTGGCCCATTCTGCCGGCAGCCCTGCTGTTGTCCGTCGTGACCGCTGCTACGAAACTGGGTACAGGCTGGTGGGCAGCAGGAAAGGAAGGCGTGCGGCAGCGTGGACGGCTCCGGGCGGGGGCCGCCCTGGTCACCCGGGGTGAGTTTTCCGTCGTCATTGCCGGTCTGGCGGTTGCGGCAGGCTACACAGTGGTGGGGCCCATCGCCGCAGCATATGTGATGATTCTGGCGGTCGCAGGTCCTCTTCTGGCCCGCTTCAGCGACGCATGGGTGCCTCGAGCGGACGGTAAGGGCCTGCCGAAACCGGGCCCCGAACCGAGGTGAAGGCCCCACATGAAGCAAACTGTCACCAACTGTCAGGAGGCAGGGGACTGCGGAACATCCTGGCATCCCGCTTGGCAATCGGAAGCCGGGGCACGCGGGACTTCACCGGCATCGAACGCCAAGGGAAATCACAGTGCGACACTGGGTCAGTGGCTGCTTTCACGATATCGACCGCCTTGCCAGTATCCGATGCAGAACTGCTTTCGCTCTATGAGTCTGTTGGTTGGGCGGCTTATACCAACAACCCGGATCTGCTCTATCGTGCGATAAGGAACTCGTCCTTCGTAGCAGCGGCTCGGACTGAACACGGCAAGCTAATAGGCCTCGCACGGACCGTTTCGGACGACGCAACAATCTGTTATGTGCAAGACATCCTGGTGCACCCGGCGTTTCAGGGAACAGGCGTAGGGCGCGCCCTTTTTGATCATGTGAGGCAGCGGTACCAGCACGTTCGGCAAACGGTGCTCATCACCGATGATGAACCTCGGCAACGCGCCTTCTACCAATCCATGGGACTGACCGAGGGATCGGATTTCGAATCAGGTCCCGTCCGCGTCTTCGCCCGGTTCCGCTGACGTGCGACCGTCCAAATACCGACGGCGCTGTGCTCTTCAAGACGCCGCCGCCCGCGCTTCAGCGCAATCTGGCCCTGGGCAGCACGTCTCTGAAGTCCCGGCCGTCAGGGGACAGGATGGATGCCCCAGCCGAGCCACTACTTGACATAATGTGGATTATCGGCGTTACGGAAAGGCCTAAGCGGGGACCCAATCCGGGGCGGTTCGCCTCCTGCTGCGGCGCATGTTGACGCGGTCGTTGGCTGCGCGTTATGACCAGCTTTCGAGTGTCCTGGCCTGCGCGCCTGACCGGTGCATCTCGCTGCAGGCCGGCTGTGTTCGGCTCGTGGGTCCAATGATTCCTTGTCGTCCACAGACACACGAGCTCGCCGAACGTTGGCAACAGGCAGCAGGACTAAATGTCACGCTATCTGTGCGGCGAGTTCGAGGCGAGACCCGATAGTGGGCTGGAAAAGCTGTTTTCCCGCAACCGCGTGTGCAATCGGGATCCCCCGAACAACGTCGGCACTCCCCTGAAGCCAGCATTAGCTTGACATAACTCTGCACGCGCCTGCTGCCGCCGGAGTTCGGCACTCCGGCGGCAACCTAGTCTTCAGGCGCCGACGTAGGCCGCCAGGTGCTTGCCGGTCAGCGTGGAACGATCGGCGACGAGATCAGCAGGCGTCCCCTCGAAGACAATGCGGCCGCCGGCATGCCCGGCCCCGGGGCCGATGTCGATAATCCAGTCGGCGTGGGCCATGACGGCCTGGTGGTGCTCGATCACGATGACCGACTTGCCGGAGTCGACGAGGCGGTCCAGCAGGCCGAGGAGCTGCTCGACGTCGGCCAGGTGAAGTCCCGTCGTTGGCTCATCGAGCACGTAGACGTCGCCCTTTTCGGCCATTTGGGTCGCCAGCTTGAGCCGTTGCCGCTCGCCGCCGGACAGCGTGGTGAGCGGTTGGCCCAGCGTCATGTAGCCGAGTCCCACGTCGGCTAGCCGCTCCAAGATTTTGTGGGCGGCCGGCGTGCGCGCGTCGCCCGTGCCGAAGAACTCCTCGGCCTCGGTCACCGGCATGGCGAGCACCTCCGCGATGTTCCGGCCGCCCAGCCTGTATTCCAGCACGGCCGCCTGGAACCGCTTCCCCTCGCATTCCTCGCAGGTGGACTCGACGGTTTCCATGATGCCCAGTTCGGTGTAGATGACGCCGGCGCCGTTGCAGACGGGGCACGCGCCCTCGGAATTGGAGCTGAACAAAGCCGGCTTGACGCCGTTGGCCTTGGCGAATGCCTTGCGGATCGGTTCGAGCAACCCGGTGTAGGTGGCCGGATTGCTGCGCCGGGACCCTTTGATCGCTCCCTGGTCAATCACCACGACGCCGGGGCGGCGGGCGACCGAGCCGTGGATCAGCGAACTCTTGCCCGAGCCGGCGACCCCGGTAATCACCGCGAGTACTCCGAGCGGGACGTCGACGTCCACGTCCTGCAGGTTGTGCGTCGAGGCGCCCCGGACCTCCAAGGCACCGGTGAACGGGCGGACCGGCTCCTTCAGGGACGCCCGGTCGTCGAAGTGGCGGCCGGTGGTGGTGTCGCTCCCCCGCAGTTCCTCAACGCTGCCTTCGAAGCAGATCGTCCCGCCCGACGTGCCCGCGCCCGGCCCGAGATCCACGACGTGGTCGGCAATCGCTATGGTCTCGGGCTTGTGCTCCACCACCAGCACGGTGTTGCCCTTGTCCCGCAACTGGAGCAGCAACTGGTTCATCCGCTCGATGTCATGGGGGTGCAATCCGATGGTGGGTTCGTCAAACACGTAGGTGACGTCGGTGAGCGACGAGCCCAGGTGGCGGATCATCTTCGTTCGCTGTGCCTCTCCCCCGGACAGCGTCCCCGCCGGCCGGTCGAGCGACAGGTACCCCAATCCGATCTCCGCAAACGAATCGAGCAGGTGCTGCAGCCCGGTGAGCAGCGGCGCGACCGACGGCTCGTCCAAAGCGCGGATCCAGTCGGCCAGGTCGCTGATCTGCATCTGGCAAAGATCCGCGATGTTCTTGCCGCGGATTTTCGACGACAGCGCCTCCTGCGCGAGCCGGGTCCCGTTGCACTCGGGGCAGGTGGCGAAGGTGATTGCGCGGTCCACGAAGGCCCGGATGTGCGGCTGCATCGCCTCACGGTCCTTGGAGAGCATCGATTTCTGGATCTTGGGAATCAAGCCCTCATAGGTGAGGTTAATCCCTTCCACCTTGATCTTGGTCGGCTCCGAATAAAGCAGCTGGTGGAGCTCCTTCTTCGTGTACTTCGCAATCGGCTTGTCCATGGGCAGTCCTGCACCGCTGAAGATGCGGCCGTACCACCCGTCCATGCTGTAGCCGGGTACCGTCAGCGCGCCTTCGGAGAGCGACTTCGTGTCGTCGTAGAGCGCGGACAGGTCGAAATCGCTGACCGAGCCCATGCCTTCGCAACGCGGGCACATCCCGCCGAGGCGGTTGAAGGTGGCCTTCTCCGCCTTGGTCTTGCCGCCGCGCTCGACCGTGATGGCCCCGCTGGCCTTGACCGACGGGACGTTGAAGGAGAAGGCGTTGGGCGACCCGATAAACGGGTCTCCCAGCCGGCTGAAGAGGATCCGCAGCATGGCGTTGGCGTCGGTGGCCGTGCCCACGGTGGAACGCGGGTTGGCGCCCATGCGTTCCTGGTCCACGATGATTGCGGTGGTCAGGCCGGCGAGGAAGTCGACCTCGGGACGCGACAATGTCGGCATGAAGCCCTGGACGAACGCGCTGTAGGTCTCGTTGATCAGGCGCTGCGACTCCGCGGCAATGGTGCCGAACACCAGCGAACTCTTGCCCGATCCCGAGACCCCGGTAAACACCGTGAGCCGCCGCTTGGGGATCTCGATATTGATGTCCCTGAGGTTGTTCACCCGCGCGCCCTGCACCCGGATCTGGTCGTGGCTGTCCGCCGAATGCAGCGACGGCTGCTGCAGGTCCCTCGTCGTGGCCGTGCTCATTGCTGTCTCCATCCCTTGGGTGCCTCGTCCGCACGGCCCGACCCTGCGCCGGCGAGACCGCTGTCCGCTCGGTTCGGGGTGCCTTGCCTGCGGGCGCCCCTCCGCCCGACGCGGCAACGGTTACGTCTCTTTACCTTAATGGACCAGCCCGGAACCCGCTCCGGATTTTTGGTCCGCCGCGCGGCCGGTCGTTACTCCGCGGCCTCGCCGACCGCTTCGAGTGCTTGGCGGATGCGGCGGGACGGTCCGCCCAGGTTCAGGTCCTTCGCGAGCTGCTCAAGCCGCTCTGCCTCTTCGGGGCGCAGCGGCCGGAGGGCGGCATCGAACGTCTCGAGCTCCAGGTCGCGGACGACGCCGACAACGGTCGGCGCGACGTCGAGGTAATCGGCGGCCTCCGTGATCCTGGCCCGCATCCGTGCCGCCATGACAGCCGTGGGATCCGCTGCCGCCGCAACGATCCCGCCGAGGCTGCCGTAGTCCTTCAGCAGCCCGGCCGCCGTCTTGTCGCCGATGCCCGCAACTCCGGGCAGGCCGTCGGACGTGTCCCCGCGCAACGTGGCGAAGTCCGCGTACTGACTGGGCAGCACGCTGTACTTGCGCACCACCGACACGTCGGTCATCACCTCGAGGTTGCTCATGCCCCGCGCCGTGTAGATCACCCGCACACCGCGGTCGTCGTCCACCAGCTGGAAGAGGTCCCGGTCCCCCGTGACGATATCCACCGGCACATCCGCCTGGGCCGCGAGACTGCCGATGACGTCGTCGGCCTCATGATGGTCCGCGCCAACGACGGCGACATTGAGCGCGTCGAGCACCTCGCGGATCAGGGGCAGTTGCTCGACCAGGCCCGCCGGTGTCTCCTCGATATCGAGACCGTCCGGCACGCGCCGGGCCACGCGGTGGCTCTTGTAGGTGGGGAGCAGCTCGACCCGCCAGGCGGGGCGCCAGTCGTTGTCCCAACAGGCCACCAGCCGGGTGGGCCGGTAGTCGGTGATCAGCCGGGCCATGATGTCGAGCAGCCCGCGCACGGCGTTCACGGGGGTGCCGTCCTTGGCCTTGATCGTGTCCGGCAGGGCGTGGAAGGCCCGGAAGTACAGCGACGCGGTGTCGAGGAGCATCAATCGTTCGGCCACAGGTTGCCCTTTCGCTGCCGGTGAGGAGCACGTCCACGGGACTTGGTACTACCTTAGTGGCATGGCTCCCGGTCCCCGGCGGTACCGAAGCGGCTTGGTGGTGCTGCTGATGACGGCGGCTCTGCTGGCCGCATGTTCGGGCGCTCCCGGGAGCCTCTCCCCTGCTTCTCCGAGCGCCCGGAACGTGATCACTGCTGCCGTGGACCAGAGCCGGGCGGATTACACGGGCCGGGTGGTCAGCCTCATGATCACCAACACCTCCGCGCAGCCCCTGCTCGTCACCTCCGCGGCGCTGCATTCCCCGCTTTACGACGACGCCGCCGACTGGAAGCCGACGCGCACCGGCGGGACCAAGCTGGCACCCGGTGCGACGGTGAGCCTGCCGGCCGACCTGCCGGCCGCCCGGTGCTCCGCCGGTCCGTCCCCGACTGCTGCGGAGCATCGGATAACCGTGACCCTTGACGGCGAGGGCCCCGCGCCGGGCACGGTGGAGGTCCCTGCCGGGGATCCGCACGATGTCCTCGCGCGCAACCACACCGGGGACTGCCTGGCCCAGGCGGCGGCTTCGGTGGCCGGGCTTCGGGTCAACCCCGGGCTTCAGGTGCTGACCGGGAGCCGCGCTGCCGTCGTCGGAGTCGAGGTCCGGCCGTCCGGCGGGAAGGGCTCGCTGGTGATCGAATCCTTCGGGACCACCACCTTGCTCAGCGAAGACGCCGGCCACCCGTGGCCCAGGAACATCCGGGTGGCCGGGACGGATTCGGCGTCGCGCCTGGCCCTGCATGTCGTGCCGACCCGCTGCGATCCCCATGCGCTGGCCGAAGACAAGCTGGGCACCAAGATTCCGGTAACGATCAGGACGGCGGGCGGAGCCGGCGTGCTGCGGTTGGACGGCGGACGGGATTTCACCCGCGAGGTATACCGGTTTATCGCCGACGCCTGCTCCTCCGCGGACCGAAGCGGCTAGCGGGGCAGGATCGGACGGAGCGGCCAGCAGCGCAGCAAGGGCCGGCGCCCCTACACTGACAGCTGTGACTGACTACCCTGCGGAACGCCTGCGCGATCTCGTTCATTCGCTGGTCGCCTCCGGCGACCCTACGCCCATCCTGCAGGTCGGCGAGCCCGTGCTGAGGCAGCCTGCCGCGACGTTCGACGGGCAATTGGACGACGCGGAACTGAACGCCCTGCTCGCACTCCTGCGCCGGACCATGCACGCGGCGCCCGGCGTCGGACTGGCGGCGCCGCAGATAGGCATCCCGCTGCGCATCGCGGTCCTCGAGGATGCCTTCCCAACGGCGCCCGAGGTGGCCGCCACCCGGGAACGGGCCCCGCTCCCCTACTTCGCCATCATCAATCCGTCCTACCGCGCCCGCGGCGACGAGACAGCCGCATTTTACGAGGGGTGCCTGTCCTTCGCGGGCTACCAGGCGGTGGTGGAACGCCCCCGCAGCGTCGACCTCGACTTCGAGCGGCCCGACGGCGTCCGCGTGCGCGAGACCTTCTCGGGCTGGCAGGCCCGAATCGTGCAGCACGAAACGGACCACCTCTCGGGCACGATCTACGTAGACAAGATGCAGCCCCGGTCTTTGAGCGGCAACGACGAGTACACCCGGCACTGGGCACAGCCGACGATTGACCGGGCACGCGCCGGCCTGGCCTTTTAGGCCCGCAACGGCCCGGCCGCCGTGCTACGCCGGGCTGCGGGATCCGGTTCGGCGGCTGCCGCCCGTCCGCCGTCGTTGTTCTGCGCCGTGGGAAGGTATGCCGCCCACCAACGCAGGATTTCGTCGAAGCGCTGCTTCCGGTGCCACGGCGTACCGGTACGGGACAGCTCATGGTTCTCCCCGGGGAAGATCAGCAATTGCGTGGGCACGCCGCGCTGCTTGAGGCCCACGTAGTAGCGCTGGGCCTGTTCCAGCGGGCAGCGCAGGTCGTCTTCGGAGTGGATGACGAACACCGGCGTCCGGACCGAATCCAGCCGGGCGAACGGGTTCTGGCCGCGCACCTGCTCGGGAGCCGTGCCGGTGTATTCGTCGGAGAAGAACCAGCCGATGTCCGAGGAGCCGACGAATGACGGCGGATCCAGGTATCCCCGCTCCACGATCGCGGCGGTGAACCGGTGGTCCCGGGACACCGTCCAGGCGGTCAGGTAGCCGCCGTATGATCCGCCCATGATGCCCTGCCGCGTACCGTCCAGCTGCGGGTATTTGGCGATGGAACCCTCCAGGAACGCCAGGACATCGGCCATGGCGAGGGTTCCCATCGCTCCCTTGACGGCGCGCCCGTGCGCCTGCCCGTAGCCCGCGGATCCGCGCGGGTTGCACATGACGACGGCGTAGCCGGCCCGGGCATAAACCTGTGCCTCGTCGAAAACCTCCCAGCCGTACTGCGCGAACGGCCCGCCGTGGATATTCAGCAGCACGGGATGCGGCCCCCGGCCCTCGGGCAGCAGCACCCAGCCGTGCACCGGGTATCCGTCGGCCGAAGCAAAAGTCTCTTCCCGCGGCGCAATGAGGCCCGAGTTCCGCAGCTCCGCGGAGAAGTCGGTCAGCCGGGTGAGTCCGCCGCCGGCCACGAGCCCCAGGTCACCGGCGGTCGACCCATCGGAGAAACTGACGACGGTGCGGCCCGCCGCCCGGGCGGCCCCCGCTGCGGTCAGCGGCCCGTCGGCCAGGACCGCCATGCCGCCGGTTGCCGAGACCTCCACCAGCTGCACGGCCCCGCGCTGCCGGTTCAAGGCCAGCACCGCATCCGGGCCGGCCGCTACCAGCGTGCCTTCGCCCAGGTCCGTCCCCTCCGGATCGGTCAGGCGGCGCACCTCGTGGGGGGCGGAGACCGGAGCCGCGTACAGTGCGGTATTCTGCGCCACGAAGTCCCTCCCGCCGCCGATGAGGCTGCCGAGGTAGAACAGCCAGCGGCCGTCGGCGCTGGGCTGTGGCGCCGCGGCGGCCAGGAGCGGGCCGGAAAGGTTGGACATCAGCCGCGGGCTGCCGCCGGCAGCGTCGGGCTCCAGCGCGTACACGTCCCGGCGCAGGTCCTCGTCGGCTCCCTCGTGGAGGGCGGCGGTGAAGTAGAGCGTGCGGCCGTCCGGGCTGAAGGCCGGGCAGTCATGGTCGGCGTCCGCGAACGTCAGCCGGCGCGCTTGGGGCACGGCGGTAAAAGCGTCTTCGCCGTCCCGGCCCGCCTGCCGGGCGGCGCGGCCCACCGGGGCGACCGGCGGTTCGGCCTGCAGATCCGGTGCGTCCACCTCGAACAGCTGGGCCCGCTTGTCGCCGGTGTAGCCGACCCCGTTCAGGCGGTACTTGTAGCCGGTGACCAGCCGGGCGTCCTCGGCGCCGGGGCCAACCCCGTCCATCGTGCCGTAGCGACCGTCGGCGGGGACCCGGGCCGCGAAGACCAGGCGGCGTGAGTCCGGGGACCAGACGAACGAGGAGACACCCAGTTTCTCGTCGGTGACCGCGACCGGCTCCCCGCCCCGGCTGTCCACCACCATCAGTTGCGCCCGCTCCCCCGGCCCGGCCGCACGGAGGAACGCCAGGCAGAGCCCGTCGGGCGAGTAGGCGGGTGCGGTGTCCCTAAAGCCGCGCGTGAGGCGGCGGGGCGCACCGCCGCCGTCGTCCAGCGGGACTTCCCACAGTTGCCCCACGTAGCTGTCCGACGCGAAGTCGGGATGCGTGGCCGAAACCGCGGCCCGGCCGCCGTCCGGATGGAGCGTGGGGGCGGACACGGAATTTAATAAAGCAATGTCTTCAGATCGCACGACTGTGAGCCTAGTCTCACCAGCAGGCCGGAGCCAATCGGCGGATCGTGGTCCGGCTTTGCCTAGGATGGAGCATGCCCTCCGCCCCGCACTTCCAGGACCTGATCCCGCTGCTGCTCTGCCCGGTCTGCGGGGAAGGACTGCTGGCCGCCGGGCCCACCCCGGCCCAGGGGCTGCGCTGCGCGGAGGGTCACCAGTACGACGGCGCCCGGCAGGGTTACGTCAATATGCTCACCGGGCGCGGCACCCGGTTCACCCCGGACACGGCCGACATGGTGTCCGCCCGGGAGGCGTTCCTGGGCGCCGGCCACTACGCACCCCTGGCGGACCAGCTGTCCCGAACGGTCCGCGCCCTCCAGCCCGGCTCCCCCGCTCCCGTGGTGCTGGATGCCGGCGCCGGTACCGGCTACTACCTCGCGGCCGTCCTCATGGGGCTGGGCGACGGGCGGGCCGTGGCGCTGGACCTGTCCAAGTTCGCCCTCCGGCGCGCGGCCCGGATGCTGCCGGACGCCTTGTGCCTGGTCTGGGACCTCTGGAAGCCGCTGCCGCTGGCGGCCGGGACCGTGGACCTGATCCTCAACGTTTTTGCGCCCCGTAACCCGGCCGAATTCGCCCGTGTGCTGAAACCGAACGGGCACCTGGTGGTCGCCACCGCTGCGCCGGGGCACCTGGACGAGCTGCGTGACGTGGTCCCGCTGCTGGCCGTCGACACCGATAAGGCCGACCGGCTGGGGGCGGCCCTGGGCGGCGACTTCGAAGAACTGGCCGCCGATCCGCTGCAGGTGCCGCTTCAGTTGGGCGCCGAGGACATCGTGCGGCTGGTCATGATGGGGCCCAACGCCCACCACACCGACGCCGACGCGGTGCGTGCGGCCGTCGGAGATGCCGGACGGCCGCTGCAGGTCACCGCGCGTTTCACCGTGAGCACGTACCGGCGCCGCGGCCGCGGCGGGGAGCCCGTCCGCCCCGCCGGTTAGCCGCCGCCGGTGTCCGAGCGCCCCCTAGCCGCGGCCGGGCCTGGCGTGGGATTTCTTCCGGACGCCCGGATTCAGGTCGACGAACATCCACTTCAGGAACAGCTGGATCAAGGGTCCGATGGCCAGGACGAACACCAGGGTGCCGAGGCCCACGACGCCGCCGAGCAGCCACCCGGCGAGGGTTGCCGCTGCTTCGATGCCGGTGCGGACTATCCAGACCTGCCAACCGGTCGCGGCGTGCAGGCCGGTCATCAGGCCGTCCCTGGGTCCGGGTCCGAGGCCTGCCCCGATATACAGCGCGCTGGCCGCCGCCAGCAGGACCAGTCCGGCCGTGAACGAGAGGACCTGCGCGGCCAGGTGATCCCAAACCGGGATGAGCAGCAGCCCGAAGTCGGCGAAAAACCCCACGAGGATGGCGTTCGCGACCGTTCCCGCGCCCGGCTTTTGCCGCAGCGGGATCCACAACAGCAGCACGGCCGCGCTGATCGCCACCGTGGCCCAGCCGAAACTGATGCCCGTGGCCTTGGCGACGCCCTGGCTGAGCACATCCCAGGGGGCCGAGCCAAGGTTGGCCCTGATCATCAGCGCGATGGCGATCCCGTAGGCGAAGAGGCCGGCCAGCAGCCGCAGCGTCCGCAGGGACAGCCGATTGCTGGTCAGCAGGGTTCGCATGGCCGGTTCCGGGGTGCGCGGCAGGGCGCGGTGTTCAGCACTGGATCATCCTATCCGGCAACGCACCCAGGCCCGCGGGACGGCCTATCTGGTCACAACTTGGCCACGAAACGCCTCGGAGCGTCCGGAAGTGACGGATTTCACTCCGCCGCGCGTCGTCGTCGGGCATGATGGAGGTACTAAGGGCACCGGCAGCCCGCGGTTTCATGCATGCGTGCAAGAGGCAGGCTCGGGAGACGGCGGCTGCTCCAACATCAGGGGGTACTGATGATCGAATGGCTCGTCGCCAACAGCTGGGTCCTCTGGCTGGCCGTGTTCCTGATCCTGGCCATCGTCGAAATGATGACGCTGGACCTGTTCTTCATCATGATGTCCTCCGGGGCGCTCGTGGCCCTGTTCGCGGCGCTGCTCGGCCTGCCCTTCTGGATGCAGGTGGTCATCTTCTGCGTGGTCGCGATGCTGATGGTCCTTTTCGTCCGACCGGTAGCGCTGCGGCATCTGCGCAGCGGACCGCGGGACCTGGCTACCAACGTTGACCGGCTGATCGGCGAATCGGCGATGACCCTCGAATCCGTCACCGATCATTCCGGCGTCGTGAAGATCGGCGGCGATACGTGGTCGGCCCGGTCGGCGGACGGCTCGCCCATCCCGGCCGGCCAGCGCGTTTCGGTCGCCCGGATCGAGGGGGCGACCGCCGTCGTGACTCCGCAGCGCGCGGACGGGCCGCTGCCGGCCCAGTAAGACCCGGGCGGGCATCGTGCCGGCACCGTGACCCACTGAAACCACTCTTAGAGGGGAACTATGGATAGCAATATCGGAATCTGGATCGTGCTGCTGGTCCTGATCGTCTTCGTCGTGATCGTGCTCGTCCGCGCCGTGCGGATCATCCCGCAGGCACGGGCGGGCGTCGTGGAACGGCTGGGCAAGTACCAGCGCACGCTGAACCCCGGGTTGACCATCCTGATCCCCTTCGTGGACCGGCTGCTGCCGCTGCTGGATCTGCGCGAACAGGTCGTGTCCTTTCCCCCGCAGCCGGTCATCACCGAAGACAACCTGGTGGTCTCCATCGACACCGTCGTCTACTTCCAGGTGACCGATGCCCGCGCCGCGACCTATGAGATCGCCAACTACATCCAGGCAGTGGAGCAATTGACCACCACCACGCTCCGCAACGTGGTGGGCGGCCTGAACCTGGAAGAGGCGCTCACCTCACGCGACCAGATCAACGGCCAGCTCCGCGGCGTCCTGGACGAGGCGACCGGGCGCTGGGGCATCCGCGTCTCCCGCGTGGAACTCAAGGCGATTGACCCGCCCCACTCCATCCAGGACTCCATGGAAAAGCAGATGCGGGCCGAGCGCGACCGCCGGGCGGCCATCCTGACGGCTGAAGGCACCAAACAGTCCCAGATCCTGACGGCCGAAGGCCAGCGCCAGGCGGCCATCCTCGCCGCCGAAGGCGACGCCAAGGCAGCGATCCTGCGTGCCGACGGCGAGGCCCAGGCAATCCAGAAGGTGTTCGACGCCATCCACAAGGGCAACCCCACACAGAAGCTGCTGGCCTACCAGTACCTGCAGACGCTGCCCAAGATCGCCGAAGGCGAGTCGAACAAGCTCTGGATCATCCCCAGCGAGGTGGGCGAGGCGCTCAAGGGCATCGGCAGCCTGCTGGGAACGGCCACCCCGGACAGCGAGACAGCCCCGGCCGCCTCAACAATCGGCAGCGAGCTGCGCGGCTGACACAGCAGAAAACAGGCACGGGGCCGGGAGCCCGGAGCGTCAGCCGGTCAGATGCTCCGCGCCCCTGCTTCGGTTTACCCGGGACCGCCGCCCGGACTATAATGGGTGGTTTGCCGGGAAGTTGCCGCCTACAACCATCCTTGACGCAGGCGGGATTCGCGTTATCATCGCGGCCGGGAACAGACGGCCGCCCGCCGACGTTGAGAGTGTTAGCGAGCCATCGCGGACGCGGTCCATCCGCCTGTCCGCCACAAGACAAGAGGGAGAGATCATGAGCGATCGTAGCCTGCGGGGTATGCGCCTCGGAGCGCAGAGCATGGAGACTGAATCCGGTGTTGAACCGGCTCCGCGCCAGCGCGTTGAGTACCGTTGCGAGGACGGCGAGCAGGTGTTCGTGACCTTTGCCGCAGAAGCCGAGATCCCCCCGGTATGGGTTTCCAAGTCGGGGAAGGAAGCACTCCTGGTCAACGGAGAAAAGCCCGTCGACCCGAATGCCAAGCCGGTGCGCACCCACTGGGACATGCTGCTGGAACGCCGCAGCGTTGAGGAGCTCGAACAGATCCTCGAGGACCGCCTGACCAAGCTGCGCGAACGCCGCGGGGAACGGCGCACGGCTTAAGGCCTGACCGCCCCGTCCTTAAAGAGAGGGAGCGCGCCCGCCGGGGGCGCGCTCCCTCTCTTTGTGCCGTGGGGTTTTGTGCGGTCACGGTCAGCCTTTGCGGCCGCGGAGTCTCCGCCACTTGTCCGCGATCCCCCACTTGGTGACCAGCAGGATGGACTCCAGCACGATGCCGCCGCTCATTTTCGAGTCGCCGTATTCGCGTTCGACGAAGGTGATCGGCACTTCACGGACCGCCAGTCCTGCCTTCAGCGTCTGCCAGGTGAGGTCGATCTGGAAGCAGTAACCAACCGATTCCACGCTGTCGAGATCGATGGCGCGCAGGGTCCCGGCCTTGAAAGCGTTGAAGCCGCCGGTGATGTCCCGGATAGCCACGCCGAGCATGAGCCGGGAGTACAGGCTGCCGGCCAACGAGATGGCCTTGCGGTGGAGTGGCCAGTTGACGACCTTCCCGCCCGGAATCCACCGCGAGCCCTTGACCATGTCCGCGCCGCCATCGAGTGCGCCCAGTAACCTGGTCAGTTCCTCGGGCTGGTGTGAGCCGTCGGCGTCCATCTCCACCAGGACGTCGTACCCGGCGTCAAGCCCCCAGCGAAAGCCGGCGATGTAGGCGGCGCCCAGCCCCGCTTTCCCTTCGCGGTGGAGGACATGTATGGCGGAGTCATCGGCCGCCAGCCGATCGGCCAAGGTTCCGGTGCCGTCCGGGGAATTGTCGTCGACCACCAGGATGTCCGAGCCGGGTACGGCGGTGCGGAGGCGGGCTACTGTCTTCGGGAGGGACTCGATCTCGTTATACGTCGGGATGATGGTGACGACCCGCACTCAGTGGCCTTTCGAACGTTGTGCTGCAAACCGCAGATTTCCTCGTGCCGGAGATACCCGGAGGCTTCCGCATCGACGGTCCAGTATAGGCCATGAGTTTGTACCGGAGGCCGGCGGGCACGCCCGGCCGCGCGGCCTAAAGGTGAAAGGAAGGGTAGGTCCACACGCCTTCGGGCCACGAAAGCAAACCTGTGGGGGAACGCAGACATGTTTTCTACTGACGTGCGGACCTACCCCGGAAGTGCCGGTTCGTCAAGGGACGTCGGGCGCAACCGCCCGCAGGCAGGTGCCGCCAGCAGCCTCTCTCCCCGGCACGGACCGGTATCCGCGAAGAAATACCGGCCCATTGAGAGTTCAGCCTACTGGTTGTGCGGGATGTGTCAATACCGCTCTGACCTGCGGTTTTGTCCATACCTGCACGTCAGAGCGGGGCTCCCGGCGGTCGAAAGTTCTCGAAATCAAACAAATCGTTCAGATTTTTCCGCGACCGCCGAAAACGGAACTGCCTCAGGAGCCGTCATAAATGGTTACTCCATTCATCACCGTGCGGACACACACCGGCAACCTGCCGCTGTCCAGAGAGGGCAGCATCGGCGTGCCCGCACGCGCATCGGTGCTCCAAGCGGACACCCGCGAGTCGGGAGTCTGGATGGAGAGTTCGTCCGCGTCCCAGACGGCGAACGTCGCGGGAGTACCCGGAGCCAGCTGGCCCTCCATGGGGTTCCGTTCGCCCGCGGCCCGCCAACCGGCCCTGGTGTGCGCCAGGAACGCCGCCCGGGCGGAGATCTGCTCGGACCGGTTATGGTGCTCCAGGCACGCCTTCACGGCGGCCCACGGGCTTTGTTCCGTGACCGGGGCGTCGGACCCGATCGCGACCGGAACGCCCGCAGTCTGCAACGTTCCCACCGCGTTCATGGCGAGTGCAGACTCGGCGCCCAGCCGCGTGGCATACATGCCTTCCGCCCCGCCCCAATAGGCGTCGAAGAGCGGCTGCATGCTGGCGGTCACCCCGTGCCGGAGCATCCGCTCCAGCGCCCCCTCGGGGACCATTTCCACATGTTCAAGGCGCGGGCGGGCCGACCGTACCGCCGCGTCCCCGACGCGTTTAGCGGCCAGGTCCAGGGCGTCAAGCACCCGCAGCAACCCGGCATCGCCAATCACGTGGAAACCCGCCTGGATGCCCTGCTCCGCTGTCAGTTCCACATGCCGCGCAGCAGCCTCGGTGTCGAGATAGAGCGTCCCGTGCTCCCCCGGGAGGTCGGCGTAGCCCGCACTGACGGCCGCCGAATGCGATCCGACGGACCCGTCCATGGTCAGGTCCCCGCCCAGCCCCCGCAGGCGGCCGGAGAAGTAGTGCACCGTTTCCTTGACCTGTTCGGCGGAGGTCATCAGCTCCCCCCAATACGGCAGGATCCTCGGCCCGGGCTCGGCATCGCCGAGTTCGAGCAGCGCCAGCAGGTCCTCGGCGGGACCCAGCTGCGGGGCGGCCATTTCCGTGACGGCGACGTACCCGCGGGACGCAGCGTGCCGGAGGGCCAGCCGCTGGAGCTCTTCGCGCCGGCCGGCTGCAGGGATCTGGACCGCGGCCCGGGCCCGTGCAAGGGCCGGCCCGCTGGCCGTCCCCGTCTCCGACCAGCCGGGCAACTCCGAGAGCGACAGGCGGGTCGCCAGCGCGGCCGAGACGGCCGCGGAATGGACATCCACCCGCGTCAGGAAGACATCCGCCCCGCCCGACGCGCGATCCAGTTCGGCGGCGGAGGGGGCGCGGTTCTCGGGCCAGCGGGTTTCGTCCCAACCGTGGCCCAGGACGGGGCCGCCGTCCTGCCGGGAAGCGGCGGCGACGGCGTCGAGCAGTTCCACCAGCGACGCGCAGCCGGTCAGGTCGAGCGAGGACAGGGCGAGCCCCGTCTGCGTCACGTGGGCGTGCGCGTCCACGAAACCGGGCGCCACCAGACGTCCATCGAGGTCGACCACGCGCATGCTGCCGTCCGCGATGGACGTCGCGGCGTGCTCCGACCCGATCCAGGCCACGGTGCCGCCGTCGACGAGCATCGCCGTGGCATACGGGTCGGCGGCGCTGTAGACGCTGCCGTTGCGGTACAGCGTAAGGCCCGTGGCAGCGGGCAGGACAGATTCGCTCATGGAAATCCTTTCAGAAGGTGGTGTGCGCGCGGTAGCCGGGCTATTCGGCCACGGCGGCGTAGGCGACGACGCCCCGGCGGACCAAGCCAATGGCTTGCCTGCCGCGGGCCGCGAGCTGAGGATCGAGGGCGGGCACTTTGATCAGCTGGTCCAGCAGGTCGATCACCTGCTTGGCCCACCGGACAAAGTCGCCGGCGGCGAGGTCCGTGCCCTTGAGCGCGGTCTGCAGGGACCGGCCGCTGGCCCACTTGTACATCGGCCAGGCGAGTCCCAGCTCCGGCTCGCCGGTGAGCGGCAGCCGGTGCTGTTCCTCAAGATCGGTCAGCTGCGACCATTCACGGACGGCGATCATGACCGACGCTTCCATGGCGGCCGAGGGCATCTTGGGCCGGATGCCGGCCTCTTCCCGCTTGGCCTGGTACACGAGGCAGGACACGAAGGCCGCCAGTTCCGCGGCGGTGAGCCCGGCGAAGGCGTCCTGCTCCAGGCACAGCGCCACCAGCAGGTCACGGTCGCCGTAGATGCGCCGCAGCCGTTCCCCGGCGGGGCTGATGGCGACACCGTCGCCGCCGGTCTCCAGATAGCCATAGCTGTCCAGCACCTGGCAGACCCGGTCGAAGGTCTTGGCGATGGTGTTGGTGCGGCCCTGGATCTGCGTCACCAGCTGGTCGGTTTCCTTGCGGAGGTTCCACCAGCGCTCCGCCCAGCGGGCATGGTCTTCCCGGTCGCTGCAGCCGTGGCAGGGGTGGGCCTTGAGCTTGCGGCGCAGGTCGTTGATCTCCCGCTCGGCCTGGGTCCCGCCGGGGACGATGAAGTCACGGTGCTCGCTCCCCCGCCGCGGCGGGCGCTTGTCGTGCAGGGCATTGCGCAGCGAGGACGCCAGATCGCGGCGTTCCTTGGGGCTGCGCGCGTTGAATGTCTTGGGGATCCGGATGGTGGAGAGTACCTCCACCGGGCCCTGGAAGTCGTCGACGGAAATGCGGCGGATGTGCTTTTCCTGGGTCAGCACCGTGGGGCGGGGCTCGCGGGCGGCTTCGTCCCGGTCCAGCACCACGGCATAGCCGAGGTTCCGGCCCGCCGAAATATCGATGATATCACCGCGGCGCAGGCGGTCCAGGGACGATGCCGCCGCCGAGCGCAGGTGCCGGGACTGGGTGCGGGAGGCGCGTTTCTCGACCTCGTTCAGGTCCCGGCGCAGGCGGGCGTATTCGTTGAAGTCGCCCAGGTGGCAACTCATGGCCTTCTCGTAGCCGGCCAGCGACTCTTCCCGGCTGCGCACCTGCTTGGCCAGGCCCACCACGGAGCGGTCGGCCTGGAACTGCGCGAACGAGGTTTCCAGGATCTCCCGGGCCGGGCCGCGGCCAAACTGCGCGATCAGGTTGATGCTCATGTTGTAGGTGGGCCGGAAACTGGAGTTCAGCGGATACGTCCGCCGTGACGCCAGGCCGGCTACGGCTCCCGGATCCGTGCCGGGCTGCCAGAGCACCACGGCATGGCCTTCGACGTCGATGCCCCGCCTGCCGGCGCGGCCGGTGAGCTGCGTGTACTCCCCTGCCGTGATGTCGACGTGCGCCTCGCCGTTGAACTTGTCCAGTTTCTCCAGCACCACCGTCCGCGCCGGCATGTTGACGCCCAGCGCCAGCGTCTCCGTGGCGAAAACGGCGCGGACCAGGTTGTCGGCGAAGAGCTTCTCGACCACCTCCTTGAACGTCGGCAGCATGCCGGCGTGGTGGGCGGAAAAGCCGCGGGACAGGCCTTCGCGCCAGGTCCAAAAGCCCAGCACGTCCAGGTCCTCTTCGGCTATGTCCTGCACGGCCTCGTCCACGCGGCGGACGATGACGGCGCGTTCCTTCTCCGTGGTGAGCAGCAACCCGGATTCCAGGCACTGCTTCACGGCGGCGTCGCAGCCGTTGCGGGAGAAAATGAACGTGATGGCCGGCAGCAGTCCCTCGCTGTCGAGCTTGGCGATGACCTGCGGCCGGCTGGCGCGCCGAATCCGGGTCAGGGCCTGCCGCGGGGGTTCGGGCGCGCGCCGCCCGCGCCGGCCGCCGGAACGGCCCCAGTTGGCGCTGCGGTTGAGCCGGTGCTCGGCCGACGCCAGTTTCAACAACTCGGGGTTCACCTCGTAGGCGCGGCCGCTGCCGGTGCCGGATTCCTGCGCGGTTTCGTCGAAGGCGACGTCGCCGGCGAAAAGATCGAACAGGTCCGAGCCGACCATGACGTGCTGCCACAGCGGCACCGGGCGGTGCTCGGACACCACCACGTCGGTGTCGCCGCGGACGGTGTCCAACCAGGCGCCGAACTCCTCCGCGTTCGAGACGGTCGCAGACAGTGAGACCAACTGCACGTCGTCGGGCAGATGGATGATGACCTCTTCCCACACTGCGCCGCGGAACCGGTCGGCCAGGTAGTGGACTTCGTCCATCACCACATAGCCCAGGTCCAGGAGGGTGTCGGAATTGGCGTACAGCATGTTCCGCAATACCTCGGTGGTCATCACCACCACGTCCGCGTGCGGATTGACCGAGGTGTCCCCGGTGAGCAGCCCCACCCGCTCCGCGCCGTAGGTCGCCACCAATTCGTTGTACTTCTGGTTGCTCAGGGCCTTGATCGGCGTCGTATAGAACGCCTTGAGTCCCCGCTGCAGGGCCATGTAGACGGCAAACTCGCCGACGACGGTCTTGCCGGCGCCGGTGGGGGCCGCAACCAGGACGCCGCGGCCGCGCTCCAGGGCCTCGCACGCCTCGCGCTGGAACGGGTCGAGTTCGAATCCGAGCGTCTGGCTGAACGAGTACAGCCGGGTCTTGGAGAAGGCCACCCGTTCGGCGGCCGCAAGGTAGCGTTCGGAGGGGGAACTCATAGCAAAAGCCTATCCGCTTAAATCCGCCGGCCCGATGGGTGCCGCCGGCCCCTGGCCGGGCCGCAGCCTATTTGGCTCCGTCCTGCTCCGGGTTGTCGGCCTTCAGCTGATCGAGCGGCGTGGCCTGGTCGACGCCGGCGGCTACTTCCGCTTCACGGACCTTGCGCCGCTTGTCCCGGCGCTTGTCGTTGAGCAGGCTGATGCCGGTTGCCACGAAGAACAACGCCAGCAAGGGGGCCGCCAGCAGGAACATGGACATGGCATCCGGGCCGGGGGCGGCCATCGCCGCCACCAGGCAGACCACGAACACCACGATCCGCCAGCTCTTGATCACGCGGCGGCCGGACAGCAGGCCGGCGAAATTCAGCCCCACCAACACCACGGGGAGCAGGAACGCGATGCCGAGGGAGAGGAACATCCGCATCACGAACGTCAGGTAGTCGGTGGCCAGGATCTGGTTCACGCCGCCTTCCGGCGTGAACATGGTCAGCACCTTGACGATCTCCGGGAGCACGATCCAGCCGAAGTAGATCCCCAGCAGGAACAGCGGCACGGCGGCGACCATGAAGCCGAGCGTGTAGCGGCGTTCCTTGGTCTTCAAGCCGGGCGTGATGAAGGCCCACACCTGGTAGATCCACACCGGGGAGCTGACCAGCAGCCCCAGGAAGATGGAGACCTGGATTTTCAGGTCGAACGGAGATCCGACACTGCCGTAGTTGATTTCCGCGCGCCGGCCCTCTTCCGCCGAGATTTCCATCAGCGGTGCCTGGACGGCGACCATCACGGGGTCGTACAGGAACCAGCCGGCGACCGCGCCGAGCAGGACGGCAATGCCGGAAACGATGAGCCGGTTGCGGAGTTCTTTCAGATGGGCCTTGAGCGGCATCCGCCCCTCAGGGTTGGCCTTCCGGCCTTTCTTACCGGCCACGGCCCTTACTGCTGGTGCGGCGATGGGGATCCGCCGTTCGCATTCGGCTGCTGTCCGCGGTTGTCAGTGTTGTTCCGCGGCGGGTTGACCACGCGGCCCTCGACGGGTTCCGAGTCCGGGGCGGCGGTGGACGCGTCGTCGTCCTTCATCTGCTTCACCTCGGACTTGAAGATCCGCATGGACTGGCCCAGGCTCCGGGCAAGGCCCGGCAGCTTCGGTGCGCCAAAGAGCAGCAGCACAATGATCACCAGAATAATGATGGTCCAGGGGTTATCGAAGAGTCGTCCCATGCGTGGTTCCTTTCGTCTAGTCCATCCTATGCCATCGGCGGGTCAGGACAGCCGCAGATCGCGGAGGGACTGCCGCTGGCCGCGGGCGGCGCGCCGGGCGAACCTGCGCTGCCTCCGCTCCTCGCGCCTCCGCTCCTTGCCCTGGACGTATTCCTCCTTGAGTACCGTGGAGTCGGCGAAGAGTGCCAGCCGGGGGCGGTGCGGGTCGGCGGGCTGCCGTTCCGTCTGGAGTCCGCCGGCCAGCCGGTCGGCCGCCGCCTCGAATTCACGCAAAGTTCGCATGAACTGGCGGAAAATCCGCCAGCCGAGCAGGGCGATGAACACCAGGGCCAGCGCGCAAAGGGCAACCCAGAGAAGGATCCAGAACCAAAGGGGCATGCTGTCCACTCTAGCTTCCGGCCGAAGCCGGGGCCTCGCGGTAGGCCTCCAGCGCCTGCCGCAGCCATTCCCGGGTCTGGCCGGCCGCCTCCGCCGGTTCCAGCACGGCAACTTCGCCGCCGTGGCGTGCCGCCAGGCCGGGCAGCACAGCCGTGCTGGACAGCCGGATTTCGGCCGCGAGCGAACCGTCCGCAAGGACCGCGCGGCGCCGGGCATTGTATTGGTCGGCCAGTTCGGCCAGGCGCTCGGAGATCCGCAGGACCACCACCTGGTCCGTCTCCTGCGGGGTGAACAGGCTGTCGGGGAATTCGCTGCTCCGTTCGGCCGGCGGCTCAAAGTGCTCGGCGGTGGCGGCCAGGGAGCGCATGCGGTCTACCCGGAACTGCCGCACGGCCTGCTGGCGGTGGCACCAGGCCTCGGTGTACCAGTGGCCGTCCACGGCGAAGACCCGGAGCGGATCGATCCGGCGGTTCGTCATCTCATCCCGGGACGGCACGAGGTAGTCGATGTCCACGCTGCGCCGGGCGGCCGCGGCTTCCTGCAGCGCGAGCACCTCGGGCGTGCTGTCCTCCGCCGCCAGATCCGCGGCGATGGCCGTGTGGCGGGCGGCAACCCCGCCGGCCGCCGCCAGCAGCTTGCTGAGCGCGCTGCGCAGGGCGGGCTGCTCCCCCACCCCGGGCACCGTCTCGAGGGCCTGCAGGCCGACCACCAGCGAGAGCGCCTCGTCCAGGCTCAGGCGCACCGGCTTGTCGATCTCGTCGGCGTTGTTGATGGAAATCGTGCCGTCTTCCCAGAAGGCTTCGATGAGCTGGTCCGGGCCATAGCCGGGAGTCCCGCAGACGAACAGCAGGTTCAGGTCCTTGATCAGCTGGTTCTTGCTGATCTTGAACTTTTCGGCGGTGGCGTCCAGCGGCACCCCCGGATTCGCCGTGACGTAGGAGACCAGGTCCAGCAGCCGCGGCAGATGGTCCAGGGACCCCGTCTTCCGTGCCGGCCGCGAGCTGTCCTCCAGCAGGGTGTACGACGGCGGTGCCTGGGTGGCGGCGGCCAGGGCGCCTTCCAGCCGGCGCACCACGGCGCCGCGCAGCTCGTCCGGACCCTGGACCAGGGCGTTGGCGCCGTGCGAGGCAATTTCCTCCGCCAGCACCTCCGCGTCGCCGTAGCCAAGTGTGACGGCGTCCCAGCCCACCGGCGGCCGGACGTCCTCGGCGGGTGCGGCGGCCGCGCGCAGCGAGTTGGCCTTGTCCTGCCGGAGCAGGAGGACGGCGGTCCCGTTGTCCTCCGGCGCCTGCAGCCCGTCCAGCACCGTGCGCATGGCGAAGCCTTCCGGGATGCTGTAGGTCCCGTTCAGCTTCTTGATGGTGGAGGTGATCCTGGACAGCCGGAAGGTGCGCTGGGCGTCCCGGTCCAGGTCGCGGCCGGCCAGGTACCAGTGGCCGTAGCGGTTGCCCAGCCCCCAGGGCTCCACCCGCCGCGGCTGCGGCCGGCCGTCTTTGGGCGACCGGTAGTCGAAGGAGACCGGGGTGTGGTCCAACACCGCCTTGAGCAGCGGTTCGAAGGCCGGCTCCGCGGTGCGGATGCGCGGTTCCACCCCGATCAGTGGATCGCCGTCGGCCAAGGCTCCGTGCACGTCGAGCCGGCGGACGGCCCGGGCGGCTGCCGACCCCAGCGAGGCCTGCTGCCACAAGCGGGAGGCCAGCGAGAGCACCGCGCTCTCCCGGGCGGTGAAGTGGAGTTCCGGCAACCGGTACTTGTGCCGGTCGATCCGGTACCGCAGCCCGCTGTTGTCGTTTTCGTAGAGCGTGTCGTCCGGGAACGTCTCCACCGGGATGCCCATTTCCCGCAGGTCCTCTTTGTCCCGCTCGAACAGCCGGTTGAAGGCGTCGTCGCTGGTCGCCTCGCGATACGGCGGGATCAGCGCGCGCAGCTCCTCCTTGCTGTAGCCCCGGCGGCGTTCCAGCAGCGCGATCAGCAGGTTGAGGAGTCGTTCGGTCTTGGAGGCGGACATAGTTGAAACGTTACTGGCTGGAGGGTTTCGGGGTGAAGTCAACGCCGAAGGGGCGGAGTAACGATGAACTAACGTTCTCCGTCGCTCCGCCCCCTGCTGCCGGTCGGGCTCAGCGGACGCCGAGCAGGTCCACCACGAAGATCAGCGATTCGCCCGGCGCGATCGCGGACCCGGCGCCGCGGTCGCCGTACGCGAGGTGCGCCGGGATCTCCAGCCGGCGGCGGCCGCCCACCTTCATGCCCAGCAGGCCCTGGTCCCAGCCCTGGATGACCTGGCCGACGCCAACGCGGAAGTCCAGCGGTGCGCCGCGGTTCCACGATGCGTCGAACTCTTCACCGGTGGACCAGGCGACGCCCACGTAGTGGGTGGACACGGTGTCGCCGGCCTTGGCCTCGGCGCCGTCTCCCACGATGATGTCTTCGATCACCAGGTCCTGCGGGGTTTCGGTCCCCGGGAAGTCGATCTCGGGTTTGGTGCGGTCGTATTCGCGCTTGCCAAAAGACATGCTGAACCTCTCTTGCTTGACGTGTATCTGGTGCTGCGTCGGCTACGTTACCGCACGGTGCGGCGGCATCCCTTACCGGACGTCCGTCAGCTCCACATAGAAGATGAGGTCACCCACGGCATCTCCCTGGCCCTGGACGTAGGCCAGTTCGGTGGGAATGGACAGCATGACCTTGGCGCCTTCCTTCAGGCCGGTCAAACCCTTGGTCCAGCCTTCGATGACGCCGTCCAGCGGGAATTCGGTCGCCTCCCCGCGGGAGAAGCTGGAATCGAATTCGGTGCCCTCGGCCCAGTTCCACCCGGCGTAGTTCGCCTTCACGGTGCTGGTTTCGGTGGCTTCCTTGCCGTCGCCTTCTTCGAGGACCTTCACGATGAGGTTGTCCGGGGCGTCGTTGCCTTCCGGGATCTTGACCGAGGGGACGCCCTCGTCGTCGAGCGTGATCTCGGGCAGTTTGCCGGCCTTCTCCAGCTCGGCGACCTCGGCCGCGTCGGCCTTGACGCCCTTGTCCTTGACGTCCTGCACGGTCAGGAACAGCAGCTGCGGGTTCTGGGCGGGCGCGGAAGCACCGGCATCCGCCGGCGGCTGGACGTAGTAGGCGATTTCGCTGCCCGGGTTGGAACCGAGCAGCGCCTCGTACAGGGCGGGGTCGGCGGTCTCGAAGCCCTCGCTCAGTTCCACCGTCTGGTCGGCCAGCCCGGAGTAGGTCTCGCCGAGCTGTTCCCCGGTGACGGCGTCCTTGGCCAGCAGCCGGTAGCGGATCCACTGGCCCGCGGCAGCACCGTCCCCCTCGCCTTCGGTGATGACTTCGGCCCGGGATTCGGGCAGTTCCAGCGGCGCGGCGAATTCGACGGCGGGGGCGGCGCCCTCGGCGCCGGAGGTCACGGAGATGTCATCCAGGCTGTCCGAACCCGAATCGCCGTTGCCGCCGCACGCGGTGAGCAGCAGGGCGGCCGGCAGGAGGATGGATAGTATTTTGCGCACAATCGACTTTCTTATCGCGGAACTTGCGGGCACGGGACATTCTCGCAGAGAAATCTGGTGATCCGCTTGGAATACGGGGCGAGGTCACAAGGTGGCGAGCAGCGCCTCGACCCTGGGGTCCTCGCTTTTGAACGGGTCCTTGCAGAGGATGGTCTGCTGGGAGCGGTCGTTGAGCTTCAGGTGGACCCAGTCGACCGTGAAGTCGCGGCCGTTTTCCCGGGCCGCGCGGACGAAGTCGCCGCGCAGCTTGGCGCGGGTGGTCTGCGGCGGCCGGTCCACGGCGTCCTTGACGTCCTGTTCCTCCACCACCCGGGCCACCTCCCCACGTGCCTGCAGCAGGTGGTAGAGGCCGCGCCGGCTGGAGATGTCGTGGTAGGTCAGATCCACCTGCGCGATACGCGGGTGATCCAGGTCGATGGCCTGGCGGTCCATGATCCGGTTGATCAGCCGCTTCTTGATGGCCCAGTCGATCTCCCGCTCGATGCCGCGGTGGTCGCCCGATTCGACGGCCGCCAGGGTCCGTTCCCACAAATCGAGGATGCGTTCCACGTGCGGGCTGTGCGCCCCGTTGGCCTGGACGAACCCGCGCGCCTTGGCCAGGTATTCCTGCTGCATGGCCAGCGCGGACATCTCCCGCCCGCTGGCCAGCTTCAGCGGTCTGCGGCCGGTCAGGTCGTGCGAGATGTCCCGGATGCTGCGGATCGGGTTTTCCAGCCGGAGGTCGCGCATGATGACCCCTGCTTCGATCATCCGCAGGAGCAGGTCCACCGTCCCGACCTTGAGCATGGTGGTGGACTCGGACATGTTTGAGTCGCCGTTGATGACATGCAGCCGCCGGTAGTACTCGGCGTCTGCGTGCGGTTCGTCCCTCGTGTTGATGATCGGCCGTGACCGGGTGGTGGCGGACGAGACGCCCTCCCAAATGTGGTCGGCGCGTTGGGAGAAGGCGAAGATAGAGCCGTTTTGGGTCTTGAGCACCTTGCCGGCGCCGACCAGGATCTGCCGCGTCACCAGGAACGGGATCATGATGTCGGCCAGCCGGGAGAATTCCAGTTTGCGCGGGATCAGGTAGTTTTCGTGGCTGCCGTAGGAATTCCCGGCAGAATCGGTGTTGTTCTTGAACAGGTAGACGCTGCCGCCGAAGCCCTCCCGAGCCAGGCGCTCCTGGGCTTCGTTCATCAGGTCTTCGAGGATCAGTTCCCCCGCCCGGTCCTGCGCCACCAGTTGGGCGACGTCGTCGCATTCCGCGGTCGCGTACTCGGGATGGGACCCGACGTCCAGGTACAGCCGGGACCCGTTGGTCAGGAACACGTTGGACGACCTGCCCCACGTGACCACCTTGCGGAAGAGGTAGCGGGCCACCTCTTCGGGCGAGAGCGGGCGCGAATCCGGCGCCGAATAGGAAATGCCGAATTCGGTCTCGATCCCGAAGATGCGTCGGTCCATGGCTAGCCGTCCATTCCCTCGCCTAATATCCGGTGCAGTTCAGCGGTCGGCAACCGGCGGAAGGCGCGCCGGCTCCCCCGGGTGGACAGCGGGTCGCGGTCCAGGACGGCGACTTCCAGGCCCTCGGGACGCAGTTCCCTGCCCTGCCCCGCGTCCTGCTCGCCGGTCCCGCCGGACAGGGCGGCCACCGCCGCCCGGACCGCGCCGGAAAAGTCCCGGTCCGCGGCCGGGTTGCCGCGCAGCCTCTCGCCCACCGCCTCGGCCGAACCACCCATCACCACGAAACCGCGTTCGTCGGCGATGGACCCGTCGAAGGTCAGCCGGAACAGCCGGTCGTCGCCCGGCGTATCGCCGACCTCGGCGACGGCAAGCTCCACTTCGAACGGCTTGCTGTCGGCGGTGAACACGGCGCCCAGGCTTTGCGCGTACACGCTGGCGAGGCCGCGGCCGGTGACGTCGTCCCGGTCGTAGGAGTAGCCGCGCACGTCGGCGTAGCGGACCCCGGCCTGGCGCAGGCTCTCAAACTCGTTGTATTTGCCGACCGCGGCGAACGCGATCCGGTCGTAGATTTCCCCGATCTTGTGCAGCGCCGGCGAGGGGTTTTCGGCGACCAGCGCGATTCCCTCGGAGCAGCTGAGCACCACCACGGAACGGCCCCGGGCGATGCCTTTCCGGGCGAAGTCCGCCCGGTCCTTCATCAGCTGTTCGGGCGAGACGTAGAACTGTTGCGTCATGCTCAGGCCTCCCGTCCGGCCACGGCCCGCGCGCCGATGACGGCCTCGGACGTGGCGGCGAGTTCCCGGTCCGGGATCCGGCGGGCGCCGGCGGCGTTGACGGTGTAGATCACGGGCCACACCTGCCGGACGGCATCCGGTCCCCCGGTCGCCGAGTCGTCGTCGGCGGCGTCGTACAGGGCTTCGACGGCCACCCGGACCGCCGCCGCTTCCTCCAGGTTCGGCTGCCAGAGCTTCTTCAGCGCCCCGCGGGCAAAGACCGATCCGGACCCTACGCTGTGGTGCTCCTGCTCCTCGTAGCGTCCGCCCGTGACATCGTAGGAGAACAGCCGGCCAACCCGCCGCTCGGCATCGAAACCGGCGAAGAGCGGAATGACTGCGAGGCCCTGCATCGCCATGGGCAGGTTCGACCGGATCATCGCGCCCAGCCGGTTGGCCTTGCCGTCGAGGCTGAGCAGCGTGCCTTCGATCTTCTCGTAGTGCTCGAGTTCCACCTGGAAGAGCCGCGTGATGTCCAGGGCGATGCCGGCGGTGCCGGCGATGCCCAGCAGCGAATGGGAATCGGCCGGAAAGACCTTTTCAATGTGCCGGCTGGCAATCAGGTTGCCCATGGTTGCCCGCCGGTCGCCGGCCATCAGCACGCCGCCGGCGAACGTCATCGACACGATGGTGGTGCCGTGGGGCACCATCGGTGCCGCCCCCGCCGGCAGCTGCTGGGCCCCCCGGGCGCCCGGCAGCAGATCCGGGGCGGTGCGCGCCAGATACTCGCTGAAGGAGGCGGTGGCTGAATGGGAAATGTGGGCGAAAACCGAGCCCGGACCGCCGGCCGGCATGTCCATCAATTACTGGCCGCCCTTCTGCACGAAACCGCGCACGAATTCTTCCGCGTTCTGTTCCAGCACGCCGTCGATCTCGTCCAGCAGATCATCCGTGCCTTCGGTCTCGGCCTGCGCGGCCGGTGCGGCGGCAGGCTCGGGCGTGGGCTCGTCGTCGTACTCTTCGTCGTCGCGGCGCGAGTCCACGTTCTTGCGGTCCTGGGTTGCCATGATGGCCTCCTTCTGGTGGGACGATCGACTCTGTCCTAGTGCTTATGTTGCCACGTGGGGCTCGTCCGCGGGGCCCAGCAACGCCGTGATGAAGTCCTCTGCCGACGAAGCTTCCTCGAAGAGCCTGCCGGTCAGTGCGCGGTTGCCGCGCAACGGCTCGCGGGTGGGGATGCGCTGCAGCCGGCGCCGGTCGGGAAGATCGAAAATCACCGAGTCCCAGCTGGCCCCGACGACCTCGCGGGGGAAGTGTTGAATGCACTTCCCGCGGAAGTAGGCCCTGGTGTCCTCGGGCGGCTCGCCCACGGCGGCGTCGATCTGTGCGTCCGAGAGCAACCGGCGGATCCGGCCGCGTGCGGCCAGGCGGTGGTAGAGGCCCTTCTCGGGCCGCACGTCGGCATATTGCAGGTCGATGAGGCCCAGGCGCGGGTCGCCCCACTCCATGCCGTCCCGGTCCCGGTAGGCCTGCAGCAGTTTGAGCTTGGCCACCCAATCCAGCTGGTCGGCGGCGTCCATCGGGTCCCGGCGGAGCGTGTCCAGCACCGCAGCCCAGCGCCGCAGCACGTCCGCGGTCTGGCCGCTGTCGGTCCCGTGCCGGCGGCAATGCTCCACCGCTGCCTGCAGGTAGATCTCCTGCAGGTCCAGGCCGGTGACCATGCTGCCGTCCTTGAGCGGTACCTTCTGCTGCAGGGAGGGGTCGTGGCTGATCGCCTGCAGCGCCTGCACGGGGTCGGCCAGCTGGACGTCCGGTACCTCGCCGTGTTCGATCATCGACAGCACGACGGAGGTGGTGCCCATCTTCAAAAAAATCGACACCTCGCTCAGATTCGCGTCGCCGATGATCACGTGCAGCCGCCGGTACTTGTCCGCGATCGCGTGCGGTTCGTCCCGGGTGTTGATGATGGGCCGCCGGATGGTGGTCTCCAACCCCACTTCGGCCTCGAAGAAGTCCGCGCGCTGGCTGACCTGGTAGCCAGGGGTGCGGCCGTTGCTGCCCAGCCCCACCCGCCCGGCACCGCACACGACCTGCCGGGACACGAAAAACGGAATCAAGCCGGTGACAATCCGGTTGAACGGCACGCTGCGCGGCATCAGGTAGTTCTCGTGCGCGCCGTAGGAGACCGACTTGTTGTCGGTGTTGTTCTTGTACAGGTTCACCGGCGAGAATCCCGGCGTGGCGGCGATCCTGCGCATCGCGGCGAGCACGACGGCGTCGCCCGCCTTGTCCCAGCGCACCGCATCCAGCGGGTTGGTCACCTCGGGCGAGGAATATTCCGGATGGGCGTGGTCCACGTACAGCCGGGCCCCGTTGCTGAGCACCATGTTCATGAGCACGCCGGAGGATTCGTCCGTGTAGAACTCGTTGCCGGCCGCGCGGCCGCCGGCCAGCGCTATCTGCTCGGCGTCGAGGATCGGCGGGACATCGGTGAGCTGGGATGGGTCCGCCTGGTCACGCGACAGGTCGAATCCGCGGGCATCGTGCAGCGGCTCCTCGTCGGTGTAATCCCACCGGGTGCCGGCCAGGTTCCCCAGGCCCTTCCGCATGGTCGCCGCGTACGCGTTGATCACCTGCGAGGAGAGCACCGTGGAGTTGGCCAGGGGTTCGCCGGGAGCATGGATGCCATACTCCGTCTCCGAACCCATCACGCGATAGACGCTCACAGGTACTGCCCGGTGTTGGACATCGTTTCGATGGCCTTGCCGGCCTCCTGCCCGGCCTTGCCCTGCACGATCGTGCGGATGTAGGTGATCCGTTCGCCCTTCTTGCCGGAAATCCGGGCCCAGTCGTCCGGATTGGTGGTGTTGGGGAGGTCCTCGTGCTCGCGGAATTCGTCCACCACGGCGCTGAGCAGATGCTCGATCCGCAGGCCCTTCTGCTGGTTGGTCAGCAGGTCCTTGATGGCGTTCTTCTTGGCCCGGTCCACCACGTTCTGGATGACGGCGCCGGAATTGAAGTCCTTGAAGTAGAGCATTTCCGTGTCGCCGCTGGCGTAGGTGACTTCCAGGTACTCGTTCGACTTGTCGGTGGAGTACATTTCCTCGACCGTGCGCTGGATCATCGCGTCGATGGTCGCCTTGCGGTCCTGCCCGTGCTCGGCGAGGTCCTCGGCATGGATGGGGAGGTTGGTGGTGAGGTACTTGGCGAAGATGTCCGCGGCCGCCTCGGCGTCGGGCCGGTGGATCTTGATCTTCACGTCCAGCCGGCCGGGGCGCAGGATGGCCGGGTCGATCATGTCCTCGCGGTTGGAGGCGCCGATGACGATGACGTTCTCCAGCTTCTCGACGCCGTCGATTTCGGACAGCAGCTGCGGCACGATGGTCGTTTCGACGTCGGACGACACGCCGGTGCCGCGGGTGCGGAACAGCGAATCCATTTCGTCGAAGAAGACCACCACCGGGCTGCCGTCGGATGCCTTCTCGCGTGCCCGGGCGAAAATGAGCCGGATGTGCCGCTCCGTCTCGCCCACGTACTTGTCCAGCAGTTCCGGTCCCTTGATGTTCAGGAAGTAGCTGCGGGTGTCCGTGCCGCTGCGCTCGATGGCCTTGGCGGCCAGGGAGTTGGCCACGGCCTTGGCGATCAGCGTCTTGCCGCAGCCGGGAGGGCCGTAGAGCAGGATGCCCTTGGGGGCCTTCAGGCCGTGCTCGCGGTAGAGGTCGGGATGCAGGAAGGGAAGCTCGACGGCGTCGCGGATCTGGTCGATCTGCGGGCCCAGGCCGCCGATGTCCTCGTAGGAGATGTCCGGCACCTCCTCGAGGATGAGGTTCTCCACCTCGCTGCGGGGAATCTTCTCCAGCGCGTAACCGCTGCGGGCGTCGATGGACACGGCGTCGCCGACACGGAGCCGTTCGGTCCGCAGGGCGCCGGACAGCTTGACGACCCGTTCCTCGTCGGCCCGTCCCACCACCAGGACGCGGTCGCCGTCGAGCATTTCCTTGATGGTGACCAGTTCGCCGGAGCGCTCGAAGCCGAGCGCGGCGATCACTGTGAGCGACTCGTTGAGCAGGACTTCCTGGCCGGGGGCGAGGTGGTCCATCTTCACCAAAGGGCTGACCGCGACGCGCAGCTTGCGCCCGGACTGCACGATGTCGACGCTCTCCTGCACCACGGCAGCGTTGCTCGTGCCGGGCCGCGGCCGCTGCGCCTTGTTGACCTGGGTGATGGTCGCGAAGCTGAAGGGGGTTTCGCCGTCGCGTTCGAGGGCGGACTTAAGCCGGACGATTTCGCTCTTCGCGGTCTCGAGCGTGGAGACGAGGCGGGAATTGTTTTGGGTGGCCGCGGCCAACTGCTTGTCCAGGTGGCGGAGTTTGTCGCGCAGGACGTTGATCTGGCGTTGGGCGACCGTCAACGCGTCACGCTGGTCGTCCTGCCGTTCAGCCGGTGCCGGTTGGTTGTTCTGGTTCTGGTCGTTCATCACCGCGACCTGCTTCCGTGATCGGTTCCTTCCCTAGACACTAACCGGCCCCCGCCCCGGCTGCACCTGTCTACGAAAGAAAACGCCAAACCGAGACATCTTGTTCCGATGCCCCCACGGAAGCGGCCCGCGTCCCGCCCTCAGTCGGTTTCGGGGTTGATGTCCTTGAACGCTCCGCGCTGCACGGTGGAGGCGGCATCCTTGGCAGCGCGGCGAAGCCGGCGGTCGGACACGGTCCGCTCCCCCAGTGCCTCGGCATTCCAATCGTCCTCGTTGCCGGTCCACGCCTGCACGTCCTCGGCGGCGAAGCCGGTCTTGGACGGACGGCGCTTGGGCGTCAGTCCCGTCTCGCCGCCGGCCAGCCGGCGGGCCGTGAGCAGGAAACCGGTGTGCGCCACCATGCGGTGGTCGGGCCGGACGGCCAGGCCCTCCAGGTGCCAGCCGCGGACCATCGACTCCCAGCCGTCGGGCTCGGTGAACCGGCCGTCGGCCCGGATCGCCTCGGCAGTACGTGACAATTGCGTAACGGTCGCGACGTAGCTGATCCAGACGCCGCCGGGCGCCAGCACCGTTGCCACGGCGTCCAGGCACTCCCACGGCGCCAGCATGTCCAGCACCACCCGGTCCACGCTGCCGGGCTCCTCGGCTTTGACGACTTCGTCCTGGAAATCTCCCAGCGAGATCTGCCAGGCGGGGTGCGGTCCGCCGAAGAACGTTTCCACGTTGCCGCGGGCAACGTCGGCAAATTCCTCGCGCCGCTCGAACGAGTGCAGCCGTCCGCCGTCGCCCACGGCGCGCAGCAGCGAGATGCTCAGGGCACCCGAACCGACCCCGGCCTCCACCACCCGGGCGCCCGGGAAGATGTCCGCCATGGTCACGATCTGGGCGGCGTCCTTGGGGTAGACCACGGCGGCACCGCGCGGCATGGAGAGCACGAAGTCCGAAAGCAGCGGGCGCAGGGCCTGGTACCGGTGGCCCACCGTATTGGCCACGACCGTTCCCTCTTGCCGTCCGATCACCTCGTCATGCGGCAGGAAGCCCTTGTGCGTATGGAACGCGCCACCGGGCGTCAGGGTGATGGTGTTCATCCGGCCCTTTTCGTCCGTGAGCTGGACCCGTTCCCCGGGCCGGAACGGCCCGCGTCGCTGGTCGGCGCCGTGCGCGCTGGTGGTGGAGCTCATGCGTGGATCACTTCCGGTCGTTGTGTGTGCGGCCCGGCGGTGTGTGTCGGGCCGGTTCGTCGATTGTATTCCGGCCGGCGGCCGTGTTCCCGGCGCCGACCGGCGGGATCAGAGCCTGCCGGCCTTGCCGGTGATGGCGCGGACCACCGTGCTTTGCTGGAGCACGCCGGTGACGCGGCCCTCGCCGTCGATCACGGCGTACTCGCTGCCGGCCAGCCGGGCCAGGTACTGCACCAGCTCCTGGCCGGCGGCCGCCTCCGGCACGTAGGCCCCCGGCGCCAGGGCCCGGGAGACGGCCGCGGCGGGAGTCCGGGGGGCGGCCGGCGGCGGCACCTGGTCCAGCGCCGTGCGGTCCACGACTGCTTCGGGCTGGCCGGTCGCGGCGGTGAGCACCACGGAGAGCCCGGGGTGCCCCTGGATCAGCTGCCGCACCTGGTCCACCGTGGCGGTGGCGGGCAGCGACGCGGCCGGAAGCTTGAGCTGCCCGGCGCTGACGGACGGCAGCCGCAAGCGCATCCGGGCGTGCGAGATGGCCGAGCTGGCGCCCATCCAGAGGAAACCGCACACGAGCACCATGAGCACCACCAGCTGGAGGTCCGGCGTGCCGCCCCGCAGCAACGGGACGCCGATCACGCCGATCACCAGCAGCACCACGATGGCGCGACCGGCCCAGCCCGCCGCCACGGTCCCCTTTTCCTGGCTGCCGGTCGCCTTCCAGACGGCGGTCTCCACCAGACGCCCGCCGTCCAACGGGAGCCCCGGAAGGATATTGAAGACGGCCACCAGGAAGTTGGCCCAGATGAAGATGTCGGTCAGCAGGAACGGAATCGGTTCGCCGCGGAACAGCGGCAGAACGAGCATGCCGGCGCCGGCCAGCGCGAAGTTGGCCACGGGCCCGGACAAGGCCACCAGCAGGGACTTGCCCGGCGTGGCGTTGAAGTTGTCGAACTGTGTGTGGCCGCCCCAGAGATTGAGCACGATCTTGGCCGACGGCCACCGGAAGGTCCGGGCCGTCAGGGCGTGGGCGAGTTCGTGCACCAGCACCGAGAACAGCAGCAGCAGCGCGTAACCGAACGCCACGGCGTACGCTCCCACGCCGATCTCCGGCATCAGGCGCTGCACCTGGGGGCCGAAGATCAGCACGATGAAGGCGGCGATCACGAACCAGGACCAGGCCAGGACCACCGGGACGCCGAACATGCGGCCCAGGGGAATGCCTTCGCTGCGTTCCTTTTCCTCGGCCGGCCGGGGGGTTTGCGTGCTCATACTCCTGCTTCCTGGGCGGCGCCCACCAGGACGCCCTCCACGTCCGCCAGGCCCTTTCCGGCCAGGCTGTCCCAGTGCGGGCGCCCCGGTGCCAGCGGAACGGGCACGACGTGTGGGATGGCCACGGTCACGAGGCCGGCGGCTTCGGCGGAGGCAACCCCGGGAACCGAGTCTTCCAGCGCCACGACGTACTGCTTGTCGGCGCCGGGCAGGTGGCCGCTGAGCCAGTCGAAGGCCTGCTGGTACGGTTCCGGGTCCGGCTTGCCGCGCGTGACCATGTCACCGGTGACGACGTGGCGGAAGCTGCCCTCGGGCAGCGCCCTGACCACTTCGGCGGCGAGCTTGGTCTCGCTCATGGTCACCAGGACCGACGGAATGCCTGCCCCGGCCAGCTCCGCGAGCAACTCCCGTGCGCCGGGGCGCCACGGGATGCGCCCGCGGACGCGTTCGGTCACGGCGTCGATCAGCCGGTCGACAATCTCGCGGATGCCCAGTTCGACGCCGGCCTGCTGCAGCACGGCGGCGGATGTCTCCAGCGCATTGCCCACCAGCTTTTTGCCCAGTTCGTCGTCCCACACCCCGCCGAACGAAGCAACCAATTCGGTTTCGGCTTCGATCCAGTACGGCTCGGTGTCGACGAGCGTTCCGTCCATGTCCCAGAAAACGGCCTGCAGGCCGGACGACGGATGGCTGGACGCAGCGGGGGAAGGGGAAATTTTGGGCATGCATCCAGTCTACGGGCCCTTCCTGCCCGGCCCCGGCATCGGCCCCATCACGGGCTCCGGCACGGGGCTACGGCACCGGAATCGGGGGCTATGCTGGGCGCGAATCGAATGTCGGCTCACTGACAAGCCGTGCCGGGAGGATTAGGGTGAAACCGTGAGTACTCAGGACAGTGGCGACCTGCCCACGGAAGGCGACGGCGAGCAGCGCGGTTTGCACTTGCTGTTCCCGCAGACGAAGCCCGGCGAGACACCGCGGCGTTATACCGTGATGCTGGCTGCATTCGAAGGCTGGAACGATGCCGGCGAAGCCGCCACGGATGCCGTCAAGTACCTGAGCCGGCTCTGGGACAGCCACAAGGTGGCCACGGTGGACCCGGATCTTTATTACGACTTCCAGTTCACCCGGCCGGTGGTGCACCGCACCGCCTCCGGGGAACGCCGGATCAAATGGCCGACGACGAAACTGACGCGCAGCAGCATCCCGGGCAGCCGGCTGGACATTATCTTTGTCCACGGGGTGGAGCCGTCCTACCGCTGGCGGGCGTACACCGCGGAACTGTTGGCCCACGCCGAAGAGCTGGGCGTGGACTGCATCATCCTGGTAGGCGCCCTCTTGGCCGACGTGCCGCACACGCGTCCCATTCCCGTCACGGTCACCAGCGACGACGACGACGTCCGCCGCGCCCTGAATACCGAGTCCAGCCAGTACGAAGGCCCCACCGGAATCGTCGGAGTGTTGTCCGATGTCGCCTCGCTGGCCGGCATTCCCACGATGTCCGTCTGGGCCGCGGTGCCGCACTACGTGGGACAGTCGCCCTCCCCCAAGGCCGAGCTTGCTTTGCTGCACCGGCTGGAGGACATCCTGCAGGTCCCGCTGGAAGTGTCCGTCCTGAGCGAAGAAGCCGAAGCGTGGGAGCGCGGCGTGGACGAACTTGCCACCGAGGATCCGGAAGTCGCCGCCTACGTGCGGCAGCTGGAGGAGGCCAAGGACACGGCCGAGCTGCCGGAGGCAACCGGGGAATCCATCGCCCGCGAATTCGAGCGCTACCTCAAAAAGCGCGGTAAAGAGTAGGGGCCTCCACGGGAACCACACGCCGCTTAGCCGGTTGGGGCGGGCCCAGTCGTGTCGACTTCGTCGCCACGCCGGGTCCCTGCCCGCCCCGCCCTTCTCGCTCGGCGATGCGCGGCTTAGTGGTTCCCGCCTCCGGCCCTAACTCTAGGCTTAGAGCCGGATGCCCAGCAGCGCGTCGAGCAGCGCCGCGAACTGCCCGGCGCCGTCACCGGCCTGCCCTCCGGCCTGCTGCCGGGAGTGCTCGGCGAAGCCGTCGATTTCGGCCAGGGCCGCGGGTGCGTTGAGGTCGTTCGAGAGCGCCTGGCGGATTTGCTGTGCCAGCTCGGGTACCTGTTCGGCCTGCACATAGGGGGCCGCGCCGCGCCACGCAGAAAGCCGCGCCTGCGCCTGGCGGAGCAGATCCCCGGTCCAGAACCAGTCGCTGCGGTAGTGCTGGCCCAGCAGCACGGTGCGGATCGCAGCCGGCTCCACGCCTTCTTCGCGCAGGGCCGAGACCAGCACGAGGTTGCCCTTGGACTTGCTCATCTTTTCGCCGTCGAGGCCGACCATGCCAGCGTGCATGAAGTGCTTGGCCAGCGGCTTGCCGGTCATCGCGTAGGCGTGCCCGGCGCTCATTTCGTGATGCGGGAAACTCAGGTCCGAGCCGCCGGCCTGGACGTCGAAGGTTTCCGGCAGGAATTTGCGCGCGATCACCGAACACTCGATGTGCCAGCCGGGGCGGCCGGGGCCGAGCGAGGCGCCCGGCCACTCGGGTTCGCCGTCACGGGCAACGCGCCACAACAGTGCGTCCAGCGGGTGTTTCTTGCCCGGGCGCTCCGGATCGCCGCCGCGCTCGGCAAAGAGCGGCAGCATTTGATCTTCGGTCAACCTGGAGGTAGCGCCGTTGTGCCAGCCCGGTCCCGCTGCGGCAACGGAATCGAAGTACACGTCGCCGTCGGGCTCGCCGCCGGTGCCCGGTAGGCGGTACGCGAGGCCGCGGGCCAGCAGGTCCTCCACCACCGGAACGATCCACTCGATCGATTCCACCGCTCCGATGTACTCGCCGGGCGGGATGACGTTGAGTTCTTCCATGTCCGTGCGGAACAGCTCGGTCTGGTCCTTCGCCAGCAGCTGCCAGTCCATGCCGGTGGCCGCGGCGCGTTCCAACAGCGGATCGTCGATGTCCGTGACATTCTGCACATAGTTGACGGTGCGCCCGGCGTCGCGCCAATAGCGGTTGAGCAGGTCGAAGGCCACGTAGGTGGCGGCATGGCCCATGTGCGTGGCGTCGTACGGGGTGATGCCGCAGACGTACAGGCTTCCCGTCGAGGACGGCTCAAGCCGTACCAGCGACCCCACGGAGGTGTCGTGGATGGTCAGTTCGTCTTTGCCGCCCGGAATTTCGGGTACGGCACGGGCATTCCAACCAAGCACTCTTGGGTTTCCTTCCGATGAGGTGAACGGACGCGGATGGCGGGCGGGGCCGCCGTCGTAAATGACGCTCCTAACATTCAAGGATGCAGGAGCCGGATAAATTCCCGCAGGTCAGGCGTTGATGACTCCGGCGCCCAGCAGCACGAACAACAGCGCGCCCAGGGCGATCCGGTACCAGACGAAGAGCCGGTAGCTGCGGGTGGACACATACTTCAGGAACCACCCGATGATCACGAAGCCGACGCCGAAGGCCACCACCGTGGCCAGCGCCGTCTCCCCCAGCCCGTACGGCCCGGGTTCGCCGAAGCTCTTGGCCAGCTGGTACAGGCCCGAGGCGAAGACCGCCGGAATCGCCAGCAGGAATGAATACCGGGCGGCGGCCTCGCGGGTGTAGCCCATCAACAGGCCGGCGGTGATGGTGCCGCCGGAGCGGGAGACGCCCGGGACCAGGGCCAGCGCCTGGGCCAGCCCGTACAGGATGCCGTGCTTGTAGGTGAGCTTGTCCAGCGTGCGCACCTGGCGGCCGATGGAGTCGGCGATGGCCAGGAACACGCCGAAGACAATCAGCATGGTGGCCACGATCCACAGGCTGCGGAAGGTGGATTCGATCTGGTCCTGGAACAGCAGCCCGAGCACACCGATGGGGATCGAGCCGATGATGACCAGCCAGCCCATCCGGGCGTCCGGGTCGTTCCGCGGCACCTTGCCGGTGAGCGAGCCGAACCAGGCCTTGATGATGTTGACGATATCGCGCCAGAAATACACGACGACGGCGGTTTCCGTGCCCAGCTGGGTGATGGCGGTGAAGGCGGCCCCGGGATCGGCGGCACCGGGCAGAACCTCTCCGATGATGCGCAGGTGCGCGCTGGATGAGATCGGGAGGAACTCGGTCAGGCCCTGCACGAGCCCCAGGATGATTGCTTCTAGCCAATTCACATCCTCGACCTTATGGCACCAAGGCCCGCGGAACGGAAACGGACACAGCCGCGGCGCGAAGATCCGCCCACGGCACGACGCCGGGCACCCGGCGCGGGGCCGGGGCGGATGGGCTGCCCGTGCGGGAGGACGAGGCACGCGCCTGCGTCGGCGGGCCGCTGCCAAGGGCGCGGCAGCGCAGGCCATAAGCTGGCTTTATGGAGCACAATCGCTTGGGTCACAGCGGGCTGAAGGTCCCGCAGCTGTCGCTGGGAACGATGACGTGGGGAGAGGAAACGGACGAGGAGGCCGCGGGCACCATGCTGCGCGCCTACCTGGACGCCGGCGGCACCCTTTTGGACACCGCCGCGCCGTACGCCGAAGGCCGCAGCGAGGCCATGCTCGGGGCGTTCCTGGGCGAACTGGTTCCTCGGCAGGAGGTGCTGGTGGTCTCCAAGGCGGGCGTGACGCGCAGCGAGGGCCGGCGCGAGGTGGACACGTCCCGCGGCGCTATGTTGCGCAGCCTGGACGCCAGCCTGGCCCGGCTGGGCACGGACTACCTGGACCTGTGGCTGGTCCATCTCTGGGACGACGGCGGCGCGCCGCTGGAAGAGACCCTGTCCGCCCTCGAGCACGCGGTCTCGTCGGGCCGCGCCCGCTATGTGGGAGTCTCCAACTACTCCGGCTGGCAGCTGGCCCGGGCTGCCTCGATCAGCCCGGTTCCGCTGGTCGCGGTCCAGAACGAATATTCGCTGCTGCACCGCCGGGCCGAACACGAAGTCATTCCGGCGGCGCGGGCCCTCGGGCCGGGCCTGATGGCCTGGTCGCCGCTGGGACGCGGCGTCCTGACCGGCAAGTACCGCACCGGCATTCCGGCCGATTCCCGGGCCGCCTCCGAGCAGCGCGCCGGGTACGTGGAACCGTACCTGAGCGGCCGGCCGGCCCGGATTGTGGATGCGCTGGCCACGGCGGCGCGCGGCCTGGACGTCCGGCCGCTGGACCTGGCGTTGAGCTGGGTGCTGCAGCGGCCCGCCGTCGGCACGGCCGTGGTGGGTCCCCGCACCCCCGCCCAGCTGGCAGAAATCCTGAAGGCGCCCTTGGACGCCCTGCCCGCCGCGATCGGCCAGGCGCTGGACGAGATTTCCACGCCGTAACGTTCCGTCCCGCGCGGCGGCGCCGGCCCGTCAACGCTTGATCGGGTCCGGGCGGCCTCGGGGGCGTGCTACTTTTCTTCGATCTCCAGATCGTCGTCGAAGGGGTCCACCACGTCGTCGGGTTCGTCCATGCCCTCGTCGTCCGACTCGTCGTAAATGACCAGCGGGGTCACTTCGCCGTAAGCATCGTAGAGCGCGTCCTCGTAGGTTTCGAACGATTCCATAATGGACGAGAAGGCCGCTTCCACGGCAGGATCGTCATCACCCCGGCGGCTGGATGCGGCGGCCAGGTGCTCTTGCAGGGCGGAAACCAGTGACTCGAGTGCGACGCGCGGATCAATGCTCATGCTGTAGACGTTAGCCGCATTGTGGAGAATAAGTGAAGAGAACAGGAGGGCAATGAGAGAACAATTTCTGGGTGCCGCCGTCACCCGCGAACGCGACTACGCCCGGCAGTACGAATACCTGGTCCTGACCGTGAACAAAGACGAATCCGTCGGCGAGGCCCGCCGCGCGCTGACCGAGCACGCCGAGTACGGCAAGTGGGATCTGGTCCGGACCCGGTTGTACCTGGGCGGCGGCCGCAAGTACTGGCTCCGTCGCAGGGTACTGAAGGTCGAACGCACCGCCTGACCCCCGGCAGGCGGTGCGCGGCCGGCGTCAGTCTTCCAGCGGCCCCAGCCAGGCCGTTGCCACGGTGCTGTGCGCGGACTCGTCGTCCGAGGGGTGGTAGAGCCCGGCCAGCACGTCGCGGTACAGCCGCTCCAGTTCACCGCCGCGGAAGTACCCGCCGCCGCCGGAGACGCGTACGGCCTTCTCCACCACGTCCTTGGCGGTTTCGGTGGCCCTGATCTTGATGCCGGACAGTTTGGCGAACCAGAACCTGCCGTGGTCGGCCAGCGTATCCACGTCGCGGGCAATGGACGCCAGCTGCGGGTAAAGCCCGTCCATGGCCAGGGCGGCGTCGGCCACCCGCCAGCGGATGTCCGGATCCTGCGCGTAGCTTTTGCCCGTTTTCAGCGAACGACGGCGGTGCACGGCTTCCACCGCGAGGTCCAGGGCCCGGGTGCCGATCCCCGCATAGACGGACGAGAGCAGGATTTCGAAGCACGCGAAGATGCCGAAGATCAACGGATCCGGGTTGGGTCCCACCGGCAGTTTCCGGAAGATCCGCTCCGGCGCGGCGACCGCGCCTTCCAGCACCGTGGTGTTGGACTGGCTGGCGCGCATGCCCAGCGTGTTCCAGTCGTCCTTGATCCGGTAGCCGGGCTTGTCCCGGTCGATGAACCCCCACACCAGCTGCGGTTCGGTGCCGGAATCGTCGCGGCCGAAGACACCGAGCCGCGTCCAGGCGGGCGAGAGGCTGGTGAACACTTTCGTGCCGGTGAACCCGTACGCGCCGTCCCCGCGGGGTGCGGCGACGGTGCGCGAATCGAAGAGGACCTGGTCGTTTCCGGCCTCGGAGACCCCGAACCCGAAGACTTCGCCGCGGCCGGCCTCGGCGAGGACGTAGTCCATGCTGTCGTCGCCACGGGCCTGGAGGACCCGCGCGACGCCGGTCCACACCAGATGCATGTTGACGGCCAGCGCCGTGGCGGGCGCCGCGGTGGCCAGCCGCATCTGTGCCCGGGTTGCCTCCTCCAGCGTGTAGCCCAGGCCGCCGTCTTCCTCCGGGACGAACATTTTCAGGTAGCCCGCCTCGACGAGGTCGGCGAAGTCTTCGTGGAAGAAGCTGTTCGCTTCGTCGTAACCTGCGGCCCGGCCCCTGATGGTCTCAAGCAGCTCGTCCGGGAGCAGTTCTTCAACACTGGCGGGCATGCCGGTGGTCCTTTCGTCGTCGTTCCAAGTGGTCAGTAGGTGGTGAGCAGGCGCTGCAGGACGCGGGTGCCGAACTTCAGCGAGTCCACCGGCACCCGTTCGTCCACGCCGTGGAACATCCCGGTGAAGTCCAGGTCGTCGGGCAACCGCAGCGGAGCGAAGCCGTAGCCGGTGATGCCCAGCCGGGCCAGCGCCTTGTTGTCCGTGCCGCCGGAGAGCGTGTACGGGAGCACCACGGCGTCCGGATCCTCGTGCGCCAGCGAATCGATCATGGCGTCCACCAGGTTCCCGGCGAACGGCACCTCCAGCGACCTGTCCTGGTGCACGTAGCTGACCTGCACGTCGGGGCCCGCCAGTTCGCGGATGGTGGCCAGCACGAGCTCTTCCTGTCCGGGCAGTGTCCGGGCGTCGATCCGCGCCTCGGCCAGCCCGGGGATCACGTTTTCCTTGTAGCCGGCCTTCAACACCGTGGGGTTGGACGTGTTCTGCAGGGTGGCGCCGACGAAGCGGGCCAGGGTGCCCAGTTCCTTGAGCAGGATGTCCGGGTTGTCCGGGTCGAATTCGACGCCGGTCAGCTCGGTCACCCCGTCGAGGAACCGGCGGGTGGTGTCCGTCAGCTCGATCGGCCACTGGTGGGCCCCGATCCGGGCCACCGCGGCCGCCAGCGTGGTCACGGCGTTGTCCGTGTTGATCTGGGAACCGTGCCCGGCCCGGCCGGCGACTGCCAGCCGCAGCCACGCGATCCCCTTCTCCGCGGTCTGGAGCAGGTAGGCGCGGCGACCGCCAATGGTGGCCGAGAAGCCGCCCACCTCCGAGATGGCCTCGGTGGCGCCGTCGAAAAGCTCGGGACGGTTCTCTACCGCCCAGCGCGCCCCGTAGGTGCCGCCGGCCTCTTCGTCGGCAAAGAACGCGAAGACGATGTCCCGGCGCGGCCGGGTGCCGCTGCGTGCCATGTGCCGCGCCACCGAGAGGATCATCGCGTCCATGTCCTTCATGTCCACGGCGCCCCGGCCCCAGATGAGGCCGTCCCGCTCCTCGCCGCTGAACGGATCCACCTGCCAGTCATCGGCTTGCGCCGGCACCACGTCCAGGTGGCCGTGCACGACCAGCGCCGGCGCCGAGGGGTCCGTGCCGGCCATCCTCGTGACCACCGACGTCCGGCCGGGCGCGGACTCGAACACATCGGTGGCCAGTCCGGCTTCTTCCAGCAGACCGGCCGCGTACTCGGCGGCCAGCCGCTCCCCCGGCCCCTCGTTGCCGCCGTAGTTGGAGGTGTCGATCCGGATCAGTTCCTGGCAGATCTGGGCCACTTCTTCGTGCGGGCTCGGTACAGTCATGAAGGCTCCTCGGAATCGATGTCTGTCCCCAGCCTAACGAGCGGGAGCGGTCGAAGGCAGCAGCTGTCCGCAGGGGGCGCCGCGGTTGGTGCGGCCGAAGCCGGGCCGGGGTGCCGGCACCGTCGGGCGCATGGAGGGCCCGATTCAACAGTTCGGGCAAAACATGTTAGAGTTTTTCTCGCTGCTTTCGACGGAATCGGTGCGCCTGACGGCCGCTGGAGAACCGGCGAAAGTCCACCTGCGCGGGTGGCGGAATGGTAGACGCGCTAGCTTGAGGTGCTAGTCCTCTTATTGAGGGTGAGGGTTCGAGTCCCTTCCTGCGCACAGAGAAAGCCCCGGACTTCCGGGGCTTTTTTGTGCCCGCGGCGCGCGAAGAGCACAGGCGGCCCGGCGCAGCCACGGGTCCTCGTCTTCCGCCCACCGATCGAGGATTGCTTCCGCACGCATGCGGGACCGGCCGGTCAGCCCCTGGATCAAGGGACCGACGACGTCAATGGCGAGCGGGTCCGCCAAGGCCGCCAGGCGCGCGTCGCGCAGGAAGCCTTCCAGCCGGGTGAGGTCCGAGCTTCGCAACAGGCGTTGGTTCGACTGCAGCAGCACGACGGCGGCCAGGCGCCGCTCGAAGACCGGCCGGGCCCACAGTTCGGAGCTGAGGGCGGTCACCTCGTCGTGCGAGAGCAGCCGGAACTTCCGCCCGGCGTCCCGGACCGTACCCCGGACCGCACCGACCGACGCACCGTAGTAGCGCAGTCCGTCGCCCGCCTCGTTCTGCGCTTCCGCCCGTGCCCAGGAGGCTTCCCGCCGCAACGTGAGGTCGATGAATTCTGCCGCCTCGCTCATCCAGCAATTCTTTCATTCACTCGGCGTCCCGGCCGGTACCCTCCTGTCCGGATGCCCGGTCGTTGCCGGCTTCTTACTGGCCGGGCGCCGGTTCGTGACCGGCTTCTTCCTGGCCGGTGTAGGTGCGCAGCAGGTCTTTCGCGCCCTCGGCCGCCTGCCCTTCCTGATCCAGCGTCCGCTGCATGGTTTCCGCGTTCTCCCGGCCGGCCGGGAACGGCGGGAGCAGCGGAACGTCGGGATCGGTGAGCACCTCGATAAGATACGGCCGGTCGGCGGCCAGTGCCTCGTCCCATACGGCCCCGAGCTGCTCGGGGTCCTCGACCCGTTTCCCGTGCAGTCCGAGCAACCGTGCGTAGCCCGCGTAGTCGACATCGGGCAGGGCCTGGCTGTCGGCAAACCGCGGCTCGGCCTCCATCTCCCGCTGTTCCCAGGTCACTTCGGCGAGTTCCCGGTTGTTCAGGACGCACACCACAAAACGAGGGTCCATCCACCGCTGCCAGAGTCGGCCGACGGTAATCAGTTCGGCCAGGCCGCTCATCTGCATGGCTCCGTCTCCCGTGAGGGCGACAACCACCCGTTCCGGCGCGGCCAGCTTGGCGGCGATGCCGTACGGTATCGAACAGCCCATGCTTGCCAGGGTGCTGGAGAGGTGCGCCTGGGCCCCTGCCGGCAGCCGCAGCTGCCGGGCATACCAGTAGACGGAACTGCCGACATCGACGGCGAGCAGGCCGTCCGGCGGGAATCGTTCGCTCAGCTCAAAGGCCACCCGTTCGGGGTTGACCGGTTGCGCCGGCGTCATGGCCCGCTGCCGCGACAGCTCGCGAGACTGCCGCACCCAGCCTTCCACCTGCTCGCGCCACCCGCCGCCTGCGCGGTCCTCAAGCAGCGGCAGCAGCGCCGCCAGGGTGGTGGCGGCGTCGCCGGTGAGCGCCGCCTCGACCGGATAGCGGTTGCCGATGGCACTGGCGTCATTGTCGATCTGCACCGCTCGGGCAGCACCGGGCGGCGGGTAGAACTCAGTCCAGGGGTCATTGGAGCCCACGATCAGCAAGGTGTCGCAGTGTCCCAGCAGTTGGCCGCTGGCGGCGGTACCCAGATGCCCCATGGTTCCGGCCGCGAAGGGCAGCGACTCGTCCACATAGGGTTTGCCCAGCAGGCTGGTGGCAATGCCGGCCCCGAGCTTCTCCGCCACCGCGACCACCTGCCCGCGGGCATCCCGCGCTCCCTGTCCTACCAGCAGGGCAACCCGCTGCCCGGCGTTGAGCACGTCCGCGGCCGCGCGCAGGTCGTCCGGGTCCGGGACCACGTGCGGGGCACGCCAGATCGGCGCGGTGGTCACCACGCCGTGGGTGTGCTCAAGTTCGGGGGCGGGAAGTTTCTGGATGTCGTGCGGAATGATCACCACGGCCGGGCCGCGGCCGCTCAGGGCCGCCTTGAAGGCGCGGTCCAGCACCAGCGGAACCTGCTCAGGGGTGCTCACCTGCTGCCGGAAGGTGGCCACGTCCTTCGTCAGGTTGGCCAGGTCCACTTCCTGCATGTACCCGGAGCCGAGCGCGGTGCGCGACTGCTGCCCGACGATGGCCACTACCGGGACGCTGTCGAGTTTGGCGTCGTACAGGCCGTTGAGCAGGTGCACGGCTCCTGGCCCCTGGGTGGCCGTGACCACCCCCACCCCGCCCGTGTACTTGGCGTGCCCCACCGCCATGAAGGCGGCATTTTCCTCGTGCCGGGCCTGGACGAATTCGACCGTCCCCGCGCGCCGCAGCGCGCCCATGAACGTGTTGATGCCGTCCCCGCTGTAGCCAAAAATCCGCGACACCTGCCACGCGCGAAGTCGATCGACAATAAGGTCTGCAACGAGCCGCTGGGCCATATCCACTCCACTCGCAATTCTCAGGGTGCTTACTGTTTAACATCCCTATCATCCGCTGCCTCCGTTTTGAACCGTCCCTGAGCCGCCCCGCGGCCGGCATGCAAAGATGGCGGCATGGAACTGGACGGAGAACTGGCGGCCCATCCCGTCAGGCAGGGCGCGGTGGGTCAGCGGGACATCGACCTGTACCGCACGCTCAGCGCCGACATTGCCGCGGGCGTCGCGGTGGTGTCGACGCGGTGGCGGAACCGGGACTACGCGGCGACCGTCAGCGGTTATCTCTCGGTGTCCTACGATCCGCCCACCATGCTGGTCAGCCTCTTCGAGGAGTCGAGGATTTGCGACGCCGTGGCCGACTCGGGGACCTGGGCCTTGAGCCTGCTGGCCTCGCAGCATCAGGGCACGGCGAACTGGCTGGCGAGCCCGGGCAATCCGGTGGAAGGCCTGCTCAACCAGGTCTCGTACCGGCGCGGCCCGGCCACCGGTGCTGCGGTGATCGGCGGAGCCCCCGCGTGGTTCGAGCTGAGGACGACAGCGGTGCATCCGGCGGCGACCCACCTGCTGATCGTCGGCGAGGTGCTGGCCATGGGCCGGGACGCCGCCGGTGCGGAAAGCGCCGATCCGCTCATCCACTTCGGCTCCTCCTACCGGCGCCTGGGCCGCTAGCAGCGCCGGACCACGGCCCGAGCCAGCGAGGCCGGAGTTGGTCAGGGGAGCGCCGGCGGCCCGGAGTAGGCGCCTTCCCAGACCGCCCGCGTTCCGGATTCGCCGGTCAGCACCACTGCCACCGTGGCGCCGGCACACACGGCCAGCACGGCGACGGCGACCACCGCCGCGAGGACGCGGTATCCGGCGCCAAGCCTGCGCCGGGAGGAGGCGTCCGCCGTCGTTCCGTAGCGGAACCACAGCCACAGTCCCAGCGCCGCGGCGAAAAGGCCGGCCACCCACGGCAACAGCATGTCGCCCAACTGCATGTGTTCGACGGCCAGCGGCGTCTGGTCGATCCTGAGGAACAACCAGTGGCCGGCCTGTTGGGTGAGCGGCACCAGCACCAGGGCCAGCAGGGCGATCAGCGGGGTGGCAATCCCCAGGCGCCGCCTCGCCGCCGGCCAGAGCAGGGTGAGCGCAACGCACAAAGCCGCCAGCGGAACGAACACCACGGTGGCGTGGACCAGGAGCACGTGCAGCGGCAGGGAATTGATTTCGTACTCCACCGGATCCGCTCCTTGTGTCCCAGACCTGGCCCGTCAACCGGTAAGACGCCCGGGTGTTACGTAGCGGTTCAGCCGGGAGGCGGGCGGCCGGTCCATTGTCTTACCCGGCTGCCTGCTCTATGAATGGACTATGACGGCCACGCTGAGAGCCTTGGAAACCGCTGTTCCGGATACCATCCTGATCCAGTCGGAGGCGCGGGACGTGTTCTCCACGCAACCGGGCCTGACGCGCCTGGGACAGCGCCTGGTGACCACATCGTTCGACCAGTCCGGCATCGACACCCGGTACACCGCCGTCGAGGAACTCACGACGGCCAAGCGGGCAGACAACCCGGTGTTCTTCGACGCCGAATCCCGGCAGTTGCTCTCTCCCAGCACGAAGGTGCGCAACGACATCTTCGCGGACAAGGCCACCCCGCTGTTCATCGAGGCGGCAGGCAAGGCGCTTGCCTCCTGCGAGGGGATCGGCCCGGCGGACATCACACACCTCATCACCGTCTCCTGCACCGGGTTCTTCAATCCGGGACCCGACTACAAGATTGTGCGTGCGCTGGGGCTCAACCCCGCCGTCCAGCGCTACCATCTCGGCTTCATGGGCTGCTATGCCGCGTTCCCGGCCCTGCGGGCAGCCAAGTCGTTCTGCGACGCCGATCCGCAGGCGGTGGTGATGGTCGTATCGGCAGAACTCTGCACGCTGCACGTGCGCACCTCCAACGACCCGGACACCATTGTCGGGTCCTCCCTGTTCGCGGACGGCGCGGCGGCAGCGGTCATCACCGCGCGCGGCCTGGACGAGACCGGTCCTGCCATCCGGCTGGACCACTTCGAAACCGTCCTCACCCCGGTCGGCGAGGAATCCATGGCCTGGAACATCGGTGACGAGGGCTTCGAGATGGTCCTGGGGACCTATGTTCCGCACATTATCGACGAACACATCGTTGGTGCGCTGGAGCCGTTGCTGGCCCGTGAACCGGACGTGGCGGCAAGACCATACCGCGATATTGAGCACTGGGCGATCCATCCGGGCGGCCGCAGCATCCTGGACAAGGTCGAGGCCAAGCTGGAGCTGACCGGGGAACAGCTCGTGCCGGCCCGGGAAACGCTGCGGCGGTACGGGAACATGTCCAGCGCCACCGTGATGTTTGTGCTCAAGCACATTCTGGAGCAACCGGCAGGGTCCGGGGAGGAGCGGATCTGCTCGATGGCCTTCGGCCCGGGCCTGACCGTGGAAACCGGCCTGTTCACCAAGACCGTGCCCGCCGCCACCCTCCAGGCACGCCAGGTTTCCGCGGCAGCGGCGGTGTAGGGCGGGAACCGAGCGCCGTGGCCGCCCGCCCGCCGAACCGCAAGGCGTCGACGTTCCTGGCCCTCCGCGCCACAGACGCCGTGGAGGAAATGGACAAGCCGGACTGCGACCCCGCGATGCTTCGGCGCACCTACGCCCAGTTTCCGCTGATCAACCGGGCGGTGTCGGGTTGGCACGGCATCTACCGGCGCCTGCTCCGCCCGCGCCTGGCCGGCCTCGAGGCCCCCACCCTGCTCGATATTGGCTCCGGCGGCGGCGACGTTCCCCGGCTGCTCGCCCGCCTGGCCGCCCGGGACGGCCTCGACCTGCGGATCACGGCGATCGATCCCGATCCGCGCGCCCATGCCTTCGCCGTGTCCCGGCCGCGGTCGCCCGGCCTCGAGTTCCGGCAGGCCTTCAGCTCGGAGCTGGTGGCCGAAGGACGCAGCTTCGACGCCGTCGTGTCCAACCACTTGCTGCACCACCTGACCGCCCCCGAGCTGGCTGGCCTGCTGGCGGACTCGCAGCGGTTGTCGCGCGCCCTCGCAGTCCACAGCGACATCATCCGCAGCCGCACGGCATATGTGCTCTTCGCCGCCGGGACGCTGCCGTTTTTCCACCGCTCCTTCATCCGCCGGGACGGGCTGACCTCCATCCGCCGCAGCTACACCCCGGAGGAATTGCGCGCCGCCGTCCCGCCGGAGTGGCGGGTGCTGCCCGATTCGCGTTTCCGCCAGCTGGTGATCCATGAGCCCGATGCCTGAGGCGGCGCTCCCCCGGGGCCGGCCTGTTGCAGCGCCCGGCGGCCGCCTGCTCGATGTCGCCGTGGTCGGCGGCGGGCCGGTGGGTTTGCTGATGGCCATCCTGCTGGCCCGGCGCGGGGTAGACGTCGCGGTCCTGGAGCGGCGCAGCGCACGCAGCAGCCACTCCCGGGCGATCGGGATCCATCCGCCGGCTTTGGCCGTGCTCGACGACGCGGGCGTGGGTGCGGAGCTGTTGGCGGCCGGCGTCCGCATCCGCCGTGGCGTGGCCCGCAGCCGCGGCCGGGACGTCGCGTCGCTCTCGTTTGACGGCATTCCCGGCGCGCATCCCTACGTGCTGGCCGTGCCGCAGGTCATCACCGAACGGCTGCTGGAAGAACGGCTGGAGGCGCTGCGTCCCGGGGCGGTGCGCCGCGCGGTGGCGGTGCAGGGGGCGTACGACGACGGCGCGACCGTGACGTTGTCCTGTCGCCGGGGCGCGGGACCGGAACCGGCGGCGGGCACGGGCAGGGCTCCGGCACCGCCTGCCGGCGTGGCACCGGCTGCCGCTGCGGAGACGGTGCGGGCAAGGCTGGTGGTGGCGGCCGACGGCGCCTATTCCGCCCTGCGCCGCCAACTCGGCGTCCCGGTGCGAACGCGGGTGTATCCGGACGCCTACCTGATGGGAGACTTCGCCGACACCACCGGCGACGGCAGCACCGCCGTGCTCTATTTGGAGGCCGGCGGCATCGTCGAATCCTTCCCGCTCCCCGGGGGTACCCGGCGCTGGGTGGCCAGGATGCCCGGCGTGGTCAGCCATCCGACGCCGGACGGCCTCGCCTCCCTGGTCGCGCGGCGCACCGGGACGGGCCCGGACCCCGGCAGTTGCTCCATGCTCAGCGCCTTCTCCGTCAGCTCCCGGACGCCGCGGCGGCTGGTAGCTGGACGCGTCGCGCTGGTCGGCGACGCAGCACACCAGGTGAGTCCGATCGGCGGGCAGGGCATGAATTTGGGCTGGCTGGATGCCGCAGCCCTGGCTCCGATCGTGGCCGCGGCCCTGGCGGGCGAGCCGACGGGCATTGCGTTGCGGAGATTCGAGGCGGACCGGCGGCGGGCGGCCAACACCGCCGTCTGGCAGGCGCACCTCAACATGGCCCTGGGCAGGCCGTTGCCGCCGCCGGTGCTCACGGCCCGCAACCGCCTGTTCAGCACCCTCACCCGCTTCCCCGGAGTGCAGGACACGGTGGCCAGCCGCTTCACCATGCACTGATCCGTCATCAAGCGGCCGGGGCCTACCCGGGCGGCTAAAGTGGCTGCTAGACAAATTCGGCGGCACGTCGATTTTCCCGAGCCGGAGACGTCCCGGCTGACACGGTCTGGAGGTGGGCATGGTCGGCGCGGAGCGCATCGCCGTGCTGTCGCTGCACACCTCGCCGCTGGCCCTCCCCGGCGGGGGCGATGCCGGCGGGATGAACGTCTACGTGCGCGCCCTGGCGCGGGAACAGGCGGCGCTGGGCACCGCCGTCGACGTTTTCACCCGCTCCCTGCATGACGGGCAGGAACCCGTGGAACATCCCCGGGCCGGCGTCCGCGTGATCCATCTGGACGGAGCCCCCGCCGACGCGGTAACCAAGGAAGACCTGCCACAGCGGTTGGCCGCGCTGGAGGCTTCGCTGCGGCAGTTCACGCAGCGGGACGGGGCACGGTACGACGTGCTGCACTCGCACTACTGGCTCTCGGGTGCCGTGGGGCTGCGGCTGCAGCACGACTGGCACATTCCGCTGGTGCACTCGATGCACACGATGGGGCTGGTCAAAAACCTGCACCTGCAGCCCGGCGAACTGCCCGAGCCGGCCTCCCGGATCGACGGGGAGCAAGCCATAGCGTCCGGAGCCGGCCGGCTGATCGCCAATACGCTGACCGAGGCGGCCGAGTTGGTCGATCTCTACGGCGCGGACGAGGGGACGGTGGACGTGATCCCGCCCGGGGTGGACCTGCACACCTTCCGCCCCGACGGCCGCCGCGCGGACCGGGAGGCGGCGGGCATCGGGCCGGATACCTTCCACCTGGTGTTTGCCGGCCGCATCCAGGTACTAAAAGGGCCGCAGGTCCTGCTGGCCGCCGCGGCCGAACTGCGCCGCCAACGGCCCGACATCCGGCTGCGCGTGTCCATCATCGGCGAGATCAGCGGGTCCGCCGGGCTTGACCTGCCGGCGCTGGCCGGGAAGCTGGGGCTGGCGGACACCGTGACGCTCTCGCCCCCCGTGGAGCCGCGCGCCTTGGCGGCCACCTTCCGCAGCGCCGATGTGGTGGCGGTCCCGTCCTTCAGCGAATCCTTCGGCTTGGTCGCCCTGGAAGCGCAGGCGTGCGGTACGCCCGTCGTTGCCACCAACGTGGGCGGGCTGCCGGTGGCGGTCAGTCACGGGCTCACCGGGCTGCTGGTGGACGGGCACGACCCGGTCCGGTGGGCGGGGGCCCTCCGCGAGCTCCACGACTACCCGGAGTTCCGCCGGCGGCTGGGCGCCAATGCCGCGGTGCACGCCTCGTCCTTTGGCTGGGAGCAGACCGCCGCGCTGACGGCGCACAGCTACCAGCTCGCGGTCGACCACTTCCGCCGCTGAGCCTTGCGGTGCCGGCATGATCTGGGATCCGGGCAGCCGCACGGCTAGGATTCATGGGTGCCAACCCCCGATTTCCGCATCCGCCGCGCCACCCGAGACGACATCCCCGCCACGCTCGACATGAAGCTCGCCGCCTGGCGGGAAACCTACTCGTCCCAGCGGCCGGAGAGCTTCTTCGCAGCCGAAGCGGCCCGGCGGGACCAGCAGATCGACTGGTGGTCGCGCGGGCTGGCGGCGGGGGCGGAGCTGTGGGTCGCCGAAGACCCCGCCGGACGGATCATCGGCTGCTCGGGCGGCGGCCCCGTGCAGGACGACGACGCCGACGCCGGCGTGCCGCACGAACTGCAGATGCTCTACGTGCTGGCGGAGGCCTACGGGACCGGGCTCGGGCGGCAACTGCTGGAGGCGGCGATCGGTGGCGGGCCCGCGCTGCTCTGGGTCCTCGAGGACAACCCGCGCGCCCAGGCGTTCTACCGCAAGCACGGATTCGGCCCGGACGGACGCCGCGAGCCCCTGACCGGCCTGTGGGAAGGCCTGCACGAGATCCGGATGGTCCGGCGGGGCGGCTGAACCCGTTCGAGCTCGGCTACATCCGTTCGAGCTCGGCGCGAATGGCGGCGATGCCGCGCCACACCTCCTGGAAGCTGGTGGACAGCGGCGAGAGCCCCAGCCGGAGGCCGTCGGGCTCGCGGAAGTCCGGTATCACTCCCTGCTCCCAGAGCCTGCCGGTGATTTGCTTGAAGTCCGGGTGGTCGATGGTGACGTGGCCGCCGCGTTCCGCCGGATCAAGCGGCGAGGCGATGGCTACGCCGAAACCGGCCAGCGCCTCCTGGACGGCCTCGACTGCAAACCCGGTCAGGGCGATCGACTTATCCCGGACCGCCGCCAGCCCGGCCTCGTCGATGAGGGCGACCATCTCCTGGAGGGCGGTCATGCCGATGATCGGCGGAGTTCCGGACGTGAACCGGCGGATCCCGCCGGCCGGCTGATACCCCTGACCCATCTCGAAGGGTTTGGCGCTGCCCAACCAGCCTTGGATCGGCTGGCTCAGGTGCTGGTGCTCGGTCCGCACGTAGGCCCAGGCCGGGGCGCCCGGACCGCCGTTAAGGTACTTGTAGCTGCAGCCTGCGGCCAGGTCGACGCCCCAGCCGTCCAGTTCCACGGGCAGCACCCCGGCGGAATGGCACAGGTCCCACAAAACCAGGGCACCGGCATCGTGCGCGGCGGCGGTGATGGCCGGGATGTCCGCAACATAGCCGGAGCGGTAGGCCACGTGGCTGAGCAGCACGAGCGCCGTGTCGGGGCCCACGGCGGCCCGGACCGCTTCTGCCGTCACTCCCCCGGCGTGCGGGGGCTCGAGCCAGTCCAGTTCCAGGCCGCACTCGGCGGCGATGCCTTCCACGATAAAGCGGTCGGACGGAAAATTGTCCCGGTCCACCAGGATGCGCCGGCGCCCCGGCCGCGCATCGATGGCGGCGCGGGCCAGCTTGTACAGCAGCACCGTGGTGGAGTCGGCCACCACACATTGGCCCGGCGCGGCTCCCAGCACGACCCGGCCCAGCTCGTCGCCGATCTGCTCCGGCAGCTGGAGCCAGACCTCGTCCCAGGCCCGGATCAGCCGGCCGCCCCACTGCTGCGCCATGACGTCCCGGACGCGCTCGATGCTGGCGGCCAGCGGCCGGCCCAGCGAATTGCCGTCGAGGTAGGCCACGACGGCGTCGTCGTCATGGCCCGCGAACCGGGTCCGGTATCCGGCCAGCGGGTCTGCGGCGTCAAGCATCCGGGCGCGGTCACGCAACTGATCGTCGTTGGTCATACGGCAAGCATAGAGGCGGCTGCCGCGGGGCCGCCGAACCGCGGCGCGAAGAATCCGAAAAAAATTCCCGGGCCTGTCGATATCCACGGCCCCCGTTCGACGGCATAGTAGAAGGCGCATGCCCGCGTCTCGTTCCGAGAAGGAGAAAAGCCATGAAGTACATGTTCATCATGCGGTCCACGGATGCAGCCCTTGAGGCGTCCAAATCCATGCCGTTCGAAGAAATGATCAACAAGATGGGCGCCTACAACGAGGCGATGATCAACGCCGGCGTCATGCTGGCAGGAGAAGGCCTGGCGGATCTTTCCGACGGCAGCGGATTCGTCGTGGACTTCTCGGAGGAGCCGCCGATTGTGACCGACGGCCCGTACGGCGAAACGCACGAGCTGTTCAACGGTTTTTGGATCGTCCAGGTGGCCTCCAAGGAGGAAGCCGCGGAGTGGGCCAGCCGCTGCCCGCTGGGACCGGGCTCCAAGCTGGAGGTCCGCCGCGTGACCGAGGCCGCCGATTTCGCGGACTTCGCCGACAACGAGTACATCCGGAAGGAAGAAGGATGGCGCGAGGAAGAGGCGAGGCTCCGCTCGGAGAACGCCTGACCCCCGGGGCCGAGGCCCAGGAGCCCGGGGCGGCGGGGGCCGAGGCCCAGGAGCCCGGGGCGGCGGGGGCCGAGGCCCGGGAGCCCGGGGCGGCGGGGGCCGAGGCCCAGGCGGCAATCCGGCGCCGGATCGATGCGTTGTGGCGGATCGAGGGCGCCCGGATTGTCGCAGCCATGGCCCGTGCCACCGGGGATGTCGGTTTCGCCGAGGACGTCGCGCAGGAAGCCGTGGCCGACGCGCTGGCCCGGTGGCCGCATACCGGCGTCCCCCGCAACCCGGCGGCGTGGCTGACCACCGTGGCCAAGCGACGGGCCATCGACTCCTGGCGGCGGGCCGAACGCCTGGAGGACCGTTACCAGGTGCTGGCCCGCGGGCTGCGGGACGAGGAAGACTTGGGTTGGGACCCCGTACCCGACGACGTGCTCCGGCTCGTCTTCACCGCGTGCCACCCGGTGCTCTCGCGGGAAGCGCAGGTATGCCTGACGCTGCGGGTCGTCGCGGGCCTGTCTGCCGAGGAGATCGGCCGGCTCTTCGTGATTCCGGTCGCCACGGTGCAACAGCGCATCGTCCGGGCCAAGAAAACCCTGGCCGCGGCGAAGGTCCCCTTCGAAGTCCCCGAACCGAACTACTGGGGCCCGCGGCTGGGCGCCGTCCTGCGGGTGGTCTACCTCCTGTTCACGGAAGGGTACGCGGCGACCTCCGGGAACCGTTGGATCCGGTCGGACCTGGCCGGCGAAGCCCTGCGGATCGGACGCGTCCTGGTGTCACTGGTGCCCCGGGAGCCCGAAGCGCACGCACTCGTGGCCCTGATGGAGTTCCAGGCGTCGCGTTTCGGCGCCCGCACCCGGCCCGACGGCAGCGCGGTCCTGCTCGCCGACCAGGATCGGACGCGTTGGGACCGCGCCCAGATTGAACGCGGCCGAGCCGCCCTGGCCAGGGCCGACGCGCTGGGCCGCGGCCGGGGCAGCTACGCCCTGCAGGCGGCCATCGCCGCATGCCATGCGGCCGCCCCCAGCGTCGCCGGCACCGACTGGGCGCAGATCGTGCTGCTCTACGAAGCGCTTGGCCGGGTGGCGCCGAGCCCGGTGGTGGAGCTCAACCGTGCTGTGGCAGTGTCCATGGCCACCGGCCCCGCCACCGCCCTGGCGATCGTGGACCGGCTGGCCTCGGAAGGCGCCCTGCGCGGCTCCCACCTGCTCCCGAGCGTCCGCGGCGAGCTGCTGGCCCGGCTCGGCCGGGCGGACGAGGCCCGCTCCGAGTTCGCCGCCGCCGCCGCACTGGCGAAGAATGATCGCGAACGGGAGGTCCTCGAACGCCGGGCCGTCACCGGCTGACCCGGTCCGGCCACGCCGCTCAGTCGGCGAGCGTGTGGACGCTGCCCGTGAAGTGCAGCCGGTGGCTGCGCTCCCCCCAGCCGGTGAACTCGGAAGCTTCCCAGGACCCGTCGCGTTCCGTGTCATGAATCCTGACGGCCACGGTGGCGGGCAGGAAGACCGGAGCGGCAAAGTCGATGCGCCAGCTGAAGGGTTCGCTGGCCGTGGCTTCCACGCTGGTCAGGACCCGGGAGGCCAGGTACATCCCGTGGGCGATGGACCGCTTGAGCCCCAGCATCTTCGCGGACACCGCGCTCAGGTGGATCGGGTTGAAGTCGCCGGACACCCCGGCGTACTCGCGCCCGGCCTCCGGCCCGAGCCGCCAGCGGGCCGTCGGCTGCGGCGGCGTGAAATCGGCGCGCTCCGGGCGGGCTGCCTTGTCCAGGCCGGGCAGGTAGACCGCCTTGGCCAGGTAGTCCGAGACACCTTCCCACACGGCCTCGCCGTCGGCCTCGATCCGGGTGTGCAGTTCGACCTGCGTGCCCGCGTGGTGGCCGCGGAGGCCCTCGGCCCAGGCCGTGACGGCCAGGGGCTCGGTGAAGTGGACCGGCCGCAAGTGCCGCACCCGATTGGCCAGATGGACCATGCCGAGCAGCGGCAGCGGAAAGTCCGGCCGCGTCATCACGCTCATCGCCACGGGGAACGCGACCGAGTGCAGGAACACGGAGGGCAGGGTGTCCCGCACGGTGCCGTGGACCAACTGCTGGAACCCGCTGATCCGCTCGGGGGTGATCTGCACTCCGTGCAGGGTATGCCGCGCCGCCGGGACCTGCTCGGCGTGCTGTCCCACGCCCAGCTTGTGCCGCGCGGCCGTCGACGCCGCCGTCAGGTAGAGGCGCGAGAGCGTGGGCATCTCCCCCAGGATGACTTCGTTCATGCGCCGACCATGCTTTGCCCGCAGACCCGCAGGGTTTGGCCGTTGATGCCGCCCGCAGCATCGCTGGCCAGGAAGGAGACGGCCTCGGCGACATCGCGCGGCTGTCCGCCCTGTTGCAGCGAGGAGAGCCGGCGTGCCACTTCCCGGGTCAGGAACGGCATCCGGGCGGTCATGTCCGTCTCGATGAAGCCCGGTGCCACGGCGTTGATGCTGCCGCCGGCCTCGGCGAACCCGGCAGCCGAGGCCCGGACCATGCCGATGATTCCCGCCTTCGACGCGGCGTAATTGGTTTGCCCGCGGTTGCCCGCAATGCCGCTGGTTGAGGCCAGCGAAACCACGCGCGGCCGCCCGCGGAACGCGCCCGAGGCCAGCAGCTGCCCGTTCATCGTCAGCTGCGACGTGAGGTTGACGGCGATCACGGAGTCCCATTTGGCCTGGTCCATGTTGGCCAACAGTTTGTCGCGGGTGATGCCGGCGTTGTGGATCACGATGTCCAGTCCGTGGTGCCGCTCCACGGCATGGGCGGCGATCTTCGCGCCGGCATCGGCCGCGGTGATGTCCAACTGCAGGGCCGTGCCGCCCACCCGGTTCGCGACCTGCGCCAGCTGTTCCCCGGCCGCGGGGACATCGACGACGACGAGCTGTGCGCCGTCGCGGTGCAGGGTCTCCGCGATGGCAGCGCCAATGCCGCGCGCGGCCCCGGTGACGACGGCGACCTTGCCGGCCAGCGGACGGTCCGGGTCCGCGGGGAGCGAGCCTTCGTCGGAGCTGACCAGCAGGAACTGGCCGTTGACGTAGGCGCTCCGGGCCGAGAGCAGGAAGCGCAGCGGTCCCAGGACGGCCGGCGCACCGGCTTCCACGCCCTCGCCGAGCAGGATGCCGTTGGCGGTGGCACCGCCGCGCAGCTCGTGCGCCAGCGACCGCAGCGACCCGTCCACCGCCTGGCGCGCGGCGGCCTGCGCGGGCCGGGCGGCGCCGTCGGCGGGCCGGGATACGGTGATCACGCGGCCGCCGGGGGCCAGGTCCCTGAGGCTGGCGCCGGCGCTGAGCATGGGCTCCGACAGGTCCTCGGGCGATTCCAGCTCGTCGAGCACCAGCACGATGCCGCCGAGGCGTTCCTTTGGTGCCGCATGCCGGCGAACGTCGAGGTCCCACCCGAGCATTTCCTTGGCCACCGTGTCGGCGCCGGCGCCCGCGCCGAGCACCAGGACAGGTCCGGGCAGCAGCGGTGCGCCCGGCCGGTAGCGCCGCAGCACGGCGGGCTGCGGCAGCCCCAGCTTCTTGGCCAGGCTCTTCACCGGTCCGGCGTTGACCAAATCCACGTACCGGTCGGTCATCAGTTCGCCTCCAGGATGGCGACGACGCCCATGCCGCCTGCGGCGCAGACGGAAATCAGGCCGCGGGTGGTGCGGGACTCGGCGTCGGCCTTCTCGCGCAGCATCTTGGCCAGGCTGGCCACCAGGCGTCCGCCGGTGGCCGCGAAGGGATGGCCGGTGGCCAGCGAGGAGCCATTGATGTTGAGGCGGGTCCGGTCGATGGCGCCCAGGGGCTTCTCGAGGCCCAGCTTGTTGCGGCAGAACTCCTCGCTTTCCCACGCGGCCAGGTGGCACAGCACCGTCCCGGCGAAGGCCTCGTGGATCTCGAAGAAATCGAAGTCGGCGAACGTCAGGGCCTGCCGGGCCAGCAGCCGGGGCACGGCATAGGCCGGCGCCATCAGCAGTCCTTCCTTGCCGTGCACAAAATCAACGGCGGCGGCCTCGGAGTCCACCACCTCCGCCAGCACCGGCAGGTCGTTGCTCCGGGCGTACTCTTCCGAACTGAGCAGCACGGTGGAGGCCCCGTCGGTCAGCGGCGTGGAGTTGCCGGCCGTCATGGTTGCCTCGGCGCCGAGGTTCTTGCCGAACACCGGCTGCAGCTTGCCCAGCTTCTCCAGGGTGGTGTCGGCGCGCAGGTTGGAGTCCTTGGCCAGGCCCCGGTAGGGCGTCATGAGGTCATCGAAAAACCCGCGCTCGTAAGCTGCCGCCAGGTTGTGGTGGCTGGCCAGGGCAAGTTCGTCCTGCGCGTCGCGGCTGATGTTCCAGGCCGCGGTGGTCAGCGCCTGGTGCTCGCCCATCGACAGCCCTGTCCGCGGCTCGGCCGTGCCCGGCGCGTTGGGTGCCAGGTCCTTGGGGCGCAGCTTGGCGATGGCGGTCAGCTTCTGCTGCATGCTCTTGGCGCGGTTCAGTTCCAGGAGGACGGCCCGGAGGCCCTCGCTGACGGCGATCGGTGCGTCCGAGGCGGAGTCCACGCCGCCGGCGATGGCGGAGTCGATCTGCCCCAGTTTGATCTTGTTCGCCAGGCCCATCACGGTTTCCAACCCGGTGGCGCACGCCTGCTGCAGGTCGTACGCAGGTGTTTGCGGTGAAAGCGCCGAGCCTAGCACCGCCTCGCGGGTGAGGTTGAAGTCGCGCGAGTGCTTGAGGACAGCGCCGGCGGCCACCTCGCCGATGCGTTCGTCCTGCAGCCCGAACCGTGCCACCAGCCCGTCCAGGGCCGCGGTGAGCATGTCCTGGTTGCTGGCCTGGGTGTAGGCTCCGTTCGCGCGGGCGAAGGGGATGCGGTTGCCGCCGACGACTACTGCCCTGCGCAGTCCGTTGGCGGAGCGGGTGCCGGTGGCGTCAGGTGAAGTGGCCATGTGGGCTCTCCTCGATTGGGTGCGGAGCGGAACAAACGACAGTTACCGTAACCAAGCGTACCTGATACGCTGAGTTACGTGAACACCGCCACAGGCCGCCAGGCCGCCTCGAATCCGGCGACGCCCGCGGACGGCCGCTCGGCCCGTTGGGACCGTCACCGGACGGAACGCCGCCGGGAGCTGATCCGGGCGGCGCGGCACGCGGTGCACCGGCTTGGCCCCGATGCGTCCATGGAGGAGATCGCGGCGGCGGCCGGGACGTCCAAGCCCGTCTTCTACCGCTACTTCGGCGACAAGGCCGGCCTGCAGCGGGCCATGGGCGAGGTGGTGATCGGCCGGATGCAGGCCCGGCTCCAGGAGGCCGCCGCCACCGCGACCACGGCCCGGGAGGGCCTGCACGCCATGGTGTCGGTCTACCTGCAAATGGCCGAATCCTCGCCGCACGTGTACGCGTTCGTCACCCGCGCCGCGCCGTCCGAGCCGCCGGCCGTTCCGCCACCCGGTCGGGACGATGCGCGGCCGGCGGCCGCACCGGAGGACGGCAGTTCCGCCGTCCTGCAGGACTTTTTCGCCAACGTCACCGCCATGATCGAGGCCCCGCTGCGCGGCCACCTGGCCGCGGCAGCGGGAAGTGCCGCGGAACTGGCGGCCGCTTCCTACTGGCCCCGGGCCGCCATCGGCATGGTGCGTGCCGCCGGTGAATGCTGGCTGGCGGCTCCCGATGATGGAACCAAGCCGAGCCGGGAAGTCATGACGGGCCTGCTCACCCAATGGCTGCTGGGCGGCGTCGCACCGGACAACGGAGCTCCCGCAGCGGGCTCCGGGCCACCCGGCCGTTCCCGCAACACCCCGGGCATGGACTGACCGCCCGCACCCGGCCACCCCGCCCCGCAGCCTTCCCGGCCCCACCGACACACACCTGACGACCGAAGGATCATCCGATGACGCATACGCCCGCCCTGGAAACCCCGGAACCGGTTGAAGACAACGGAGCCACCGTGGATGTGGCCGAACTCGGCCGGCTCCTGCTGGGCCGCTGGGCCGACATCCGCCAGGCGGCACGCGACCTGGCCGGCCGCCCGGAACTCCACCGCATCGACGGGCTGACGATGGAGGAGCACCGGCAGCGGGTCTTCGGGCAGCTGAAGTACCTGGTGGACACCGGCGCCGTGCACCGTGCCTTCCCCGCGCGGCTCGGCGGCGAAGACAATCACGGCGGCAACGTGGCCGGTTTCGAGGAACTCGTCACCGCCGACCCCTCGCTGCAGATCAAGGCCGGTGTGCAGTGGGGCCTGTTCGGCGCGGCGGTGCTGCACCTGGGCACCCGGGAACACCATGACCAGTGGCTGCCGGACATCATGAGCCTCAAGACGCCCGGCGCCTTCGCCATGACCGAAACCGGCCACGGATCCGACGTGGCCAGCATCGCCACCACCGCCACCTACGAACCGGCCACGCGGGAATTCGTTATACACACGCCCTTCCGGGCCGCGTGGAAGGACTACCTGGGAAACGCCGCCAACGACGGCCTGGCCGCGGTGGTGTTCGCGCATCTCATCACCCGGGGCGTCGACCACGGCGTCCACGCCTTCTATGTGCCCATCCGGGACGAACAGCACAACTTCCTGCCCGGCATCGGCGGCGAAGACGACGGTTACAAGGGCGGACTCAACGGCATCGACAACGGCCGCCTGCACTTCGACCATATCCGGATCCCGCGCACCAACCTGTTGAACAGGTACGGCGACGTGGCCGAGGACGGCACCTATAGCTCCCCCATCGCCAGCCCGGGCCGCCGCTTCTTCACCATGCTGGGAACCCTGGTGCAGGGCCGCGTTTCGCTCGACGGCGCCGCGGTGGCCGCCAGCAAGGTAGCCCTGGCCATCGCGGTGCGCTACGGCACCGAGCGCCGGCAATTCAATGCGTCCTCGGACACCTCCGAAGAGGTCCTGCTGGACTACCAGCGCCACCAGCGGCGCCTGTTGCCGCGGCTGGCCACCACCTACGCGGCGTCCTTCGCGCACGAACAACTGCTGGAGAAGTTCGACGACGTGTTCTCCGGCGCCCACGACACCGACGAGGACCGGCAGGACCTGGAAACCCTGGCCGCCGCCCTGAAGTCGCTCAGCACATGGCACGCGCTGGACACCCTGCAGGAGTGCCGGGAGGCCACCGGCGGGGCAGGATTCCTGGCCGAAAACCGCTTCGCGGCGCTGCGCGCCGACCTGGACATCTACGCGACCTTCGAAGGCGACAACACGGTGCTGCTGCAACTGGTCGCCAAGCGGCTGCTTGCGGACTACGCCAAGGAGTTCCGCCACGCAGACTTCGGCGTGATGGCCCGGTGGGTTGCCCACCAGGCGGCCGACGCCACCTTCCACCGCACCGGCCTGCGCCAGGTGGCCCAGACGTTCGCAGACAGCGGTTCGGAGCGCAAGAGCGCCAACTACCTGAAGGATCCGGAGTCGCAGCGCCAGCTGCTCACCGACCGGGTCTCCACCATGGTCGCCGGCATCGGCAGCGCGCTCCGCAATGCCACGAGGCTGCCCCAGGCGGAGGCCGCGGCGCTGTTCAACGAACATCAGCATGAGCTGATCGAGGCCGCCCGCGCACACGCGGAACTGCTGCAGTGGGAGGCCTTTACCGCCGCACTCGGGCAGATCGACGACGACGGTACCCGCCAGGTGCTGACCTGGTTGCGGGACCTGTTCGGCCTGTCGCTGGTGGAGAAAAACCTGGGCTGGTACCTCATGCACGGGCGGCTCTCCGCCCAGCGCGCCCGCATCCTGGGAGGGTACATCAACCGTCTGCTGTCCCGGCTCCGTCCGCACGCCCGCGACCTCGTGGACGCCTTTGGCTACGGGCCCGAGCATCTGCGCGCGAAGATTGCCACCGGCGCCGAGCAGGAACGCCAGGACGAAGCCATGGCCTATGCCCGCTCGCGTCGGGCCAGCGGAGACGCCCCGGTGGACGAGAAGGTGCTCGTCGCCCGCCGGAAGGCCGCCGAAAAGCTCGCCGCGAGACGCCAGAAGCTGCCGGCAAGCAGCTAGGCGCACGACGGCGGGGCCCGGGCCGGAGGCGCTCCGTTTCGCCACGGCGGGCACACCGCCGTTGTCAGCGGGGTAAGTCCGGGCGACACGGCCCACCCGTGGCGGGCACCGCCGTCGTCAGCGGGTAACCCAGGGCGACGCGGCGCCCCCGTGGCGGGCATACCACCGTCGTCAGCGGGTTAAGCCCGGGCGACACGGCCCACCCGTGGCGGCCGCCGCCGTCGTCGGCGCAGTTGGAGCGGCTAAGATTTTCTGGGCCCGCTTTTCCCTTCCGCGGGCGGAAAGCACAGCATGTCCTTCACCCAGAACGCCCTTGCCCGCTGGCAGGAGCTGCAGGCCTTGTCCGCGTCGCCGGGCCTCAAGCTCGCCGCCGCCAGCCCGTGGGTGCCCGCGCTGTTCCGGACCGCTTTCACGCGCTCCCGGCCGCAGCTGCCGCTGGAGGAGTTCCACCGCAACACCGACACGTTCCTGGCCGAGCTGCGGCGCGCCGGGGTGCCGCTCCGCGAGGATTGGTCCGCCCGCCAGTACGCCGACGATTGGGTGGCCCGCAGGTTCCTCTCCCGCCTGCGCGAGGGCGGGCGGTTCGTTTACGAGCCCACCGAAGCGACAGTCCGCTTTTTGGAGTATCTGGACGGCTTGACCGGGGCTTCCTCCTCCCTGAACAGCTCCCGCCTGGCCACGCTGCTCACCCGGGTCGAGGCCCTGGCCCATGAGACCGATCCCGACCCCGAGGCGCGCATTGCCGTGCTCCGGGCCGAAATCGCCGAACGGCAGGAAAAGATCCGCGCGCTGGAAGCAGGCGACGCGCCGGCGGCGGTGCCCGCAGCCGCGGCGGCGGAGGCGGCACGCGACATCCTGGCGCTGGCTGCCGGGCTGCCGGCCGACTTCAAGCGGATGCGCGACGGCTTGGAGCGCATGCTGCACACGCTGCGCGCCGAAATCGTCGAGTCGAATGCCACCAAGGGCATCACCATGGGCGAGGTGCTCGACGCCGACAAACGGCTGCGCGGCACCAGCGAAGGCCGGACGTACGAGAGCTTCACGGCGTTCCTGAACGACGAGGACCAGCAGCAGCGTTTCCGCCAGGCGATCGCCGACGTGCTCGAGCGGGACTTCGCCGACGGCCTGGAGCCGGAGGACCGGAGGGCCCTGCAGCAGCTCATGCCCCAGTTGCGGGCGCAGGCGGCCGAGATCCACCGCATCTACGGGCGGCTCTCGGAGAGCATGCACACCTTCGTGCAGTCGGACGACTACCGCGAATCGGTCCAGCTGCGCCAGGCGATCCGGGCTGCCGAGGCCGCGATCTTCAAGTCGCGGCACAGCCTGCCGGGCCGGCGTGCGGTAATACCGGCGCCGCAGTTGTACGGCTCCGGCTTCGAATCGGTGAGCATGATCCGGCTCTACGACCCGCAGGATCACCAGGCGCCGGCGAAGTTGCCGCCGCCGCCCGAGTTCACCGAAGCGGACATCCGCCGCGCGGTACGCACGCCGCAGGCTGACGCCGAGGTGCTCTCCCGGGCGGTGCGCACCGCCGTCGAAGCACGCGGGCCGGCGCTGTTGTCGGCGGTCTACGACCAGCTGGAACCGGAACACCGGCACCTGAACAGCCTGCGCTGGCTGCTGCACCGGGCCTTGAATACCGGCGGCGTGCTCGATCCGGATGCGACCGACAGCGTGACCCTGATCCAAATCGACGGCAGCGAACGAACCGCGGTGCTGCCCGCCGTCACCTTCACGAAAGCTGCAGACTAATGAACGAGTTGACCGAGGACGAGTTGACCGGGGTTTCCGCCCATCCGTCCGCAGGGCCCGAGGACGCGGCCGCGCCGGAGGAAGCGGATTCCGCCGAGGCTGCCGGGCCGGAGGAGGCGGATCCCGCCCAGGTTGACGGGCCGGAGGAGGCGGATTCCGCCGAGGCTGAGGAGGCGCCCGCCCGCAACGAGATGGTGGACGGGCCCGAACTCTTCGACGGCGATACCGGCAAGCTGCCACTTAAGCTGCGCCAGGCCCTGGTCCGGCTGCTGCGCGGCCCCTACCTGCACGCCGGCTCCACGGACCGGGTCTACGACACCGTGGTGGAACACCGCCGCGTCCTCGCCTCCCGGCTCAGCGAGCTGTTCCTGCAACTGATCATCGACGAAGACCGCAAGGTCGCCATGCTGCGGCCTGTCCCCATGGCCGAACCGCACACCAACGCCCTGCAGCGGCAGCGGGAGATGACGCGCGAGGAGACGCTGCTGCTCCTGCGCATGCGGCTCATCCAGGATCGCCACGCCGGCACCGGGACGGAGCCGCTGATCAGCCGGGCCGACGTGATCGACGTGCTGCAGGACTACGTGGACCCCGAACAGCACGACGCCAAACACGTCGAGGACCTGGCCGATGCCTCCATCCGCAAGCTGTCCAACGAGCGCCGGCTGCTGGAAGCCACCGAACTTTCGGACGTGTGGGTCATTTCCCCGGCCCTGCCGCTGGCCTTGCCCTTCGAGAACATCGGCGACATTCCGGCGGTGATCGGCTCGCTGGCCGGTACTCTCCCGCCGGCAGGCGAGGCACCGGAGACCGACCAGTTGGCTGTCGACGGCGAGGAGGCCTGACATGAGCATCGAGACGATCCTGCCCCTGGACGGGCTGCTCAATCCCGGCCAGCACCGCCTCAGCCGCGTGCAGCTGGTCAATTGGGGCACCTTCGACGGCTCCCACACCATCCGCGTGGACCGCGCCGGAACGTTGCTGACCGGCGGCTCCGGGGTGGGCAAGTCCACCATCTTCGACGGCATGCTGCAGGTGCTGGACGCGCGGCCGAAGATGAACGAGGCCGCCCAAACCAGCGCCGGCAGCGCCGCCGAGGAACGGCGCACCGCGTTCAGCTACATGCGCGGACGGCTGGGCGCCACCCCGGCGGACGGCGACGGTTCCCGGAACGCCACGTTCTACCAGCGTCCCGGTGCCACCTGGTCGGCGGTCTGCCTGACCTTCGACAACGCCCTGGGGCAGACCACCAGCCTGTCCGTGCTGCTGGACCTGCCGGCCAACGGGACCGAACACAATGTGGGCCGTTTCTATGTGCTGCATAACAAGGCCCTGGACATTCCCGCCCTGGAGGCCCGCATGCTGGGCCGGTTCAGCAAGACCTCGCTGGAGGCCCTGTTGCCGGGCAGCCAGGTCTTCGATTCGCACAAGGCGTTTGCCGAGCGCTTCCGGCAAGCGCTGGGCATCGACCAGGAAAAGGCCTTCGGCCTGCTGCGGACGCTGCAGACGGGCAGGGGCCTGGGCGGCACCGTGAACGACTTCTTCCGCAACCATGTGCTGGACACGCCCCGGACGCTGGCCGCCGCGGAGGAGGCCGTGGAAGACTTCAGCCACCTCAGCAGCATCAGGCGGCAGCTGGAACGCGCCCGGCAGCAGCGGGACCTGCTGGCCCCCGTGCCCCGACTGCATCGGGAGCTGCAGCAGGCGCAGGCCGGGCTGGAGCGCAACCAGGTGTTGGCGGACGATGCCCTCCCGCTCTACCGGCGACGTTTGGCGCTGGACTGCCATGGCCGGCAGATCGACCGGCTGGAAGCGGAAGCAACGGCGGCGACGGCCGCCCTGGCAACCGCCGAAGCGGCACGCGACGGGCTCCGGGAGAAGGCGGCGTCGCTCAGGGCGCGCTACGGCAGCGAAGGAGGCTCCGCCGTCGCCACCCTGGAACGGGAGCTGGCGGCGGCCCAGGCCGAGCTGCGGGCCCGCCAGTCCGTCGAAGATGCCCTCCGGGGCGAGCTGGCGACCGCCGGGATTGAAGCAGATTTCAGTCCCGCCGGCCTCGCCGCCGCGCGCAGCCGCGCCGCCGTGCTGGCCAAGGACCTGGCCAAGGAGGCCGAGTCGGCCCGCGAACGGAGCAACGATGCCCAGGGCGAGGCCTGGACCCTCAAGGGCCGGATCCGTGCGCTGGAGGAAGAAATCGAGTCCTTCCGGCGCCGCACCAGCAACATCCGTCCCGACAGCCTGGAGCGCCGCCGGCAGATCTGTGCCGCCACCGGCATCGCGGAAGAGGAACTTCCGTTTGCCGGCGAGCTGATCGACATGGCCGCCGCCGAGGCCCGCTGGCGCCCGGCCGCCGAACGCGCACTGCGGTCGCTGGCCGCCGCAATGCTGGTACCGGGCGACCGGATGAAGGCCGTCACGCGCTACCTGAACGAGCACAATATCCGTGGCTTCCTGCGGATCATCGACGTCAGCGCCCCGCTGGACGGAAAGGCCGACGCCGGCGACGATGACCTGGTCACCAAACTGGTCACCAAGGACACCGCCATGGGGCACTGGGTCCGGCGCAAGATCACGGCGCACTACGACTACGTCTGCGTCGACGACCCGGACGAACTGGCACACGTCGCCCGCGGCGTCACCCTGGGCGGCGCGGTAAAGCGCAGCAGCAGCACCACGGAAAAGGACGACCGGCACACCGGGGCGTCCGATTATCTGCTCGGCTTCGACAACCAGGACAAGATTGCCGCCCTCGCCGCGCGGTTGTTGGAACTGCGCGAGACGTACGGCACTGCGGATGCCGAATCCGCCGAACGCGCCCGCGAGCAGCAGGATCTGGGCCGCCGGCTGGCCGCAGCCAAGGCCGTGGCGGCCGACACCCGCGACTGGGAGGAGGTTTCCGCCGAAGCACACGCCGCCGCCGTGGCCGCGGCGGCGGAACGCCTGGAGCAGGCCCGGGATGCCAACGCGGACTTGGAGCAGTTGCGGTTCGAGCTGGAAACGGCGGAACTGGACCTCACGGCCGCCACGGAGAAGATCGGTGTGCTCAAGGGCGACGCCGCCCGGCTGACCGCCGAACTGGACGTCGCGCGCGGTCGCCGGGACACCCTGGCCGCCACCGGTGAGACCGCCGGGCAACTGACGGACGAACTGGCCTCCGAGCTGGATGCCCTCTTTGCCCCGCACGGGGAGATCACCGACCTGGCCTTCCTGGGGGACGTCTGCACCCGGATCGAGCGCGCGCTGCTGGAATCCCGCGGCCTGCTGGAGCGGACCAGGCTGGAGGCCGGCAACCAGCTGGTGAAGATCTTCGAGTCCTACGGCAGGGAGTGGGGCTCAGACCACGGCACGTCGCTGGAGGCCGCCGCCGACTACGAGGCGCGCTACCACGACATTGTGGGCGAAGGGCTGCCGCAGCGGGAGGCGGAATTCCGCGAGTACTTCAACAACCGCACCTACGAACGCTTCAGCGACCTGCTCCAGTTGCTGGACGAAGAACGCCGCAGCATTGCGTCCCGCCTGCAGCCGCTGAACCAAATCCTGCGGCGCGTGAAGTACCACGAGGACAGCCATCTGCAGATTGAGATCGCCAACGCGGTGCCGGACGCGTCGCACAAGTTCCGCACCGACCTGAAGAACGCGCTGCCGGTCATGGGCAGGCGGCAGACCGCCGAGGACATGGACGCCCGCTACCTCGCCCTGGAGCGGATTGTGGAGAGGCTGGCCTCCGAGGACGAGCGCCGCTGGCGCGCCGAGGTCCTGGACGTGCGGTCGCACGTGGACATCACCTGCACCAATCTCCTGGCGGACGGCCGCGCCTACACCAACCTGCAGGCCAGCCTGATGTCCGGCGGCGAGGGCCAGCGCTTCACCGCATTCATTATGGCGTCGGCGCTGGCCTACCAACTGGGCATCGCCGGGCAGGGCTTCAGCACCTTCGGCACGGTGATGATGGACGAGGCCTTCGTGAAATCATCGCTGGCGTTCGCCGAGGCCAGCATCAACGCGCTGCACGAATTCGGTTTCCAGCTGCTGTTGGCCGCCCCCGAGGACAAGGTGGACCTGGCCCGTTTCCTCGGTTCGGTCACCGAAGTCCTGCGCGATGAATCCGCCAACCGGTCGGGCATTCTGGAACGGGGTCACTCCCTGGCGCGGCCGGTGGACATCGTGTTGCGCTGATGGGTTGTGCCGGCCGGACCTCGATGAACGCCTCCCGTCCGGCCTCCATCAACGCACTCCCCCGGGCCGGCGGGCGTCGCGCCGCCGTATACTTTTGAGCATGCCGATCACGCACCTCAACCGTGGACTCTACGTCCAGCAGTCCGCCGTCGAGCAATGCGGAGGCGATCTGTGAGCGGCGGTCTCGTCGCCCTGCTCGACGACGTCGCAGCCCTGGCCCGCATCGCGGCCGCCTCGGTGGACGACGTCGCGGCAGGCGCCGCCAAGGCCGGGGCCAAGGCCGCCGGCGTGGTCATTGATGACGCCGCCGTCACCCCGCAGTATGTGTCCGGGGCGGACCCGTCCCGCGAACTGCCGATGATCAAGCGCATCTTCTGGGGCTCGCTCCGGAACAAGCTGCTGATCATCCTGCCGGCGCTGCTGCTGATCAGCGCATTCATCCCGGGGGCGATCCCGTTCATCCTCATGCTGGGCGGCACCTACCTCTGCTACGAGGGCGCCGAGAAGGTCTGGCACAAGCTGCGCGGCCACCACGCGGCCGAAAAGGCGCCGGCGGTCGAGCGGGGTCCGGAGGCGGAGTCCAAGGTCGTCAAGGGCGCCATCACCACCGACTTCATCCTGTCCTGCGAGATCATGGTGATCTCGATGAACGAGGTGGGCGACGCCTCCCTGTGGGTCCGGGCGCTCATCCTGGTTGTCGTGGCGATTGCGATCACGGTGCTCGTGTACGGCGCCGTCGGGCTCATCGTCAAGATGGACGACATCGGCCTGCACCTGACCACCAAGGACTCCGCGGGCTCGCAGCGCTTCGGCGCGCTGCTCGTCAAGGGCATGCCCGCGGTGCTGGCCGCGATCACCTTCGTCGGCACGATCGCGATGCTCTGGGTCGGCGGCCACATCATGCTCCAGGGGGCATACGACCTCGGCTGGCACGCTCCCTATGACCTGGTCCACGTCCTCGAGGGCCCGTTCGCCGGGATCCCGGTGGCCGGCGGCTTCCTGGCCTGGCTCGTGAACACCCTGTGCTCGGCCGTCCTCGGACTCGCCTGGGGCCTGGTTGTCATGGCAATCCTGCACCCGCTGCTCAAGGTGCTGCCGTTCGGCAAGAAGAAGGACGGGCACGAAGAGGGCGACGCCCGCGCCGCCACAGCCGGCCATCACCCGCCGGCGCGGCCGGCGGGACGCGACGCCGATCCCACCGCCTGACTTATCCCCGCGGGGTAACCTGTTTCCCGGCCAAATCGCAGCCCTACCCCGCGCAGCGGCTCCTCCAAAAGCGGTCCCACTCATGAGAAGTGGGACCGCTTCCGTATTCAGCAATCTTGAAGCTCCACCGTAAGCGGATCGCACGTGACCAGTTCAGTGTCCAGCGGTCAACTTCGACCTGAGTTCTTCTGCCTGGACAGCAATGGCCCGCCGCTGGTCTCGGGTGAATCTTCTGGTCTGCATGTTCAGGATCGCGTGGCTGCCGTCTTCGCCCACACCCAAAAGCTGGCCCACGCGACGGGTGGCTTCGTCCAGGTCCTCTGAATCCCCAATCACCTGAAAGACCTCGTCGCGTCGGTCCATTGCAACCAGCAGCGCCTCGAGGATCATCAAGTGACCCCTCGTCTGCTCCTCCTCATTCATGCGGCGATTCTCCCACGCTGCGCTGCGGCGCTATGCGGCAGATCGTGCGGACCGTTGCTCCCGACTAGATCTTCAAAGACAAGGCCGGTCATGCATCCCTCGGGCGCCTTGCCCATCGGACGACCGAAATACACGGGATGCACTCGGCAGGCCTGGAAGGACATCGTGATCTCGTGGAGGAATTTAGCGGCCGGGGTCAAGATCACCTGACCCGACTCGTTCCCCCAAAAGATCGGTCAGTAGGCTCAAGTCGCGGGCGCCCTGCCCATAGTCGAGCACCGTGGTTTGCAGCCGCGGCCGGCAAGATGCGTAGACTCTGGTGCCTGCGCTTGTCTCATAGTTCTTGATTTCGATGATCTCGCCCCAGCTCCAGAAATTGATCCGTGTGTGGATGATCATTCCGCCGGGGATTGCCTTGATCCGTGAGAATCTCCTATGGCTGCGCACTATAGAACGCAGTTCTTCGTGCAACGCCTCCAGCCCGATAGGCACCGTGAACTCTTTAGATGCCCTCACGCCTTCTACGAGGACTTCCTAGGACGCAGCAGTCGCCCTGGATCTCCGGCCGCGGACTGCAACTGCCGCGATCAGTACGACAGAACCCAGGAGCCACGCCGGAAGCAACCAGTCCGGAAGGCCGTAGTCTCCACCCAAGAATTCCTCCTGTACCGTATGCTGCTTACGGTCTGGACTCTCTTAGCCGCCAACCGCGATGGGTTAGGTAGGGCAAAGCGTAGTGTTTCCAGGGCTGTGCGGGTAGCTTGAAAGCCCATTCTCCATCTCTCCCACGGCCACTATCATGAGCCCATGCAGACGGCTTTGATACTCATATGCTTTGGCGTCTTGCTTGGCATGCCCACGGCCATATATGCCTACAGAAATCCGCGGCGGGAAGGTGAACCTCTAGGCTCACAGCGGACAGGACTTCTCGGCCTAAGCGCCCTTGGCATGGCCTGCCTCATGGTCGGTTCCTCTGTCCTCTTGTTAGTCCGGCGGTAGTGAAAAGTCCGACTTTTTGGTGACCTACTCGGCAAGGGACCCCTTTTTCTGTATCCCCGCGGTCTGCACAAAGCTGTCCAGCTCCCATCCGTGGCCAGGCCGTCTTCCCGGCCGAAACACGGTGCCATCGACCCGCGCTTACCCTGCGGCGGCGCCAAGCAGTCCGGCTACGGCCTGGAATTTGGCATCGAAGGCCTCAAACAGCTCGGCGCACCGCAGGTCGTTGCCGGCTAGATCCATCACTATGTGGGCGGCGGCAGGGAACACGTCCTGTCGCCGCCCGTTCCATGCTGTGGCACCGACACCCCAGCGCTGCCCCTTCGTATGCACTGTTCGCGTGGACCCAGGCATTTAATGCGTTGAGACGAAGCGCGCCGTCCGGGGCTATCCTCTCTGCCATGGGATCAGCGTGGGATCCCGGGCTGCCGGGAGTGCTGCGGCTGCCGTCGGGGAGGCTGCTGCGCGGCCGCGCCCTGCGTGTTCCGCTGCCGCCGGGTCACGCGCCGGAATTCGCCCTGTACCTGACGCACCGGGCGCCGGCTTCCACCCTGTGGGAGCAGCGGTGGGTGCGCTGGCGCGATCTCCGGCTGCCGGAAGACCCGTCGGACGCCGAGGAAGCATTCCGCGAAGCCTGGCTGCGCGCCGGCGACGAACGGGTGGAGGTCGCCTGCTACGGAGGCCGGGGGCGGACCGGCACGGCGCTGGCCTGCATCGCGATTCTCGACGGCGTTCCCGCCGCCGACGCCACCCGTTATGTCCGTCAGCACTACCGCCCCGGCGCCGTTGAAACCCCATGGCAGCGACGCTTCGTGCGCCGGTTCCCCGAACGCTCGTAGCAGGCTGCGCGGGCAGCGCCTCCTACGCGAGCACGCTGCGGTAAAGACCCAGGGTCTTCTCGGCGATGGAATCCCAGGAGAAATGCTCCTCGGCGCGCCGGCGGCCCGCCTCGCCCTGGCGGCGGGCGGCGGCCGGGTCATCCAGCGTCTTGTTGAGCGCGGCGGCGAAATCGCGGACGAACTGTTCCTCGTCCAGCGGGGTGCCCGTCCCGTCGCTCGCCTGCTCCAAGGGCACCAGCGTGCCGGTGACGCCGTCGTCGACGACCTCCGGAATGCCGCCGGTGGCGCTGGCCACCACCGGGGCGCCGCAGGCCATGGCTTCAAGGTTCACGATGCCCAGCGGTTCGTAGATCGACGGGCACGCGAAGACGGTGGCATGGCTGAGCACCTGGATCAGTTCGGCCCGCGGGAGCATTCGCTCGATCACCACGACGCCGTCGCGGCTCCCGCGCAGCCCGGCCACCAGGGCATTCACCGCGGCCGCCAACTCCGGGGTGTCGGCAGCTCCGGCACACAGCACCAGCTGCACTTCCGGCGGCAGCAACGCCGCCGCGCGCAGCAGGTACGGCACGCCCTTCTGTCGGGTAATCCGCCCCACGAACACCACGCTGGGCCGGTCCGGGTCGATTCCCAAGGCGCGCACCGCGTCGTCGTCGTAATCCGGTTTCCATTCCTGCACGTCCACGCCGTTGTGGACCACGTGCACCCGGTCCGGATCCACGTCGGGGTAGCTGCGCAGAATGTCCCTGCGCATCCCCGCGGAAACGGCCACGACGGCGGCGGCCGCCTCGTAGGCGGTGCGCTCCGCCCAGGACGAGAGCCGATAGCCCCCACCCAACTGCTCCGCCTTCCACGGCCGCAACGGCTCCAGCGAATGCGCGCTGAGCACGTGCGGCACATCGTGCAGCAGCGACCCCAAATGCCCGGCCATATTGGCATACCAGGTGTGGGAATGAATCAGGTCCGCGCCGGCGAAGCCGTCAAGCATCTCAAGGTCGACGCCGAGGGTCTGCACCGCGGCATTGGCTTTCCGCAGTCCGGCCGGGACCCCGTAGCTGCGCACCGTCGCGCCATGGAAGTCGGACGGCCGGTCGGCCCCGAAGGCATGCACGTGCAGATCCACCCTGCCGGCCAGCACCCGGCTGAGTTCGGCCACGTGTACGCCGGCTCCGCCGTAGATTTCCGGCGGGAATTCTTTTGTCACAATGTCTACACGCACGACACCTAACGTAGTGCACGCCCGGCCCTTCCTCTACTGTGTGTTGACAAGGGGGACGTGTGTCGGTCCGGCACTGGACCGCGAATGCGATGGGATGGACGATGCCACAGAAGAAGGTTTTGGCCGTTGTGCTAGCCGGCGGCGAGGGAAAGCGCCTGATGCCGCTCACAGCCGACCGGGCCAAACCGGCCGTGCCCTTTGCGGGCAGCTACCGGCTGATCGATTTCGCGTTGTCCAACCTGGTCAATTCCGGATACCGGGAGATCGTGGTGCTGACGCAGTACAAATCGCACAGTCTGGACCGGCACATTTCCGAAACCTGGCGCATGGCCGCGCAGCTGGGCAATTACGTTGCCTCGGTACCGGCGCAGCAACGGCGGGGCAAAAGCTGGTTCCTGGGCAGCGCCAATGCCATCTACCAGTCCCTGAACCTGATCCATGACGCCCGGCCGGACATCGTGGTGGTGGTCGGCGCGGACCACGTCTACCGGATGGACTTCTCCCAGATGGTGGAGGAGCACATAGCGTCCGGCGCGGCCGCCAGTGTGGCCGCGGTGCGCCAGCCGCTCGCGCTGGCCAATCAGTTTGGCGTGATCGAGTCCGAGCCCGATGCCCCCACCAAGATCCGCGCCTTCGTGGAGAAGCCCGCGACCACTCCCGGCCTGGCGGATGACCCGGACAGTTTCCTGGCGTCCATGGGAAACTACGTCTTCAACACTGACGCACTGCTGCAGGCCCTGGAAGCCGACGCCGAACGGTTGGACACCAACCACGACATGGGCGGCGACATCATCCCCTATTTCGTGGAACGCGGCGAAGCAGCCGTCTACGATTTCACCGCGAACGACATTCCCGGCTCCACCGGGGCCGACCAGCAGTACTGGCGCGACGTCGGCACGCTGGATTCCTACTACGAGGCCCACATGGACCTGATCAGCCCGCTGCCCGCCTTCAATCTCTACAACCTGCGGTGGCCGATCTATACGCGCCAGTCGGTTTCTCCCCCGGCCAAGCTGGTGCGCGGAGTCAGCGGCACCGCCGGCACGGCGCACGACTCCCTCCTGTCCCAGGGCGTGGTGGTTTCGGGGGCAGAAGTCACCGAGTCGGTGCTCTCCACCGACGTCTTCGTCGCCGAAGGCGCCCAGATCCACGGCAGCGTGCTGCTGGACAAGGTGACGGTGGGCGAGGGAGCCGTGGTCCGGAGGGCCATCGTGGACAAGAATGTCCGCATCCCGGCCGGTGCCACCATCGGCGTCGATCCGGAACTGGACCGCGCGCGGGGCTTCACTGTCACCGAGTCAGGGCTGACCGTCCTGAGCAAGGACCAGAAGGTCATCCTCGGCCCCACGGCGAGCGCCGAGCACAGGGCAGCCTCCTTGTAGCGTCTGGCACAAGGCCGAGGCCTTGTCCAAGCGGGCGTTTTTCCTGAGGCCACCATACCGATTGCGCCCGGACCGCGGACTGCAGGCGGTACGGTAGCGAAATGCCTCAACCTCAGTCACCGGAGTCCCGCCCTGCCCGGCCCGGTCCGCCGGCCGGGCCGCAGGATCCGGGGCCGCGCGCCACACCTTGGCTGCTCCGCGTCGGACCGGGGCTGCTCTTTGCGGCGGCCGCCGTAGTTGCCGCCCACGGCCTGCACTGGCTCGCGCCGGCCGTCCCGGTGATGAGCTTCGCCGTGGTCCTGGGTATCCTGGCGGCGAACCTGCCGCCTACTGCTTCGTGGACGGGTGGAGCGGCGCTTCCCGGACTGGCCTTCTGCGGGCGGACGTTGATGCGTGCAGGGATTGTGCTGCTGGGTGCCCGGTTGGCGCTCTCGGACCTGGCCGAGCTGGGCTGGTTCGCCCTGGTGCTGGTGGTTCTGGTGCTGCTGCTGGCGTTCGGCGGAACCTACGTGCTGGCGCGCTGGTATCGTTTGCCCGGCGACCAGCCCGTGCTGCTGGCCGCCGGATTCTCCATCTGCGGGGCCTCGGCCATCGGCGCCGTCGCCGCGGCCCGGGGCAGCCGGAGCCAGGACACGCTGATGCCCGTCGCCCTGGTGACGCTGTGCGGCACGCTGGCCATCGGCGTCCTGCCGGCCGTCATGGCGGTCACCGGCATGACCCTGGAAGTGTTCGGCTTCTGGGCCGGGGCCTCCGTGCACGACGTCGGACAGGTGGTCGCCACCGCCCAGAGCGCCGGCACGGCGGCCCTGACCATCGCCGTCGTCGTCAAGCTCGCCCGCGTGGTGATGCTGGCACCCGTCACGGCCGCCGCGGCCTTGCACAGCCGGCGGAAGGCCAAGGCCGGAGCCGTCCACGCGGACGGGACCGCCGGGCCCGGCAAGCAGCCGCCGTTGGTGCCGCTCTTCGTGCTCGGTTTCCTCGCCCTGATGATGCTGCGCAGCGCGGGGTGGTTGCCGCAGCCGGTCCTGGACAGCATGGCGTCCGTGCAGGAACTATTGCTAGCCGCAGCACTGTTCGGGCTGGGCGCTGCCGTCCGCCTGCGGGAACTGCTCCGCTCCTCGCTGCCGGCCGTCTCCACGGCCCTGCTCTCCTGGCTGCTGATTGCCGGACTGGGGATCGGCGCAGCCTGGCTGGCGATGGGCGGACGCTAAGGGGCCGCGACCGGGCCCGCGCATGGTTAAATGGGCCGGATGACGAACCAGAACCTCAGCCGCGATGAAGCGGCCGCACGGTCACGCATCCTGCAGGTGGAGCGCTATGAGGTCTCGCTGGACCTGCGCAACGCCGAGGACCCCGACGCGCCGGGTTTCGTCTCCAGCACCGTCATCACCTTCAGTTGCAGCGAACCGGGCGCCACGGTGTTTGCCGACTTCATCCACGGCGGCGTCCACTCCGTCACGCTCAACGGCCGGCCCCTGGACCTCGACGAGGTGGTGGACGGTTCCCGGATCACGCTGCCCGGCCTCGAGGCCGAGAACCAGGCCACGATCACGGGCACCGCTCTGTACAGCAGCAGCGGCGAAGGGCTCCACCGGTTCGTTGATCCGGTGGACGCGCGAACGTACCTCTACACCCAATACGAACCGGCCGACGCGCGCCGCGTCTTCGCCAATTTCGAGCAGCCGGACCTGAAGGCCAGCTTCAGCTTCCACGTGGCAGCCCCCGCCCACTGGCTGGTGGCCTCCAACGCCGCGGTGGCCGTGACCGAGCCGATGGGCTCCACGCCCGGCTACTCCGTGCGCCGCTTCGAAGCGACGCCACGCATCTCCACCTACATCACCACGATCCTGGCCGGGCCCTACCACGCGGCCACGGACACCTGGCAGGGCACCCTGCCCGACGGCGGACAACTGAGTGTGCCGCTTGGCGCCTACTGCCGGGCCTCGCTGGCCGACTCCTTCGATCCGGAGCAAATCTTCGCCGTCACCAAGGCCGGCCTGGATTTTTTCCACGAACTTTTCGACTACCCCTACCCGTTCGGCAAGTACGAGCAGGCGTTCGTGCCCGAATACAACCTGGGCGCCATGGAGAACCCCGGCCTGGTCACCTTCACCGAGGCCTACGTGTTCTCCTCCCGGGCCACCGACGCCCAGTACCAGGCCCGCGCCAACACCATCCTGCACGAGATGGCGCACATGTGGTTCGGCGACCTGGTCACCATGAAGTGGTGGGACGACCTCTGGCTGAAGGAATCGTTCGCCGACTACATGGGGTCCCTGGCGTCCGCCGAGGCTACGCAATGGACCAACGCCTGGATCACCTTCGCCAACCGGCGCAAGGGGTGGGCGTACGTGCAGGACCAGCTGCCCACCACCCACCCCATCGTCGCCGACATCCCTGACCTGGAAGCGGCCAAGCAGAACTTCGACGGCATCACGTATGCCAAGGGCGCCTCGGTGCTCAAACAGCTGGTGGCCTATGCCGGTTTCGACTCCTTCGTCGGCGCCTCGCGCCGGTATTTCCGCGAACATGCCTACGGCAATACGTCGCTGGCCGATTTCCTCACCGCTCTCAGCGCGGCTTCCGGCCGGGACATGGAGCAGTGGGCGCGGCAGTGGCTGCAAACCGCCGGCATCTCCACCCTGGGCGTGGACCTCGAGTACGACGGCGGTGCGATCGCCTCCGCGGGCGTCGTCCAGGAGGCGGTGGATCCGGTGACGCAGGAGCCGTCCTTCCGGCCGCACCGGTTGCGACTGGGCCTGTACAACCCGGACGCCTCCGGCCGGTTGGTCCGCACGGACCAGCTGGAGCTGGACGTGGCGGGGCCGCGGACCGAGGTTCCGGAACTGGCGGGCCGCGAGGTTCCCGCCCTGCTGCTGCTCAACGATGAGGACTTGAGCTACGCCAAGGTCGTCTTCGATACCGGCTCCCTGGAGACGGTGCTTTCCTCCTTGGACAAGGTCACCGATCCGCTGGCTCGCGCCCTGTGCTGGTCAACCCTGTGGGACATGGCCCGCGACGGGCGCCTCCCGGCCGCCGACTACGTGGAGGCTGTGCAGCGCTTCGCGCCGGCAGAAACCGAGAACAGCGTGCTGCAGGTGGTCCTGGACTGCGCCAAGACGGCGATGGACCGCTACGCGCCGGCGGAACTCCGGACAGGCCTGCGGGAAGCCTTTCTGGCCGCCGCCCGCCGGGAGGCGGAAGCGGCGGAGCCGGGCAGCGACCGGCAGCTGACCTGGGCGCGGTCGCTGGCGGCGGTCGCGCGCGCCGATGACGGCCAGGCGCCTTTCCTGCGCGGCCTGCTGGACAAGACCACGGTGCTGGAGGGGCTGAAGCTGGACACCGATTTACGTTGGCGCTTCTGGCAGGCGCTGGCGGCCACCGGCCACGCCTCGGCGGCGGAGCTGGATGCGGCCTTGGAAGCCGACCGCAACGCGGCGGCGCGTGCCGGCCACCTGGCAGCCATGACCGCGCGGCCCCTTCCGGAGGTGAAGGCCCAGGCCTGGCACACCGCGGTGCATACCGATTCGCTGTCCAACGAGCTGCTGGACGCCACCATCGATGGTTTCTGCCAGGGCCCGCCCGGGCTTCACGCAGGGTATGCCGAACCGTACTTTGAGGAACTCGATCGAATCTGGTCGGTGAAGAGCATCGAGATAGCGGGCAGGCTGGTTCGGGGGCTCTACCCCATCGCGCAGGACCTGGTCCCCGGACAGGCCCCTGCGGACCACCCCGTCGTCGTACGCACCGATGCCTGGCTCGACAGCCACGCGGAGGCGCCGGCCGCGCTTCGCCGCATCGTCATTGAACAGCGTGACCATCTGCTCCGGGCACTCCGCGCGCAGCAGGCCGGCACCCGGGGCTGAGCGCACACAGCGGCACAGCGGACGACGGCGGACGACGGCGGGCGAGCGGCTGCAGGCGCATCGGCGGCCATTGGCGGCCGGTAGCCGCCGCACGGTTCCCTGCGCAGCCTCCGTGGAATAGGCTGTCGTCTTCCAGGGACCCGGACCCCCGGACGCCGGGGTTCAGGAGCAGGAGGAATCGTGCCGAGACTGCGAGTGCACAATTTTTCCGTATCGCTCGACGGCTACGCAGCCGGCCCGAACCAGAGCGTTGAGGACCCGTTGGGAGTGGGCGGCGAACAGCTGCACGAGTGGGTGTTCCGGACCGCGGCCGGCAAGCGGATGGGCGGCGAGGCCGGGGGTTCCACCGGGCTGGACAACGACTTTGTCGAGGCCGGGCAGGAGGGCATCGGGGCCACCATCATGGGCCGGAACATGTTCGGGCCGGTGCGCGGCGAGTGGCCCTCCGTGGAGTGGCGGGGCTGGTGGGGTGAAGACCCGCCGTTCCATCATCCGGTCTTCGTGCTGACGAACTACCCGCGGCCGCCCATCACCATGGCCGGCGGGACCGTCTTCCACTTTGTCGACGACGGGATCGAGTCCGCCCTGCGCAAGGCCTTCGACGCCGCCGCCGGGCAGGACGTCCGGCTCGGCGGCGGCGCATCTGCAGTCCGTCAATACCTGCGAGCGCGGCTCGTGGACGAACTGCACCTGGCCATGGTGCCCGTTCTGCTCGGCTCCGGCGAGCGCGTGTTCGACGATCTGGACGCCGCGGCTCTCGGCTACGAATGCGTCGAATTCGCCGCCTCGCCTGCCGCGGCTCACGCCCGCCTGGTCAGGAGCAGGGACCGGTAGCCCGGCCGCTTGGCTTCCGCCGCTCACCCTACGGTACGCGGTGCAGCCATTCTTCCGTGCCGAACTTGGTCTCCACGAGTTCCCGGGCCATGGCCAGCTCTTCCTCGGAAAAACCGCTGTCCTCGGCGGCATAGCGGTCCTTGAAGGTTCGGATCATCACGTCGATGATTTCTTCGCGGGTCAGGCCGGTCTGCCGGCGCAGCGGATCCACCCGCTTCTTGGCGCTGGCGATGCCCTTGTCGGAGATTTTTTCCTTGCCGATCCGAAGGACGTCGGTCATCTTGTCCGCGTCGATGTCGTAGGACATGGTCACGTGGTGCAGCATCCCGCCATTGGCCAACCGCTTCTGCGCCGCGCCGCCGATCTTGCCCTCCGGCGTGGCGATGTCGTTGAGCGGCTGGTAGAACGCCTTGATGCCGACCTTCTCCAGCGACGCCATAACCCAGGCGTCGAGGTACGCGTAGGACGCTTCAAAGCTCTGCCCGTCCACCAGAGTCTGTGGGAGGTACAGCGAGTAGGTAATCGCGTTACCGCGTTCCATGAACATGGCGCCGCCGCCGCTGATCCGGCGCACCACGGTGATGCCGTGGCGTTCCACCCCGTCCGGGTCCACTTCGTTGCGGACCGATTGGAAGCTGCCGATCACCACCGACGGCGCCTCCCATTCCCAGAACCTCAGCGTCGGCGGGCGCTTCCCGGCCCCCACCTGGCGGGTCAGGACCTCGTCCATCGCGACATGCAGGTGCGTCGGCAGCGGGGTGGGTGGAATAACCTGCCATTGATGGTCAAGCCAACCGGTGGCCTTGTTGAGCGCGCGGCGCACGGCCACGGCAACCGCATCGGCCGAGAAACCAAACATTTGCGCGTCTGGCCGCAATGCAGCGTTTATCGCGCTGGCATAGTGGCCGTGGGCGCTTTCGATGCTCATCCCGTCAAGCGCTACGTTGATGTCTGCCAGTGCTTCATCCGGTTCCAGAAAGAAGTCTCCGCTGACGGACGGCCGGGTGATCTGTCCGTCCGCCACCTCGAAGTCCACGACCACGAGCTTGCCGCCCTGGACCTTGTACTCTCCATGGCGGTGGTCGGTCATGTGCACTCCTTGGCTGTCTTGGGGCTATCTTGGCGGCGGACGGTGTTGGCCGTCAGGCGGCGCGGTCGTCGGTTTTCCCAGTCTAATCAAGGCCCGGGGGCGGCCCGTGCGGCGCGGGACTCAGGTTCCTCCCAGCTGCTGCCGGGGCTGTGCCCAGAACCCGCTCGTAGTGTCATAGACACCTCATCACGGTGCGAGTGAAAGAGGGGCCGGACGTGCCCGGTCCAAGCGCCGGCGGGTATGGAGTAACTCCCCCAACCTCTCCACTACCCGCCGGCGCTTTTTCATGACTTGTTCCCGTCGCCCGTATCGGCAAGCTTTAGCCCGATCACGCACCCGATGATCCCGGCAACGAACAGCAGTTTGAGCACGCTCGCAGGTTCTCCGCCGAACAGCATGGCGTAGCCGACGGTCAGCGCTGCCCCGGCTCCGGTCCACACCGCATATGCCGTGCCGATGGGGATGCCGCGCATGGCATAGCCCAGGCCCACCATGCTCAGGGTCAAGGCCACGAAGAACACCACGGCGGGCACCGTGCGGCTCAGTCCGTCCGACATCCCCAGCGCTGTTGCCCACACAGCTTCCAGGACGGCGCTGATTAACAAGACAGTCCAATGCATGCCAGCCCCCTTAGCCGATCGCCTTGAGGCCGACAACGCAGCCGATGATGCCCAGCAGCAGGAGGACGCGTATCAAGGTCGCCTTCTCGGCGCCGGTGACCATGGCAACCGCCGCGGTCAGCACCGCACCGATGCCGACCCAGACCGCATAGGCGGTCCCTACCGGTATGGCAGTCATGGCGTAGGCCAGGCCGGCCATGCTCAGGGCCATGGATACTACGAAAATGATGGTGGGCCAGAGCCGGCGGAAATTCTTTGATGCGCCCAGGGCCGTGGCCCAGACGGCTTCCAGGACGCCGGACAGAACAAGTATCAGCCATTCCATGTGTGATTCCTTTGGCCAGTCTTGTCGCACACCGGGTACTGAACCGTCGTCCGGAGACCCAAGGAACAGGTCTTGGACTTGAAAATAGCAAAGTACGACGCCGGTGCGCAGCTTTGGTGGCCAACCTCACCAGCCTGTGGCCTGGCCCCGGTCGTTGATGGCCCTCTAATCGTTTGTTGCTTTCCTGCGTTTCGCCAGGTGCCACGCAGCTCGAAGGGCCGATACAACTGCAATCACGAAGCCGAGCGCGCCTAGCCCGAGGAAAACCAGAACGAAACCGATCCTGAGAGGGGCAGGAGCCAGTCCTTGATCGGCCTCGCTGATTCCCCCGAAACCAATCCACGTAAACAAGGCCAACACGAGGCCAAGGAACACCATGGAGATGCCGGATGCGAAGGCTGCCGCAACGGGGATTTTTTTCATGAACTGCCGGCCCCTTTCGCTGCGTTTTAGGTGCATGCTGCGGACTCCTTGGGACATTGAACGGACGGCCACTCCTCGAACTATCGAATGATACGTCCTGTCGGGATACCCTGATCAGAAAAGTCTGGGCGCTGGAAGGCCGAAATTGGAAGAGGGCAATGCGTAGAACATTTAAGATCGCGGTTGCCTTAGTAATCGGCATGATCCTGGTCAGCGCCGGGTTGTTCTTCATTGGATATACGAAATGGGGAGGATATGCCATCGAGGGTTTGATGCTCATCGCCGTGGTGGTATTTGTAGCCAGGCTTGCGCTTGGAGGTAGAAAGAGCATCACTCAACCGATGGCGGAGCCCGGAGAGACGCTCAACGATTTATACCTGGGCGCCACCTACACAGGCCCACGACTCCTCGCCCCTCCCCGAGGAACGCATGCAGAGTTGGTCATCGATGATGATGAGCGGTTGCAGTTCCTTGAGGCCCTCAAGAACGCAGACGCACGCTCACCCCGCGAAATCCCTGGGGGACGGCACCGCCCCTAGCCGTATAGACAGTTCCTGTCGCAGCTTTCCCGCGGCCCCTTCCCTGGAATTCCAACAACCTGCGCTCAGCCAAGCGAAACCACTTTCCTACTCGCCCTGCCTGGTTTTATCGCTAGTTGGATTTCGGCCTGCTTGAGGGCCATTCCGTCTACATAACCGATGAGCTCCGGATCTTCAACGTGGGAAAGGAAGGCCTGCCGCACAAAGGCAGGCCTTTTGTATGGCAGGATAATTCCCAGGCAATCGCACTGAATGCATGCGTGACTGATGCCGGACATATTGGGGGAATACTTGCGCAAGAATCCGGGCCGAATGCTGGCCTCCATCGTTACCGCCGGAGCCCTGCTGCTTGGCGGGTTCACGGCCGCAGCCCCGGCTGAGGCCCTCGGGCCGAAAGCCACGGGGCCGAGCGCCTCCTCGGTGCTGAACACCCTGCCGGTCAAGGGCAAGGCCGCTAAGACCGGCTATTCCCGGGACAAGTTCGGACCCTCATGGAAGGACACCGATCGCAACGGCTGTGATACCCGGAACGATATCCTCAAGCGCGACCTCACCAAGGACAGGTTTAAGCCCGGCACGAATAACTGCGTCATCGCTTCCGGGACCCTGAAGGATCCCTACACCGGCAAGACCATCAGCTACGTCCGCGGCGGCAACAAGGTCGACATCGACCACGTCGTGGCACTGGGCCAGGCCTGGGTGTCCGGTGCCCAGAAGCTCTCTACCGCCCAGCGCACCGCCCTGGCCAACGACCCGCTGAACCTGCTGGCCGTGGATTCCTCCGCGAATCGGGCGAAGGGCGACCGCGAGGCCAGTGCGTGGCTGCCCAAGAACAAGTCCTTCCGTTGTCCCCTCGTCGCCACCCAAATCGCGGTCAAGAAGAAGTACGCCCTGTCGGTCACTCCCGCCGAGAAGGCCGCTATGAAGCGGGTCCTCACCTCCTGCCCCGGGCAGAAGACGGTGAAGGTCACCGCCATCAAGCCGGCCAGCAAGGGAACGCCGACGAAGGCCGCCAAGCCCTCCACTGCATTGGAGGTCTCCCCCGGTGCTTTCTGCGCCTCGTCCATGAAGGGCAAGAAGGGCATCGGCAAAACCAATGGCAAGACCTACACCTGCAAGGCGTCCTCCACGGACAGTCGCCTCCGGTGGCGGGCCTGATTGGGGGTTCAGGGGGAAAGGAAGTGCACCACACGTGCGGGAGAACCCACAACAATGGAATTATCGGGCACGTCTTCGTAATAACGGAGGCAGCCGCCCTCGCCCTCCAAGTGCGACGATGATCGAATGCAGAACAGGGCCGACTTGCTCCTCGAGGGACCGCGCGGGCGACGCCTATGCCTCGAGCTGGCGAAGGCGCTCAGCCCGGACGTCAGAACGGCCGCATCCAGGCTGGCATACGAACTCGATCCTGGAAGGGGCTCCTCAACAGTCCTGCTGACCGCCGGTCGAGGTGTTGCTTCCGCCCCTTCATCACCGGAAGAGTTTGCGGCAGCGATTGCTTCCATCAATCCGGGCGCCCTGAAGGGTGTAGTCATTCAATCGGCGCTGCAACTAGCCGTTGCGTCGGCCAGGTACTGGCAGGAGCCGGAGGGTGAAGACGTGCTCGCCGGACATCCCGCCGTCGTCGCCGCCCTCTACCCCGTGGCCGAAGAGGTCATGGATTCATCGACGGGGCGGCAATGGAGTCTGCCTCGCCGGACCGAGCAGTGGGCAATTGACTGGCGATCGGCGGAGGATCCGTCGCCGCTGCCCAAAGACCCTCAGCGCACCTTGGCTGAGTGGAAACATGGAGAGCGAGCCGAAGAAGCTCGGGCTGCGAAAGACCGGCCCGATGACCCCGGGGCACCTTGGTCCGGCACGTGGTGGTCTATCCCGCAGGGGTTGCTCCAGACCGTCGGGCAGATTCCGTCAGGGTTGGAGCTCGTCGAAGACAGCCTTGGCTGGGAAGATGCCACCACCATCCCGGTCCGTGGAGTGGGCCGAACCTATGAGATCCGCACGGGGGATGACTGGATCCGCCTGTGCCGCGCCTTCCCCCTGGAGGTTACCGCCTCCCGCCGGCACGACTGGTACCGCACTACCGGACGGACCGGTCGATGGGTGATTCCGGACTGGGCACAAGTTGCGCAGGAATGGGATGCCGTCCACCTGACTGTTGTCGCATATCTCAACGGCGCCACGCGCCCGCTCCGGATTGATTCAGCCACGGCAAGTGTCATCGCCGGGTGGAACCCCGATACCACGATCTGGCTCACCGACGTGGCACGGGAGTGGGAAGGGCCCCGGCAGACGTGGCATCGTGGGCCGCAAGACGGCTGCTGGTCTGCGGGGTCACCGCCGACCGAGCCATGAACCAGCTGGCGCCCGCACGGAGTGAGCTACGCCCCAGCCGAACCTGCGGGTCGCAAGCGACTTTTCAGAAGCTCGATTTCTTCTTGACTGAGCCCTGCTTCGCGAAGATAAGACCGGGGATCAAATCCTGCCAGCCAGGTAATGAGTTCCGTCCGTCGCTCCGCAATACGGTCCTCTAACTCTTTGATGGAGTGCACCCTCACCTTGCTGTGCGTCGGGTTGCGGCGTGCGTGTTTGTCCACGCTGCGAACTGCACGCTCATAGTCGCTGGCAATCGCTTCAACCGGCACTCCGGCAAGTGCGAGGAGAACGGCGGCGATCATTCCGGTCCGATCGCGACCGCCTGCACAGTGAAACAGCACCGCTCCTTTGGCGTGGGCTATCGTCCGGAAGATTTGGGCAAACTTCTCGGGATAGAAAGCAAGATTGTCCCGGTAGGACGCAGTGTGATCCAGCAGAGGTCCGCAGACCCGCATGAAGTCCTCGTCGTCGGGGTCCTCGGTCGGCAAGTTAGCGATCATCAGGTCTTCGAGCACCTTTTCGTCGATAACGGGATGATGCCGCTCCCTTTTGATTTCGCCGGGGTTTCGCAGGTCAATTACAGTGGTGAGGCCGGAGTCCAGCGCATCCTGCCACCCCTGGAGAGACAAGTACTCGCGCGCCCCGGACCGGTATAACTGCCCCCGGCGTGTTAGACCACCTCCACGCAGCGGCATGCCGCCAAGGTCGCTAAGGTTGAACGCTCCGTCCCACGGTGTCCTGTTCATGACAGGGCAGTCTACAGATGAGCGATGCCGCACCCCCATACTTCGCATATGCTGTTCCGAAACCCGCCCGTCAGGTGGCAGGTCACGGCCATTGGGAAGAAGCAGGGGCTTATGTCGGGGGTCAAAAGGAAACGATCCACTCAATTCCTCAGCGTTGCGGCGGTCAGCGCAATGTTCATCGCAGTGGCCGGGTGTGCGGAAGCGACCGCGCAAGCCACACAGGACCTCCCGCCAGCAGCATCTTCCCCCGCGTCCACCTCGCTTCCACCCTCCACGCCGGCGTCCACCCCACCGTCCGACCCGCTGCCGGAACCACCCGCGGGCGCCTCCGGGTTTGTCAGCATGGCCGAGATTCCCGCTTTGTACCGGAACGCGCTCGATGACTTTCCCCATCCCCTTCCCGCCGGGGTCGATTGGCCTGCCGGCATTCCCGGCGGTTACGACGACCCGACAGGGCTGTATGAGTCGGGTGGGCTCGGCGAATCCATTGCCTCGCATTACTGGCGTTGCGCCTGGGAGGGTGAATTCCTTGGCGCCTTCGAGAGCAATGAGCAGGGCCGGCAGGCCGCAGCCCTTGCCATGCTCGACACTTGGGTTTCGGATCCGTACTTCACCAAGATTTTCGAAGACCCCGAGCAGGTGTGGAAGGGTTATGTGCTCGACCCGGCCAAAAGCGGCGATGTCACACGGATGAAGTTTGAGCACAGCCACTGCCCGCCCCTTGACTAGCCGGTCCGGGCGCGGTTCCGCCGGTTGGGATAGGGAGCAATCACTCCCGCCCGGCAACCTACCCGTCGGCGGCGCAGAACAGCTGCAGTTCAGCGTCTCCGTCACGGATGTAGTGCAGACCTGTAAACCCGTGTCCCCCTGCGAAGCGGGACTGCAGGGAGGTGCTGTCCTCCAGCTGGTACAGCATGTTCACCAGCGCGGTGCCGGCCCCGTCGGTGATGGCCAGCGACACGGCGCGGCCGTCCGGGGCCTCCCCTGTGTAGCTTCCGGACAGCCGGAACGAGCCGGCGATCAACTGCTGCCGGTCCCCCGTCGTGCCGTCGACCCTGGGCAGGACCAACTGGCCGGCCTCTTCTCCGGCGCTGCCGCCAAAGTCCGGACGGTACTGCGTGGTGCAGGTGATTTCGGCCGGCAGTTGCTGTTGCCCTGCTGCGCATGCCGTGAGCAGAAGGGCGGAAACGGCCAGCGTGACCGGGCCCCCGATCGCCCCCGGGCGGCGATGGTCCCGGTGCCGCCCAGTGCGGACCGCTTCACGGTGTGGAGTTGGTGCCATGCCAGCAGCCTAACGTCGCGGCCGGCAGGGGACGCCAGGAGCCGGTGCACGACGCGCCAGGCCGCCGGGCCACAAACCCGAGCCAATAGGCCGCCGCATTCAACGGCGAAGCCCGCACCGGGCGGTGCGGGCTTCGCTGAAGACTTGCGGGGAGAAGTGTTACTTCTTGCCGCCGAAGCCCTTGAAGCGTGCGTTGAAGCGCTCCACGCGGCCGGCGCTGTCCATGATGCGCTGCTTGCCGGTGTAGAACGGGTGGGACTCCGAGGAGATTTCAACCTCGATCAGCGGGTAGCTGTTGCCGTCTTCCCACTCCACCGTCCGCTTGGACGTCGCGGTGGACTTGGTCAGGAAGGAAACGCCGGAGGCCAGGTCGCGGAACACGACCGGGGCGTATGCCGGATGGATATCAGACTTCATAGTTGTACCTTTTCTACGCGCCCCTGGATTTTGCCAGCGGCTAGAAGGATGGAAAGATGGCAGCCCCATCAGGGCCAGCACACAACTCTACCGCATTCGGCGGGCTCACGTCGAAGTGACACGGCAGGCCCAGAACGCGACCGCGCTGGCGGCCGCAACGTTCAGGGAGTCCACTCCCGCACGCATGGGGATCATCACGGTCAGATCCACCCGGTCGAGCGTTTGCTCCTTCACGCCGGCGCCCTCGGTGCCCAGCACCAGCGCCAGCTTGTCGTAGCTGCGCCGTTCCAGCTCATCCAGGGCGATGGCGTCCTCGGTCAGCTCCAACGCCGCCGTGATGAACCCGGCGTCGCGGAGCGCGGCAACACCCTCCGGCCACTCCGGCAGCCGGGCCCACGGAATCTGGAAGACCGTGCCCATGGAGACCCGGATGCTGCGCCGGTACAACGGGTCGGCGCACTGTGGACTGAGCAGCACCGCGTCCATGCCCATGGCGGCGGCGCATCGGAAGATCGCGCCCACGTTGGTGTGGTCCACGATGTCCTCCAGCACTGCCACCCGGCGGGCACCGGCCAGCACGTCCTCGACGGGCAGCGGCGCGGGCCGGTGCATGGCGGCCATCGCGCCGCGGTGCAGGTGGAATCCGGTGATCGTCTCCAGCACCTCGGGCGTCCCGACGAACACGGGCACCTCGGGGAACCGGTCGATCACATCGCGCAGGTCGTCCAGCCACTTGTCGGTCAGGAAGAAAGACCGCGGGGTGTGGCCGGCGGCGATGGCGCGGCGCAGCACCTTGGAGCTTTCGGCGATGTACATCCCCTCGGCGGGCTCGCGGCGGCGGCGCAGTGCGGTGTCCGTCAGCTGCGCGTAGTCGGCCACCCGCGGATCGGCGGCGGAGTCCAGGCGCACCAGGTTCATGCGAAGAGGTTCCTGACCAGCACGAACAGCGCCACCAGGCCAAGGGTGACAATGATGCTGCGCAGCACCACCGGCTTCAGCCGGCGTCCCACGGCGGAGCCAATCAGCGCACCGATCAGCGAACTGATGGCGATGACCAGCACCACCGGCCAGTCGATCCGGTCGAACGCGAAGAGCATGTAGGAGATGGCGGCGATGATGTTCACGCCCAGCACCAGCACGTTCTTCACCGCGTTGGCCTGCTGCAGGGTGCCGTGCAGGAAGACCCCGAGGATTCCCACCAGCAGCACGCCCTGCGCGGCCACGAAGTAGCCGCCGTAGACACCGGCGAAATAGACCAGCCCCAGCAGCAGCCACGGCCGCGGCCGGGTCCGGGCCTGCGCGGCCTGGCGGTCCCGCACCCAGGCCTGGAGCTTCGGTTGGAACACCACGAACAGCAGCGCCACCACGATCAGGAACGGGGCCGCCACGCCGAAGACTTCCTCCGGCAGGTGCAGCAGCAGCCAAGCGCCGGTGATCCCGCCCAGCAGTGAGGCCGGAAGCAGGATGGCCAGGGTGCGGCGCAGCCCGGCCAGTTCCCTCCGGTAGCCGTAGACGCCGCCCACATTGCCGGCGATCAGGCCCATCGCGTTCGAGATGGTCGCGGTCACCGGCGCATAGCCCAGCGCCACGAGAATGGGGAACGTGACCAGCGTGCCGGAGCCGACAATGCTGTTGATGGTGCCGGCCCACAGCCCGCCCAGCCCGATCAGGGCAGCGTTCAGCACATCCATGAGGCGGGCGCCGCCTAGGCGCGCTTGGCTACGGCAGTGTAGCGGCCGCCGTCGTGCTTCACGCTCAGCGGCATGTCGAAGGCGGTACTCAGGTTCTCTTCGGTCAGCACCTCCGCGATGGGCCCCTGGGCCACTACCCCGCCCTCGCGCAGCAGCATGGCGTGGGTGAAGCCCGGCGGCACTTCCTCCAGGTGGTGGGTGACCAGCACCAGCGCCGGCGCGTCCTCGTCCCGGGCCAGTTCGCTCAGCCGCCGCACCAGATCCTCGCGGCCAGCCAAGTCCAGGCCGGCACCCGGCTCGTCCAGCAGCAGCAGTTCGGGATCGGACATCAGGGCCCGGGCAATCTGCACGCGCTTGCGTTCGCCCTCGCTCAGGGTGGCGAAGGTGCGGTTCATGAAGGTGGACATGCCCCAGGCGTCCAGCAGCCGGAAGGCCCGGCGCTCGTCCATCTTGTCGTACTGTTCGCGCCAGCGGCCGGTCACCCCGTAGGCGGCGGTGACCACCACATTGAGCACCTGCTCGTGCTCGGGGATCTGGCCCGCCAGCGCGGCGGAGGCCAGGCCGATCCGCGGCCGCAGCTCGAACACGTCGACCTTGCCCATGGTCTCGTCCAGGATCCCGGCGATCCCGCGGGTGGGATGCAGGCGTGCGCCGGCGATCTGCAGCAGCGTGGTCTTGCCCGCCCCGTTGGGGCCGAGCACTACCCAGCGCTCCCCCTCCTTGACCTGCCAGTCAATGCCGTCGAGCAGGGTTTTCCGCCCGCGGACAACAGTGACCCCGGCAAATTCAAGTACATCGCTCATATCAGTAGACAGTAGGCTAAAACGCGTAGTATTCGCCAAACGCGGCGCCGGAGCCTGCCATGATGGACCCGGCCCTCCCCCAAGCTTTGCGTAGAACGGAATCATCATGCCCTCGCTCCTCCGTGTCGTCTCCTACGGCCGGGAACTCCCCGACGCCTACCTCGCTGCCGTGCAGGCAGCGGTCACCGGAGCCGGCGGGAGCATCAGGGAGCTGGAGAACGCGGCCAACGACCGTTTCCAGGTCACCGTCCTGACGGTGGAGTACGACGGCGGTGCCTCCGACGGCGTCGCAGCCTTGCGGGCGGCGCTGGCCCCCGTCCTCACCGACGACCTGGGCACGGCCGTGATGGACGCGTCGCTGGCCGGGCCGCAGCGCAAGCTGCTGCTCATGGACGTGGACTCCACGCTCATCCAGCAGGAGGTCATCGAACTGCTGGCCGAGCATGCGGGCAAGCGCGAGGAGGTGGCCGCCGTGACCGAGGCGGCGATGCGCGGTGAACTGGACTTCGCCCAGAGCCTGCACGCCCGGGTGGCCACCCTGAAGGACCTTCCGCTCGACGTCATCGACCGTGTCCGTGCCGCGGTGCGGCTGACGGACGGCGCACGGGAACTCGTGGAGGCCTTCCTGGCCGCCGGCCACGCGGTGGCCGTAGTCTCCGGCGGCTTCAGCCAGATCCTGGATCCGCTGGCCGCCGAGCTCAGGCTGACCTACCACCGGGCCAACCTGCTGGGCATCGACGCGGAGCTGCTGACCGGCACGGTGGACGGTGACGTGGTGGACCGGGCGGTGAAAGAGGCAGTGCTGCGCGAATGGGCCGCCGCGGAGGCCATCGACCTGGCGCAGACCATTGCCATCGGCGACGGCGCCAATGATTTGGACATGCTCGCGGCCGCCGGCCTCGGCGTGGCGTTCAACGCCAAGCCGGCGGTCCGGGCGGCCGCCGACGCCGCCATCAACATCCCCTACCTGGATGTGGCCCGCTACTTCGCCGGCGTCTGACACCGCCCGCGGAGTCTGACAACCGCCCGCGACGGGCGGACCCGCCATCCCGTGCCGGCCGGTTTCCGTGGGACGCGGACCCTATCGCAGGGCCACGTGCCGGAGTAGGGTCGGTTGAACCTTCCCGGACCGCGCCCGTGCTGCCGGCCTCCGGGCGGGGGTTCCCGGAACCTGCCGTGAAGGAGAACCAGCGATGGTCACGCATTCCACACCAACCGCCACCCTGGATCCGGACGCGGCCGAGACGTGCCGGCGCCTGGCGGCGCAGCTGCGGGTCGACTCCATCCGGGCCACCACCCGCGCCGGCTCCGGCCACGCCACCTCGTCGCTCTCGGCGGCCGACCTCATGGCGGTGCTTCTGGCGAACCACCTGCGCTATGACTGGCAGCGGCCGGAGCTCGCCGCGAACGACCACTTGGTGTTCTCCAAGGGGCATGCCTCGCCGCTGCTCTATGCCATGTTCCGGGCCGCCGGAGTGATCGACGAAACGGAGCTGCTCGATTCCTACCGGCGGTTCGGCGGCCGGCTGCAGGGACATCCCACGCCGGCCCTGCCCTGGGTGGACGTGGCAACCGGCTCACTCGGCCAGGGGCTGCCCGTGGCCGTCGGCATCGCCCTGGCCGGCAAGTACCTGGACCGGCTCCCCTACCGGACATGGGTCCTTTGCGGGGACAGCGAGATGACCGAAGGATCCATGTGGGAGGCGCTGGACAAGGCCGCGTACTACCGGCTGGGAAACCTGACGGCGATCGTGGATGTGAACCGGCTGGGCCAGAACGGGCCGACCGCACTGGGCTGGGACCTGGACCGGTACTCCGCAAGGATCAGGGCTTTCGGCGCGCAGCCGCTGCCGATCGACGGCCATGACCTGGCCGCTATCAATGAAGCCTTCGCCACGGCGCGTGAGACCACCGACCGGCCCAGCGTCATCCTGGCCCGCACGGTCAAGGGCAAGGGCGTTCCCGCGGTGGAGGACAGGGACGGCTGGCACGGCAAGGCACTGCCGGAGGACGTCGCCGCGGCCGCCATCGAGGCACTGGGCGGCCCGACCAGGCTGCGGATCGCCCCGCTGCCGCCGGAACCCGGCGACCCGGCCATCACACCCAACCCCGCGGCCGCCGTCGCGCTGCCCGCCTACACGGCGGGCGATTCCGTCGCCACCCGGACCGCCTTCGGCGAGGCTCTGGCTGCCCTCGCCGCCCGGCCCGAGGTGGTGGTCCTGGACGGCGAGGTGGGCAACTCCACCAAGGCCGGGGAGTTCAGCAAGGCCGCGCCCGAGCGTTTCTTCGAGATGTTCATCTCCGAACAGCAGATGGTGGCGGCGGCGGCCGGACTCTCCGTGCGCGGGTATGTGCCGTTCGCCGCCAGTTTTGCAGCGTTCCTCGTCTCCCGCGGCTACGACTTCATCCGGATGGCCGGGGTTTCCGAGGTGGACATCCGCCTGGTCGGCACCCATGCCGGCGTCGAAATCGGCCAGGACGGGCCGTCGCAGATGGCGCTGGAGGACCTGGCCGCGATGCGGGCGATCCACACCTCGACCGTCCTCTACCCCGCCGACGCGCCCTCGACCGCCGGTTTGGTCCGCGCCATGGCGGACACTTCCGGCATCTGCTACCTCCGGGCCACGCGGGGCGATTACCCCGTGCTGTACGGGGAGGGCGAAGAATTCCCCATCGGCGGGGCGAAGGTGCACCGGGCTACGGACGACGACGACGTCACCCTCGTCGGAGCGGGCGTCACCCTGCACGAATGCCTGGCCGCGGCCGCCCGGCTCGCCGACGACGGCATCGGCGCGCGGGTGGTCGATCTCTATTCGGTCAAGCCCATCGACCACCAGACGCTGCTGGCGGCGTGCCGGGCCACGGGCGGCCGGATCATCACGGTGGAGGACCACTATCCGGAAGGCGGGCTCGGTTCGGCCGTGGCCGATTCCCTGACCCAGGCGCGGGTACCGGACCTCAAACTGGTCCGGCTGGCCGTGGAAGGCTTGCCGACCTCCGGTGCGCCACAGGACCTGCTGGACGCGGCGGGCATCTCGGCGCGGCACATAGCCGCGGCCGCGCGCCGACTGGTCCGGGAGTAGTCGGGCTCTTGCGGGCCCTTAGTCCTGCGCCTGCAGGAAGGACTCGGCCCCGCCCACGTATTCCGTGTGACCGGAGGGGACATCGGCGGTAACCATCTTGGCCACTTCCGCGCCGAATTCTTCCACCGAGTAGAGCTTGCCGGCCTCTGCCCGGCGGGCCTCGATCGCGCCGGGGCGGGCACGGTCCAGCAGCGTCGCGGTCACCGTGCCTTCGATCATGTCGCCGGACACAACCACCAGCGAGATGCCCTTGGCCTCCAGCTCCGGCAGCAGTTCGCGCAGCGCGTCTTCGCCGGCGCGCTTGCTCAGGGCCACCGGCTCATACTCCGGCATGGTCGGCACGGTACGGATGAAGTGGGCCTGATGGCTGGTGACGAACACCACCCGGGAGCCGGCCGGCATCGCCTCGGCCGCGGCCTTGAGCATGTTCACCTGCGCGTCGCGGTTCAGGCGCAGGGCATAGTCCTCGCCCATGCTGGACTCCATGCCGCCCGACGCGTTGAGCACCAGCACATCGACACCGCCGAAGTTCTGCATGGCGGCCTCCACCAGCGCCTCGGCGCCCTCTGCCGCGGTGAGATCGGCGGCAACGGCGACGGCGCGCCCGCCGGCTTCCTCGATCTGCGCCACTACCTTGTTCGCGCGGGGTGCCTTCTGGCGGTAGTTGACCACCACCGACGCTCCCTCGGCGGCCAGGAGCTTGGCCACCTCCGCGCCGATGCCGCGCGATGATCCCGTTACGATTGCTGCTTTGCCGTCCAGTGCGCCCATGGCTGCTCCTCGAGGTTCTCAGTGGTGGTCCGGCCGGCGCGTTGTAGGAAACGCCCAACCGGAAAAGGCTTCGGGTTCCATCTTGCCAGTCCCCGAAGCCTTATCCGTTGTCGGGAGCCGACAAAACGCGGCCCGAACACCTGCCTGGGTTGCCTAGTGGCCCATTCCCAATCCGCCGTCCACCGGGATGACCGCGCCGGAGATGTAGGCGGCTTCGTCGCTGGCAATCCAGCGGACCACGTTCGCAACTTCTTCCGGTTCGGCGAAGCGGCCGGCCGGGATGGACGCCAGGTAGTTCTTCTGGGTGTCCTCCGGCAGGACGGCCGTCATTTCCGTGTTGACGAAGCCCGGGGCCACCACGTTGGCGGTGATGTTGCGCGATCCGAGCTCGCGGGTCAGCGACCGGGCGATGCCCACCAGGCCGGCCTTGGACGCGGCATAGTTGATCTGGCCGGGCGACCCGTAGAGGCCCACCACCGAGGAGATCAGCACCACGCGGCCCTTCCGCAGCCTGATCATGCCCTTGGAGGCCCGCTTGATCACCCGGAACGCACCGGACAGGTTGGTATCCACCACGCTGGTGAAGTCTTCTTCGCTCATCCGCAGCAGCAGCATGTCGCGCGTGACGCCGGCATTGGCGACCAGGACCTCCACGGGACCGTGGGCAGCCTCGACCTCGGTGAAGGCGGCGTCCACGGACCCGGCATCGGTCACATCGGCCTTCACACCCAGGAGTCCGTCGGGAACCTCGCCGCTGCGGTAGGTGATCGCCACCTTGTCCCCGTTCGCTTCGAAGGCCCGGGCAATCGCCAGCCCGATTCCCCTGTTGCCGCCGGTGACCAGCACGCTGCGGCCGGGCTGCTGTTCGTTGCTCACTCTTACCTCCATCACGCTGCTGTTTTCCTATGGAATCCTAGCCCGGGATATCCGCCGGCCGGTCATCGTCGCGCGGCTTTAGACATTCCGGCCATCGTGGGAGAATTGATACAGCCCTGATGGAGTGTGATGAGCAAGCAGCCTGACGAGAAGCCGGAAGTCCTGAGCATTACGGACGTCCCCGAAAGCCATACCGATGAGATGCACCGGCGCATGGTCCAGTACACGCTCGCCATGGGTATCCGGCTGGCCTGTTTGCTGCTCTTCTTCTTCATCGACAGCTGGTTCCGCTGGTTCTTCGTGGGCGGCGCCGTTTTCCTGCCGTGGATCGCCGTGATCATCGCCAATGGCGGCAGCGACAAATCGAACCTGCAGCACAGCAGCGCCCTGCTGGACCAGGCGCCGCAGCCGGAGTTGGAGGCCCCCTCCGCCCGGGCGGGAGACGCAGGGGCCGACCCGGACGAAGTCCTCACCGGCGAACTGATCGACGACGCCGGGCAGGGACCGGACGACAGCCCCGGCCCGTCCTCCCCTCCCGCTCATCCCGCCTCCGCCGGGGACGGGTCCGGGCCTCACTCGCGCCCGGCCCCAGCAGCCGACGGGCCCCTCGCTGCCGACGCTGCCGCGCAGGAGGATCCCCATGCCGACGACCAGCCATCCGCGTTTCTCGGAAACCTGAGCCCCGTCACCAAGCGGCGCCGGCGGAAGGCGGCCGCGTGAACCTCCTGGACCAGCTCGGCGGCGGGCTGGCGGCCGACTCCCCCGTCTGCTCGCGCAAGGGCTGCCGTCAGGCCGCGCAGTGGCAACTGCTGTGGAACAACCCGAAAATCCATACCCCCGAGCGCCGCAAGATCTGGCTGGCGTGCGGCGGACACCGGGAGTGGCTGCAGGACTATCTCATCCAGCGCAGCCTCTGGCGCGAAACGCTCCCCTTGGAAGGTGCCTGAATGTCCTACCGATTCCTGCTCAGCGGCAAGTGGCTGGGCTGGCTGCTGATCGTTGCCCTGCTGGCCGCGGTGTGCGTGCTGCTGGGCAACTGGCAGATGGACCGCCGGGACCAGGCCCGCGACGTCATCGCAGCGGTGGAGAACAATTACGACGCCGATCCGGTGCCGTTCGGCGAGGTGCCGGACATCTTCGCCAGCGCCGATGACGCGGTGGAATGGACGCCGGTGGTCCTCGCCGGCGAGTACGACGACGCCGGGCAGCGGATCGTGCGCAACCGCCCGCTGAACGGCCGGCCTGGCTACGAGGTACTTGTCCCGCTGCGCCTCGAGGACGGCAGCGCCGTGGTGATCAACCGGGGCTGGCTCCCGATCGGCAACCACCAGGCCGGCCATCCGGACACCATTCCCGCCGCCCCGGAAGGCGACGTCACCGTCGTCGCGCGGGTCAAGCCAGGCGAAGGCCCGGTCAGCCGCGGTGCCCCGGACGGCCAGCTCGCGTCCATTAACCTGGACGCCTATGCGGCCGAGCTGGGGTACCCAGTGCATACGGGCAGCTACGGCCTGATGGCGGCGGAATCCCCCGCCGCGGCCGTACAGCCCGTGCAGATCCCCAAACCGGCCATCGACGAAGGACCGCACCTGTCGTACTCGATGCAGTGGTACGCCTTCGGTGTGCTCCTGTTTGTCGGCTACGGCTATGCCGCCCGCCAGCAGGCGCACCACAGCCGGTACGCCGAGGAAGAGGAGGCGCTGAGCGGATACCACCAGGCCAATCCGGCGCCGCGCGCCGCTGCCCCGAAACGCCGGAGCAAGCGGCCGACGGCCGAAGAAGAGGAAGACGCCCTGCTGGACGCCCAGGGGTTCCGCACCGACGGCACCCTGCTCAGCCGCGACGACTAATTGCGGCTCTTAGTTGCGGCTCTGCCGGAACCGGAATTGCTAAGGCGCGCATCGCCGACCGAGGAACGAGGGAGGTGTCTAAGCGCCGTGCAATTGCGGTTCGAGGCCCCGCCCAGGAATCAGGCCAGCGTGACCAGGTCCAGGTAGTCCTCGTTCCAGAGGTCTTCGACGCCGTCCGGCAGCAGCACGACGCGCTCCGGGTTCAGGGCCGCCACCGCCCCTTCGTCGTGGCTCACCATGACGACGGCGCCGCTGTAGTTGCGCAGTGCGCCCAGGATTTCCGCCCGGCTGGCGGGGTCCAGGTTGTTGGTCGGCTCATCCAGCAGCAGCACATTGGCCGACGACGCCACGATGGTGGCCAGGGCGAGCCGGGTCTTTTCGCCGCCGGAGAGCACGCCCGCGGGCTTGTTCACGTCGTCCCCGGAGAACAGGAAGGAACCGAGGATGTTCCGCACTTCCGCATCCTGCAGGTCGGGGGCGGCCGAGCGCATGTTCTCCAGCACGGTCCGGTCCACGTCCAAGGTTTCGTGTTCCTGGGCGTAGTAGCCGATCTTCAGTCCGTGGCCGGGCAGCACATCGCCGGTGTCGGGGGTGTCCACCCCGGCCAGCATACGCAGCAGCGTGGTCTTGCCGGCGCCGTTCAGGCCCAAAATCACCACGCGGGAGCCGCGGTCGATGGCCAGGTCCACATCCGTGAAGATCTCCAACGAGCCGTAAGACTTGCTCAGGCCTTCGGCGGTGAGCGGAGTCTTGCCGCACGGTGCGGGATCGGGGAAGCGCAACGCCGCCACCTTGTCCTGTGCGCGCACCTCGTCCAGGCCGCTGAGCAGGCGTTCGGCGCGCTTGGCCATGTTCTGGGCCGCCACCGCTTTGGTGGCCTTGGCGCGCATTTTGTTCGCCTGGTCCATGAGGACCTGGGCCTTCTTTTCGGCGTTGGCGCGCTCACGCTTGCGGGCCCGCTCGTCGGTCTCGCGCTGGGACAGGTAGCGCTTCCAGTTCATGTTGTAAATGTCGATGGTGGCGCGGTTGGCGTCCAAGTGGAACACCTTGTTGACGGTCGCTTCCAGCAGCCCGGTGTCGTGGCTGATCACGATCAGCCCGCCCTGGTGGTTCTTCAGGAACTCGCGCAGCCAGCTGATCGAGTCGGCGTCGAGGTGGTTGGTCGGCTCATCGAGGAGCATGGTGTCGGCACCCGAATACAGGATCCGCGCCAGCTCGACGCGGCGGCGCTGGCCGCCTGACAGCGTCCGCAGGGGCTGGTTCAGGATCCGCTCCGGCAGGGCCAGGTTGGAGGAGATGGCGGCCGCCTCGGCCTCGGCGGCGTAACCGCCGCCGGAGATGAACTCGGCCTCCAGCCGGTCGTAGCGGCGCATCGCCTTGGCCTGGACGTCGGCGTCGGTGCTGGCCATGTCCGACTGCGCTTCCCGCAGCTTACGGGTTACCACGTCGAGGCCCCGCACCGAGAGGATCCGGTCGCGGGCCAGCTGTTCCATGTCGGGGGTCCGCGGATCCTGGGGCAGGTAACCGATTTCACCGGTGCGCACCACGGTCCCGGCGGCAGGCATGCCTTCTCCCGCGAGGACGCGGGTCAGTGTGGTCTTGCCGGCGCCGTTGCGGCCCACCAGCCCCACCTTGTCGCCCTTGTCCACACGGAAGGACACCGCCTCCATGAGCAGACGGGCCCCGGCACGCAGCTCAAGATCGTTGACGGTAATCACAGTGGAAGCCTTTCGAAGGGGTGCGGGAGGGATGCCCGGGCGCCGTCCAGACGGGACGGGCGGAAATCAACCTTTCCAGTCTACCGGCAACCCAAAGCCGTCCCCACCCCTCCGCCCCGCTCTGATCGGACGGTTATCCTTGGCGAATGAGTTTCTCCCGCGGCTCCCAGTTGGATACGTCACAGGTTCAGGACCGCCGCGGCGGCCTGGGCGGCAAGATCGCCATCGGCGGCGGCGGCCTCCTCGTCCTCATCGCCAGCCTCCTGGGCGTTTCGCCCGAAGTGCTGGAAGGCTTCGGCCTGGGCGCCGGCCAGGAACAGCAGCAGCCGGGTGGTTCGGCCCTGCAGGAAGAATGCCGCACCGGCGCCGACGCCAACGAGCGCACCGACTGCCGCATCGTGGGGACCGTCAACAGCCTCAACGATTTCTGGGCCGGCTACCTGCCCCGCTACAACATGCGGTACCCGGCCCCGCAGACCGTCCTGTTCGACGGCGGCGTCAGCACCGGCTGCGGCAGGGCCAGCAGCGCGGTGGGCCCGTTCTACTGTCCATCCGACCAGACCGCGTATTTCGACACCGCCTTCTTCACCGAACTGACCACCCGCTTCGGCGCCAGCGGCGGGCCGCTGGCCGAGGAATACGTGGTGGCGCACGAGTTCGGGCACCACATCCAGAACCTCACCGGTGCCATCGACTACGCCCGGCAGGATCCCCAGGGACCCGAATCAGGCGCAGTCCGGGTGGAACTGCAGGCGGACTGCTATGCCGGGGTGTGGGCCGGCAACGCCACCGAGCAGATCGACGAACGGACCGGGGAACCCTTCATGCAGCCGCTGACCCAGCGGGACCTGCAGGACGCCCTCTCCGCCGCGGCCGCCGTCGGCGACGACCGCATCCAGCAAGCCGCCGCGGGGCAGATCAACCCCCACACCTGGACGCACGGCTCCAGCGAGCAACGGCAGCGCTGGTTCCTGCACGGCTACCGGACCGGCGACGCCGGCCGGTGCGATACGTTCTCGGCCCCGGACCTCGACCGACCCGCCTGACGCAGGTGCGAAGGCTGCAGGTCCCGGACGCAGCCCGCGAAGGCTACAGGTCCCGTGGATCCACGGGGTCCGCCTCCCGGATGCCCGCGGCAAACGGCGGTGCACCCCCGGAGACCCCGGCCGGCGGGGTGCCCCCGGAGGTCCCGGCCCGGCTCTCGTCGGGATCCCCGGGGCCGAATCCCGGAAGATATCCGTCGGGCTCGCGGCCCATCGTCGTGTCCAGCAGCAGGAACACCATGCCCGCCCCCAGCCAGACCAGGATCAGGACGATGCCCGTCATCAGCAGCTCCCCCGGCCCCGCCGTCCCGGGGCTGTACGGCAGCCAACCCGTCGCGGCACCCCTGATGCCCGTCCAGAGCAGCCAGAAAGCGGGGAAGGCCAGCCCGACCGTCACGGCGCCGGCGCCGATGCGGGGCCGCGGACCAAAGATGAGCCAGCCGGTCACGACGACGACGGGCAGCACGTAATGCAGGAGCCGGTCCGCCATCACCCCGGCAGGGGTCAGCCCGGCGGTTTCGGGAAAGCCCCGGAACGGGGTGAACTGGGCCAGGAAGACCAGCAGCATGGCCGCCAGGGTAGCGGTCCGGGCTGCCCGCCAGAGCCGTCCCCCGGCCGTGGTCGAATCCATCAGCAGCGTCAGGCTCACCACAAAGACGAGCAGCGCGGCCTGCACCCCCGGGGCGCTGGCGTAGTTCCACCAGGCATGCGCGGCGGCGGCGCCATAGCCGGGCGCCGCCGGCACGGCTGTGATGCCGACGGCGAGGCCCACGACGGCCAGCAGGGCGGTCAGGCCGTGGTAGGCGGCGGCTACGTGGACCTCGTCATAGCGTCCCCGCCGCCGCTTCGATGCCGCACTCGACGCACTCATGACCCGATCCTAGCCCGCGGGACGGCGTCAAGACAGGAGCGGACCGGCCACCCGAAGGTGACCGGTCCGCCGTCGATTCGTCGAATCAGATATTGAAGCCGAGGGCGCGCATCTGGTCGCGGCCGTCGTCGGTGATCCGCTCCGGACCCCACGGCGGCATCCATACCCAGTTGAGGCGCCACTCGTCCACCACGCCGTCCAGCGCCTGGCCGGTCTGCTCCTCGAGGACGTCGGTGAGCGGGCAGGCGGCGGTGGTCAGCGTCATGTCGATGAGCAGGGCACCGTCGTCGGCGTACTTCAGCCCGTACAGCAGGCCGAGGTCCACGATGTTGACGCCCAGCTCAGGGTCGATGACGTCCTTGAGCGCTTCCTCAACGTCCTCCAGGGACGTCTGCGGGGCTTTGGCTTCTGTCATGATCAGGCCTTCGCTGCTGTCAGGTAGCGGTCGTAGCCCTCATCTTCGAGACGGTCGGCCAGTTCGGGGCCGCCCTCTTCGGCGATGTGGCCATCCACGAAGACGTGCACGAAGTCGGGCTTGATGTAGCGCAGGATGCGCGTGTAGTGGGTGATGAGCAGGGTGCCCATCGCGCCGCCGGCATGCACGCGGTTGTGGCCTTCGGAGACCACCTTGAGCGCATCCACGTCCAGGCCGGAGTCGGTTTCGTCCATGATGGCGAACTTGGGCTTGAACAGTTCGAGCTGGAGGATCTCCACGCGCTTCTTCTCGCCGCCGGAGAAGCCCTCGTTCACGTTGCGCTGGGCGAAGTCTGCGTCGATGCGCAGCTGGCTCATCGCTTCCTTGACGTCCTTGGTCCAGGTACGCAGCTTCGGGGCCTCGCCGTCGAGGGCGGTCTTGGCGGTCCGCAGGAAGTTGGTCATGGTCACGCCGGGCACCTCGACCGGGTACTGCATGGCCAGGAAAAGGCCGGCGCGGGCGCGCTCGTCAACGCTCATGGCCAGCACATCTTCGCCGTCCATGGTGATGGAGCCGGAGTCGACGTTGTAGCGCGGGTGTCCGGCGATGGTGGCCGCCAGGGTGGACTTGCCGGAACCGTTCGGGCCCATGATGGCGTGGATCTCGCCGGTGTTGATCGTCAGGGACACGCCCTTGAGGATCTGCTTGCTGCCCTGCTCGGTGTCGATGCTGACGTGCAGGTCCTTGATTTCAAGAGTAGACATCTGTCTGCTTTCTCCTTTGCGCCCGGTGCGGGCGGGCGCCGTTCACGTGATGGAAGTTTTTAGTTGAGGTCCGGGGCAGGCGCCCCGTTGAGGACGTTCGTGACGTCTACGTAGACACTGTCGCCATCGAGCGCCAGCGCGAACACCGGGACGGGTTCGAACGCCGGCAGGCTCAGCGGCTCGCCGGTGCGCAAATCGAACTGGGAACCGTGGCCCCAGCATTCGATCGCGCAGCCTTCGACGTCGCCTTCGGAGAGGGAGACGTCCGCGTGCGAACAGGTGTCCCCGATGGCGTGGAGTTCGCCCTCGGAGTCCCTGACGATGGCTACCGGGTAGTCATCGATCAGGATGCGCACTGCCTGGTTGACCTGTATGTCGGAGGCCTGGCACACCAGTTCGCCGCGCGGCGTCCCGCTCATCAGAGGTTGCCCGCCTCGAGTTCCCGCTCGAGCGCCGCATTGAGGCGCTCTTCGAGGGCGGGCACCCGGATCTGCTGAATGACCTCGTTGAGGAACCCGCGGACCACCAGGCGGCGGGCGACGTCCTGCGGGATGCCGCGCGCCATCAGGTAGAACAGGTGCTCGTCGTCGAAGCGTCCGGTGGTGCTGGCGTGGCCGGCGCCTTCGATCAGGCCGGTCTCGATTTCGAGGTTCGGCACCGAGTCGGCGCGCGCGCCGTCGGTCAGCACCAGGTTCCGGTTTGCCTCGTAGCTGTCGGTGCCCTCGGCTTCCTTGCGGATCAGCACGTCGCCCACCCAGACGGTGTGCGCGTTCTTGCCCTGCAGGGCGCCCTTGTACAGCACCCGCGACTTGCAGTTCGGCACCGCGTGGTCCACGAACAGGCGGTGCTCTAGGTGCTGTCCGGCGTCGGCGAAGTAGAGGCCGTACATTTCCACATCGCCGCCGGTGGCGGTGAACCGGGTGGACGGCGTGACGCGGACGAGGTCGCCGCCCAGGCTGACGGTCACGTGCTTGAACTTCGCGTCGCGGCCCACGCGGGCCTGCTGCGAGGAGGCGTGAACGGCGTCGTCGGCCCATTCCTGCACCGAGACGACGGTGAGGTCGGCGCCGTCCTGCACGTCGATCTCCACGTTCTGCGAGACCGTGGCGCTGCCCTTGTGGTCCAGCACGACGACGGCCTTGGAGAACTTTTCGGCCACGATGACCAGGTGCTGCGCGGACAGCTCGGTGCTGTTGCCTTCCACCACCACGGCGACGCCGGAGTCCAGCTGAGCCTCGGCCGGGATGGTCACCACTGTCGCTTCGCGGAAGGCCTCCCAGGCGGCGGCGGAGACGCGGTCCTCGGGGATGCCGGCGACGCCGATGCGGGCATCGGCGCGGCCGACGGTCTCGACCAGGACGCCGGCCGGCAGCTCGGCGCCTTCGGGGCCGGTGACGGTGACGGCCGGGGCGGTACCGGTCAGCGCGTCGCTCTGCAGGCCGCGCAGGCGCTTGAGCGGCGTGAACCGCCAGTCTTCTTCGCGTCCGGTGAGCGGGCCGAAGTCTTCCGCCTTGTACGAGGTCAGGCGGCCGGCGCGGGAGCTGTCGGGAACACCGACGCCGCCTCCGTGGCTGTGGCTCTTGGCGCTGTCGCCTGCCAGCGGGCCTGCGGCAGCGTTGGCCGGGGAGAGATTTTCGCCTTCCTCCGTGAATCCGTCGATGGCCGGAGCACCGATGCGTGCCTTCTCAGTGATCTCAGTCATTAACCTACGGATCCTTCCATCTGCAGTTCAATCAAGCGGTTCAGCTCGAGGGCGTATTCCATCGGCAGCTCGCGGGCGATCGGTTCGATGAAACCGCGCACGATCATGGCCATTGCTTCGTCTTCGGCCAGGCCGCGCGTCATCAGGTAGAACAGCTGCTCTTCGCTGACCCGGGACACGGTCGCCTCGTGGCCCATGGTGACGTCGTCCTCGCGGACGTCGATGTACGGGTACGTGTCCGAGCGCGAGATGGTATCCACCAGCAGGGCGTCGCAGACCACGCTGTTCTTGGTGTTCTTCGCGCCCTCGCGCACCTGGACCAGGCCGCGGTAGGCCGAGCGGCCGCCGCCGCGCGCCACGGACTTGGCCACGATCGCGCTGGACGTGTTCGGCGCAATGTGGACCATTTTCGAGCCGGTGTCCTGGTGCTGGCCCGCACCGGCGAAGGCGATGGACAGCGTTTCGCCCTTGGCGTGCTCACCGGTGAGGTAGACCGCCGGGTACTTCATGGTGACCTTGGAGCCGATGTTGCCGTCGACCCACTCCATGGTGGCGCCCTCGTGGGCGATGGCCCGCTTGGTCACCAGGTTGTACACGTTGTTCGACCAGTTCTGAATCGTCGTGTACCGGACGCGCGCGCCCTTCTTCACGATGATCTCGACGACGGCGGAGTGCAGCGAGTCCGAGCTGTAGATCGGCGCCGTGCAGCCCTCGATGTAATGCACGTAGGAGTCTTCGTCGGCGATGATCAGCGTGCGCTCGAACTGGCCCATGTTCTCGGTGTTGATCCGGAAGTAGGCCTGCAGCGGGATGTCGACGTGGACGCCCTTGGGGACGTAGACGAAGGAGCCGCCGGACCAGACAGCGGTGTTCAGCGAGGCGAACTTGTTGTCGCCCACCGGGATGACCGAGCCGAAGTACTCCTGGAAGATCTCCGGGTGTTCATTCAGGCCGGTGTCGGTGTCCAGGAAGATGACGCCCTGGGCTTCCAGGTCTTCGCGCAGCTGGTGGTAGACGACCTCGGACTCGTACTGGGCCGCGACGCCGGAAACCAGGCGCTCACGCTCGGCCTCGGGGATGCCCAGCTTTTCGTAGGTGACCCGGATGTCCTCGGGCAGGTCCTCCCACGTCTTGGCCTGCTTCTCCGTGGACCGGACAAAGTACTTGATGTTGTCGAAGTCGATGCCGGACAGGTCGGCGCCCCAGGTGGGCATCGGCTTCCGGTCGAAGTACTTCAGGCCCTTCAAACGCAGGTCCAGCATCCACTGCGGCTCGCCCTTCTTGGCGGAGATGTCGCGGACCACTTCTTCATTCAGACCGCGGCGGGCGTTGGCGCCGGCGGTGTCGGCGTCGGCCCAGCCGTATTCGTAGGTCCCGATGCCATGCAGCTCGGGGTTCTTTTCCAGGATTTCGGAAATGGTGGTGTCGGCTACATCGGTCGTCCCGACCGCGTTCCTCATGCTCTGATCCACTTGGTCCGTCATCACGGCCTCTCTTGCAGATTGATGGATACTCGTCTCGTGCCTGTCGCCGGTTCGACGGGTCGAACCGCAGACCTTGTTCGACCCACCGGGATGTGGGTCGTACACACATGTCCCCCGCTGGCCAGCGTGGACAGTCGCCTGACATCCACCCCGAGCAGCCGGGAGAAAACTTCGGTTTCGCTGTCGCAGAAGTCCGGGAAATCCGCTGCCAGCTGCTGCACCGGGCAGTGCCCCTGGCACAGCTGAACGGCCAGCATGGTGCTGTGCGGCGCCTGGGTTCCCACCACGTTGGTGGACCCGACAAAGCCGTCGGCGCTCAGCGCCTCCGCCAGCGCCTTGGCCCGCTCTTCAATTCCGGGCCCTGCCGCCTCCACCACCGGGCGGTAGCGTTCTTCCATGTCCCGGTATCGGTTCCGCGCGAACTCGGCGACCGCCTCGCGGCCGGCAGCCTCGCCCAGGGCCGCCAAGGCGGTGCGCGCAATATCCAGGTAGTCGTTGCCGAGGCGCGTCTGGCCCTGCCGGCTCAGCACGTACTTGCGGGCCGGGCGACCGGCGCCGGTGGCCGAATTCGCGGTGAGCTTGACCTCGATCAGGCCCTTGCGGGACAGGGCATCCAGATGGCGCCGCACGGCCGCGGGCGTGAAGCCCAGTATCTCGCCGAGCCCGGCGGCGCTGACGGGTCCGTGTTCCAAAACGGCATTCAACACCCGGTCCCGGGTCCGCTCCTCGGACTCCGGTGCCTGGGCACGCAAAGAAGCACTACTGGTCATGGAATACACAACACAATCATGACGTATTCTATTCCGCGCTACCAGTAAGGCAGGCCTTAGCGAAGCGTGCTCTGCGTCGACCGCTCTACGTCCCGTAGAATGTTCGGGTGCCTACCTCCGAACCCTGCCTGGACATCCAGGGACTCGTGAAAGATCTGGGACCGGTGGAGGCCCTGGACAACAAGATGATCCGCGTGATCGATGGGGTCCACCTGCGCGCCTATCCCGGGCAGGTCACGGCCTTGCTCGGGCCCAACGGCGCGGGCAAGACCACCACCTTAGCCTGCGCGCAGGGCCTCATGCGCCCCAACGGCGGCACCGTTCGGCTGCTCGGCCAGGATCCCTACCAGGCGGGAGCGGAGCTGCGCAGCCGGGTGGGCGTCATGCTGCAGGAAGGCGGCCTGCCGCAGGCCATCCGGCCGCTGGCCCTGCTCCAGCATGTTGCCGGGATGTACCGGGACCCCCGCAGCGTGGACGAGCTGGCGGAGCGGCTGGGCATCAACGGCTTCGCCAACACACCCATCCGCAGGCTCTCCGGCGGTCAAAAGCAGCGGGTCGCGCTGGCCGCCGCCCTGGTCGGCGATCCGGAGGTCCTCTTCCTGGACGAACCGAGCGCGGGCCTGGATCCGCAGTCCCGGGCCGTGGTGTTCGACCTGATCCAGGAACTGCGGGCCGAGGGGCTGGGCATCATCCTCACCACGCACCTCATGGACGACGCGCAGCGGCTGGCCGACTATGTCTTCATCATCGATGCCGGCAGGACCGTGGTGCACGGCACGGTGGCCGAACTCACGGCGGCCACGGACGAGAGTGCCGGCGTCGAACGCCTGCTGACGTTCGATGCCGTCCCGGGCCTGTCCTTCACCCTGCCCGAGCCGTTCGCCGCCGTCGAAAACGTTCCCGGCCGCTACATGGTGGCCGGCCACATAACCCCCGGGCTGCTGGCCGCACTGGCGGCGGAGTGGGCGGCCCACAATGTCATGCCGGCGTCCATCCACATGGCACCGCGCTCACTGGAAGATGTCTTCCTCGATATTTCCGGGAAGGACCTGCGATGAGCGCGCCCGCCGCCTTGATCCGCCGGATCGCCCTGCAGGGCCGCTACGAGACGTTGGGCATGCTGCGCAACGGCGAGCAGTTGCTGATCGCCATCATCCTGCCGCTCCTGGCGCTCATCGGCCTGACCGTCACGCCGCTGCTGGACACCTTCACCGACGACAGGATCGCCACGGCCGCCCCGGGCGTCCTGGCCTTGTGCACGGTATCCACGGCCCTGACCGGCCAGGGAATCGCCACCGGCTTCGACCGCCGCTACGGGGTCCTCCGCTTCCTGTCCACCACGCCGTTGGGACAGAGCGGCCTGATCCTGGGAAAGATCCTCGCCGTGCTCGCCATCATGGTCATTCAGGTGGTGGTGGTGGGCGGGACAGCCCTCGTCTTCCTCGGATGGCAGCCCGCGCTCGGCGGCCTCCTGCCGGCGGCCGCGCAACTGGTGCTCGGTGCCGCGGCTTTCACCTCGCTGGGCCTCCTGATCGCCGGTACCGTCCGGCCGGAAGCCACGCTGGCGATCACCAACCTGCTGTGGGTGCTGTTGGCGGCTGCCGGCGGTATCCTCTTTCCGGTGGCCAGTTGGCCCGACGTTTTCGAGCCGGCCGCCCATGTGCTGCCCTCGACCGCCTTGGGCGACGCCCTGCGCAGCGCCCTGATCGACGCGCAGTTCAATCTCACCGCCTCAATCGTGCTGCTGGCCTGGACCGTAGTGGCTAGCCTTGCCGCCATCCGCTGGTTCAAATGGAGCTAAGTCAATGACCACCGCCACCCCGAAGTCCCGCTACCTCAAGGATCGGCTGCCCGTCTCGGTCACCCGGACCGTGCACGGGCTGGCCATCGCCTCGCTGGTATCGCAGATGGGCATCATCATCACCGGCGGCGCCGTGCGGCTGACCCAGTCCGGCCTGGGCTGCTCCGAGTGGCCCAACTGCGTGCCCGGTTCGATGACGCCGACGCCGGAGATGGGCATCCACGGGCTGATCGAATTCGGCAACCGCACGCTGACGTTCATCCTGGTCATCATCGCCGTGGCCATGCTTGTGTCGCTCTGGCGGATGCGCCGTTCGCACCGCACCCTGTTCGGCCTGGCCGTGGCCCTGCTGTGCGTCATCCCGGTGCAGGCCCTGATCGGCGGCATCACCGTGTGGACCGACCTTAACCCGTGGGTGGTGAGCCTGCACTTCCTGGCCTCGGCGGCACTGGTGGCCGTCGCCACGATGCTGGTGAACCGCACCGGCATGTACCTGCGCGGCCGCTCCGCCGTGGCCGTCGCTCCGGTCCCGCGCATCCAGGCAACCCTGGGCTGGACCATCGCCGCTACCTCCGCTGCCTCCATCGTGCTGGGCACGATCGTGACCGGCACCGGCCCGCATGCCGGCGACGCCAGTGCCCCGCGGCACGACTTCAGTGCCGACCTGGTCACGCGGATCCACGTGGTGCCGGTCTACCTGCTGGTCGCGGCCATCGTGCTGGCGCTGGTGCTCGCCTACCGCCGCGCCACCTCCCCGCAACTGCGCACCGCCCTTTGGTGGCTGGCCGCCGTGGTCGTGCTGCAAGGCGGCATCGGTTACCTCCAGCACTTCACCGGCCTGCCCGTCGGCCTCGTGCTGCTGCACATGCTCGGGTCCGCCCTGCTGACCGTCGCGGCCACGAACGTCTGGGACCGTTCGACGGGCAAGTTCCCGCTCTAGTCCGCCCGGGCGGCGGGCAAGTTCCCGCTCCTCCGGCCGGGCGGCGGGGCCGGCGCTACTGTCCTGCAGGCGCCCGGTCAGCCGGGCGGAACGCCTCGATATCCTCGAGGAGCCGCGCGAGTTCGCGCCGGCTGCTCCCGGGCAATGGGTGCAGCGGCAGCCGCGGATCCCCCGCATCGATCCCGGCGGCCCTCGCCAGCGAGTAGAGATTGCTGAGCGGGCGCAGCGACCCGAAATAGGCCATGAGCGGAGCCAACGCGGCCCGTGCCGCGGCGGCGGTTTCCTCATCGCCGGCCACCACGGCGTCGCGCAACACCCGGTAATGCGCCGGCAACACCGCAATCGGCCCGCCGTGCCACGCGTCGGCCGCGAAGCCGGCGCCGGCGATCAGCGCGTCGCCGCTCATGCCGTGGCTGAAGTCGCCGGCCCCGACCGGCAGCAGGCCGCGGAGTTCTTCATATCGGCCGCGGAATACTTCGGTGGAGGGTGCCGATTCTTTCACGGCCACGATGTTGGGTTCCGCGGCCAGCTCGGCCACGAGCTCCAGGCTGAAGCTGAACTGCGTGGTGCGGGGGTTGCTGTACAGGCAAACGGGGAGGCCGGACCGGCGGGCAGCCGCAACACACTGGGCCGCCACTTCTTCGTCCGTCAGGGGATAGTAGGACACCGTGGAGACCAGGAGGCCGTCGGCACCCGCCGCGTTGGCGTCGTCGATGTTCTGCAGGAGTTCACGGGTGCCCACCGCGCTCACGCCGACGCACACCGGCAGCCCGGGCCGGACCGCCTTAACCGCCTCCACCGCCGCCGTGACGACATCCCGTCGTTCCGCCCGGTCCAGATACGCGAAGTTGCCCGAACTGCCCAGCACCGTGATCGCGTCGACGGGCGCCTCGCTCACGGCCGCGATATGGCGGATCAGCTCCGGGAGGTTGACGCCGCCGTCGTGATGGAAGGGGGTCACCGGATAGGCGATCAGGCCGCGGAAGGGATTCATGCCGCAATCTTAGGGCAGCAGGGCCGCCCCCGCAGGGCCCGGCACGGGCAGCAGGGCCCCCCGGCGGCACCGCCGGGAGGCAGCAGGACGGCGTCGGGCGGGTTGCGCCTAGCCGAAGACGGGACCGCCGATGAAGGGATCCAGGGCCAGGGCCAGGAACAGCACCGTGAGGTAGCTGATGGAGCCATGGAACACGCGCATGGCGCTCTTGTTCGTGACGGCGGTGCTTTCGGTTCCACGCTTGGTCAGCGCGTAGAGCCGGTGCGATTCGTAGACGAACCAGGAACCGCTGAGCAGGGCCACGATGGTGTAGACCCAGCCGGCGCCGCCGACCGGAGCCAGCAGCAGCGAGCAGACCAGGGTGGCCCAGGCATAGAGGACAACCTGCACGGAGACCTGCCGTGCGCTGGCGATCGCGCCGAGCATCGGCACGTTGGCCGCGTTGTAGTCGTCGCTGTATTTCATGGACAGCGGCCAGTAGTGCGGAGGCGTCCACAGGAAGATGACCATGAACAGGATCACCGCCGGCCACGCCACCGTGTTGGTCACCGCGGCCCAGGCGATGAGCACGGGGAAACACCCGGCGGCGCCGCCCCAGACGATGTTCTGCGAGGTGCGGCGCTTGAGGATCAGCGTGTAGATCACGACGTAGAAGAAGATCGCGCCGACACCCAGCATGCCGGCCAGCGGATTGGCCCCGAACCAGAGGAGCGCCACGGCCACCACGGCGAGCACCCAGGAGAACACCAGCGCCTCGCGCGGAGTCAGTTCCCCGGTCACGAGCGGGCGGTTCTCGGTCCGGTGCATGAGCTTGTCCATGTCCCGGTCGATGTAGCAGTTAAAGGACCCGGCCGCGCCGGCGGCGAGGGCACCGCCGACCATCGTGGCAGCCATCAGCCAGAGGTCGGGGAAACCGCCCTGGGCGAAGATCATGGTGGGCAGGGTGGTCACCAGCAGAAGTTCCATCACGCGGGGCTTCGTGAGCGACAGGTAGGCCTTGGCCTTGCGCGAGAAGCCGGGCTTGGCCGGAACGGCCAACGCCTGGTCCGGAACGGTCTGGATATTCAAGGAAAAACCACTCAGTTCTGCTGGAGTTCGTCTGACACACGAAAGCGCCCAGCCGTTAAGGACGGGCCAAGGTGCACCTACATCATACTCCTTCTATGTCTCGTAGAAACCGGTTTCCTGCCCGTGGAAACCGGTGTCGCCCGCCCCCGCCGAAACCCGCGCGGGCCGGGGGCGGCCGCCGGTGTCAAACAGTGACCGCTGTGACTGCTGGCACTGCACCACGTCCTGCGCATTGCAGACGCAACGGATAGAGTGGGGAAGGAGCGCCAATCCGCGGTTATGGGCGCAACAAGCTTGAGGCAGCAACAACGGCGAATGGCCCGATCGGTCCGCGGCCACGGCTGTTTTCCGGACCGTCGGCTGCCGCTTAGACGTAGATCAGAAAGGGGCCCACCCGGTGCCACACATGGAAGATCAGGAATTGTCCTGGACATCGCTGGACCAGCGGGCGGTGGACACGGTGCGTGTCCTCGCGGCGGATGCAGTCGAGAAGGTCGGCAACGGCCACCCCGGCACCGCCATGAGCCTGGCCCCGGCCGCGTACCTGATCTTCCAGAAGTTCATGCGCCACGACCCCACCGATCCGCACTGGGTGGGCCGCGACCGGTTCGTCCTCTCCCCCGGCCACACCTCGCTGACGCTGTACATCCAGCTGTTCCTCTCCGGCTATGGCCTGGAACTGGAGGACCTGAAGGCGCTGCGGACCTGGGGATCGCTCACGCCGGGCCACCCGGAGTACAAGCACACCCCGGGTGTCGAAATCACCACCGGCCCGCTGGGCCAGGGGCTCGCCTCCGCCGTCGGCTTCGCCTATGCGCAGCGCCGCACCCGCGGCTTGTACGACGCCGATGCTGCCGCCGGCGAGAGCCCGTTCGACCACACGGTCTGGGTGATCGCGTCCGACGGCGACCTGCAGGAGGGCGTCACGTCGGAGGCCTCCTCCCTGGCCGGCCACCAGGAGCTGGGCAACCTGGTGGTGCTCTACGACGACAACAAGATCTCGATCGAAGACGACACCGACATCGCCTTCAGCGAAGACGTGCTCAAGCGGTACGAGGCGTACGGCTGGCACACCCAGCGGGTCGACTGGACCGAGACCGGCGAATACGTCGAAGACGTCCCGGCCCTGTTCGAGGCTTTGAAGGCCGCGAAGGCCGAGACGTCCCGGCCCTCGATCATCTCGCTGCGCACCATCATCGGCTGGCCCGCCCCCAAGAAGCAGAACACCGGCAAGATCCACGGCTCCGCCCTGGGTGCCGAGGAGGTCGCCGCCGTCAAGGAGGTGCTCGGCTTCGATCCGGAGCAGCATTTCGCGGTCGAGCCGGAGGTCCTGGATCACGCCCGGCAGGTGGCCGCGCGCGGCAAGCAGGCCCGCGCGGACTGGGAGACCGGCTACCAGGCCTGGCGCGAGGCCAACCCGGAGAACGCCGCGCTGCTGGACCGTGTGCAGGCGTCCGAGTTGCCGGAAGGCTGGGAGGCGGCGCTGCCCGAATTCCCGGCCGGCAAGGACGTCTCGACCCGGGCCGCCTCCGGCAAGGTGCTCAACGCCATCGGCCCGGTGCTGCCGGAGCTGTGGGGCGGTTCGGCGGACCTGGCCGAGTCCAACAACACCACGATCGAAGGCTCCCCGTCGTTCGTTCCCGAGTCGCGGCAGACCGACATGTGGTCCGGCGGGCCGTACGGCAGGGTGCTGCACTTCGGCATCCGCGAGCATGCGGCCGCCTCCATCGTGAACGGCATTGTGCTCAGCTCCAACACCCGCGCCTTCTCGGGCACGTTCCTGATCTTCAGCGACTACCAGCGGCCGGCCATCCGGCTGGGCGCCCTGATGGGCGTTCCCTCCATCTACGTGTGGACGCACGATTCCATCGGGCTCGGTGAAGACGGACCGACCCACCAGCCGGTGGAGCAGCTGGCGAGCCTGCGTGCCATTCCGGGCCTCGACGTCGTCCGTCCGGCCGATGCGAACGAGGTGGCCCAGGCCTGGAAGGCGGTGCTGGAGAACCACAGCAACCCGGCCGGCATCGTGCTCACGCGGCAGAACCTGCCCGTCTACGAGCGCGGCGGGAACGGCTTCGCCTCCGCCGAGAACGTGGCGAAGGGCGCCTACGTGCTGGCCGAGGCGCAGTCCGACGGCACGGACACGACGCCGCAGGTGATCCTGCTCGCCACCGGTTCCGAGGTGCAACTGGCCGTCCAGGCCCGCGAAACGCTGCAGGCCGACGGCATCGCCACCCGCGTGGTCTCCGTTCCCTGCCTCGAGTGGTTCAACCGGCAGGACCCCGCCTACCGCGAGTCCGTGCTCCCGGCCGGCATCAAGGCCCGTGTGTCGGTGGAAGCCGGCATCGCGCAGTGCTGGGACGGCCTGGTCGGCGATGCCGGCCGCAGCGTGTCCCTGGAGCACTACGGCGCCTCGGCCGACTACAAGACCCTGTTCCGCGAGTTCGGACTCACGGCCGAGGCTGTTGTCGAGGCCGCCCGCGACTCGCTCTCCCAGACCACCGATTCCTAAGGAGGACGCAATGTCCAACCCGAATACCCAGGCACTCTCCGATGCGGGCGTTTCCATCTGGCTCGACGACCTTTCGCGGGAGCGGATCAACTCCGGGACCCTGAAGGCCCTCATCGACGAACGGAACGTGGTGGGCGTCACCACCAACCCCTCCATCTTCGCCGCCGCCCTGCAGGACGGCCGCAGCTACCAGGCGCAGGTCCAGCAGCTGGCCGCCGACGGCGCAGACGTGGATTCGGCGGTCTTCGCCATCACCACGTCCGACGTGGCCGAGGCCTGCGACCTGTTCTCCCCGCTCGCCGCCGATACCGAGGGGGTCGACGGCCGCGTGTCGATCGAGGTGGATCCGCGGCTGGCCCGTGACGCGCACGGCACCGTCGCCGAGGCACAGCATCTGCACAAGGCCGTGGGCCGCACCAATGCCTTCATCAAGATCCCGGCCACCAGCGAAGGCCTGCAGGCCATCACCGAGACCCTCGCGCTCGGCATCAGCGTCAACGTGACCCTGATCTTCTCGCTGCAGCGCTACCGCGAAGTGATCAACGCCTTCATGCTGGGCCTGGAGCAGGCCAAGGAAAACGGCAAGGACCTGTCGACCATCCACTCGGTGGCGTCGTTCTTCGTCTCCCGCGTCGATTCCGAGATCGACAAGCGCCTGGACGCCGCCGGGACCGCGGAGGCCGCCGCGTTGAAGGGCAAGGCCGGCGTCGCCAACGCCCGGCTGGCCTACCAAATCTACGAGGAGCAGTTCGCGACCGAACGCTGGCAGGTGCTGGCCGCCGCCGGCGGCCGGCCGCAGCGGCCGCTGTGGGCCTCCACCGGCGTGAAGAATCCGGACTACCCGGACACCCTCTACGTCACCGAACTGGTAGCCCCGAACGTGGTCAACACCATGCCGGAGCAGACGCTGGAAGCCGTCGCCGACCACGGGAAGGTCGAGGGTGACCGGGTCACCGGCACCTACGCGGAAGCGAACAAGGTGCTCGACGACATCGCGCAGGCCGGCGTCTCCTACAACGAGGTGGTGGAACTGCTCGAGGAGGAGGGCCTGGAGAAGTTCGTGGCCAGCTGGCAGCAGTTGCGGGAGACCGTCCAGAACGCCCTCGACTCGGTGCACGGAGCCGGGCAGTCATGAGTTCGCTGGCTTTCGAGGCGTCGGGAGCCGCACTGGCCGCCGTCCGCCGCCATGTCGGCACCCTGGTGGAGGACCGCGTCGCCTCCCGCATCGCGACGCAGGACAACACCCTGTGGGGCCCGGAGGCAGAAGCCGAGGCGGCCGTCCGCCTCGGCTGGGTGGATGCGGCGGCGGTGTCCCGGCCGCTGGTTCCGGAGATCCTGGAGCTGCGCAAGGCGCTTGCGGCCGAGGGCGTGACGCGCTTTGTGCTGGCCGGGATGGGCGGCTCCTCGCTGGGGCCGGAAGTGATCGCCAATACCGCCGGCGTGGAGCTCACCGTGCTCGACAGCACGGATCCCCAGCAGGTGGGTGCCGCGCTGGCCGAACGGCTGGCCGACACCGCCATCATCGTGTCCTCCAAGTCCGGTTCCACGCTGGAAACCGATTCGCAGCGCCGTGTCTTCGAGCAGGCTTTTGCCGACGCCGGGTTGGACGCCGCCTCGCGCATCATCGTGGTCACCGATCCCGGCTCCCCGCTGGATGAGGCGGCGCGGGAAGCCGGGTACCGTGCGGTGTTCAACGCCGACCCCAACGTCGGCGGACGGTACTCCGCGCTGACCGCGTTCGGGCTGGTCCCTGCCGGGCTGGCCGGCGTGGACATCGAGAGGCTGCTCGACGACGCCGAAGAGGCCGCCGAGGTGCTCTCCGAGGATTCCGCCGACAACATGGCCCTGGCCCTGGGCGCCGCGCTGGCCGGCACCGAGCCGCTGCGCAACAAGGTAGCCATCGCCGACGACGGTTCCGGGATCGTCGGCTTCGCGGACTGGGCCGAGCAGTTGATCGCCGAGTCCACCGGCAAGCTGGGAACCGGACTGCTGCCGGTGGTGGTCAACGCCGGCGACCCGGAGACCGTCTCCGGAGCCAAGGATGTGCTGGTGGTCCGGCTGGTCTCCCCCGATCAGGAGGTGACGGTCGGAGCCGACGAGGTTGCCGTGGGCGGGAGCCTGGGCAGCCAGCTGCTGCTGTGGGAGTACGCCACGGCTGTGGCCGGCCGCCTGCTGGGCATCAACCCCTTCGACCAGCCGGACGTCGAGGCGGCGAAGGCCGCGGCACGCGGGCTGCTGGACGAACGCCCGGCCGCGGCGCTGCCCGACTTCACCGACGGTGCCGTCCAGGTGCGCGGCAGCGGCCTGGCCATGGGTGCGTCGCTGGACGACGCGCTGAACGGCCTGCTGGGCCAACTGGGGCCGGACGGCTACGTGAGCGTGCAGGCCTACCTTGACCGCTTCGGCCAGGCCGAGTTGGAACGGATCCGGCCCCTGCTGGCCGAGGCGACCGGACGGCCCGTCACCTTCGGCTGGGGCCCGCGGTTCCTGCACTCCACCGGGCAGTTCCACAAGGGCGGGCCGGGCATCGGTGTCTACCTGCAGCTGACCGGCGAGGCCGCGACGGACATCCCCATCCCGGGACGCGAGTTCAGCTTCGGCGAACTGATCGATGCCCAGGCCGCCGGAGACGCCAACGTGCTGCGGGAGGGCGGCCGCCCCGTCCTGCGCCTGCATTTGGCCGACCGGGCCGCCGGTGTGCGCCAGGTGATGGACGCGGTGTCCCGACTGGCTGGAAAGCAGTAATGGCCCCTTCCGAACGACGGCGGCGTCCGGCCAACCCTCTCCGGGACCCGCGCGACCGTCGGCTCGACCGCATTGCCGGCCCCTGTTCCCTGGTGCTGTTCGGGGTCACCGGAGACCTTGCCCGCAAGAAGCTCATGCCGGCGGTGTACGACCTGGCCAACCGCGGGCTGCTGCCGCCGAGCTTCGCGCTGGTCGGTTTTGCCCGCAGGCCGTGGGACGACGACGAGTTCGCGGCCCAGGTAAAGGAATCGGTGCAGCGGCATGCCCGCACCCCGTTCCGCGAGGACATCTGGACGCACCTGGCGGCGGGCATCCGGTTCGTCCAGGGCGCGTTCGACGACGAGGATGCCTTTGAGCAGCTCCGCGGCACCCTGGAAGAGCTGGACGAGCAGCGCGGGACGCAGGGCAACCACGCGTTCTACCTCTCGATTCCGCCCAAGGCCTTCGAGCAGGTGTGCAAGATGCTCTCCTCGCACGGCCTGGCGCAGGCACCGGAGGAAGTTGACGGCATGCCCTGGCGGCGGGTTGTCATTGAGAAGCCCTTCGGGCATGACCTTCAGTCCGCACGCGAACTGAACAACATCGTCGAATCGGTCTTCCCGCCGGACGCGGTGTTCAGGATCGACCACTATCTGGGCAAGGAGACGGTCCAGAACATCCTGGCGCTGCGCTTCGCCAACCAGCTGTTCGAGCCGCTCTGGAACGCGAACTACGTGGACCACGTGCAGATCACCATGGCGGAAGACATCGGGATCGGCGGCCGCGCAGGCTATTACGACGGCGTCGGGGCGGCGCGCGACGTCATCCAGAACCACCTGCTGCAGTTGCTCGCCCTGACCGCCATGGAGGAACCCATTTCCTTCAACGCCGAGGACCTGCGGACGGAAAAGGAAAAGGTGCTGGCCGCCGTCAAGCTCCCCGAGGACCTGTCGGCCCATTCGGCCCGCGGCCAGTACACCGGCGGGTGGCAGGGCGGTGAGAGAGTGGCCGGGTACCTGGAAGAAGAAGGCTTCAACCCGGACTCGGTCACCGAGACCTATGCCGCGCTGCGGCTGGACATCCACACCCGGCGCTGGGCCGGCGTGCCGTTCTACCTGCGTGCCGGCAAGCGCCTGGGCCGCCGGGTCACGGAGATTGCGGTGGTGTTCAAACGCGCGCCGAACCTGCTGTTCCCGAACCACCACGAGGACGACTTCGGCCAGAACGCGGTGGTGATCCGTGTCCAGCCGGACGAGGGCGTCACCATGCGCTTCGGGTCCAAGGTGCCCGGCACGCAAATGGAGGTCCGGGACGTCACCATGGACTTCGGCTACGGGCACGCGTTCACCGAGTCCAGTCCGGAGGCCTACGAACGGCTGATCCTGGACGTACTGCTCGGCGAGCCGCCGCTGTTCCCCCGCCACCAGGAAGTCGAGCTGTCCTGGAAGATCCTGGACCCGTTCGAGGAGTACTGGGCCAACAGCCGCACCCGGCCGGAGCCCTACTCCCCCGGCAGCTGGGGACCGGCGTCGGCCGATGAGCTGCTGGCCCGCGACGGACGTACTTGGAGAAGGCCGTGATTAAAGAGCTCAAGGACACCACGACGTCGAAGGTCTCCAAGGAAATCGTGGCCATGCGGGAGCAAGGCGGCGTTGTGGCCCTGGGGCGCGTGTTGACCCTGGTGGTCGTGACCTCGCTCGGTTACGAAGAAGAGGCCATCTTCGCCGCCAACGCCGCGAGCCGGGAACATCCCTGCCGTATCATCGCCCTGGTGGATGCCGGGTCGGAGGCGGAGACCAAGCTGGATGCCCAAATCCGGGTAGGCGGCGACGCCGGAGCGGCCGAGGTGGTGGTGCTGTACGGCTACGGCCAGCTGGCAGCCGAGAGCGAGTCCCTCGTGGCCGCGCTGCTGCTGCCCGACGCCCCGATCGTCGCCTGGTGGCCGCACGGCATGCCGAAGGATGCTTCTCGCACGTCCATCGGCCGGATTGCGCACCGCCGCATCACCGATTCAGACAAGGAGCCGGACCCGCAGCAGGCGCTGTTCAGCCTGCGCGAGACCCATACCGCCGGCGACACGGACCTGGCCTGGACGCGGCTGACCAGTTGGCGCGTGCAGCTGGCCGCCGTCTTTGACCAGCTGGAACCTGCCCCGGTCACCTCGGTTGCCGTGGAGGGCGCGTCGGACTCCCCCAGCACGGTCCTCTTGGCGGCGTGGCTGACGCTGGCACTGAACGCGCCGGTGACCATCGTGGAGGACACGGCGGGGACCGGCATCAGGGGCGTGCGCATTTCACGGACGACCGGCGACATCCAGATCCTGCGTCCCGGCCCGTCCGTGGCCGAACTGATCATGCCCGGCCTGCCGGTGCAGCGTATTACGCTGCCGCGCCGCCCGCTGGAGGAATGCCTGGCTGAGGAACTGCGCCGGCTGGACCCGGACGAAGTGTTCGGCGAGGTGCTGATACACGGATTGCCCCGAACCAATTTGAGGAGCGTGCGCCGCAGTGACCGCTGAACCACACGTCATAGTCCACCCCGACACCGCCGCCGTCGCCGGCTCGGTGGCCCGGAGGCTGGTGGAGCGCCTGGCGGCGGCCCAAGCCGCCCACGGCGACGCCACGGTGGTGCTCACCGGCGGCAGCCTGGGCATCAACACCTTGAAGGCTGTAGCCGCCGTCGATACCCCCGCAGGCTTCGATTGGTCCAAGGTGAACATCTGGTGGGGCGACGAGCGGTTCGTCCCCAAGGACAGCCGCGACCGCAACGAACGGCAGGCACGCGAAGCGCTGCTGGACGCGCTCCCCCTGGATCCGGCCCGGGTGCACCCCTTCGGGGCCACCGGAGAACACGCCGACCCCGACGCGGCCGCCGTGGCCTATTCCGCGGCGCTGCGCCAGGCCGCGGCCGAGGAGGGCACCAGCGGCCCGGTGCCGAGGTTCGACGTGCTGCTGCTGGGCGTCGGGCCGGATGCGCACATCGCATCGTTGTTCCCCGAGATGGGCGGCATCCGCGAGGAAGAGCGGTCCGTCATCGGCGAGACCGATGCGCCGAAACCACCTCCGGAGCGCGTGTCCCTGACGCTCCCTGCGATCAACTCCGCGGACGAGGTCTGGCTGGTGGTGGGCGGCCAGGACAAGGCCGGCGCCGTGGGACTCGCCCTGGCCGGCGCCAATCCGGTGCAGGTTCCCGCCGCCGGTGCCCGCGGGCGCAAGCGCACCGTGTGGCTGCTGGACCGGGACGCCGCGTCCAAGCTGCCCGACGCACTGCTGTCTGCGGCCGAGAGAGGCGACGGCTGACAGCGGTTGCTCCGGGCGCCGGCCGGGCCGGCGGGTTCGACCGCTAGCGCGCCTCCCGGCGCCGGCGCCGCAACTTCTCGAGCGCCTGTTCCACCACGGCCTCCGCCTCGTCCGGGCTCCGCCGTTCCTTCGCGTACTCCAGATGGCTCTTATAGGGCTCGTCGCTGCTGCGGGCGTCGGTGACGTACGCGCCCGGTTCCCTGGCCGCCGTCTGGCCGCAGTGCGGGCAGTCCCAGGACGGCGGGATGTCGGCTTCGCTCAGATTGGCAAAGACCGGCGTGGTCTCGTGTCCCTTCGGACACCAATACGTGACGGGAACCTTGGTCACCGGAACTACCGTCCGCCCGGTCACGGCCTGCCAGCCTGCGAGCCCGGCACCCGATTCGGAGCCCACCCGGACCGCGCGGAAAGAATTCGACGGATCAACCATGTTTGCTCCCCCGCTGAGAAGAATCGATGCCCCCTGCATCGGGCACCAGTCTACGGGGCGAACAGCGAAGGGTTAAGGGGTTGGGCCAAGTCGTCGGCCCGCCGGTCCCGGACAGCGGAGCCGGGAGCGGCGCCGGGCCCCGGAAGCGTCGGTCAGGATTCCGCGCTGAAACGCATCATGAGGCCCAGGGCCACGATGACCGTGCCCCAGACCAGCCCCAGGACCACCGTGAACCGGTTGAGGTTGCGCTCCGCGACGCCGGACGATCCCAGGCTGGTGGTCATGCCGCCGCCGAACATGTCGGACATGCCGCCGCCGCGCCCCTTGTGGAGCAGGATGAGCAGGGTCAGCAGCAGGCTCGTGATGCCGAGCAGGATTTGCAGCGTGATCTTCAGAGCTTCCACAGTGGCCTTTCGTCAGCTGTCGGGATATCCCAGTGGCGGGCAGACATCACTTTGTCAGCAGGTGTTGTTCGAACCTGACAATATTAGCAAATTCGCCTGCATCCAGGCTGGCGCCACCGACCAACACGCCGTCCACGTCGCGCTCGTTCAGGATCGCGGCCGCGTTCGCCGCCTTCACGGAGCCGCCGTAGAGCAACCGCACCCCGGCCGCCACGCTGTCATCGAAGAGGACGGCCATCTCCGCGCGGATGGCGGCGCACATCTCCTGGGCGTCCTCGGGACCGGCCACTTCCCCGGTGCCGATCGCCCACACCGGTTCGTAGGCGATGACCAGTCGGGCGGCCTGACCGGCGTCCAGGCCTGCCACATCGGCCCGCAACTGACCCAGCGTGTGCTCCACATGGTTCCCGGCCTGGCGCACCGCGAGGCCTTCGCCGACGCACAGCACCGGGGTCAGCTTGTGCCGGTAGGCCGCCTTCAGCTTCCCGTTGAGCAACGTGTCGTCCTCGCCGTGGATCTCGCGCCGCTCGGAATGCCCGACCAGCACGTACCGGCAGCCCAGCTTGGCCAGGAACTGCCCGGAGATGTCACCGGTGTAGGCGCCGGCGTCGTGCGGCGAGAGGTCCTGGGCGCCGTAAACCAGCTTCAGATCGTCGCCATTGACCAGCGTCTGCACGCCGCGCAGATCGGTGAACGGCGGGAACACGGCGACCTCGACCCGGGCATAGTCGTGCCGGGCATCGCTGAGCGTCCACGCTAGTTTCTGCAAGAGGGTGATGCCCTGGACATGGTCCATGTTCATCTTCCAGTTGCCGGCGATCAGCGGGGTGCGGTCGAACTTTCCGTTGGTCGAGCTGGTCACTGAGGTCTCCATCTGTCGGGGGCGCCGCGGTGGACGCCGTGCTGAGCGGTGTGGCGGGGCAATCCGGAGGCGCCGCGCGGCGGCGCGGGCCTGGGCGATGCCGGCATCTCCTGCCGCCGGGGGCAGGAGATGCCGCTCGATCAGTTCTCCAGTGCCGCCAGGCCGGGCAGGGTCTTGCCCTCGAGGTATTCGAGGCTGGCGCCGCCGCCGGTGGAAATGTGTCCGAAGGCGCCGTCGTCAAAGCCGAGGGCACGCACAGCGGCGGCGGAATCGCCTCCGCCGACGACGGTGAAGCCGTCGCTGCCGGTGAGGGCCTTGGCGACCGTGCGGGTGCCGTTGGCGAAGGCGGCGAACTCGAACACGCCCATCGGTCCGTTCCAGAAAACGGTGTTCGCCGAGTGGATCTGGTGGGCGAAGGCCTCGGCCGACTCCGGGCCGATGTCCAGGCCGATGCCGGCGGAGCCAAAGGATGCCGACTCGATGCTGTCCGCTGGAACTACTTCCCAGGCCGCATCGGCGGCGAACTTCTCGGCGACCACGATGTCGGTCGGCAGGATGAACGTGCAACCCAGTTCCTTGGCGCGTGCGAGGTAGCCGCGCACGGTGTCCAGTTGGTCCTGCTCCAGCAGGCTGGAGCCGACCTTGTAGCCCTGGGCCGCCAGGAAGGTGAAGACCATGCCGCCGCCGACCAGCAGGTAGTCGGCCTTGCCCAACAGATTCTCGATCACGGCCAGCTTGTCCGAGACCTTGGAACCGCCCAGGACCACCACATACGGCCGCTGCGGCGCCTCGGTGAGCTTGTTCAGGACCTGGAGCTCCGTTCGCACGAGGTCGCCCTGGTAGGCCGGAAGCCGGCGGGCAATGTCGAAGACCGAAGCATGCTTGCGGTGGACGGCACCGAAGGCGTCGTCCACGTAGGCTCCGTCGGCGCCGGTCAGGGCGGCGAGTTCGGCGGCGAAGGCCTCCCGGTCGGCGTCGTCCTTGCTGGTTTCCCGGGGGTCGAACCTCACGTTCTCCACCACCAGCACTTCCCCGTCCTGCAGCCCCGCGGCCGCCTCCCGGGCGGCCGGGCCCACCGTGTCCGCGGCGAACTTGACCGTGACCGGTGCCAGTTCCTTCAGCCGGGCGACGGCGGGGCGCAGCGAGAACTTCTCTTCGGGTGCGCCCTTGGGGCGGCCTAGATGGGCCGTCACGACCACCCGCGCCCCGGCTTCCGCGAGCTTGACAATGACCGGCAGGGACGCCCGGATCCGCCCGTCGTCGGAGACCGCCAGGTCCGGGAGTTCGCCCTCCAGGGGGACATTCAGGTCCGAGCGGACCAACACGTGGCGTCCGCGGACCCCGGCGGCCAGCAGGGCATCAAGAGAATGTGCAGTCATTTCTTCCTTCGTGCGGAGGACGGGACGGGCGGGACCTAGGCCAGCTTTGACGCAATCAGAGCTGTCAGGTCCACCAGGCGGTTGGAGTAGCCCCACTCGTTGTCGTACCAGCCAACAACTTTCACCTGATTACCCATTACCTTAGTCAGTCCCGAGTCGAAGATCGAAGACGCCGGGTCTGTGACGATATCGGAGGACACGATGGGGTCCTCCGTATACGTGATGATCCCGGCCCAGTGCGGGTCGCCGGCGGCCTCCTTGAACGCAGCGTTGACCTCTTCCACGTCGGTTTCGCGGGACACGGTGACGGTCAGGTCGGTCATCGAGCCCGTCGGCACGGGCACACGGACCGCGAAACCGTCCAACTTGCCCTGCAGTTCCGGCAGGACCTGCCCGATGGCCTTCGCCGCGCCGGTCGATGTCGGCACCAGGTTGATGGCCGCCGCCCGGGCGCGCCGCAAGTCCCGGTGCGGCCCGTCCTGCAGGTTCTGGTCGGCGGTGTAGGCGTGGATGGTGGTCATGAGGCCGTGCTCGATGCCGAACTTCTCGTGCAGCACCTTCGCCATGGGCGCGAGGCAGTTCGTGGTGCAGGAGGCGTTCGAAATCAGGTGGTGGGAACCGGCGTCGTACTCGCCGTCGTTGACGCCCATCACGATGGTGATGTCCTCGTCCTTGGCCGGAGCCGAGATCAGGACTTTCTTCGCCCCGGCGTCGAGGTGCTTCCGGGCGCCGCCGCCCTTGTTGAACCGGCCGGTGGATTCGATCACGATGTCGACGCCTAGGTCGCTCCACGGCAGCGCGGCGGGTTCCTTTTCGGACAGGACGCTGACCTTCCGGCCGCCGACGATCAGGTTGCCGGCATCCACCTCGACCGTTTCTGCCAACACGCCGAGCACGCTGTCGTATTTGAGCAGGTGGGCCAGGGTATGCGCATCGGTCAGGTCGTTAACCGCCACGACCTCCAGATTTGTGTACTGCGCCAGGACGGCGCGGAAGTAGCTGCGGCCGATCCGGCCAAATCCGTTGATTCCAACTCGAGTAGTCATGAGCCTCTACCTCGTGGATGGGCCGTGACCGGAAGGGCTCCCCCGGTCCGTGCCCTTGTTGTTGGCCTGCTGGCCGGGTGGTCAGCGCGGAAGCGCCGGTGCGGGCGGCGGCGAAGCGGGCGGCGACGTCGGCCCGGTGGACGGTACCGGCGCGGTGTCCGCGCCGGCCCCGTGGCTGGCATGCATGAAGTCGTTCAGTTCCATGATCCTCGCCCGGACGCGCCGTTCCAAGGCCGCGCAACCGTGGCCGGGGTGCAGTTCGTGCGTGCCCATGGTTCCCTCCAAACTGACGTGCCGTGCCTAGTCGTCCAGCATCTCCGGCGTCACGTTGGCTTCGGTCCCCGGGATGCGCAGCTCCAGCGCCCGCTTGTCCGCCATGGCCAGCAGGCGGCGGATCCGGCCGGCGATGGCGTCCTTGGTCATCGGCGGGTCCGCCAGGCGCCCGAGCTCGTCCAGGGAGGCCTGCTTGTGCGCCACCCGGAGTTCACCGGCGTAGCGCAGGTGCTCCGGCACCTCGTCGTCGAGGATCTCGAGGGCACGCTCCACGCGCGCGCCCGCCGCGACGGCGGCCTGGGCCGAGCGCCGCAGGTTGGCGTCGTCGAAATTGGCCAGCCGGTTCGCGGTAGCCCGTACTTCCTTGCGCATCCGGCGTTCTTCCCACACCATCAGCGCGTCATGCGCGCCCATCCGGGTCAAGAGCGCCGCGATGCTGTCGCCGTCGCGGATGACAACCCGGTCCACGCCGCGCACCTCCCGGGCCTTGGCCGCGATCCCGAGCCGGCGGGCCGCGCCCACCAGCGCCAGCGCCGCTTCCGGGCCGGGACAGGTGACCTCCAGGGCGGAAGAGCGGCCGGGTTCGGTCAGCGAACCGTGCGCCAGGAAGGCTCCGCGCCAGACCGCCTCGGCATCGGCCGCCGAACCGTTGACGACCACGGAGGGCAGGCCGCGGACCGGCCGGCCGCGGCCGTCCAGCAGGCCGGTCTGCCGGGCGAGGGACTCCCCGTCCTTCACCACGCGCACGACGTAGCGGTTCCCGCGGCGCAGCGCACCGCCGGAGACCACGATGATGTCGCCGCTGTGGCCGTACACTTCCGAGATGGCGGTGCGCAGCCGCCGGGCGGTCGCAGCCAGATCAACTTCGGCCTCGATGACGATGCGGCCGGAAATGATGTGGAGTCCGCCGGCGAAACGGAGCGTCGACGAGACCTCCGCCTTCCGGACCTGGGACTTCTTGATGTCAAGGCGAGCGAGCTCATCCTTGACTGCTGCGGTCAGCGCCATGCACCTTGTCCTTACCTAATCCTTGTGGCCTTCGAAAATGTCGTGGTAGGCACTCGCCAGTCTCAACGGATCGTGTACGGGGCGTCCGCCTGAACTTCCTACTCTACCGAAGACCACGCGTGCTCCCAGCGCGGCCGCGGCATCCTCGAAACGCCCCTTGTCGTCAATCACGGCCGGATCGGCCAAGACCACGTCGAAACGCATCCCGGGGGCGCAGCGCCTCACCGCGGCCAGGTGGTCCGAGGCCGTCATCCCGGACGTTTCCTTGGTGTCCACCGACAGGTTCATGGTCAGGCAGCGGCGCGCCGGGGTGTCGCAGAGCGCCTCGCGCATCTCCTTCAGCATCAGGTGCGGCAACACCGAGGTGTACCAGGAGCCGGGCCCGAGGATCACCCAGTCGGCATATTCGACGGCGTTCAGTGCCTCGACGCAGGCCGGGGCGTCGTCGGGCAGCAGGCGCACGTCGTGGACGTGGCTGTTGCGTCCGGCCGCCGCCAACCGCGACTGGCCGGAGATCAGTGCGGTGCGCAGCCGCCCGTCCTCGCCCTCCACCAGCACGTCGCCCTCGATGGTCAGCGGCACGGTGGCCATCGGCAGCACCTCCCCGCGGGCCCCCAGCAGGGCGCCGGCCCACTTCAGGCCGGCAACGGGGTCGCCGAGCAGCTCCCACAGGGTCACAATCAGCAGGTTTCCGAGGGCGTGGTTGTCCAGCGACGGCTCGGCGCCCGGGGATGACTTGAAGCGATGCTGCATCACATCGCGCCAGGTCCGCCCCCAGTCGGTGTCATCGCACAGCGCCGCGAGGGCCATCCGCAAATCTCCCGGCGGGAGGACGCCGAACTCCTTGCGCAGGCGGCCGGAGGATCCGCCGTCGTCAGCCACCGTGACGATGGCTGTCAGTTCCGTGGTGAGCAGCCGCAGCGCGCCCAGCGAGGCAGAGAGCCCGTGCCCGCCGCCCAAAGCCACCACGGAGGGAGGCGCGCCGCTCTTCCCGGTCCGGCTGCGGGAGGTCCCCGGGGCGGGAACCAGCGGCATCGGTCCGGTCAGGATCGCCACTATTCGCGCCCCAGGTCCCGGTGCTGGACGGTGACTTTGACGCTCGGCAGCTGGGCCAGCCGCTTCCCGATTTCCTCGGCGACCGCCACGGAGCGGTGCTTGCCGCCGGTACACCCGATGGCGATGGTGCCGTAGTGCTTGTTCTCGCGGCGGTAGCCCTCCAACACCGGCTCCAGCGCGTCCACATATCGGTTGACGAATTCATCGGCCCCGGAGTCCACCAGCACGTAGTCGCGGACCTTCTCGTCCAGCCCGGTGTGCGGGCGCAGCGCGGGGACCCAGTGCGGGTTGGGAATGAAGCGGGCGTCGGCGACGAAGTTGGCGTCCACCGGCAGCCCGTACTTGAAGCCGAAGCTGACCACGTTGATGCGCAGCACGATCGGACCGGATTCGGTGAAGAGTTCCGTGATGGCAGTGGCCAGGGCGTGGACGTTCATCTCGGTGGTATCCACCACCAGGTCGGCCGAGTCCTTGAGGCTGCTCAACAGTTCCCGTTCGGCGGTGATGCCGTCGGATATGCGGCCGTCACCCTGCAGCGGGTGCGGCCGGCGGCCCTGTTCGAAGCGGCGGACCAGGACGTCCCCGGAGGCGTCCAGGAACAGCACCCGGTAGTGGATGCCGCTGGCCGCCAGGGCATGCAGCGCCTCACGGATGTCGCGGAAGAGGCTCTGGCTGCGCACGTCCACGACCACGGCAAGCTTGGGCAGCGACTGCGGCATCCGCGAAACCAGTTCGGCCAGCGTGCCCAGCATCTGCGGCGGCAGGTTGTCCACCACGTACCAGCCGTGGTCTTCGAGGGCATGCGCCGCCGTGGTCCGGCCGGCCCCGGACATGCCGGTGACCACCAGGAGTTCGGATTCCACCGGCTTTTCCGGCGTCAAGTCCTCATCCACCGTCATCGTCATTCCATCCATCCCGACCCCCGCTCCTCGATTCAAGCTCTAGCCTAACTAAGATTCGATGATTTCGCCGGTCGCCATATTTACCGCCGGCGCGGGCTCCTCCGCGGCACCGGCAGCTAGCTGGCGCTTCAAGGAAGCCGCCAGCGCCGGGCCGATGCCCGGAACCTGCTGCAGCTCTTCGGCGCTGGCCGCCTTGAGTTTCTTGGCCGAGCCGAAATGTTTCAGCAGCGCCTTGCGTTTCGCCGGCCCGAGGCCCTGGATGCCGTCCAGCACCGAGACGGTCATGGCCTTGCCGCGCTTCTGCCGGTGGTAGGCAATCGCGAAACGGTGGGCCTCGTCGCGGATCCGCTGCAGCAGGAACAGGCCCTCGGACGAACGCGGCAGGATCACGGGGAAATCGTCGTCGGGCAGCCAAACTTCCTCCAGCCGCTTGGCCAGGCCGACCACGAACACGTCGGTAATACCCAGGTCCGACAGCGCGCGGGAAGCGGCGGCCACCTGGGGCGGCCCGCCGTCCACCACCACCAGGTTGGGCGGATAGGCAAACTTGGTTTTGGGCGCCGGCGTGAGCGTCTCTTCAAGCACGACGGCGGTGTCCGCGCCGTCCCCGGCAGGGGTTTCGCCTGCATCGGCGGCCGCCGGGATGCCCTGGTGGCCTTGTTCCGCCAGATAGTTCCGGAAGCGCCGGCTGATCACGTCATACATCGCCGAGGTGTCGTCCCGGGCGGCCTCGCCGGTGATCGCGAAGCGGCGGTAGTCGGACTTCTTGGGCAGCCCGTCTTCCACCACCACCATGGAGGCCACCACGTTGGTGCCCTGCACGTGGGAGATGTCGTAGCATTCGATCCGCAGCAGCGCCACGGGCAGATCCAGTGCCTCCTGCAACTGCTGGAGGCCGGCCGAGCGCGTGGTAATGTCGCCGGCGCGCCGGCTCTTGTGCAGGGCCAGGGCCTGCTCGGCGTTCTCCCTCACGGTGGCCAGCAGGGCAGCCTTGTCACCGCGTTTCGGCACGTGGATCTGCACCCTGCTGCCGCGGAGTGCGCTGAGCCAGGCCTGCAGTTCGGCGGCATTCTCCGGTTCCTGCGGCAGCATGACCTGGCGCGGGATCCGGTCCGGCCCGTCGGCGTCCCCGTAAACCTGCTGCAACAGGTGTTCGGCCAGGTCGGCGTCGCTCTGGTCCTCGACCTTTTCCACCACCCAGCCGCGCTGGCCGCGGATCCTGCCGCCGCGGACGTGGAACACCTGGACGGCCGCCTCCAGTTCGTCCTGGGCCAGGGCGAACACGTCGGCGTCGGTGTCTTCAGTGAGCACCACGGCATTGCGTTCGAAGACCCGGCGCAGCGCGGCGATGTCGTCCCGGTGACGCGCCGCCGTCTCGTAGTCGAGTTCGGCCACCGCCGCGGCCATCTTCTTTTCGAGGTCCCGGATAAACCGGTCGGCTTCCCCGCCCATGAACGCGCAAAACTCGGCGGCCAGGGCCTTGTGGTCCTCGGGCGAAATCCGTCCCACACAAGGCGCCGAGCACTTGTCGATGTAGCCCAGCAGGCACGGCCGGCCGGTGCGCTGGGCCCGGTTGAAGACGCCGGTGCTGCAGGTGCGGACCGGGAAAACCCGCAGCAGGGTGTCCACGGTCTCGCGGATCGCTTTGGCCGGGTAGTAAGGACCGAAGTACTTCACGCCCTTGCGCCGCTCGCCGCGCATCACCTGCACGCGCGGGAACTTCTCCCCCATGGTCACGGCCAGGTAGGGATAGGACTTGTCGTCCCGGAACATGATGTTGAAGCGCGGTGTGAACTCTTTGATCCACGTGTACTCGAGCTGGATGGCCTCCAGTTCGCTGCCCACGATCGTCCACTCCACCGAAGCCGCCGTGTGCACCATCGCATGGGTCTTGGGCGGCAGGTTCTTGGGGCTGGCGAAGTAACTGTTGAGCCGGGACCGCAGGTTCTTCGCCTTGCCGACGTAGATCACCCGCCGGTGCTCGTCCCGGAAGCGGTAGACGCCGGGATTGGTCGGGATCTCCCCCGTCCGCGGACGGTAGGAAGCAGGATTAGCCATGGCCGGTCACTCCCTTCCTCGCCTGGGCCCTGGGTGCCGTCCGGCCGGTCAAGCCGACGGCGTCTTGTTGTAGCTGTTCGAGCGTTCCTGGCCGGTCAGGTCGGCGATCGCGTCCATGATCTGGTCGGTGGCCGACCGGCGCGCCGGCAACGAGTGCTCCGGCCCGGTCCGCTTGAAGTACAGCGGCTTGCCGATCCGGACCGTGAAATGGCTCGGCCGGATCATCATCCTCCCGGCGGGCTGCAGCTGTTCGGTGCCGATCAGCCCGACCGGCAGCACCGGCGCCCCGGTCGTGAGGGCCAGCCACCCCACGCCGGTGCGGCCCCGGTAGAGCTTGCCGTCACGGGACCGTGTTCCTTCAGGATAAATCCCGAAAGCCTCGTTGCGGTCCAGTACGTCCAGGGCGCTCTGCAGCGCGGCCACGCTGGCGGCCTGTTCGCCCCGCTCCACCGGTATCGAGCCGACGCTGTGAAAAAACCACCGCATCGCAGCACCCTTGGGACCGCGGGTGGTGAAGTATTCGGCTTTGGCGAAAAAGGCCACCTTCCGCGGCATCATCGCCTGGATGATGACGCTGTCGAGGAAGGACAGGTGGTTCGGTGCCACAATCACCGGGCCGGTCGCGGGAAAGTTCGCGATGCCTTCAATCGTCGGCCGGCAGCTGAGCCGCAACCCGGCCCGGAACGAGGCGCGGGTCGCTTCGAACGTCCTCATGCGGCCGGTCCGGGGCGTCCGGCCAGGGCGCCCTCGGGCTCGGCGGCGGTCAGCCGCCCAATAGCGGCCTCAAGTTCTTCGGCGGTATCCACGACGACGGCGGCGCCGGCGGCTTCCAGTTCCCCGGGGGCTGCGAAGCCCCAGCCGACCCCGACGGCGGGGATGCCGAGCCGGAGAGCAGCGGCCGCGTCGTAGAGCCGGTCGCCCACCATGACCACCGGGCCGCACGCGTCGCTGAAAGCGTCCAACGCGGCCTGCAGGATCGGCACCTTGCCCAGTCCGGGTTCCGCCGGGGCGGGATCGTCGCCCTCGGCTCCGTAAATCCCCGCAAAGTACTGCTCCAGGCCCTGCAGCCGCAGCAGCTCCCGCGCCAGCCCGGTCGGCTTTTGCGTGGCGACGGCGAGGATCGCGCCGGTGGAGAGGAGCCGCTCCAGCAGGCCGGTGATGCCCGGGTACACGCGGCTTGCCGCCATTCCGGACCGGCGGTAGCCCGCCCTGTACAAGGCGATCACCTCGCCGAGCCGGTGCTCCGGGACGCCGGCGCCGCGGAGGGATTCACCCAGCGGCGGCCCGACCAGGGATCCGAGTTCTTCCTGCGGCGGGACCGGCAGGCCGGCCGCCGCGAGGGCGCCGGCTATTCCGGTGGTGATGGCACCTGCGGGGTCAACCAGGGTTCCGTCGAGGTCGAAAAGTACCAGCGCAGGCAATTGAGTCACCCGGGCATTTTCCCACAGATCCGCGGATCCGCCGGAATCCATTCCTGCTGGGGAATACCTTTTTCCGTCCGGCAGGCTCACTGGTGGCCGAGCGCCTCCGCCAGAAAGCGGCCGGTGTGGCTTCCCTCGACTGCCGCCACCTGCTCGGGAGTGCCGCTGGCGATGATCTGGCCGCCGCCGGAACCGCCCTCGGGCCCCATGTCCACAACCCAGTCGGCGCTCTTGATCACGTCGAGGTTGTGCTCGATGGTGATCACCGTGTTGCCCTTGTCCACCAGCCCCTGCAGCACCTGCAGCAGCTTGCGGATGTCCTCAAAGTGCAGGCCGGTGGTCGGCTCGTCCAGCACGTAGATGCTCCGCCCGTTCGAGCGGCGCTGCAGTTCGCTGGCGAGCTTGACGCGCTGGGCCTCCCCGCCCGACAGCGTGGTGGCCGGCTGTCCGAGCCGGACGTACCCCAGGCCGACGTCCACCAGGGTCCGCAAGTGGCGGGCGATCGGGGTGAACGCGGCAAAGAATTCCGCTGCTTCCTCGATCGGCATGTCCAGGACTTCGGCAATCGTCTTGCCCTTGTAGTGGACTTCCAGCGTCTCGCGGTTGTACCGCGCGCCGTGGCAGACCTCGCACGGAACGTAGACATCGGGCAGGAAGTTCATCTCGATCTTCAGCGTGCCGTCGCCGGAGCAGGCCTCGCAGCGCCCGCCCTTGACGTTGAACGAGAACCGGCCGGGCAGGTAGCCCCGGAGCTTCGCCTCGTTGGTCTCGGCGAACAGTTTGCGGATGTTGTCGAAGACACCGGTGTAGGTGGCGGGGTTGGAGCGTGGCGTGCGGCCGATCGGGCTCTGGTCGACGTGGATGACCTTGTCCAGCTGGTCCACGCCTTCCACCCTGGTGTGCCGGCCGGCAACATGCTTGGCTCCGTTGAGCTTGTTCGCCAGCACCTTGTAGAGGATGTCGTTGACCAAGGTCGATTTTCCGGAGCCGCTGACGCCGGTGACCGCGGTGAAGATTCCCAGCGGGAACGAGGCATCGATGCCGCGGAGATTGTTTTCCCGGGCACCCACCACCTTGATCTGGCGCTTCTTGTCCATCTTCCGGCGCTTGGCCGGCAGTTCGATGCGGCGCCGGCCGGACAGGTAGTCACCGGTGATGGAACGCGTGTTGTCCAGCAGTTCCTGAAGCGAGCCGGAGTGCACCACTTCGCCGCCGTGCTCGCCGGCGCCCGGTCCGATGTCCACTATCCAGTCGGCCTCGGCGATGGTGTCCTCGTCGTGTTCCACCACTATCAGGGTGTTGCCGAGGTCGCGCAGCCGTGTGAGGGTCTCGATCAAACGGCGGTTGTCCCGCTGGTGCAGGCCGATGGAGGGCTCGTCGAGCACGTAGAGCACGCCCACCAGGCCGGAGCCGATCTGCGTGGCCAGCCGGATGCGCTGGGCCTCCCCGCCGGACAACGTGCCGGCGGCGCGCTCCAGGTTCAGGTATTCCAGGCCCACGTCCAGGAGGAACCGCAGCCGCGCCTGGATCTCGATGAGTACCTGGTGGGCGATCTGGGTTTCGCGGGCCGAGAGCTCCAGGCCCGCGAGGAACGAACTCGCCTCGCGCAGCGGCAGGGCAGACACATCCGCGATGGACTTGCCGTTGATCAGCACGGACAGCGACGCGGGGTTCAGCCGCGCGCCGTTGCATTCCGGGCACGGGACCTCGCGCATGTACTCCTTGTAACGGTCCCTCGCCCACTCGGACTCGGTTTCCTCGTGCTTTCGGTGGATGTACTGGAACGCGCCCTCGAATCCGGTGCTGTATTTCCGTTCCCGGCCGAAGCGGTTGCGGTACTGCACCACGACCTTGAAGTCCTTGCCGTGCAGTACGGCCTCCCGGACCTTCTTCGGCAGGTTCTTCCATGGCTCGTCCATGGAGAACCCCAGCTCATGCGAGAGCCCTTCGAGCAACCGCGTCCAGTACTCCTGGGTGGCTTTGCCCAAGGACCACGGGGCAATGGCGCCCTCGGACAGGCTCCGGTCGGGATCCGGGACCACAAGGTCCACATCTACTTCAAGCTTGCTGCCGATACCGGTACAGGCCGGACAGGCGCCGAACGGATTGTTGAACGAGAACGAGCGCGGCTCGATCTCGTCGATGGCGAGCGGGTGTTCGTTCGGGCAGGCAAGGTGCTCGGAGAAGCTACGCGTACGGCCCGGGTCGTCCTCGTCAATGTCGACGAAATCGGCCAGCACGCGGCCCTCCGCGAGGGCCAGGGCGGTTTCCACCGAGTCGGTCAGGCGCTGGTGGATGCCTTCCTTGGCCACCAGCCGGTCCACCACCACCTCAATGGTGTGCTTGTACTGCTTCCCCAGCTTCGGCGGTTCGCTTAGCTGCACCTGCTTGCCGTCCACCTTTGCGCGGGAAAAGCCCTTGGTGCTCAGTTCCTTGAACAGGTCGACGAACTCGCCCTTGCGCCCGCGCACTACCGGGGCCAGGATCTGGAACCGGGTCCCTTCGGGAAGCTCTTGCAGCTGGTCCACGATTTGCTGCGGGGTCTGCTTTTCCACCGGTTCACTGCACTGCGGGCAAAAGGGGCGGCCGACGCGGGCCCACAGCAGGCGCAGGTAGTCGTAGATCTCGGTGATTGTTCCCACGGTGGAGCGCGGGTTGCGGCTGGTCGATTTCTGGTCGATCGAGACCGCCGGCGACAGGCCCTCGATGAAGTCCACATCCGGCTTGTCCACCTGCCCCAAGAACATCCGCGCATAGGAAGAGAGCGATTCCACGTACCGGCGCTGGCCCTCGGCGAAGATCGTATCGAAGGCCAACGACGACTTGCCCGAGCCGGACAGGCCCGTGAAGACGATCATGGCGTCGCGGGGCAGGTCCACGCTGACGTTCTGCAGATTATGCTCGCGGGCGCCCTTGACGACCAGCCGGGACATATCCGCGGAGCGGGAAACGGAGGTGGCAGACTCGGAATCGGTCGCCGGGACGGACGCTTCGCTTGCTTTTAGCACGGTATCTACTCTAATCGAAAATTCGTTCGAACTTGTATTACATCGGTCACGGCGGACGGCACCTGCGGACAGAGAGCGTCCGCAATCGTCGGCTCCCCGGCCGGCGCCAGACGACGCATGATGCCGCCTACTTGATGCCGTGGCGCTCCAACGCGGCCTTGGCGGCGGCGAGTGCTTCCTTGCCGCCGATCCCTTGACCGTGAACGGCGCGGGCGAATGCTTCGGCGGCATCGCCCAGTTGTTGCCGGGCCTTGCCGGCTCCGGCGCTGACCACGGTGCCGGCCCGGCCGTGGGTTTCCACCCGCCCGGCAGTTTCAAGCTCCCGGTAGGCGCGTGCCACGGTATTCGGGACCACACCCAGATGGTCGGCCAACCGCCTGACGGGCGGCAGCTTCGTGCCTACCGGGAGTTCGCCGGCATCGGCCGCTTCGATGATCCGCAGCCTCAACTGCTCGAAGAGCGGCACGGCGCTGTCGCGGTTCATCCGCCAGTCAAACTCGCTCGCTTCCATCGTCTGCGCCCGCTCCTCGTCGTGTCCCCAGCATCGCGCTGCCTGTCCGCTGCTACAACCAGAATGACATCCTGAGCCGTCCGGGTCGACTGTCGGTAGGCTGGGAAGCATGTTGCTTCACGAAGATCCTGCAGTCACCATCCGCGGTATTTCCGTTTCCGAGATGGACAACAACGTCTATCTGCTGACGGCCAAGGCTTCCGGCACCCAGGTGTTAATCGACGCCGCCGATGACTTTCCGGCCATCCGGCAACTGCTGCGCGAGGGCGCCGCGGATGCCGGGCGGCCGGCCGAGGTTGCCCTGATCGTGACCACGCACAGCCACTGGGACCATGTCCGGGCCCTGCCGGAGGCGGTGGCCGCTACCGGCGCCAAGACGGCGGCCGGCGTGGAGGATATTCCGCAGATCGAGGTGCGGACCGATGTTGCGCTCGAGCATCAGGACGTTGGCCGGTTCGACGGATTCTCGTTGGAAGCCATCAAGCTGCGCGGGCACACGCCGGGTTCCGTGGCGCTGCTCTACCGCGCACCCGAGGGTCCGCCGCACCTGTTCACCGGAGATTCCCTGTTTCCGGGCGGGCTGGGCAACACGCAGCAGGATCCCGAACGGTTTGCAACCCTCTTCAACGATGTGGCCGAACGGGTGTTCAACTACCTGCCCGACGACACGGTGGTCCATCCGGGCCATGGCGCCGGCACCACCCTCGGGGCAGAACGGCCCCACCTGGACGAGTGGAAATCGCGCGGCTGGTAGGGCGCATTCAACCCCGACAGACGTGGACGTTGGGGGGAATCCCGCCTGCCGGGGCTCTCTAATTCTAGCGCCGCGGGCTGCTTTCGCTCCCTTGCCACCCGAGGAAGGATGGCAGGCTGCCCCTGTCAGGCCAGGAAGGACGGCAGGCTGCGTTCCGCCGCGGAGTACGTGGCGGCGTCCGGAATCTGTCCCGCCATAAAGCGGTCCACGAGCCGCGGATCCACGTACGACTTGCGGGCGACGGCGGGCGTATTGCCCAGCCGCTCCGAGACGGCGTGCATGGCTGCGACCACGGCCTTGCGCCGTCCGGTGAGATTCGGCCTGCCGGTGTAGCCGGCCAGTGCCACGGCGGCCGTTACCGTTCCCTGCCACGTCCGGAAATCCTTGGCACTGAACTCCGGCCCGCAGAGTTCGTGGATAAACTCGTTCAACTCCGACGCGCCCAGCCCCGACCAGTCTCCGGTGCCGTTGCGGTAACCGATGGCCGGATCGTCGGCCTTCAGGGTCCGCACCGCCGCCAGCTGGACGGCGATATCCGGATCCTTCAGTTCCACGTCCCACTGCAGTCCGCTCTTCCCGGGAAAATGCAGCCGGACGGTATCTTCCCGCACCTGCACGTGGCGAACCAACAACGTCGTAACCCCGTAGGATCCGTTATCTTCGGCGTAGACTTCCGAACCGATCCGCAACGACGCGCTGTCCAGCAGGCGGAAGGCAACGGCACAGGCCACTGGGCGGGTTCGTTCGCCGGACCTCAGCAGCCTCGTCACCTTGCGGCGCGCGGTGGTCAGGGTGGCTCCGAACGCCAGGGAGCGGTCGAACTTTTCCCGATCCCTGAGTTCCCGCCAACGGGCATGGTAGATGTATTGCCGCCGCCCGGCGTCGTCGGTTCCCGCGGCCTGGATATGCCCGTTGGGTGCCGGGCAGATCCACACATCCGACCACGCCGGCGGGACCGCCAACGCCTTGATCCTTCGGAGCTCGTCCCCGGCAGGCCTCGAACCGTCGGGGTTGCGGTAGGAAAACCCCGTCCCGTGGCGCCGGCGGGTGATGCCGGGTGCACGGACGTTGCTGCGCCTTAGCCTCAGACGGGCACCTCCATCTTGAATCCGCAGCTGCAGCGAAGGATTTCGACGTCGACCCGCACGGTCGGGAGCGGCCCGGTTTCCGGGGAGCCTGCATCCACGGGATCAACGATGGAGTGGTCGATGCGTTCCACCGGCTGCATGGGCTCCCCGCAGTGCATGTAGCCCTCGGCGCCGAAATCGATTCCGACGCTCTCGGATTCCGTGGCCGGCACCTTGAAGGTTTCGTGCCCGTAGTAAGCGTCGCAGCGGCTGCACCAGTAGCTGACGTCCCATCGCGGCAGTGCGGGCGCCCCGGCCTGCGGCGGCAGCAGCGTTACGGCATCGAAGACCAGGTACTCGTCGGTGCTGCAGGCAGAGCACGAGGGATCGGGCAACGCGCTTCCCGCTTCCCGGTCCTGGCCGGCATGGGCACTTGAACTGTCATTGGCAATCATGATCGTCTGCCCTTCCAATCTGCAATCCAACTAATGATAAGTATACTGTTTGTAACCCATCATACTGAGGTTGGAAAAGCAGCATAAGCGCCGCGGCGGCGCCCCCGGAAGGGTCTACGGCCACCCGCGGCACTGGCCGCTTGGATCAGCCGCCAGGGAAGTAGCCCCGGGCGGGGCTAACTGGTGCCGTCATACAGCGAGTCCGGCGGTTCGCCCCCAGGTTTGCCGTACAGGCCACGGACCCGCCGCTTGCTGGCCTGCAGCGCGTCCCTGCTGTCGCGCCGGTCCAGTTCGACCCGCAGCTCCTCCAGGCGGAACTCGGTCTCGGGGTCGGCCGCGCCGAACTGGATGCTTTCCCGCTCGAGCTGGCGCATGGCCCTGCCGTACAGTGCCAGCAGTTCGGGGTCGCCCAGGGGAGCCAGATCCATGGGAAATTCGTCGGCGGGTGACAGATGGCGGTGCCGCATCAGTTCCGCCCCAAACCGAGGAAACCCCCTGCATACCGACCGGCATCGGACCTGTCCATGCGCAGCCTCCAGATAGCCCGGGAGCCGATTCGGCTCCAACTGCTGCGAGCTTACAAGCGCTTCCCCCCTCCGGCAACGAATGACTGTATTATCGCGCCGGCGCGGTTAATTTTACGCCTTGGTCTTGACAGGCGGCAGCCCGGGATGCCGTGGGCATCCCGGGCACCCGTCCGCCGGGGCGGCGGAATGATTATTCGTCGTAGCGTTCTTCCCGGATGGTTCCGAACGGGACCTCCTCGGTCGCCATGGCTTGCACTTCGTTGGGGAGGAAGCGGACCAGCACGCCGCGATCGCCTTCGGCGGCCGATTGCTTCAGCACCGGCAGGATCGCGTCGGCCTGGGTCGGCTCACATCCGGCCAGGTACTTGGCATACGCCTCCGGCAACTGCTCCGACATCATGGCCGCCGGGATCAGTAGGAGATGAACTCGACCAGTTCACCCACCCGGTCCTCCGGATAGTTGCGGGCGACGTCGGCCTGGCTGAGTATTCCGACCAGGTCGTGTCCATCGATGACCGGCAGCCGGCGCACCTGATGGTCCTGCATGGTTCTGATGGCCTCTTCGATGCTGTCGTCCGCGCCGATGGTCACCGGCTTGCCTTGGCCCAGTTCGCCCGCTTTCACCTCGCGCGGGTCCCGCCCGTCGGCCAGGCACTTGATCACAATGTCGCGGTCCGTGACCATGCCCTTGAGCCTGTTGTCCTCACCGCAGATGGGCAACGACCCCACGTCGAGGTCGCGCATTTTTTGCGCGGCCAGCTCCAGCGTCTCGTTCTCGCCAATGCATTCAACACCACCGGTCATGATTTCCCTTGCGGTTGTCACGGATATCAGTCCCTTCAGGTAGTTCGAGCCGCTTCGCGCACCGTCCGGCCAGCGGGGACGAGCACGCCAAGCTGATCTATAAGGTTACTTACAATTACCACAGGGCGCGGGGGAATTGAAGGGCGGCCCGCGCCTTAAGCCACGGAGCCCCCGTGAACCAGCGGCTCACGGGGGCTCAGTGACAAAGGAACCGGATCAGCGCCTGGCGCCGCCTTCGGTGTCGTCGGCAACACGGTCGGCGTCCTCGTTCAGGTGGGCCTTGGCGTCGGCGATCTTGTCCTTGGCCTCGCCCTCGACCTGCTGGCCCTTGCCCTTCAGCTGCTGGGACTTGTCATCCCTCGCCTCGCCGACGGCTTCGTTGACCTTGCCGGTCACCTTGTCCTTCGCAGCATCGAACTTGTCGCCCATACCCATATCAGCACCTCTTTCGGTTCAGGTTTTCCTACAGGTCCAGCCAGAGTATCGCGCCGCGGGCCAAGTAGAAAGCTTGCTGACCTTCGGGCCGGTTCGCCCGGGGCTGACCCTTCGCGCTTCCGGATCCTCACGGGAGGGCAGGCCCCTACCCGGCTGTACGACCCGATGCGCGACAGCGTAGGGTGGCATCACGATCAGCATACTGACCATACCGGCCGCTCCCCGGCCACGCCTTCCACTCCAGTGGAGCACCAACGGTGCCGGCGGAGCCTTCACAGCGGCCGTTAGAAGGGAGCCAGACATGACGGATCAGTACACCTTCCAGAATCCGGTCGACCGTTTTCCCAGCATCTCGCCGCCCAAACAGAGCCAGCCGGAGCCCGGGCTGGACAAAGAGCTGGAGCCCGAGACCGACCGCGGCGAAGAGTCGTACCGCGGCACCGGCAGGCTGACCGGCCGCAAAGCCCTGATCACGGGAGCGGACTCCGGCATCGGCGCCGCCGTCGCCATCGGGTTCGCCCGCGAGGGAGCCGACGTCGCCCTCTCCTACCTTCCGGCGGAGGAATCCGATGCCCGGCACGTCGCTTCGGTCATCGAGCAGGATGGCCGGAAGGCGGTGCTGCTTCCGGGCGATATTTCCGATGCCGAGGCGTCCCGCGAGCTGGTCGCCAAGGCGGTGGAACAGTTGGGCGGGCTGGACATCCTGGTCAACAACGCAGGGCGCCAAATCGCCGTCGAGAAAATCGAAGACATCAGCGACGAACAGTTCGAGGACACGTTCCGCACGAATGTTTTTGCCATGTTTTGGATCACCAAGGCGGCCGTGCCGCACATGGCGCCGGGCTCGACGATCATCAACACGACCTCGGTCCAGGCCTACAATCCCTCGCCGGTCCTGCTGGACTATGCCTCCACCAAGGCGGCCATCAACAACTTCACCAAGGGTCTTGCGCAGCAGTTGGCAAGCCGCGGCATCCGGGTCAACGCCGTGGCCCCCGGCCCCTTCTGGACCCCGTTGCAGGTCAGCGCGGGACAGCCGAAGGAAAAGCTGCCGGAGTTTGGCAAGAACGTTCCCCTCGGCCGCGCCGGGCAGCCCACAGAACTGGCGCCGGCCTACGTCTACCTGGCCTCGCCGGAGTCGAGCTACGTTTCCGGCGAGACGCTGAACGTCAACGGCGGAACGCCCACGCCGTAGAAGCGAAACGCCCGGCCTTCGAGGACCGCCCCTGCGCCGCCCACCGGGCCGCGGGGCGGTCGTCCGGAGGAAAGCGGAGAACAGAAGACTCAGCCGAGCTTGCGTCCCACCGCGAAGATCCGGCGGAATCCGAACACGGTTCCGTGTTCGCCGGCCGGGTAGGCGTCGCGCAACAGCGTGGCGTACTCGGATTCGAACTTGGCCGCTTCTGCCGCCGGCAGGGCGGCCAGGACGGGGCGCAAACCGGTGCCCCTGACCCACTCCAGCACCGGGTCCGGCCCATGGAGCAACTGCTGGTAGGTCGTTTCCCAGACGTCGGCGTCACAGCCTTCGTCCCGTAGCAGCATGAGGTAGTCCTCGGGTTCGGAGACCGCGTCCTCGTGGCGAAGCACCCCGTCCAGCCGGCGATGCCACCGCGGCGAGCCGGCGAGCGCCCGCATGAGCGCGTGCGACGGCGCGGCGAAGTTGCCGGGTACCTGCACGGCGAGCCAACTGCCGGGCTTCATGGCGCGCAGCCAGGAACGCATGAGGTCCTGGTGCCCGGGCACCCACTGCAGCGCTGCGTTGGACACCAGCACGTCCAGCTCCGCCGGAGGGGTCCAGGTCCGGATATCCCCTGCCACGAATGCCAACCTGGCTGAGGTGTGCCGCTGCTGTGCCTGCCGGATCATCTCGGGCGAGGAATCCACTCCGGTGACGCTGGCGGCGGGCCAGCGGTCGGCGAGCGCCGCCGTCAGGCCGCCCGGGCCGCAGCCCAGATCCACCACCACTGCGGGGTCGTCGGCGGCGATCCTTCCGGTCAGGTCAAAAAACGGCCGGTCGCGGTAGCCTGCGAATTCCACATACTTCTGCGGGTCCCAGTGCATGGGCAGTACGTTACGCCACGCCCCCGCCGGGGCACGCACCGGGTGCCCGCATGGCGGGGCACAATCACCGCATAAGCTGGAAACAACATGAATCTTCTCCAGCTCCTGCCGGGCACCGGCACTGCCTCAGATCCCGACGACGTGTACACCTGGTTCACCGAGTGGGTCGAATCCCGTGGAATGTCGCTCTACCCTGCCCAGGACGAAGCGGTCATGGAGTTGGTCACCGGCAACAACGTCATCCTGGCTACCCCCACCGGGTCGGGGAAGTCGTTGGTCGCGATCGCGGCCCACTTCCACGCCATGTCCGCCGGGACCGTCAGCTATTACACGGCACCTATTAAGGCGCTCGTGTCGGAAAAGTTCTTCGCCCTGTGCGACATCTTCGGCCCGGAGAACGTCGGCATGGTCACCGGCGACTCGTCGGTCAACCAGGACGCCCCGATTATCTGCTGCACCGCCGAGATACTGGCCAACATCGCGTTGCGCGAGGGCTCCGCCGCGGACCTTGGCACGGTGGTCATGGACGAGTTCCACTACTACTCCGACCCGCAGCGCGGCTGGGCCTGGCAGGTGCCGCTGCTGGAACTGCCGCAGGCGCAGTTCCTGCTGATGTCCGCGACGCTGGGCGACGTGACCCGGTTCGAGAAGGAACTCACCGACCTCACCGGCAGGGCGACGGTCACCGTCAGTTCGGCCGAACGCCCCATTCCGCTGCATTACTACTATGTGCAGACCAGCGTGCAGGAGTCGCTGGAGGAACTGCTCTCCACCAAGCAGGTACCCGTCTACGTGGTGCACTTCAGCCAGTTGGAAGCCATCGAGCGCGCACAGAACCTCATGAGCATCAACGTCTGCACCCGGGAGGAGAAGGACCGCATCGCGGAACTGATCTCCGGTTTCCGGTTCGCGGCCGGATTCGGCAAGACCCTCAACCGCCTGGTCCGGCACGGCATTGGCGTCCATCACGCGGGCATGCTGCCCAAGTACCGGCGGCTCGTGGAGCAGTTGGCGCAGGCCGGGCTGCTGAAGGTCATCTGCGGCACCGACACCTTGGGGGTGGGCATCAACGTGCCCATCCGCACCGTGCTGCTGACCGCCTTGAGCAAGTACGACGGCGTGCGCACCCGCCTGCTCAACGCGCGCGAATTCCATCAGATCGCCGGGCGCGCGGGCCGGGCCGGCTATGACACGGCGGGCACCGTCGTCGTGCAGGCCCCGGAACACGTGGTGGAGAACACCAAGGCGATGGCCAAGGCGGTAGCCAAGTTTGGCGATGACCAGAAAAAACTTCGCCAAGTGGTGAAGAAGAAGCCGCCGACCGGCTTCGTGAGCTGGGGCGAACCGACCTTCCACAAGCTGGTGGAGAGCGATCCCGAACCGCTGACGTCCAGCTTTACCATCAGCCACGCGATGCTGCTGAACATTCTCGAGCGCCCCGGGGACCCGTTCGCCGCCGCCAAACGGTTGCTGACGCGCAACCACGAAACTCGCGCATCCCAGCTGAAGCTGATCAAGAAGGCACTGGGCATTTACCGGGAGCTGGTGGTTTCCGGCCTGGTGGAACGCCTGGACGCTCCGGACGAGAACGGGCACCTCGTCCGACTGAAGGTGGAGCTGCAGCCGAATTTCGCGCTGAACCAACCCCTTTCCCCGTTCGCCGTGGCCAGTCTGGACCTGCTGGACCCCGAAGACGGCGGCTATGCCCTGGACGTGGTCTCCATCATCGAGGCCACGCTGGAGAAGCCCCGCCAGATCCTGTCCGCGCAGGAGAAGAAGGCACGCGGCGAAGCAGTGGCTGCGATGAAGGCCGACGGCATCGAATACGACCAGCGGATGGCCCTGCTGGACGAGGTCACCTACCCGCAGCCGCTGGCCGAGCTGCTCGAGGCCGCCTTCGAGACCTACCGCCACGGTGCGCCCTGGCTGGGCGATTTTGAACTTGCGCCGAAGTCGGTCATCCGTGACATGTACGAACGGGCGATGAATTTCGGCGAGTTCGTGCAGTTCTACGGGCTGGCCCGCAGCGAGGGCATAGTGCTCCGCTACCTGACCGACGGCTACAAGGCACTGCGGCAGACCGTGCCGGCCGAGGCCCTGCGCGAGGACCTGGCCGACATCATCGCCTGGCTGGGCGAGCTGGTGCGGCAGGTCGACTCCAGCCTGCTGGACGAGTGGGAAGAACTCGCCGCGGGCAAGGGCGCCGCAGATCTGGCGGCCGAGCACGCCGCCGAGTCGGTGTTCACGCAGGAGCCGCCGAAACTGACGGATAACATCCGGGCCTTCCGCGTGATGGTGCGCAACGAGTTGTTCCGCCGGGTGGAACTGTTCGCCGAGGAGCAGGAAGAGGACCTCGGTGCCCTGGATGCCGATGCGGGCTGGGACGCCGACCGCTGGGCGGACGCCATGGACGCCTACTACGAGGAGTACGACGACCTCGGCATCGGGCCGGATGCGCGCGGACCGGCGCTGCTGATCATCGAGGAGCAGCCGGCCGTCTGGAAGGTACGGCAGATCTTCGATGACCCGGCCGGCAACCGGGACTGGGGCATCAGCGCCGAGGTGGACCTTGCCGCCAGCAACGAGACGGGAGCGGCCGCGATCCGGATTCTCGACGTCGGACCGGCCGGCGGCTGAGGCCGGCGGGTCGGCCCGATGCGAGGGCCAGCGGGGCGCACGACTGCTGCCCGGGCCGGCCGGCGGCTTCCGCTTGCAGGCGGTTGGCAGCGACCCTAGGGTGGTAAGCACACTTACCTTCCGCGGGGCGCGGTCCGCGCTCCCCCGGGCGGCGCGACAGGCGGACAAGCGTGAAAGCACTGACCTGGCAAGGCAAACGGAAGCTGAGCGTCGAGCAGGTTCCGGACCCGGTGCTGCGGGAACCCACGGACGCCATCATCAGGGTCACCTCCACCGCCATCTGCGGATCCGATCTGCACCTCTACGAGCTGTTTGGCCCGTTCCTGTCGCCCGGCGACGTCCTGGGCCATGAACCCATCGGGATCGTCGAGGAGACCGGAAGTGCCGTGCCGGGGCTCAAGCCCGGCGACCGGGTGGTGGTTCCCTTCAACATCGCGTGCGGGCGCTGCCACATGTGCAGCCGGGGGTTCCAGTCGCAGTGCGAAACCACGCAGGTCAAGGACAAGGGTTCAGGCGCCGCATTGTTCGGCTACACCGAGCTCTACGGCTCCGTTCCGGGCGGGCAGGCCGAGTTCCTGCGCGTCCCGCACGCGGACTACGGCCCCATCAAGATCGAGGACAGCCAGGCGCCGGACGAGCAATACCTGTTCCTCTCCGACATCCTCCCGACCGCGTGGCAGGCGGTGGCCTACGCCCAGGTTCCCGACGGCGGCACGCTGGCGGTTTTCGGGCTCGGGCCGGTCGGTCAGTTCGCCGCCCGCATCGGCCGCCACCTGGGCCACCGCGTGATCGGGATCGACCTTGTTCCGGAGCGGCTGGAGATGGCCCGCAGGCACGGCGTCGAGACCCTGGTGTGGGGACCCAAGATTGCCGACGAGCTGCGTGACGCGACCCGGGGCCGCGGTCCGGAGTCGGTGGTCGACGCCGTCGGCATGGAGGCGCACGGCGCGACGGCGGCGGCCACCGCGCAATTCGCCGTCGGACTCCTCCCCGACCCCGTGGCCAGGAAGCTGATGTCAACGGCGGGCCTGGACCGCCTCTCCGTCCTGCACGCCGCGATCGACGCCGTGGCCCGCGGCGGCACCATCTCGCTGTCCGGCGTCTACGCCGGCCAGGCCGACCCCATGCCGATGCTGACGCTCTTCGACAAGCAGGTCACGCTGCGGATGGGCCAGTGCAACGTCCGGCGCTGGATCGACGATGTGCTGCCGCTGGCGGCTGATCCGGCGGATCCGCTCGGCGTCGGCGACCTGGTCACGCACACGGCCCCGCTGGACCAGGCCCCGGAGATGTACGAGAAATTCCAGAAGAAGGACGACGGCTGCATCAAGGTGGTGCTCAAGCCGTAGCGCCCGCTCCGGGACGCTAGGCTTTTGTCATGTCTGTGATCCGCCCGGCCGACGAAGCCGATGTCCCCGTTATCCTCGACCTGATCCGCGACCTGGCCGTGTACGAGAAGGAACCGTACGCGGTCAAAACCACGCCCGAACAGCTTAAGGACGCCCTGTTTTCCGCCCGGCCGTCGGTCTTCGCGCACGTCGCGGAAGACGACGGCGGTGTGCAGGGTTTCGCGCTCTGGTTCCGGAACTTTTCCACGTGGGAGGGTGTGCACGGCGTCTATTTGGAGGACCTGTATGTACGGCCCGAGGCTCGCGGACGAGGTTACGGCAAGGCCCTGCTGCAGACGTTGGCCAGCCACGCGGTGGCTTCCGGGTACGCCCGGGTGGAGTGGTCGGTACTGAACTGGAACCGCCCGTCCATCGACTTCTACCGCAGCCTCGGCGCCCGGCCGCAGGAGGAATGGTCGACGTTCCGGCTGGCCGGCGACGCCCTCGCCTCGTTCGGCTCGGGCGCCGGCCGGGTGCACCCGTGACCGGACACCGGGTGACCGGAACGCACCGCATCCGCGGCATGCGGACGGCCGGGTATTTCTTTGACGTGCCGCTCGACCATGCGGATCCGGACGGCGAAACCCTCGAGATCTTCGCCCGCGAGTATTCATCCCTGGAACACGACGACGGCGCCGCGGCGCGTCTGCCGTGGCTGCTGTTCCTGCAGGGCGGGCCCGGCGGCCGAGGCAACCGGGTGACGTCGTTGTCCGGCTGGATGAAGGAGGCGGCCAAGACCTTCCGCATCCTCATGCTGGACCAGCGCGGCACCGGCCTCTCCTCCCCCGTGAACCGGCAGACGCTGCCGTTGCGCGGCGACGCGGCGGCGCAGGCGGCCTTCCTGGCCCATTTCCGTGCGGACTCGATCGTGCGAGACGCCGACCTGATCCGGCAGGAACTCGGCAGCGGACCGTGGAGCATCTTCGGGCAGAGCTACGGCGGCTTCTGTGCGCTGACCTACCTCTCCCTCGCACCCGAGGGGCTGCGGGAAGTGTTGATCACCGGCGGCCTGGCCCCGCTGGCGGGAGGAGCCGAGCAGGTCTACCGGGCCACGTTTCCCCGGGTGGAAGCACGCAACCGGGAATACTTCGCCCGCTACCCGGAAGACCGGGCCCGGGTCACCGCCGTCGCACGACACCTGGAATCGGTGCCCGAATACCTGCCGTCCGGCGAGCGACTGACCACCGGCCGGTTTCAGATGGCCGGGTCGTTTTTGGGCGGCAACACCCGGATCGACGCCCTGCACTACCTGCTGGAGGACGCCTTCGTCCCGACGCCGTCCGGCCGGCGGCTCTCGGATACCTTCCTGGAGCAGGTCTCCGCGCTGGCGGGCCGTGCTTCCAACCCCCTATATGCCCTGATGCACGAATCCATCTATGCCCAGGGCGAAGCGACCGGGTGGGCGGCGTGGCGCGTGCTCCGGGAGTTCCCGCAGTTCGCCCCGGAGGCGGACGAGCCGCTGCTCACCGGCGAGATGGTCTATCCCTGGTACTTCGAGCAGGACCCGGCCCTGGTGCCGCTGCGGGAGGTGGCCGAGCTGCTGGCGGCGAAGTCGGACTGGCCGGCGCTCTACGACGCCGACCGGCTGGCCGGGAACGACGTCCCCGCCGCCGCGGCCGTCTATCGCGACGACATTTACGTGGAGCGCGGCCTGTCCCTGGAAACGGCCGCGCGGGTGAAGGGGCTGCAGGTCTGGGAAACCGGTGAGTTCCATCACGACGGCATTGCGGACGACGGCGAGGCCGTCTTCCGGCGCCTGCTCGGCATGGTCCGGGGCTGACTGCCGTCCCTCACGGCCCGGCAAACGTGCCCGAATGCGCTTTTACCCGATGGCTCACGATGGGCTCCTGTCGCCGGCACCCACGCCTGCCGGGATGCCCCGGCTGCGGGCGGCGAAAGCCATCGCCAGCAAGACGCAGGCAACGACGGCGGCCGCCGCGTTCAGGCCGCCGAACCCCAGGGCGGCCAGCAGCGGGCCGGACAGGGCTGCCCCCATGGCCCCGGCGGCGCCCATCAGCGTGTCGGACAGGCCTTGGGCCGGCACGCGGCCGGACTCCGGCACCGACTCGGCCAACAGCGTGGAGCCGGCAATCACCGAGGCCGACCACCCCAGGCCCAGCAACACCAGACCGGCACCCACCAGCCACGTGTCCTGCTGTCCCACCCCGGCCAGCGCCGTCGCGGCCAGGAGGACCAGTTGCCCGCCCGCTATGGTGCGGGTTCGTCCCAGCCGGTCGGTCAGCCAGCCCATCAGCGGCGAGAGTGCGTACATGCCGGCCAGGTGCAGCGAGATCGTGAAGCCGATGATGGCGAACGTGTCTGTCTGGCTGTGCTGGTGCCCGCCGGCATGGTCCAGCGCCTGCAGGTGCACGGGCGTCATCGACATCACCGCTACCATCACCAGCTGGGCGCCCACCACGGACGCCAATCCGAGCGCGGCCATGGGATGGTGCCGGATCGCCGCCACGCCCGTCCGCAGGGTTCCGCGGTGGTTGACCGGCAGGGCTTCCCCGCCGCCGCGTGCACGCGCATAGCCCAACGGGTCCGGCCGCAGGCCCACCAGCAGCAGCGCCGCGCCGATGGCCATGCCCGCCATCGAGAACAGGAATGGTCCGGAGGATTCGGGCAACCCGAGCGCAGCGCCCAATTCGGCGCCCGGGCGGATCAGGTTGGGGCCGGCCACGGCACCGACCGTGATGGACCAGACCACGAAGGCCAGGTCCCGGCCGCGATGCTGTGGCACGGCCAGGTCCACCGCCGCGAAACGGGCCTGCAGGTTGGCTGCGTTGCCGACCCCCAAGAGGGCGGAGCCGGCCAGCAGCACCGCAAAGGATCCGGTGACCGGTGCCAGCGCCATCAACGACGAACCCAGCAGGGCCAGCAGCAGACCGGTGACCAGCGCCCGCCGGCGTCCGGAACGGGCGGCGACACCGGCCAACGGCAGCGCCGCCAGCGCGCCCGCCAGTGCTATCGCCATCGTGGACGTTCCCGCCAGGGCCTCGCTGCCGGTGAGCTCCACGGCCAGCAGCGAGCCGATGGCCAGCCCGGCGCCGTGGCCCAAGCCGCTGAACAGCTGGGCCAGGGACAGGGAAACAACGACGCGGCGCTGAACGGCCCTCGTGCGAGGGTCTGCGTTCAGCGCCGCGTCTGGTTGCTGGGTCACACGCCGATCCTAGTCGACCTGCAACCGGTTAAACCGCCGTTACTCGGTGTCGGACTTGGCGCGCTCAGCCTCCGACTGGACGCGCTCAGCGTTGGACCGGGCCGGCTCGGCGTCGGCCCGGGCGGCCTCGCTGTCGGCCCTTGCGCGCTCGGCGTCCTTCGCCAGCCGCGCATCGATGGCTGCCTGACGGCCGGCCGGGCTGAGCAGGCTGGCCACCGTGGCGACCACCAGGGTGCCGATGATCACTCCGAGCGACAGCTGGGTGCTGATCTCCGGGACCCACTCGACGTGCTGGCCGCCGTTGATGAACGGCAACTCGTTCTCGTGCAGCGCGTGGAAGATCAGCTTCACGCCGATGAAGGCCAGGATGACCGACAGCCCGTGCTTGAGGTAGACCAGGCGGTCCATCAGGCCGCCCAATAGGAAGTAAAGCTGGCGCAGACCCATCAGCGCGAAGATGTTCGCCGTGAAGACGATGAACGCGCTCTGGGTGAGGCCGAAGATCGCCGGGATGGAGTCAACCGCGAACAACAGGTCGGTCATGCCGATGGTGATGAAGACCATGACCATGGGGGTGAACAGGCGCTTGCCGTCGACCGTGGTCCGCAGCTTGTTGCCGTCGTAGTGCTCGCTGACCGGCAACTTCTTGGTCAGCCGGGAAATCAGCCCGGACTCGGAGCCCTCTTCCTCGTCCTCGCCCGAGTCTGTTGCCTGCTTCCAGGCGGTCCAGAGCAGGAACGCCCCGAAGATGTAGAAGACCCAGCTGAACTGGGCGATCAGCGTCGCGCCCAGCAAGATGAAGATGCCCCGCAGGATCAGCGCGATGATGATGCCGAACATCAGCACTTCCTGCTGGTACTTCCTCGGCACGGAGAACCTGGCCATGATGATGATGAAGACAAACAGGTTGTCCACGCTGAGGCTGTATTCGGTGATCCAGCCCGCCACGAATTCCTGGCCATAGTCGGGGCCGGCCTGCCAGAACAGCATGCCCGCGAAGATCAGCGCCAGGGTGACGTAGAAACCGACCCAGAGGCCGGCTTCCTTCATGGACGGCTCGTGCGGCCGCTTGACCACGTACAGCAGGTCGAACAGCAGGATGGCGCCCAGGACCACGAAGGACGTGATCTCAAAGGACAGCGATAATTGGTCCGACACGGAACCTTGCCTTTCACAGAAGATGCCGCGCGGGTGCGGTGCGCGGGTGCGAGTGTTCGCCGCAAGTCTCTCCGCCTGCCGCTCTGCGGCCAGGCCACTGCGCCCGGCGGGGCGTCGATGCCCCGCGTGTTGACGTCCACAGTGTTCGGGATACTCCCCTACGCTCGGTCAAGTGTAGCGCAGGTGCGCGACACGACGGCGGGTGCGCACCGCCGTCGTCGTTTCACCGCCGGAAGTCCGAGCGGCAGCTGTTGAGGGCCTAGGCGTGGCCCGCGGCGCGCATCTGCCGGAGGTCCTTCTTCAGGTCGGAGACCTCGTCGCGCAGCCGGGCAGCCAGCTCAAACTGCAGCTCCGCCGCGGCGGCGTGCATCTGCTCCGTCATCTGGGCGATCAGCTCGCCCAAATCCTCGGCCGGTGCCGCAGCCAGGCCGTCGCGGCGGATCTTGTCCTTGGGCACGGCGGCGGACAACCCCCGCTTGCCCTTGCCGTAGTCGAACTCCTTGAGAAGTTGCTGGGTGTCGGCGTCCTCGCGGGCCAACTGGTCGGTGATGTCGGCGATCCGCTTCCGCAGGGGCTGCGGGTCCACCCCGTGTCTCTTGTTGTGCGCGACCTGGATCTCCCGGCGGCGGTTCGTCTCCTCGATCGCCTTGGCCATCGAGTCGGTGATCTTGTCCGCGTACATGTGCACCTGCCCCGACACGTTGCGGGCGGCACGGCCGATGGTCTGGATCAGCGAGGTGCTGCTGCGCAGGAAGCCTTCCTTGTCCGCGTCCAGGATGGCGACCAGCGAGACCTCCGGCAGGTCCAGGCCCTCGCGCAGCAGGTTGATGCCCACCAGCACGTCGAACGTGCCCATCCGCAGCTCGCGGAGCAGTTCGACCCGGCGGAGGGTGTCCACGTCGGAGTGCAGGTACTGGACCTTCACGCCGTGCTCGTTCAGGTAGTCGGTGAGGTCCTCGGCCATCCGCTTGGTCAGCGTGGTGACCAGGACGCGTTCGTTGCGTTCCACGCGCGCGTTGATCTCGCCCAGCAGGTCGTCGATCTGGCCCTTGGTCGGCTTGACGATGACCTCGGGGTCCACCAGGCCCGTGGGCCGGATGATCTGCTGGACATAGCCGTCGGACTTGGACAGCTCGTACTTGCCCGGCGTGGCGGAGAGGTAGACGGTCTGGCCGATCCGTTCCAGGAACTCGTCCCACTTCAGCGGCCGGTTGTCCATCGCGGACGGCAGGCGGAAACCGTAGTCCACCAGATTGCGCTTGCGGGACATGTCGCCCTCGTACATCGCGCCGATCTGCGGCACAGTAACGTGCGATTCGTCGATCACCAACAGGAAATCGTCCGGGAAGTAATCCAGCAGGCAGTGCGGCGCGGTGCCCGGACCGCGGCCGTCGATATGCCGCGAGTAGTTCTCGATGCCGTTGCAGAACCCCATCTGCTGCATCATTTCGAGGTCATAGGTCGTACGCATCCGCAGCCGCTGCGCCTCCACCAGCTTGTTCTGCGACTCCAGGACCTGCAGCCGGTCGCGCAGTTCGTCCTCGATGTCCCTGATCGCCCGGCTCATCCGGTCCTCACCGGCCACATAATGCGACGCCGGGAAGACGTACATTTCAGTCTCTTCGCGGATGATCTCCCCGGTAACGGGATGCAGCGTCTGGATGTTCTCGATTTCGTCACCGAAGAACTCGATCCGCACGGCCAGTTCCTCGTACATCGGAATGATCTCCACGGTATCGCCCCGGACCCGGAACGTGCCCCGGTGGAAGTCGATGTCGTTGCGGGCATATTGCATGGCGACGAACCGGCGCAGCATGTCATCCCGGTTCATTTCCGCACCCTTGCGGAGCGTGACCATGCCCGCGATGTATTCTTCCGGCGTGCCCAGACCGTAGATGCAGGACACGGTGGCCACCACGATGACGTCGCGCCGGGTCAGCAGCGCGTTGGTGGCAGAGTGGCGCAAACGTTCGACTTCCTCATTGATGGAGGAGTCCTTCTCGATGAAGGTATCCGTCTGTGCCACGTAGGCTTCCGGCTGGTAGTAGTCGTAATAGGAGACGAAGTACTCCACGGCGTTGTTGGGCAGCAGCTCACGGAACTCGTTGGCCAACTGCGCGGCCAGGGTCTTGTTTTGCACCAGCACCAGGGTGGGCCGCTGCACCTTTTCCACCAGCCAGGCGGTGGTCGCGGACTTGCCGGTGCCGGTGGCACCGAGCAGCACGACGTCCTTCTCGCCCGCCTGGATCCGTTCGGTCAGTTCCGCGATGGCGGCCGGCTGGTCGCCGGCGGGCTGGAATTCGCTGACGACTTCGAAGGGCGCCACAACGCGTTTGATGTCCTGCGCAAGACTCATGACGTTAACGGTAGACCCGATTGCGGTCAGGGTGGGTCCGGAATCGCTCTGGGCCTAACCCGGGCAGCGGATCCGCGCCTGCCTTGCCCGCTGCCATTGCCCGGTACCCGCCGCGTGCGGTAGATGTGTGGGTGCAGCCGACGACGAACGGAAGGCACGCCATGGACCTGGTCCGGACCTATCCCGAGGGTGTGACGTCGTGGATTGACGTCGAACACCGTGACCTTGAGGCGGCCAAGGACTTCTACGGCGGGATCTTTGGCTGGACCTTCGCCGAGGCCACTCCGCCGGGGGTATCTCCGCGCTATGTGATCGCCAGGCTAGACGGCCGGGACGTTGCCGGCCTCGGCGAGGGCACAGCGGGCGCCACCCCCGCGTGGAACACGTACGTCGCCGTCTTGGATTCGGAAGCGGCGGCGGAGAGGATCCGCTCCGCGGGCGGTCAGGTGCTCTCCGGCCCGGCCGACGCAGGTGACGGCGGCCGGGCGACGCTGTGTGCGGATCCGGCCGGCGTCCCGTTCCGGCTCTGGCAGGCGCGGAACCGGCCGGGTGCCCAGGCGGTCAATATGCCGGGCGCCTGGAACTTCAGCGACCTGCACGCCGCCGATCCCGCCGCAGCGTCGGCCTTCTACGGAGAGGTCTTCGGCTGGCGCTTCGACGACGTCGGTTTCGGCAGCATGATTCGCGTCCCCGGCTATGGCGACCACCTGCAGGCGACCAGTGATCCCGGCATCCGCGAGCGCCAGTCGGGCATCAACGTCCCGCCGGGATTCGCCGATGCCATCGGGTGGCTCACGGGCCTGCAGCCCGGCGAGACGGCACACTGGCACGTGGCGTTCACGGTCGCCGACCGCGACGAGACCGCCGCCGAGGCTGAACGCCGGGGCGGGACGGTGCTTGGCCAAACCACGTCCGACTGGACCCGGGATGCCCTGATCCGGACCCGCAGGGCGCCGTGTTCACCGCCAGCCAGTTCGCCCCGTCCGCGGGGTGAGGCGGGCGCCGCTAGCTGCCGACGGCGGGCGGTTTCCACCCGGTGTCCCGGGCCCATTCGTTCATCTGCGGATCGGCCGTCCGGCTGAACCAGTCGTCCTTCGCACGTGCGTAGGCGCCGGTGGAGGGGTCGGACGCATGCAGGCCGGCGAGCCGACGCTTCTCGGCCAGATAAGCCGCAGCCGCGCGGGGGTTGGCCCGCAGCCAGTCCCGGAACAGCAGGGCGTAGCGCCACCCCGGGGAACCTGCTGCCCGGATGTGGACGTTGACGGCGCGGCCCGGGTCGGCGTTGCCGTGCAGTCTTTTCTGCCAGTCCCCGGGCTCCGGGTGCTGTGGTCTCGGGGTGTCGCGCCAGGTGCCGGGCCAGCGCGGGAAGCCGGCGGCCGCGAGTGCGTCCGCGGCGGAGTCGGCGTCGTCCAGGCTGCCCACGGTCACCTGCAGGTCCAGCACGTCCTTGGCCGGCAGCCCCGGAACGGCGGTCGAGCCAACGTGGTCGACGGCAAGGATGCGCGGGTCGGTGCGGCTGATCCGCGCCGCGAGCAGGGCTGCCTGCTCGGGCCAGTGTGGCTGGGGGTCGAGCAGGACCGGCGGGCCGTTGCGCGGAGCCAGCCGCCCGGCCAAGAGGTTGCGGTTGAAGGGCACCAAGCGTTCCGCCCAGAGCGCGTCCAGCGCCGCTGACAATTCCTCCCGGCTGCCGTTGTTTTCCAGCACGACGTCGGCGGCGGCCCGGCGTTCGGCCGCCGAGGCCTGGGCGGTCATGCGGGAGCGGGCGTCGGTTTCGCTCATGCCGCGGTCCTCCACCATCCGCCGCAGCCGCTCGGCTTCGGGCGCATCGATCACCAGCACCAGGTGGAAGGAGGGGCTCTGCCCGGTTTCCACCAGCAGCGGGATGTCCTGCACCAGGATGGCGCCCTCGCCCGCCGCCGCCGCCCGCGCGGCAGCGGTGGCGCGGACCAGCGGGTGCACGATCCCGTTCAGGCGCTCGCGGTGTGCGGGATCGTTGAAGACCAGGGCACCGAGCGCCGGACGGTCAAGCCGGCCGTCGGCCGTGAGGATTCCGGGGCCGAACGCGTCGACGACGGCGCGCAGGCCGTCGGTGCCGGGCTCTACGACTTCCCGGGCGATGGCATCGGCGTCGATGAGGGTGGCGCCGAGCTCGGCCAGCCGCCGGGCAGCCAGCGATTTTCCGGCGGCGATGCCTCCGGTGAGTCCGATTCTGAGCACGGCCTTAGTCTAGCCAGCACGCGGACAGGCAACGCCACCGCCGGCCCAACGTGCTGCGGGCGGTCCGGGCGCCGGCCCGCCCGCGTCCTTCCTCCGCACCGGGCCCGCCGTCGTCCTGCCCGGGCACTGGCCCGCCGTCGTCCTGCCTCCGCGGGCCTCGGTGCCCTGCCTCCCCCCGGGCTTTGGTGCCCGGGCCCGCTACTCCTCGTGCCCTTGGTCTGCGCTCATCTGGTCTTCGGCGGGCGGCGTTTCTCCGGGCGGAACGCCACCGCCGGGTTCCAGTCCGGTGATGTTCTGGCTCTCGGGATCGGGGTTGGCCGAGTCGCCTTGGTCGGCCGAGACCCGGCCTTCGTTGACGCCCTCGGGCGCGGCCGGGCCGTGGCCCTTTCCGCCTGAAACACGCGGGTCGAATTCCGGTTGGTTTTTCGCCATGGTTCCGCCGTTCGTTGCGCTTTCCGGCCGCACCGCGGGCGCGGCCCTGTGCACCCACACTAGGCACGCGTGGGCCCGCCGGACAAGGGACCCGGGCGGGCGCACTAGGCTGGATCCTATGGTTCCCCCGTCCCCCGGCAGCAGCTACACCACCGTAGCCGGCGAGCACCGGCATGAGATCGAGGTCAAACGCTCGAGGTTCATCACGGTGCTGCGGCGGGTGGAAACGGAGCAAGAAGCCCGCGGCCTGGTCGCGGAGCTGCGCCGCGAATTCCACGACGCCCGGCACCACTGCAGTGCCTTCCTGCTGGGCCCGGACCGGGGCGTCCAGCGCTCCAACGACGACGGCGAGCCCGCCGGCACGGCCGGGTCGCCCATGCTGGAGGCCCTGCTCAAACGCGAGACGGCGCCCGGGGTGACGGACCTCAGCGACGTCGCGGCCGTCGTCGTCCGCTATTTCGGGGGCATCCTGCTGGGAGCCGGAGGACTGGTGCGGGCGTATTCGGAGTCGGTGTCGCAGGCCGTGGCGGCCGCGCCGCTGGTCCGGCGGCGCCGGATGCGCCTGTTCGCGGTGCCGGCGGCGCATGCCCACGCCGGGCGTTTGGAAAATGACCTGCGCGCGGCCGGCACCGTGGTGCTTGGCAGCGAGTACGGAGCCGACGGGGTCCGGATCAGCCTGGCGATCGACGACGAGCCGGCAGTCATTTCCCGGTTCGAGGAGCAGCTTGCCGCGCTGACCTCGGGTGGTCCGGGCGCGCAACCGCTGGGCACGAAATGGGTGGACCTTGACTGAGCGGCCCGCGTTCGATTTTTCCGAGCTTCGGCGCTGGCCGGATGTGGATGCTGACAACCTCTTCGCCTACGACGCGGCGGACAGGTTGCTCCTGGACACCGCCGCGCCCCTGTTGGACGGCGTGGACGGCAGCCGGATCACGGTCGTCAACGACCACTACGGGGCGCTGACGCTGGCCCTCGCGGCAGCCGGCAAGCAGGGCATGCGCGTGGTCCAGGATCCGCTCAGCTCCGAGCAGGCCCTGGCCAACAATGCCGCGCGGAAGGGACTGACGGGCTACCGGAATGTCCTGCTGGAACCGGCGGCGTTCGACGGCGCACGGCTCGTGCTGCTGCAGTTGCCCCGCGCGCTGGATGCGCTGGAGGAGATCGCCGGCTGCATCGCGGCGGCCGCCTCGCCGGGCGTCACCGTGCTGGCCGGCGGGCGCGTCAAGCACATGACCACCGCGATGAATTCCGTACTCGGCGCCTCCTTCTCTTCCGTGACCGCGGGGCTGGCGCGGCAGAAGGCACGCGTGCTCACGGCCACGGGTCCGCTGCCGGCGACGGGCGGGCGCTTCCCCCTGGCGGAAGAGCATGACGTCGGGCTGCCGGTTCCGCTGCGGCTGCTTGCCTTCGGCGGCACCTTCGGCGGGCCCAAGCTGGATCCCGGTACACGGTTCCTGCTGCCCTTGTTGGCGGGCGCCCGGCAGGCGGACCGCGCCGTCGATCTCGGTTGCGGCAACGGATCCATCGCCGCCTATCTGGCCCTCTCACGCCCGGGCATGCGGGTGCTTGCAACCGACCAGTCGGCCTCCGCCGTCGCGTCGGCACGTGCCACGGCGGAAGCAAACGCCGTGGCGGACCGCGTGCAGGTTTGCCGGGACGATGCGTTGTCCACCCTGCCGGCGGCCTCCGAGCAGCTGGTGGTGCTCAACCCGCCGTTCCACATTGGCAACGCCGTGCACGCGGGCATCGCGCTGAAGCTCTTCGCCGACGCCGGGCGGGTGCTGGGGCCGGCCGGGGAACTCTGGACTGTCTGGAACAGCCACCTGGCCTATAAGCCGGCGCTGAACCGGCTCGTGGGTCCCACCCGGCAGGTGGCGAGGAACTCCAAGTTCACGGTCACCGTCAGCGCACGGCGCTGAGGAGCGGCTCCCGCGTGCCTGGGCGTCTGCTGCCGTTTCCCCGGCCGGGCAGCCCTAGGTCCCGTAGTACCTGCGTAACTCGGCCTCTTCCTCCGGGGTGAGGCTGTCGGACGCGTCCGGCGAGGGCGAGTCCTTGATGGTGTCATGGCTGTAGGCGACATACACGTCGCGTGACTCGATGCGGGCTCCGGCGACCGGCACGAACTTTTCGCGGGTGTCGGCCAGGCCCAGGCCAACCGTGAGCCAGGTGATGGTTCCGGTCTCCGGATCCTGGTGGACCTGCCCCACCACGCCCAGTTTCTGCTGCTCGCTGTCCCACACTGTGGATCGCTGCAAGGCGTGAATGTCGACTTTTTCTGCCATGTTCTCTCCATTCCGGCCAACGGCCTGCGTGGGTGTGCGTACGTTCCTCACCCTAAATCCCACGCCTGGACCGGGCAAGGACCGCAGCAACCCCCGGGCGGGCACCGGCCGCGCAGCGACGGTCTTCCGGCGCTTAGGGAAAGGCGCCGGAGACGGCGGAACCCCCGCGCCCTAGGGGTGCGGGGGTTCCTCAGTCAGCGATGCCGGGTTGCCCCGGCGCCGAGGGCCGTTGTTACTGGCCGGTCAGCTTCTCACGCAGTGCAGCCAGGGCTTCGTCGGAAGCCAGGGTGCCGCCGCTGGAGGCCGGAGCTGCCGGGGCGTCGGAGGAGTAGCTGGTCGGTGCGGCCTCGGACTCGCTCGGAGCCTCGGCTTCCTCTGCCATGGAGGCAGCAACCTGCTTCTTGTGGGCTTCCCAGCGCGCCTGGGCGTCGGCGTACTGCTGCTCCCACGCGGCGCGCTGCGCCTCGTAGCCTTCGAGCCACTCGTTGGTCTCCGGGTCGAAGCCCTCCGGGTACTTGTAGTTGCCCTGCTCGTCGTACTCGGCAGCCATGCCGTACAGGGCCGGGTCGAACTCGGAGCCCTCCGGATCGACGCCCTCGTTGGCCTGCTTCAGGGACAGCGAGATGCGGCGGCGTTCCAGGTCGATGTCGATGACCTTGACGAAGACCTCGTCGTTGACGGAGACGACCTGCTCGGCCAGCTCCACGTGGCGCACGGCCAGCTCGGAGATGTGGACCAGGCCCTCGATGCCGTCTTCGACGCGGACGAACGCACCGAACGGAACCAGCTTGGTGACCTTGCCCGGGACGATCTGGCCCAGAGCATGGGTGCGGGCGAAGGTCTGCCACGGGTCTTCCTGGGTGGCCTTCAGGGACAGGGACACGCGCTCGCGGTCCAGGTCCACCTCGAGCACCTCGACGGTGACTTCCTGGCCAACCTCGACGACCTCGGACGGGTGGTCGATGTGCTTCCAGGACAGCTCGGAGACGTGCACCAGGCCGTCGACGCCGCCCAGGTCCACGAAGGCACCGAAGTTGACGATCGAGGAGACGACGCCCGGGCGGACCTGGCCCTTCTCGAGCTTGTTGAGGAAGGTGGAGCGGACCTCGGACTGGGTCTGCTCGAGCCATGCACGGCGGGACAGCACAACGTTGTTGCGGTTCTTGTCCAGCTCGATGATCTTCGCTTCGATCTGCTGGCCGATGTACGGAGCCAGGTCGCGCACGCGGCGCATCTCGACGAGGGACGCGGGCAGGAAGCCGCGCAGGCCGATGTCGAGGATCAGGCCACCCTTAACAACCTCGATGACGGTGCCGGTAACAACGCCGTCCTCTTCCTTGACCTTCTCGATGTCGCCCCAGGCGCGCTCGTACTGAGCACGCTTCTTGGACAGGATCAGGCGGCCTTCCTTGTCTTCCTTGGTCAGCACCAGGGCTTCGACCTCGTCGCCGACGGAGACAACTTCGCCCGGGTCGACGTCGTGCTTGATGGAAAGCTCGCGGGAGGGAATGACACCTTCGGTCTTGTAACCGATGTCGAGCAGGACTTCGTCGCGGTCAACCTTGACGACAGTGCCTTCGACCAGATCGCCATCATTGAAGTACTTGATGGTCGCGTCGACGGCTGCGAGGAAGTCTTCAGCGGTACCGATGTCGTTGATGGCGACCTGCGGGGTACCGGGCTTCTCGGTGGAGGTGATGGTCATGTAGTAGGGGCTCCGATGTGGATAGTTTTCTGAGTTCCGCTGCTGCCCTGCTTCCCGGCGCGCAGCAGCATTGAACCGCTGCAGCACAAGGGATGCATTGCCGTTTACGGAAACGGACTGATGTGTTTTGGTGAAGCTCATGGAGCCTGCCCTTCACCGAAGGGCTCTCCATACGCATTACGCGCCCAATAAGTCTAACTGGTCGCGCCAATCCCGGCAAAGCGACTCGCCTCGTCAAGGCGCAGGTGCACGCCGAAACTGTGCCCGCGGCCCCTCTCCCGGAAGGGTCAAAAATGCGTGATGCAATACGGAGCGGTGTCCGTTGCGAACAGTCGGTCCATCCTGGACACTGCCTCCGCTGACGTACCGGAGAAGTGGCCGCCCGCCGCCAGGGTCCGCGCCCGGACTCCGCCCAGATAGAGCGACCCCAGGGAATCCACGGGCACTGTGGCGTCGACGTCCGCGTCCTCCGGCAGCACGTCGACCACTCCCCGGCCATCCTTGACGGTCAGCCGGTAGGCGCCGCCGCAGATGTCCAGCGGATCGGTGATCCGCAGTGTGCACGAGCCGTCGTGCAGGTACGGCCTGGCTTGGAGGGCCGCTACCGGGTCCAGCACGCGCAGCCACAACACATCTTCGACCGCCGCCACCTCGTAGCCGCGGCTGTCCGCCAGTCCCCACGCCAGCGGATCTTCCACCGGCCCGAGCGGGAACTTGATCCGTTCCACCAGGTCCAGCGACCCGAGGTAACGCCACAACTCCACGTACGCATCCTGTCCGGCGGCAACCAGGTCAGCCACTTTCACGGTGTAGGGCTTGCTGTCCCAGCCGGCAAAGCGGTAGCTGACATAGCCGTCCGCCCGGCCGTCGCCGTCGTAATGGACGGCCGCCCGCAGCGACTTGTCTTCCGACGTTTTGTCCTCGCTCCAGCGGCCGGAGACGCGGAAGGCGTAACTGGCCTGGCGTCCGACCGAGCCAGGGGTCCGGGCGTGGAACCCGTTGAATATTTCCGGCGCCAGGTCCTGGAGCGAAGCCGGGTCGGCCAACTCCATCGTCCCCGTCGCCGCGGCGCGCAGCCCGAACCGTTCGCGGGCATCGATTTCCACTTCGCGGATGAACGTCGCCGCGCCAAACCCGAAGCGTCCGTAGATGGTGGCCTCGGAAGCGGTGAGCGCCGCCATCGCGAGTCCCCGGCCGGCCGCCTGTTTCAGGTCGTCGGTGATCATCCGCCGCAGCAGGCCGCGGCGCCGATGCGTCGCCCGGACCGTCACCGCGGTGATCAGGTGGGTGTCCAGCAGCTGCCCGCCGCCCACGTTCAGGGTGTTGACCATGGTGGCGTAAGTAGCGACAGGTACTTGGGGGTCCCACACGCCAGGGCGCTGCGTGTCGTCGTAGGCACCCCACAGGATCCGCTGGTCCATCCCGTAGACCCGGGCGTAGGCGGCGATGTCGGAGGCATCGGGCTTGCCGTCGTGGAACCCGAACCTGACCGCTTCGAACCAGCCGAGGGTCCTGGCGTCGGGCCGGTCGCCGTCGAGCCCGGCGGCAAACCGGTCGATGCGGATGTCCTGGCGGGTTTCCTGAGTGCGCGTGGTCACGATCTACGAGCCTAGCGGCACCTCCCCCCGGTCCACCAGAGGGAGCCGCAGCCATCGCACAGAACCGTCACCGCCTCCGCGTGCCGGGACACTGGAGGCTGGACGTGTCTAGTGTCCGGCTTCCTGCCAGTTGGCGCCGACGCCGACGGACACGTCCAACGGCACGGTCAGTTCCGCGGCGCCGCCCATTTGGGCGCGCACCAACTTCTCCACCTGTTCCCGCTCCCCCGCCGCTACTTCGAGCACGAGTTCGTCGTGGACCTGCAGCAGCATCCGGGACTTCAGTCCCTGGTGGCGCAGCTCCTCCGAGACGCCGAGCATGGCCTTCTTGATGATGTCCGCCGCCGATCCCTGGATGGGCGCGTTCAGCGCGGCCCGCTCCGACATCTCGCGCAGCTGGCGGTTGTCGCTGGCCAGGTCCGGCAGGTAACGGCGGCGGCCTTCGATCGTCGAGGTGAACCCGTCCACCCTGGCCTTGTCCACCACTCCGCGCAGATAATCGCGGACGGCGCCGAACCGCGAGAAGTATTCCTTCATCAGCGTCCGCGCCTCGTCCACGGAGATGTTCAGCTGCTTGGACAGCCCGAACGAACTCAGCCCGTACACCAGGCCGTAGGACATGGCCTTGACCTTGGCGCGCATCTCGCTGGTGACGTCCTCGGGCGCGACCCCGAAGATGTGCGCGCCGACAAACCGGTGCAGGTCCTCGCCCGAGCGGAATGCCTCGATCAGGCCTTCGTCTCCGGACAGGTGGGCCATGATGCGCATTTCGATCTGCGAATAGTCGGCGGTCAGAAGCAGCTCGTAGCCCTCGCCGACGACGAACGCTTCCCGGATGCGCCGGCCGGCCTCCGACCGGACCGGGATGTTCTGCAGGTTCGGGTTGATGGAGGACAGCCTGCCGGTGGCGGCCACCGTCTGCGCGTAGGTGGTGTGGATCCGCCCATCATCCGCCACGGTCTTGCGGAGGCCTTCCACCGTCTGCCGCAGCTTTGAAGCATCGCGATAGGCCAGCAACTGGACCAGGAATTCGTTGCCCGTCTTGGCGAACAGGTCGTTGAGCGCATCGGCGTCGGTCGAATAACCAGTCTTGATCTTCTTGGTCTTCGGCAGCCCCAGCTCCTCGAACAACACCGTCTGCAACTGCTTGGGCGAGCCCAGGTTGATTTCCTTGCCGATGATGCCGAAGGCCGCCGAGCTGGCTGCGTCGATGGTCACGGTGAAGTCGTCCACCAGCCGGTCCAGCGCGCCGGCGTCCACGGCAATGCCGTCCAATTCCATCCGCGCCAATACCAGCGACAGGGGCAGGTCAAGCCCACCCAGCAGCTGGTTGGCGCCGCGGTCCACCAGTTGTCCGGCGAAGTGTTCGCTCAGCTGCAGCGCGGCGAATGCCTGCACGACGGCCGGTCCGGCCTTGTCATCCTCGGACAGGCCGAGCTCCAACTGTCCGTTCGCCGCGGCTTCGGGGGCCGCCACGGACATCTTCAGGTGGTACTGGGCCAGGTCCGCCAGTTCGTAGCTGCGCCGGTCCGGCTGGATGAGATAGGCCGAAATCGCGGTGTCGTCGACGACGCCCAACAGCTCGAACCCGCGCCGCGAGAGAACCTTGTAGGCGTACTTGAAGTCGTGGACGACCTTCGGCGCGTCAAGGTCGGACAGCCAGTGTGCCAGCAACTGCTCGGCGTCGGCGTCCAGCGAAGTCAGCGGCACGTAGGCGGCCTGGGCGTGGGCCACCAGGGCCAGCCCGACGGCGTCGTCCCCGCCTTCCGCGGTTTCGGCCACCAGCTGCAGGGCGACGTTGTGCTGGTTGGTCTCCTCCAGCCATTCCTTCAGGGCGGCCGCATCGGTGACCACCGTGTGGGCGGGGGCATTGACCTCCGTCTCGCGGACGGCGTCCTCCTCGCCGAAAAGGTCAAAGAGCCGCTTGCGCAGGGTGTTGAACTGGAGCGCATCGAAGAGTTCCTCGATGGCGGTCCGGTCGGGGTGCTGCAGCACCATGTGCTCCAGCTTCACGGGGAGGTCCAGGTCCCGGAGCAGGTGGTTCAGCCGGCGGTTGCGCTTGACCGAATCGACATTGGCCCGGAGCGCCTCGCCGACCTTGCCGCCGATCGAATCCAGGTTCTCCAGGATGCCTTCGACGCCGCCGTAGAGGTTGATCCACTTCGCCGCGGTCTTTGGGCCCACGCCGGGGACGCCGGGAAGGTTGTCGGCGGTCTCACCGACGAGCGCCGCGAGATCGGCATACCGTTCAGGCCGGACGAAGTACTTGGCTTCGACCGCGTCGGCGTCCATCGGCGGGATGTCGCTGATGCCCTTCTTCGGGTACAGCACGGTGACTTTGTCCGTGATGAGCTGGAACGCGTCCCGGTCCCCGGACACCACCAGAACCTCCCAGCCGGACTTCTCCGCCCGCTCACTCAGGGTGGCGATGACGTCGTCGGCCTCGTACCCGTCCAAGGTGACGGTGGGGATCTGCATCGCCTCCATCACCTTGACGATCAGGTCCACCTGGCCGTGGAATTCCTCGGGCGTTTTGTTACGGCCGCCCTTGTACTCGGAATACTCCTCGGTTCGGAAGGTGGGAGTGTCCAGGTCAAACGCCACGGCGATGTGGGTCGGTTCGCGCTGCTCGATCATCTTGATCAGCATGGAGGTGAAACCGTAGACGGCATTCGTGTGCTGGCCGGTATCCGTGGAGAAGTTTTCCACCGGCAGGGCGTAGAACGCGCGGAACGCCATCGAGTGGCCATCGATCAGCAGCAGGCGCTTTGGCCCCGATGCTTCGCTCTCCGGGCCGGAAACGGGGGCTCCCTCCGCCTCTACTGTCACGGTCGCTGCTGCCGGTTTGTTAGTTTCACTCACACCTGCCAGCCTAGTTCCCATGAGCGACAAATTCACACCCGGCGACAGTGCTGCGGGACACTCGCAGGGCGCGCTTCCGGCCACGGCCGCGGCCACGATCGCCGAACTGGTCGACGCCGGTGTCCCGGAACACTTGCACCGGTGGCTGATACACACCGGGGTGGGATCGCTCGTGGTGAAGATGGGCATCGTTTTCAGCGAGATGACGCCGCAGCGCATGGTGGCAACGATGCCGGTGGAAGGAAATACCCAAGTGGCCGGCATCCTGCATGGCGGCGCACACGTGGTGCTGGCTGAAACGCTGGGGTCCTTCGCGGCGACTCTACACGCGGGCGCCGGCCGACACGCCGTCGGCATCGAAGTCGGCGCCAGCCATCACCGCTCCGTCTCCTCAGGACTGGTCACCGGCACTGCGACGGCCATCCAGCTGGGGCGTTCGCTGACCGTGCACGAAGTCGTGATGACCGATGAGGACGGGCGGCGCCTCTCCACGGCGCGGATCACCAATTTGATCCGCGACAACGGGTAGGCACTCTTCGAAACCCTGGCCCGCGAGCCCGGAGGCCAGATCGGCGCACTGCTGGGATCGGCGCCAGCGCCATTCCCCCTTGCGCTGGTCAGCGCCACTCCCTCTTGTGCTGGCTATTTAGGCGGCCGACGGCGCGAGCTTGTCCCTCGGGATTTTCACTACTGCCCAACCGCCCGCAGTGCAGGCGCTCCGCCGGGCGCCGTCGTCGGCGTCGTCATCGCTGTTCGCCGCGGCAGCGGCCAACGCGCCGTGAATGATTTCTGCGCTCGATGCCAAGGATGGCTGGGCGGTCCCTGCGGCCGACATCACTGTGCCCGGCGGCACCGTCTCGGTTCTGGCCTTATCGGTCTCTGACGCTCCGGTTGGCGGGGTGCCTGGTAGTGGTGGCGGGGTGGAGGTGTAGGTGTGTCCGGTGGGGGTGATGGTTTCCACCGTGTGGTGGGGTCCATCAACAGGGCGGCTGGACCAGCCTTCGGCTTCCTTTGACTGGTTGCATTGTTCGCACAGTCCCTGGCCGTTGGCCATGGTGGTTTCACCGCCTTGCGTCCAGGGCACGATGTGGTCGATGTGCCGGATCGGGGCGTCGCACCAGGGCCTTGCGCAGACCGCGTCGCGGGCGTGGATCATCCGGCGCATCCCATCCGGGAATCTCCGTGCGGCCGAGTCCATCCCCAGCAGTTGCCCGGTCCCCGGCGCGGTGTAGAGGCGGCGGATCCAGACGTCTTCCACGCTGGCCTGTTTCAACACCTTGTTGCGTTGGGCCTGCTCGCGGGCGGTCTTCCACCCCGGTTCGGTCCCGGCCGGCGGCGCCTTCTGCCCGACCCCGCCCGGCGGGCTGCCGTCGGTTGCCGGCTGTTGCGGCGGGCCGGTGAGGTTGCGGGCGTAACGGGCCGGGACGATGCCGTGCCCGGTCAGCCAGGCCGGTTCGGCCTCACCCTGGAGCAGGGCACGGTCGGTCATCACCAACTGGATTTCCAGCCGGGCCGGGTCAGCGGTGCTGCGGCCGGTGACCCGTTCGAACACGGTATCGGCCATCATCTGGCCCCGCGACCGGGGGTCGCCCGTGCTGCGCAGCCGGTCCGCTTCCTTGTGCAGGGCAGCCATCACCGCCACCCCCTGGATGACCGGCAGCAGGGTCCGGACCGAGACCATCGTGTCGGGCTCAGGCCGGGAGGACACATGCCGGTCCGCTTCGGCCTTCGCCGCCCGGCCCACCACCGAGCGGGGATCGAGCCGGTAGGCCAGGCGCTTGGCTTCGGCCCGCAGCGCCCGGTTCCCGAGCCCGTGCAGCCGCTCCCGGTTCCCGGCCAGTTCCCGGTCCACCCGTGCCCGGTGCTCCCGGGACAGGCAGCCGGTCTCCTGGGCCAGGATCTCGGCCCGGTATTCGTTCAGGTCCCCCGCGGCCAGGGCGGCCAGGGTGTGCGGCATCTGTGTGACCAGGGTCCGGGAGAGGTTCAGCAGGACCGCGGCACGGTGCGGGGACTCGCGCCGGGCCAACCCGATCTGGGCGGCCACCCCGGCGCCCTGCCGGTCTTTCGGGATCCCGGCGCTGGCACGGCGGGCACGCATTGATTCCTCCAACGCGACCTGGACCCTGGCCTGCGCGGCCGCGGCGGCCGCCTTCAAACCCTCCAGCGCCGTCAGCTCCTCCACCAACTCCCGCTCCGGCGCACCCACGTCGATGCCCTCGAGGGCAGCGGCCGCAGCCCGAACAGCGGCAGAATCCAGCGGTGCCGAGGCCGGTCCGGGCTCCCGCCTCGAACCGCTGCCGGCAGGTGATACCGGGGCGGCCGGGGTTGTGACAGACGGGGTTTCGGCAGGAGATGCTGCGGCGTCCCCGGTTGCGGCAGACGACGTTACGGCAGACCGGGCTGGGGCAGACGGGTCTCCGACAGGTCCTGCAGCAGGCGATGCTGCGGCGGGAGGATCGGGTACGGCCGGATCAAACATCTCAGCGTCTCAATCTTCAGCATGCATACTGCATGGCTTCGACTATGAACGGTCACGAACCCTGCACGGATCCGCAGACGCCGCCGGCAAACCCACTACCCGGCGGCCAACGATGGTGCTCAACTGCTACTGAAAACATGCTATCGGCCGCCACTGACAGTTTCGGGCGATGCGGAAATTCCCCGCTGAGAGCCGCGGATGAGTGGTATCGTGCCGTGAGTCTGGATAGTCGAGCAGGGACACAGGCGGTGCAGGGACGCCGGAGGACGACATTGGGGGAAGGCGGAGGCCCGAGCGTCCTTGGTCAACATTGGAAGACTGAAGGCGGACTGCGGAGGCTGAAGGACAAAGCGGCGCAAGGCGCGCCGCTGAGCTGGAGGGCGGTAGTTGTGGTTGCAGCAGGACCGCGCGGGGGCCCCGCCCAGGCGCGAGGCTAGACCGCCACCGGGTTGAGGTCGTAGTGCATCTCTACCAAGTCGCCCAAGGTGCGGCTGCCGCGCAGCCGGGCGGGCGCCGTCGTGCTGGTAACCGGTAGCAGCGGTTGTCCTCCGCCCAGCATTACCGGCACCAACGTCAGGATGAGTTCGTCCAGCAGGCCGGCCGACGCATACTGCGCGGCAAGTTGACCGCCGCCGACCAGCCACACGTCTTTCTCGCCGGCGTCGGCGCAGATGTCGTCGTGGAAGATACCCACGTCGCCTCGCACAAACGTGATGTCCGCTCCGGGGATGCCTGGCAGTTCGTGATGCGTGAAGACCCAGGTGGGTGTTGAGCCGTAGGGCCACTCCTCCGGTGCCTGCTCCAGCACGAACTTGTACGTCTCGGAGCCCATCACGATGGACCCGATGCGCTGCATGAAGGTTTCGAAGCTGTCCTGGACGCCGGCGGCGTCGTTGAATTGCGTGAGCCAGTCGAGCTTGTTGCTGCGGTCGGCGATATACCCATCCACCGAGCTGCCGACGTAGTAGATATTCCGGGCCATGGGCCCCATGCTAGCCAGCGGGTTCAACCAGCGGAAGCGTGGCATGCGGCCCGCGGGAAAGACGGGGTTATCGGTCCGCACGCGGCCCGTGGGGATGCCGGGGTTGTCGGCCCGCGGCCGCCGCAGTACAACGGTGGGATGGATGGGAAGACGGCGGCGTGGATCACCGCTTACCGGCAGGCGTGGGAAACCAATGACCCGGATCAGATCGGAGCCCTGTTTGCCGACGACGCCGAGTACCGGCCGGAGCCGTGGACGGACCCGTGGCGTGGCCGGGACAGCATCGTCCAGCAGTGGCTGGCCCGCAAGGATGAGCCCGGCGCGGCGACCTTCGAGTGGCACGAAGTCGCCGTGACCGACGACGTCTCCGTGGTGGAGGGAACGACTGCCTACCACCGGGACGGACGCACCTACAGCAATTTGTGGGTGATCCGGTTGAACGGCGAAGGCCGGGCAACCCACTTCACGGAGTGGTGGATGGACCAGTCGGTCCCTTCCTGAGACCGACGCCCGCACAGGATGCTCCGCTCATGCATCAACCGCGCCCGTGGCCGTAAGCTCGGGGAATGGCGAGATACTTCGACGTACACCCCCAGGATCCCCAGCCGCGGTCGATCGGCCAGATTGTTGGCCTTGTTCAGTCGGACGCGTTGATCGTGTACCCGACCGACTCTTGTTATGCCTTCGGCGCGCAGCTGGGCAACAAGGACGCCCTGGAACGGATCCGGACCATTCGCCGGCTCGACAACAAGCACCATTTCACCTTGGTCTGCAAGGACTTTGCCCAGCTGGGCCAGTTCGTGCACGTCGACAACAAGGTTTTCCGCAGCATCAAGGCGGTGACGCCGGGAAGCTACACCTTCATTCTGCCGGCCACCGCGGAGGTTCCCCGCCGGCTAATGCATCCGAAGAAGAAGACCGTGGGCGTCCGCATTCCGGCGAACAACGTCGCGCAGGCGATCCTGGCGGAGCTGGGCGAGCCGCTGCTCTCCAGCACGCTGCTGCTGCCGGGCGAGGAGGAACCGCTGACCCAGGGCTGGGAGATCAAGGACCGGCTCGACCATGTGGTGGACGCCGTGGTGGATGGCGGCGACTGCGGGTCCGAGCCCTCCACGGTCGTCGACTTTTCCGGCGGCACTGCCGAAGTGGTCCGTTACGGGGCCGGCGACCCGTCCCGGTTCGAATAGGGGCCGGGGGCGGCGGTCGCCGAGGGCGGTATCCGTCAGGTTGGCGGGCCCGCTAGTCCTTCTTGCGCGCCCGGCTGGGCTGCACCCGCGGCGGCTCGCCCGGCATCTTCGGATAGTCGGGCGGGAAGGGCATCTCCCCCAGGCCCGCGGCGAGGTCGCGTTCCCACCACTGGAGCAGGACGTCGATCTTGCCCGGCTCATCATGCATGCGGGCCCATGGGTCGCCGGTTGTCTTCAGCCTGTCCGGAACCGTGGCGATCGTGAAGTTCTTCGGATCGGCCGTCTCGAGTTCGTCCCATGCGATGGGGCAGGACACCGCCGCGTTCGGCAGGGCCCGCGGGCTGTAGGCACCCGCCATGGTCCGGTCGCGGTTGGCCTGGTTGAAGTCCACGAAGATCCGCTCCCCGCGCTCCTCCTTCCACCACGACGTCGTCACTTGTTTCGGCATCCGCCGCTCGATCTCCCGCGCCGCGGCGATGACGGCGTGGCGCACGTCCAGGAATTCGTGCGTCGGCTCGATCGGCGCGAACATGTGCAGCCCGCGGTTTCCGGAGGTCTTGATGAACGCGTTGAGTCCGGCCTCCGCCAGCACCGACCGCAGTTCGATCGCCACCGGGATGGCGTCGTCGAACGAGGTCCCCGGCTGCGGGTCCAGGTCGATGCGAAGCTGGTCCGGGTTGTCGGAGTTCCCCGCGCGCGACGGCCACGGGTGGAACACCACGGTGTTCATCTGCACCGCCCACACCGCCGCGGCGGGCTCGTCGAGGACCAGTTGCGGGTGCGACCGGGCGCTCGGATACACCACCATCACCGACCGCACGAACTCGGGCGCACCCTTGGGCGGATTCTTCGAGAAGAACTGCTCGCCGTCGACCCCGTTCGAGAACCGTTGCAAGGACACCGGCCGGTCGCCGTTGGCGCGGACGAAGGCCTCGCCAACCTCCGCGATGTAGCGCGCCAGATCCAGTTTGGTGATCCCGAGTTCGGGCCACATCACCCGGCTCGGGCTCGAAATGCGCACCTCGCGCTCGCCGTGCGGTCCGTCGACCGTCAGCGTTGTCTGTTCGCTGGCCATGGGAACACCTAAACACACACACTCGCTTCTGGCGAGGGCATGATGGGAGCATGCCTATCACCGAGTCCACCGTGACCATCGACGTCGGCGACACCACTGTCTCCGGTATCTACGCCCGCCCCGAGTCCCCCTTCGCTTCGCTGGTGGTGGCCCACGGGGCCGGCGCGGGCATGGACCACCCGTTCCTGTCCGGTTTCACCCGCGCCTTGAACGACGACGGCGTAGCCACCTTGCGCTTCAACTTCCCCTACCGGGAGGCCGGCAGGAAGTTTCCGGACCGCCCGCCGGCTGCCATCGTGGCGTGGCGTTCGGCCATGCGGGAAGCGGCAGCGCGGTCCGAAGGTGAACCGCTGTGGGCGGCCGGCAAATCCTTCGGCGGCCGCATGGCGTCGATGGCCGTGGCGGAGGGAATGCCGGCCGCCGGCCTGGTGTACCTCGGCTATCCGTTGCACCCGCCGGGGAAACCGGACAGGCTGCGCGACGAGCACCTGTATGGCCTCACGCTGCCCATGCTGTTCCTGCAGGGCACCCGCGATACCTTCGCAACCCCGGAACTGCTCGAGTCCGTCGTCGCACGCATCGGCCCGAATGCCGTGCTCGCCTGGCAGGAAGGCGGCGACCATTCCTTCGACGTCAAGGGCGGGAGAAGAGGGGCGGCGGAGATTGGGGCATCGCTCGCCGGCCCTGCTGCCGAATTCCTCCGCTCGAGGGTCAGCGGCGCCTGACCGCCGGCCGGCTGCCGGCCAGTGCCCGACGATGGAGTCGAGGGCCCGCGGCGCCTGCCGCCGGCCGGCTGCCGGCTACTGCTCGACGATCGAATCGATGGTCCGCGGGGAGGTGATGGGATCGGCGTGACGGTGGATGATCTTCCAGTTGCTGTCCTCCAGCCGGAATATCGTCGTGACCCGCAGCGAGATCGGGGACGCCGAATCGGACACGCTGACCTTCACCCGGGTCCGCTCGATTTCGACGATGTAGGCCAGATCGGTCGCGACGTAGGTCGAAATCCGTTCAAACCGGATCGGCTCGCCCTCCCTGAAATGCGATACCGCCCGGTCCATGGCCGCCTCGACCTCCGCCCAGCCACGGGCAGGCGGCCCCAACGGATTGGCAAGCGTGACCTCCTCCTGCCGCGAAAACAGGTCCTTCGCCAAAGCGGGGTTTCCCTGGACGAACGCGTCCAGCGCTCGGTGATACCGCTCGGCAACAAGTTCGAGATCGGGCCCTGGCATGATTCCTCCAGCCGCTGCCTCCCGCCGGGGCCGTGCGGCCGGGGCGCGAATACAGCCATGCTCCCACCGGCATCCGGGGATGTCCATGACCGGTGTCGACCCCGGGCTCCTGCACGGGGCCGGCCGGCGGGACTACGATGGCCGGGCCGGCGACCGCACGCCGGGACTACGATGGTCGGACAAGGGGCCCCCACGCCTTCAACTGCGGGGTCGGTGCCGGAAGGGGCCGCGTCCGATGAACGAGCAACCCGGCGGTTTCGTGCTGGAGCTGAAGGTGGTCCTGGCCGCGCCGTGCGACAAGGTTTTCCGCATGCTGACGGAGGCGGGTGAATTGGCCACATGGTGGGGTCCCGAAGGTTTCACAACACCCGACGCCGTGCTCGACGCCAGGCCGGGCGGCACCTACCGGCTGACGATGAAACCGCCCGACGGCCCGCCCTTCCACCTCGCCGGTGAGTTTCTCGAATTCTTCCCTCCGCGCCGCCTCGCCTACACCTTCCGGTGGGAGGAGCCCGCGCCCGATGACCGCGAAACCGTCGTCACGCTCTCCCTCAAACCCTCGGAGGACGGCACCCGCCTCGCCCTCCGGCAGGGCGGGTTCGCCACCGAGGAACGTCTCGGCCTGCACCGGGCCGGCTGGACGGACGCCCTGGGAAAACTCGCCCGCGTCCTCCGCTCCGGCGGGTGACCGGACCCGTCCCGGCCGAAGACCTTACCGCTGCCCGACCCCCGTCGCCGCCGCCGAAGGCACCGGGTCGTGCCTCAGGTAGGCCCGCCGGAAACGCCCGGTGCCGCCGGTCAGCGCACGAAGATCGATGGCGTAGCGCAGCAATTCCTGGTCCGGGACTTCTGCACTGATTTCGGTGAGGTCCCCGCCGGCCGAATCCGATCCGGTCAGCCGTCCGCGCCGTGCGGACAAGTCGCTCATCACAGTTCCCACGTAGTCGTCGGGCACCGTGATCGTCACGGCGGAGACCGGCTCGAGCAACTGGATGCGCGCCGCCGCTGCGGCTTCCCGCAGGGCCAGGGCACCCGCGGATTGGAAGGCCGCGTCGGAGGAATCGACGCTGTGGGTCTTGCCGCCGACCAGTGTCACGCGGATGTCGACGACGGGGAAGCCGGCGGAGACGCCTTTTTCCATCTGCGCCCGGACACCCTTCTCGACGGACGCGATGTACGGCCCCGGGATGATGCCGCCCACGATCTTGTCCACGAATTCAAACCCGGCGCCCCGCGGAAGCGGTTCCACCTCGATCTCGCAGATGGCGAATTGGCCGTGCCCGCCGGACTGCTTGACGTAGCGTCCGCGTCCGGTGGCCCCTATCGCGAACGTTTCGCGCAGGGGCGTGACGACGTCGACGGTTTGCACATTCACGCCCTGCCCGCGCAGCCGGTCGAGCACCACCTCGGCGTGCGATTCGCCCATGCACCACAGGATGAGTTGGTGGGTCTCAGTGTGCCGCTCCACCCGCAGGGTCGGGTCGCCCGCGGCCACCTTGGCCAAGCTTTTCGCCAGGGCGGCCTCGTCGTTGCGCGTGGCCGCCTCCACCGCGACAGGCAACAGCGGTTCCGGCATCTCCCAGGGTTGGATGAGCATCGGCTGCTCCCGCGACGACACCGTGTCGCCGGTCTCGGCCGTGCCGATCTTCGTCAACGCGCAGATGTCGCCGGCGATGCACAGGGACACCGACCGCAGGGTCGAGGCGAGCGGGGCGTGCAGATGCGTGACCCGTTCGTCGCTGTCGTGGTCGGCGTGGCCCCGGTCGGCGAGCCCGTGCCCGGACACGTGGATGGCGGAGTCGTCCCGCAGGGTGCCCGAAAAGATCCGGACCAGGGAGACCCGGCCCAAAAACGGGTCCGTGGTCGTGCGGATCACTTCGCCGGCGAGCGGTCCGTCGGGGTCGCAGCGCAGCGGGGTGCTGCGCGAACCGTAGAGTCCCGTCGCCGCCGGCATCGGGCGCTCGAGCGGGGACGGGAATGCCCGCTGGAGCATGTCCAGCAGCTCCGGGATGCCCAGCCCGGTTTCCGAGGAGGTGGCCAGCACCGGGTAGAAGGATCCGCGCGCGACGGCGGTCTCCAGGTCGGAGAACAGCACATCGAGGCCGATTTCCTCGCCGCCGAGATAACGGTCCATCAGGGACTCGTCCTCGCTCTCGGCGATGATGCCTTCGATCAGGGCGCTGCGGGCCTCCTCGGCTCCCGCGAGCTCCCCGGCGCCCGCGGGACGGACATCGGGCTTTCGTTCCCCGGCACTGTAGTCCGATACGATGCCGGACAGCAGGGCGTGCAGCCCCGTCAGGTCCGCCCCGCTCCGCACCGGCAGGTACAGCGGCTGCACGGACTCGCCGAAGGCGCGGCGGCAGCCGGCCAGCGCCGCTTCGAAGTCGGCCCGCGGGTGGTCCAGCCGGCTGATGGCCACCGCCCTCGGCATCCCGACGCTCTCGCATTCGCCCCACAGCGCGGTGGTCGCGGCATCGATCCCGTCCACGGCGGACACGACGAACAGGGCGGCGTCGGCGGCACGAAGACCGGCCCGCAGCTCGCCGGTGAAGTCCGAATAGCCCGGAGTGTCCAAGAGGTTGATTTTGACGTCGTCGAACATCACGGGAAGGACGGAGAGCACGACGGAACGCTGCTGGCGGATCTCGGAGGGATCCGAGTCGCTGACGGTGGTGCCGTCGACGATCGAACCCATCCGGTTCGTGGCCCCCGCCGCCAGCAAGAGGGCCTCCGCGAGCATCGTCTTCCCGGCACCGGAGTGGCCCACCAACGCCACGTTGCGGATCTGCTCCGGCCGGGACACCGTTGCCGCGGCGGAGACCTCCGCCCGTCGCAGATCCGCGCTCCGTCCAGAACCCTTCGCCAACCCGTTGGCCGATTTCCCCGACATGAGCGCCTCCTGGCGTCGTAGGCAGCCTCGTCCCTGCACACTCGCGTGCTGTTAACTGATTCGACACCCAGAAGGGGTACACCGGCAAGGGTTGGACCGCATCCCTGTGCAAACAAGACCAGGCCGGGCTGCCGCGCAGCTGGTCTGGTTGGGACATCCGATCGTTGCTAGCGTGGCGGAATGAACCCGTCGAAGGCCCCAGCCGAGATCCTTAACATTGCCGGCAGCGAGGTTCGCATCTCGAGTCCGGACAAGGTGGTGTTCCCACAACCCGGGCTGACGAAGCTCGACCTGGTTCGCTACTACCTTGCCGTCGCGGATGGTGCACTGCGCGGCGCCGGCGGCCGCCCAATGGTGCTCAAGCGCTTCCCGAAGGGCATCGATGCTGAGCCATTCTTTCAGAAGCGCGTGCCTGAAAACCACCCTGACTTCATCCACACGACAACGCTGCACTATGCGTCGGGGACATCAGCCGAAGAGGCCGTCCTTAGGGATGCTGCGGGCCTAGCGTGGGTCGTGAATCTTGGATGCCTGGACCTCAACCCGCACCCCGTGCGCGCCGAGGACCTCGAGCACCCCGACGAGCTGCGGGTCGACCTCGATCCGATGCCGGGAGTCGACTGGTCGCAGATCGTCGACGTCGCCTGCGTCGCACGGGAAGTGCTCAACGACGTGGGACTGGTGGGTTGGCCGAAGACGAGTGGGTCGCGGGGACTCCACATCCTTGTGCGCATCGCGCCTCAATGGTCGTACCGCCACGTGCGGCTCGCCGCAGAGACCCTCGCTCGCGAGGTCGAGAACCGCGCTCCCGGCCTCGCCACCGCACGGTGGTGGAAGGAGGAGCGCGGCGAGAGTGTGTTCGTCGACTTCAACCAGAACGCCAAAGACCGCACCGTGGCTTCCGCGTACTCGATCCGGCCCCTGCCCGACGCCCGGGTTTCGACGCCGCTCACATGGGACGAGGTCACCTCCGCCCGGCCGGAACAGTTCACTGTGCGCTCGGTGCTCGAGCGCTTCGCCGACGTGGGCGACCCTCACGCCGGCATCGATGACGCGGTCGGCACCCTCGACGGGCTCCTCGCCTTGGCGGCCGAGCTCGGCCCCGCCGAGAAACCGCCGGGCGGTGGCGACGGCTCCGGCCGCCGGAAGTCGATGATGCCGCTCATTGAAGTGGCCCGAACCAAGACCAAGCCCGAGGCGTACGCGGCGCTCGATGAGTGGAAGACTCGGCATGCGGACGTCGTCCCGGCCCTGCAACCGGCTGATGTGCTCGTCGACGGAATGCGCGGATCAAGCTCGCTCTGGTACAGGGTGCGAGTGAACTTGCAGCACGTCCCCGTAACGAAGCGGCCGCCGCAGGAGGAGCTCATCAGCGACTACGACCCATGGGCCGGCAAGGACTGGCCGGGGCGCCCGGGGTCCTAACCCACTGACCAAAAACCGGAAGCGCACAAAGCCAACGGAACAGCCGGTGTCTGCAAGGTGCAGCTTGTCCCCCAGCCAATGTCACGTCTTGCAGTTCCGACGCGGAACAGCTCCGCCATGACCAATCTGCAGCGCCACTGCGCCAAAACCAAGCGAGGAGCCGGCTGCCCCGGCAACGGCCGACAAATGAAAGACCCCGAAGGGGCCCACAAGTCAACATTTGTCCACTACCAGAGACCTACATGCCTCCGCACAGTAAAAACGTGCCCGAGGTGGGATTCGAACCCACACGAGTTTCCCCGCCGCATTTTGAGTGCGGTGCGTCTGCCATTCCGCCACTCGGGCCTGCATCGGTCGCGAAGCCGGTCTCCAACTGTGAAAACCGTCATGCTGCCCGGTGCGCGAATCTACTCTACATGCCGATAGGCTATTTCACGGAACCGACGCCATGCCAATGGCAACGCAACACTCTAGGAGCGCCAGTGTCTGAACAAACCGAGTCTGTCCCCGCTCGCCGCGTCGTCGTCGCGGAGGACGAGACACTGATCCGCCTGGATATCGTCGAAATTTTGAGGGGCGAGGGCTACGACGTCGTTGGCGAAGCCGACAACGGCGAAAAGGCCGTGGAACTCGCCCAGGAACTAAAGCCGGACCTGGTCCTCATGGATGTGAAGATGCCCGTGATGGACGGCATCTCGGCCGCGGAGCAGATCGTCAAGGCACGCATCGCCCCGGTGGTGCTGCTGACCGCGTTCAGCCAGAAAGAGCTCGTGGAGCGCGCCCGCGACGCCGGTGCCATGGCGTACGTGGTGAAGCCCTTCACGCCGGCGGACCTGATCCCGGCCATCGAGATCGCGCTCTCCCGCCACGAAGAGATCGCCGCCCTGGAGTCCGAGGTGTCCGACCTGCAGGAGCAGTTCGAGACCCGGAAGCTGGTGGAGCGGGCCAAGAGCCTGCTCATCACCAAGATGGGCCTGACCGAGCCGGAAGCGTTCCGCTGGATCCAGAAGACGTCGATGGACCGCCGGCTGAGCATGCGCGAAGTCGCCGAGACCATCATCAACCAGGTGAACTAAGGCAACGCGAACGGCCAACCAAGGTTGGCGAACCCAGACTACGGGAACGGCCTCCGGAATGATCCGGAGGCCGTTCTGTTGTCCGTGGACTGCGCCGGCCCTTCGCCTACGACGTCGGCCAGGGGCCGACCCGCTCGGGCCGGGGGTGCGGCTGGCCGTCCAGCAGCTCGCCGGCATCCGCCAGGTCGCCTACCCGGTGCACCTTCAGGGAGTTGGTGGAACCGGCCTTGCCCGGGGGCGAACCGGCGGCGATGACGACCAGGTCATCAATCTCCACCAGCCCGCGCTCGTAGAGGATCCGGTCCACCTGGGCGGTCATATGATCCGTGTGCTCGACGAACTCCACGACCAGCGGCTGAATGCCCCAGGTCAGCGACAGCACGTTCAGGGTGGACTGGAGCGGGGTGAACGCGAATACCGGCCGCCCCGGGCGCAGCCGGCTGAGCCGGCGGGCCGAGTCGCCCGACTGGGTGAACGTACAGATGTACTTGGCGTCGAGCTGGTCGGCGATCTGTACGGCCGCCCGGGTGATGGCGCCGCCGCGGGTCTTCGGCTGGCTGCCCAGCGGCTGGATGCGGTCCAGCCCGTGCTGCTCGGTGGACTCGATGATCCGGGCCATGGTCCGGACCGTCTCCAGCGGGTACTTGCCCACACTAGTTTCGCCCGAGAGCATGACCGCGTCCGCACCGTCCAGCACGGCGTTGGCGCAGTCCGATGCCTCGGCCCGGGTGGGCCGCGGGTTATCGATCATCGATTCGAGCACCTGGGTGGCCACGATCACCGGTTTCGCCCAGCGGCGGGCGAGTTCGACGGCGCGCTTCTGGACCAGCGGCACGTCCTCCAGCGGCAACTCCACGCCCAGGTCGCCGCGGGCGATCATGATGGCGTCGAACGCGTCGATGATCTCTTCGATGGCGTCCACGGCCTGCGGCTTCTCGATCTTGGCGATGACCGGGGCGCGGCGTCCCTCCTCGTCCATGATCTCGTGGACCCGCCGGACGTCGCCGGCGTTGCGCACGAAGGACAGGGCCACCATGTCGACGCCGGTCTTGAGCGCCCAGCGCAGGTCTTCCTCGTCCTTCTCGCTCAGGGCTGGGACGTTGACCGCGACGCCGGGCAGGTTGATGCCCTTGTTATTGGACACCGCACCCGCCACGGTGACTTCCGTGACCAGCTTGACGTCGTCGACCTCGATGGCCTTCAGCGCCACCTTGCCGTCGTCGATCAGCAGGGAGTCGCCCACGTTGACGTCGCCCGGCAGGCCCTTGTGCGTGGTTGAGCATTGCTCGGCGGTTCCCTCCACGTCCTCGGTGGTGATCGTGAAGCGGTCCCCCACCGCGAGGTGGTGGGGGCCGTTCACGAAGCGCCCCAGGCGGATCTTGGGGCCCTGCAGGTCGGCGAAGATGCCCACCGGCTTGGACAGTTCGGCCGACGCCTTGCGGACGTTGTCGTAGGTCTGCTGATGCACGCGGTAGTCGCCGTGGCTCATGTTCATCCGGGCCACGTCCACGCCCGCCTGGAGGACGGCCAAGGTGCTCTCGTAACTGGCGATGGCTGGGCCGAAGGTTGCAACGATTTTTGCGCGTCTCATATACCTACCCTAATCAGAATGCGGCCATCGCGCAGGCGGGCCGCCGCTAGGGCAGCACCGCGATCGCACGGTCTTGCGGGGCCACCGGTGCAGGCAGCCGCGTGGTACCGGTCAACCACCGGTCGACGGCGGCGGCGCAGGCGCGCCCCTCGGCGATCGCCCACACGATCAAGGACTGTCCGCGCCCGGCGTCGCCGGCCACGAAGATGCCCTCTGCGCCGGTCATGTAGCCGCCGTCGCGGGCGACGTTCCCGCGCTCGTCGAAGGACGCGTTGACCTGCGCGTCGATCCCGGCATGCTCCGGACCGGTGAAGCCCAGGGACAGGAACACCAGGTCCGCCGGGATCTCCCGCTCCGTTCCCGGCTTGGGGACCCGCCTGCCGTCCACGAACTCGGTCTCGGCGACCTTCAGTGCGGTGAGCACGCCGTTCTCGCCCACGAACTCCACGGTGGAGGCGAGGTAGGTCCGCTCGCCGCCTTCCTCGTGGGCGCTGGCCACTTCGAACAGCGTGGGGAACGTCGGCCACGGCTGGTGCGAAGCACGCTGGGCCGGCGGCTGCTTGCCGATGGCCAGGGTGGTGACCGAGGCCGCCTGCTGCCGGTGCGCGGTGCCGAGGCAGTCCGCGCCGGTGTCGCCGCCGCCCAGGATCACCACGTGCTTGCCCCGGGCGTCGATCTGGTCCGGGACCGCCTCGCCGGCCACCACCCGGTTGGCCTGCACCAGGTAGTCCATGGCGAAGTGCACGCCGGACAGCCCGCGCCCGGGGATCGGCAGGTCCCGTGGCACGGTGGCACCGGTCGCGATCACCACGGCGTCGTAGCGGCGGCGGAGCTGATCCCAGCTGATGTCCTTGCCCGCCTCGATGCCGGTGCGGAACCGCGTGCCCTCGGCCCGCATCTGCTCCAGCCGGCGGTCCAGGTAGTGCTTCTCCATCTTGAAGTCGGGAATGCCGTAACGCAGCAAACCGCCCACCTTGTCGTCGCGCTCGTACACCGCCACGGTGTGGCCGGCCCGCGTCAGCTGCTGCGCCGTGGCCAGCCCCGCGGGGCCGGATCCGACGACGGCGATCGTGTGACCGGTCAGCCGCTCCGGCGCGTGCGGAGTCACCCAGCCCTGGTCGAAGGCTTCCTCGATGACGGAGACTTCCACCTGCTTGATCGTCACCGCCGGCTGGTTGATGCCCAGCACGCAGGCCGCCTCGCACGGCGCCGGGCACAGCCGGCCGGTGAATTCGGGGAAGTTGTTGGTGGCGTGCAGCCGCTCGATCGCTTCCTGGTCCTTGCCGCGCCAGGTCAGGTCGTTCCACTCCGGGATCAGGTTCGCCAGCGGGCAGCCCTGGTGGCAGAACGGGATGCCGCAGTCCATGCAGCGTCCGGCCTGGCTGCGGAGCACGCCCTTTTCCTGCGCCTCGTAGACTTCCTTCCAGTCCATGATCCGCACGGGAACAGGACGGCGGGGCTGGGTCTGGCGTTCTCGAACTTTCATAAATCCGCGTGGGTCAGCCACCGGTTACCTCCAGGATTCGGGTCCAGACAACATCGCCGTCGGGGTCGAGCCCTTCGGCTTCGGCGTTCGCCCGGGCTTGCAGCACCGCCGCGTAGTCGCGCGGCAGCACCTTGGTGATGCGGGCCAGGGTCCCTTCGAGGTCCTCGAGCAGGCGCCCGGCGAGCCGGGAACCGGTCTCCTCCGCATGTTTCTTCAGCAGGGTAGCGATGGTCCCTTCGTCCGCCGGGTCCGGCCGCAGCAGCTGCAATTCGCCGTTGCCGGTGCTCTGCGTGTTCAGCTTGCCCGGGTCCAGGTCCAGCACGTAGGCCACGCCGCCGGACATGCCGGCGCCGAAGTTGCGGCCGGTCGGGCCCAGGACCAGGGCCAGTCCCCCGGTCATGTACTCGCAGCCGTGGTCGCCGATTCCTTCGACGACGGCGGTGGCACCCGAGTTCCGGACCAGGAACCGCTCGCCCACCTGGCCGCGCAGGAACAGCTCGCCGCTGGTAGCGCCGTAACCGATGACGTTGCCCGCAATCACGTTGCGTTCGGACGCGAACGTGTTGGCCCGGTCCGGCCGGACGATAATCCGTCCGCCGGAGAGCCCCTTGCCGACGTAGTCGTTCGAGTCGCCGAGCAGCCGCAGGGTGATGCCGGCGGGCAGGAAGGCGCCCAGCGACTGCCCGGCCTGTCCGGTCAGCGTCACGTCGATGGTGTCGTCCGCCAGGGTTTCGATGCCGAAACGCCTGGTCACTTCGTGGCCGAGCATCGTGCCCACGGCCCGGTCGGTGTTGATCACGTCCAGGCTGATCCGCACCGGTTCGCGGTTGGTCAGCGCGTCCGAGCTCATGGCGATCAGCTGGTTGTCGAAGTGCTTGTCCAGTTCGTGGTTCTGCATGGTCATGTTGCGCAGCGGGATGTCGGAATCGGTGCCGTAGCCGCGCAGGATCGGTGACAGGTCCAGGCCGTCGGCCTTCCAGTGGTCGAGTGCTTCGCAGGTGTCCAGCAGCTCCGCGTGGCCGACGGCCTCGGCCAGGCTGCGGAAGCCCAGTCCGGCCAGCAGTTCGCGCACTTCCTCCGCAATGAACTCGAAGAAGTTCACCACGAACTCGGGCTTGCCGGTGAACCGCCGGCGGAGTTCCGGGTTCTGCGTGGCAACCCCCACGGGGCAGGTGTCCAGGTGGCAGACGCGCATCATGATGCAGCCGGAGACCACCAGCGGCGCCGTCGCGAAGCCGAACTCCTCGCCGCCCAGCAGCGCCGCGATCACCACGTCGCGGCCGCTCTTCAGTTGCCCGTCCACCTGCACGACCACCCGGTCCCGCAGGCCGTTGAGCATCAGCGTCTGCTGCGTCTCGGCCAGCCCCAGTTCCCAGGGCGCTCCGGCATGCTTGAGCGAGTTCAGCGGGCTCGCCCCGGTGCCGCCGTCGTGCCCCGAGACGAGGACGACGTCGGCCTTCGCCTTGGTCACGCCGGCCGCCACGGTGCCGATCCCGACCTCGGACACCAGCTTCACATGCACGCGCGCCGAGGGGTTGGAGCGCTTCAGGTCGTAGATCAGCTGCGCCAGGTCCTCGATCGAGTAGATGTCGTGGTGCGGCGGCGGCGAGATCAGGCCCACCCCCGGTGTCGAATGCCTGGTCCGGGCCACCCACGGGTAGACCTTCTGGCTCATCAGTTGGCCGCCCTCGCCGGGCTTGGCTCCCTGGGCCATCTTGATCTGGAGGTCCTCCGCGTTGGTCAGGTACAGGCTGGTGACGCCGAACCGGCCGGAGGCCACCTGCTTGATCGCCGAACGGCGCTCCGGGTCCAGCAGCCGGTCCACGTCCTCGCCGCCCTCGCCGGTGTTCGATTTCCCGCCCAGCCGGTTCATGGCGATGGCGAGCGTTTCGTGCGCCTCCTGCGAGATGGAGCCGTAGCTCATGGCCCCCGTGGAGAAACGCTTGACGATGCTGGAGACCGGTTCGACCTCCTCCAGCGGCACGGGCGGGCGGGCGCCGGCCTTGAACTTCAACAGGCCGCGGAGCGTCATCAGGTCCTTCGCCTGGTCGTCCACGCCGCGGGTATACGCCTTGAACACGTCGTAGCGCCGTTCACGTGTGGCATGCTGCAGCCGGAACACCGTTTCCGGGTTGAACAGGTGCGGCGGTCCTTCACGGCGCCACTGATACTCGCCGCCGTTCTCAAGCGACCGGTGGGGGTCTTCGATCCCATCGGCGGGGTAGGCCTGGGCGTGCCGCGCCGCGGCCTCGGCGGCGATGACGTCCAGGCCGACGCCGCCGAGCTGCGACTGGGTGCCGGCAAAGTACTGGTCGACCAGGGATTGGGCGAGCCCGATCGCTTCGAACGTCTGGGCACCGCAGTAGGAGGGGACGGTGGAAATGCCCATCTTGGACATAATCTTCAGGACGCCCTTGCCCAGGCCCTTGATCAGGTTCTGCACGGCCTGGGCCGCGGTGACGCCCTGGAGGTCGCCGTTGCGCACCAGTTCCTCGCAGCTTTCCATCGCCAGATAAGGATTGACGGCGGAAGCGCCGTACCCGATGAGGGCGGCCACGTGGTGGACCTCGCGCACGTCGCCGGCTTCCACCAGCAGCGAGATCTTGGTCCGGTTGGCGCTCTTGAGCAGGTGGTGGTGCACGGCGCTGGTCAGCAGCAGCGACGGGATGGGCGCCCATTGGGCGTTCGAGTCCCGGTCCGAGAGCACGATGAACTTCACGCCGCGGTTGACGGCGCCGGAGACCTTTTCGCAGATCTCCTGCAGCCGGGCGGCCAACTCGGCGGCGCCGCCGTCGGGCCGGTAGAGGCCACTCACCTTCAGCGCGAGCCGGCTGCCCTCCTCGTCTTCCATCGCGGCGATCTTGGCCAGTTCGTCGTTGTTGATCACGGGGAAGTTCAGCGCCACCTGGGTGGTGCGCACCTGGCCGGTCGCCAGCAGGTTGCCGTCGGGGCCGATCGACGAACGCAGCGAGGTCACGAGTTCTTCGCGGATGGCGTCCAGCGGAGGGTTGGTCACCTGGGCGAAGGACTGCACGAAGTAGTCGAACAGCAGCCGAGGGCGCTTGGACAACACCGCGATCGGGGTGTCGGTGCCCATGGCCCCCAGCGGTTCGGCGCCGGTGCGGGCCATCGGGCCCAGCAGGATCCGCAGTTCTTCCTGCGTGTAGCCGAAGGTCCGCTGGCGGAGGTTGACCGACGCGGCGGTGTGCACCACGTGCTCGCGTTCCGGCAGGTCTTCCAGCCGGATCATGTTGTCCTTGAGCCATTCGCCCCACGGGTTGGCGGCCGCGACGTCGGCCTTGATCTCCTCGTCCTCGACCAGCCGGCCGGCCTCGGTATCCACCAGGAACATCTTCCCCGGTGAGACCCGGCCCTTCCTGACCACCGTGGCGGGATCGATGTTGACGACCCCGACCTCCGAGGCCAGCACGACCAACCCGTCCTCGGTAACCCAGTAGCGGGCCGGGCGCAGGCCGTTGCGGTCGAGCACGGCTCCAACGAGCCGGCCGTCGGTGAAGGAAACGGCCGCTGGGCCGTCCCACGGCTCCATCAGCATCGAGTGGTACTGGTAGAAGGCGCGGCGCTCAGGGTCCATCGTGGCGTGGTTCTCCCACGCCTCCGGAATCATCATCATGATCGCTTGCGTAATCGGGCGGCCCGCGAGCATCAGCAATTCGGCGACTTCGTCAAAGGAAGCGGAGTCGGAGGCGCCGGGCGTGCAAATGGGGAACAGCTCTTCCGGCGTGTCGCCCAGCAGGGGGCCCTTCAGCTGCGACTGGCGGGCCCGCATCCAGTTGCGGTTGCCCTTGACCGTATTGATCTCGCCGTTGTGCGCGATGGTGCGGAACGGCTGGGCCAGCGGCCACGAGGGGAACGTGTTGGTGGAGAAGCGGGAGTGGACGATACCCAGTTTCGTCTTGAAGCGAGGGTCGGAGAGGTCCGGGTAGAAGGGTTCCAGCTGCGCGGTGGTCAGCATTCCTTTGTAGACGATGGTCTTGGACGACAGCGACGGGAAATACACGCCGAACTTGTTTTGGGCGCGCTTGCGGACGCGGAAAACGCGGGCATCCACATCGCTGCTGCCGGCAGCGGCCGGGTCGAGGCCCAGGAACACCTGGGCAAAGTGGGGCATGCAGGACCGCGCCATGGCGCCGACCAGTTCGGCCACCACCGGGACGTCGCGCCAGCCGAGGACTGTGAGGCCTTCGGAGGCGGCGATGGCCTCCACGCCGTCCCGCGCTACCGCCGCCTCAGACTCGTCGCTGGGCAGGAACGCGGTTCCTGCGGCATAGCGGCCGGCCGCCGGCAGTTCGAAGCCCACCACCGCGCGGAAGAATTCATCGGGGATCTGTGTGAGCAACCCGGCGCCGTCGCCGGTTCCTTCGTCGGCGCCGACCGCGCCGCGGTGTTCCAGATTGCGCAGCGCCGTCAGCGCCGCGTCGACGATGTGGTGGCCCGGCCCGCCCCGCAGGGTGGCAATCACCGCCAGGCCGCAGGCGTCCTTTTCGTGGGCGGGGTCGTACAGCCCGGTTTTTTCCGGGTAGGCGGCGAAACGACTGAACGGCGAGGGCACCGTGGTGTGCCGGCGTTCGTGTCCGCCGCCGAGGCTGCGCGGGGTACTCGACCCCTTGAACGGAGGAGTCATCTGAACTTCCTTCTCCTGGATGTAGGTGAGAAGGGGACGGCGCTGGCCCCGCCCGGGCCCGCTCGAGCAAGCAGGCCCGTGATCCATGGATTCTGTGGCCAGCTCACCCCGCACAGCGCATTCGGTGTCCAGGGGTCGGATGGGGGCCGCCAGGATGAACTGTGCGGTCGATCGGCCACGGCCGCCGGGACCGCACTGGGTGGTGCGCCTGTCCGGCGGAGAATCCACGTCAGTGTGGTCGGTACGCCGCATGCCTGCGCCCGGTTGGTGGTCCGGGAGGTGCGTACTGATGGTTCGGACCGACGGTGAGGGCGGACCGGCCGCGGAGCGAGTCTGTTCTGCGGTAGAGCGACGATAGCACGGCGGGGACCCCGCAACACAGGCTTTTCCGGTTTTTTACCGACCGCTTTTCGGATTGCCGGCGCCAGCCCGGAGCGCACGAAGCCGCCGGAACGTCAGATTGCTGCGTTCCGGCGGCTGCGCGGGGAAACTAGTTCTGGCTGCGGTTGTTGTCCGCCCTGAGCGGGTCGTTCCCGGCCGCGGCATCGGCGGCTTTGGGGGCATTCGCCGCATCGGCGGGCTTGGCAGCATCCGCGGGCTTGGCGGCGTTCTCGGCTGAAGGAGCTTCGTCCGCGGCAGGCTCCCCGGCCTTCGCGTCGGGCGTCCCGGCAGCGGTTTCGGCCTTCTCCCCCGCGATCACGGAGGATCCTGCCCCGCCGGCGCGGGGTCCGCCGTCGTGCTTGGCGGCGTTCTCCTGCCGAGCCGCGGCCTGCCCGGATTCGGCCTTCTCCCCCGCGACTGCCGAGGGCTCGCGGCCCGGCAGGTACAGGGAGTCGGTCTCCGCGGTCCGCGGACGGCGCGCCAGCACGATGAAGATCACGACGGCGGCGACCAGCAGCAGCAGCGACGTCCAGACGTTCAGCCGCTGGGTGATGCCGAAGATCGTGATCATTTCGGCATCGTCGATGCGCAGCATTTCGATCCAGACCCGGCCGAGGGTGTAGAACGCGACGTACAGCCAGAACAGCATGCCGCGGCGGAACTTGAAGCGCCGGTCCAATAGCAGCAGCAGCGCCACGCCCGCCAGGTTCCACAGGGACTCATAGAGGAAGGTGGGGTGGAACAGCGTGCCCGGTTCCGCGTCGGCCGGGAAGTTGGGGTTGTCGGCGTCGATCTCCAGGCCCCAGGGCAGCGTGGTGGGGGCGCCGAAGAGTTCCTGGTTAAACCAGTTGCCCCAGCGGCCGATCGCCTGTGCCAGCAGCACGCCGGGTGCGGCGGCATCCATGAAGGCCGGCAGCTTGAAGCCGGCCCGGCGGCAGCCGATCCAGGCACCGACCAGGCCCAGTGCCACCGCGCCCCAGATTCCGAGCCCGCCGCGCCAGATCTGCGGGATCAGGCCGAGGTCGCCGTTCGGCCCGAAGTAGGCGTCGGGCGAGGAGAACACGTGGTAGAGACGGCCGCCGACGATGCCGAACGGGATGGCCCAGATGGCCACGTCCCAGATGAATTCTTCCGGCCCGCCGCGGGCCTTCCAGCGGCGGTGGGTGAGCCAGATGGCCGCGACGATGCCCAGCAGGATGCACAGCGCGTACGCGTGGATGGTGAGCGGGCCGATGCTGAATCCGGACCAGCCGGGGCTGGGGATGGAGGCCGGTACGGCCGTTGCGATAGTCGTGCTGTACACCAGTTGAGTCCTCTTGGCCGGAGTTGCGGGTCGGGCGCGGCCCGCGGCAAACCGCTGGCCACCGGTTATTGTGTCAGGCCCGGGCTGTGCCTTCGCTTAGCCGCGCCGCGAGCTTGCCCAGTGCCGGCACGCCGGCGTTGCCGAGTTCGGCCACCAGCGCGGTGCCCACGATGGCGCCCTCGGCATACGCGCCGATCTCGCGCACGTGCTCGGGACTGGAGACGCCCAGGCCGACGCAGACCCGTTCGGCTCCGGCCTCGTGCGCCGACCGGACCACGCGCTCGGCGGCGCCGGAAACGCTCTCTCGGGCGCCGGTGACGCCCATGATCGACACCGCGTAGACAAAACCGCGGCTGGCCTTGACCGTCATCGCCATCCGCTCCGGGGAGGACGACGGGGCGACCAGGAACACGCGGTCCAGCCCGTACTTGTCCGAGGCCTCGAACCATTCGGCCGCCTCGTCCGGAATCAGGTCCGGGGTGATCAGCCCGGCGCCGCCGGCCTCGGCCAGCCGGCGGGAGAACTCGTCGACGCCCATCCGCAGCACCGGATTCCAGTACGTCATCACCAGCACGGCGGCGCCGCAGCGGGCGGTGATGCCGGCGACGATGTCGAACACCTGGCTGACGCGGAAGCCGTCCTTCAGCGCCTGCACAGTGGCGGCCTGGATGACGGCGCCGTCCATCACCGGGTCGGAGTACGGGATGCCGATCTCAATGACGTCCACGCCGTTCTCCGCCAGCGCGACGGCGGCGTCGATGGTGGTCTGGACGTCGGGGTAGCCGGCGGGCAGATAGCCGATCAGGGCGGTCCGGCCGTCGGCCAGGGCCCGGTCGATGGCCGCGGCCGATTTGCTGGCGGTGGCGGTATTGTTCACAGCTGCTCTCCTTCGGAGCCGATTTCGGCCTCGGGCGATTCGTCCGGCAGCAGGCCGAACCACTCCGCCGCGGTGGCGACGTCCTTGTCGCCCCGGCCGGAAAGATTCACGACGATGATGACATCCTGCGGATGATCCTTGCCCTCGGTCAGGCGCTTGCCCACCCGCAGCGCCCCGGCCAGGGCGTGCGACGACTCGATGGCCGGGATGATGCCCTCGGTGCGGCAGAGCAGCCGGAAAGCCTCCATCGCCTCGCTGTCGGTGACCGGCTCGTAGCTGGCCCGGCCGATGTCCGACAGGTAGGAATGCTCGGGCCCGACACCGGGATAGTCCAGCCCGGCCGAGATCGAATGCGACTCTATGGTCTGGCCGTCTTCATCCTGCATGAGGTAGGAGCGCGCGCCGTGCAGCACGCCGGGCCGGCCCAGCGTGATGGTTGCGGCATGGCGGCCGGTGTCGACGCCGTCGCCGCCGGCCTCAAAACCGTACAGCGCGACGTTCCGGTCGTCGAGGAAGCCGTGGAAGATGCCGATGGCGTTCGAACCGCCCCCGATGCAGGCGCAGACGGCGTCCGGCAGCCGGCCGGTCTGGTCCAGGATCTGCGCGCGGGCTTCCTCGCCGATGACTTCGTGGAAATAGCGGACGAGCGCCGGGAAGGGGTGGGCGCCGGCGGCGGTGCCCAGCAGGTAGTGGGTGTTGTGCACATTGGCCACCCAATCGCGCAGGGCCTCGTTGATGGCGTCCTTGAGCGTCTGCGACCCGGCGGTGACGGGCACGACGGTGGCTCCGAGGAGCTCCATCCGGGCCACGTTCAGGGCCTGCCGGCGGGTGTCTTCGGCGCCCATGTAGACCACGCACTCCATGCCGAGCAGTGCGGCGGCGGTGGCACTGGCCACGCCGTGCTGGCCGGCACCGGTCTCCGCAATGATGCGCGTCTTGCCCATGCGCTGGGCCAGCAGGGCCTGGCCCAGCACGTTGTTGATCTTGTGCGAGCCGGTATGGTTCAGGTCCTCGCGCTTGAGGAAGATCCGGGCGCCGCCGGCATGCAGGGAGAAGCGCTTGGCTTCGGTCAGCAGCGAGGGCCGGCCCGAATAGTTCTTGTTCAGCTCGGCGACCTGGGCAATGAACTCCGGGTCTGCCTTGGCCTTGTCGAAGGTGTCTTCCAGTTCGTCCAGCGCAGCAATCAGGGATTCCGGCATCCAGCGCCCGCCGAAGGCACCGAAATAGGGGCCGGGGGCATGGCGGAGGCTGCCGCCGGCCAGGAAGGCATCGGCCGGTTCCTGGGTGTTTCCGGGCTCCGCCGGGGTATCGGGGCTCTGCGTCATGGCCGTCCTGTCTGTTACTGGAGGCAGGACGGCCAGCCGCAACCGGCCCTGCCTGCCCCTGGGGGATTCTTAAGTTGTGTGGCGCGTTGGTTCAGCCGCGCGCGGCAATGGCCTCGGCGCCCGCCGCGCCGAACTCGGCCACGGCGGCTCCCGGATCGCCCGTGATGACGAGCGCCTCGCCCACCAGGACGGCGTCGGCGCCCTGCCTGGCGTAGTCACGCACGTCGTCCACTCCGCGGACTCCGGATTCGGCCACCACCACGGCGCCGGCGGGGATCCGGCCCGCCAATCCGGCGAACACCGAGCGGTCCACGTCCAGGGTCTTCAGGTTGCGGACGTTCACGCCGATGATGCGTGCGTCCACGGCGACGGCGCGGTCGATTTCTTCGGCGGTATGCGTCTCCACCAGGGCCTCCATGCCCAGTTCGTGGGTCAGCGCCAACAAGGCCTTCAGCCGCTCGTCGTCCAATGCGGCGACGATCAGCAGCACCAGGTCGGCGCCGTGGGCGCGTGCCTCGAAGATCTGGTACTCGTCGACGTTGAAGTCCTTGCGCAGCAGCGGAACGTCCACCGCGGCGCGCACCGCGTCGAAGTCGGCCAGCGAGCCGTTGAACCGGCGCTGCTCCGTCAACACGCTGATCACGGCGGCACCGCCGCGTTCGTAACCGGCGGCCAGTTGGGCCGGATCGGCGATGGAGGCCAGATCGCCCTTGGAGGGGCTCTTGCGCTTGACCTCGGCGATCACCTTGAGCGCCGTTCGCGGCGAATCGTTGCCGCCCAGGGCCGCGTAAGCATCACGCGGGGCCGGCGCGGCCGCGGCCAGCCGCTGGATCTGCGCCAGCGGAACCTGGGCGCGCCGGGACTCGAGGTCTTCGCGGACTCCAACGATAATGTCGTCGAGAACGGTCACGTTCAGTGTCCGCTGCCCTGGATCTTGCTGCCGTCCACGCCGTAGCCGACCTTCTTCATGATCCAGCCGACGATCAGGCCGATGAACATGATTGCCACGCCGGCCCAGAAAACCGGGGACGAGGCCATGGCGAAGCCGATGCCGCCCACGATGGAGCCCAAGATCATGATGAGCACGCAGGTCCAGGCGGCGGGGCTGTTGCCGTGGCCGATGACCTCGTCGTGGATGCTGCCTGCCGGGTCCGTCTTCATCGCGGTTTCGGTGGCGGTGGCCTGGTTGCCCATGGTGTATCTCCCTCTAAAAACGGTTCTGCTACTTCATTCTGCCATTGTTTGCGGGCGCGGCAGGCCAGTGTGACACGGCTGCCGGCGGCCCTGCTGCCCGGTGCCGGCGCGGCCGGCGGTTCAGTCGGTCGGGTCGTTGCCCCGGCTGAGCTGGTCCCAGCTGTCGATTTCGTCCACGCTGCCGGCCCGGTCGGACGGCATGCCGTCGGCCTGCCGCTCGGTTGCCGGCACGTACTTCTTCGACGCGGCCCAGGAACGCCCGGCCGCCAGCAGCCAGACGGCCGTCAGCAACAGCAGGACACCGGCGGCGGCGCCCAGGTAAGGGAAGACCGTGATGCCGACGGCGGCTTCTCCCCCGATCTGCCCGGTCGCCTCCCCGATGGCCGCCGAAGCGGCCCCGGCCGGGTTGGCGATCACCGTGAGGCTGGCGGCAGAGATGCCGATGCCGGCCGCGGCCAGCAGCACGGCGATCACGATGCGGGCGATCCGGCCGGCGATGGAAGCCGCCAGGGCGGCGGCCAGTGCCACCAGCGCCAGGGCCGTCACCGCGGTAGCGGCGTCGCTGCCGGGCACGCTCACGTCGGGGGTCTGCACCCGGGTGCCCGGGAACCGGGCCGTGAGCCAGGTTTGCGTCGTGGTGCCAAAGGCGGCCAGCGACATCACGACGGCGGCGAGCACCACCGTGCCCTTGCGCCGCCAACGCGCGGCGGCAGGCCGTGGCGCCGGTGCCGCGTCCCGGGCCGGGGAGGTGTTCTCTTCGCTCATTGCTGCCCCTTGACCGGTACGTGTGCCGGGTTGGCCGGGTGGAGCCGCGATGCCAGGGTCACTGCCCGCAGCGGCGCCGCCGCCTTGTTCACGGTCTCCAGCGCCTCGGCCTCCGGCTGGGAGTCGGCCACGATCCCGCCGCCGGACTGGACGTAGGCGACGCCGCCGCGCAGCAGCGCCGAGCGGATGGCGATGGCCATATCCATGTCCCCGGCAAAGTCCAGGTAGCCCACCACGCCGCCGTAGATGCCCCGGCGGTGCGGTTCGAGTTCGTCCAACAGCCTCAGGGCGCGGGGTTTGGGCGCACCGGAGAGCGTGCCCGCCGGGAACGTCGCGGCCAGCACGTCGTAGGCGGTCTTGTCCGGCGACAGCCGGCCGACCACGGTGGAGACCAGATGCATGATGTGGCTGAATTTCTCCACCTCCATAAACTGAGTGACGTCGACGCTGCCGGGCGTGCAGACCTTGGAGATGTCGTTGCGGGCCAGGTCCACGAGCATCAGGTGCTCCGCGCGTTCCTTCTGGTCGGCGAGCAATTCCTCGGCCAGTTCCTTGTCATGCTCCACGCTGTGTCCGCGGGGCCTGGATCCGGCGATCGGGTGGGTGATGACCTCGTCGCCGGTCAGGGTGACCAGTGCCTCCGGGGAGGAACCCACGATCGAGTAGCCCACGCCGTCGGCGTCTTCCAGGCTGAACAGGTACATGTAGGGGCTGGGATTCAGGTTCCGCAGCACGCGGTAGACGTCGAGGGCCTCGGCAGAACATTCGGCCTCGAACCGGCGCGAGATTACCACCTGGAACACTTCGCCGTCGACGATTGCTTCCTTGCCGCGGTCCACGGCCGCCAAATACTTCTCCCGGGCCCAGCGGTGGGTCACGCTGTTCATCAGGTCGGCGGTTTCCAGGGCGGCGTCTTCCAGCACCGACACCTGCTGCGCGAGCGGTTCAGCGAGCTGCGCCAGCAGGTGTTTGGCGCGTTTCACGGCGTCCAGCCATGCCTCGTCCACGCGCTCGTCGCGGTTGTCGAAGTTGATGGCGTTGGCGATCAGCGTGACCGTGCCTTCGGCGTTGTCGTGCACGGCGAGGTCGGTAACAAGGTTCATGGCCAGTTCCGGCAGGTTCAGGTCGTCTTCCGGCGGGGACGTCAGCTTTTCCCAGTGCCGCACGGCCTCCCAGCCGACGAATCCCACCAGCCCGGACGTCAGCGGCGGGAGCGAGTCGAACCGTTCGGTCCGCAGCGCCTCCACCGTGCCGCGCAGGGCCTCCACCGGGTTGCCGGTGCGCGGCACGCCCACCGGCGGCTCCCCCAGCCAGTGCGCCTGCCCGTCCCTGGTCGTGAGCGTGGCCCGCGAGTTGGCACCGATGAAGGAATAGCGGGACCAGACTCCGCCGACGGCGGCCGACTCCAACAGGAAGGTTCCCGGCCGGGAATCGGCCAGCCTGCGGTAGATGGAAATGGGAGTCTGGTCATCGGCGAGCACCTTGATGGAGACCGGGATGACCCTGCGGTCGCGGGCCAGCGCGCGGAATTCCTCCAGGCTGGGGCTGATGACGCCAAGGTCCTGCATGCGTTATCTGTCTTTCGCTTCAGTGGCTGATACTGCGGTGGTCAGGGGGCCGGTTCAGGTGCCGGATGCTCCTTGGCTTGCGTCCGGTTCGGCGCTGTGGCCGGCGACGGCGTCGAGGCCCCGGCCGTCAAAGCAGGTGCGGGTGCCGGTGTGGCAGGCGGCGCCGACCTGGTCTACCCGGACCAACAGGGCGTCGCCGTCGCAGTCCAGGGCCACCGACTTGACGAACTGCACGTGGCCGGAGGTGTCGCCCTTGCGCCAGTACTCCCGGCGCGAGCGCGAGTAGAAGGTAACGCGGCCGCTGGTCAAGGTGCGGTGCAGCGCCTCGTCATCCATCCAGCCCAGCATCAGCACCTCACCGGAGTCGAACTGCTGGACGATCGCGGCGACCAGGCCGGCGGAGTCGCGCTTGAGCCGGCCGGCGACGGCTGGGTCGAGGGCCGTTGCGCCGGCCCCGGACGGCACTGTTGTGGGGTAATCAGACTCGGAAGGCATCCCTACAAGTCTAGTGCCAAGTCCCGGAGGCCCCCGCCCGCGCCGGCGCGGGCGCACGTACACATTTATCGGCCCGCAAGCGCCTCCTTCGTGCTAGGTTCAGAGAGATGCATTACGTAAATCCGTCCCGTGAAGTCCTGGCCGAGACCTTGCTGGCTGCCGGGCCGGATTCACCCACCCTGTGCGAGGGGTGGAAGACCGCAGAACTGGCCGCCCATCTGTACATCCGTGAACATCGAGTGGGTGCCGCCCTCGGCCTGGCCTTTAAGCCGCTGGCCAGGGTTTCGGACGAGGCCACCCGCAAGGTGGCGGACACAGCCCGGGAACCGGCCGGCTACGCCAAGCTGGTGGAAGCCTTCCGCGCGGGCCCGCCGGCCTGGTCCCCGTTCAGGGTTCCGGCCGTGGACACGGTGGCCAACCTGGTGGAATTCTTCGTCCACACCGAAGACATCCGCCGGGCCACCGACCGCTGGGCGCCGCGGGCGCTGGACGAGGACTATTCGGCGGCACTGTGGGACGAACTGGTTAAGCGGGCGGCCTTGCTGTACCGGGGAGTGGACCTGGGCATCGTGCTCGTGCGTCCGGACGGCCCGCGGCACGTGGCCAAGCGGGCACCCGTCTCGGTGGCCATCGGCGGAGAACCGGGCGAACTGCTGATGCATGCGTCCGGCCGGACCAGGCATGCGCTGGTCACCTTCGAGGGCCAGGCCGATGCCGTGGCCCTGCTGGACAGCGCCGAAATCGGCCTCTGACCCTTCCGCTTCCCCGGCTCCGGGACTCACCGGACCGGGTAGCCCGCGTCCCGGATCGCCTGCTTGACCTGCGCGATGGCGTCGTCGGGCCCGAAATGGAAGACCGAGGCGGCCAGCACCGCGTCCGCCCCCGCGGCGACGGCCGGCGGGAAATGCGCGGGCTTGCCGGCGCCGCCGGAAGCTATCAGCGGGACCTTCACCGCCGCCCGTACCGCCCGGATCATCTCCAGGTCGAACCCGTCCTTCGTTCCGTCGGCATCGATGGAGTTGAGCAACAACTCCCCCACTCCCCGGTCGGCCGCCTCGCGGGCCCACTGCACCGCGTCGATCCCCGTGCCCTTGCGGCCGCCGTGCGTGGTGACTTCGAATCCGGAGGCCACCGAGGGGTCATCGGTCCGGCGGGCATCCAGCGAGAGCACCAGCACCTGGGAACCGAAATGGCGGGTGATTTCGTCGATCACATCGGGCCGGGCGACCGCGGCGGTGTTGATGGCGGCCTTGTCCGCCCCGAAGCGCAGCAGTTTGTCGACGTCGGCGACCTCGCGCACGCCGCCGCCCACGGTCAGCGGGATGAAGACTTCCTCCGCGGTGCGGGCCACGACGTCGAACGTCGTCTCGCGGTTGCCGGAGGAGGCGGTGACGTCCAGAAAGGTCAACTCGTCGGCTCCGGCACGGTCGTACCGGTGCGCCAGTTCCACCGGGTCACCGGCGTCGCGCAGGCCTTCGAAATTAATTCCCTTGACCACGCGTCCGGCGTCGACGTCCAGGCAGGGGATCACACGGATGGCAACAGTCATGGCGTACTCCGGGGCAGTCAGATGCGGCAGGCGTGGATGGTGCTGACCAGGATGGCCCGGGCACCGAGATCGTAGAGCTCGTCCATGATGCGGTTGGTCTGCGTGCGGCGGACCATCGAGCGCACGGCCACCCAGCCGGTATCGCGCAGCGGCGAGATGGTCGGTGACTCCAGCCCCGGGGTCAGCGCCGCGGCGGCGTCCACGAGGTCCTTGCGGATGTCGTAGTCCATCATGACGTACTCGCGGGCAACAATCACGCCGCGCAGCCGGCGCATCAGCACGTCCAGCCCATTGGCCGGGGTCTCCCCCGCGCGGCCGATCAGCACGGCCTCGGACTTCAGGATGGGGTCCCCGAAGATTTCCATCCCGGCGGCCCGGAGCGTGTTGCCGGTCTCCACAACGTCTGCAATCGCGTCGGCAACGCCGAGGCGCACGGAGGACTCCACCGCGCCGTCCAGCCGGACGACGGAGGCGTCGATCCCGTGCTCGGCCAGGTAGCTGCGCAGCAGCCCGTCATAGCTGGTGGCCAGGCGCTTGCCGTTCAGTTGCGCGGCACTGGTGAACTCGCCGAGCGGACCGGCGAACCGGAACGTGGACGCCGCGAAGCCGAGGTTCATCAGCTCGACGGCGTCCACCTGTGCGTCCAAAAACAGGTCACGTCCGGTGATCCCGACGTCAAGGGTGCCGGAGCCTACGTAGACGGCGATGTCGCGCGGGCGGAGGAAGAAAAACTCAATGTCGTTGTCGGCATCGGTCATGACCAGTTCGCGGCTGTCGCGGCGCTGGAGGTAGCCGGCCTCGCCCAGCATGGCGGAGGCGGCTTCGGACAGGGAACCTTTGTTGGGAACAGCTACACGCAGCATGTGGGGGTCTTTCTGGGATCGTCTCGGCCGCAGCAGGGCCTCGCAAGTGTGGAATAGGCCTGGGTCTGGGCGGGGCGCCGCGCAGGGGCGGCGTCCCGCTACAGATGCTTGTAGACGTCTTCCAGCCGCAGGCCCTTGGCGATCATCAGGACCTGCAGGTGGTAGAGGAGCTGGGAGATTTCCTCGGCGGCGGCTTCGTCGGATTCGTGTTCGGCTGCCATCCAGACTTCGGCGGCCTCTTCGACGACCTTCTTCCCGATTCCGTGGATGCCGGAATCCAGCTCGGCTACCGTACGGGAGCCCTCCGGGCGCTGCTGCGCCTTTTCGCTCAGTTCCGCAAACAGGGATTCGAAGGATTTCACGCCCTTTAGACTACGTCAGGAGCGCGTGGGGGCGGCAAACCGCCGTTCCCATTGTGACGAATGCCTCCGGCGCCGCGCGGCGGGCCGCTTCCAGATGCGGCGCCGCGCGACGGTCCACTTCGGACGCCGCGCCGCGCCGCGCCGCGGCCCGCCTTAGACGCCGAGGCCTCGGAGCGTGGCCGCGGTCGCCAGGGCGGCGGTCACCGCTTCGTGGCCCTTGTCCTCGCTGGAGCCCGCCAAACCGGCGCGGTCCAGGCCTTGCTGCTCGGTGTCGCAGGTAAGCACCCCGAATCCCACCGGCGTGCCGGTCTGCACGCTGACGCTGGTCAGGCCCTCGGTGGCGGCCTGGCAGACGTACTCGAAGTGCGGCGTCCCGCCGCGTATCACAACGCCGAGCGCCACCACGGCGTCATAGTGGGGCGCCAGCCGGGCGGCGGCGACGGGCAGCTCGAAAGCCCCGGGCACCCGGACCAGGGCCGGTTCCCCGATGCCCGCCTCGGTTGCCGCCCGCAGCGCGCCGTCGACCAGCCCGTCCATGATCTCGGTGTGCCAACTGGCGGCGACTATGGCGAGCTTTAGCGCGCCGGTCTCCGCCTGCAGGCCGGTGATGTCGATGGTGGGTGCTCCGTGTCCGCTCATGTTCTTCCTTCGTGAAACTCTCGTCGGTGGTTGTTGGTGGGTGCTTGCGCGCAGGCGTCAGCTCTGCTGCACGGGCGTTGTCTGCAGGACGGCCAGCCGGTGGTCCATCCGGTCCCGCTTGGTCTCCAGGTAGCGGCGGTTCTGCTCCCGGAAGGGAACCTCCGCGGCCACCATCTCGACCACATCGATGCCCAGCGCCGCCAGCATGCTGCTCTTGGCAGGATTGTTGCTCAGCAGCCGGATGGCGCCGATGCCCATCGCCCGCAGGATGGCGGCGGCGGCGGAGTAGTCCCGCGCGTCCACGGGCAGGCCCAGCTGCTCGTTGGCCTCCACCGTATCGGCGCCGGCTTCCTGCAGCGCGTAGGCCCGCATCTTGTTGGCCAGCCCGATGCCGCGCCCCTCCTGGCCGCGCAGGTACAGGACCGTCCCGCCGTGCTCTCCGATCATGGCCAGCGCCTGCTCCAATTGCTCGCCGCAGTCGCAGCGGTAGGAGGCGAACACGTCGCCGGTCAGGCATTCGGAGTGCAGCCGGACCAGAGGTTCGGCCGCCGGACTGACCTGCGAGGTGATGCTCAGGTGCTCCACGCCGGTGGCGGCATCGGTCCACGCCTGGGCGGTGAAGCTGCCGAAGGCCGTGGGCAGCTGAACCGCGGGCCCGCCCTCGACCGTGGCGGCCGGAGTCTTTTCGCGGATGTCCTTACCGTCCATGGTTCGCCGCCTTCGGCAGGCCGGCGGTGTCCGCGTTCCCGGCCAGGTGGTTCGCGAGGTCCTCGATCGAAACCAGCGGGCAGCCGTGCTCGTCGGCAAAGGCGCGCAGCGCCGGCAGGCGCATCATGTCCCCTTCATCGTGCACCAGTTCCGCGATGACGCCCACCGGCGCACGCCCGCCCAGCCGGCACAGGTCCACGGCGGCTTCGGTGTGTCCGCGCCGCGCGAGCACGCCGCCGTCGACCGCCCGCAGCGGGAAGACATGCCCGGGCCGGGTCAGGTCGGCGGCAGTGCTGTCCGCCGCCGCCAGCACCACGGCGGTGCGCGCACGGTCGGCGGAACTGATGCCAGTGGTCACGCCGTCGGCCGCGTCGCAGGAAACCGTGTAGGCCGTTCCCTTGGCATCCTGGTTGACTTCGACCATGGGCGGCAGCCCCAGTTCGTCGGCCCGCGCCGCCGGCAGTGGCACGCAGATGACGCCCGAGGTATAGCGGATGGTCCAGCCCATCAGTTCGGGGGTCGCGGCGTCGGCGGCAAAGATGATGTCGCCTTCGTTTTCCCGGTCCTCGTCATCAACGACGACGACGGGGCGGCCGGCGGCGACCGCCGCCACAGCGGCTTCGATCGTGTCGAGCGCGATCCGCGGCTCCACCGCGGCGCTCATGCCCTGGCTCCGGTGGTGAAGGCCAGGAGCCGTTCGGCGTACTTGGCGAGGACGTCCACTTCCAGGTTGACGCTGTCGCCGGGCTGTTTCGCGCCCAGGCCGGTGTCGGCCAGCGTGGTGGGAATCAGGCCGACTTCGAAGAACTGCGTCGCGGCACCGGCATCGCTGACGTTCGTGACCGTCAGCGAGACGCCGTCGACGGCGATGGAGCCCTTCTCCGCGATGTAACGGGCCAGCTCCACGGGAACGGTGAAGCGCAGCCGCTCCCAGTCGCCCAAGTCCTCGCGTTCAGCCAGCGTGCCGACACCGTCCACGTGCCCCTGAACCACATGTCCGTCCAGCCGTCCGCCGGCCGGGACGCAGCGTTCCAGGTTGACCGGCTGCCCCGGACGGAGCGAACCGGTGGTGGTGCGTGTGAGGGTCTCCCCCATCACGTCCACGCTGACCCGGCTGCCGTCCAGCGCGACTGCGGTCAGGCACACGCCGTTGACGGCGATCGATCCGCCGAGCCCGAGCCCGGCAGCCGTTTCGGGTGCGGTGAAGGTCAGCACTGCGCTGTCAGTGGCCGGACTCAGGTCCAGCGATTCAACGCGCCCTTGTTCCGCGATGATTCCGGTAAACATTCATTTGCCTTTCTGAGTGCCGTGGGACGGCAGGGGTTCCAGGTGCAGGCGCAGGTCCGCGCCCAGGATTCGGGTGCTGCCGCCGGCCGTGTCCCAACGCCAGCGGCCGGCCTCGGACAGCGTCCCGATGCCGAGGTCGGCCACCGCACGGGTGCCGGCGCCGAGCATCAGGGGTGCCAGGTAGAGCACGAGTTCGTCGACCAGGTCGGCGCGAAGGAAAGCCGAGGCGACGGTAGCTCCGCCCTCGATCATCGCGTGGCCGATGCCGCGCCGTGCCAGTTCGGCCAGGACTTCGGCCGGGTCGTGGGTCGCCAGTTGCAGGAAGCGGCCATCGGTGCCGCGGACCGCGGCGTCTGCCGCGACCTTTCGGCGCCCCATCACCACGCGCAGCGGCTGGCCCGGAGTTTCGTGTCCGGCCCGGTCGCGGGCGGTGAGCCTCGGGTTGTCGGCCGCGATGGTTCCGTTGCCGGCGATGATGGCGTCCGCGCGGGCGCGGATGCCGTGGCTGTCCGCCCGCGCCTCTTCCCCGGTGATCCATTGGCTGGTGCCGTCTGCCGCGGCAATCAGGCCGTCCACGGTCTGCGCGACGTGCAGAGTGGTGAACGGCCGCGCTTCCCGCCGGGCCTCGAACCAGCGATGGTTCAGGTCCAGCGCCTGCTCCCGCAGCAGTCCCGTGCGCACGGCGACGCCGGACTCGGCCAGCCGCTGCGCCCCGCCGGCGGCCGCCTCGGTGGGGTCGGCCGTGGCGTAGACCAGCGAGCCGATGCCCGCGTCCAGGATGGCGCCGGAACAGGGGCCGGTGCGGCCGCGGTGGTTGCACGGCTCCAGGGTCACCAGCATGGTGCAGTCCGCCAGGTCCGCGGCGCGCTCCGGGGACACGTTCGCCAGCGCATCGACTTCGGCGTGGGGTGTGCCGGCGCCCCGGTGGTAACCGATGCTGACCACCTCGCCCCGCGGGTCGATGATGGCGGCGCCCACGAGGGGGTTTGCTCCGCGCACGCCCTGCCGCGCGGTATCCAGCGCAAGCTCCATGGCGCGCTGCTCGGCCGGCGCGAAATCCCTGGCCGTGCCGACTGCCGCCTGGCCCATCACGCCTGCACCTGCTCGCCGGCCGGGCGCCCGATGCGCGGATCGGGATGCAGGGTTTCGACGCCGGGCTTGGCCTGCGCGTTGGCCCGCCACCAGACGAAGAATCCAACCAGCGTGAAGCCTCCGTAGAAGAGGTACATAAAGGCGCTGGCGTAGTAGCCGGCGCTAAACAGCAGCGGCACGCCCACAATGTCGACGGCCACCCAGATCAGCCAGAATTCGACCCAGCCGCGTGCCATGCCGTAGGTGGCCAGCAATGAACCGACGAAGGTCCAGGCATCGGCCCAGACCGGCTCGTAGGAGCCGAGGGCCGCGAAGACCGGGGTCAGGGCGACGGTGCCCAGGAGCAAGGCGGCGACCAGGCCCAGGCGCGCCTTGCCGCCGGCCCACTGCGGGGTGATGGCGTGGCCCTCGCCGCTGCGTGCGGAGCGCCAACGCCTCCAGCCGTAGACGGCCACGGCGATGAACATGACCTGCCGGCCGGCCTGGCCCAGGAGGTTGGCGGTATTGGCGGAGCCGAAGAGCGACCCGAGGAATACGGTCAGCAGCAGCACGTTGCCGATGATGCCGACGGGCCAGGCCCACACCTTCCGGCGCATTCCGCCGAGCGCGCTGAGCAGGCCGAAGACGTTGCCCAGAACTTCGCGCAGCAGCAGAGCGCTGCCGGCTACGGGAATCTGGGCTTCAAAGAGCCACCGCAGAAAATCCATGCCGTTCCTTTCGAGCCGCGGCGGCTCCGGGGAACGACAGAGCGGAAGCTTCGGGGTCTCCGGGTCGCGGTCATCGACCGTACCCGGTGGCCCCATGGCTGCCACCTGTACGTGCTTCTCCCATCCAGACTTTAACTGTCGGTACCGGAATTTCACCGGTTCAACCGCTGCGTCAAGTTCCGGGCGGAACTCTCGGCAGCGGGTCGCGGACTATAACCGCCGGTTCGGACTTACACCGACCCCGGAGCACGTTTGTGTTTGCGTAACTATGCTCTCACAACTGCCTTGTGGCACGTTCCATTCCCGTCACAACCTGTAACACCGGTCACAGGAGCCTCAGGAATGGGGTTGCCGGCCGGCCGCGGCCCGCAGCGAGGCGATGGCCTGCTCCGGATCGTCCTTGCCGTACACGGCGGATCCGGCCACGAAGACGGTGGCGCCGGCCTCGGCGGCCCGCACGATGGTCTCTTCGGTGACGCCCCCGTCCACCTGGATCGCAACCGGGAGCCCCGAACCTGCCACGGCGCGCGCGGCCTTGCGGATCTTGGGCAGGGTCACGTCCAGGAAAGACTGCCCGCCGAAGCCCGGCTCGACCGTCATGATCAGCAGGAGGTCCATCTCCGGGAGCAAATCCAGATAAGGCTCGACGGCGGTGGCCGGCTTCAGCGCCATGCCCGCCTTGGCCCCGCGGGACCTCAGCTCCCTGGCCAGCCGGACCGGGGCCGCCGCCGCTTCCACATGGAAGGTCACGGATTCGATCCCCGCCTCGGCATACGCCGGCGCCCAGCGGTCCGGGTCGGCGATCATCAGGTGCGCGTCCAGGGGCAGGGTGCTGACTTCCCGGATCCGCTGCACCACCGGCAGCCCGATGGTCAGGTTCGGCACGAAATGGTTGTCCATCACGTCCACGTGCACGGCATCGGCGGTACTGATGCGCCGCAGTTCGGCTTCGAGGTTGACGAAATCGGCCGAGAGGATGCTGGGGTTGATGCAGCACTGTGCCATCGGTTGCTTGCCTGCCTGTCTGTGTGTCGAGGGATGTCGGAACCGGTGTTGGCCTAGTTGGTTCGGCGGAGCAGCGCCATGAACATGGCATCGGTGCCGTGCCGGTGCGGCCACAGCTGCGCCGTCGTCCCGCCGGCCCGGCCCACGGCGTCGCCGCCGGGTTGTCCTGCTTCCAAATGCCCGGGGAGGCTGACCCCGTCGAGGACGGAGGAGGTGTCCAGCAGTTCCAGCCCGGGATTCCGGCGCAGCAGGTCGGCGACCACCGCCGTCGTCTCCGCCGGGTGCGGGGAGCACGTCACGTAGGCGATCAGGCCCCCCGGCTTTGCGGCGGCCACGGCCGCGCCGAGCAGTTCGCGCTGCAGCGGCCCCAACTGGGCCACGTCGGAGGGCTTCCGGCGCCACCGCGACTCCGGGCGGCGGCGCAGGGCCCCCAACCCGGTGCAGGGCGCGTCCACCATGATCCGGTCGAACTGTCCGGCATACAGCTCGCCCACGTCGCGGCCGTCGCCGGTGCGGATCTCCCACACCCCGGCCGGTACCGGCGCCAGGGCCTTCCGGACCAGCTCGGCACGGTGTTCGGCCACCTCGTTTGCCAGCAGCGTGGCGCCCCGCTCGGCGGCCAGCGCGCCCAGCAGGGCGGCCTTGCCGCCGGGACCGGCGCACAGATCCAGCCAGCGCTCGCCCGGCGTCACCGGCGCGGCGGCGGCCAAGGCCAGCGCCACGAGTTGGGAGCCGGCGTCCTGGACGCGGGTGGTTCCGGCCCGCACGCTGGCCAGCCGGCCGAGGTCTCCCCCCGCATACAAGGCGGAGCCCGCGACCAGTTCCCCGGGCTCCGCGCCGGCGTCGATCGCCTCGTCCAGCGAGCCCAGCCCGGGCAGCGCCACCAGGTTCACGACCGGCGCGGCGTTGTCGGCCGCCAGCAGGTCTTCCAATTCGTCCACGCGGCGTCCGTGCCCCGCCAGGGATTGCCGCAGTGCCCGCACCACCCATTCCGGATGGCTGTGTTCCAGAGCCGCCGCCTTGACCGGGTCGGTCTCACCGGCGGTCAGCTCGGCGGTCCAGCCGTGCAGGTCACGGGCGGTGACCTTGCGCAGGACGGCGTTGATCAGCGAGCCGGGGCCAGCGCCGATCACGGCGCGGGCCAGGCCGACGGTCTGGTCCAGGGCGGCATGGGCCGGCACCCGCATGGCCAGCAGCTGGTGGGCACCGAGCCGGAGCGCATCGAGGATCGCGGGGTCCAGCTGGTCAAGCGGCCGGTCCACGCAGCGGGCGAGGATGGCATCGTATGTGCCCAAACCGCGGAGGGCGCCGTAGGCCAGCTCCGTGGCGAAACCGGCGTCGCGCTTGTCCAGCCGGTGTTTGCGGATGCTCGCCGGCAGCACCAGGTTCGCGTACGCGTCGTCCCGTTCCACGGCGCGGAGCACCTCGAAGGCCGCCAGCCGGGCCGGGTCGGCCGCCCGCGTCCGCTGCGACGGAGCCGACCGGGAGTACTGCCTGGCGCCGCCGCGGTTGCGCTCCCGCCCCGCAGCATCACGGCGGCCGGCCCCCTGGCCGCCGCCGCCTTGGCGTCCGCTGTTCCGGCTGCCTTCATTCCGGCCGCTCATTCGAAGTGCACGTCCTCACGCTGTCCGAGCCCGCGGGCCCAATCTGCTGCATCCATCATTTTCTTGCCCGCCGGCTGGACCCTGTCCAGCTCCACGGCATGGGAACCGGTGCCCACGAGCGCCGAGGCCGCCGAGCCGCCGGACAGCCTCACGGCCCCGGGCGGCAGCCCGCGGTGCTCCGGCCGCAGGCGTACCGGGCCCAGCTTGAAGCGCTGGCCGTCGAGCATGGTCCAGGCACCGGGCTCGGGGGTGACGCCGTTAATGCGGCGGCGGACGGCCAGCGCCGGCTGCCGCCAATCAATGTGACCGTCCGCCAGGGACAGCTTGGGCGCGAGGCTGACATCGCCGGACTGCGCCACCGCCACCGCTGTGCCCGCGCCAACGGCCGCCAGGGTTTGCGACAGCAGCACGGCGCCGCTGTGGGAGAGCCGCTCCAGCACCTCGCCGCTGGTGTCCGCGGGGCGCAACGCCTCGGTCAGGGTGCCGTACACCGGGCCCGTATCCAGCCCCTTCTCCAGTTGGAAGGTGGAGGCGCCGACGACGTCGTCGCCGTTGATGATGGCGTGCTGCACCGGCGCGGCGCCGCGCCACGCGGGCAGGAGTGAGAAGTGCAGGTTGATCCAGCCGTGTTCGGGTATGCCGAGCGCGGCTTCCGGGACGAGGCCGCCGTAGGCCACGATGGCCGCCACATCCGGGGCGGCTGCCCGGATGGCATCGGCCGCGGCCGGCCCGATCCGGTTGGCCCGGATCACCGGCACGCCGAGCTCCGCGGCGCGGGCCGCCACCGGCGAGGCGGTCAGGACGCGTTTACGCCCTATCGGCGCGTCCTCCCGGGTGAGCACGGCCACAATCTCGAAGCCGTCCTCGACGAGCTGGTCGAGGGAGGGCACGGCCACGCCGGGAGTGCCGGCGAAGAGGACCCGCAAGCGCCTGCCGCCGTCCGTCATGCCAGCGGCTGCCCGAAGGAACCGGTGCCCGCCGCGGCCGGCCCGCGGCTGAAGCCGGAGCCGACGTGCGCCGCGCGCTGGGCCTGGGTTTCGCCGGCCACACCGTTGTATCCGGCGTTGCGGATGGAGCGCAGCGCGTTCTTCCGGTTCTCGCCGGTGAGGTGGTCGATGTAGAGGATTCCGTCCAGGTGGTCGGCCTCATGCTGGAAACAGCGGGCCAGCATCCCTTCGCCCTCGTACTCCACCGGGTTGCCGTGCATGTCCTGGCCGGTCACCCGCGTCCAGCGGCGCCGGCGCACCGGGTAGCCCAGCGCGGGTATGGACAGGCACCCTTCGGCGACGTCGTCCTGGAAGTCGTCGCTGAGCTCGAGCACCGGGTTGACCACGTGGCCGCGCCGGCCGTCCACGCGGAAGGTGAAGACGCGCAGGCTCACGCCCACCTGCGGGGCGGCCAGCCCGGCGCCGTCGACGTCCTCCATGGTTTCGTCCATATCCGCCACCAGCTTGGCCAGCTCCGGCCCGAACACGGTGACCGTTTCCGCCTTGGTCCGCAGCACGGGGTCGCCGATAATCCGGATGCTCAGGATCGCCATGTAGTTCTTGTCCTCACTGTTGCCGCTTCAGTACGCTGCCGTTGGTTCCGGTCCAGTTTAGTGGGCCTGCTGGACCGCCTGCAGGGCCGCCGCAGGGGGCGGCGCGATCGGCAGCAGCGCCCGGCCCGCCTCGGCTACCTGCAGATGCGTCTCCCACGCCCGGCGCAGCGAGCAGAAGCGGTACCAGTGCCATCGAAGCACCTCGGGGTTGGCGCGCATCGGCCGGACTTCCGTCTCACCGATCGCCACGCCCAGCAGCAGCGGATCGTCCCCGTGGGCCCACGGCTCCCAGCGCCCCGTCGCGGCGTCGACCAGCGACTCCTGTGCCTTCATGCCGGCCACCAACTGCATGACCACCTTGTCATTGAGCGCCTTGACCTGACCGTTGCGGTCCGTGCCCTTGGTCTTGAAGTCGATCAGGCAGGTGCGCCCCGCAATCCGGGCCACGAGATCCAGCGTGCCGGCGTATCCGACTTCCTGGTTCCAGACAGTGATCTCCGGGGCTATCGGCTCCACCCCGTAGAGCTGCCACCATTCGTCGAACCTGGCGGCGAAAGCCTCTTCGCCGTTGGCCTTGAGCGCCTCCCGGGCACCCGCAACGTCGTGCTCCCTGTCCAGCGCCCGCAGTGCCACCTGTTCGCAGTAAGCGTGGACGCGGTCCCCGCGCAGCGCGGCGGCATCCCGGTAGCGGTCGGCAGCCAGGGTCGCTTCCTTCGCCAGCGACCGCAGCCGCCCCGGGTCTCCGGCGGCCTCGGCCAGCCTGGCATCGGAGGCCAGGGAGGTGGCTGCCATGTGGGCGAACCAACCGTCCAGCGTGGTCGGCTCCTGCGCGATCACGGTGGTGATGGAGGGAACCGACGGCGGCTCCGAGGTGGAGCGCGCGTACATGCGGCCGTTGGCGGTGGCATGCGCAAGAAGTGGTGCAGTCATAAGGAAATCTTCTCAGGTTCCACTGACCGTTCCGGTCCGCAAGGCACAGCGCGGGCGCAACGGCGGTCGGCCTCCGCGCCGTTAACGAAAACATCCCCGGCCAGGCGATGCTGCCTGGCCGGGGATGTTTTCCGTGGTGGGCGATACTGGGTTCGAACCAGTGACCTCTTCGGTGTGAACGAAGCGCGCTACCACTGCGCCAATCGCCCCGGGTTTGCTGCGGATGCGCGGGCGCTTCCTGCAACGTCTAGAAATGCTAGCCCACCGAGGCGCTGAAACAAAAATCGCCCGGCTACGGCGCCTGGCCACTTGTTACGGGTGTGGTCTTTGGGGCGGGCGAGGAACGGGACCGCGGGTGGGCCACGGAACGGGTCGCCGGGCCAGCCGCCGCGTTCACCGCCTCCGGGCCGAACGGCCCGCGTCGTTTCACCCGCCGCAGCGTCGATTGGACGAAGCGGGAATCGTCCTATAGAGTTTTTACTCGTTGGAAATCACAGCGACGCCGCGAGCCGTTTGATGAAGGATCGCGGAAAAAGTGATGGAAAACTTTTGCGGACGTAGCTCAGCTGGCTAGAGCACCACCTTGCCAAGGTGGATGTCGCGGGTTCGAATCCCGTCGTCCGCTCGCAAGTCACTGTAACGTGCCAGCGTCGCTGGCCGGTCCTAGCGCAACTGCGAATAGGCACGGTGGGGTGGCCGAGAGGCGAGGCAGCGGCCTGCAAAGCCGTATACGCGGGTTCGAATCCCGTCCCCACCTCGTTTGCGGCGACACAGCAAACATCTCGTGAGAGATCACGGGCGATTGGCGCAGCGGTAGCGCGCTTCCCTGACACGGAAGAGGTCACTGGTTCGATCCCAGTATCGCCCACTGGAACGCAGTCCGGAGTGATCCGGAAACCGTTTCGCGCGGACGTAGCTCAGCTGGCTAGAGCACCACCTTGCCAAGGTGGATGTCGCGGGTTCGAATCCCGTCGTCCGCTCTCTTTTTCAGCGTTTTCTCCAGCGGCCCGCCTCGGGCACACCGGGGCGATTGGCGCAGCGGTAGCGCGCTTCCCTGACACGGAAGAGGTCACTGGTTCGATCCCAGTATCGCCCACCACTCCACGGCTCCCCCGGCGGGAGCCCTCCTTGTTTAAGCCGTCTACTCCGTTGAGCGCCCGCGGCGCGGTGCCTACGATGGATGTGCAGGGGCGAAAGGCCCCCCGTCGGAAAGGAGGTGGCTGTGTCTGTATTTGACGAGCTCAAGGGCAAGGCCGGAGGACTCAAGGACAAGGCAGCCGGTCTCGTGGGAGAACACTCTGGCAAGATCAAGGGTGCCGTCGGCAGCACCGGTGACTACATCGACGCCAAGACCGGCGGTAAGTATTCCAAGCAGGTAGGCGGCCTGCAGGCCAAGGCATCCCGTTTCGTCGACACGTTCGGTGACAGGGATGGCCAGGCACCGTCCGACGGGAACACTCCGTCCGCCTAGTCCTGGGCACGCCAAGGAGGGTGCCGGACCGCCGGGAGGCGAGCCGGCACCCTTTGTCGTGAGGCCGCTTATTCGCCCGTGCGTGCCTTGCGGTCCGGCGGACCCGTCAGCCCGTCCCATTCCTGCGCCGCTGCTCGGCAACTGATAGCTAACCGGGTGGGAGCCTGGAGGCCAAGGCGCGAGTGTAGCTCTCGGGATCGTCATGGGTCTGCGCCGAGACGACGAGATGCCTTGGGCTGATGCGCTTGGCGTAGTCCCCCTGATAAGGCATGACCAGGACGGTGTCCAAGCCTGTTTTCCAAGCGGCAATCAGAGCCGGCAGACAGCGGCGTTCGGGGTGTAGTTCAAGAGGGAGCATGTGGTTGGGCTGCAGCTGGATTTGCCAATGGTTGAAGCCGTCGATGTCCACGCCATCCCAGCCGTATTCGGTTGTCCAGCCCGGCGGGAAGGCCACGTGCCTCTCCTGATCGGAGCGGATTTCCGGCGTTGGATGCTGGTTCTTCTGGTCCCCCGTGTCGTACCAGGCCCAAGCTCGTTCCCAAGCCTGCTGCCAACGGGCGCCCCACTCAGTCCTGTCTGCAGTGGCAGGCAGTCGCGAGGCACCGGGCTTCGGTGCCGGATTCAACTCGGGAATGTTGACATCCGGGGCAATGTTCCAAGCGCTACGGATGAAGAGCAGGAGCGATAGGTGGTTCGGCGCGACTTTCACAGAGATGACCATGTCCTGCGGCCAGGGGTTATCTGGCAGGGGCTGATTGGATCTCATGAATTCCCTTTCGAGATTTTGATTCCTCGTCCGCTCCAGCTCGGTCAGGTAAGTGTCCCACCATAGGACCGGCACAGAACCGCACAGAGCCTCCTGCACCTACTTCTCAGCAAGCTCCAGATCCTCCACATCCTCTGTCCCCAAGAAATCCACTGCCTCGGCCCAGGCCCTGGTCATCTGGCCGCATCAACAAGAAGTTATGCTTCGCAGCGTCCCACCCTTCCTCTCCATGCTGTTCCGCCGCTACCGTGACGCAGACCGTTGTACATCAAACAAGGGGCGGTCATGCATGCGATAGCCAAACTGACGACTGGGGTTGTCGTACTGCTGGCGTTGTCCGGCTGTGGAAGTTCAACATCCGGAGGAACCGCCGTCCAAGAACCAGCCGGCACGGCAGGGGTGAACGATCCAGACGCGCAGATGCATCCCGAACTGCTCGAAGTCTCGCCGTCTCCTACTAAACCGGGGCAGACCATCAAGGTCCGATTCCCCGAGGAAACTTCCCGGGGAATCCCCTGGGTTCTGGAAGAACAGGACGGCAACAGCTGGCTTGTCCGCTACTACCTCATTGCCACGACCGATGACGACGGCGGCTCTGGTTCCCCAACATGGTGGCCTGCGAACGACCCCAAGGGCCAAACCTGGAAGGATATTGGCGTCGAGGGATCTGGCCCAGACACCCTCATCATTCCGGACAGCATTCGCCCCGGAACGTACCGGCTGTGCACGGCCAACAGCATGCCGAACATCTGCACCATGCTCGGCATCACGGAGTAGGGGCGCCCGGTCTCGGCCATTCGGCGGGGTCGCGTAGTTGAACACCGCGTCGGTCGCGTCGGTTGCCCGGTCGTATCGTCATCAGGCGCAGGGCATTACTCCTGCACAGTGGCGGCATGTGCGCGCCCGGCTGCGGGAGCTAGGCCGCTGGTTCGCCGGCCTGGCCCTCGCGGGCCAGCGCGGTCAGGCGTGATACCGCCCGGAAATACTTCTTCATGTAGCCGCCGGACATCATTTCCGGAGTGAAAAGCTCATCGAACGGCACGCCGCTGGCGATGATCGGCACGTCCTTGTCGTAGAGCCGGTCGGCCAGCACCACGAACCGCAGGGCCACGGCCTGCTCGGTGATCGTGTGCACGTTATGCCAGGCCACCGCGTCCACGCCGTCGAGAAACTGCTTGTACCGGCTGGGATGCACCCCGGCCAGGTGGTTGACGAGATCGGAGAATTCGTCGGCGGCCACGACCTTGCCATCGAAATCATGCAGCCGCCGCTTGAGTTCGTGGTCGCTGAGCGGCTCGGGGGCGGCCGGAAGCCCCCGGTGCCGGTAATCCTCGCCGTCCACCCGGATGACCTCGAACTGGTCGGACAGCACCTGGATTTCGCGTTGGAAATCGACGGCGGCAAAGCGTCCCTCCCCCAGCGAACCCGGCAGGGTGTTGGAGGTTGCCGCAAGCTTGACCCCGGCGTCGGCGAGCTCGCGCATCAGCCGCGACATCAGCACGGTGTCGCCGGGATCATCCAATTCAAACTCGTCGATGCACACGAGGCGGTAGCTGCTGAGCGCTTCCACGGTTTTGCGGAACGACAACGCGCCGACCAGGTTGGTGTACTCCACAAAGGTGCCGAAGGCCTTCGGGCCGTCGACGGCGTGCCACAGCGAGGCGAGCAGGTGGGTCTTGCCCACGCCGAACCCGCCGTCGAGGTAAATGCCGGAGTGGCCCTCCGGCTTGCCGCCGCCAAACAGCTTCTTCAAGCCCTTGGGCTTGGGCCGGTCGACCACAACCGCAAAACGCTGCAGCGCAGTCACGGCCTCGCTCTGAGACGGCTGGGCCGGGTCCGGGCGGTAGCTGGCGAAGGATACTTCGCCGAAGCGCGGCGACGGGTGCAGGCCCGCCAGCAGTTCGTCCACGGACACCTTCGGCGTCCGGCGTGAAAGCTGTTCAATCTGGGGCACGTAGGCTAACCGCTGCCTTCCTGACATGGGCTCGGAGAATGCACAGCGGCCGGAATGCCGCCAGCAAAACGATACGCTACCCCGCCCGCCGGCGGCAGCCGGTGTAAGCCAGGCCACAGCGGGTCCGGCGGGCCCCGGTGCTCCTGGGCCGGCGGGCCACGGTGCTCCGGCCGGCGCACCCAGGCGCTCCTCCCGGCGGGCCCAGGCGCTCCGCCCGGCCACGATGTGACGCGGGGTGCGGCCCCGGAAGCTTTTGCCTGCTCCGGTGGTTAGGCTAAACAGAAGTCCCCCGGCCGTTTTGCACGGCCGTCTGCACGCTATGGAAAGCTGCACGTCAAGGAAAGGTTTGCCATGCCCATTGCCGCCGAGCACAACGAGAAGTTTGCCGCCTATGCCAACCCCGACCGCCTGGTCTCCACGCAGTGGCTGGCTGAGAACCTGGGCGCGGACGGGCTGGTGGTCGTGGAGTCCGACGAAGACATCCTGCTATACGAGACCGGCCACATTCCGGGCGCGGTGAAGATCGACTGGCACACCGACCTGAATGATCCGGACACCCGCGACTACGTGGACGGCGAGGGCTTCGCCGCGCTGCTCGGTTCCAAGGGCATCAGCCGGGACACCACCGTGGTGCTCTACGGGGACAAGAGCAACTGGTGGGCGGCCTACGCGCTCTGGGTCTTCACCCTGTTTGGCCATGAAGACGTGCGGTTGCTGGATGGCGGCCGTGACAAGTGGATCGCGGAGGGCAGGGAACTGACCACCGACGTGCCGCGGCCCCAGGCGGTTGACTACCCCGTGGTCGAGCGCGACGACGCGCCCATCCGGGCCTTCCTCACCGACGTGCTGGACCACTTCGGCAAGCCGCTGGTGGACGTCCGCTCCCCGGAGGAATACACCGGCGTGCGCACCACCATGCCCGCCTACCCCGAGGAAGGGGCGCTGCGCGGGGGCCACATTCCGACGGCGGCGTCCGTGCCGTGGGCGCGGGCGGCGGCCGAGGACGGGACGTTCCGATCACGCGAAGAGCTCGAGACCATCTACCTGGACGACGCCGGGCTGAAGCCGGGCGACGATGTGGTGGCTTACTGCCGGATCGGCGAGCGGTCCAGCCACACCTGGTTCGTACTCAAGTACCTGCTGGGCTTCGACACGGTCCGCAACTACGACGGCTCGTGGACCGAATGGGGCAATGCCGTGCGCGTGCCGATCGTCAGGGGCGCCGAGCCCGGCGGGATCCCCGCCTCGGCCCGCTGAGGAATAGCCGGCGGGCACGCAACGTTGACGTAACGAGCCCGAAACTGCAAGAGAGAGCGCAAGTATGACCGTGACCGAGCAGACGATTCCCGAACCGCTGGCAGAAATCATCGACGACTTCCAGGCGGTCAGCGAGGCCGAGCGGCTGCAGCTGCTGCTGGAGTTCTCCCGGGAGCTGCCCGAGCTGCCGGAACGCTTCGCCGGGCATCCGGAACTGCTGGAGCAAGTGGTGGAATGCCAGTCTCCTCTCTTCCTGACCCTGGAGCTGGGCGATGACCCGGACCAGGACGTGCAGATCTTCTTCTCGGCTCCGCCGGAAGCCCCCACCACTCGCGGCTTTGCCTCCGTGCTGCACGAGGGGCTCAACGGACTGCCGGCAGAGGAGATCCTGGCCGTTCCCGACGATATAGCCGAGCACCTGGGCCTGACCCGTGCCATCACCCCGCTGCGGATCCGCGGCATGTCCGCCATGCTGTACCGCATCAAGCGCCTGATCACCGAGGCACGGCAACTGCGCGCCGCCTCGGCCTGACGGTGGCCAGGCACAAACCATCCGCCGGAACCCCCGCCACCACGCTGCTGCAGCGGGCGGGGGTTCCGCACGTGCTCCACACCTATGCCCACGACCCCGCGGCGCCCAGCTTCGGCCTCGAGGCCGCGGAGGCGCTGCGGATGGATCCCGCCCGCGTGTTCAAGACCCTGATGGCCGTCGTGGACGAATCGCTGGCGGTCGCCGTCGTGCCGGTCAGTTCCAGCCTGGACCTGAAGAAACTGGCCGCGGCGTTGGGTGGGAAGCGCGCGGCCATGGCAGACCCGCAGGTGGCCCGGCGGCGCACCGGGTATGTGCTGGGCGGGATATCGCCGCTGGGGCAGAAACACGCCAGCCCCACGGTGCTGGATTCCACCGCCCGGGACTTCGGCGCCATCCTGGTCTCGGGCGGCCGCCGCGGGCTGGATATCGAGATTGCCCCGGCGGACCTGGCCGCGCTGACGGGCGCGTCCTTCGCCCCGCTGAAGGCGGGTTAGCCCTGGCCGCGCTGACGGGCGCGTCCTTCGCCCCGCTGAAGGCGGGATAGGGCCCTAGCCCACCGGACGGAGCACCCGGGTCAACCAGGACGTGACGACGCGCTCCCAGCGTTCCGGGTCCACGTTCCATTCGCGCGTGTGACCGGCCCCGCTGAAGGGCTCGAACGTGACCAGCGGGTTCTTCTCGGCCAGCGCCGCGGACGGGCCGTGCGGCACGAAGTCGTCGTCCTCGCTGTGCACGATCAGCGTCGGCACCTGCAGCTCGTCGGCCCGGGCCACCCAGTTCATCATCTTCAGGTCCAGCGGGGCGGCGAGGCCGGTCAGCAGCCGTCCGGCCTTGTTCGAGATCAGCCACTGCGAGAACTGCCCCACGGCATCCGGTATCCGGTTCAGCTTCGCCTGGTGGGCCAGCACGTCGGTCCAGTCAATCACCGGGGCGTCCAGCACCAACGCACGGATCCGGCTCCGGTAGCGGGACTGGTCGGCTGCCTGCAGGCTGATGGCCCCGCCCATCGACCAGCCGAACAGCACTACATCCTCCGCCCCGTTCGCCAGGGCGAACCCGATCGCCGCCTCGACGTCGCGCCATTCGGTCATGCCCAGCCCGTAGCGGCGGTCCGGGGCGGACGGGGCTTCGCCGTCGTTCCGGTAGGAGATCAGCAGCGACGCCATGCCCAGCCCGCGGACCGACCGGACGGCGCGGATGCCCTCGGCCCGGGACGCACCCCGGCCGTGCACCATGATGGCCCAGGTTTTCGCCTCCGCCTCGGCGCGGACCAGCCAGGCCGGCGCAATGCCGCCTTCCACCTCGATGTCGACTTCCTCGTTGGCCAGCCCGACGGCGGCCGGGTCCGGGTAGGCCGCACCGCCCCACCAGCCGCGCGTGGCGGCGGCGAGGTCGCCGGCATACACCTGCTCGACCCTGCGCTGGACCGTGCCTTCCCGCGGCGAGTAGGACGTCACCTCGCCCACCCGCGCCACGGATCGTCCGCCGTCGAAATAGACGCTGTAGACGCCCGGCGCCGTGGTGTCCGGGGTGGCCGGCAGGATGATTTCCTGCTGCGGGCCGGTTCCGACGACGGCCAGGATTTCCAGGTCCTGGACGTGCTCGCGGACCGGAGTGAGAACCTGGCGGGCGAAATAGGAGGCCAGTCCCGACGTCGCTCCGGCCAGGACTGATCCGGCTCCGGCTCCCGCCAAGGCACCGAGCAGCAGCCAGCGGGCACGGGGCAGCTGGCCGTCGCCGGCGGAGGTGTTCCGGCCGGACCGGTCTGAGCGTTCGAACACAGCCATGGGTCCATTCTTGCCGGTGCCGGTGCCGACCGCTAACCGGCGCCGCCGTCGGCGCGCCGCGTTGTTGTCCCCCGCTTGTGCTGCTGATTAGGCTGGGCGCATGACCGAAACCATCGTCGTGCTGACCGAGGAACCGCTCAATGACGCCGACCTGCAGAATTTCGGCTGGCTGGCCGGCGAGCAGACCGCCGCCGGGCAGACTACCTTCCGGGTGCTGATTCCCGAGGACACCAAGCGGAACCTGCTGCTCGATTTCGTCGAGCGGCTGAGCCTGCTGGAGGTCGGCACCGCGTTCCGCGAGCTGGCGCACGGCCAGCCGACGCCGGAAGAGGCCCGGCACGAGGCCGACGAAGCCAGGCGCATCTCCGCCAGGCTGCTGGCGGAAGCAGGCTTCAACGCCACGGTGGACATCGTCGAGGACGACGGCGTGTCCGCCCTGGTCAAGTACGTCGCGGAACATCCGGCAGACCGGGCCGTTGTCATCACCCGGCCGCATTCCATTTCCGATACCTTCCATACCGACTGGGCCAACCGGGCGCAGGACAAGCTGGGCATTCCGGTCCTGCACCTGTACTCGGGCTCGGGATACATTGGCGACTCGTGAACGTTGGAGAGACTATGAGCAACACAGAGGCCGGACAGTTCCCGGTGACCAAGACCGACGATGAATGGCGGCAGGAGCTGAGCCCGGAGGAATACCACGTGCTCCGCGAGGCCGGCACGGAGCGCCCCTACACCGGCGAATACTGGGACACCCATACCGAGGGGGTCTACAGCTGCCGCGCCTGCGGAGCCGAATTGTTCACCAGCAAGGAGAAGTTCGACTCCCACTGCGGCTGGCCGTCCTTCTGGGCGCCGCTGGCCGAGGGCACGGTGCGCTACCTGCGGGATTCGACTATGGGGATGGAGCGGATCGAAGTCCGCTGCGCCAGCTGCGACTCGCACCTCGGGCACGTGTTCGAGGGCGAGGGCTACGGGACCCCCACGGATCAGCGCTACTGCATAAACTCGGTGTCCCTGACGCTGAAGGACACGCAGTAGCTTTTCGTACCGCGCCTCCCCTCACCCCTTCGGCGCTTCCACGTTTCATCTGATTCAAGCCCGGCCAGCACGAGCCGGGCTTAATCATTCCCGCCCGCCGAGGGGCTGAGCATTACAGTTCCTTACTTAGGGCCGCTTTTGACATAAGTAGTGCTGTTGCCTTGCTACGCTCGCTGCATATTCCACATGAGGCGCCGGGAGACCCGGCCCGACGGAAAGGCGAGGCGACGATGACCATCACCCCCACCCGCAGCAACTCCAGTGCCGCCGTGCACGGCAACCCGGCGCAGCACCCGGCATGGCTGCGCCTGAAAGAGGCGGCCACCGCACTGCGCGGACTCCAGGTCCACGACGGCTCGGTACCGGACGACGGCAACAAACCCGCTGCCGCCGGGCACACGGACGTGATCATCGACGCCATCGGCCAGCTGGCCCCGCTGTTCGAACACGACGCCGACTACCTGGAGAAACTGGTGGTGGATTTCCGCCGCTGGCGCGACGGCGGATTCGGCGTCCCGGACTTCCTGGACTCGCTCCTGGCGTTCCAGCCGCAGCAGCACCGGATCAACGGCCTGCGGCACTTGGTGGTTTTCCCGATGTACACGCAGAACGGCAGCAGCGACCGGTTGGTCGAAGCCGTGCTGATCGAAGTCATCTGGCCGGACTTCATCGGCGAACTGGAATCGGGCTCCTACTCCAACAAGCTGTTCGTGCCCATCCGCTTCCTGGACTTCACGGCCGGCTACGACACCAACTCGGCCGTACTCTTCCCGGAGACCGTGGCCGTGCGGGAAACCCCCGCCTTCACCTGGGGCGCCATCTTCGCCGACCGCGAGGCGGCCCGGTTCCGCAAAGTGGTCCGCGCCGCGGCCGACATCACCTCGCTGGACCTGCCGGAAGAAGCTGCGGCCCTGCTCGATGACCAGCAGTTGACGCAGGAAACCTTTGTCATGTGGGACCTGATCCACGACCGCACGCACATGCGCGGCGACCTGCCCTTCGACCCGTTCATGATCAAGCAGCGGATGCCGTACTTCCTGTACTCGCTGGAGGAACTGCGCTGTGACCTGACCGCCTTCCGCGAGTCGGTGCGCCTGGCCCAGGACGCCACCGCGTCCGATGAGGTCCGCAGGCACGCCCGGCTGGTGCAGTACGCGGTGATCTTCGACCGGATCTTCCGCTTCGCCATCACCGGCAACCGGGTGCGCAACTACGACGGTCTGGGCGGCCAGCTGCTGTTCGCCTGGCTGCACCAGCACCGGGTGCTGCACTGGACGGACGGCAAGCTTTCCATCGACTGGGACAACGTCGCGGACGCCGTCGTCGCCCTGGGCGGGGAAATCGAGGAGCTGTACTGGCGCTCCATCGACCGGCCCAAGGTGGCCCACTGGCTGGCCGCCTACGAGATGCTGACCAAGACGCTGACCCCGCACCCGGCCTCGGTCTGGGCCAAGGGCCCCGATGCGCTGCCGCTGACGGGGCTGCCGCGCGAGGTCACCGACCAGGTCATGGACGACGAGTTCCCGCTGTCGATGTTCTACGAGGCCCTCTCGCGGAAGATGAAGCCGGTGATCGAATCCACCTCGGGGATCATCGGAGAGTCGGCCTGACATGGCCGCCGCCGAACACCAGCGCAACGGCGACGGGCCGCCCGATGCCGAACGGCTGCTGGCCGCCGCGCCCGGCCCCGGCCGCCTCGCCGGCCTCACGGTGGTCGTCGCCGGCGCATCCGGCGCCTCCGGCCAGGCCGTCACCGCTGCCCTGACCGGCGCGGGTGCCACCGTGCTGGCGGTCGGCAGCAGCAAGGACCGGCTCGACGCCGCCTACGCGGAGAACGACGCCGTGGCCTCCTTCCAGTGCGACCTCGCCGACCGCCGGGCCGTGGAAGAGCTGGCCGGCGCCGTCGCCGCCGAGCACGGCGGGGCCGACGGCCTGATCCACCTGGTGGGCGGCTGGCGCGGCGGCCAGGGCCTGACGGGGCAGTCGGACGAGGACTGGGACTTCCTGCACCGGCAGCTGATCAGCACGCTGCGCAACACCACCCGCGCCTTCTATTCCCAGCTGGAGGCCTCCCCGTCCGGCCGGGCGGCCATCGTCTCGAGCACGGCAACGGATTCCCCCACCGCATCCGGCGCCAACTACGCTGCCGCCAAAGCCGCCGCCGAGAGCTGGATGTTCTCGGTCGCCGACGCCTTCCGCCGGGCCCAGTCCGGACGCAAGGAGGATCCCGCCCCCCAGCGCTCCGCCGCCGTCGTCCTCGCCGTCAAGGCCCTGCTGGACGACGCCATGCGCCGGGCCGATCCGGAAAAGGCATTTGCCGGTTTTACCGACGTGGCCGACCTGGGCCGCGCCGCCGCCTCCCTGTTCACGCTGGACGCCGCCCGCCTCAACGGGGAACGCATCCGGCTGGCCTGACCCGGGTCCGGCTGTGACGGCACCCACTCATTAAGGAATACTGAAACACGTGACTGACTCCCCCCTGCTTTCCGGTTCCCTGCACGACACCGACCTGCGCGGCTTCGCCTCGGACAATTACTCCGGCGTCCATCCGGAGGTCCTGACCGCGCTGGCCCACGCCAACACCGGGCACCAGGTTGCCTACGGCGAGGACGCCTACACGGCGCGGCTGCAACAGGTGATCGCCGGACACTTCGGCGACGCCGCCCAGGCTTTCCCGGTGTTCAACGGGACCGGCGCCAACGTGCTGTCGCTGCAGTCGCTGTTGCCGCGGTGGGGCGCCGTCATCTGCACCTCCTCCGCGCACATCAACGTGGACGAAAACGGTGCGCCCGAACGCGTGGGCGGGATCAAACTCCTGGCGGTGCCGGCCGACGACGGCAAGCTCACCCCGGACCTGATCGACCGCGAAGCGTGGGGCTGGGGCGACGAACACCGCGCGCAGCCGCTGGCCGTGTCCATCACGCAAAGCACCGAGCTGGGCACGCTGTACAGCATTGAGGAAATCCGCGCCATCGCCGACCACGTGCACGAACGCGGCATGAAGCTGCACATGGACGGGGCACGGCTGTCCAACGCGGCCTCCTCCCTAGGCACCGACCTGCGCAGCTTCACCACCGACGCCGGGGTGGACATCCTCTCGCTCGGCGGCACCAAGAACGGCCTGCTCTACGGCGAATGCGTGGTGGTGCTGAACCCGGATGCGGCCCACGGGCTGCAGTACCTGCGCAAGATGAACATGCAGCTGGCCTCGAAGATGCGGTTCATCTCCGCCCAGCTCATCGCCCTGTACGACGGTGACCTGTGGCTGCGCTCCGCTTCCCACGCCAACGCGATGGCCGCGCGGCTGCGCGCCGCCGTCGAGGGCGTCGAGGGGCTGTCCCTGACCCAGCCGACCCAGTCCAACGCCGTGTTCGCCGCGCTGCCGCCCGGGGTGGCGGACCGGCTGCGGCAAAAGTTCCGCTTCTACGACTGGGATTCGTCGCGCGGGGAGGTCCGCTGGATGTGCTCCTTCGACACCACCGAAGACGACATCGACGCCTTCGCCGCGGCCATCCGCAGCGAACTCTCCTAGTCCCGCGCGGATGCCCTCCGCTCCCCGGCGCGCCTGCCTGACGTCCTGCGGCATCAGGGCCTAATCTGGCTGTGTGAGTGCGATTGATCTCTCTGCAGTGCCGCCTGAGTTCATGCGCGCGCTGTCGGACCTGCGCCAGGCGCAGTGCCGGAATGAACTGCGGCTGGAGGAAATTCCGGCGCCCTCCCGGCTGGCCCCCTTCGCCGTGGCCCTCGGCGCGGAAGTCATCGCCGAACCGGGCCCCCGGCCGCTCCACGGCCCGGTGGTCACCGCCCTGCAGACCGCCGACGGCCCGGAACTGGCCACCGGCCGCTTCATCCTGCTGCACGACCCGGAAGGTTCGGCGGTCTGGGACGGAACCTTCCGAATCGTCACCTACATCCGCGCCGAGCTCGACGCCGACATGGGCAACGACACCATGCTCGGCTCCGTCGCGTGGGACTGGCTGGTGGAAGCCTTGGAGAACCACGGCGCCCCTTACCGCAACGCCGGGGGCACCGCGACCCGCATCCTGTCCGAAAGCTACGGCACGCTGAGCGGGCGGCAGGACTCGATCGACATCGAACTTCGCGCGTCCTGGACGCCTGCCTCCGCCGACATCCGCTCCCACCTGGAGGCGTGGAGCGACATGGTGTGCACCTATGCCGGGTTGCCGCCACTGCCGGAAGGTGTTGCCGCCCTGCCGCACCGCCGCCGCAACTGACCAGCCGACGCCCGCCTGCAGGGCAGCCCGTGTGCCGGCGCGTCCCGCCATTCGGCCGGGCACGAGCCACACGTTACGGACCGGCACCGGGCCGTGGCGAGTTCCCGGGTCAGCGCGGCAACGTGCGCGGCGTAGGGGTAGACCTGCCCAGGCGGCGGTCTCGTAGGAGTACACGATGAGGTAGCTGACAGTGGCCTGCTCATTCTTTTTACCGGACGGAAGCCGTTATGGCGGCATGGGCTCGCTTCCCGGGGTCTTGGCGCGTCTCGACGTCGAGCACATCGAAACCTGCTTCGCTGAGCAAGTGCCCCATCTGCTCGATGGAGCAGTAGTACGCCGTTGTAACAGCGTGTGGGAAAGGCTTGCCCGAAAAACCCTCGAAGAATCCGACGAGTAGTTGCCCGCCCTGGGCAAGGGCACGAGCGATCTCCTTGAGCACGAAGGACAACTCGTCTGGTGGCATGTGGATGAGGGAGTACCAGGCCAGCACACCATCCAGTGATCCATCTGGTACGTCTAGATTACGTAAGGAGGCAACGCGAAAAGGCACATCGGGAAAGCGTACGCGGGCACTTTCAATGAATTCGGGAACAAGGTCGATCCCTTGCACATTGGCACCGCATTGGTAGAGGAAGTCGGTCCAATGGCCGGGTCCACACCCGGCATCAATCACGCAGCCGTCAATACTTGTTGCCCAACGTCCGATGCGTTGCCGATCCAGCTCGTGCATGTCCTCAACGGAACCAAGAATGCGCGTGTACTCGGCGGCACGTGCCCTATATGCGGCTCGGATAGATTCACTCCCCATGCTGACGAGCGTAGCGGTCAGGGAACAACACCGAACGATACATGGGCCTGCGCCTCTATGCCGCTCTTTAACCGGGCACTTCGCCAGCATGGCGGCTAGCGTCAAGGACGCCGTGCCGGGCCCCTTACTCTTTGCGTCCCGCCACATGACTCCCAGGTGCCTGCTAGCCGTTCGTTTATCGGGCGTCAGGCCTCATCACACGTCGAGATGAGACGCTCAACCTCATCCGCCAGTTCCGGAACCGGTCGACGACCATCCAGTTCGTGGGACGCCCCTTTCCGAAGCAACGGTTCGACGTCGAGAACGTATTGGCGGATCACGGACTGGTCTGCCTCTGAGCTGCCGTAGGGATTGTTCTTACGAACCGAGACTCGCTCGATGAGGACTTCTACGGGTGCGCTCAGGAGAACAACAGCGGCGAAACGGTCATAGAAGCGACCTTGATTCTCGACAGTCCCCGAGACAACCAGAGACGAATGAGATGCCAGAAGTGCCGTCATCCGCGGTTCATCCCACGTTCCGTCAGGAAGCACCCAGGCGTCGTAGTCGGTGTCGATCGTTCGGTAGCCCCGCCGGGACAACTCGTGCAGCACCGTTGTCTTTCCCACGCCTGGCATGCCGGTGATCAAAACTCGAGACATGACAGCCGGCGTAAACGGTGCGCGAGAGTGCCCGGTAACCGAGATGCACGCACCAAATCAGCGCCCGCAACAGTTATCGAGCAACTGTCGCCTGTTCAGGTGCCCAGTAGGCGGCGTTCGTGGGCGAAGGCGACCAACTGGAGGCGGGTGCGCAGTTCGAGCTTGTCCAGCACGCTGCGCAGGTGGGTTTTGATGGTGGCTTCAGAAACGAACAGACTCTCCGCCATTTCACCGTTGCTCAGGCCTTTTGCCGCGAGCAGGAAGACGTCCCGCTCCCGCACCGACAACACATTAAGTACGGACAAGTCCGGGCCGATAGCGGGAACGGTGCGGGCTGCATGCTCGAAGAGAGAGTGAATGGATCCCGGGGCGATGACGGAGTAGCCGGAATGAACGGTCCGGATCGCCGCCAGTAGAAATTCCGGTTCCGCGCTCTTGAGCAGATACCCGCTCGCCCCGGCCTGCACAACCTGAACCACTGCCTGATCCCTGTTGAACGTGGTCAACGCAATGATCTTCGGCTTATCGATGCCGGCCGCCGCGGCGTGCTGCACGATCCGCCGGGTGGCTTCGACGCCATCCATTACCGGCATACGCAGGTCCATCAGCATCACGTCCGGACGCCGTTCGATTGCAAGGGCCACCGATGCTTCCCCGTCACCGGCCTCTCCCAAGAATTCCAGATCCTCCTGGCTCTCTATCAGCATGCGGATACCCGCCCGGAACAAGGGCTGGTCGTCCACCAGGGCCACGGTGATACGTGTCCCCTCCTCAACCACGGTGGTCCGCTTCCCGTGCGGCCCCTGCCTGCCCGGGAAGGCCCGCTGCGGCGAGAGCCGGCTGGACTTCCGCACTCGAAACGTCACCGAAGGTGTCCCTGGCTTCGGCGCCGACTGCATCGTCCCCCGTCGTCGCTTCCATGGTTCCGTAGGGGATAAAGGCCGTCACCCGGAAGTGTTCGCCGTCCGGCCCGGCCGTCAGCCAGCCACCGGCCAGATGGGCGCGTTCGCGCATACCGGGAAGTCCCCTCCCCACCCGGGACGTGGCCGGATTCGCGGCATCTTCTTGGCCGGTTGCGGCGCCGGACGAGGCCACGTGCAGAGTCAGGCCCGGCCCGCTCCAGTCAAAGTGGAGCTGCACATCGGTGCCGCGCCCGCCATGTTTGAGGGCGTTGGTCAGGCACTCCTGAACGATTCGGAAGACGGCCATCTCCTGCCCGGCAGACAGTTCCACCGGTGTCCCAGACTCGGTCGGGTGAATCTTCAAACTTCCGCGCTGCATGCCTTCGATGAGTTCCGGGATGTCACTCAGCAGCGGCTGGGGCGCCACCATACCGTTATCGTGGACGCCCTCGATCACGCGTTGCGCATCCACCAAGGCGCTCCGGGCGGATCGGGCGATCGTGTCCAGGGCGCTTAGGACGGCTTGGGGCTGGTCCTTGCTCAGGTAGCGGGTTCCATCGGCCTGCGCGGCGACGACTGCCAGCGAATGAGCGAGGACGTCGTGCAAATCCCTGGCGATGCGTGTCCGTTCCTGCTCCACGATCAGGTCGATCTCGGTCTCCTGCAGACTGTTTTGCGCCAGTTCGCGGGCCCGGAACAAACCTCCCCGTTCCTGATACAGCGCCGCCAGTCCGCCGACGGCGGCGCACGCCCCGGCTATCAACAGGAGGAGCGCGAACAACTGCCAGCCATAGTCCTGCAGCATCCACCGGTCGCCGGCCTGCGCCGGGGGGAACCAGCCGACACCGTCGCCGTATCGCCACGAAAGCATCAGGAACGCCATGACGGCAGCGGCGGCCACGTTCACGCCCACAGCCATGTACCGCTGCCGGGCCGGGGCAATCCACACGATAAAGCCCAGAGCGACAAACGAGCCAAGGTAAATGGCCCAGTGATTGGCTTCCATCGGCGGCAAAATATGACTTATCTGTCCGGTAAGAAGTGCAACCGTGAACCCAAGAGAGACCAAAGGCTTCCAAGCGGCAGTGGCAACCGCCAGTGTCATCAGCACCAGCGGCCAGTTCCCTGGCCATGACTGCCAGGATCCTCCCATCCTTCCTGCCTCCGCAATACACCACAGTGTAAAGAAAAGGACGGCCGCCACAGGGGCGCCCCAATTCCGCACAAATTTCAAAACCGGTTCCATGCCAGTCACCATATCCACGGCAATCACACAGATCCCGCCGAAATGCTGCAAATCAACCTATTAGCCAAATGAATCATTCTTTGAGCCAGATTTGGTCCGCACCGCACTTCTGGTCTGGTCAGACCCCCCCGATCGACCCGCACAGCCCGATGATGATCCTTGGTCTGCACAGAAAGCATGCAAACGCTTCCCGGAGCGTAGAGCCAGCATAAGGGAACCCTTTATGTACAGAAGTCTGGTGGCCGTAGTGTTTCGAGGAACAGATGGACGGAGCCATTGGCGTGCTCGCACAAAGTGGGTTCAGTCTCAGGTAAAGAAGTAGGTTTCCAAACCGTGCAATCATCCGCAGCAGATATTTTAAGGGGCAACTCTCCCTGGTGGTCATCCATCTGGGCGAGAACGCTAATCGGCTTGGCCCTGCCTCCCGCGTATGTGCACATCCTGCATCATTTTGTCTACCTCTCCTCGGACGCTGTCCAGACCCCCTCCCAAGAAATTGGGGCCGAGGTGGGTGACGCTGTTCTATGGGGCGCGGTTGCATTGGCAGGTTTCGGATTGCTCGGGATCCTCGTCACGATCTACTTCCCCAACAAACGTCTCGTCGTCCCTGCCTGGTCACTCGGAATCTTGGTGCTGATTATGCTGGCTGACATTTGGCTCGTGACGCTCCTGGGCATAGGAGTTTTCAACGTGCCTCACATGTACGCCCCGGTGACACTTATCGTCACTTGCACTGCACTGGCACAACGGATGACAGCCGAACCTGAACACGGACGATGGCCGTGGATCGGGTTTACACTCGGCGCGGCCCCCTTCTTTGCGGCCACCCTGCTACTAGTAACCGAAATCATTTCCGGTTCCAGATGAGGCAACGACAGGCTCGGAGTGGTCCACCCTCCGGCCCGCGCCAGCGGAGCCGGTAGGGCTTAGCCGCTTGTCTTGCGCACTCTTTGGAAGCTTTTCCTAGCCAAACTTCCCCGCCATTACTTTGATGCAAGGCTAATGGCTGGGGAACCTTACTACTGGGGCACACCGCTCCTAGGCCAAGTGTCCGGCAACACCGTCCGCACCGGGTAGGCTGGGCGAAAAATCGATTCGTCCCCGCTCGCACAAACCGGGGTTGATGCGAGGGGGAACAAATGGCTAAGAAACCGTCCATCCTGTTGACTACAGTCTTCTTTCTGACTGCCGGCCTAATCCTTGGCATCAGCACCCTTCCCAGCCAGAGCCCTGCAATTGACACGCCGGATGCCCACCAGCCCTTCGTCGAATGCTCAGCTGACTACGCGGACGGTGCAGGCGCAGAACTGGACCGGAAGAATATGATCGGCGCGGAGAACAGTGTCATCATTTCCCCCGAAGAAATGAAGGTTCTGGGTTTCTCCGAAGCCCAGATCCAAGCCCAGACAGCGAAATGGAACGAGCTTTCCCCGGAAGAACGTGAAGAGCAGTTGTGCCGTGCAGCGCAACAGAACCCGGCCAGCACTCAATAACGCAGAGCGGGCCCTTTCAACCGAAAGTAACCGTTCCTGCGCCGGGCTGAACATAGCCTGACCGAAAGTCCATCGGGCCGGCAAGGATGCAACAAGTACCAAGATCCCTGCGACGACGCCGCTGGAGGCGCTGGCCGAGAAATGTGCGAACACATCCGGCCCGCCGTCGTCCTGGCGCAACCCAGATGAGGGCTCATCCGCAGGAACCCATCCGCTAGCGAAGTCAATTGCAAGTTTGTAATCACCCGGGAGCTGCGGATGCATCAGAAATGGCTGTGGGCTGCCAGGAAGTCGGCGTGCGGCGCTTCATCGCCTCCGATTACGGCATGGCGCGTCCCCCCATTCGGCCGGGCGCATGCTGCTGGCCTAAACTGAACGGATCATGAGCTCCTTGACTTCGGACACGTCCGGGCAGAACAGCCCTGACCAGAGCACTTCCAACGACGCCGCAGAACACCGGGAGCAGACCCCCCAGCTGATCCACCTCGACGCGCCTCGCGACGGCGTTCCGCTGGTCGTCGCCAGCGAGTCGGGGTTGCAGCGGGCCGCCGCTGCGCTGGCGGCCGGCACCGGTCCGGTCGCCATCGACGCCGAGCGGGCCTCGGGCTTCCGCTACGGGCAGCGCGCCTTCCTGGTCCAGTTGCGGCGCGAGGGTGCCGGCACCTGGCTGATCGACCCCGAGCCGTTTGAGGACCTGAAGCTGCTCAATGACTCCCTGCGCGGCGTCGAGTGGATCCTGCACGCCGCCAGCCAGGATTTGCCCTGCCTGTCCGAGCTGGGCATGTGGCCCGACAAATTGTTCGACACCGAACTCGCGGCCCGGCTGGCCGGCCTGCCCCGGGTGGGCCTGGCCGCCGTGATCGAATCCCTGCTCGGCTTCACGTTGGCCAAGGAGCACTCCGCGGCGGACTGGTCCACGCGTCCCCTGCCCGAGCCGTGGCTGCGCTACGCCGCACTGGACGTCGAGGTGCTCATCGAGCTCCGCGAGGCCCTGATCGACAGGCTGCGCGACGCGGGCAAGCTCGAGTACGCGCTGGAGGAATTCGAGGCGGTGCGCGCCGCCCCGCCTTCGCCGCCGCGCATCGACCCCTGGCGCCGCACCTCCGGACTGCACCAGATCCGCGACCGGCGGCAGCTGGCCGCCGTGCGCGAACTCTGGAACGAACGCGAAGCCCTGGCCGCCAAGCGCGATGTTGCACCGGGCCGGCTGATCCCGGACTCGGCCATCGTCGCCGCGGCCAAGGCAATGCCCGCCACCGTCCCGCAACTGCTGGAGACGCACGGGTTCCACGGCCGGGCCGCGCAGCGTGAAGCACCGCGCTGGCTGCGTTGTGTCGCCACGGCCCGGGGCGAGACGGACCTGCCTCCCCTGCACCTGCCCACCAACGCTCCCCCGCCGCCGCGCTCCTGGGCCGACAAGGACCCGGCCGCCGCGGCCCGGCTGCAGACCGCACGCCCCCGGCTGGCAACCCTCGCCGAGCAGTTGGACATGCCGGTGGAGAACCTGCTCACCCCCGACTACCTGCGCCGCACCGCATGGCGTCCGCCGGAACCCGCCACGGAACAGTCGGTAGACGCCGCCCTGGCCGAACTCGGCGCCCGCCCCTGGCAGCGGAAACTGACGGCCGGGCTGCTTGCCGAAGCGTACGCCAACCCGGAGCCGCTGGCACTCAAGGAGAACCCTGAGCCCGAGGCCGCCACCGGCGGCGGCGCCGTCGGCACCTCCGCGCGCCGGCGGACTTCCACGGCAACTGTTGCAGGGCCCGCCGATTCTTCAGCGGGGGCGGTGTCCGGCTCCATCCGGCGGCGCCGGCGTGAACGGCATTCCCCTGCCTGACCGCCCTTGCCGCGCCGGCGTGGGAGCCGGGCGGCGGCCGGGCACCGTCAGGACGGCGAGGCTCGCGATGACCAGGGCGACGCCGATCCAGCCCGCGGGCGGCAGCCGCTCGCCCACCACCAGCACGGCCAGCACGGCGGCCACGACAGGCTCCGCCAGCGAAAGCGTTGTGGCCGTGCTCGCGCGGACCCGCGCGAGGCCGAGGCCGAACAACACGTAGCCGGCGAACATCGGGACCAGTGCCATGTAGGCCCCCACGACCGCGTTGCCCCACGAGGCCAGCAGCGGAGCGCCCGTGGCCAGCAGCACCGGCATCAGCAACAGTCCGCCCAGGCCGAACATGGCGCCCATGGCGGCGCGGGCGGACACACCGCCGCCGATGATCCGATGCGCTGCCCAGGAGTAGAGGGCGTAGGTCAGTCCCGCCAGCAGGCCCAGGGCAATGCCCGCAATCGTGCCGCCCGCACCCCCGGCAGCGTCGCCGTCCGCGGCACCGTTGCCGCCGCCGCCCGCGGCCGCGAAACACAGCAGTGCGGTTCCGGAGAGCCCCAGCACGGCGGCGCCGGCCCAGCGGGCCCCCAGGATGTGCCGGTCGGCAGCCCGTTCGATGAGCGCGGAGGCCAAGGGAGCGGAGCCGATGCTCACCACCGTGCCGACGGCAACGCCGGCCAGGCGCATGGAACTGTAAAAGGCCAACGGGTACACGGCAACGGCCCCCGCCCCCAGAAGTACCAGCTTCCACTGCACCCGCAGTTGCGGCCGGGCACGATTCATCGGCCACAGCGCGGTCAGCGCCTGAAAAAGCCCGCCCACTCCCATGGCCACCGCGCCGATGGCAAGCGGTCCGACGCCGGGCGCGAAGGTGGCGGCCGTTCCGGTGGTTCCCCACAGCACCGACGCCGCCAGCACCAGAAAGGCGCCGGCAGGGGCCTCCGCCGGACGATACCGCTGTTCTTCCGCTTTCATGTCTCCTCGCCGCTTGCCTGCCGCCCAGCGTAGCCGCCGGACCGCACCCGCTGCATTGTTCCGGGGCACCACTACGGCGTGCTTGCTGCTTAAGTTACCGGCGGGTAACATCATGGTCAGCACTGTGTTCCGCATCTCATGGAGGTATCAGGTGAGCCCCACGTCCCCGCCCCGCGCCCTGCGCGATGTCGTCTTCGTCGACGGCGTGCGCACCCCGTTCGGGAAGGCGGGTGAGAAGGGGATCCACGCCGGCACCCGGGCCGACGACCTGGTGGTCAAGTGCATCCGGGAACTCCTGCGCCGCAATCCGACGCTGCCGCCCGGCCGCATCGACGACGTGGCCATTGCCGCCACCACGCAAACCGGCGACCAGGGCATGACCATCGGCCGCACCGCCGCGCTTCTTGCCGGCTTGCCCCGTTCCGTCCCCGGCTTCGCCATTGACCGGATGTGCGCCGGCGCCATGACCGCCGTGACGACGACGGCCGGCGGCATCGCCTTCGGCGCGTACGACGTGGTGGTGGCCGGCGGCGTGGAACACATGGGCAACCACCCGATGGGCCAGGGTGCGGATCCGAATCCGCGGTTCGCCAGCGAGCGCCTGGTGGACCCTGCGGCGCTGAACATGGGCAACACCGCCGAAAACCTGCATGACCGCTTCCCCGCAATCACCAGGGAACGCGCGGACGCCTATGCCGCGGCCAGCCAGGCCAAGCTAGCCGCGGCCTACCGGAACGGCAGCATCCAGCCCGACCTGGTGCCGGTGGCCGGCCGCAAACCGGGCGAAGGCTGGTCGCTGTACAGTGCGGACGAACCCCCGCGGCCGGACACCACCGTGGAAGACCTGGCCGGGCTGCGGACCCCGTTCCGCCCGCACGGCCGGGTCACCGCCGGCAATGCCGCCGGCCTCAACGACGGCGCCACGGTCTCGCTGCTGGCCTCTGCGGAGGCAGCCGGCGAGCTTGGCCTGCCGGTGAAGATGCGCCTGGTCTCCTACGCCTTCGCCGGAGTCGAGCCCGAGGTCATGGGCATCGGGCCCGTCCCTGCCACCGAAAAGGCCCTGAAGATGGCGGGCCTGGACATCGCGGACATCGGCTTGTTCGAGATCAACGAGGCCTTCGCCGTGCAGGTGCTGTCCTTCCTGGACTACTACGGGATCGCCGATGACGATCCCCGCGTCAACCGCTACGGCGGGGCCATCGCCGTCGGCCATCCCCTGGCCGCCTCCGGCGTGCGCCTCATGACCCAACTGGCCCGCCAATTCGAAGACGACCCGTCGGTCCGCTACGGACTGACCACGATGTGCATCGGGCTGGGCATGGGAGGAACGGTGATCTGGGAGAATCCGCACCATGCAGATTATTCGGGCGGCACCGCCGATACGGCCGCCGCAATTGTCGGAACCGCCGCCCCCGCGGCAGCACAGGCACGAGAGGACCACGCATGAACGCCGAGTACACGGCCCTGGCCGCGAAGTTCCCGGACGAGACCGTCACCCATTCCTACGTGCAGGATGTGGAACTGCCCGGTGCCGGCACCCTGGCGCTGCTGACCCTGGACAACGACCTGGACCACCGTAAGCCGACCACCCTGGGCCCCAACAGCCTGCTGGAACTCGGCACGGCACTCGAAGGGCTCAAGGCGCGGGCCGCGGCGGGCAGGATCTCCGCCGTCGCCATCACCGGCAAGCCGTACTACCTGGTGGCCGGGGCCGACTTGAGCGCCGTGGGCAGGCTCACCGGCCCCGAAGACGGACGGGCCATGGCCAGGCTGGGCCACGATGCCTATGCCACGCTCGCCTCCCTGGGCGTCCCGACGTTCGCCTTCATCAACGGAGCAGCGATGGGCGGCGGGCTGGAGATCGCGCTCGCCGCCGACTACCGCACCATCTCCACCGGCGCCGGCGCCATCTCGCTGCCGGAAGCCTTCTTGGGCCTGATCCCCGGCTGGGGCGGGGTCTACCGGCTCCCGCGGCTGATCGGCCCGGCGAATGCCGTCAAGGTCATGGTCGAGAATCCGCTGAGCAACAACAAGGCGCTCGACGGCGCGGCCGCCTACCGGCTGGGCATCGCCGACGTCCTCTTCGAACCGGCCGATTTCCTGGAGCAGTCGCTGGCCTGGGCCACGCGGATCCTCACCGACGACGACGCCCGCCGGCTGGTCGCGGACCGCCGCGCCGAGACCTCCGCGGCCACCGACGCGGACTGGGACAAGGCCATCGCGGCCGGTCGGAAGTTCGTGGAGGCCAAGACGTCCAACGCCGCGCCGGCACCGGCCAAGGTGCTGGACGTCCTGGACGCCGGCCGGGGCAAGAGCCAGCAGGAATCAGCCGACCTTGAAGTCGAGGCGCTGGCGGAATTGATACAGACCCCGCATTTCCGCGACACGGTATACGCCTTCCTGGAGCTGGTGCAGAAGCGTTCCAAGCGGCCGGCCGGCGCACCGGACCCCAAGCTCGCCCGACCTGTCACCAAGGTGGGCGTGGTCGGCGCCGGCCTGATGGCCAGCCAACTGGCCTTGCTGTTCGCCCGCCAGCTGAAGGTTCCGGTGGTCATGACGGACATCGACCAGGCCCGGGTGGACAAGGGCGTGGGGTACGTCCACGCCGAAGTGGACAAACTGCTGGCCAAGCAGCGCATTTCGGCCGACGCTGCCAACCGCACCAAGGCCCTGGTCACCGGCTCGGCCTCCAAGGAAGCGTTCTCGGACGCCGACTTTGTGATTGAGGCCGTGTTCGAAGAACTGGCCGTCAAGAAGCAGGTCTTCGCCGAGGTCGAGGCGGTAATCTCCGAGGACTGCATCCTCGCCACCAACACCTCATCGCTGTCGGTCACGGAGATGGCAGCGGACCTGCTGCATCCCGAACGCGTGGTCGGCTTTCACTTCTTCAACCCCGTGGCCGTCATGCCCCTGCTGGAAATCGTCCGGGCGCCGAAGACCAGCGACGAAGTGCTCTCCACCGCCTTTGTCCTGGGCAAGGCCCTCAAGAAGACCACCGTGCTGGTCCAGGACGCCGCCGCCTTCGTCGTGAACCGCGTGCTGCTGCGGCTGATGGGGGAAGTGTCCAACGCCTTCGACGAGGGCACGCCCGCCGACATCGCCGACAACGCGCTCAAACCCATGGGCCTGCCGATGACCCCGTTCACCCTGCTGGCCATGGTCGGCATCCCGGTAGCCCAACATGTCACCGAGTCGCTGAATGCGGCCTTCGGCGACCGCTTCCGGGTCTCCGCCAACCAGCAGCGTCTCATCGACAACGGCATCACCTCCCTCTGGATCACCGACGACGACGGCCGGCAGGTTATTCCCGAGTCGACCCTGGCGCTGCTGGAGTTCGGAGACTCCCCCAGCAGCTCCGAGCAGCTGCTGCGGCGCACCCAGGACGCACTGGCCGAGGAGATCGGACTCATGCTGGAAGAGGGCGTGGTGGCCGCGCCGGAAGACATCGACCTGTGCATGATCATGGGTGCGGGGTGGCCGCTGCATTTGGGCGGCATCACCCCGTACCTGGACCGGGTCGGCGCCTCCGAACGGGTCAACGGCCGAAAGTTCCACCCGGAGCGGTAACGGCAGTCGCCGAAGCCGCGCACCGCCGTCGTACCGCGCCTTCAGGACGACGGCGGTGCCGGCTCACCGGAGGAAAAGACGTCGTTACCCGGGAGCGCAGGCCCGGGGCATTCCAGTCACGCGACAGCACGTTCGTGGACGTCGTTTCCCATTAGAAACCCCAGTGCCTTGGCTCTCACACTGAACGCAACGGGCACAAGGGCGAGAGAGACCAGCAGTCCGAACAACATCGGTGGTCCGCCGACGTTTGCGACGCTTCCAGCGTGGACAAAAACGCCTGCAAAGATCAGCGACATGAAGCATAGCGAAGCCGCCATGACGGTGGCCCATCGCTTTGACCGACTGGTCGACACGTTGCCCGCCACCGCGGCCGAAAGCAGCTGCCAGGACGCCAGCAAGGCCACCTCGAAACCGCCGATGGCAATCACGATTGCCGTGACGTACGGGGGCGCCAGGTACGCAACCTCGGGGTAGGCGCCGGCGTACTCTGCGGCGACCTGCGGAACAATCAGCAGCTGAGCCAGCAGTGCCCCAACAGCAAGGCCTCCGAGGATGATGCGGAAGGGTGTGGCTCGCTGGCTGATCATAGGGCAATCATCACCGACGTGGACTGAATGGCGGAAGCGCTAGGCGCAAGTGAACAGGCATAATGCCAGTAAATGAAAGGTGAGGCCATGGCGGCAGTCGTTACCCCAGAGCGGCGACCTACTGCCGGACCAATAGCGGCGACGGTTGTGCTTTTGGTTTCGCTGGTCCTCTTTTTCGTAACCGACAACGCGCTGGTGGTTGTCGCCGTAGCCGGTGCCGTGGTGTTCTCACTATTCGGACTACAGATGTCCAAGTGGTACTGGATCCCGTCTACCCTCGGCGCATTGCTGCTGCTCTTGCTGCTTGCGCTCATGATTCCCCTGTGGACTGGAGGCTAAATGGTGGGTTGGGAACCCCAAACAGGGTTTACAACCCTACGTCCCTGCCTCCGCGAACGCCGATAGCAGAACAATTGCCTAAATGCAGTTGTGCGCTCGTGAATGTTCCGGTTGAGAATTCTGTATCGATACACCTGCCTGGCATTTAGACGGTCATCGGCTTGGGAAGTTCTTCAGAAAACCCGGGGGATGCACCAGTGCTGCAGTGATCATGCGGCGCATGATGAACTTGTGAAAAGGCCAAATCAAGTTGAAGTAGAGCCGCCCCGTCCAACGGCGGTAATGGACGACGGTAGTGATCTGAAAATTGTTCTTGGGTTCGGTTCCGGTCGGCTCGACCTCGACGATGAGGTGCGCGATTAGATGAGTGTCCTCGGCGGTGAGCACCAGGTAGGTGTCTTCCTTGCTTGCGGAAACCGTGAAGAAGGCGAGTCTGCCACCGGGGCGGAGGCTAATCTCTGCCGGGCGAGGTGCGCGATTCGTACGGCCGGATGGGTGTTCGAGCCGCATGAGGCGGGCCAGCACACCACGAGCCACGAACAGCGCCTTTAGCCAGATCGGTTGCCACGACAGGATGTTGCTGATGCCCTCACGTAAAGACAGCGATGTTTTGGCGCTCACCCTGCCTAGGTGGTCTGCTGACCTCGAGTAGCGTTGAAGTTCCGGGTGCATGAGTTCGCCTTTCTTCGGGGCCGCCGCTGCGCGTACTGCCAGGCAAAGTACCAGATCTGCCTCGGGGAAGGCGGCAGGTAGAACGCCAACCGGATGTTATGACGTCGGATACTCATGACGAAGCTTCTGGATCTCGCGTCTGGCAAAGAAGCCGAAAAAGACAGCTGAAACGCCGGCCGCGATCCCGTTCTATCAGGGCTCATTACTGTCCCATTTGGGGAATCCCCTACGAGCCAACGTGCGGCTGACTTATTGTGCCGAATCTGCATATTGAGGTGGCCAAACCACCTTGAATCGTTCGAAGACGATCTCGTCGGTTTCTGCCCATTGACGCCCTTGGGCTGCTGATACGCGAGTCCAGTAGCGGCGGTGCTCACGCTGCCAACTGTCTAGGCTCAAATCGTCCTCGCCTTCGTCGCGGGCGAAAGCAGCATCAGCACTTTTGAAAGAACGAATGCGCAGTTCAATAGTGCGAATGATGATGCTCGGAGTGCCGTTCCCATCACAGGCAATCCAGTGTGACCCCGATCCGGGGCACCTGGTCACCTCGCGCTATGAAGTCCGCAACGGGCTCCGCCGTCGCGCGTTTGTTTCCGCTGAGGACATGAGCGAGAAGTTCATCAGCTAACCGCTGCGTATCACCGAAGTGTTCAATTGTGTATTCCGGGGCCGCAGCTACCGTCTCCGGGTGAGCAGCACAGTATGCCTGCCACATCCGAATGCCTGCGTCATGGTCGGCTGGGCCAACAGGGTCGAGTTTCACCACATCATAATGTCAGAAGCAGACGCCCGAAGCCGGTCCCCCACCGCGACAAAGATGAGCGAGGGTTTATGCAATGGTCTGAATAACGCCGGTGCGTCGTGTTCGGGCTACATCCGGGTTCATTACTTTCTCTTCTGAGCTTCTGCATTGAGACGCATGTCTGGACATACTCACCGTTATCGGCCTTAAAAACGGGCAGAGGGAGTGGCTGCTCAAGGGCTCCACGACCTGGAGCAGAGTGCTGGTCTGGACTCAGCGCGTGAAGGTGCGCGCCGGGGCGGCCCAGGGTAGTTGAAAGCCGATTTGGAAGCATCGCTGGTCGCGATCTTTAGATGACCCTGGCATACTCCCTCGGCGAAATCCCATCGCGCCGCTAGTCGGACTGGTCCAGTCAATGATTGCCCCGTTATCAGGGGACCTGCAGGATCTGGGTTCAGGCGAGTTTGGTTACCTGGTAAGTGTGGCCGGCCGCACGGAGTCGCTGCATGAGCACGTTGCCGAGTGCTGTGGCCGGTGTTAGCGACCCTTTCGCAGTCGGCAGCCGGTCACCGTCGAGGGCAAGAGCGAGTGCAGTCTCCCCTGCCATCACGGCCGTGGCGGCATAGCCGGGATCGCCGGGGCCAGCGGCAATCGCCTGGTATCGGTGCCCGTTCTCGGTGCGGGCGGTTACCTGGGAGTGGAACCAGCCCGCGCGCTGCGTGCGGGTGCTCGGACCCGAACCTGGTGCCGGAAGACAGCGGTCGAGCACTCCCCGGGTCGGCGGAAACGCCATCGCGCCCGTGAATGCCCGGAGCCCGAGTGCCATTGCCCTGGCGATGACCGCCCCTGCCGGTCCGCGGGCTACCCCCATCACCTCGCCGTACTGAAGGGAGCGGCCGTAGGCCCAACCCTGCAATGCGTTGCTGCGGCGCACTATCCGAGTGTTGACCGCGGCCATGATGAAAGGCGCGGTCCAGGTGCCGTCATCGGAACGGCGAACAGGACCGGCGTCAGGAGGCTGTTGTGTCGTCGGCTCCCCTGTGCGGTCGGGGCTCAGAGCGTAGGGGTCCGCGGCTAATGACCGCAGGGCGGTGCTCGATCGCATCGTGTCGAGCTGCCCGCGCATCGACTCGAGCGTGCCTCCGCTGATGCCACCCTTGGCCGTAGCGACGAGTTGAACCTCGGCCAAACCGCCAGCGCCATCAGCTTCTGCTGCCTGATGAAGCAGCAATACAGCGAGGTCGGACGGCACGGAGTCGTAGCCGCAGGAGTGCACGATCCGGGCCCCGCTCGTCATGGCCAGAGCGTCGTAGCAATCGATCGCCTCCCGGACGAAGGACACCTCACCCGCGAGGTCGGCGTAGTGGGTACCGGCCCCTGCGCAGGCGTCGACGACAGGTAATCCGTGTTTCGTGTATGGACCGACGGTTGTGAGGAGCACGCGCGTGCCCGCGGCCAGGGCAGCGATCGAGTCCGCGTCCTCCGAGTCGGCTTCGATGAGGGCCCATCCGTGCGCCGCGACCGGCAACTGCGACCGAACCGCCTCGAGTTTGGACCTCGACCGGCCCGCGAGTCCGACTCGCATGCCGGCCGGTGCATGCTCCGCGACGTAGCCGGCGATCAGTCGGCCAACGAAACCCGTCGCTCCGTAGAGAACGAGGTCATGTTCCCGGGATGAGTTGTCCATAACTGCAGCCTTTCACAGCGGCAACTCCAAGCTGACACACGGCTCCTTGCTTTGGACCTCGGGTATCGTGAGTGGTCCTGATTGGGAGACTGGCTCGCGTTCCGCGTGTTTGCCAGTTAGGGTACACCCAACCTGACGTCAGGTGAGTGCCGGTGGCGACGTCGATTTTACGCAACGGCGTGCGGCGGGGCCGGCCGGAGCCGTACGGTAGCCGGATGGAACGCTTTACAGGGTTCATCGCGGGTCTGGGCACCAGCGCGGGACGCCGGCTGGTGGTCGGGCACTGGATGGACTCGCCGCTCGGCGCCTTCACGGACGTCATGACCGAGGACCGCGACGGGCTGCGGACGCTGCTGGCCCCCAACCGGGCGGTCGCCGACTATGTGTCCGCGACCTACCGCTTCGATGAGGTGGTGGTGGCGCCGCTGGACGCCAGCCTGAGCCCCGCCGGGGAGCGGAGCGCGGAACCGGGGAACGAACCCGGGACCGCCGTACTGGTCCTCCGCGTTTCCGGCGGCCCGCTGGAACTGCGCGCCGACCTGGGCCCCGTGACAGCGCTGGGCTGGATGCTGCAACTGGTCCCCGTCCGAATCGCCGTCCACCCGGCGTGGCTGACAGCCGTGAACCGCGCCGCGGGGATCCTGCTCCCGGGGGTGGCCACCGCCGGCTCCGCCGGAGGCGGACGTCGGGAGTACTATGGCGTGCGCTCCATCCGTAGCGTTGAGCGCGCCGTGGCGAGCTGGAACGGGGCCGGCCTCGGGCCCCTCGCGCCGGTGGATCCGCCCGTGCGCTTCGGATTCAGTCCCTTCCCCCGCACCCCGCAGGCCGTGGCCGTCACGACGACGGTCCTCCCCACCCGCCGCTGAGGCGGGGCCGTTGGCTTAACGGGGTTAGTGGCGTTCGTTCCGGAGGCAACAAGACCTTCGCTTCTCAAGGTCGGGAGTTGCCCGCCCGCCAGTCGCATCAGCCGGTCACCCATTGCAACAAAAATGAGCTAGAGCTTATGCACGCGCGTGATGAGTCAGAAGCGATTATTTAGGCTCCACTCGGAGTAACGGGGGCCTCGTGGCTGAGTTCGGCTAGCGGTCTTTCCCCAGTGACTTCGTCCGCGCCCTCAGCATCAACCAAATTGCAGCACTCATGGCAAGAAAGAAGACGGCAAGCGGAACCACAACTGCCGTCACGTAGAAACCGCCGAGCAGTGCGGAGATGACAGCTTGCAGGCTGAAAAGCGCGGCTCCTATTGCCGAAGCGATCATGATCCGTTTCCATTTTCCGGCATCGCGGTTGCTGAGCTGGGAAGCCTTGAAATCTTGGCTTGCCGCAGACTCGAATAACTGCGCTATTGACAGGCCCGGCACGCCGTCGTTTGAAGGTTTTCAGAGGCTTCCTGCATCTTGACTCCCTATGTCGCCGCCCAAAGTTGGCGGAGTCAAGATCGCAGTGCTTCATTCCAGCGACTTGGAGTTCACCGGTGGCTATAGTCTCTGTGAGGCCGGAAGGGGCTGCCTCGCGGAATCAGACCTCAAGGATCCGTGGCACCCCGGGGGTGAGCCATTCAAGGCGGTCAGTCAGGCCTGCTTCCGCAAATGAAGCCGCGATCTCATCTTCCGTTTCAGTGAAGTGTTCCCAAGAGGAGAAATGGATCGGCACTACGGCGTCGGCGGCGAGGACGGCAGTAAACTTGGCTGCGCTCGAACTGTCCATACTGACCATCTGGTCCCCAAGTATGGCGAACTTCGCCGCGCCAAGGTGCAGCACTGCTACTCCGATCGAGAATAGGTCGCCGATTTGGTCAAGGTCGCTTTCATAGGTGGTATCGCCGGAGATGTAAAGGACCTTTTCTTCCCCCGGAACCCGGAGGATGAATCCAATGACGTCACCAACGGGGCCATGATGGGCAGGCGTCGCTGTAATGATCACGGATTTCTCTCCCACGGCGACCGTGTGACTGGCCCAAGGCGCCACACCAACTGCTTGGCCACCCAGCCGTCCCGCCCCGCTCTGGGTGGTCAAGACGGGTTTCCCCTCCAACAACCTCCTGCCGGCGTCATCTAGATTGTCCGGGTGTTCGTCGTGACTGAGCAGCACGGCATCAATTGGTGGAAGTTCGCTAGCGGACATGGCCGGTTTGTTAGTGCTCCGCAGGACCAGGGGCCCGAACTTGTACTCAGTAGGGGCGGGGTTGAACACCGGATCTGTGAGGAACGTGAGGCCGCCGAATTCGACAAGCATCGTTGCGGTGCCGATATGCGTCAGGGTTGTCTGCATGGGGTCGTCCTTCGAATCTTGAGTATCAACGGGCCGACTTTTGGCAGCCCCGCGCAGGTCTACCAATGGCGGAAATCCGGGGGGCTATACGCGAGCCGGTAACAATACGAACGATCGTACACTAAGATTTTCTTGGGAGAAGAGAGGTAAATATGGATGGCAGAGCGGCCAGAGGTCTGAAATCGCGACAAACTGTTTTAGAGGAAGCTGTGAACATGGCCTCGGTTGAGGGGCTTGCGGGCCTTTCGATCGGCGGCCTGGCATCTCGTTCGACTCTGAGCAAGAGTGGAGTAGCTGCCCTCTTCGGTTCTAAAGAGCAGCTGCAAATCGCGACGGTTGAGGCAGCGAGACAAGTTTTCATCGCGGCGGTCGTAGCTCCCGCCCTCAACGCCGCACCCGGGCTCGAAAGACTTCGCGCCCTTCTTGACGCTTGGCTTTCCTACAGCCGCAATAGGGTCTTTGTCGGCGGATGTTTCTTTGCGGCCGCCAGCACGGAGTTCGATTCCAAATCTGGTCCGGTGAGGGAAGCGGTGGCGGAGGCGGTTCGTGAATGGCGCTCCTTGCTGGCCTCGGAAATCCAGGCTGCGGCCGACATCGGGGAACTCCTTGAAGTAGACGTGAATCAACTGGTGTTCGAGACGACGGCATTTCTTGAGGCGGCCAATGCGCGTTCGCTCCTCACCGGTTCGGCTGAGCCGTACACCGCGGCAAAACGTGCGCTGATCCGGATCTATGGGGAATGGTAATCACCGCCGCGACCCGTCCGCCCCAGCCCGAGGATGGCCGGCGGCGTGCCCTTGGGCACGAAGACATTGAGAACCCCGGAAGCCATTTCGGAAGTCTGGCGAACTGCACTGGGCTACAAGATGCAGGAAGACGGAACCCTGACCGATCCCTATGGCAGGGGTCCGGCCATCTGGTTTCAGGAATCCTAGAGCCCGAATGTGAATCGTTTTCACCTGGACATCACTGTCCCCTTCAGCGAAAGCGCCTCGAATCTGGATGCTCTGGTATCCGTTGGTGCAACACTCGATGATGAACATGCGCCCGTGTGGGTAGTGGCCACTGATGCCCAAGGGAACCGGCTGTGCATCAGTACCGAAGCCGGACGCGGCGACTAGCCGGGACAAAATTTCGCTCAACGCCACTCTGGTTGCGGCTCGGTCGGAGCGGCCGCACCGCTGAGTATAAAACAGGGTTGAGCGCGGGTTCCGGCGGCATCCTTCACGTTCACGGTTCGACAAATAGGGCTGCCCGATCAGGGGGCAAAGGGCCTCTGGTCATAAAACCTAAGAGGGGCGGACGGTCTCGAGACGGCACAGCCGTTTCAAGGGGGCGCCCCTGGTTCAAAGCGGTAGCCCATCCCTGCTTCGGTGAGGAGATAGCGCGGTCTGGACGCGTCAGGTTCAAGCTTGCGTCTGAGCTGAGCGATGTAGACGCGCAGATACTGGGTTTCCTTTAGATAAGCGGGCCCCCACACGTGGGTCAGGATCTGCTGCTGCGATACGAGCCGGCCGGGGTTTCTGGCCAAAATTTCCAGGATGTTCCACTCGTTCGGGGTCAGCCGGACCGCCTGTCCGTCCCGAACAACCCGCTTGTCGCTAAGGTTGATCTCAAAGTCAGCGGTGCCAATCGACGCGCCTTGGAGACTGCTGTCGTTCCGCCGGTCTGCGGCACGAAGCCGGGCTAAGAGTTCATTCAGGTCGAAGGGCTTGGTGACGTAGTCGTCAGCACCCGCATCCAGGGCCTCAACCTTGTCGTCTGAGGCATGCCGGGCGGACAGCACGATGATGGGTATATCCGTCCACCCGCGTAGGCCGCGGATCACGTCCACCCCATCCATGTCAGGCAACCCCAGATCCAGGATCACCAAGTCGATAGGCTCTTTGGCTGCTTCCGTCAGCGCTTCGCTTCCGGTAGCTGCAATGTAGGTACGGTAGCCTCTCGCCCGGAGGTTAATCTGCATCGCACGCAGGATCTGTGGCTCGTCGTCGACGATCAAGACGTTGGTCATGCCTGTCCCGTCTCCTCCTCGCACGCCACCGGAAGCCGACCGTCGCCCGTCGGTTGAGCTCTATTGTGTCTCCTGGGTCCGCGGACAGGCACCTCCTCACCACCAATTGCTGCCCTTCTTCATGCGCACCAGAGAACGGATCAGCAGCACCAGCACGGTGCCGCCGGCGGCCAGAACCGGCAGAATCTCCCACCAAAGGTCCGCGTCCATGCGTATTCCAACTTTCGGTGTAGAAGGCCCGGCTGGCCCTCCCAACGCCCAGCAAAACCCAAGACCGGACCCCGGGCGCCGTTCTTAACGGTTTCTTCACGCGGACGGCCCAAATCTTAACGCGTCTCCTACGCCGGACAGCGGCCTTCCGCGAATGTACTTCAGGCCCGCGCTGAGCGCGGCATCGTGATGACGATGGTCAGCCCTCCACCTGGGGTTTCCTCGGCGTCCAGATGCCCGTCCATAACTTCGGTAAAGCCCTTCGCGACAGCCAGTCCCAAGCCGACCCCGGTCCCCGCCGGCGTGTCGTCGAGGCGCTGGAATGGCTGGAACATATTGATCAGCTCAGTGGCCGGGATGCCGCGGCCATGGTCGATGATGCGCAGTTGGCCGGCAGGTTTCCCGTTCACCGAGGTTTTGCCCGTACCGGTGACCGCAGTGATGAAGATATCGGACCCGCCGGCGTACTTCACGGCGTTTTCAACGACATTGGCAATCACGCGTTCCAGCATGCCCGGATCAGCGTTAACCGGGGGCAGGCTGTCCGGCAAGTCCACCCGCACGGCTTCCTCGGGAATTCCGCGTAGGGCGTCTGCGACGGCGTCGGCCCAGTAGACGGGCCGGATCAAAGGCGTGACCGAGTCCGCCGTCAGTCTCGACATGTCCAATAAATTTCCTACCAGCAGGCCCAGGCGGTCGGCGTAGTCCTCGATGGTAGCCAGTAGCTCGGCCTCGTCCTCCGGGTCGAATTCCACGGCATCTTGGCGCAAGCTGCTGACGGCCAGTTTGATCCCTGCCAGCGGCGTGCGCAGGTCGTGCGAGACCGCACGCAGGATCGAGGTGCGCATCTGGTTGCCTTCGGATAGCCGCAGGATGTCGCGGCGGCTGGCCCGGAGCTGGTCCCGTTGAAGGAGGGCCATGAGGTGGGCGCCGAAGGCAGTGAGCAGGTGCCGTTCCTGCTGGCTGAGGGGGCGGCCGGAGAGCGCCAGGGCATGCGATGGGTCAAGTTGCTCGACGTTCTCATTGCCGTTCAGGTCTTCATCGACTCTGCCGGTGCTGGCCACCAGCTGCCATGCCCGGGTTTTGCCTTGGCGTTCATCCCGCGCATACAACGCGGCACCGCTGCTTTGGAAGTGTTCGCGGATCCGGTCCAAAAATTCGCCGATGGTGTAGTGGACGGCAAGGGTGCTGCGGCTCAGCTCCGCCAGAGCCGCAGCTTCGGCCCCGGCTGCGGCTGCCGCCCGGCTGCGTTTTGCCGAGAGCCCAACGACGAGCGAAACCGCGATCGCGACGGCCAGGAAGATCAGCAGGGCCAGAACATTCTCAGGATCGCTGATGCCCATGGTGCCGATGGGGTGCAGAGCGGAAAAATTCACGATCGCACTGCTGAGCACTGCCGCCGCCACGGCCGGCCAGAGCCCGCCGACCAGCGCTACGGCGATGGTCCCGGTCAGCTGCACGAGCATATCGGTGGCGAAGTGGCTGTGCGGCCAGAGACTAAGTCCCGCCTGGAGGATGAACGGCAGCAGCAACGCCATAGCGGCGCCGGCCATCATCCGGCCTCTGCCCAGCGATGACGGGCCCGTCCTGACGGAACTGGCCGCACCTTTGCGTCCGTGACCGACCAGATGAACGTCGACGTCCCCTGCAAGGCGCAGAAGGCGCTGGCCGACGCTGCGGCGCAACCGCAGCTTCCGTCCGGGGGCGCCGACGACGATCTGTGTTGCATCGGTCCTGCGCGCGAAAGCAACGAGCGCCTGGGCAGGATCATCGCCTCCGATCGAGTGGTACGTTCCCCCCAGCCCCAACACAAGAACACGCTGGGCGTCCAGTTCCCCCGGTGATTCCCGGGAGCTTACCGAGGAGCGCACATGCACGGCGTGCAACTCGGCGCCAAGCTTGCCGGCGAGCATTCGGAACGCCCGTCGCACGAGCAACTGCCCTCCCGGCCCGCCGGAAAGGCCGACGACGATCCGCTCCCGAGTGTTCCAGACCGCCTCGATCCCCTTGCGCGCCCGGTAATCACTCAGGCCCTCCTCCACGCGGTCCGCCAGCCACAGCAGGGCCAGCTCCCGCAATGCCGTCAGGTTCCCCAAGCGGAAATATCCCGCCAGGGCCGCATCCACGTTTTCCGCCGGAACCACCTTGCCTGCTGCCACCCGTTCAAGGAGCAGTCCGGGATCCACATCCACAAGTTCAATCTGTCCGGCACCACGGACAAAGGCGTCCGGCACCGTCTCGTCAGGCCGGACGCCGGTAATGGCTTCAACCACGTCACCCAACGACTCCAGTCGCGCAATCTCAAGGGTCGCCATGACATTGATGCCTGCGTCGAGCAGGCCATCGACGTCCTCCCATACCAGCCTGCGCCCACCGTTCACTCCGTGGGCCTGAGCCAGGTCATCCACAAGCACCGTTTCCGGAGCACGGGACAAAACGGCCTGCAGGTCCAGCTCCTGAACGCCCTCCGGGCCGGCATCCGAAACTGCTTCCATGTCCGCGAACAGGGCAGCCGTTTCCGGCCGGCCCCGGTGCAGGGCCGCGCCGATGACCACATCGGCGCCATCTCCGGTCAGCCGCAGCCCTTCGGTCAGCATCGCGTAAGTGGTCCCGGCGCCCGGCGCCGCGCCAAGAAAAATCCGCAGTATTCCTCTGCCCATAAAGACCATTCTCACCGCCTCTGCAAGCCGAGGCCCTCCCCGCCCCGCTCACCTGCCCCGCCCAGCTACCCGGACATTTTGATGATTTCTTAACGCCGTCGGCTGCTGTTTTTCGCTCTCTGGCCGCCTCTGCCGGAGTAGTGTGATCAATCGCGTCAGGAACCGTATAAGAGAGAAGACGACTGTGGGTGCGTCTACCCAGTACTTCATTCCGGAGAGCGTGCCCCGCCCTACCGGCCGTCAAAAGCCGTCCCATGGCGTGGCCCGTTGGCTTACCGCCCACGTTGTTCAACCCGTCGGACCGGCAAGCCCGGGAACCAATGACATTCAGCAGCCCTGGTGGAAGGTCATGTGCCTGACGGGTGTGGACTACTTCTCCACCCTGTCATACCTGCCGGCCATCGCGGCGCTGGCCGCCGGCGCCTTCTCGCCGCTCGCGACACTGCTGATCGTCATTCTGACCTTGGGCGGAATGCTGCCCATGTACCGCCGGGTGGCGCAGACCAGCCCGCATGGCCAGGGGTCGGTGGCCATGCTGGAGCATCTGCTGCCCTTCTGGCGTGGGAAAGTTTTTGTCCTCATCCTTTTGGGCTTCGTGGCAACCTCCTGGATCATCACGATCACGCTCTCCTCGGCGGACGCCACGGTACATCTGCTGGAGAACCCGCACACTCCCGCGTTCCTCCACGGCCACGCCGTACCGGTGACCATCGTGCTGCTGCTCATCCTCGGCGGAGTCTTCCTGCTCGGCTTCACCGAGGCGGTCGCAGTCGCGGTCCCGCTGGTGGCAATCTTCCTCGTCCTCAATGCAGTCGTCATCGGCACCAGTCTGCTCGACATCCTAAGCAGGCCAGGCATCGTCGCGGACTGGACAGATCTCCTCACCACCACGTCGGGGGGCTTAGGCGGGATGGTTCTTCCGGCACTGCTGGCCTTTCCGCTGCTTGTCTTAGGGCTCTCCGGTTTTGAAACCGGCGTCAGCATGATGCCTCTCGTCGCAGCGCAAGGCCGGACTCCCAAGGAGCGGCTCGCGTGCCGGATCCGCAATACCCGCAAGCTGCTCACCGCCGCGGCCGTGATCATGAGCGTGTATTTGCTGGGCAGCAGTTTCGTCACGACCTTGCTGATCCCTGCCGATGCCTTCGCCGAGGGCGGCGAGGCCAACGGTCGTGCGCTGGCCTACCTTGCGCACGAGCGCTTCGGCGAAGGATTCGGCACCGCCTACGACCTGGCCAGCATCCTCATCCTGTGGTTCGCCGGCGCCTCGGCCATGGCCGGGCTGATCAACATCGTGCCCCGCTACCTGCCCTCGTACGGTATGGCTCCGGAATGGAGCCGCGCTGTCCGCCCGGTGGTCCTGGTCTACACCGGCGTAAGTATCATGATCACCATCGCGTTCAGGGCCGATGTCAACGCCCAGGCCGGGGCCTATGCCACCGGCATCCTGGCCATGATGGTCTCTGCCTCGGTGGCCGTCGCAATTGCCACGTACCGGAATCGGCGCCGGTCCGCTGCCGCCGCGTTCACCGGGCTGACGCTGGTGCTGGTCTACGCCCTGACAGCCAACATCCTCGCAAAACCCGAAGGGTTGGCAATTTCGCTCTTGTTCATCGCCGGCATCGTGGTCATCTCCCTGGTTTCCCGGGTCTCCCGAACCACCGAGCTGCGCGCAGACCGCATAGTGTTCGACGACGAAGCCCGCCGCTTCATCCGCGAGTCCCTGGAATTCGATGGACGGCTGGACCTGATTGCGCACAAACCCCCGGCCACCGGTGTCGCGGAATACTCCAGCAAGGAAGTCCTTCAACGCGGCATAAACCCAGTCCCCGGCAGCGCCGACGTCATCTTCCTCGAAGTAGAAATCAAAGACCCCTCCGGCTTCAGCGACACCCTCCACGTCCACGGAGTTGAGATCGGCGGGTACAGGATTCTGCGCGCTCAGAGCCCCGCCGCGCCCAACGCGCTGGCCGCCGTCCTGCTGGCACTACGCGATGCGACCGGTGTCATGCCGCAGGCCTACTTTGAATGGTCCGAGGGCAATCCGCTGACCCATCTGATGCGCTACCTGCTCCTCGGCCAAGGTGACACTGCCCCCGTGGTCCGGGAAATCATCCGCCAGAACGAACCCGACCCGCAGCGCCGTCCCCGGATTCACGTTGGCTGAACCGCGACGTCCCTTGCCCGAGAAGGCATCCTCCGCCCGTCGCGTCGGCGCAGCCTTCCGCCGGACCAGCGACCTACGAAAGTTTCAGGCTCCCACGGGTGCCGTCCTCCTGCAACGAGTACGCCCGCGGCATCCGTCCCAGGTGATAGTCCTTGGCTTTATCGCAGCGATCTTGGCCGGCACGGCCATTCTGATGCTGCCGATGTCGAAGCAGGGCCCTGGCGGTGCCACCTTCCTGGAGGCGCTGTTCACGGCGACGTCCTCGGTGTGCGTGACCGGGCTGATCATCGTTGATACTTCCGTCTACTGGAGCCCATTCGGGCAAGCGGTGATCATGGTCCTCATCCAGCTCGGCGGGTTCGGCGTAATGTCCTTCGGAGCTCTGCTGGGTGTGCTGATGGCAGGACGGCTTGGACTCCGCTCCCGCATCTCCGCGGCCGCCGAAACCAAAAGCACCGGGTTTGGCGACGTGCGGCGCGTGCTGTTCGGCGTCCTGAGGATCAGCCTCATTACCGAAGCCGTGCTGGCGTTGGTCCTTGCGGCACGCTTCATGACCGGATACGGACACTCTGCCGGGGAAGCCCTCTGGCTGGGAGTCTTCCACTCCGTTTCCTCCTTCAACAACGCCGGCTTCGCCCTGTTCTCAGACAACCTGATGGGCTTCGTCGCGGACCCATGGATCTGCCTGCCGATCGCCAGCGCGGTGATCATCGGCGGGCTTGGCTTCCCGGTGCTGTTCGAGCTCGGCCGGCACTACCGGCGTCCGATCCACTGGTCCATGAACACCAAACTCGTGCTGGCCGGCACGGCCGTGCTGCTGGGGGCAGGTACCGTCTTCATCACCGCGGTGGAGTGGACCAACCGGGCGACGCTCGGCTCGCTGGACCCCGCCGCACGGGTGCTGGCCGGGTTCTTCCAGTCCGTCATCACCCGCACCGCTGGATTCAACAGTATCGAGATTGGCCAGATGAACCCGGTGTCTTGGCTAGGCATGGACATACTGATGTTCATCGGCGGCGGCCCTGCAGGCACCGCCGGTGGCCTGAAGATCACTACTTTCGCAGTGCTCTACTTCATCCTCTACACAGAAATCCGCGGCGGCGCCGCCGTAAACATCTTCGGCAAGCGACTGTCCCGTTCTGTACACCGCCAAGCCATGACCGTTGTGCTGCTGGCCATCGCCTTGGTAGTCACAGCCACCATGGCCCTGATGTTCCTCTCCGACGCGGGCATGGAAAAACTGCTCTTCGAAGCTATCTCCGCCTTCGCCACCGTCGGCCTTTCCACCGGCATCACTGCCTCGCTGCCACCTGCCGGACAGTCGATTTTGATCATCCTCATGTTCGTCGGCCGTCTGGGACCGGTCACGCTGGCCTCCGCGCTGGCGCTTCGCGCGCGACCGATCCTGTACGAGTTCCCGAAAGAAAGGCCGCTCATTGGCTAGAATCCCCTTCCCCTCACGCTCCTTCGACCGGATCGCCGAGGCGGGGTCCGTCGTTGTTATCGGCCTCGGCCGTTTTGGCGGAGCATTGGCGCTGGAGCTCGAGTCCCTGGGCACCCAGGTCCTGGGCATCGACGCCGACGAAGAGACCGTTCAGTCCTTCAACGGGCTGCTGACCCACGTAGTCCGTGCCGACTCCACCAAAGACGAGGTGCTGCGACAGCTCTCTGTACACGAGTTCGACCGCGCTGTGGTGGGCATCGGAACAGACGTGGAAGCTAGCATTCTCACCACCTCGCGGCTCCTCAAGTTCGCCAGGCCCGCGATTTGGGCCAAAGCCATCAGTGAGCCGCACGCCGAGATCCTCGAACAGTTGGGCGTGCACCACGTGATCCGGCCCGAGCACGACATGGGCCGCCGGGTGGCGCACTTGGTCCGCGGGGCAATGCTGGACTACGTCGAATTCGAAGATAACTTCGTCATGATCCGAACCATCCCGCCCGGGCTAGCCCAGGACCGTCCGCTGGGCCTGCTGCAGCTGCGCTCAAAGTTCGACATCACAGTAGTCGCTGTCAAGCGCAAGGGTGGGCAGTGGGAGCACACCACCCAACAAACTGTGCTCTACGACGACGATCAAATAATAGTCCAAGGGACAAAAGACAAGGCTGAGGCCTTCAGCACCTTGGTTTGATCAGCGCTCAGGGCAGTACAGAGCTTCATTCCAGAAGCGGGGATACGAGCGGTTCAGCATTAAAGGGGTGGCCGAGGCCGCCGGCGTTAACAAGACGACGATCTACCGGTGGTGGAAGTCCAAGGCAGAACTCCTGGGCGCCGCCTTCATTGATGCCCCCGATGCTGACGCTCGCCGTCCCTGAAACCGGGACCCTCCGAGTCGACCTGCAGGTTTTGGCCGACCGGATTGCGGCACTGCTGACCGTGCCTCCCGCCTCCAACGTCGTGGTCGCCGTCCTGTCCGCGGCCGTCGTGAACGAGGACCTGGCCGCCCGGATTTAGGGCTTCTTCACGGATCGGCTGGCTAACGAGGCACAGGTCTTCGACAAGGCAAAGGCCCGCGGAGAGCTCAATCCCGAGGCCGATCTCCATGCTGCTCATGGACATGATCGCGGGCGGCCTCTGGACCGGGGCCGTACTGCGCCAGTTTCCGCTGAATGCAGGGATACGCACCAAGTAGTCAACGCCGCACTTCAGGGCGTGCACCCGGCCAATGAACCCCGTCAGGCATGCAGGGACGGAGCGCAAGCAATTCCCGCGAAGTGATCGAAAGAGGCGCTGAGTTCAATCAGCTGGACTACATTCAGCTGTCGGGCCTCCACCCGTTGAGCCGATAACAGCGCTTACGTCTGAGGTTTATCAGGGAAAGGCATCCATGTTCAACGTCCAGCGACGTTCCAAAGGTCGTCAAAGACGGCTAGGAACAGTGCAACGACAAGCCCGGCAGCGCCGATCCAAGACTCCGGCGACCTGCAGTCGGTATGACTTGTTGCGGCGGTCCAAGGACATGAACGTCTCCTCTCGTTGGGGAAGACCAATCCAAGGCTTGCCAAGGCGAGGGGCGCCGCGGATGCTCCCGCACTTCGCCACCCCTCCACAGGGAGTCCACACCGACTGCCTGGTATAGATGCAACGGCACGCCTGAGAGTGAACAACTCGTCCACAGAAAGCGCCCCCGCGAGTCCTACCCTCCGGGAAGTCGTTCTGAAGTCGCTTTACCAATTCCCTGTCTGTAGCGTTAAGAACCATGTTTAGCTTAGGATTCCGCGGCAGCGGCGATCATGGTCAAGACAACGAGGCACGATGAGTGGTGTTGCTCGAAGCGCTGAGCCTTGGTCCTCGATCCCGAGCGGGTTTCACGACGTGCGTCTGGTGGTCTCCGATATGGATGGCACCCTGCTGGACGGGGACGGTAACGTTCCAGCCGGGTTCTGGCCGTTGCTGGAGCGGATGCGTGCCCGTGGCATCACATTTGTACCCGCCAGCGGCAGGCAATACGCCACTTTGGCCCGCATGTTCCCCAGTGCACCAGCAGGTGCCACCTTCATCGCCGAGAACGGCTCCCTTGTTGTCCGTGACGGCGCAGTACTCTCCGCCACCTACATGGACGAGCCCACTGTCACGCACGTCATTCACGCGGTTCGCCACGCAACGGAAACCGCGAACAGCCTCGGCCTGGTCGTATGCGGCCGCCGCAGTGCCTACATCGAGCGACGCGATGCTGGATTCATCCGGGAGGCGGAAACCTACTACGCCGAACTCACCACGGTCGAGGATCTCACCACTGTCACCGATGACATCCTCAAGCTCGCGATCTACGACTCCACGGACGTTGAGTCCAGCGCGAGAAGCATCGTCGCTCCACTGGCATCCAGCCACCAGATGGCCGTCTCCGGTAAGCAGTGGATCGACATCATGGCCCCGGGCACCAATAAAGGACGAGCCGTGCAGGAACTGCAACGGACCTTGGGCGTGAATGCCGCTCAAACCGTCGTGTTCGGCGACTTCCTGAACGACCTCGAAATGTTCGACCGCGCCGACCTGTCGTTCGCCATGGACAACGCCCACCCGATCCTGCGTTCCCGCGCCCGTTACACCGCGCCAACGAATGAGGAACATGGCGTCGTAACCGCCCTATCCCACTTGCTCAGCTAGGGGCCTTGCCGCGCGAAAATCAGTGGAAGCGGCGAAACCGGGTCACCACTGCCTAAGGGCGCGGACACCACCGCGTCCCCTGCGCCGACGTGCGGTTCCATGGAACCGCTCTGGATCACGCTGGTATGCCAGCCGAACAGCGCAGGCAGCAGGCCGATCAGCACCAGGCTCAGGGCGATGCCCAGATACAACCGCGAGAGCGTGGACGCGATGTACAGCAGCCAGCCGTCGCGGGAGAAGAGAGGACGCAAGGCGCTGCCGGGCAGCCGGCGGGTCACGGAACTGACGGAACCGGCTTACGGCTGCGTGGGCGATTCATCCGACTGCAGCTCCCAGACCAGGTCGACATGGACCCGGGCGCCCTGCAGGGCGTTGATCTCGACCTGCGACATGCCGGTGGTATCGAAGCGCCGGGTTCCGCGGTAGGTGCGGTTTTCGCCCGGCTCGCCAGCGGTCTGCCAGGGGGAACCGCCGGTGGTTCGCGCTGGGCGTGAACCGGGCGCAGTTGTTGAACGAGCCGCCGGTGCCCATCTCCAGATCGAACAAACCTTGCGGACTAACTCGGAACCCCAGATAACGGCGCATATGGTCTCGTGGAACAGCGACTTGTGCATCCGATGCGGGTCGCGCCGGTGCGCTCCTCCCCCGGCAGGACGGGGCCTCCTGTCGGGGTACGGATGGAATACGGCGTTCCTTCGTTCGCCGGTTCCAGGTGCCCGTCCGGGTCGATGCGGGGGCACGGAGGGTCGTTAGCGGCGCCGGTTCTCACGCGAGGGACAGCAGGAACGAGAGCACGAACCCGGCCGCGGTGCTCAGGGCGACCGCCGGTCCGCCGTGTTCGTATGCCTCCGGCATCAGGGTGTCGGCCAGTGCGGCGATCACCGCGCCGGCCGCGAAGGCCAGCGGCAGCGAGATCGTCTCTGGGTCGGTACCGGACAGCGGCCCGGCACCGACCACGACGGCGATGACCAGCAGCACTGAGCACACACCCCACAGTCCGATGATGGCGGGCCTGGACATGCCCTGGCTGCGCATCGAGGCTGCCCCGACCAGGGCCTCGGGCAGGTTGGAGACGAAGATCGCGGCCAGGAGCGCCAGCCCGCCGGTCCCCTCCCCCAGGGAGACGCCCAGCGCCAGGTTCTCCGGTATGCCGTCGAGCGTGGCGGCCGCCAGCAGGGCCAGACCGGCCGCACCCCGGGTGGATGCCGGCCCCGGCGCACGCCCGGTGGCGGCGGCGTCGGTATCGAGCTTGGGGCTGCCCCGGTACTCGTCCGCCGCAACCGGGTTCGACCCGGCCTGCGCCCAGCGGTCGAGCAGCGCGCTCAAGGTCGTGAACACCACCGCGCCGACAAACAGGCCGACCGCTGCGCGCCAGATGCCGCCGCGCTGGTAGGCGTCCTCGAAGAGTTCGAAAGTCAGGGCGGTGACCAGGGCGCCCGCTGCGAAGGACAGGATGATCGCCAGGACGCGTTTGGGCAGTTCGAAACGCACACCGATAAATCCACCCAGCATCAGGGCGCTGGAAGTCACGATGCCGAACAGCAGCGACATAGCCACACCGTCATTATGGGTGGTTGCAGGAGTGGGGGACAACCGCAGAATGAAGCCCTGAACCCCTCGCGGTCGTTCCGACGTCAAGGAATCCAGCAGAACCCTTTGCAGGCTTCAGCGACGCCCGCTGAACGCGTTCGCTTTCCTGAACCGACAAGACTCCACCATCCCTCCACACGCTCATCCGATCCTCCTGTTCCGTCCTAGGACAGACGCCGGACACAGCCAGACCGGATTGCATCCGGCCAGGCTTTGGCAACGGTGGCCAAGTACTGCAGGTTCCTGCGCGAAAACCCTTTCATGAGCTGGCTGAACCAACCCATGGGCCCGGACGTCTACCCTTTGCGAAAGGCACCCATACTGCCCACGGGGAAGGTCAGCGCATGAATCCCGATGCCGGTCCCTCGCGACGCTCGGTCATGGCCGCCTCCGCAACGGCCTGCTCGGCGTGTGTACTGGCTGCCTGTGCGCCGGCGGGGAACGGCGGCGGCGAGGCCGGCGGAAAACCTGCCCCGGCCACCTCCGGAGGCGCTGCTGTACAGGTCCTGAAGCTCGCAGACGTGCCGGTTGGCGGCAGCGCCAATGGCGAAGCGGGCGGGCAGGAAATCCTCATCCACCGCGCCGACGAGACTACCGTCCTGGCCTACAGCGCAGTCTGCACGCACCAAGGGTGCACCGTGGCGCCGGCGGGTGAGGAGTTCCGTTGCCCGTGCCACGGCTCGGTCTTCAGCGCCGCAGACGGCACGGTTCTCGACGGGCCGGCGTTGGAACCGTTGCAGCGCTTTGCGGCGGCCATTGACGGCGAATGGATCACCGTGGTGGTGTGATCGCTGACACGCTGCGCGAGCGATCACCGCTCCGTTTGGAAATTCACCGGCACCGTCCGGGAGAATAGCGGACATGAGTTCGTCCCTGCCTTCGCGCCGCGCCATCCTGACCGCCACGACCGCCGTCGGTTCGATGGGCGCGCTCACCGCATGTTCCCCGCTGCAGGACTACACAGGAGCACAAGGTGCCTCCGCTTCCCCGATTGCCAGCGACGGCACGCCGGTCCGGGTCGGGAAGCTCAGCGACGTGCCGGTTGGCGGCAGCGCCAGCGGCGAGGCAGGCGGGGAGAAGATCGTCATCCACCGCCCCGACGAAACCACCGTCTTGGCCTACAGCGCCGTTTGTACGCACCAGGGATGCGGCGTGACCCCGACGAAGGCCGAATTCGTGTGCCCTTGCCATAACTCGACCTTCGCGTTCGCCGACGGCACAGTTACCGGCGGTCCGGCACCCGCTCCGCTTCCGCGTTTCGCGGCGGCTATCGACGGCGAGTGGATCACCGTCACCGTCTGAAATGGACCGTCTGGAAGCCCTCGGGGCGGGCGTCCTAGTCGGCCCCAGCCGGCCGGGCACCGTATTCGGTGTCCAGGAAGTCAATCAGTGCCCGGTCGAGGCCGGCGATGGCAGTCCCGCGATCCGGAGCGAGGAAGGACTCGGCTCCTCGCCAGTCGCTCTTGACCACACGGCCGCCCGACGCCCAGTGAACGCCGACCAGCTCCGCCCCGGTATCCGGCCGATAGTCCGTCAGGGTGGGAAAGCCGCCGCCGGGCGCCGTCGTTCGAGCGTTTAGGACAACGTCGTAGCGGTCGCACGAGGGCCGGCTGCCGTCCGGCAGCACCACCGTCTCGGTGCCGGCCAGCGATACCCGCGCCCATGCCCCGCTGTCGGGTTCGGCCGGCGCGGCGTCGTCCAGCCGGAAGTACTCCACGGCCTGGGCGCCGGAGTCAAGCATTTCCGCCAACAGCAGGTACTCCCCGTAGCTGGGAAGGCTCGTGTCGGTCAGCCCGAAGTCTTCCCGGCGGGCCAATGCCTCGGTGCGGCCCGGCCCCTGCCGGTAAGAAGAGGACTCCCACCGCCGCGTCCCGGGCTCGAACCGGATGACGGATTCCGCGCGGTACCCGTCCGGCCCGCTCCGGAAGGCCATTCGCGTGGTGAGGACGTGATCCGCCCACCGGCGGTAGAGGCAGCCTTGCTTGGCGCCCTCAACGTAAAAGGCTTCCCAACGTTCCATCGGCTCCCGCCGCGGCCCCCTCGGAGGTCTCAGAACAGGGCCACTTTCGGCACCGCGGGGAAGATGCCTTCCAGCTCGGCCAGGTCCTCGGCAGTCGGGTGCCAGCCCGCTGACTGGGCGTTCTGCCGGATCTGTTCCGGCTTCGTGGCACCGGCGATGACCGACGCGACTGCGGGACGGGTGGCAAGCCAGGAAAAGGCCACCTCGATTTCCGTTAGTCCGCGGTCGGCGGCGAAGCGGGAGAAGGCGCCCAACTGCTCCCAGTCGGCGTCCTTGAGCAAGTTGGTGCGCGAGTGTGTCAGCCGGCTGCCTTCCGGCGCCTTGCCGTTCTTGTACTTGCCCGTGAGCAGGCCGTTGGCCAGCGGGAAGTACGGCAGCAGGCCCAGCCCGTAGGCCTCGGCAGCAGGGGCGACTTCCAGCTCCGCCCGGCGGTCCAGCAGGTTGTAGTGGTTCTGGCTGGAAATGAACGGGGTGTAGCCGCCCATCCGCGCCGTGAATTCCGCCTCGGCAATCTGCCAGCCGGCCCGGTTGGAGTGGCCGATGTAGCGGACCTTGCCGGCGCGGACCAGGTCGTCCAGCGCGGACAGGGTTTCCTCGACCGGAGTCAGCGGGTCGGGCGTGTGGAACTGGTAGAGGTCAATCCAATCGGTGCCCAGCCGCCGCAACGACGCCTCGGCCGCCCTGACAATGTACCGCCGCGAGCCGCGGGCGCCGAAGTCTTCGCCGTTGGCGCCCCGCATGTCCATGCCGAACTTCGTAGCCACCACCACGTCGTCGCGCCGCGATCCCAGCGCCCTGCCCAGGAACTCCTCGCTCAGCCCCGGAGTCTTCCCGTAGCTGTCGGCGACGTCGAAAAAGGTCACGCCGGCGTCGAGTGCGGCCTTGACCACCGCGTCCGTGCCTTCCTGCGTTTCCGTCGGGGTGTTGGACCGGCCAAGATTGTTGCAGCCGAGTCCCACCGTCGAGACGGTGAGGCCGGATTTGCCGAGACGCCGGTATTCCATCGCTACATCCTTGTCACTGGGGGTTTTGCCGTTCGCCTCGCATCCTATCCCGGCTCCGGCCCCCGTCCCGGACGCGCAAGTGAGTTCGGACACGTCACGCAGGCGGCCGCGGCGTTGCCGCTTCTGTCTTTGGGTGCCGCTGCACATATGATCGAAACCATGGCCAAAGTTCTGACTTCCCTTCCCGTCGGCGAACGCGTCGGCATCGCCTTCTCCGGTGGACTCGATACGTCCGTTGCCGTTGCATGGATGCGCGACGGCGGAGCCGTGCCCTGCACCTACACCGCCGACCTCGGCCAGTACGACGAGCCGGACATCGACGCGGTGCCCGGCCGCGCCACCGAGTACGGCGCGGATATCTCCCGCCTGGTGGACTGCAAGCCCGCGCTCGTGGAGGAAGGCCTGGCCGCGCTGGCCTGCGGCGCCTTCCATATCCGCAGCGGCGGCCGTTCCTACTACAACACAACCCCGTTGGGCCGCGCCGTGACCGGCACCTTGCTGGTGCGCGCCATGCGGGAAGACGGCGTGGACATCTGGGGCGACGGTTCCACCTACAAGGGCAACGACATCGAGCGGTTCTACCGCTACGGGCTGCTGGCCCACCCCCGGCTGCGCATCTACAAGCCGTGGCTCGACCCGCGCTTCGTCTCCGAGCTCGGCGGCCGCCAGGAGATGTCCGAATGGCTGACCGCGCACAACTTCCCCTACCGCGACTCCGCGGAGAAGGCGTACAGCACCGACGCCAACATCTGGGGCGCCACGCATGAGGCCAAGACGCTGGAGCATTTGGGCACCAGCCTGGAGGCCGTCGAGCCGATCATGGGCGTGGCCTTCTGGCGCGAGGACGTGGACATTCCCACCGAGGACGTGTCGGTGCGCTTCGAGGCGGGCCGCCCGGTGGCGATCAACGGCACGGAGTTTGCCGACGCCGTCGCTTTGGTGCAGGAGGCCAATGCCATTGGCGGCCGCCACGGGCTGGGCATGTCCGACCAGATCGAGAACCGCATCATCGAGGCCAAGTCGCGCGGGATCTACGAGGCCCCGGGCATGGCCCTGCTGCACATCGCCTACGAGCGGCTGCTCAACGCGATCCATAATGAAGACACCGTGGCCAGCTACCACGCCGAGGGCCGCCGCCTGGGCCGCCTGATGTACGAAGGCCGCTGGCTGGACCCGCAGGCGCTCATGCTGCGCGAATCGCTGCAGAAGTGGGTTGGCTCCGCTGTCACCGGCGAGGTCACCCTGCGGCTGCGCCGCGGCGAGGACTACACCATCCTGGACACCACCGGCCCGTCGCTCAGCTACCACCCGGACAAGTTGTCCATGGAGCGCGTGGGCGATGCTGCCTTCGGTCCGCTGGACCGCATCGGCCAGCTGACCATGCGCAACCTGGACATCGCCGACTCCCGCGCCCGCTTGGAGCAGTACGCGGCCCAGGGCCTGGTGGGCGGTCCCACCGCCGAGCTCGTGGGCGCGCTGGAAGCCGGCGGCGCGAGCGAAATCGCCGACACCGCCCAGCTCGACCCGGCCGACCGCGCGGCCGACGAGGCGCTGGACCGCGCGGCGTTCGACGCCGGCACCGACTGATTCGCCGGCCCGCCTTGGCGGGCCGCTGCACGGGCACGGCGCCCCTTCGGGGGCGCCGTGCCTTCTTCTGTCCGGAGCTGGGGCCGTGAGGCTGAGCATGCGGCCGGTTTCGCGGCCGGGACGGCACGCCGTGTGAAAGAGTGGTTTTGTGGCCTTTACCCGTGCTGAACTGCTCGCCTACCGGGACGCGCTGGTCCCCGATCTGCTGGGCCCGGGCCTGCGCCTCCTGTTCGTCGGCATCAATCCCGGCCTCTGGTCGGCTGCCACCGGCTCGCACTTCGCCCGGCCCGGCAACCGGTTCTATCCGGCCCTGGCGGCGGCCGGCATCACCGACCATCAGATCTACGCCGGGAACGGCATGGCGGCTGCCGACCGCAACCACCTGATCGACCGCGGCGTGGGCATCACCAACATTGTCCCGCGGGCTACCGCCAGGGCGGACGAGCTGGGTGCCGAGGAACTGCGGACCGGTGCCCGGCGCCTGGCGGCCCGGGTCGAGACCCTGGGGGCCCGGGTGGTGGCGGTCGCGGGAGTGACCGCCTACCGGGTGGGTTTTGAGCGGCCGAAGGCGCAGCTGGGCCGGCAACCGGAGACGCTCGGCGGCGCCGAGGTCTGGGTGGTGCCGAATCCCAGCGGCCTCAACGCCCACCACAGCGTTGCCACGCTGGCGGCCGCCTACCGGGAGGCGGCGCGCGCCGCGGGCCTGGACGTGCCCGAGGGCGGCTAGCGCCGTCCCCGACGGCCGCCGGGCCTACAGGCTGAACGCCGTCTTGGCCGGCAGCGGATGCTTTTGCTTGACCGCGGCGAGGTCCCCGTGCGGCGCGACGCCGATGCTCAGCTTGGTGAAGTCGAGTTTGGCTTCGCGGAGGCAGACCTTCAGGCCGGCCACCGCCCTGGCCGCATCCGGCGCCAGAACATAGATGTTGAGCTTGTGCGGGACGAATTCGGTCTTCTCCACGGTCCCGAGCCCGCGCCAGGCGAAGTACTCGGTGATGGTGCGTTTGGCTTTGTCCTCGAGGTAACGGTCCCGGTCGCTGCCGTCCGCCGTCTTCAGCGCATACTGGGCAATCACCCAGTGCTGCTCCCCCGGCGCGAGCTCCGCGTAGCCGTCTTCGGCGCACTGGGCAGCGAACGCGTCCATCAGCGACTCGGCGGCCTCGGCGTTGACGTCCCGGCTCTCCTGCGTGGTGCTCTGGTGGCCCACCGTTCCGTGGTTGACCACGAACTGGCCGTAGTCTTCGTCGAACCACGCCTCGCGGAACACCAGCCCGCCGTCGTCGTTCTTCTTGTACACCCGAAGGAAACTCATGTCCGTCCTTTGTTCAACCATGTCAGGGCCGTTCCGTCGAACGGCGCGGCCTCAGCCGCCACCTGCCCGTAGAGCGCCCGGCAGCTGGCCTGGATCCGTTCGGCCAGCGCCGGCGGATAGTCCATGGTGACCCGGTGTTCGGCGAATTCGTCCTCGTCGTCGATGTACACGCCGCCGCTGACGGAGCGGACCACGTCCAGGTCCATGTCCGTGAGCTGGACTTCCCAGCCGGCCGGAAGCAGCGGGTCCACCCGGATGCCGGTGGCCAGGTCGATGTAGATGCGAAAGTCGCCCGGGTAGGTGTCGTCGTAGAACGTCGCCACGTAGTCGCCTTCCCGTGGCAGTAACTGCACCGCGTCGGAGGCCGCGAAGAAGGCGATGCCGGGCCGGGCGACCAGCGAGCCGGCCGGCTGGAAGATCCAGTCGCCGAAACCGTCGGAGCCGAGGTAGGTGCCGGGCACCAGCCAGTGGGCAGCGCCGTCGTACTTCCAGTTGCGGAACACCACCATCTCGCCGGGCCGGGCCTCGGCGGGGATGCGGCCGGTCACTGGATCTTGGGAATCTGGCCGGTCGGCAGTTCCTGGCCGGGCAGCGGGCGCGCGAACGGGACCTTGGTGCCCAGCACCTGCGCGACGGTGTCCTGGGCCACCTGCTGCGCGGTGAGGCCCACGCGCTCCAGGACCTCGGCGCGGGTGCCGTGGACCAGGAACTCGACCGGGAGGCCGACCTCGTTCAGCGCCGTGTCCACACCGGCGGCACGCATCTCCTGGCGGATCCGGGATCCGACGCCGCCGGCGCGCACGCCGTCTTCGATCACGACGACGATCCGGTGCCGGGCCGCAAGGCCGATGATCGAGCGGGGCACCGGCAGCACCCAGCGCGGGTCGACAACGGTGGAGCTGATGCCCTGGGCGCCGAGCCGGTTCGAGACATCCAGCGCCAGTTCGCTCATGGCGCCGATGCTGACGATCAGCACGTCGTTTTCGGTGGAGCCGGACGGCCGGCGCGCCAGCACGTCGACGCCGTCCTTAAGCCGTTCCAGGGCCTCAACCTCTGGCCCCACCGAGCCCTTCGAGAAACGGACCACGGTGGGGGCATCGTCGACGGACACCGCCTCGCGCAGCTCTTCCCTCAACCGGGTGGCGTCGCGGGGGGCGGCCAGGTGCAGCCCCGGCACGATCTGCAGCAGCGACATGTCCCACATGCCGTGGTGGCTGGGCCCGTCCGGGCCGGTCACCCCCGCCCGGTCGAGTACAACGGTGACGCCGGCCTTGTGCAGCGCGACGTCCATCAGGAGCTGGTCGAACGCGCGGTTCAGGAACGTTGCGTAGAGGGCCACCACCGGGTGGAGTCCGCCGTAGGCCATGCCGGCGGCGCTGGCCAGCGCGTGCTGCTCCGCAATGCCGACGTCGAAGACACGGTCCGGATGCTTACTGGCGAATTTTTGCAGGCCCACCGGGATCAGCATGGCGCCGGTGATACCGACGATGTCCTGGCGCTCGTCGGCGATCTCGGCGATCTCGTCGGCGAACACGGAGGTCCAGGACTGCCGGCCGCCGGACTCTACGGGTTCGCCGGTCTCCGGGTCGATGACGCCCACGGCGTGGAACTGGTCCGCCTCGTGGGCGCGGGCGGGCGCGTAGCCGCGGCCCTTTTCGGTCATGGTGTGGACAATGACCGGGCCCCGGTAGTTCTTGGCCTGCGTCAGCGCGGCCTCGACGGCCTCCAGGTCGTGCCCGTCGATCGGGCCGATGTACTTCATGCCCAGGTCCTCGAACAGGCCCTGCGGCGCCCACCAGTCCTTGATGCCCTTCTTGGTCGCGTGCAGGCTCCGGTAGGCGAACTGGCCCAGCGACCCGCCCGACTGCAGCTTCCTTTTCCACCAGTCCAGGGTGCCTTCGTAGGCCTGGTGGGTGCGGACCTTGTCGATGGTGGTCCGGCGCAGCGCGGCCAGCTGGTCGGCCAGCCCGCCGATCGTCGGGGCGTAGGAGCGCCCGTTGTCGTTGACCACGATCACCACGCGCCGTGCTCGGTCCGCGGCGATGTTGTTCACGGCTTCCCATGCCATGCCGCCGGTGAGGGCGCCGTCGCCCACCACCGCGACGACGTAGCGGTCGCCTTCGCCGGTCAGCCGGCGGGCGCGGGAGATGCCGTCGGCCCAGGACAACGACGACGACGCGTGCGAGCTTTCGACGATGTCGTGCACCGATTCGGCGCGGTCCGGATAGCCGGCCAGCCCGCCCTGCTGCCGCAGCGTGCCGAAGTCCTGCCGCCCGGTGACCAGTTTGTGCACGTAGGACTGGTGGCCGGTGTCAAAGACGATGCTGTCGTGCGGGGAGTCGAACACGCGGTGGATGCCGAGGGTCAGCTCGACGACCCCAAGGTTCGGGCCGAGATGTCCGCCGGTCTGTGCGACGTTCGTGATCAGGAACTGGCGGATTTCCCGGGCCAGGTCCTGCAACTGGACCATGTCGATCCGGCGCAGGTCGCGCGGCTCGCGGATGGTCTCGAGCAATCCCACAGAGCAGGTCCTTTCCTTCACAAAGCGTCGGTTAATCCTACCGCCATCCCTCCGCCACTCTGCGTTCCCCTGGTGCGAGGGTGCACACAACGCGGCCGACGCGTGGCCGGGGACCGAGCCCTACAGCACGCTGGTGCCCTGGCCAGACGCCGCAGGGCGGACGTCCATCGGACGCCCGCCCTGCGTTGGGCCGCTGTGCGGTGTGTGCCGGACCGGGGGCTAGTTCGCCGAGATCTGGCGCAGCACGTACTGCAGGATGCCGCCGTTGCGGTAGTAGTCGGCTTCACCCGGGGTGTCGATCCGCACCACCGCGTCGAAGCTCTTGGTGCCGCCGTCCTCGCCGGTGGCGGTGACCTTCAGCGTCTTCGGGGTGGTGCCCTCGTTCAGCGCGGTCACGCCCTCGATGGAGAAGGTCTCCGTGCCGGACAGGCCCAGCGACGCAGCGGACTCGCCGGCCGGGAACTGCAGCGGCAGCACACCCATGCCGATCAGGTTCGAACGGTGGATCCGCTCGAAGCTTTCGGCGATGACGGCCTTGACACCCAGCAGCGCGGTGCCCTTGGCAGCCCAGTCGCGGGACGAGCCGGAGCCGTACTCCTTGCCGGCCAGCACCACCAGCGGGGTGCCGGCGGCCTGGTAGTTCATGGCGGCGTCGTAGATGTAGGCCTGCGGACCGCCGGGCTGGGTGAAGTCGCGGGTGAAGCCGCCCTCCACGTTGTCCAGCAGCTGGTTGCGCAGCCGGATGTTGGCGAAGGTGCCGCGGATCATCACCTCATGGTTGCCGCGGCGGGAACCGTAGGAGTTGAAGTCCTTGCGCTCCACGCCGTTTTCCAGCAGGTAACGGCCGGCGGGGCTGTCGGACTTGAACGAACCGGCCGGGGAGATGTGGTCGGTGGTGACCGAGTCGCCCAGCTTGGCGAGCACCCGCGCGCCGCTGATGTCCTGCACCGGCTCCGGCGTGGCGCTCATGCCTTCGAAGTACGGTGGCTTCCGCACGTACGTGGAGTTCGGATCCCAGGCGAAGGTATCGCCTGCCGGGGTCTCGAGCGCCTTCCAACGGTCGTCGCCCTCGAACACGCCCTCGTAGCCCTTGGCGAACATCTCCTTGTTGATCGAGGAGTCGATCACCTGCTGGACCTCGACCGGGTTCGGCCAGATGTCCTTCAGGAACACGTCGTTGCCCTCCGGGTCCTGGCCCAGCGGCTGCTTCTCGAAGTCGAAGTCCATGGTGCCGGCCAGGGCGTAGGCGACGACCAGCGGCGGGGACGCCAGGTAGTTCATCTTGACGTCCGGGTTGATGCGGCCTTCGAAGTTGCGGTTACCCGACAGCACCGACGTGATCGACAGGTCGTTGTCCTGGACCGCCTGCGAGATTTCGGGCTCCAGCGGGCCGGAGTTTCCGATGCAGGTGGCACAGCCATAACCGACCACGAAGAAGCCGAGCTTCTCCAGGTACGGGATCAGGCCGGACTCTTCGTAGTAATCGGTGACGACCTTGGAGCCCGGGGCGATGGAGGTCTTGACCCACGGCTTGGACGCCAGGCCCTTCTCCACCGCATTGCGGGCCAGCACGGCCGCGGCCAGCATGACCGACGGGTTCGACGTGTTGGTGCAGGAGGTGATCGAGGCGATGGACACCGCACCGTGGTCCAGTTCGAACTCGCGCCCGTCTTCCATGGTGACGTGGACGCGCTTGGAGGCGCGGCCGTCGCCGGGCAGGGCGACGTGGCGTCCCTGGGCGGCCGAACCGCCGGAGGGACGATCGTCGGCCTGCGCGGTGCCGGACTTCACGCCGCCGGCCTCCGCAGCGGCAGCGTGACGGACCGTGGAGGTCATGGCCGGGGCATCCGACGCCGGGAAGGACTCTTCCAGGGCCTCGTCCAGGGCGTCCTCGTTGCCGGTGCCGACGTAGCTCTGCAGGTCCTTGCGGAACTGGTTCTTGGCGGACGTCAGGGCGATGCGGTCCTGCGGCCGCTTGGGACCGGCGATGGACGGAACAACGGTGGACAGGTCCAGCTCAAGGTATTCGGAGAACTTCAGTTCGTGCGACGGATCGTGCCAGAGGCCCTGTTCCTTGGTGTACGCCTCGACCAGGGCGATGTTCTCCTCGGAGCGGCCGGTCAGGCGCAGGTAGTCCAGGGTGACGTCGTCGATCGGGAACATGGCGGCGGTCGAGCCGAACTCCGGGCTCATGTTGCCGATGGTGGCGCGGTTGGCCAGCGGCACCGCTGCCACGCCTTCGCCGTAGAACTCCACGAACTTGCCCACCACGCCGTGCTTGCGCAGCATCTCGGTGATCGTCAGCACGACGTCGGTGGCGGTGGCGCCGGCGGGGATGGAGCCGGTGAGCTTGAAGCCGACGACGCGCGGAATCAGCATCGAGACGGGCTGGCCGAGCATGGCGGCCTCGGCCTCGATGCCGCCGACGCCCCAGCCGAGCACGCCCAGGCCGTTGACCATGGTGGTGTGCGAGTCGGTGCCGACCAGGGTGTCCGGGTAGGCGCGCAGCTTGCCGTCGACCTCGCGGGTCATCACGGTGCGGGCCAGGTATTCGATGTTGACCTGGTGCACGATGCCGGTTCCCGGCGGGACCACCTTGAAGTCTTCGAAGGCGGTCTGTCCCCAGCGCAGGAACTGGTAGCGTTCGCCGTTGCGCTGGTACTCGATCTCCATGTTGCGCTCGAGCGCGCCGGCGTTGCCGAAGACATCGATCTGGACCGAGTGGTCGATCACCAGTTCGGCCGGGGCCAGCGGGTTCACGCGCTTCGGGTCGCCGCCGAGCTCCTTGACGGCCTCGCGCATGGTGGCCAGGTCGACGACACACGGAACACCGGTGAAGTCCTGCATGATGACGCGGGCGGGGGTGAACTGGATCTCGGTGTCCGGCTGCGCGTCGGGGTTCCAGCCGGCCAGGGCGCGGACGTGGTCCGCCGTGATGTTCGCACCATCTTCGGTGCGAAGCAGGTTCTCCAGCAGGACCTTGAGGCTGAACGGAAGGCTCTCGGCACCTTCAACGGCACTCAGCCGGAATATCTCATACTCGGTCCCGGCGACGTTCAAGACGCCTTTGGAACCGAAGCTGTCCACATTACTCATGACAGGACTCCTCTCGCCACACTTTATCTTTGTCCGGGCGGCAACCACCCGCTAGTTAGGCATCCCTAAGTGTGAAGGGACAGCTGTGGGCTCGGCCTCTGGCCTTTTTGACGCGCCGCAGCCCGCAGAATTTACAAGCCAGAGACAATATGCTTCGTCCGGAACCGCTGCCCCCATCCTATCGGGTAGCCGGTTGGCAGGAACCGGAGCGGCGCCCGTGGCCTGCCTCACAGCCGGGATTCGCGCACTCCCGCTCAGCGGCGCCCCGGTGTGAGCACGGCAAAGGACTCCATGTGGTGGGTATGCGGGTACAGGTCGAACACGTGCAGCGAGTCGAGGTTCCAGCCCAGCTGCAGGAAGTAGCCCAGGTCCCGGGCGAAGGACGCCGGGTCACAGGACACGTAGCCGACCGCCCGCGGGTTTCGGGCGGCCACCGCCTGCACCACGGCTTTTCCGGCGCCCGCGCGGGGCGGGTCAAGGACGACGGCGTCCATCTCTTCGGGCTGCGAGCGCAGCACCCGCTCGACCTTGCCCTGGAGGATCTCGACCTGCCCGAAACCGTGCAGGTTCTTGCGGGCGTCTTTGCTGGCGGCCGGCGAGCCCTCGACGGAGAGAACGTTGCCGGTCACCCCGACGGCATCCGCCAAGGGCGCCGTGAAAAGTCCGGCACCCGCATAGAGGTCGGCCACCCTCTCCCCCGCCCGGGGCGCAACACCGTCCAGGACGGCGGCAGTCAACGTGGCCGGCGCCAGCCGGTGAATCTGCCAGAAGCCGTCTCCCGTCACGCGGTACTGGTGCCGCCCGTTGGTTTCGGAAACCCAAATGCGTCCCCGCAACCGGGTGAGCCGCCCGGGCACGGGCTCCCACGCGGCAACCGACACGCCGGGTTCGATCCGGTCGGCGATCTTCGCCAACCGTTTGGGCGTTGTCCCCGCGCCGGGCACCAACAGCACCAGCGGCGTGCTCCCGTCGGCGGGCGCGGCCACCTCCACCCGCTCCAGCCCCGAAAGATCCAACTCCCACAACCGCAGGTCGTTGACCCCGTCCGCGGCCAGCGGCATCGCCTCGACGGGTATCAGCTCATCGGACCGGTGCGCGTGCATGGCGAGGCGCCCGTCGGACCCCACGCCGAACGCGGCGCGCGTGCGCCAGCCGAGCCCGTCGTCGTACTCCCCCGCGGGGGCTTCCACGGTGACCTGCCGTTCCAGCTTGGCCAGACGTTGCAGCTGTTCGGCGAAGATCAGGCCCTTCAGCCGGCGCTGGGCGTCCAGCCCGATGTGGCCGAACTCGGCGCCGCCCACGGCCGGCCGGCCGGCTTCGGCCGCGGCCAACGCGTCCGCCGGCGCCCAGGGATGCTCCACCCGGTCCGGAGACGCTTCCAGCACCTGGACGGTGTCCGCCCGCCAGAATCCCGCGTCCGGTCCGCCCTCGGTGACGCGTGCCAGGACCCGCTCCCCGGGCAGAGCGTGCCGGACGAACACCACCCGGCCGTCGTGCCGCGCGACGAAGTGGCCTCCGTGCGCCGGAGCGCCGACGGTCAGCTCGATCAGTTGCGGTGCGGGGTCGGTCATGAAAGCTCCTGGTAGCGGCGGACGGAATCGGAGGAGGCCAGTTGCCACGGCACGCTGGCCACCATGACGCCGGGCTCGAAGTGCAGGCGGGTCTTGATGCGCAGCGCGGTCTGGTTGTGCACCAGCTGCTCCCACCAGCGTCCCACCACGTATTCGGGGATGTAGACCACCACCAGTTCGCGGGGCGAGTCCCGGCGGATGCTCTTGATGTAGTCGATGATCGGCGTGGTGGTCTCGCGGTACGGGGAAGCGAGCACCGTGATCGGAACCGGGATGTTGAGCTTCTCCCAGTCGCGCAGGGTCTGCTCGGTCTGTTCCCGGTCCAGGTCCACCACCACGGCGTCGAGCCGGGACGGCCGCGAGGCCCGGGCGAAGGCAAGCGCCCGGAGCGTCGGTTTGCGTACGTGCGAGACCAGGATGACTGCGTGTACCCGGGACGGCAGCGCGGTGGTCGGTTGGTCCGGGTCGATCGCGAGCTCGCGGGCGACCTGGACGTAATGGCGGTTGATGCTGTGCATGACCAGCCCGAGCAGGATGATGCCGAGCACGGCCAGCCAGGCTCCGAAAACGAACTTGCTGACCAGTACCACCACCAGCACGGTCACGGTCAGGATGAAACCGACCATGTTAATGAACCGCGAGCGCAGCATCCGGCGCCGCACCGGGCGGTGCGGCGTGGCCCGTATTTCGCGGGACCAGTGCCGGATCATGCCCAGCTGGCTGCAGGTGAAGGAAACGATCACGCCGATGACGTAGAGCGGGATCAGCCGGGTGACGTCCGCGTTGAACATCAGCACCAGCACCACGGCCGCGGCCGCCAGTGCGAGCACACCGTTGCTGTAGCTGAGCCGGTCCCCGCGGGTTCGCAGCTGGCGGGGCAGGAAGCCGTCGGTGGCGAGGATCGATGCCAGCTGCGGGAAGGCGTTGAACGCCGAATGGCTGGCCAGCACCAGGATTGCTGCGGTGGCCGCGACCGTCAGGTAGAAGAGCGGGGCGCCGCCGCCGAAAACCGTCTCCGCCAGCTGGCTGAGCACCGGGGACTGGAAATAGCCCGCCGGCAGCGGCCCTCCGTCCAGCCGCAGCTGGTCGGCCGGGACCTGCACCACCCGCACCTCCGTGGCCCGGGCCAGGTACATCACCGCCATGGTGATCACGGTTGCGGAGATGCCCAGCATCAGCAGCGCAAAGCCGGCGTTCCTGGCGCGCGGCTTCTCGAAGGCCGGCACATTGCTGGCCGGTGTCTCCAAGCCGGTGAGTGCCGCGGCGCCCGTGGAGAAGGCCCGCAGTACCAGCAGTGCGCCGGCCAGCCCGGTCAGGCCCGCCTCCAGGCCGGGTTCCGGCACGACGTCGAACGCAGCGCTGGGTGCCTCGCCCAGGTTTCCGGTGAGGTCAAGGACAAATCCGGCCAGGCACATCAGCAGCACGGTGCCCACAAAGACATAGGTGGCGATCGCCACGGTCAGGCGCCCGCGTCCCAGCCCGCGCAGATGGAGCAGGGCGAGGATCGCGATGCCGGCGACGGCCGCTCCGGGCTGCCAGCCCTTGAGCGCCGGAACGGCGGACACGAGGTAGTGGGCCGCCGAAGACATGGACACCGCGACGGTGAGCACGTAGTCCAACATCAGCGCGGAGCCCACCGTGATGCCCGCCGGCTTGCCCAGGTTCCTGGTGGCGATCGCGTAGTCGCCGCCGGATGGATACGCGTGGATGCTTTGCCGGTAGGAAGCCACCAGGACCAGCAGCACCACCATGACCGCCAGTCCGACCCAGGGCGACAGGGCGATCGCCGCGACGCCCGCCAGTGCCAGCGTGAGCAGGATCTCGTCCGGGGCGTAGGCCACCGAGGAGAGCGCGTTCGCTGAGAAGACCGGAACCGCCAGGCGCCGCGGCAGCGCATCCTGCTTCAGCCGCTCGCTGCGGAACGGCTTGCCCACCAGGACCCGCTTGAGGGCATCGAGGAATGTCAGCACGTTTCCCTCGGTGGCACATGCAGCCAGTGGGTCCGGATCTTCACGGCTTAGAGTCTAGACTGCCGGCCGGAATTTACGGGGCCAGGGGGCCTCCGACCCGCACTTTCATAGCGGCGGCACGTCCGCCGGGGTTAGCATATGCGTATGAATGTGCGTTGTATCACATTCGGGGGTCCGGGGCCGTTTGACCCAGTGACTGCTCGCTAAGGAGTCTTAGATGGGCAATGCCGCCGCCGTGATGACCGGCCTGAGCAGCATCGAGATGCAGGAGCGCCCGATGCCCGAGCCGGGCCGGGGCCAGGCCGTGATCCGGGTGGAAGCCGTGGGGGTCTGCGGCTCCGACGTCGCCTATTACCGCTACGGGAAGATCGGCCCCTTCGTCGTTGACGGCCCGTTCATCCTGGGGCACGAGGTCTCCGGCGAGGTGGTCGCCGTCGGCGAAGGCGTCGGCAACGTGCGCGTCGGCGACCGGGTGGCCGTCGAGCCGGGCACGCCGGACCGCAGCTGCGAAGAGTGCCGGGCGGGGCGCTACCACCTCTGCCCGAACCTCGAATTTTTGGCCACCCCGCCCTACGACGGCGCACTGCTGCAGTACCTGGCCATGGACGCCCGCTGCTACTTCCCGATCCCGGATTCGATGAGCTACGAAGACGGCGCGCTGCTCGAGCCGCTGTCCGTGGGGTTGTGGGGCTGCCGGCGGGCGAACCTCCAGGCCGGCGACGACGTGCTGATCACCGGCGCCGGACCGGTGGGCCTGCTTGCCGCCGAGGCGGCGCGGGCCCTCGGCGCGGGTAGCGTCACGGTCACGGACATCTCCGAGTACCGGCTCGGCGTGGCCCGCGACCACGGCTTCGCGGTGGAGAAGAGCGACGCGCCCGCGGCGCAAACCTTTGACGTGCTGCTGGAATGCTCGGGCGCCGGCGGCGTCCTCGCCTCCGGGCTCGGCCGGTTGCGCGAGGCCGGGCGGGCAGCCGTCATCGGCCTGGCCAAGGCCGACGAGGTGCCGCTGCCCCTGTCCACGCTCAATTGGAAGGAGATCACCATCTCGATGGTGAACCGGTACAACAACACCTGGCCGCTGGGCATTGACCTGGTGTCCTCCGGCCGGATCAACCTGGAGGGACTGGTAACACACAGCTTTGCCCTGCCGCAGACCGCGGCCGCCCTGGAAAACACCTCCACCGAACCCGAATCGCTCAAGGCGATGATCTACCCCCAGCGGCTCTGACCGCGGACGCCGGAACGCACGAACGGCAACGCGGCACGCCCCCAGTAAGAGGAGTTCCGATGAACAAGAAGAACACACGGGGAATCATGGGCCTCACCACGGCCCTCGTTCTTGCAGCCGGCATGACTGCTTGCGGTGGTGGCGGCGGCGGTGAAGGCGGCGGTGCCGGAGGCGGCGGCGGCGGGACAGCAGGCGGTGGCGGCGGCCAGGCCGAGGGCAAGATCGCGTTCCTGATGCCGGACCGTGCTTCGACCCGCTACGAGCAGCAGGACAGCCCGCTGTTCAAGGCCAAGGTCGAAGAACTGTGCGGCGGCTGCGAGGTGCTGTACCAGAACGCCGACGGCGACGCGAACAAGCAGCAGCAGCAGGCCAACGCCATGATCACCCAGGGCGTCGAGGTCCTGGTCCTGGACCCGGTGGACAGCACCGCTGCCGCCTCGCTGGTCAACACCGCGAAGGGCCAGGGCATCAAGGTTGTCACCTACGACCGGCCGGTCCCGGACACGCCGGCGGACTTCTACGTCTCCTTCGACAACAAGAAGATCGGCAGCCTCATCGCCGAGGACCTGGTCAAGAAGCTGGACGCCGACGGCGAAGAGACCGGAGGGGTGCTGATGGTCAACGGCTCCCCCACGGACCGGGCCGCGCAGCTGATCAAGGAGGGCGCGACGGAAGCGGTCGAGGCCAGCGAGCATAAAATCCTGGCCTCGTATGACACCCCGGAGTGGCAGCCGTCGAAGGCCCAGGACTGGGTGGCCGGCCAGATCACCCAGTTCGGTGAAGACATCACCGGCATCGTGGCCGCCAACGACGGCACGGCCGGCGGCTCCATCGCCGCCCTGAAGGCCGCCGGTGTCTCGCCCTTCCCGCCGGTCACCGGCAACGACGCGGAGGTCGCCGCGATCCAGCGGATCATCAAGGGCGACCAGTACAACACGATCTCCAAGCCCATCAAGATAGTCGCCGAAAAGTCGGCAGAGGTGGCGGTCCAGCTGCTCAACGGCGAGACCCCCGAACCCGACGCGACGCTCTTTAACACCCCGTCAGCGCTGTTCGTGCCGACGGTGGTCACCAAGGAGAACGTCAAGGAAGTGATTTTCGACGGCGGCATCTACAAGCCTGAAGAAATCTGCACCGGCGAGTACAAGGCGGGCTGCGACGAACTCGGCATCAAGTAGCGCAGCCGCGAACGGCGGTGCCGCGCCCACCGCGGCACTGCCGTCGTAAGGGAAGGGGAAGCAGTGTCCACTGTGTCAGCGGAACGGCCGGAGGCTACCGCCCCGGTACTGTCCATGCGGGGCGTGAGCAAGCACTTCGGTGCCGTGGCCGCCTTGACCGACATCGACCTGGACGTCCACGCCGGCGAAGTGGTCGCCCTCGTCGGCGACAACGGCGCCGGGAAGTCGACGCTGGTCAAGATCCTCGCGGGCGTGCATCCCCAGGACGCCGGTACCGTGAACTTCGACGGCCAGGACGTGACGATCCACACGCCGGTGGATTCCATTCAGCTGGGCATCGCCACGGTATTCCAGGACCTCGCCCTCTGCGACAACCTCAGCGTGGTAGACAACCTCTTCCTCGGCCGGGAGCTGGGCGCCTGGCGGCTGAACGAAGTGGAGATGGAGGTCCAGTCGTGGAAGCTGCTGCGCCAGCTCTCGGCGAAGATCCCCTCGGTCCGCATCGCGGTTGCCTCCCTCTCCGGCGGCCAGCGCCAGACCGTCGCCATCGCCCGGTCGCTGCTCGGCAGCCCCAAGCTCATCATCCTCGACGAGCCCACCGCAGCCCTCGGCGTGGCGCAGACGGCCGAGGTGCTGAACCTGGTGGAGCGGCTGCGCGAAAACGGCCTCGCGGTGATCATGATCAGCCACAGCATGCAGGACGTCAAAGCCGTCTCCGACCGTGTCGCGGTGCTGCGGCTGGGGAAGAACAACGGCACGTTCCGGATGAAGGACGTCTCGACCGACGACCTGATCGCCGCCATCACCGGAGCCACGGACAACGTCGTGACCCAGCGCGCCGCCCAGACCGGGGCAGCGGCGGCGGGCGGCGCGGCAGGAACGAACGGCGGGGCCGAGGGGGCCGGGCTGGGCGGACCGGGCGGAGGCTCGCTCCCGCCCGGCCAGGCCGCCGGAAGCGCGGGCCGACAGGGGTCGGGGGCAGGAGCACCGGAAGAAGGGACCGTACCATGACAACGAATCCAGCCGCCCCGGTCATCCCGGTGGCCACCGACCTGCAGGACGAACGGCTGATCCGGACCGAGGGCTTCAAGGGCGCCGTCAAGGTCGGGATCAACCGGGTCCGCGGCGGCGACCTGGGCGTGCTGCCCATCGTCGTCGGGCTGCTGGTCATCTGGTCCATCTTCCAGGTGCTCAACCCGTTCTTCCTCTCCAGCGCCAACCTGGTCAACCTGCTGCTGGAAAGCGCCGCCGTCGGGGTCATCGCGCTGGGCATCGTCTGCGTCCTGCTGGTCGGCGAAATCGATTTGTCCGTCGGCTCCGTCAGCGGCCTGTCGGCCGCGATCGTGGGAGTCACCTTCATCAAGCAGGACTGGCCCATCGGGCTGGCGATCCTGACCGCGATGGCGGCCGGCGCCGTGATCGGGCTGGTCTATTCGCTGGTCTACACCAGGTTCGGGGTCCCGTCCTTCGTGATCACGCTGGCCGGCCTGCTCGGTTTCCTCGGACTGCAACTGTTCGTGCTCGGGGTCGAGGGCACCATAAACCTGCCGTTCGATTCCTTCCTCGTCTGGTTCGGCCAGCAGGCCTTCGTGCCGGGCTGGCTGTCGTACGTGCTGGCGGTCGTCGGCGTGGCCGGCTTCTTCCTCAGCCAGCTCACGCTCTCCCGCCAGCGGGTCAAGGCGGGCCTGTCCGGGCGCCCGATGCGGCTGGTCGTGATGCAGACCATCCTGCTGGCCGTGATCCTGCTGTTCGCGGTCTGGTACCTGAACCAGGCCCGCGGCGTCGGCTGGATGTTCGTCTTCTTCGCCGCCCTGGTGCTGGTGATGCACTACGCCTTCACCCGGACCCAGTGGGGCCGCTCCGTCTACGCCGTCGGCGGCAACCGGGAAGCGGCGCGGCGGGCCGGCATCGCCGTCAACCGCGTCTACGTGTCCATCTTCGTCCTGTGCTCGACGTTCGCGGCCGTCGGCGGCATGCTGGCGGCCGGCCGGTTGGCCGCCTCGGCGCAGAGCAGCGGCACCGGGGACGTGAACCTGAACGCCATCGCCGCCGCGGTGATCGGCGGGACCAGCCTGTTCGGCGGCCGCGGCTCGGCCTTCTCGGCCCTCCTGGGCATCCTGGTCATCCAGTCCATCTCCAGCGGCCTCACCCTGCTGAACCTTGAGTCCTCTTTCCGGTACATGATCACCGGCCTGGTGCTGCTGCTGGCCGTGATCCTCGACGCCGTCTCCCGCAAGTCCCGCACCTCGCACGGCCGCGCCTAGTGGCCGGCCGCCGGAGCGACATGTTCCTGGGCATCGACATCGGCACGGGCAGCAGCAAGGCCGTGCTGGCGGACGCCGGGGGCGGGGTGCTGGACAGCGCCGCGGTCGCGCACGAGGTCAGCTACCCGCGGCCCGGCTGGGCCGAGTTCGACGCCGAGGGCGGGGCGTGGGCGGAAGTGGTCCGGCTGTGCCGGGAGCTCTTGTCGCGGAACGACGCCGGGGCCGTCGCCGGCGTGTGTGTCAGCGCGATGGGTCCGTCCCTGGTGGTCACGGACGAGAACCTGGTCCCGTTGCGGCCGGCGATCCTGTACGGAATCGACGCGCGCGCCGTCGTCGAAATCCGCGAATTGACGGAGGAGTTCGGTGCCGAGGAAATCTTTCGCGAGGCGGGCAAGGTCCTGTCCTCCCAGGCCGTGGGACCGAAGCTCCGCTGGCTCCGCAACCGGGAGCCGGAGGTCTTCGCCCGCGCCCGGAACTGGCACAGCCTGAACTCCTTCATCCTGGCCAAGCTGACCGGCGAGCTGGTGTTGGACCACCACACCGCCAGCCAATGCGATCCGCTCTACGACCTTCGCGGCAACCGGTGGCATCCGGACCGGTACGGCGCCGTCGCCGGCCACCTGCCGGAGCCCCGGCTGGCGTGGCCGTCGGACGTCGGCGGCCGGGTCCACCGCCGGGCGGCCGATGCCACGGGGCTGCCGGAGGGCGTGCCGGTCTGCGCGGGCACCGTCGACGCCTGGGCCGAGGCGTTCAGCGCGGGCGTGCGGCAGCCGGGCGACCTCATGCTGATGTACGGCTCCACGATGTTCTTCGTCCAGGTCCTCGGGGAGTTCCGGTCCGAACCCAAGCTCTGGACGACGGCCGGCGTGGAGCCGGGGTCGCTGACCTTGGCCGCGGGGATGTCCACGTCCGGGAGCCTGACCACGTGGTTGCAGCGGCTGTTCGGCGACGTCCCGTTCGAGCAGCTCGTCACTGAGGCCGCCGCGGTGCCGCCGGGATCCGACGGTCTGCTGCTGCTGCCCTACTTCGCCGGCGAACGGACCCCTGTCTTCGACCCGGACGCCCGCGGGCTGATCACCGGCCTGTCGCTGCGCCACGGGCGCGGCCATCTGTTTCGTGCCGCCTATGAGGGCATCGGCTTCGGCATCCGGCAGATCCTGGAGTACCTCGAGCACGCGGGCGAACCGATCCGGCGCGTCGTGGCCGTCGGCGGCGGCACCAAGGCCAGGCTCTGGACGGAAATCGTCAGCAACATCAGCGGGCGCGAACAGCTGGTCCCGGAACAGGCCATCGGCGCCAGCTACGGGGACGCGCTGCTCGCCGCCATCGGCACCGGGGCCGTGCCCGCCGGGACGAACTGGGCGCGCACGGCGGCGACCGTGAGTCCCGATTTAGCGACGGCTCCGCTGTATGAAAAGCTCTACGCCACCTACAGCCACCTGTACCCGTCGAACCGGGAGCACATGCACGTGCTCGCCGCCCTGCAGGAGCCCGCGGCCGGGTAGGCGGTCCCGACCGGCGCGCTGGCGCCGGCGCCGTTTCGAACCCCGGGCTCATGGCATCGATGGACCGGTTCAGCGTTATGGTTGCAGTACATTTGATTCCCGCGTTGCAGCGGGTGCCGGAAGGACGTGGATGGCGCACTTTGTGATCATGGGCTGCGGGCGCGTAGGCGTGACGCTGGCCCACACCCTGGAGGACTCGGGGCACAGCGTGGCCATTATCGACCAGGACGACCGGGCATTCCGCCGGCTGCGCTCGGGGTTCACCGGCCGCAAGGTCACCGGCGTCGGATTCGACCGCGACACCCTGCGGCACGCAGACATCGAGAACGCCTACGCCTTCGCTGCCGTTTCCAGCGGCGATAACTCCAACATCCTCGCCACCCGGGTGGCCCGCGAAACCTTCCACGTGCCGCATGTGGTGGCCCGCATCTACGATCCCGGCCGCGCCGAGATCTACCAGCGGCTCGGCATCCCCACGGTGGCCGCGGTGCGCTGGAGCGCCGATCAGGTGCTGCGGCGGATCCTGCCCGAACAGGGCATCAAGGGCGACTTCCGTGAGGCCTCCGGCCGCCTGATCCTGGGTGAGGTGCAACTGGACGACGGCTGGGTGGGCCGGGAACTGGCCGAGATTGAAGCCGCCTCCGGCGCCCGGGTGGCCTACCTGACCCGTTTCGGCGAGGGAATCCTGCCCGCCCGCGGCACCCGCTACCAAAAGGGCGACATCGTCCACGCCATGATGGCGGTGGATTCGACCTTCGAAATCGACAGGATCCTGTCCAAGCCCCCCGTGGAGGAGTCCGAATGAGGGTGGTCATTGCCGGCGCCGGCAGCGTCGGATCGTCGATTGCTCGGGAGTTGCTCTCGAACAACCACGACATCCTGCTGATCGATCCGAAGCCCGAGGTGATCGGCCGCAGCGGGCTGAAGGGCGCGCGCTGGCTGATCGGCGACGCCTGCGAGATCACCACCCTGCGTGAAGCCCGGCTGGAAGAAGCCGACGTGGTGGTCTCGGCCACCGGCGACGACAAGGTCAACCTGGTGGTCTCGCTGCTGGCCAAGAGCGAGTTCGGCGTCGGCCGCACGGTGGGACGCGTGAACAACCCCAAGAACGACTGGATGTTCGACGACTCCTGGGGCGTGGATGTTGCCGTGAACACCCCGCGCCTGATGACCGCCCTGGTGGAGGAAGCCGTGGAGATCGGGGACCTGGTCCGGCTGCTGACCTTGCAGAGCGGCGTCGCGTCCATGGTCGAGTTCACGGTTCCCGCGGACTCGGCGCTGATCGGTCAGCGGCTCGGCTCCATCGCCTGGCCGCAGGATGCCACGGTGGTGGCCATCCTGCGCGACGACGCGCCGATCACGCCGAGCCCTGACGACGTGGTGGAAGGCAGCGACGAGCTCTTCTTCATCACGACCATCGCCGCCGAGGACGAACTGCGTGCGGTCCTGACCGGCCGGCCCGCCGCCGCGGCGGCGGCCGACTAGGTCACGCGGCCCGGCCGGCAGCGGCGGCGGCGGGCCAGCTCACTCGGCCCGGCCGGCCGCGGCGGCGGCGGGCCGGCTCACTCGGCCCGGGCGGCCTCGACGGACGCCGGGCGAGAGACCAGCCACGCCAGCCACAGCCCCAGCGCGTACAGCGGCACGCCCATGAGCAAGCGGGTGGTGCCCAGCGCCACCAGGCCGTCCTCGCCCATCAGGTAGAGGGGAAGCTGCACCACAAGCCGCAGCAGGAGCACCGCCATCACGATCCAGGTGGCCATGGTGTACGCCTTCAGCCGCTGCGGCTGCTGCCGCCATGCCGTTCCCTCGCTGCGGATCAGCCCGAAGATCAGGCCCAGCACCGGCCACTTGACGGCCACCGAAACCAGCATGACCAGAATGTAGGCGGCATTCGTGATGAAGCCCCAGACATAGAAGTCCTCGGCCCGGCCCGTGCTGTTGGCGACGAAGGCGCAGATGGCGACCCCCACGAGGCCGGAGAAGGCCTGCGTCACGGCGCCCCGCTGCACCAGGCGCAGCACGGTGAAGACGGCGGCGGCCGCCAGCGCTCCGATCAGCGCCGGGCCGAGCTCCCGGCCGATGGTGAACACCACCAGGAAGATCACGCCCGGCAGGATGCTCTCGGCCAGCCCGCGGACGCCGCCCACGGTCTTCAGCACGTCGATCTGTCCGTCGTCGGTGCGGTGGACCGCGGCGCTCGCCGCGTAGGCGCCGGCAAGCGCCTCGGCCGCGTCCGGGCGCCTGTTGCCCGGTTCTCCCGCGGGTTCCGGACGCGCGCCGGAGGGCTGCCCGTCCCCGGCCGGCGGCACGCTGTGCGGACCGGAGTCCGGCTGCTGATCTGTCATGGGTTAATTCTCCAACGGGCTGAGGATCTCGTAGCGCGGATTGTAGATGGTGGCGGTTCCTTCCACCCTGAACAGCATTCCCTCGAAGGCCAACCGGATGCCCGCCGCGATGCCGGGCACGCGGCGCTGCCCCAGCCAGACCAGCCGGACCCGCGGGTGCCCGCCGTCACGGGACTTGCCCGGCTCCTGCTGGCCCGCGTCGGTGACGACGGCGGCAAACCGCGGCGGCTGCCCCGGCGGCGCGATGGTGATCGCCTCAACCAACCCGGTTCCGGCGACGTGGCCGCGCTCTGGCAGCCGGGCGATGGGGCTGTCCGCAGGGCCGCGATGGACGCGGGAGCGGTCAGCCAATCTCGGTGATCTCCGGGCCCCGCTCGGGCGCGGTCAGTCCGGGGTTGCGCGGCGCCTCGGGTTGCGGCGGGCCCGGGACGCCCTTGGGCATCTTGAGCTGCAGCAGGTCCTTGGGCGGCAGCGGCTGCGAGCCCCGGACCACCACGGTGGAACGGAAGAGTTCCTCGAGGTCCGCGGCCTTGGCCCGGTCCAGCGCGGCGGGTCCCCCGATCACGCCGCGCAGGAACCAGCGCGGCCCGTCGACGCCGAGGAAGCGGGCCACCCGGAAGCCCTGCTTCCCGTCGGCGGTCTGTGCCGGCAGCTTGGCCACCACCTCGGTGCCCATCGGTCCGTCGATCTCTTGGACCGTGCCGCCCTGTGACCCCACGGAACTCGCGATCTGGGTGCGGATTTCCTTCCACAGCCCCTCGGATTTCGGCGCGGCAAATGCCTGGAGCTGCAAGTTGGAACCGGCCAGGTCCAGGGTCACCGCAACGACCCGCTTGGACTTTTCCTCGACCTCCAGCCGCAGCTGCAGGCCCTCCCGGGGACGGACCTTCAGCGCGCCCAAATCTAGGTAGCCGTTACCGGTGTCCTGCTCGGAGTCGTCGTAGGGGCCGTTCCGGCGGGGACCGCTGTCCGGCGCCGGCCGCGTGGCATCCTCGCCAGGTGCGGCCGCGGCGGCTTCCGGCCCTTCGCCGTCGTTCTGGTTCCTCTTCTTGGAACGCCCAAATGCCATAACGTGAGATTCCTCTTCCTCCGGTCCTGCACCGGGTTGCTCAATGTCTGCGCCGAGGGGATGCCGCCTGCGGCGGGCAGGCGCGCAGGTGCGTGCCCGCCGCACCGCGCGTGCGGAACTAACCGGCGCCGAACCCTCCGGTGGATCCGAATCCGCCGGCCCCCCGCGTCGAATCCGGGAGCTCGGCGACGCGTTCGAACGCGGCCGTCTCCACCTTCTGGATGACCAGCTGCGCGATCCGGTCCCCCCGCTTGAATGTGAGCGTTTCACTGGCATCGGTATTCAGCAAGGTGACCGCTATCTCGCCCCGGTAACCGGCGTCCACGGTGCCGGGGGCGTTGACGATGGTCAGTCCGTGCTTGGCGGCCAGCCCGGAGCGTGGGTGGACCAGGGCAACATACCCGTGCGGCAGCGCCAGCGCCACGCCCGTCGGCACCAGGACACGCTCCCCCGGGGCGATCCGGAAATCGATTCGGCTCCGCAGGTCGGCCCCGGCGTCCCCCGGGTGGGCGTAGGCGGGCGGTTCCAGTCCGTCGTCGAGCATTTTCAGCTGGACCGTCAGCGTTTCAGTTGTCTGCTGCACTCGTGATCGTTTGTCCTTGCGATTGCGGATGTGGCGGCGGGAAGACTGCGGCCGCCAAGGGCCGGGCCCGCTGAGATATTCCGCACATCACTCTAGCGCGTTTTCAACCGTGGCGCCCGCGGGCGGGCGGGCATCCGGGGGCCCGCCGGGAGCAAGGTGAAATGCCTGTCAAAAGGTGAAAAGCTGAGTCCATGACACAACCCGCGACCCCTGCAGGCGGCTCCGGTCCCGCCGGCGGTCCTTCCTCCGTGACCCACTTCGATGAGCGGCTGTGGCCCAATTTCTGGGTCTGGCTCATCGCCGCCGGCACCGCCGCGGCGGTCATCGTCATGCTGGCACCGATCAGCATGACCGCGGGCATCATCGGCGCCGTCGTCGCGGCCATCCTGCTGGCCGTCCTGCTGATCGCTTCCACGCCGCGGATCCTGGTCACCGACACCATGCTGCAGGTGGGCCGCGCCCAGATCGAGCGGCGCTACGTGGGGCGGGTGGAAGCGTTCACCGGCGAGGCCGCCACCGAGCAGCGCGGCCCCAAGCTGAACGGCACCGCGTACATGTGCATGCGCGGCTGGATCGATCCGGTGGTCACCATCGAAATCACCGACGAGACGGATCTGACCCCTTACTGGATCGCCTCCACGCGCCGGCCGCAGCAGCTCGCCGCGGCCCTGAACCGCCCCGCCGCGGACGCGTCCTAGCGGCCCCGGGGGGCGGGCCCCCGGCGGGGCCGGTCCCGTGGTTGCCGGCGGCTACCCCTCGCAGTCCCGGCAGTAGAGCAGCCCGTCTTTCTCCTTGGCCACCTGCGACCGGTGGCGGACCAGGAAGCAGGAAGCACAGGTGAACTCGTCCTGCTGGGCCGGGAGTACGCGGACCAGCAGTTCCTCGCCGGAGAGGTCGGCGCCGGGCAACTCGAACCCCTCGGCGGCCTCGGCCTCGTCCTCGTCGACGACGGCCGACTGCGTGTCGGTCCGCCGGTGCGACTTCAGCTCTTCAATGGACTCCTCGTGGGTCTCTTCGTCAGGCTTCCGCGGGGCGTCGTAGTCAGTGGCCATTGTTGTTTTGCTCCCACTCCGGTGGTCCGGTCCAGTTTCACGTCAGGCCCCCGGTTCCGGGACACGTGCCCGTGCCTGACGATCTGTGCACAGGCTCAACGCGTTCGCCGTCGATTTTGTGCCCGTGACGCGAAGATTCTTGCCGATTTCGGTGCGCCTGCCAAACCCGGGGGCCGCAGGGCGTTCACGGCCGCCTTCGGACGCGGCGCCCGGCCGGGGCGACCTTGGCCACAAACTCCGCGCCACACCCGCGAAAACAATAGGAAAAGCCCGGTATGGGTGGCAGAGTTTCAGGCATAAAGTGTCGTCTGGTGGAGGGTTTTCATGCAGGATCTACGGCTGGTGGGTGTCCATGAGGATGGCGAACATCTGCTGTTGAGCGCAGGTGGGGACGACTACCGTCTGGCCATAGACGAAGCCCTGCGCACAGCGGTCTTCCGACCGACAACAACGCGCGCTCCCGGTGCCGGCGAACCGTCGGACGCCGGTATGTCCCCCCGCGAAATCCAGGCGCGCATCCGAGCGGGCGCCACGGCCGAGGAGGTCGCAGCCGAATCCGGCCTCGACCTGCAGCGGATCCGGCGCTATGAAAGCCCGGTCCTCGCCGAGCGCCACTACATCGTCGAGCAGGCCCGCAAGGTGGAAGTCGCCGGCCCGCTGCCCGGCCACGACGGCTACCGGTCGGCCTTCGGCGACGAGCCCGCCACCCTGGGAGAAATGGTGGACCACCGGATCCACGCCTTCGGCATCGACCCGGAGTCGATGAACTGGGATTCCTGGCGGCGCAGCGACGGCACGTGGGAAGTTGTGGCGTCCTTCACCGCGCCGGCGGCTCCCGCCACCGACTCCATCGGGGAAGAACCGCCCGCCCGCTGGGTCTTCCATGCGGCCCGCCGCACCATCCAGAACGCCAACCGGTGGGCGCAGCAGCTGAGCGAGCTCGAAACCGTGGACGGCCCGGTCCCCGGGCGCCGGCTGAAGGCCGTCACCGACCATGTCTTCGACTTCGAAGCCGACACCGGCGCGGACCCGGACCTCGAGCCGGCAGGGCACGAGGACGGCGGGCAGGACGACGGGCAGGACGACGGGCAGTCCGCCGAGTCGGAAGAGCTGCTGGACGTGCTGCGCTCCCGGCGGGGGCAGCGGCTGGGCGTCGACGAAGATGCCGACGACGCGCTGGCCTTGATGCTCACCCACGGTCCGATTCCGGCGGCCCACCCGCGCGACTCGTTCGAGGACGCGGATGATTCCGGCGACGATCCCGGCGCGCGGCCGCGCGCCGGCTTCCCGCTGACGCTGGCCCCGGCCTACGACGACGGCGCGGTCTCTTCACTGGAATTGGGGCACGGGATCAGCACCCACACGCACGAAATCACGCTCTCCGGCGCGCCCGGTTTCCTGCGGGACGAGCCGGCCGCGGCAACCGGCAGCGGCGTGCGCGACCAGGACGGCGAGCTCACCGGGGAAGAGGCCGACGCAGAGCCGGCGACCGGCGGCGGCGCGCAGGAAACGGGCGCCCCGTCGTACGACCGGATTGAGTTTGTCAGTCCTTCCACCGCAGCGCTGAAAACCGTGGAAAACAGCAGCGGAGCGGCCGCGGAAAAGGCCCGGACGGCGCAGGCCGGCGCGGAGACCGCCGCCGATCCCGAACCCGGGGCCAAAGACACGGTGCGGGAGGATCCGGCCCCGGAACCGCCCAAGCGCTCCATCAAGCCGAAGCGCTCCAGCGTGCCCAGTTGGGACGAGATCGTCTTCGGCACCAAGCACGACTGACCTGCCGCCGGCGGCAGCCAAGACCCGGGCTGGGCGTCCGGCCTGCCAGGCTGCCTGGCCCGTCAACCTCTCGCTGCCTGCGGGCGCGGACTAGCGCCGTTTGCCCGGAGCCGCCAGGGTCAGCAGGGGCACTTCCCGCTCCGCCTTCGTCAGCGAGCCGTGCTGACCGACCACGGACATCGCGGTCTCCGGCACGCGCCGGGTGTCGTAGAACGCCACGGGTTCCCGGGCAGCCACCATCAGGTCTCCGATGCGCGGCAACACCCGCGGGTCCACCCGACCGAAGAACCCGCGGCTGACCGCCTCTTCCCGGGTGAACACCCAGGCCTGCTTCCCATACCGCTGCAGCCAGGCACGGGCCACCTGCTCGCGCTGCCCGGCCGTGGCGTCCGGTTCGAAATAGAGGTGGACCAGCCGCGGTTCGCCGCCGGTGTGCCGCACCCCGGCCACCAGGGCCGGGTCCGCCGAGTAGTCGAAACGGAACTCCTCGGCCACGTCCAGCATGCCGTGGTCCGCGGTCAGCAGCAGCAGCGTATCGGCCGGAAGCTGCCGGGCCAGGCGGCGCATGTCCGAGTCAAGTTCCTCCAGTGCATGCCCCCACTGGGCCGAGGCCGCGCCGAACCGGTGGCCCGCCTTGTCCAGTTCGTTGAAATAGAGGTACACCAACGCCCGGTCCGTGGCCGCCAAGGCTTCCGCAGTGGCCTGGGTCCGGGCATGGCCGGTGGCGCCGGGCACGAACCTGCCGCCGCGCAGCGCCGCCCGGGTCATGCCCGACTCCGCGAACCGGGGCAGGCTGACGGTGGTCACCGGCAGCTGCCCGGCTACCCGTTCGAACACCGTGGCATGCGGCTGCCACACCTGCGGGTCCACCCCGGGGTCCCAGCCTCCGAGTTGGTTGACCACCTTGTCCTGCCCCGGGTCCAGGACGTCATAGCCGACCATGCCGTGCAGGCCGGGCGCCAGCCCGGTCCCCAGGCTGGCAAGGGACGCCGCCGTCGTCGAGGGAAGGGCGCTGCCGAGGGTCCTCGAGTTGTCCATCGCCTGGCGCAGGAAGGGGGCATGTCCGCCGCGCTGCTTCAGCAGCGCCTTGCCCAGTCCGTCCACCATGACCACGCACACACGCCGCGCCGGCGGCAACTGCAGCTCATTATCGAAGCCCTCGGCGCCCAGCGCGGCCGCGGCACTGGTCATGACCTCCGCGAGCGAGTTGCGGCCGTAGCCGGGGGCAGCCGGAAGCGGTTCCTGTATCGGCGTCACGCAGCGTCGATCCCGCAGATCAGCGGCCGTGGTGGCCGCGGACCAGGCGGTTGCCGATGCGCGGGCGCTGCTGCACCGGGCCCGGCGCGGCGGCGGGCTCCGGGTGGCTGGTGCTGACCTTGCGCAGCGCGCGGGCAAAGTCCTTGGCGTTCTGGACCGCCTGCAGCCCGTCGGCCTCCGCGCTGACCCGCAGCACGATGTCTTCCTGGACGATATTGCCCGTGTAGCCGTGGTCGGCGTCGCACTGCGGATCGCCGCAACCGGCCGGGCCCATGTCCAGCCGCTGGCCGCCGGACCAGGCGATGGCCAGAGTCAGTTCGCGGGCCTGGTCGGCGGAGGTGTAGTTCTGCGGCTGGGCGTAGACGTAGCTGAGCACCACGGAGCGGATCTGGCTGACCGGGACTGACTCGGTGGAAATCTGCGCCACCATCTGCTCGCCCTCGTCGTCCAGCTGCTGGTCGTCCACGTGCGTGATGACCAGCATGTCCTCGGTGAGCACCAGCACGGTGATGTGCCGGTGCACCTCGTTGCGGTCGAAGTGTGTCTCCAGGTGCACCAGGTGGGACAGCGGCTCGCGCTCGTCCAGGGCGTCGTGGACCACGTCGGAAACCAGCAGCGGGTAAAAGCCGGCCCGGTTGAGGGCGTCGTCGAGACTGCGGCGTTCGGCCGTCGATAGGGGGCTCATGGTTCCATAATCCCCTACGCTGCCGCCGGATGGCCAACCCGGCAGGTTCAGTCCCGCATGGCGCGCCGCGCGCTGTCCGTGCGGTGCGCATGGTTTCCGAGCCGGAGTTCGGCGTTCAGCACGGCCAGGCCGCGGTCGGAGAGCTGGACCGGGTTGAGCTCCAGCAGGGCCACTTCGGGATGTTCGTCCTTGAGTTGCGCCACGCGGGCGATCAGGTCTTCGAGCGCCGGAACGTCCACGGCCGGCAGGCCCTGGTAGCCGAAGAGCTTCTCCGCGGCGCGGGGCCCGCGGACCAGGTCCGCCACATCCACGGTGCTCAGCGGGGGGATCCGGTGGGACCAGTCCCCCAGCAGGTTGACGGCGTCGCCGGCCAGCCCGAAGGAGACGACCGGGCCCAGGAGCGGATCCTCGATGGAGCGGATGGTGCAGGCCTGGCCGGCGGGCACCATAGACTGGACTTCCAACGGGATGTCGCCGAACGGGGCCAGGCTGGCCCGCATGTGGGCGATGTTGGCGCGCAGGGTCGCCTCGTCCGTGATGTTCAGCCGGACCCCGCCGAGGTCCAGCCGTTGCCGCAGCCGCGCGTCGGTGGTTTTGAGGGCCACGGGCCAGCCGAGCCGTTCGGCGGCGGCCACGGCCTCGTCGTCGTGCGTGAAGCCGGCGGACTCCTGAACCGTGATGCCGTAGCAGCCCAGCAGCCGGGCGGTCTGCGCAGGGGTCGGCGTCAACAGTTCGGTCCCGGTGACCCCGCCGAGCAGGGCGTCGATCTGCCGTTGCGCCTCGGCGGGATCCGTTCCCGCCGCCTCGGGGAACTCGCCCTGGTCGCGGGCCTTCCATTCGGCGTAGCGGACCGCGGCCGCCAGCGCGTTCACGGCGCTGGCGGGGCTGGCAAAAGCGGGCAGGCCGCGCTGCAGGCCGCCGCCGGAATCCGGGCCTCCGGCGGCCAGCAGGCCGTCGGTCCGTTCGGCCAGGTCGAGCACGCCGGTGAAGGAGGCGACCACCGGCTTGCCGGCCTCTTCGGCGCAGTCCCGCAGCACTTCCGCCAGCCGGGAGGTCGGGATACCGGTGGCGGGAAGGAGGGTGACGACGGCGGCGTGCACCTCGGGTGCGGACAGTGCCTGCCGCACCTGCCGGCGAAGCATCGGGAGCGCGGTGGACTGCCCGGTATCCAGGTCCATCGCCACCTCCCGCCGGACCACGTCCAGCTGGTGGGCCCTGGCGGCGTCGGCCACCACGTTGCCCAGCGCCAGGGAGTTGCTGAACACGGCCAGGTTGGCGCCGGCCGGAAGCGGCTGGCTGACCAGGACCTGCGCCACGTCCATCAGCTCTTCATTGGTCTCCACGCGGATCACCCCGGATTGGCGGAACATGGCGTCGAGGGCGCCCGGCGGCGCCTGGGTGGTGCGCACCGCATGGCCGGGCGGCAGCTGCAGTCCCATCACATCGGACTTGGCGACGATCACCGGCTTGCTGCGCGAGAGCCGGCGCGCGATGCGGGAAAATTTCCGGGGGTTGCCGATGGATTCCAAGTAGAGCCCCACCGCCAGGGTGGCCGGGTCGTCTTCCCAGTACTGCATGACATCGTTGCCGGAGACGTCGGCCCGGTTCCCCGCCGACACCGTGGAGGACAGGCCCAGCCCACGCCGGCTGGCGGCGGTGTAGAGCAGGACGCCGATGGCCGCAGACTGGCTGAACAGCCCGAGCGCTCCGCGCGGGGGCATGGCGGGCGCCATGGAGGCGTTCAGCGACACCGCCGGGTCGGTGTTCAGGAGCCCGAGGGAGCCCGGGCCGATCACCCGCATCCCGTGGGCGCGGGCCTGGCGCACCAGCTCGCGCTGCCGCTGCAAGCCTTCGGTCCCGGCCTGGGAGAAACCGTCGCTGGCCACCAGGATGCCCTTGACGCCGGCGGCGGCGCATTCGCGGGCCACCTTGGGCACTTCCCCGTAAGGGACGGCGACGACGGCGAGTTCCACGGGGTCCGGGACGTCGGCGATGGCGGCATGGGAGATCATGCCGTTCAGTTCGAAGGCCTGCGGGTTGATGGCGTAGACGGGACCGGTAAAGCCGGCTTCGATGATGTTCTCCAGCAGCGAGTAGCCCACGCTGCCCCAATCCCGGCTGGCGCCGATCACGGCCACGGATCCGGGGGCCAGCAGGGCGGCCACGCTCTTGGCCTCGGCCCGGTGTTCCCGGGAGGCCATGACGGCGCGGGAGCGCTCGGTCGGGTCGATGTCGAACTCGAGGGCGACCACCCCGTCGTCGAAATGGCGCCGCACCTCGTACCCCGCGTCGTTGAAGACGGTGATCATTTTCCGGTTCTCCGGCAACACCTCGGCGGAGAACTTGCTGATGCCGTTTTCCCGGGCGGCCGCCGCCAGATGCTCCAGCAGGATGGAACCCAGCCCCCGGCCCTGATGGGCATCGGCGATATTGAAGGCGACCTCGGCTTCGGCGGGATCGTCCAGCCGGTCGTAGCGGCCGATCCCGATGATTTCATCGCCGATGGTGATGACGAAGGCAACCCGGCTGACGTAGTCGACCTTGGTGAAGCGGGCCAGTTCGCGCGGGCTGAGCTTGGACTTGAAGGTGAAGAAGCGAAGGTAGATGGAGCTCTCCGATTGCCCCACGTGGAAGGCCTGCAGGGCCTCGGCATCGGCCGGGACGATGGGGCGCAGGTGCGCCGTCCCGCCGTCGCGCAGCACGACATCCGCCTCCCAATAATCCGGATAATCCGGGGAATCAGCCTCTTGCGCCATAAACTCACTGTATCCGCAACTTTTAGCTAAGGACCGAAGCTCTACCCATGCCCCGCCGCCAGACTCCCGCCCCCGAAGAGGACTACACGGAGAACATCGTCGATATCGACGTGACCTCCGAGATGGAAGGCTCCTTCCTCGAATACGCCTATTCGGTCATCTACTCGCGCGCACTGCCCGATGCCCGCGACGGGTTGAAGCCGGTGCAGCGCCGCATCCTCTACATGATGTCCCAGATGGGGCTGCGGCCGGACAAGGGGCACGTGAAGTCCGCCCGCGTGGTCGGCGAGGTGATGGGCAAGCTGCACCCGCACGGCGACGCCGCCATCTACGACGCGATGGTGCGGATGGCGCAGTCCTTCTCGCTGCGCATGCCGCTGATTGACGGCCACGGCAACTTCGGATCGCTCGACGACGGTCCCGCGGCTCCGCGCTACACCGAGGCCCGCCTCGCACCACCGGCCCTGGCGCTGACCGACCACCTGGACGAAGACGTTGTGGACTTCGTGCCCAACTACGACAACCAGCTGATGCAGCCGGCGGTACTCCCGGCCGCTTTCCCCAACCTGCTGGTCAACGGGTCTTCCGGCATCGCGGTGGGCATGGCCACGAACATGGCGCCGCACAACCTCGGCGAGGTGATCGCCGCGGCCCAGCACCTGATCGCCAACCCGGACGCCACGCTCGAGGACATCATGCGGTTCGTCCCCGGACCGGACCTGCCGTCCGGCGGCAAGATCGTGGGCCTGGACGGAATCCGCGACGCGTACGCCACCGGCCGCGGCTCCTTCAAGACCCGCGCCAAGGTGGAGGTGGAGAAGCTCACCGCCCGCCGCACCGGACTGGTGGTCACCGAGCTGCCCTACGGCGTGGGCCCGGAGAAGGTGATCGAGAAGATCAAGGACGCGGTGACGTCCAAGAAGCTGCAGGGCATCAGCGACATCGTGGACCTGACCGACCGGCAGCACGGCCTGCGCCTGGTCATCGAGCTGAAGAACGGCTTCAATCCGAACGCCGTGCTGGCGCAGCTGTACCGCTATTCGCCGATGGAGGATTCCTTCGGCATCAACAACGTGACGCTGGTCGACGGGCAGCCGCGCACGCTGGGCCTGATGGAACTGCTGCAGGTCTACATCAGCCACCGCATCGGCGTCGTCCGGCGGCGCACCGCGTTCCGGTTGGGCAAGAAGAAGGACCGGCTGCATCTGGTCGAGGGCCTGCTGATCGCCATCGTGGACATCGACGAGGTCATCCAGATCATCCGTTCCTCGGACGAGGTGGCCGCCGCCCGCGAACGGCTGATGGCCATCTACGACCTGTCCGAAATCCAGGCCAACCACATCCTCGAACTGCGGCTGCGCCAGCTGACCAAATACTCGCGGATTGAGCTCGAGAAGGAACAGGACGAGCTGCGCCGCGAGATCGCCGCACTGGAGGAAATCCTGGCCAACGAGGCCATGCTGCGCCAGCTGGTGTCCGACGAGCTGGGCGAGGTTTCCGCGCTCTACGCCACGCCGCGGCGGACCGTGCTGCTCGAATCGGAGGCCGCCGCCCCGCTCCGCGGCACCGCCCTGCCGGCTCCCGCCCCCGGCAAGAACGCCAAGGCCGCCCTGCCGCTGCAGATCGCGGACGACCCGTGCTGGGTCCTGCTCTCGGCCTCCGGCCAGCTCGCCCGCACGGTGGACCAGGAGCCCCTGTCGGACGGCCAGCGGATCCGGCACGACGTCCTGGCGTCCGTCGTCAGGACCACGGCACGGGCCGAGATCGGAGCGGTGACCTCGCTGGGCCGGATGCTGCGGCTCCCGGTCCTGGACATGCCGGTGCTCGCCGCCGCTGCCGGGTCGCCCAACCTGGCCGGGGGCGTCCCGGTCAAGGAGTTCGTGACCCTGGCGAAGGGCGAATCGCTGGTGGCCTTGGCGCCGCTGGACAAGGTCCTCGCCCTCGGCACGGCGCAGGGCATCGTCAAGCGCGTGACCCCGGACTACCCGCTCAACCGGGAGGACTGGGAGATCATCGCGCTCAAGCCCAAGGACTACATCGTGGGCCTGAGCGTCCCGGCCGACGACGATGAACTGGTCTTCATCACCCGCCAGGCGCAACTGCTTCACTACCCGGCCTCGACGGTGCGCGCCCAGGGCCGCACTGCCGGCGGCGTCACGGGCATCAAGCTGGGCGCGGAAGACACCGTGACGTTCTTTGGTGCGGTCGCCGCGGGGGATGCGGACGCCGTCGTCGTCACCGTCGCCTCCTCGCAGGAAGCCCTGCCGGGCACCTCCCCCGGCTCGGTTAAGGTCACCCCGTTCACGGAGTACCCGGCCAAGGGCCGCGCCACCGGCGGCGTGCGCGCGCACCGCTTCCTGAAGGGCGAGGACATGCTCTCGCTGGCGTGGGCCGGGCACGGGCCGGCGAAGGCCAGCTCGTCCAACGGCGCCTCCCGGGCGCTGCCCACCGAACACGGCCGCCGCGACGGTTCCGGCATACCGTTGTCCCAGCCGGTGGACGCCGTCGGCCCCGCCCTATCGCAGCAGGGGTCACAAGACTCCTAAGCTGGCTGCATGGCGATCATCCCCGATACCAAGGACTGGACGTGGGTCACCGGGCGGCCCTGCCCCGAATGCGGCTTCGACCCGGCCGGCGTCACGCCGGACCGGATCGGCCCTGAGGTGCTGGCCACGGTGCCCCGCTGGCAGGCGGCCCTGGCGGAGCCCGGCGCCCACGTCCGCCCCGACGACTCGACGTGGTCGGTGCTCGAGTACGCCGCCCACGTCCGGGATGTCTGCCGCGTGTTCGATGCCCGGTTGCAGCTGATGCTCGGCCAGGACAACCCGGAGTTTGCCGACTGGGACCAGAACGCCGCGGCCGTTGAGGGACGTTACGCCGGCCAGGACCCGCGCGCCGTCGCCGAGGAGCTGGCGGCAGCAGCCGCGGAGGTCGCCGCCGGCTTCAATGCGGTGACCCCGGCAGAGTGGGACCGGCGCGGCAGGCGCAGCAACGGTTCGGCTTTCACCGTCGTCACGCTCGGCAGCTACTTCCTGCACGACGTCACGCATCACCTGCACGACGTCGGGGCGTAGCCGCCGCCCGGCCGCGGTGCACGATGTCGTAGGTGCACGACGTCGGGGCTGCCTTGCCCGCTCAGGTCAGGGGCAGTTCATAGTCCAGGTAGCGCTTGGTGGGCACGTAGCCCATCCGGGTGTAGAGGGCCAGCGCCCCGCTGGGGTTCTCGGTGTCAACGCCCAGCCCGGCGTGTGCCATCCCGCCGGCCCGGAACCGGCGCATCGCTTCGGCCAGCAGCGACTGGGCAAGCCCGCGGCCGCGCCATTGCCTGCGGACGCCGAGGAGGTTCGTGAACCCTTCGTCATACCCTGACTGCAGCTTGTACTGAGGATCAAAGCTGGCCACCTGGTACGCCACCGTCTCGCCAGAGGCGGCCTCCACCACCGACATGCTCCACTCCGGCCTGGTCTCAGGGTGCTGCACCAGGTTCTTCCACCGGCGCTCGTCCCTCGGCTCGCTGCCCCAGTGGTCCGCGAACGCCTCGTTGTGGGCGAGCCGCACGGCGTCGCTGTCGCCCGGATCCAGGTCCACAAAGACGAAGCCCTGCGGCAGCGGCGCGTCCGGAATCTCCACCAGCGGCCGGGTCATTTCGGTGAAGTAGCGGACCACCCTGGCGCCCACCGCTTCCATCAGCGCGTTGTGCACCGGATCTTGTTCCTCGGTGCTGCTCCGCAGGACGCCGCCCCTGATGCCGGCCGCGCGGAACCGGCGCCGCTGGCGGTCGGCCTGCCACTCGTAGAGCGCCCTGCCGATGCCGCGGCGGCGCCAGTCCGGATCCACCCCGCCCCAGGTGTGGGCGACCGGTGAGCCGGCGTTCGCGTAGACCCGGCCCACGGCACGCACCGTCCCGCCGGCATCCAGCCCGAGGGCGGTGCACTCAGCGGGGTCGTTGGCAGGGTCGTCGAACGCCTCCGCCAGATCCGCCGTCGTCTCGGTCCAGACCGGTTTGTCCACCGCGGCCATCCGCTGGATCAACCGGTGCCAACCCTCGATGTCCGAGGCGGACATGGGACGCCAGCGCAGGGCTCCGCCGGGAACGACCGGCAGGTCGGAATTGGTCATTGCCTCAGCTTAGGGCAGCGGCATATGTGCCGGTAGGCAGCTGCAGCCGAAGCCCGCACCATGCGGCTTGCCGTTCGTCGTGCGTCACCATGACGACTGCCTTGCCGGCGAGCCCGCGGCGCAGGTCGGCCAGCAACGCGTCCCCGGCCTCGCGGTCCAGGTGCGCGGCAGGTTCGTCGAGCAGCACCACATCGGAGTCGGCCAGCAGCGCCCGGGCCACGGCGAGCCGCTGCCGCTGGCCGCCGGAGAGGAAGTGCCCGCCCGGGCCGATCCGGGTGCCCAGCCCCTGCGGCAGTCCGGCCAGGAATCCGCCCAACCCCACGGCGGCGAGCGCCGAGCGCATCTGCTCTTCGGCCGGCGGGTCGGTGGCAGGCCGGGCCAGCAGCAGATTGGCGCGGAGCGTCGAGTTGAACAGGTGCGCTTCCTGGGGCATCCACGCGATGGCCGACCGCGGAGCCCCGCCGGACCTCCCGTTGACCAGGTAGCGGCCGGAGGCCAGTGGCAGGAACCCCAGCAGTACGCCGAGCAGCGTGGACTTCCCGCTTCCCGACGGGCCGGTGACCGCCAGCCATTGACCGCGCTCCACCCGCAGGTCCACGCCGGTGAAGGCGTCGTGGTCCGCGCCCGGGTACCGGTAGGACGCGTTGCGCAGTTCCAGCGCCTCGACCGGAGCTTCCCGCCGTGCTTGGCGGGCCGGGGCCGCGCCGCCGCTGCCCAGCTCCGGAATGACGCGTGCCCCGGCGGCGCGCCAGGCGCCCCATTGCTGCACCGCGGTGTTCACCGCCATGAAAGGTTCGGCCAGCGCCAACTGCATCAGGACGACGACGGCCACCACCCCCGGCACCGTGCCTCCCGCCGAGCCGAGCATCACGACGGCTGAGAGGGAACAGGCCAGCACCGTCAGCGCGTGTCCCAGGCCCTGCGCCCAGGCGCTGCGCTGCACGGCGGCGGTCGCTTCCCGGTCAAGGCGGCGGGCACGCAGCAGCAGCGGCCCGGCAGCCGTGTTTGCGGCCAGGTCCGGTGCGGCCGCCAGCAGCCGCGTGAACGCGTTCAGCGACCTGCCCTTGAGCCACACGGTGGTTGCCTGGGCGTGGCGGTCCGCCCAGCGCGTCACCGCGGGGGCTCCCACTATGCAGATCCCGGAGAGCAGCAGCTGCCAGCCAAGGGCCGCGGGCATCAGCAGCGCGGTGGCCACGCAGGACGCGGCGGCCACCAGCAGGCCGACCAGCGGGGCGAAGACCGCCCGAGGGGCGATGTCCCGCAGTTCGTCCACGTCTCCGACCAGCCGCTCCAGGGCGCCGCCGCCGCGTGCCAGCCGCCGCCACGCTGCCGGCCGCTGCAGCAGCCCGTTCCACAACCTGATCCGCAGCCGGTCGGTGCTTTCGAAGACGGCGTCGTGCAGCTTCAGCCGTTCCTGGTAACGCAGGACCGAACGCCCGATCCCGAAGAACCGGACACCGACGATGGAGGTCATCAGGTACAGGATCGGCGGCTGTTCGCTGGCATAGACGATCAGCCAGCCTGACAGGCCCGCCAGCGCGACGGCGAAGAGCGCCGCGCCGAGGCCAAAGCACAGTGCGGCCAGGAACTTCCCGCTCCACGGCCGCAGCAGCGCCGCCTGCCGCCACAGGCCGGGTCCGGCGCCGGCTGCGTCCTTCCCCGCCGCTTCGGTTCCGCCGTCCTCCCCCGCCGCTTCCGTGCCGGAGCCCGCCCTTGCTCCGGGCGCCTGCGCGCGGCGTTCGGTGCCCGATGCCGGGGACCGCACACCATCCGTATCCGACGGGGCGGCAGCAACGGGTTCCCCGGACGCCGGCACCACCGGCACCACGTGGTCGGCGAGCGCGGCGGTGTCCGGGTCGTGGGCCACCAGCACGGTGGTCACCGGGCCGCGGAGACCGTCCAGCGCGGCCTCGATGGCCCGGGCACTGCGCTCATCCACGTGCGCGGTAGGTTCATCGGCCAGCAGCACGTCCACCCCGGGGACATGGTCAACCCGGGCCAAAGCCCGTGCCACGGCCACGCGGCGCAGCTCTCCCGGGCTGAGGTCGCCGGTGTCCGCGTCCGCCAGGCCGGCGGCATTGACCTGCGCCAGCGCTTCCTCCGCCGCTGCACGCCCGGCCGGCCCGGCCAGCCCGGCATACAGCGCCACCTCCTCGGCCGCCGTGGACTCGGAGGGAACCGGATGCTGCGGGATCCACGCGATCCGGCCGCGGTCGAGGCCGGACACCCGGCCGGCGAGCCGGATGCGGGCCCCGTCCCGGCGCAGGCCCGCCAGGATCTCCAGCACCGTGGTCTTGCCGCCGCCGCTCGGCCCGGACAAGGCGGTGATGCGGCCGGCCAGAGCCGTGAAGTTTAGCCCTTCCAGCACCTGCCCGCGGCCCGGGTAAGCGGCGGTCAGCCCGGCAACCCGCAGCTCCGGCGCTTCCCCGCGGACCGCCCGGGGCCGGTGCCCGGCGTCCGGAGCGGCGACCAGCGGCCGGCCCGCCGGCGCGTCCAACACGGCCTTGCTGCGCTCGAGGGCTTCCAGTCCGTCTTCGCTCGCGTGGTGCGCCGAGCCGAGGTCGCGCAGCGGTTGGAAACACTCCGGAGCCAGGATCAGGGCCAGCAGCCCGGCTTCGAGTTCCATTCCGCCGTAGACCAGCCGGATGCCCACGAACACCGCCACCACGGCCACGGAAATGGTGGCGATCAGTTCCAGTGCCAGCGAGGACAGGAAGGCGACCCGCAGGGTGGCCAGGGTCCGTTCCCGGTAGGCGCGGGCGACATCGCCCAGGGCCCGGGTCTGCGCGGCGGCCCGGCCCAGGCCGACCAGGACCGGCAGTCCCCGGGCCAGTTCCAGCAGGTGGTCGGACAGGCGGTCCAAGGCGGCGGCCGCCTGTTTCGTCCGGTCTTCGGTGTGCTTGCCGATCAGGATCATGAAGACCGGCACCAGCGGCAGCGTGAGCACCACGATCAGCGCGCTCACCCAGTCCGCGGCCAGGATCCGCAGCCCCACCAGCAGGGGTACGGTGGCGCAGGTCACCAGGGCCGGCAGGTACTTGGCGTAGTAGTCGTCCAGGTTGTCCAGTCCCCGGGTGGCCAGCACACTCAGGGCGCCCTCGCCCGGGGCGGAGCCGTTGCGCCCGGCCGGGGAGGCACCGCCGTCGTGCAGGATACGGGCGGCGAGGCGGGCCCGCAGGTCCTCCTTGATGCCGGCCGCAGCCCGCTGTGCGGCCACGTCCTGGCCCCAGGCCGCGGCCGCGCGCAGGACGGCGCCGAGGGCGCCGGGCAGCAGGACCGCCTCCCAGCTGAACGTCCCGGCCGCCACGCCCGCCACCCCGGCGGCCACCGCCGAAGCGAGCAAGACCAAGCCGCCGGCCTTGACGGCCGCGGCCAGTCCCAGCAGGTAGAGCGCCCGTTTGCCGGCGGCGCCCACCGGAAGCACCGGCTTCACTGTGCGGTGACGGCGTGTGCTGCGGGGATGGCGGAGGCGCTCACGCGCTTGCGGAACACCCAGTACGTGTAGCCCTGATAGACGAGCACGGCCGGGATGCCGAACAGCGCCACCACGCTCATCACGCCCAGCGTGTAGTCCGACGACGACGCCGAGTCCACCGTCAGGCTGAAGGCCTCGTCGATGGTCGAGGGCAGTACCGTGGGGAACACCGCGGTGAAGATGGTTGCCGACCCGGCGACCACGAAGGTGCCGAGTCCGGCGAAGGAGAGTCCGTCCCGTCCGGCCTTGGCCAGCAGCCAGGCCGCCGCCGCGCCGAGGGCGGCCAGCAACAGCGTCGCCACCGTGACGGCCTTGCCGTGGCGCAGCACCAACACGGCGGCCCAGGCGGCCATCGGCAGCAGCGCCACCGGCAGCCAGCGCAGGACCAGCGCCTTGGCCCGCAACCGGACTTCGCCGTCGGTCTTCAGCGCCAGGAACGCCGCCGCGTGGACCAGGCTGAAGCCGACCACCGCCAGCCCGCCGAGCACGGCGTAGCCGTTGAACCAGGCGAACGGTCCGCCCACCCGGTCGCCGTTGGCGTTGAGCGGCAGGCCGGTGGTGGTCAGGGCGAGCATGGCCCCGACGCCGAAGGCCGCGACCAACGAGCCCAGCGCGATCGCCCAGTCCCAGCGCGCCCGCCACCGGTCCGTGTCCACCTTGCCGCGGTATTCGATCCCGACGGCGCGGAAGATCAGGGCCAGCAGCACGAGCACCAGCGGGAGGTACAGACCGGAGAACAGGGCGGCGTACCACTCGGGGAAGGCCGCGAACGTGGCGGCCCCCGCGGTGACCAGCCAGACTTCGTTGCCGTCCCAGACCGGGCCGATGGTGTTGAGCAGCACGCGGCGTTCCGTGTTGTTCCGGGCGAAGCCGCGCATCATCATGCCGACGCCGAGGTCGAATCCTTCCAGGAACAGGTACCCGGTCCAGAAGAAGGCGATGACAATGAACCAGATGGTAGGCAGGGTTTCCATGAGTCGTCCTTATCGATCCGTAGGAGCCGGTTCAGTACGCGAACGCGAGCACGTCATCAGGGTCTTTTCCGTTCCCGTCCGTTCCGTCTCCGTCCTTGCCGTGGCCGCCGGTGCCGCCGTCGTCGTCCTTGCCCGTGCCATCCGCGGACGCCGCGGGCAGCAGCTCGGGCATTGCCGCCGGCACACCGCCGCGGCAGTAGGCGGCGAGCAGCTTCACTTCCACCACCAGCAGCGAGCCGTAGACCAAGGTGAAGGCGCTGAGCGAGAAAATCAGCTCCCCCAGCGAGACGCCCGGCGACACGGCCGCGGCCGTGAACATAAAGACGTTGTCGATGCCGTCGGGATCCGGGTTGGGTGCCACGACGAACGGCTGGCGGCCCATTTCGGTGAAGATCCAGCCCGCCGAGTTGGCACCGAACGGGGCGAGGATTCCGAACACGGCCAGCCGCATCAGCCACTTCGATTCGGGCACCGTGCCCTTGCGCACCACCCACAGGGCGACGGCGGCGGCCGCGGCGGCCAGCATGCCGAAGGTGATCATCATCCGGAAGCCCCAGTAGGTGACTTCCATGACCGGCACGTAGTCGATTTCGCTGCCGGCGCGCTCGCCGTAGATCGGGTTGTCGGGCAGGTGCGTTCCGAAGCGCTCCTGGTACTCCGGCAGCAGGCTGTTAATGCCCCGGATCTCGGTGTCGAAGTCGCCGTTGGCCATGAAGGAGAGCAGTCCGGGCAGCTCCACCACGGCGACCATGTCGTCGCAGTCGTTGGAGCCGAGGTCGCCGACCGTCAGGATGGAGAAGCCCGTGCCGTCGTGGCAGGCGGCCTCCGCGGCGGCCATCTTCATGGGCTGTTGCTGGAACATCAGTTTAGCCTGCAGGTCCCCGGTGAGGGACACCCCGGCGAAGGAGACGACCGCGACGACGGCGCCGATCCGCAGCGAGCGGAGCCAGACCTTGTGGTCGGCCGCATCCCTGCCGCGCGCCGGGTCGGATCCGACGACTACCGTGCCGTCCGGGCCCACGGTGTCGATGCCGTCGCGGCGGCGCTTCCACAGGTGGTACCAGCTGATGCCCAGCAGGAAACCGCCGGCCACCGAGGTGGCGCCGAAGATGGTGTGCGGGAAGGCCACCAGCAGCGTGTTGTTGGTCAGCACCGCCCAGACGTCCACCATGACCGGCCGACCGTCGATCATTTCGACGCCGACCGGGTGCTGCATCCAGGAGTTCGCGGCCAGGATGAAGTAGGCCGAAGCGACGGTGGCCAGCGAGGCACCCCAGATGCTGAGCAGGTGCACCGCTTTGGGCAGCCGGCCCCAGCCGAAAATCCACAGGCCCAGGAAGATGGACTCGACGAAGAACGCGAGCAGCGCCTCCATGGCCAGCGGGGCGCCGAAGACGTCGCCGACGAAGCGGCTGTATTCGCTCCAGGCCATGCCGAACTGGAATTCCTGGACCAGGCCGGTGGCCACGCCCATGATGAAGTTGATCAGGAACAGCTTGCCCCAGAACTTGGTCATCCGCAGGTACTGGTCCTTGCCGGTGCGGTACCAGGCCGTGTGCATGATCGCGACGAGCAGTCCCAGGCCGATGGTCAGCGGCACCATGAGGAAGTGGTAGACGGTGGTGATACCGAACTGCCACCGCGCGATTTCAAGTGCTTCCATTGCCGCTGCCTCCCGGACTGACCTGGGTTCCGGCCTGCGCCGGAACTCATTTCTACAAGCCGTAGAACTTAATCTTCTACGAACTGTAGAACATTTGCACGAAAGACGGTAAATTAGAGACCAAGAGCACGGTCGCGGAAAGGTTCTGCGCGCCGGTGATGCGACGTTAAGAGACGAAAAGGAACCAGATGGCTACTCTCGGAGATTTGGAACGGGCGGTCATGGACGTGCTGTGGTCCCAGAACGCCGCCGATCCCGCCGAAGGAGGACTGACCGCCAATGAGCTGCGCGACACGTTGGCGCAGGTCTCCGCGGACGGGGCGGACGGCAAGGAGCTGGCCGTCACGACGGTGCTGACGGTCCTGTCCCGGCTCGAGAAGAAGGGGCTGGTCCAGCGCGGCCGCGACATCCGCCCCCACCGCTACCGGGCGGTGACCAGCCGCGAAGAGCACACCGTGGAGCTGATGCACGAGGTCCTGGGCTCGGCCCCGGACCGCGAGGCCGTCCTGGCCCGCTTTATCGGCACGGTCAGCGACGAGGAAGCGGAAACCCTGCGCAAGATCCTCTCTTCCAACTGAGCTGAATGTTCCTGGCCTCCTACCTGCTGGCCGCCATGGCGGTCATTTTGGCGTGGCCTGCTCCCATCCTGCTCTCGCGGGCACGTTGGACGGCCCGCAGTCCCGGGACGGCGCTGGTGCTTTGGCAGGCCATCGCCCTGGCCGGCGGCCTGTCCATGATCGGCGCCATGCTGACGTGGGGCTTGGAACCGCTGGGAGACCACCTGCTGGCCGGCCTCCGGGGCCTGACCGGCCTTCTGCTGGACGACAGTGCGGATACCGGCCTGGACTTGGTGCACGTGTTCGCGCTCAGCGCCGCCCTGCTGCTGACCGTCCATTTGGTCTTCACGCTGCTGCTGACCTACTACAAGATCCGCAAACAGCGCGGCCGGCACCGCGACCTGCTGAATCTGCTCAGCTCCCCGTCCGAAGACTCCCCGCGCACCCTGGTGATCAACCACCCGGCGCCGGTGGCCTACTGCCTGCCCGGCGGCGGCGGCTCCGTCACGGTGCTCTCGAACGGCCTGCTCGAGTTGCTCTCGCCGGACGAACTGCACGCGGTCATGACGCACGAAAAGGCACACTTGGAACAGCGCCACGACCTGCTGCTGTGGGCCTTCGCCGCCTGGCGGGCGGCCCTGCCCTGGCTCCCCACCTCGAAGCTGGCCCGGACGGCGGTGAACGAGCTGATCGAGATGCTCGCGGACGACCATTCCCTGAAGACGTCGGCCCGCGAGACGCTGGTGCGTGCGATCGCCGTCGTCGCTGCCGGTGAGCGGCCGGCGGCGGCAGGCCCGGCCGCAAGCCTGGGCGACCCGGCGAAGGGATTGCTCGGCGCCGCCGAGGCGGAGTCCTTTGTCACCGCACACCGGCTGCGGCGGCTGCTCTCCCCTGTTCCGGCCCTTGGCGGCGCGGCCCGGTCCGCGGTACTGCTGGCCGCGGCTTTGCTGCTGGCGGTGCCGACCGTCCTGCTGGTGGCACCCGGGCTGGCGGCCTAGGCGTCGATCCGTTCCCGGTCGAGCATCGAGGCGCCGGCCACAATGAACTCCTTGCGCGGCGCCACGTCGGAGCCCATCAGCAGGTCGAAGGAACGCTCGGCGGCTTCGGCATCCTCGATCCGCACCCGGCGCAGCGTTCGGTGGCGGGGCTCCATGGTGGTCTCGGCCAGCTGGTCGGCGTCCATCTCGCCCAGGCCCTTGTAGCGCTGGATCGGCTCCTTGTACTTCCGGCCGTCCTTCTCCAGGGTGGCGAGCAGTTTGTGCAGCTCGTTCTCCGAGTAGGTGTACACCACCTCGTTGGCCTTGGCACCCGGGTTGATGATCTCCACCCGGTGCAGCGGGGGCACGGCGGCGTACACGCGACCGGCGTCGACCAGGGGGCGCATGTAGCGGAAGAAGAGCGTGAGCAGCAGCGTGCGGATGTGCGCGCCGTCGACGTCGGCGTCCGTCATCAGGACGACCTTGCCGTAGCGGGCCGCGTCCAGCTGGAAGCTGCGCCCGGACCCGGCCCCCACCACCTGGATGATGGCCGCGCATTCGGCGTTGGAGAGCATGTCGCCCACCGATGCCTTCTGCACGTTGAGGATCTTGCCGCGGATCGGCAGCAGCGCCTGGTGGTCGGACGAGCGGGCCAGCCGTGCCGTGCCCAAAGCGCTGTCGCCCTCGACGATGAACAGCTCGGAGCGTTCGACGTCGCTGGTGCGGCAGTCGATCAGCTTTGCCGGCATGGAGGACGTCTCCAACGCGTTCTTGCGCCGCTGCGTCTCCTTGTGGACGCGGGCCGAGATGCGGGACTTCATCTCGCTGACGACCTTTTCGAGCAGCAGCGCGGATTGGGCCTTATCCCCGCGGTTCGAGGACCCCAGCTTGGCGGCCAGCTCCTTCTCCACCACCCGGGACACGATGGCGCGGACGGCGGAGGTGCCCAGGATTTCCTTGGTCTGGCCTTCGAACTGCGGCTCGGCCAGGCGGACGGTGAGCACCGCGGTGAGTCCCGCGAAGACGTCGTCCTTTTCAATCTTGTCGCTGCCGGCCTTCAGCTTGCGGGCGTTCGCCTCGATCACCTTGCGGAAGGTTTTCAACAGCGCCTGTTCGAAGCCGGCCTGGTGCGTGCCGCCCTTGGGGGTGGCGATGATGTTCACATAGGAACGGACCGTGGTGTCGTAACCAATGCCCCAGCGCAGGGCGACGTCAACGTGGCAGTCGCGGTCGACCTCGGCGATCTTGCTGTGCCCGTTTTCATCGAGTACCGGAACGGTTTCCTTGAACTTGCCGGAGCCGTGGAAGCGCCAGACATCCGTGACGGCGCTGTCGTTGGCCAGGTATTCGACGAACTCGGCGATGCCGCCGTCGTGGTGGAACACTTCCTCGATCGGGCCGTTCTCGCCGGCGGTGCCGGCCAACCTGCGCTCGTCGCGCAGCGTGATCTTCAGCCCCGGAACCAGGAACGAGGTCTGCCGCGCCCGGTTCTGCAGCTCTTCGTAGGAGAACTTGGCGTCCGGGGTGAAAATCTGCCGGTCGCCCCAGTATCTGATGCGCGTTCCGGTCACGCCGCGCTTGGCGGTTCCGACCACTTCCAGTTTGGAGCCCGTGACGAACGGCTCGAACGCGGACTCCGGGCCCGGCCCCCTGCCCGTGTCGATGAACTTGCCCGGCTCGCCGCGGCGGAAGGACATTTGGTACGTCTTGCCGCCGCGGTCCACCTGGACATCCAGGCGGGAGGACAGGGCGTTGACCACGCTGGCGCCGACGCCGTGCAGGCCGCCGGAGGCCGTGTAGGAGCCGCCGCCGAACTTTCCGCCGGCGTGCAGCTTGGTGAACACTACTTCGACGCCGCTCAAGCCGGTCTTTGGCTCGATGTCCACCGGGATGCCACGGCCGTCGTCGTGGATCTCCACCGAGCCGTCCGGGTGCAGCGTGATCTTGATGCTCTGCCCGTACCCGGCCAGCGCCTCGTCGACGGAGTTGTCGATGATTTCCCATAGGCAGTGCATCAACCCGCGGGAATCAGTGGATCCGATGTACATGCCCGGCCTCTTGCGGACGGCTTCCAGCCCTTCCAGGACGGAAAGATGGCGTGCTGTGTACTCAGACTTCGTTGGCGCCACGTGTACGAGTGCTCCTTGGCAGACAGAACTGCGGTCCTTGGCCGCGGTCCGCCGCGAATAACGGACCGTTACTAGGCTAATCCCCTTTGCGGGCGGGCTTGTGCACCGCGCCGGAGCGCAGACCGGCATGTGACGCAGCTCCCGGCTGTTACCCACACGTGATACGCGGTGAGCGAAAGTGACCCCATCTTGCGAAGATTTCCGCGCTTCGGATGGTTCTATGGATAGACGCACTCGTAAGGAGGTCATCATGACGACAGCAGTAGCCCCCCGTGAACTGACCGCATTGGACCGATGCGACCGGTGTGGTGCCCAAGCCTATGTACGGGTTGTCCTGGCCTCCTCCGGCGGCGAACTCCTCTTCTGCGGGCACCATGCCCGGCAGCATGAGCCGCAGCTTCGCTCCAAGGCCTCGGAATGGCAGGACGAAACCAGCCGGTTGACCGAAAAGGCCGGCGCCGCCGCCGAATAGGTTCTTTGGGAACGGGCTGCAGCCGCAGCCCGTTCCCGGAGCGGTCCGACAGGTCCGCCCGGTACCCGGTCAAAGGCGCCGTTCCCCGCAAGGGGAACGGCGCCCTTTGCGTCTCCGGAGGCCTTTCCGCCGGGGGCGCCCGGGGACCTGGCGCCGGAACGCGGAAGCGCTCCCCTTCCCCCGCTGCCGCCGGCTAACGCAGCAGGGCCGGCCTTTTGCGGGTGCCGGTTAACGCAGCAGGGCCGGCCCCTTGCGGGTACCGGCCCTGCTGCGCAGTCGGATTAGTCCAGGTAGTCGCGGAGTACCTGCGACCGCGACGGGTGCCGCAGCTTGGACATGGTCTTGGATTCGATCTGGCGGATGCGTTCCCGCGTGACGCCGTAGACCTTGCCGATTTCGTCTAAAGTCTTCGGCTGGCCGTCGGTGAGTCCGAAGCGCATGGCCACCACGCCGGCTTCGCGCTCGGACAGCGTGTCCAGCACCGAGTGGAGCTGTTCCTGCAGCAAGGTAAAGCTGACCGCGTCGGCGGGAACCACGGCCTCGGAGTCTTCGATCAGGTCGCCGAACTCCGAGTCGCCGTCTTCGCCCAGCGGCGTGTGCAGCGAGATCGGCTCCCGGCCGTACTTCTGGACCTCGACGACCTTTTCCGGTGTCATGTCCAGTTCCTTGGCCAGCTCTTCGGGAGTGGGCTCGCGGCCCAGGTCCTGGAGCATCTGGCGCTGCACGCGGGCCAGCTTGTTGATGACTTCCACCATGTGCACCGGAATGCGGATGGTGCGGGCCTGATCCGCCATGGCGCGGGTGATGGCCTGCCGGATCCACCAGGTGGCGTAGGTGGAGAACTTGAAGCCCTTGGTGTAGTCGAACTTCTCGACGGCGCGGATGAGGCCCAGGTTGCCTTCCTGGATCAGGTCCAGGAACAGCATGCCGCGGCCGGTGTAGCGCTTGGCCAGCGAGACGACCAGTCGGAGGTTGGCTTCCAGCAGGTGGTTCTTGGCGCGCTTGCCGTCGTGGACGATCTGCTCCAGGTCGCGCCGCAGGCGCGTCTCCATGGTGCCGTCGTCCTTGGCCAGTTTCTCTTCGGCGAAGAGACCGGCCTCGATCCGCAGCGCGAGGTCGACTTCCTGCTCGGCGTTCAGCAGGGCGACCTTGCCGATCTGCTTCAGGTAGTCCTTGACGGGGTCGGCGGTGGCGCCGGCGGAGACCACCTGCTGGGCGGGGGCGTCGTCGTCGTCGGCGTCGGAGTAAACAAACCCGGACCCGGTCTCGCCGTCCTTGCCCTTCTTGGCGCCGGCTTCCTCGGTGGCTTCTACGTCTTCCTCGGTGGGCTCCGGCTCGACCTCGGGATCCTCGTCGACTTCTTCCGTGGCCAGCTCGGCGGTGTTCGCCTCATCCTTCTTGGCAGCGGCACCGGGCTTGCGGCCGCGCCGTTTGGGAGCAGCTTCCGCCGCTGCCGCTGACTGGGCGCCCGCGCGCTTGGTCGTCGCGGACTTTTTCGGAGCGGAGGCAGCAGTCTCCTCATCGGGAGCTGCAGCAGTCTTCTTGTCCGGTGACACAGAGAACCTTTCGTACGGCGGTCTGTGACGCTACCTGCGGGTAACACCACTATGACCCTGTCAAGTCCGTGAATGAATTCAAACCAAGCCACGGACGCAGGGTCTGCATGGCATAACCTGATCCGCGGCGGCGGTATTCCCGCAGGATCTACCGCTGTTTGAAACACGAACCCAACCGGGTCTCGGTTCCCATTGTCTCACGATTCAGACCGCCGGATGAACTGATTTTCGACCGTCGCGACGCCGCGATCATGCCGTCAGGTGCCTCCGTCCGGGCCAGGCGGTCTCCCGCCGGCGCGCCCACACCGGCAGCATTCCGCTGTCTGCCAGTTCCTGCACCAGTTCCGCCAGCCGGTAGCCGGGCCATTCGCGAAGGCAGGCCTCGGCCCGTTGATGCGCATGCGTACCGCGTCCCCGGGCCCATTCGATCCAGGCATGCAGCGTGCCGGCGGCAGCGCGGGAGCGCCCCGCTCCGACGGCGTGCAGGCGGGAGAGCAGGTGTGCCGTGGCGTCCACGCGATCCCAGTCCGGAGCGTGGGGCGACTCACCGATCAAAATTTTGGACCAGCCCCGGGCTGCGGCAGGATCGCCGGACCCGGGCAATGGATCGACGGGCGGCGCGGCGCCCGCCGCCCGGTCCGCGTCATCGAGGAGGCCGGATGCCTCGGCCCAGAGGAACGCCCTCTCGGCGCTGCTGCAGGCGAAGATGGCAATACCGTCCCGTACCGCGTTGTCGCTCAGGCTCGCCAGCAGGAAGGCCTGCGCTTCCGCCGTGAGGGTTCCGGCCTTGTGCGCTGCCAGGGATTGCTCCCAGCGGCGGAGGGTGTGGAAGTAGAAGTCCGAATGGGTCCACTCTCCCGCGCGTCCCGCGGCCAGCCGGTCCGCCTCCTGCCGTATCCCGGCCGCGACATCGGGTGTCGCTGCCGGTGCCGGTTCCGGTGCCTGTGCAGCCCCGGCTCTCCGGACGGACGTGGCGGTCGCGTACGGCGCGCCGGAGGCTGCCGCCCGTGGGACGGCCACGGCCTCCGCTGCGGAGGCCGCGTAAGTGCTGCCGCTGTAGACAAGTTCGGCGCTCAGGGCACTGTCCCGGATCTGTGACACCGGACGTCCGGGCAGCGGACAGCATTCGGCGTCGGCGCAATAAAGCTCCCGCCAGTGCTGCGGGCCTACCGTCCAGCCCGCGCGGACCGGCAGCCCGGCGGCGGACAGGGAACGGCCGAGGGCGGCCACGAGCCGGGCATGGGGCGGCCGGCCCGGCGAACGCCAGGGGTGGTCCGTGTACAGGATGAGCAGCGCGGAGTCGGCGTCCTCGTCGGAGCGCAGATAGTCCGCCGCCGTTTCGGCAAACAGTTCGAGGTGGCAGCCGTCCCGGCTGGCGGGGAGGTCCAGGCGGAGGGTCGCGCCCAAACGGCCTTGGGAAAGGGCCAGCAGCACCACGCTGTCGGCGGGAAGGAATCCCAGCGCATGCGGCACGAAACCGAGAATGTCGACGGAGCGGCGGGCGGTGAACTTCTTCTTCTCCATGACAGGAGCCTTCCGCCGCTGCCTGCCCGGCGGCCAGCCGAGGGGGCTCTCCTGTGGACAACCGCCCTTCCGAAGCCCAGGTGGAGGGAGGGTGCTCAACGGTGGAGGGAGGGTGCTCAGCCGCCCCGGGTTCCGCCGTTCCCCCTGCGTTCCCGGGTCCGTTCGCGCCGCCGGCGGCGCTCCCGTGCCAGCGCATCGCGCAGCGGCGGCACGGTAATCCCGCCGTGCGACATCCGGGTGCGCACTCGTTTGCGCACGGCCAGCATCGCCAGCGTGCCCGCGATCAGGAAGAGGAACTGGAGGCTGAAGGCCAGCTTGAACGAGTCCAGCGCGTACAGGTCGCCCTGCGAGAACCCGCTGGCCAGCAGGGCATCGAGCACCACGCCCATGCCGAGCATCACCAGCAGCGCCGAGATGAAGCCGCCGACGTTGACAATCCCGGTGGCCGTTCCGGCGCGGCTGAGCGGATTGAAGGTCCGGGCGAAGTCGAAGCCGATCATGGAACCCGGGCCGCCGACGGCCACGGCCATGACCAGCAGTAGGAGCAGCCAAAACGGGGCCGGGCCCGGGTAAACCAGGACGCACAACCAGGCCGCCGACATGGCCCCCACGATCAGCAGGGCCATGGTGGAGCGCCGGAGGGGATGCCGGCCCACCCAGCGGCCCAGCAACGGGCCGGCGACGAAGGAGGTCATGACCGCTGCCGTCATCAGCGCCGAGGCTTCCGTCGGCGTCAGGCCTTGGGCCGACACCAGGAACGGGTAACCCCACATGAGCATGAACACGTTCGCGGGAAACTGGACCGTGAAATGAGTCCACAGTCCCAGTCGGGTACCCGGTTCCCGCCACGCTTCGGCCAGCGACGCGCCGGTCTGGCGGAGGGTCGGCTGCGGGGCCGTCCGCCGGGGTCCCGGCTCGTTGCGGACCACTGCGAGGGCAAGGACGAAGGCCACCGCGGAGAGCGCGGCAACAGAGAGGAAAGCCGGCGTCCAACCCGCCAGGTTAAGGATGGCCACGAACGGGATGACGCTGATCAGCTGGCCGATCTGGCCCAGCTGGCCGGTTAACTGGGTCAGCAACGGAATGTGCTTCCCGCTGAACCAACTGGGCAGCAGCCGCAGCACCGACACGAAGGTCATCGCGTCGCCGGCACCGACGAGGACGCGTCCGGCCAGCCCTTCGGGGACGGAGGACGCGAAGGCCAGGGCGGTTTGCCCGGCCAGCATCAGTACGGCCCCTCCGGCCACCATCATCCGGGGTCCGTATTTGTCCACCATGAGGCCGACGGGGATCTGCAGGCCCGCGTACACCACCAGTTGCACCACGGTGAACGTCGACAACGCGGCGGCGGTGGCGTCAAAGCGCTCGGTGGCCTGCAGGCCTGCTACGCCGAAGGAGGTCCGCTGGGTGATCGCCACCAAGTAGGCGAATATCCCGCTCCCCCACACCCACCAAGCACGCCGCGAATCCATTGCTCCATCTTGCCCACGGTCCGGGGCGCGGGACTAATCGGCGTCGCCGGACCCCGTGGAGGCTCCTTCGGCGCCGTCGTCGTCGGTGGCAGGCTGAGTGGCCAGGAAGGCCTCCACTGCCGCGCCGATCTCGTCGGCGTCGGGAAGCTCTTCGTTGTCCTTGACCAGCAGCGAGCGGCGCTCTTCATGCCCCGCGTACTCGTCGTACCGCTCTTCCAGCCGGCCGACGACGCGCTGGACGTCCGCGGAGTCCTGTACCTGCCGGTCGATCTGGCTTTCCACCTCGCGTCCGGTCTCGCGCAGCCGGTCTGTGGGCAACGTCAGCGAGGTGGCGGCACCGATGTACTCCAGCGCCGCGACGGCGGCAGGCGGGTACTGGGCGTCGGACAGGTAGTGGGGCACGTGGATGGAATAGCCGACGACGTCACGGCCGGCCTCTGCGAGGCGCACTTCCAGCAGCGGGCCGATGCCGGCCTGCAGCTCCGCCTGCGGTTTCCAGCTGGTGATCCCGTCGATCAGGTCCTGCCGCGAGCCGTGGACGGTGACGCCGATCGGGCGGGTGTGGGGCACCGGCATGGGCAGCGACTGGACCCACGCGACCAGCCGCGTCTGGAGCCGGTTCGCCACCCAGACGACCGCACGGGAGAACCGCTCCCACTGGTAGTCGGGTTCGGGGCCGGTCAACAGCAGGAACGGAGTGCCGAGCCCGTCGACCAGCCTGTAAAGCTCGATGGCGGGGGCTTCGTAGTCGGTGAAACGGTCGCCGGCGAAGGTGATGCGGGGCCGCCTGCTGCGGTAGTCCACCAGTTGGTCGGCGTCGAAGGAGGCGACCAGTTGTGCGTCGAGCCCGTCGAGCAGCTCGTCGCCGATCTGCTCCACCACGTGGCCGGCTTCCGCAGCACCGGTGAATCCCATGACGAGATCAAGCCCGCGCAGCTCAGGCGAGTCGAACAACTCCGCGTTGGTCGACATCAGCGACCGTGGATCCAGCAATGTGCCCTCCGTTCCGGCATCGTCTCTTTCCCTGCCGTGCATGCCTCTCGCAATGTTCAGCGCCCGGGCGGGCGGAAAAATTCCGGCCCGCGGGCCGGACAGCGCGTGCGCGGCACCGCATCCGGTGCGGAGAGACTACGATCGACAGGTGCAGGCCCTGTTCCGGCCAACCTTTTCAAAGGCTCATTCCTGCTGGAACTACTGTAGACACAACGGTAAGCAACCGGTGAGCGGCGGCGGGCACCACCCGTCCGGCCGGCCGGCTGTAGGAGAAGTTAGGACAGATCTGCGTGATCCCCACGACCGAGCTCAAGCTCAGCGCCATTGCCAAGGATGTCAAAAAGGCCAAGTCAGCCGCCCTCGTCATTGCGGTCGGGCAGGACGGAGACGGTCCGGTCCTGCTGGAGAATCCGCTGCCGGCCAAGGCCTCGAAGTCGCTGCAGGACTCCCTTCCGCTGCTCGGCGTCACCGGGGCGGCCGACCAGGTCCACCGCCTGCCGGGGCTGCCCGGGGCCGGGGCGGACGTGGTGGTGCTGGCCGGCGTCGGGAAGCTGCTGCCCGGGCAGGCGTTGACGGAAGAAACCCTGCGCCGCACCGCCGGCTCGGCGGTGCGCCAACTGGCCGGGGTCCGCTCGGTGGCACTCGGCCTGCCGGCCGGAACAGTGGCCGAAGCGGCGGCTGTCGCCGAAGGCGCCGCCCTGGGCGCCTATGACTTCAGCGATCACCGCACCCGGGCGGCCGGGGCCCGCGGCCCGGTGGCGGAAGCCACCGTCATCACGCCGGTTGCCGGCGACAAGGAACTGGCGAAGGCACTCAAGCGGGCCTCGGTGCTGGGACGGGCGGTCAATGCGACGCGCTCCCTGGTCAACCAGCCGCCGAGCCACTTGTACCCGGAGACGTTCGCCGAGGCTGCCACCCAGATGGCCCGGAACCTGCCAGTCAAGGTCACCGTCCTGGACGAGGGTCGGCTGGCGAAAGACGGTTACGGGGGCCTGACCGGCGTCGGCAAGGGATCCAGCCGCCCGCCCCGCTTGGTCAAGGTCGAATACGCGCCGGTCCGGGCCAAGGCGAAGCTCGCCTTCGTGGGCAAGGGCATCACCTTCGACTCCGGCGGCCTCTCGCTCAAGCCCGCCACCGGCATGATGACCATGAAGTGCGACATGGCAGGCGCGGCGGTGGTGCTGAACGCCGTCCTGGCGATCGCCGAGCTGGGACTGCCGGTGAAGGCCACGGCGTGGCTTTGCCTGGCGGAGAACATGCCGTCCGGCACCGCGTCCCGGCCCTCCGACGTACTAACCATGTACGGCGGCAAGACGGTGGAAGTGCTCAACACCGACGCCGAAGGCCGGCTGGTCATGGCCGACGGACTGGCCGCCGCCAGCGAGGAACATCCCGACGTCCTGCTGGACGTCGCCACCCTGACGGGTGCGCAGATGGTCGCGCTGGGAAGCCGGGTGGCCGCGGTCATGGGCGACGAACCCGTGCGCGATGCCGTCAAGGCCGCCGCCGACCGGGCGGGGGAACTGTTCTGGCCGATGCCGTTGCCGGAGGAACTTCGTCCCAGCCTGGACTCGCAGGTGGCAGACCTGTCCAACATGGGCGACAAGTACGGCGGCATGCTGACGGCCGCGATCTTCCTGCGCGAGTTCGTGGGCGAATCCGGCGGCGCGCGCATCCCGTGGGCCCACCTCGACATTGCCGGCCCGGCCTTCAACGAAGGATCCCCGCACGGCTACACCCCGAAGGAGGGCACCGGCGTCGCCGTCCGCACGCTGGTGGCCTACGCCGAGGATGTAGTGGCCCGCAGCTCCTAAAGGCCCGCGCCTCGGAGCGCGCCCGCGTGAATCCGCACACAATCCGGCCTGTTGGGGCCGTCACCAACTAGATGATGGTATGCGGGAGGGCTAAGGTGAGACCCAACCAACTTCGTTCGTCAACCCCAATCAACTCATCGACGTGTCACCACACGTTGCGAACACGCGAGGGAGCGTTCACGTGGCCGATTCGGCAACAGCGCAAGAATTCGACATCCTGATCCTCGGCGGCGGCAGCGGCGGTTATGCCGCTGCCCTCCGCGCCGTGCAGCTGGGCTTCAGCGTCGGTCTGGTGGAAAAGGGCAAGCTCGGCGGCACCTGCCTGCACAACGGCTGCATCCCCACCAAGGCGCTGCTGCACTCGGCCGAGTTGGCCGACCACGCCAAGGACGCCGCGAAGTACGGCGTGAACGTAAGCCTCGATTCCATCGACATGGCTGCCGTCAATGCCTACAAGGACGGTGTCATCGCCGGGAAGTTCAAGGGCCTGACCGGCCTGGTGAAGTCCAAGGGCATCACCGTCATCGAAGGCGAAGGCAAGCTCGTCGGCAAGGACACCATCGAGGTCGGCGGCACCGCCTACAAGGGCAAGAACATCGTCCTGGCCACCGGCTCCTACTCCAAGACCCTCCCGGGCCTGGAAATCGGCGGCAAGGTCATCACGTCCGACCATGCCCTGAAGATGGACACCCTGCCCAAGAGCGCCGTGGTGCTCGGCGGCGGCGTCATCGGCGTCGAGTTCGCCTCGGTATGGAACTCGTTCGGCGTTGACGTCACCATCGTCGAGGGCCTGCCCTCGCTGGTGCCCAACGAGGACCCGGCGATCATCAAGCAGCTGGAGCGCGCGTTCAAGAAGCGCGGCATCAAGTTCAACACCGGCGTGTTCTTCGAAAAGGTGGAACAGAACGACGACGGCGTGGTGGTCACCCTGGCCGACGGCAAGACGTTCCAAGCCGACCTGATGCTGGTTGCCGTCGGGCGCGGACCGAGCACCGCGGGCCTGGGCTTCGAGGAAGCCGGCCTCACGGTTGACCGCGGCTTCGTGATCACCAACGAGCGGCTGCACACCGGTGTCGGCAACATCTACGCCGTCGGCGACATTGTCCCCGGCGTCCAGCTGGCCCACCGCGGATTCCAGCAGGGCATCTTCGTGGCCGAGGAGATTGCCGGCAACAAGCCGGCCCTCATCGAAGACATCAACATCCCGAAGGTCACCTACTGCGATCCGGAGATTGCCTCCGTCGGCCTCAACCAGCCGCAGGCCGAGGAGAAGTTCGGCAAGGACAACGTGGAGACCGTCGAGTACAACCTGGCCGGCAACGGCAAGAGCTCGATCCTGGGCACCAGCGGCATGATCAAGATGGTCCGCGAAAAGGACGGCCCCATTGTGGGCATGCACATGATCGGCGGCCGCATCGGCGAGCAGATCGGCGAGGCCCAGCTGATCGTCAGCTGGGAAGCCTACCCGGAGGACGTCGCGGCGCTCATCCACGCGCACCCCACGCAGAACGAGGCCCTCGGCGAGGCCGCCATGGCGCTGGCCGGCCGCCCGCTGCACGGCTAACAGGCCCTCTCCTGGTGCACCCGTCCCCGCCGGGCGGGTGCACTAGGCTCAAGACAAGACTCGATGTACCGGCCAGGCCGGAAAATAGACTCAAAGGAGAACGGGCACCACATGTCTGAAACCGTGAACTTGCCCGCCCTCGGTGAAAGCGTCACCGAAGGCACTGTCACTCGCTGGCTGAAACAGGTCGGCGACCGGGTCGAAGTCGACGAACCCCTGCTCGAGGTTTCCACCGACAAGGTCGACACCGAGATCCCCTCTCCGGTAGCCGGCGTGATCGAAGAGATCCTGGTCGCCGAGGACGAAACCGCCGACGTCGGAGCCCCGCTGGTGCGGATTGGCGACGGTTCCGGCTCCGGCGAGACCGCCGAAGAAGCGCCGGCGGCGCAGCAGGAGGCTGAAGCCCCCCAGCAGGAAGCCCCAGCACAGGAGGCGCCGAAGCAGGAGGAGCCCCGGCAGGAAGCCCCCGCCGAGGAGGCGCCCGCCGCCGGTTCCGGCGAAGGCACCGAGGTCACCCTCCCGGCCCTGGGCGAGAGCGTGACCGAGGGCACGGTCACCCGCTGGCTGAAGCAGGTGGGCGACACGGTCGAGGTCGATGAGCCGCTGCTCGAGGTCTCCACCGACAAGGTAGACACGGAGATTCCGTCCCCGGTGGCCGGCACGGTTCAGGAGATCAAGGTCGCCGAGGATGAGACCGCAGAGGTCGGTTCGGTGCTTGCCATCATCGGCACCGGCGCCGGCCCCGCCAAGGCGGAGCCGAAGGAAGCCGAGCCGGTGGCCGCCGCGCCTGCCGAGGAACGCGAAGCCCCGGTGGTTGAACCGTCCGCCGAACAGCCGGCCGCCGAAGCCCCGAAGGCCGAGGCTCCCAAGGCCGAAGCCCCCAAGGCCGAGGCTCCGAAGGCCGAGGCTCCGGCCGCCGCCGAGCCCGCCGCGGGCCCGGACGCCGGCTACGTCACCCCGCTGGTCCGCAAGCTGGCCAACCAGCACGGCGTGGACCTGTCCAACGTCAAGGGCACCGGCGTGGGCGGACGCATCCGCAAGCAGGACGTGCTGGAGGCGGCCGAATCCGCCAAACCGGCCGCAGCACCGGCAGCCGCCGCGAAGGCTCCGGCGGACGCCGCGGCCTCGGCCAAGCGCGGCACCGTCGAGAAGGCACCGCGGATCCGCCAGGTGATCGCCCGCCGGATGCGCGAATCGCTGGACGCTTCCACCCAGCTCACCCAGGTCCACGAGGTCGACATGACCAAGGTGGCCAAGCTGCGCGAGCGTGCCAAGAAGTCCTTCCAGGAGCAAAACGGCGTCAAGCTGACGTACCTGCCCTTCATCGCCAAGGCCGTCGCGGAGGCGCTCAAGCAGCATCCGAAGCTGAACGCCGAGTACGACGAGGAAAAGCAGGAGATCACCTACCACAACGCAGAGCACCTGGCGATTGCGGTGGATACCGACAAGGGCCTGCTGGTCCCGGTGATCAATGACGCCGGCAGCCTGAACCTGGCCGGCCTGGCGGGCAAGATCGCCGATGTTGCCGCCCGTACCCGCAGCAACAAGATCGCTCCCGACGAGCTCTCCGGCGGTACCTTCTCGATCACCAACATCGGCAGCGTCGGCGCCCTGTTCGACACTCCGATCATCAACCAGCCGCAGGTGGGAATCCTCGGTACCGGCGCCATCGTCAAGCGGCCCATGGTTGTCCAGGATGAGAACGGCGACGATTCGATCGCCATCCGCTCGATGATGTATCTGTCCCTGACCTACGACCACCGTTTGGTCGACGGCGCGGATGCCGGCCGTTTCCTGCAGACGCTGCGGGCGCGTCTGGAAGCCGGACAGTTCGAGGCGGACCTGGGCCTCTAGCCCGGCCTGCCCCGCGCGACGCACGGATGAGCGGCGGGCTGCGTTCCCAGTGGACGCAGCCCGCCGCTGTGCTTTGTCCCCTCGGCCCGCCAGCCGCTACTACGTCAGGTAGAAATACCCGTCCCGCCGCGGCATGGCGCGGATCTGCGTGCCTCCCCGGCCGATAAGCTGGGCCCATGGACATCCTTTACAGCATTTTCGTCTTCCTGCACATCGTCGGTGCCGCCATGATCGTCGGCATCTGGATCGGCAACATGAAGAAGCCCACCGTCCACCCCCGCCAGTTCGACGGCGCGGCCCTCCAGCTGATTACCGGCGTCATCATGATGGGCCTGATTCCGGCCCTGAACCTGGACGCCGACTACGTGAAGCTGACCATCAAGCTGGTCATCGGGCTCGTCGTGGGCGTCCTCGCGTTCATCGGCCGCCGCAAGTACAAGGCCGGCGAACCGATTTCCACCGGCCTGGCCCACTCGGTGGGCGGCCTGGCGCTGCTGAACGTCGCCATCGCGACCTTGTGGAACTGACTTTCCAAAGCTCCTGACGCTGCGGCCGGTCCCGGGCTCCGGGGCCGGCCGCTGTGGCTTAACCCGGTGCCGCCCGGACAGTCCGCGGCAACTCCCCTAGTATGAAAAGGACGGCGCCGGCCGCCCGCGGCCGGGCCGGCATGGAACTCATCCGAGATCGACCAAGGAGGACATATGGCTACAACACGTTCTGCCAGCACCGAGTGGAACGGCGACCTGTTTAGCGGCGCCGGCCAGACTACGTTCGAAACGTCCGGGATCGGCACTTACGATGTCACTTGGAAGGCACGTGCGGACCAGTCCGAGGGAAAGACCAGCCCCGAAGAACTGCTGGCTGCCGCCCACGCCACCTGCTACTCCATGCAGTTCAGCAACATGCTCAAGGAAAACGGGACCACAGCCGAGAGCATTAAAACCTCGGCGGCCGTGGATTTCGTGCCGGGCACCGGCATCACCGAGATTCGCCTGACCGTAAACGCGACCGTGCCCGGGATCAGCGAGGACGACTTCCAGCGCCTGGCCTCCGGCGCCAAGGACACCTGTCCTGTCTCCGGCGCCCTGGCCTCCGTCCCGAGCATCACGATTGATGCCACCCTGGCCGGCTAATCCCGAACAGACCGAAGAACCCCGGCGCATCTTGGATGCGCCGGGGTTCTTCCGTTCACGCCCCGTGCGCCCAGGCGAAGGTCAACGCACATCCTGCGGACGCGGCGGCAGCGGTCCGGGGCGCAGCACGGGATAACCGGCCCGCGCCGGCGGCTGGTCGGTCGGCAGCTCGCCCAGCATCTCCTTGAGGATGCCGACGCTGTGCTCCAGCTGCGGGTCCTCCCCCGCCCCGTACGCGTGCGGCGGGAACGGCACCTCGATGTCCGGGTCCACCCCGTAGTTCTCCACGCCCCAGCCCACGCCCTGGGTGAACCAGAACGCGTACCGCGGCTGCGTGACGCCGGTTCCGTCGGCCAGCGAGAACTTCGCGTCGATGCCGACCACCCCGCCCCACGTCCGGGTCCCGACTACGGGACCAATCCCGCGCAGCTTGCTCACCTGGGTGATGATGTCGCCGTCGGACCCGGCGTATTCATCGGTGAGGACGACGACTGGGCCCCGGGGCGCGTGGGCCGGGTACGTGCCCGGCTGCTCGCCGCGGGCGAGGTTCCAGGCGGTGACCTTGCGGCCGATCAACTCGGCAACCAGCTGGGAGGTATGGCCGCCGCGGTTGCGCCGTACGTCGATGACGAGCGCGTCCTTGGCGGTCTCCACATCCAGGTCGCGGTGGAGTTGTGCCCAGCCGCGCGCCACCATGTCCGGGATATGGAGGTATCCGAAGCGTCCGTTCGATGCCTCGCGGACATTGCGGCGGTTCCCCGAGACCCAGTTCTGGTACCGGAGCCGCTCTTCGTCGCGGATGGGGATCACCGCGATTCGCCGCTGCAGGCCGGCTTCCGGGCTGCCCGCCCCGTTGACGATGGTCAGTTCGACCGTCTTCCCGGCCGCGCCGGCCAGCAGCGGCGCAGGGCCTGCCAGCGGGTCCACGGGGATGCCGTCCACCGCCGCGATCACGTCCCCCGGGTCGACGGCTGCGCCCGGAGCAGTCAGCGGAGACAGCGCCAGCGGATCCGACGATTCTCCGGCGAGGATCTTCTGCACGGTCCAGCCCGCCTCGGTCCGTGCCAGGTCGGCGCCGAGCCGTCCCTGTTTGCCGGAGCCGGGCTCCGCGACCGGCGGGGGCGAAACGTAGGCGTGCGAGGTGCCGAGTTCGCCGTGCAGCTCCCAGAGCAGGTCCACCAGGTCGTCGTGGGATCCAAGCCGCTCGACCAGGGGCCGGTAACGGTCGTAGACGCCTTGCCAGTCCAGCCCGGCCAGGTCCTCGGCCCAGTAGAAGTCGCGCTGCAGCCGCCAGGCCTCGTCGAACGCCTGGCCCCAGACCTTGAGCGGTTCGAGGGTGACCCGGATCCGGCCCAGGTCGACCTGCACGCTCTCGGGCGAGTCGTCGTCGACCTTCCCGGCGGCCGGCACGGCCTTGACCTGCGCCTTGTGCACGTACACGATCCGCTTGCGGTCCTGGGACACCTCGTAGGAGTCCAGCGCCGGCACCAGCACGGAAACCTCCCGGCGGGAGAGGTCGAACCGCTCCAGCCGCTGGGACTGCTCCGGCTCTTCCGCCGACGCGCGGCCTTCTCCGGTGACGCCGGCGGGGTCGCTGGCCAGCCACAGCAGGGCTCCGTCTACCGCGCTGAGGTCGGTGTAGCGGCCCTGCCGGACCGGGACCGGGATGATCCGCTCTCCCAGCCGTTCGGCGTCCACCACCATGTCGGCGACGGCGGGCGTGGCCTGGTCCTCCCCGTTCGGGGATCCGTCGTGATCCTTCCCGGCCGACGGCGGCGCGTCCGGCAGCGTGCCGTGCACCGACGGACCGAACGGCGAAGACGTGGCGGCGGCCAGGGCCACCAGGAACGGCTTGGTCGATTCGGGAAAACCCAGGTCGAAGCTGTGGGTGGAATAGACCGGATCGAAGCTCCGTTCGGAGAGGAACGCGGCGAACTTGCCGTCCGGGGTGAACGCCGGACCATGGTCGCGGAAGCGTCCGTCGGTGACGTCGACGATCCCGCCGGTGCCGTCGGCCCGGGCCAGCCGGAGACGCGTGCGGGTGCCCTCCGCTGTCACGGGCTCGGCCCACAGGATCCAGCGGGAATCCGGCGAGAAGACCAGCTCGCTGATCGCCCCGTGGTCGGTTTCGGAGAGCCGGCGGAGCTGCGCGCTTTCGGCGTCCAGGACCAGTACCTGGCCGTATTCGGTGGCCACTGCCGCCAGCTTGCCGTCCGGACTGGCGGCAAGCGCGCTCACCCGGTCCGGGCCGGGCAGCTCCACGCGGCGCAATTGCTGCGGCTCCAGCGCCTCAGCCGAACGGGCGTCCGGTTCCCGGCCGCCGCTTCCGCCGCCGCCTTGCCTTCCGCCGGACCGCACCTCCACGATGGGCTGGGACTGGGTCGGATGGACGACGGCGGAGGCCGACACCGGGCGCGGCAAGCCGTCGGGCTCCGGTTCGGCGGGGGCCGGCACGGCTGCCGCGGGAGCAGGCTGGTCGGCCCGGGACAGCTGTTCGAAGACCTGGCGGATGTAGAGGGCTTCTTCCCCGTCGTGGTCCGCGACATAGACCACCCGCGTGTCGCCGAGGGGCCGCGCGAGCCGGGCGCGGACGCCGGGCGTCGATTCCACAGCGCGCGACGGGCCGTCCCGGTGGGTCAGCCAGTGCACCGTGCCGTGCGTTTCGATGACGGAGGCGGTTCCCTTGGGATTCGGCACGGCGGAGGCCAGGTGCTTTGACACGTCGAGCGGGCGGCTGCGGCGGCTCGTGGATGCCGAGCCCAGCGTGATCTCAAGCCGGCGGGCCGCGTCCGCGGAATCGAGGGAGTCCAGGATCCAGAGTTCGCCGGCGGACTCGAAGACCACGCGCGTGCCGTCCGTCGCGGCATGGCGGACGTAGAAACCGTCGTGGTCGGTGTGCCGGCGCAGGCCTGTTCCGTCCGGCCCCACCGAATACAGGTTGCCGTAACCTTCGTGATCGCTCAGGAACGCGATCCGGTTGCCGATCCACATCGGGTCTGCCAGGTTGCCGTCGAGTTCGGCCGCCAGGCGCCCGAACTCGCCGCCGCCGTCCCGGTCGATCCACAGTTTGCCGGCCGTTCCGCCGCGGTACCGCTTCCACCACGCCGGTTCGCGCGAGAGCACGCTGCCGACCACGACCGGACGCTCGTCGCCGAGTTCCGGCCCGAACGCGATTGAGTCGACGGGCCCATAGGGCAGGACCCGGGCGTCCGAACCGTCCAGCGGCACAGCGTAGGCCCAGGTGTGACGTGATTCTTCGCGTTCGAAGGAACTCGTCACCAGGGCGTGACCCGCCGGTGTGAATCCTTTTACCTTCGTGCTGGCGTGCCCCCAGTAGGTCAGTTGGCGGAATCCCCCGCCGTCGACCGACGCCGTGACGGCCTCGGGGGCGCTGGCCTGCACCACGCTCCAGGCCAGGTGCTGCCCGTCCGGCGAGAACCTCGGATTCCGGGCCGGCAGTTGCAGCGACGAGACACGCCACGCCCGGCCGCCGGCAAGGGGGGCGACCCACACGTCGTCCTCAGCGACGAACGTGACCAGATCGCCGTGCACGTGCGGGTAGCGGAAGTAGCTCGATGAAGTCATGCCTCGATCTTAGTCACGGCCTGTGCTGGCCCCGGGGTCATCCGAGCGGCGGGGCGCCTCGCGGATTGACTGGATCAGCCAGCCGGCGTCCCGCCTCACCATCTCAAGGTGGACCCGTTGCACGCTGGGTTCGGCGCGTCGTCCCAGCACGCTGCCGTCGGCGGCCACCTGCCGGTACGCCGACGTGCTGACGGTTGCGGCCACCCATTCCTGTGGCCCTCCGCCTGGTGGCGCTGGATCAGCCGTTACCTTCTCCACCGTGGTTTCGAAGCCGTCGAGCCAACTGCCGGAGCCTGCCAGTGCAGCGATGATGCCTTGGTCCGTGTCCATGACGGCCGTGCCGGGCATATTGACCCGGTTGAGCAGCGTTGCGTCGCGCGTCCTGACGGCCTCGGTGCGCAACCAGGCCAGGGCCGGCACGGCCGCCGCCGCATCGCGGCCCCGCAGCGCACGTTCCAGTTCCGCCGGCAGTACCCGGGCTTCGGGGGGAGCCGGGTCCTGCCCTTCGCGCTGCGCCGTGGACACCTGTTGCACCGACCGGCCACCACCAGGCGATGAGACCGCATCCGGATCGCTCGGCGGAGCAGGCGCTACGTTGCCGGCCAGGGCGAACAGGATGCCCGCTGCCGCCGCGGCCGCGGCGACCGCCAACGTGGCCGCGGCCCGCCTACCGGGGGCGGGCCGGGCACCGCCTCCACGGCCGGCCCCGGCTGACGCCCGCGGAAACGGCGGCAGCGGCCCCCTGTCCCGGCGGCCGGCAGCCTTACCCGCCGCCTGCCGCCGGGTCAGCAACTGGCTGGCAACGGAAGGATGCGCCGACGCCGTCAAATCCAGTGCCTCCGGCTTTGCGGCCCGGATCGCCCGGCGGGCGAACTCCGCCGCCGAGGGGCGCTCCCCTGCACTCTCGGCCAGTCCGTCTTCCAGGAGGGCCACCAGGGGATCGGGCACCTCGGGCACCAACGCCGCCAGTGGCGGCCGCTGCGCGGTGGCACCGGGCACCCGGCCGGTGAGCGCGAACCAGCCGATGGCTGCCAACGCATAAATATCCGCCTCGGGATCCAGCCGGCCGCCGCCGGAACCGCTGCGCGGTGCCCCGAACCCCGGCGTGCCCGCCGCCGGTGGGCGGTCGCTGCCCAGCGCGCGGGCGACGCCCAGGTCGGCCAGCATCGGCTTGCCCACCGCGGTGAACAGCACGTTGCCGGGCGATACGTCCCCGTGCACGGTCCCGGTCCCGTGCAGGTAATCCAAGGCCTGGGCTATCGGAGTCAGAATCGTCACGGCCTCGCCCACGGCCAGCGGGCCGCGGGCGGCGACGAGCGCCGCGAGCGAGCCGCCGGCAGCATATTCCAGCAGCAGCCCCGGCCCGCGGTCGGTTGCCACTTGTCCGTGGACGGGCAGCAGGTGCTCATGCCGCGCCCCCGCCAACAGGAATAGTTCATGGTCGGCGGCAGCGGCCGCGGCCCCCGGTTGCCCCTCGGGGGCAACCGCCCAGGGAGCGGGCTCCCCCTCATCGGCGGCTAATACGTGCCAGGCAGGGCGCGGCCCCGGCCGCGGGCGTTCGGCGTCGTCCGAGGAGGAGGGAACAGTGGGCGCAGACAGCACCTTCAGTGCATACTCCGTTCGGGTCAGCGCGTCGCGGACCAGCCATACCGAGGCCGAGGCGCCGTTGCCCAGCCACCGCTGCACGTGCAGCCCCGGCGCCGCCGGCCGCGGCGGTTCCTGCCCCATGGAGGCCGCCCCGGGTGTCTGCCCATCTTCCATGGACCACTTGTACTCCGTTTGGCCGCGGGGCGCAGGAGTTATCCACAGCACTTGAGTCGTTACACAAATAGCAGTGCCCGGCCCCCGGAGCGTAGTCTTGCTGAATGGCTCTTGAGTTTTCTCGGCTGGGCTTCGCCCCTGACTACGTCGATTATGAAGAAGGCTGGGCGCTGCAGCGCAAGCTGCACGCCGAAGTCGTGGCGGGCACGGCGCCCAGCACCGTGTTGTTGCTGGAGCACAGCGCTGTCTACACCGCCGGCAAGCGGACCGAAGACCATGAGCGGCCGTTGGACGGCACCCCCGTGGTCAGCGTGGACCGTGGCGGCAAACTGACCTGGCACGGCCCCGGCCAGCTGGTGGGTTACCCCATCGTGGCCCTCCCGGATCCCACCCGGGTGGCCGACTACGTTGACATCCTCGAGCAGGTCCTGATTAATGTGCTCGCCGATTACGGCGTGGCCGGCACCAGGATGGAGGGCCGCTCCGGCGTCTGGATCGAGGCCGACGAGCGCGGGCCCGCCCGCAAGATCGCCGCCATCGGCATCCGCGTCAACCGCCGGGTAACCATGCACGGCTTCGCGCTCAATTGCCGGAACGACCTGGCACCCTACAGCCAGATCATTGCCTGCGGCATTACCGACGCCGGCACCACCACCATCCAGGCCGAGACCGGGCTGGACGTGGCCCCGGCCGACATCGCAGACCGGGTGGAGGAAGAACTCCGCTCGTTCGAGACATCCCTGGTCAAGGCCGGCACCCCCGGCCCCGCGGCCACCGACACCGACCCTGGCCACCGCCAGACCGAAGGAGCCCTGTTGTGACGCTCGCCCCTGAAGGACGCCGCCTGCTGCGCGTCGAGGCCCGCAATGCAGCCACCCCCGTTGAGCGCAAGCCGGACTGGATCAAGGCCAAGGTCAACATGGGCCCCGAGTACGTGGGCATGAAGAACCTGGTCAAGAAGGAGGGGCTGCATACCGTCTGCGAAGAGGCAGGCTGCCCCAATATTTTCGAATGCTGGGAAGACCGCGAGGCGACGTTCCTGATCGGCGGCTCCGAGTGCACGCGCCGCTGCGACTTTTGCCAGATCCATACGGGCAAGCCCTCCCCCGTCGACATCCTGGAACCCACCAAGGTGGCCCAGTCGGTCCAGCAGATGAACCTGCGCTACGCCACCGTCACCGGCGTGGCCCGCGACGACCTGGCCGACGAGGGCGTGTGGCTCTACGCCGAGACCATCCGCAAGATCCACGAACTCAACCCCGGCACCGGCGTCGAAATCCTGATTCCGGACTTCTCCGGAAAGCCCGAACACATCACGGCCATCTGCGACGCCAAACCGGAGGTATTCGCGCACAACGTGGAAACCGTGCCCCGGATCTTCAAGCGCATCCGGCCGGCCTTCCGCTATGAGCGTTCGCTGGATGTCATCACGCAGGGCCGCGACCAGGGCATGGTGACCAAGTCCAACCTGATCCTGGGCATGGGCGAAACCCGCGAAGAAATTTCCGAGGCGCTGCGCGATCTCCACGCCGCCGGCTGCGACCTGGTGACCATCACGCAGTACCTGCGCCCGACCGAACGCCACCACCCGGTGGAGCGCTGGGTGAAGCCGGAGGAATTCGTGGAACTAAGCCAGGAGGCCGAGGACATCGGCTTCCTGGGCGTGATGAGCGGGCCGCTGGTGCGCTCGTCCTACCGGGCCAGCCGCCTCTGGGCCACCGCGATGCGCAAGAAGGGCCTGGAGCTCCCGCCCCAGCTCGCCCATATCGGCGAATCCGGCAGCACCCGCCAGGAAGCCGCCACGCTGATTGCTGCCCGGTAGCTGAACCGCCGGAACCGCGGTCCGGGAGCCTGCCGGCTGCCGGGCCGTTGCCGTGTCCGCGTACGGCACGAGTGCCTCCTGGCTCACGATAGAATTGGACATTATGGCCCATAGCACCGATTCCGACGCCCCGAAGCGGGGTCTCTTCTCACGCAAGCCCAAGGCTGGGAAACCCTCCAAAGCCAACAAGCAGCCCGGCCGGCTGAAGCAGATCGGCCAGGTCTTCCGGATGACCCGGCGCAACGACCCGAACGTTGTCTGGTTCATGCTGCTGGCCTTCCTCGGCATCGTCGCCGTCGGCCTGGTCATCGGCCTGCTGATCAACAACTGGGTCACGCTGCTGATCATCTCCATCCCGCTGGGCCTGCTGGCCGCCACCTTCATCTTGTCGCGGCGCGCCGAACGTGCGGCGTTCTCGCAGATCGAGGGCCAGCCCGGTGCTTCCGGCGCGGCCCTCAGCGTGCTGCGCCGCGGCTGGATCCTGCAGGACCAGCCGGTGGCCGTGAACCCGCGCACCCAGGACGCCGTCTTCCGCGCCGTGGGCCGCCCCGGCATTGTGCTGGTCACCGAGGGCCCCTCGCACCGCGTGCGGCAGCTGGTCGAGTCGGAGCGGCGCAGGCTTCGCCGCATTCTGCCCAACGTCACGATCCATGTGATCGAGACCGGCCGCGGCGAAGGCCAGGTGGAGTTGAGCAAGGTGGCCAAGACCGTGCAGAAGCTCAAGAAGGAACTGACCAAACAGGAAGTCAGCGCCGTGGACAAGCGCCTGTCGGCCCTGGGCAGCAACAAGCTCCCCATCCCCAAGGGCGTGGATCCGTTCAAGGCCCGCCCGGACCGCAAGGCCATGCGCGGCCGCTGAGCGTCCCGCCCGTTAAACCCGAAAGGCTGCCGGTTTCACCGGCAGCCTTTCGGGTTTAACGCATCGCGCCAGACAGGAGGCTTGAGGCCTGCAGTGAGGCGCCGGCTCAGCGGGGCGCCGGGACGGTGGTGCTCACGGCACGACCGAGGAAGGCTGCCTCAGCGGCGCACCAGCACGGTGCCCATGGCGCGATCGTGGAAGCCTCGCTGGTCGGGGTCGAAAATAACCGCCGGAATCACCAGGCACAGGAGGACGGTGCGCACGACGGCGGCCAGCAAGCCGGAGGCGGAGCCGTCGAGTTTGCGCACGTGGATGCCGAGCAGTCGGTGGCCGAAACTGTAGCCGAGCGTCCCCACCAGCAGCAGCTGCTCGACGGCGAACACCCCCAGGATGGCCAGCTGGCTTCCGCCCAGGAAGGCGTTCGCGATCGCGTAGCACAGGAGCCAGTCAATGAGCAGCGCCACGAACCGGCGCCCCGGACGCGCAATCGAGCCGGGCCCGGATTGCGGGAGCCCGAGCCGCTGCCCGGGCCATTTCTGGATGTTGGACTGCGGGGGGCCTTCAAGCCAGGAACCAAGATCGCGTCTGCTTACCACCCCTCAAGTTTACCGGTCCCGCCTGTAACGGGGTTTCCCCGGGGGCGGCCGGAGTTCCCGCCGGTAAAGCGTGAAGGCCACTGACGGTAAACTTGCAGTGCACATCGATTTCGTAACCTGCCCGAAACACTTGCGACACTGTCGGGAAATTCCCTGCTCCTATTGTTGTAACTGTTGCCGGCCCCGTACAGCGGAGGCAGGTTCCCCCAGAATGCGTAAGGAGCATGACCCGATGTTCAAGAATGCGGACGAGGTCCTCAAGTACATCGCCGACGAAGACGTTAAGTTCGTCGATATCCGTTTCACCGATCTGCCCGGCGTCCAGCAGCACTTCAACGTGCCGGCCAAGACCGTTGACGCGGACTTCTTCGTGAACGGCCAACTCTTCGACGGCTCCTCGATCCGCGGCTTCCAAGGCATCGCCGAGTCCGACATGCAGCTGATCCCGGATGTTTCGACCGCCTTCATCGATCCGTTCCGCGTCGAGAAGACGCTGGCGCTGAACTTCTCCATCGTGAACCCGCGCACCGGTGACCCCTACCACCGCGACCCCCGCGGCGTGGCCGAGCGCGCCGAGGCGTACCTGGCCTCCACCGGCATCGCCGACACCGCGTTCTTCGCCCCGGAAGCCGAATTCTTTATTTTCGACGACGTCCGCTACCAGTCCAGCCCCGAGCATTCCTTCTACAGGGTGGACTCGGTCGAGGCGTACTGGAACTCCGGGAAGCGGGAAGAAGGCGGGAACCAGGGGTACAAGACCCCGGTCAAGGGCGGCTACTTCCCCGTGGCCCCCACCGACAAGCAGGCGGACCTGCGCGACGCGATCTGCGTGGAGCTGGACGCCGTCGGCCTCGAGGTCGAGCGCTCCCACCACGAGGTCGGCGCCGCCGGCCAGGCCGAGATCAACTACAAGTTCAGCACGCTGACGCACGCGGCCGACGATTTGCTGAAGTTCAAGTACATCGTTAAGAACGTCGCCGACGCCTGGGGCAAGTCCGCCACGTTCATGCCCAAGCCCGTGTTCGGCGACAACGGCTCCGGCATGCACTGCCACCAGTCGCTCTGGACCGGCGGGCAGCCGCTGTTCTACGACGAGAAGGGCTACGCCGGCCTCTCCGACACCGCCCGCTGGTACATCGGCGGCCTGCTCAAGCATGCTTCCGCCGTGCTGGCGTTCACCAACCCGACGGTCAACTCCTACCGCCGGCTGGTCAAGGGCTTCGAGGCCCCGGTGAACATGGTCTACTCGCAGGGCAACCGGTCGGCCGGCATCCGTATCCCGATCACCGGCTCCAACCCGAAGGCCAAGCGCATCGAGTTCCGCGCTCCAGACCCCAGCTCCAATCCTTACCTGGCCTTCGCCGCGCAGCTGATGGCGGGCCTGGACGGCATCAAGAACCGAATCGAGCCGGCCGACCCGATCGACAAGGACCTGTACGAGCTGCCCGCCGAGGAAGCCAAGGACATCCAGAAGGCTCCGGGTTCGTTGGAGGAAGCGCTCGAGGCACTGGAGGCGGACAACGAGTTCCTGCAGGCCGGCGGTGTCTTCACCCAGGACCTGATCGACACCTGGATCGCCTACAAGCGCGAAGAGGAAATCGCGCCGCTGGCCGCCCGCCCGAACCCGTACGAATTCGAGCTCTACTACGGCTGCTAGCTAGATTCCGCGGTAAACGCGGGGTTAGTCCGCACAGAGTCCGCACGAGCTGCCAACACTTCGGTGACAGCAGCACGTGCGGACTCCTCTTTGTCCGGAAACATCTGGGCATAGGCGTGTCGCGCATCGTCTTGGCTTTGCACCGCTGATGACCTTTACGCCGACCCCGGAGGCGATCAACAGTGAGGCGTAGTCATGCCGCAGGTCTGGTTAGTGCTGCCGTCTTCTGCGAAATTTCGTATGCGTTAATCTCGGTTGCGATGAAGCGCCAAACGCGGCCAAGCTTCCATGCTCAGGGGATCCACCAGCACGTGCCTGCAAGGTCGCTCGGGTCATCAATTCTTCGGTCGGATCTCGTCCCGCAATTGCGCGAGACTCCGCTCGTTGTGACGGGCTACGAAGCCAAGCACGCCACCCAGTTCTAAAAACGCAGTGATCGGCGTGGTCCGGATCTGCCCATCTGCCCCTTCCCACACGAGCAGAGAGTTCATGGTGATGTCCCGGAATGCGGACCGCGGGACCGTACGATCCCGAAAGACTCCGAACACTGTTAGATCAGCGGCGGATACTTGCACACCCAACCGCCAGTTTCGCCAGCCAGTGAGCAGCAGGGCGCCCATAAGAAGCACAAACAATATGACATCTGGCACCGACCCGAAGGGGTGATCCCCCACGCGTCCAGAAGGGCCAGGGCCGGCTTTGACCTCGAAGAAGAGCACTATCAGAAACAGCAACGTACCCGCGAAAAAGGCTATCCGCGTGATGAATAGCGGGCGCAGCGTCAGTGTGGGTCCCAACATGTGCCCGCTTACCTCGTGCCCTCGCTGATTTCCGTCGATACCTCAGCAGGATACAAGGCATCTTTAACACGGCCGACACTAACACGAGGCGCTCGGCACGAAACTGCGGTCCAGTGCAGTCGCCTTTTATCTCGGTGGCGCCGGACCGTACTCGCTGACGCCGAGTGCAACCGTAATGCTCAGGGCGCTCGATTGCACTGTTCAGCAGATCATAGAGCCGCGCCATCTCGGCCCGCGCTTCTAAAAGTGTCGACCACCGGTCGATAGCCTCTTCGCCCCACCACTTTCTGATGGCAGCTGAGAGCCTCGGCTGTGACTGCGAGGCGTGGCAAAATGAAGCCCATGGGCGAAAGCGGGGAGCCCGCACCTCAGGGCCGCACGCCGCGACCGGTCAGGGCCGCGCTCATCGGCGCTGCCGTTGCCTTCCTGGTGTTCCTGGTCATTTTGCGCGTCGGGGTCGCCTATTCGCTGGTGCTGACGGCCACCGCGCTGCTGTTCGCGGGAGTGGTGGCGATCATCCGCAGCGCGCTGCGCAGGTGACGCGCGACGCGCCATGCGGGCAAGGCCCGGCGCGTTGCTCGGCTGTCCCGGTGGGTCTCGGCGGCGCCGTTCAGCTGTCCCGGCGTGTCTCGGTGACGGCTGTCAGCAGGAACACCGAGTCCTCGGACGCCTCCACCGAGTGCCGCTCCTGCGGGATCACGGCGAGCTGGTTCTGGTTGACGGCCATGCGGCCGGACGCGGACACCACGGTGACCGCCCCTTCCAGGACCAGCAGCGTGCCGGCCAGCGGGGCGTTGTGCTCCCCCAGCTCCGCCCCGGCCTTCAAGGCCAACACCGTCTGGCGCAGCGGACCGTCCTGGGCCACCAAGGCGGCACTGCGACCGTGCGGCGCTCCGACGGCCACGGCCAGGTGTTCGCGTCCAAGCACATCGATGTCGGTCATGTCCGGCGCCTCCTTCGGTTGGGTTCCGGCCTCAGCCTAGCCCGGCGCCCTGTTCCCGGCCACACACCTACAGGGCGGGGCCCGACGGCGGCGCGCCCCCGCGCATCGGAGGGCACCGCCGTCGGCCGGTCAGAGGACCTCAGAGGACCTTGGCCAGGAAGTCCTGGGTACGTGCCTGCTGCGGGGCGCCGAAGAGTGCCTCCGGCCTGCCTTCCTCCACGATGTTGCCGTCGGCCATGAAGATGACGCGGTCCGAGACTTCGCGGGCGAAGCCCATCTCGTGGGTGACCACCACCATGGTCATGCCTTCCGCCGCCAGGTCCTTGATGACCTGCAGCACCTCCCCCACCATCTCCGGGTCCAGGGCGCTGGTGGCCTCGTCGAAGAGCATGATGTCGGGATTCATGGCCAGTGCCCGCGCGATGGCCACGCGCTGCTTCTGTCCGCCGGAGAGCTGGGCCGGGCGGGCGTCGGCCTTCTCAGACAGCCCGACCCTCTCCAGCAGCTCCAGGGCCTTGCTGCGTGCTTCGGCCTTGCCGAGCTTCTTGAGCTCCACCGGGGCCAGCATGATGTTCTCCAACACGGACTTGTGCGGGAACAGGTTGAAGTGCTGGAAGACCATGCCGATGTGCTGGCGCACCTTGTCCAGGTCGACCTTCGGGTCGGTCAGGTCGAAACCGTCAACCACCACGGTTCCCCCGCTGATGTCCTCCAGCTTGTTCAGGCAGCGCAGGAAGGTCGACTTGCCCGAGCCGGACGGCCCGATCACGCAGACGACTTCGCCTTCGGCCACCTCGACGTCGAGGCCCTTGAGGACCTCGTTGCTGCCAAAGCTTTTTCTGAGTCCGGCGACGTGAATCTTGCTCACTTGTTGAACCTCTTATCCAGGATGTTGGAAAGCTTGATCAGCGCGGTGATCACCACGAAGTACAACGCCGCCACGATCAGCAGCGTTTCGCCGGTACGGAAGTTGGAGGCGTAGATCTGCTGGCCCTGGTAGGTCAGTTCGGCGAAACCGATGACCGCGAGCAGGGAGCTGTCCTTGAGCGTGATGACGAACTGGTTGATGAAGCTGGGGGTCATGATCTTGACCGCCTGCGGGATCACGACCTTCTGCATGGACTTGACGTAGCCCAGGCCCAGGCTGCGGCTGGCTTCCATCTGGCCTGGATCCACGGACTGGATGCCGCCGCGGACGATCTCCGTCATGTAGGCGCCGGCATTCAGGCTCAGCGTCAGCACGCCGGCGGTGAGGACGTCGATCGGCGCCCCGGTCAGCTGCGGCAGGCCGAAGTAGAAGAAGAACGCCTGGACCAGCAACGGCGTGCCGCGGAAGATGCCCACGTAGGTGGTCGCGATCCCGCGCAGCACGATCCGGCGGGATACCTTCAGGAACCCGAAGGCGACGCCCAGGACCAGGGCGATGATGATCGAGACCGCCGTGGCGAACAGCGTGAGCCCCAGGCCCTTCATCAGGGCGGGGAGGCTGTCCGTCAACAGCTGCCAGAAGCTGCTCTTCCCGGCAGTCTCCGGCGAAGCGAGGTACTTGTCCAGGATCTGCTGGTATTCGCCGCTGGCCTTGAGCTCGGCCAGGCCGGCGTTGAAGGCTTGGATCAGTTCGGGGTTCTGGTCCTTGTTGACCGCGAAGCCGTAGGAACTTCCGCGTTCCTTCTCCGTGACGGCCTTCAGCCCGTTGTTTTGGGCGATGCCGTAGGCCAGCACCGGGTAGTCGTCGAAGACTGCCACGGAGTTGCCGGCCTTGACGTCGTCGTACATGGTGGCCGACTGGTCCAGCGGCTTGACCGTGAAACCGTACTCTTCGGCGATGGAGTCGGCGAAGGCTTCACCCTCGCTGCCGCGCTTGACCGCGACCGTCTCGCCCGCGAGGTCCTCGTAAGAGGTGATCTCGTTGTTGCTCTGCGCCACGGCCATCTGCACACCCGAGTCGAAGTACGGGTCGGAGAAGTCGAAGACCTGCCGGCGCTCGTCCGTGATGGACATGCCGGCGATGACTCCATCCACCTGGTTGGACTGCAGCGCCTGCAGCGCGGCGTCGAACCCGAGCGACCGGATTTCCACCTCGAAACCCTGGTTCTCGGCGATCGCCCGCAGCAGGTCCATGTCGATGCCGACCAGTTCGCCGCCCTGGCGGAACTCGAAGGGGGCGAACGTCGTGTCGGTACCGATGACGTAGCTCTTGCCGCTGGCGCTCTGCGGCGCCTGGGCCGCGGCCGCGGCCGCGTTGCCGCCGAAGACCAGCGAGAGCACCGCCAGCAGTCCGGTCAGGGCCAGCAGGCGCCGTCCCAGCCCGGTGCGTTGGAGGGTGTGCAAACTAAACAGCTCCTAGATTTGTTCTCAGGGCACGCCTGTACAGCCTGTGCAAGGCGCAAAAGATCCTCATTGAGGGTACAGACCGGTGACCGGCAGCACCACTTGGTGTCGGGGAGGCTAGGTGCCGTAACCGTAGAAGTAGCGCTCGAAGATGGCCCGGGCGCGGCGGGTCAGGCGCAGGTAGTCTTCCTCGATCGCCGCAGCGTTCCCGGGCTCGTAACCGCACCAGCGTGCCACCGCTTCGAGGTCCCGGCGCGAGGCCGGCAGCACGTCCGAGTTCTTGCCCGCCCAGATCACATTGGCCGACCGGACCCGGGTGGCAAGGCTCCAGCTTCGCCCGAGGGCGGCGGCGTCCTCGCCCGGCAGCAGCCCGGCGGCGGCGATGGCGGAGAGCGCTTCGAGCGTGTTGGTGGTGCGCAGCTCCGGGAGCTTCCGGGCGTGCTCCAGCTGCAGCAGCTGCACCAGCCACTCCACGTCGCTGAGTCCCCCGCGGCCCAGCTTCAGATGGCGGGCCGGATCGGCGCCGCGCGGGAGCCGCTCCGATTCCACCCGCGCCTTGATCCGGCGAATCTCCCGCACCTGATCGCTTCCCAGCCCCTCCGGGTAGCGGATCGGATCCACGAGCCCGATGAACTCGTCCGCCAGGTTGTCGTCGCCGGCCATCGGGCGGGCGCGCAGCAAGGCCTGCGCCTCCCAGACCAGGGACCAGCGTTGGTAATACTCGCGGTAGGAGTCCAGCGAGCGCACCATCGGCCCGTTCTTGCCTTCCGGCCGCAGCGCCGCATCCACTTCGAGCACCCGTTCGGCCAGCACCGGGGGTGTGCAGGGCTGCTTCAGGAGGGAAGAGATCCGCGTGACAATGCGCTCCGCCTGCTGCTGGGCCAGGCCGGGGTCGGCCCCCGGCAAGGGCCGGTGCACGTACATGACGTCGGCATCCGAGCCGTAGCTGATCTCCCGTCCGCCCTGCCGGCCCATGGCCACCACCAACAGGGCCGTCAGCCGTTCCTCGGACTCCAGCACGGAGGTTTCCGCGACGTGGAGCGCGCCGAGCACGGCGGCACGGTCGGCGTCCGCCAGAGCGGCCCCGACCTGGGACTGCTCCAGCAGCCCGGAGGAGTCGGCGAGCGCAATGCGCAGCGTTTCCCGGCGCCGGATCAGCCGGATCAGCCGGATGGCCTCCTCGGGCACCGGATGGCGGGACATCTTGGACCGGATTTCCTGCCACTGGGCGTCGAAGCTGAGCGGTACGAGGTCCTTGTCTGTGCCCAGCCAGGCCGTGGACTCCGGCGAGACCTCCAGCAGATCCGTGATGAAGCGGCTGCTGGAAAGGATGTGGCACAGCCGTTCGGCGGCCGAGCTCGAGTCCCGCAGCATGCCCAGGTACCAGTGCGAGTCTCCCAGCCGTTCGCTCAGCCGGCGGAAGCCCAGCAAACCCGCGTCCGGGTCCACGCCGGAAGCGATCCATTCCAGCAAGACCGGGAGCAGCTGGCGCTGCAGCAACGCCTTCCTGCTGACCCCGCCGGTCAGGGCCTCGATATGACGCATCGCACCCCGCGGATCCTGGTAGCCCAGCGCGGCCAGCCGGCCCTGCGCCGCCTCCGGGGTCAGCCGCACCTCGTCCAGGCTCAGGTTGGAGGCTGCGGCCAGCAGCGGCCGGTAGAAGATGCGCTCGTGCAGCGCCCGCACCCTGCGCTTGGTCTGCTGCCACTTCTCCAGCAACTCGGCCGGCGCCGGCCGCCTCTCGAGCAGCGCTCCCTGCGCGGCTTTGGCCAGCACGCGCTGCGCCTGCTCGTCGTCGGGCATCAAGTGGGTCCGGCGCAGGTGCACCAACTGGATCCGGTGTTCCAGGACGCGCAGGTACCGGTAGGCCTCATCGAATTCCTGCGCGTCGGCGCGCGAGATGTAGCCCGCCGTGCTCAACGCCGCGATGGCCGACGTCGTGTCGCGCTGGCGGATGGATTCGTCTACCCGGGCATGCACCAACTGCAGCAGTTGGACCGTGAATTCGACGTCGCGAAGCCCGCCGCGGCCCAGCTTGATCTGACGGCCGCGCTCATGGGCCGGGATGTTTTCGGTGACCCGGCGGCGCATCGACTGCACCGACTCGACGAACCCTTCCCGTTCCGACGAGGACCACACCAGCGGCGACACCGCTTCCTCGTACCGGCGCCCCAGCTCGGCGTCCCCGGCCACGGCCCGGGCCTTCAGGAGTGCCTGGAACTCCCAGCTCTGGGCCCAGCGCCGGTAGTACGTCAGGTGCGAGTCCAGCGTCCGGACCAGCGGCCCGTCCTTGCCCTCCGGGCGCAGGTTGGCGTCGACTTCCCACAGCCCGGGTTCCGGGCCGGGCGAGGAGATGGCCCGGGCCGTTCCACTGGCCAGCGCCGCCCCGATCACCCCGGCCTCGGTGTCGGCGCGCCCGTCGGCCTCGACGACGTACACCACGTCGACGTCGGAAATATAGTTCAGCTCCCCGGCCCCGCACTTGCCCATGCCGATGATGGCCAGCCGCACCGCCGCGACGTCGCCGGCGCCGTAACGCTCCGCTGCTTCGGCCCGGGCCACCGCAAGCCCGGCGTCCAGCGCGGCCGCTGCCAGGTCCGCCAGTTCCCGGGCGGCGTCCGGCAGGAAGTCGACCGGCGAGGCCGCGGAGAGGTCCCGGATCGCCAGTTCGGACAGGTGCCGGCGGTACGTGCTCCGCAGCGCGACGTAGGCGTCCTTGCCCGAAAACGAGGCGACCGGTTGTCCCGACAAGGGGTCCGCCCCGACGGAACGCAGCAGCGAGCTGCGCAGGCGGGACGCCGGCACCCGGCCGGGTTCCGGTCCGATGTCCGTCTCGAGGACGTCCAGATGCTCCGGCCGGCGGAGCAGGAAGTCCGCCAGGGCCTCGGAAGCCCCGAGCAGCCGGAACAGGGCTTCGCTGCCGTCGCCGCCCATGTTGATGACGTCCGCCAGGGACGGGTTTTTCTCCAGCAGTCGCACCAGCGACACCAGCGCCTGGTCCGGGTCGGCGCTGACCGCGAACCCGGCCTCCAGCCGCTCCTGGCTGATGCCGGACAGTTCCCTGGCCTGCAGGAACCGGGTGCTGCGCTCCAGATCGTGGAATCCTCGGGCGATCAAGCGCCGGTTCGTCAGCACGTGTCCGCCCTAGAGGATTCCGATGTTGCGCTTCAGCTCGTGCGGGGTGACCTGCAGGCGGTAGTCGTGCCACTCGGCCCGCTTGTTGCGCAGGAAAATCTCGTACACCTGTTCGCCCAGGATCCCGGCCACCAGCTCCGACTCCTCCATGGTGCGGATGGCGTCATGCAGGCTGGACGGCAACGGGTCAAGGCCCATGGCCCGCCGCTCGGCGGTGCTCAGGCTCCACACGTCGTCCTCGGCGGCCGGCGGCAACTCGTAACCCTCCTCGATGCCCTTGAGCCCGGCGCCCAGGAGCACCGCGTAGGACAGGTAGGGATTGGCCGCCGAGTCGATGCCCCGGTATTCCACCCGGGCGGACTGGCCCTTGCTCGGCTTGTACAGCGGCACCCGCAGCAGCGCCGACCGGTTGTTGTGGCCCCAGGACACGTAACTGGGGGCCTCTCCCCCGCCCCACAGGCGCTTGTAGGAGTTGACGAACTGGTTGGTGACGGCGGTGAATTCGGGCGCATGGCGCAGGATCCCGGCCATGAACTGGCGCGCCGTCTTGGAGAGCTGGAATTCGGCGCCGGCTTCGAAGAAGGCGTTCGAGTCTCCCTCGAACAGCGAAAAGTGCGTGTGCATGCCGGAACCCGGGTGGTCGGAGAACGGCTTGGGCATGAAGGTGGCGTAGATGCCCTCCATCAACGCCACTTCCTTGACCACCGTGCGGAAGGTCATGATGTTGTCCGCGGTCTGCAGGGCATCGGCGTACCGGAGGTCGATTTCGTTTTGGCCGGGCCCGTCCTCGTGGTGGCTGAACTCCACCGAGATGCCCACGTTTTCCAGCATGGTCACCGCGGTGCGGCGGAAGTCCTGGGCAACGCCGCCGGGCACGTGGTCAAAATACCCGGCGTGGTCCACGGGCACCGGGACCCCGTCCGGACCCAGCTGGTCGGACTTGAGCAGGTAGAACTCGATTTCGGGGTGCGTGTAGCAGGTGAAGCCCATCTCCGCGGCCTTGCCCAGCGTCCGCTTGAGGACATTGCGCGGGTCGGCGGTGGACGGTTCGCCGTCGGGGGTGAGCACGTCGCAGAACATCCGCGACGTTTGCTCCGCTTCGCCCCGCCACGGCAGGATCTGGAACGTGGTGGGATCCGGCTGGACCAGCATGTCGGACTCGAAGACCCGGGCCAGTCCTTCGATCGAGGAGCCGTCGAAGCCGAGCCCCTCCTCGAAGGCGCCTTCGACCTCCGCAGGGGCCAGCGCCACGGATTTCAGCGACCCGACGATGTCGGTGAACCAGAGCCGGACAAAGCGCACGTCGCGTTCCTCGATGGTACGGAGGACGAATTCCTGCTGACGGTCCATGTGCTGCCTTTCGCTGTGTCCGGGCCACGGCATCCAAAAACTGCATGCCAAAGCCTGCGGTGGTCTGCTTCCCTTTAGCCTACTGGCAGCACAACCGAAGTTGGCGCCCCGGTAACGCGTCCGCGCCAGAGTGGAGGAAGCGGACGCCTGAGGATTAGGCTCTACCACATGCCCACTTCACAGTCTTCCGGCGCCGAGCAGCCGGCTCCTTACGGCACGCCGGCGGCGGCATCGGCTTCCCGCCCGGCCCGCCGCACCCGCATCCACCACCTGCAGCAGGCCAAGGACGAGGGCCGGCGCTTCGCCATGTTGACGGCGTATGACCAGTACACCGCGGAGATTTTCGACGCCGCCGGCATCGAGGTGCTGCTGATCGGGGACTCGGCGTCCAACAACGTCCTGGGCAACGAGACCTCCCTGCCGATCACCGTGGACGAGATGCTGCCGCTCTGCCGGGCGGTCGCCCGCTCGGCCCGCAGCGCGTTCGTCGTTGCCGACCTGCCCTTCGGCAGCTACGAGGTGTCGCCGGCGCAGGCGGTGGAAACGGCCGTGCGCTTCCTGAAGGAGACCGGCGTCCACGCGGTGAAAATGGAGGGCGGCGCCTACTATGCGGACACCGTCCGGGCCATGGTGCAGGCCGGAGTTCCGGTACTGGCGCATATCGGCTTCACTCCGCAGAGCGAACATGCGCTGGGCGGCTACCGGGTGCAGGGCCGCGGCGACGACGCCGAACGGCTCATCGACGACGCCCTGGCCCTGGAAGCGGCCGGAGCCTTCGCTGTGCTCATGGAGATGGTTCCGGCCGAGGCGGCCGCCAAGGTGGACCAGGCCCTGCGTGTCCCCACGATCGGCATCGGGGCGGGGCCGTCGACCACCGGCCAGGTCCTGGTCTGGCAGGACATGGTCGGCCTGCGCGGCGGCAAGATGGCGAAGTTCGTCAAACAGTATGCGGACGTGCGCACCATCATTTCCGACGCCGCCGCCGCCTTCCGCTCGGACGTCCAGGACGGCGTGTTCCCCGGCCCGGAGCACTCCTTCTAGGCACCCCGTCCTTTCGGTCCGTAAACCCCGCGCCCGGAGCAGGCGCCGGCGGGTCAGTCGTCCTCCGCGTCCCACTCCTCGTTGCGCCGCTGCACCTTTTCCAGTGCGTGCTCGGCCTCTTCGCGGGTCTCGTAGGGGCCGATCAGCTGCGTCCAGTCGGACTGGGCGCCCACTTCCACCTGATGGGTGACCACGTTGTACCAGAAATCCGCCATGCCGGCCTCCTTACGTTGACGGCGCCCGGCAGCGTGCGAAGGCTGTTGCCCCTCCGCTGTCGGGCACCTCTGCAGCACCTATATGATCGATACTATGCCCCACAACGCAGCAACAGCACCCGTCGGAACCCTCGTTCAAGGCACCGTCAGCCCCCCGTTGCCCGTTCCCCCTTCGATCGTCCGGCCCGAGTACGCGTGGAAGCCGGCGCCGGCCAAATTCACCGGCTCGGAGGTCAAGACGCCGGAGACCATCGAGAAAATCCGCGTCGCCGGACGGATCGCCGCACAGGCCATCGTGGAGGTGGGCAAGCACATCGAGCCGGGCGTGACCACCGACGAGTTGGACCGCATCGGGCATGAATTCCTGCTGGACCACGGCGCGTATCCCTCCTGCCTGGGCTATCGCGGCTTCCCCAAATCGATCTGTTCCTCGGTGAATGAAGTGATCTGCCACGGCATTCCGGATACCACCGTGCTGCAGGACGGGGACATCGTCAACATCGATATCACCGCGTACCTGGACGGCGTCCACGGGGACACGAACTACACCTTCTTGGTCGGCGACGTCGATGAAGAGTCCCGCCTGCTGGTCGAGCGCACCCAGGAGTCGCTGCGCCGCGGCATCAAGGCCGTGGCCCCGGGACGGGAGATCAACGTGATCGGCCGGAGCATCGAGTCCTATGCCAGGCGTTTCGGCTACGGCGTGGTCCGCGATTTCACCGGCCACGGCGTCGGCGAGGCCTTCCACACCGGCCTGATCATCCCGCACTACGATGCCGCCCCGGCCTACAGCCGGGCGATCGAGCCGGGCATGGTTTTCACCATCGAGCCCATGCTGACCCTGGGCACGATCGAGTGGGAGATGTGGGATGACAACTGGACGGTCGTCACGAAGGACCGCAGGCGGACCGCCCAGTTCGAGCACACGCTGGTGGTCACCGAGACCGGGGCGGAAATCCTTACCCTCCCCTAGCTTTTCGCAGCCTGACACCGCCGGACACAGCGGGTAGGCTTCCGGTAGTCCGGCGAGGCACGCCGGGTCTCAACGCGCACGGAGGTGGCATGGCGACCGAGGACATCGTGGCCAAGAAGGCAGCCAAGCGGGCGGCCCGGTCGGCGATCGGCATCGATATCGGCGGAACCGGCATCAAGGGCGGCATCGTCGACCTCAAAAAGGGCATCCTGGTCGGCGACCGCATCCGCTATGACACGCCCCGTCCGTCCAGTCCGGAGGCCGTGGCCGACGTCGTCGCGCGCATCGTCAAAGAACTCAGCGCCCGCCCGGAGGGACCGGAATCCGACCGGCCGGTGGGCGTGACATTCCCCGCCATCATCCGCCACGGCATTGCACGGTCGGCGGCCAACGTGGACGAGCGCTGGATCGGGACCGACGTGGACGCGCTGCTCACGCACCGGATGTCCCGCCCCGTCCAGGTGATGAACGACGCCGACGCGGCGGGCCTGGCGGAGGTCCGCTACGGGGCGGGTGCGGGGGTGAAGGGAACCGTGCTGGTCATCACCCTGGGCACGGGCATCGGCTCCGCATTCATCTTCGACGGCAAGCTGGTCCCGAACGCCGAGCTGGGCCACCTGGAGCTGGACGGGCACGACGCCGAGTCGAAGGCTTCCGCCGTGGCCCGCGAACGCGACGGCCTGGACTGGGCGGAGTACTCGCAGCGCCTGCAGCGGTACTTTTCGCACGTCGAGTTCCTGTTCTCGCCGGAGCTGTTCATCATCGGCGGCGGCATCTCGAAACGCAGCGAGGACTTCCTGCCCCGGCTTCAGCTGGCCACGCCGATCATCCCGGCCCAGCTGCGCAACAACGCCGGCATCGTGGGGGCGGCCCTGCAGGCGGCCCTGCACTTCGGCTTCGCCAAATAGGCCGGCAACCGGGAGGTTGGTGCCGGTGGCGGCCTCGGCTTCCCCTCCGCAGCCGCCACCGGAGTCTTGGTCGCGCTACTGCGCTGTCAACGGCCGTTGCCGGCCTTCGGGCCCCTGCTGGCCGTTTCTCTGCGCATCGTGGCGCAGCTGGTCGATCGCGGATTCAAAATCCTCCAGCGATTCGTAGCCCTGGTAGACGCTGGCGAACCGCAGGTAGGCGATCAGGTCCAGCTTCTTCAGCGGCCCCAGAATGGCCAGGCCCACCTCATGCGCGTCGATTTCCGCGGCACCGCTGGCGCGGACCGACTCTTCGACTTCCTGGGCCAGCATGGCCAGGTCGTCTTCCGTCACGGGACGGCCCTGGCAGGCCTTGCGCACGCCGTTGACGACCTTGGTCCGGCTGAACGGCTCGCTGACCCCGGAGCGCTTGATCACGCTGAGGCTGGTGGTCTCCACCGTGGTGAAGCGCCGCCCGCAGGCCGGACACTGGCGGCGCCGCCGGATCGCGGAACCGTCATCGGTCAGCCGGCTGTCCACCACCCGGGAATCGGAGTTACGGCAGAACGGACAGTACACGCCACACTCCTTCCCTCGGGACAGCCAACTTATTCATCCTAGAACCATATCTAGGTGAATTACAAGACTGTGATTACTACATGTTGGGGTTTGGGCCCGTTCAGGCGAACCGGATGGCGACGGCGTCGCCGTGGGCCGGGAGGTCCTCGGCGCGGGCCAGCGCGGCGATGTGCCCGCTGACTTCCCGCAGCGCCGCGTCGCCGTAATTGACCACCTGGACGGCGCGCAGGAAGGTCGTCACGTTCAGGCCGCTGGCGAAGGTGGCGGTGCCGCTGGTGGGCAGCACGTGGTTGGAGCCGGCGCAGTAGTCGCCCAGGCTCACCGGGCTGTAGTCGCCCACGAAGATCGCTCCGGCGTTGCGGATGCGGGCGGCTACCCCGGCCGCGTCGGCGGTCTGGATCTCCAGGTGTTCGGCGGCGTAGGCGTCGCAGACGGCGATGCCCTGTTCCAGCCCGTCCACCAAGATGGTCCCCGACTGCGGGCCGGACAGCGCCTCGCGGACGCGGGCGGCGTGTTTGGTTCGGGCGACCTGCTCGCCGAGTTCCCGGCGCACTGCCGCCGCCAGTTCCTCAGAAGCCGTGATCAGGACGGAGGCGGCGTGCGGGTCGTGCTCGGCCTGGCTGATGAGGTCGGCGGCCACGAACGCCGGATTGGCAGTCTCGTCGGCCAGGATGGCGATCTCGGTGGTGCCGGCCTCGGCGTCGATCCCCACCACGCTCTTGACCAGCCTCTTGGCCGTGGCCACATAGACGTTGCCGGGGCCGGTCACGACGTCCACCGGCTCCAGCGCCGGGCCGTGCCCGTTCGCGGGCGCGCCGTAGGCGAACGCCGCCACCGCCTGCGCGCCGCCGATGGCGTACACCTCGTCGATTCCCAGCAGCTTGGCGGCGGCCAGGATTGTCGGGTGCGGGAGCGAGCCGAAGTCCTTCTGCGGCGGCGACGCAAGGGCGATGGACGCCACGCCGGCGGCCTGGGCGGGCACCACGTTCATGACGACGGATGACGGGTACACCGCCAGCCCGCCCGGGACGTAGAGGCCCACCCGGTTCACCGGGATCCACTTGTGTGTCACCACCGCTCCGTCACCGATCTCGACGTCGGTGTCCCCCGGCTTTTGCGCCGCGGCGAACCGCCGGGCCCGCGCGATCGATTCCTCCAGACCGGCGCGGACCTGCGGATCGAGCTGTTCCAGGGCTTCCTCCAGCGCGGCCGCCGGCACCCGGGGATGCAGTTGCTCCACCCCGTCGAACCGGCGGGCAAGCTCCGCCAACGCGGCGAACCCGCCCGCCCGGACCTTGCCGATGATTTCCTCTACGGCGCCGGTGGCGGCGTCGAAGGTGGTCTCCGCCCGCGGCATGGCCGCCTTGAGTTCGGCGGTGCCCAGCCGGCGGCCGCGCAGGTCAAGGGTGGGGAAATCGGTGAAGGTGTTGGCCGAGGCTGCAGAAGTCACCCACCCATTCTACTGACCCGGCGCCGCCGCCCGGTCAGGCATCGAGGCAGGCCGGCCCGAGCAGGACCTTGAGGTCGCCGAACAGCGAGGGGTTCGGGTTGACCCGCAGGTCCACCCCGAGCTTCATCACCTCGACCTTGCGCGAGCCGTTCAGCCGCACCTGCACCTCGGTGGTGCCCGGGTGGGTGCGCAGCACGTCGCCCAGCGCGGTGACCACCGACTCGGTGGCCTTGAAGCTGGCCATCGAGATCACGACGGGCCCGGAGTGCCCGTCGCTCAGGTCCGGAACGGTGAGTTCCTGGGCATTCAGGGTGACGGCACCGTCGTCGCGGCGCTGCAGCCGGCCGCGGACCACCACGATCAGGTCTTCCGCGAGCACGGTGGCGATCGGCGCGTAGGCCTGCCCGAAGAACATCACTTCCATGGAACCGCCCAGGTCCTCGACCTCGGCACGGGCGTAGGCGTTGCCGCTGTTCTTGGCGATCCGGCGCTGCAGCGACGTGATCATGCCCGCGATGGTGATGATCTGCCCGTCCGGCGGGCCGTCCTCGCCGATCACGGACGTGATGGACAGGTCCGCGTGCTGGCTCAGGATCCCGTCCAGCCCCTGCAGCGGGTGGTCCGAGACATACAGGCCGAGCATGTCCCGCTCGAACGCGAGCTTGTCCTTCTTGTCCCACTCGGGCAGGTCCGGCACGTCGACCGACAGACCCCCGGCGGTTTCGCCGCCGTCGTCGAACGCGCTGAAGAGGTCGAACTGGTTGGCCGCCTCGTTGCGCTTGAGCACGATGACCGAGTCCACCGCTTCTTCGTGGATCATGGCGAGGGCGCGGCGCGGATGGCCCAGCGAGTCGAACGCGCCGGCCTTGACCAGCGACTCGATGGTGCGCTTGTTGCACACCACGGCCGGGACCTTCTGCAGGAAGTCGCTGAAGCTGGCGAAGTTGCCCTTCTCGTCGCGTGCGGCCACCATGGCGTGCACCACGTTGGCGCCGACGTTGCGGATGGCGCCCATGCCGAAACGGATGTCCGTGCCGACCGGGGTGAAGTTCAGCGCCGATTCGTTCACATCCGGCGGCAGCACGGTGATGCCCATGTGCCGGCATTCGTTCAGGTACAGCGCCAGCTTGTCCTTGTCGTCGCCCACCGAGGTGAGCAGGGCGGCCATGTATTCGGCCGGATAGTGCGCCTTCAGGTAGGCCGTCCAGTAGGACACCAGGCCGTAGGCCGCCGAGTGCGCCTTGTTGAACGCGTAGTCGGAGAAGGGCAGCAGGATGTCCCACAGCGCCTTGACCGCCGCCTCGGAGTAGCCGCGGTCCACCATGCCCTGGTGGAAGCCCGCATACTGCTTGTCCAGTTCGGACTTCTTCTTCTTGCCCATGGCGCGGCGCAGGATGTCCGCCTGGCCCAGCGAGAAGCCGGCCACCTTCTGCGCGATCGCCATCACCTGCTCCTGGTACACGATCAGGCCGTAGGTGGTATCCAGGATTTCCCGCAGCGGCTCTTCCAGCTCCGGATGGATCGGGGTGATCTCCTGGACGCCGGTCTTGCGCAGGGCGTAGTTGGTGTGGGAGTTCGCGCCCATCGGGCCCGGCCGGTACAAGGCGATGACGGCGGAGATGTCTTCGAAGTTGTCCGGGCGCATCATCTTCAGCAGGGACCGCATGGGGCCGCCGTCGAGCTGGAACACGCCGAGGGTATCGCCGCGGGCCAGCAGTTCGTAGGACGGCCGGTCGTCCAGGTCGAGCGTTTCAAGGTCCAGGTCGATGTCCTGGTTCATCTTGATGTTCTCGATGGCGTCCGTGATGATCGTCAGGTTGCGCAGGCCGAGGAAGTCCATCTTGATCAGGCCGAGGCCTTCGCAGGTGGGGTAGTCGAACTGCGTAATGACCTGGCCGTCCTGCTCCCGGCGCATGATCGGGATGATGTCGATCAGCGGTTCCGAGGACATGATCACGCCGGCCGCGTGCACGCCCCATTGGCGCTTCAGCCCCTCCAGGCCCAGCGCGGTTTCGAAGACCTTCGCGGACTCCTGGTCGGACTTGAGCAGCTCGCGCATCTCCTCGGCCTCGCCGTAGCGCTTGGCGTTGGGATCGTGGACTTCCTTCAGCGTCAGGCCCTTGCCCATGACGTCCGGCGGCATCGCCTTGGACAGCCGCTCGCCGGTGGAGAACGGATAGCCCATGACGCGGGACGAGTCCTTCAGCGCCTGCTTGGCCTTGATGGTGCCGTAGGTGACGATCATGGCGACGCGGTCGTCGCCGTACTTCTCTGTGACGTACTTGATCACCTCGGGGCGGCGGCGGTCGTCGAAGTCGACGTCGAAGTCGGGCATCGAGACGCGGTCCGGGTTCAGGAAGCGCTCGAAGATCAGCCCGTGCTTGAGCGGGTTCAGGTCGGTGATGCGCATCGCGTACGCGACCATGGAGCCGGCGCCGGAACCACGGCCGGGTCCCACGCGGATGCCGTGGTCCTTCGACCAGTTGATGAAGTCGGCGACCACCAGGAAGTAGCCGGGGAAGCCCATCTGCAGGATGATGCCGATCTCATATTCGGCCTGCTTCCGCACGTCGTCGGGAATGCCGTGGGGGAACCGGTAGTGCAGGCCCTTCTCGACTTCCTTGACGAACCAGGACTCCTCGTTTTCCCCCTCCGGCACCGGGAAGCGCGGCATGTAGGAAGCCTTGGTATTGAACTCCACGTTGCAGCGCTCGGCGATCAGGAGCGTGTTGTCGCAGGCCTCCGGGACGTCGCGGAAGATGGCGCGCATTTCCGCCGGCGACTTCAGGTAGAACTCGTCCGCATCGAACTTGAAGCGCTTCGGGTCGGCCAGCGTCGATCCGGACTGCACGCACAGCAGCGCCGCGTGCGACTTGGCGTCTTCGGCATGGGTGTAGTGGAGGTCGTTGGTGGCGACGAACGGCAGCCCGAGTTCGCGGGCCAGTTTCCGCAGGTCGGCCTGGACGTTGCGTTCGATGTCCAGGCCGTGGTCCATCAACTCGCAGTAGAAGTTCTCTTTGCCGAAGATGTCCCGGAAATCGGAGGCGGCCTGCTTGGCCTCGTCGTAGAGTCCGAGCCGCAGCTTGGTCTGGACCTCGCCGGACGGGCAGCCGGTGGTGGCGATCAGCCCCTTGCCGTAGGTCTGCAGCAGGTCGCGGTCCATCCGGGGCTTGTAGAGGTAGCCTTCCAGGGAGGCCAGCGACGAGGCGCGGAACAGGTTGTGCATGCCTTCTGTGGTCTCGGCCCACATGGTCATGTGGGTGTAGGCGCCGGCGCCGGAGACGTCGTTGCGTCCGCCGTCGCCCCACCGCACGCGTGTCTTGTCCGCCCGGGCGGTGCCCGGGGTCAGATACGCCTCCACCCCGACGATCGGCTTGATGCCGGCGTTGCGGGCCTTGTTCCAGAAATCGAAGGCGCCGAAAACGAACCCGTGGTCGGTCGTCGCCACCGCGTTCATGCCCAGTTCATCGGCGTGGCTGAACAAGTCGGTCAGCCGCGCGGCACCGTCGAGCATCGAGTACTCGGTGTGGTTGTGAAGGTGGACGAAGGAATCGTTGCCGATCTTGGATGAAGTCACTGCTGCCACCGTTTCATTCTAGGTGCCGGAGTCGGCCGGTACCGGCTTACACGCGGTGTTCGGCCAGCGCCTGCAGCGCGTAGGCCAGGTCCCGCGGGTACTCGCTCTCGTATTCGACCCACTCCCCGCTGCCGGGGTGGTGGAAGCCAAGTTTCTTGGCGTGCAGCCACTGCCGGGTCAGTCCCAGTGCGGCGGCGAGTTTGGGGTCCGCGCCATATGTCAGGTCGCCGGCACACGGATGCCGCAGCGCGGAAAAGTGCACGCGGATCTGGTGCGTGCGGCCGGTCTCCAAGTGCACCTCGACCAGCGAAGCCCTGCCGAAGGCCTCGAGTACCTCGTAGTGGGTGATCGAGTTGCGGCCGTCTTCGACCACGGCGAACCGCCAGTCGTAGCCGGGATGCCGGCCGATCGGCGCATCGATGGTGCCCTCCAGCGGGTCCGGCAGTCCCTGAACCAGCGCGTGGTAGACCTTGTCCACCGTGCGTTCCTTGAACGCGCGCTTCAGCAGGGTGTAGCCGTGTTCGGTCTTGGCGACCACCATGACGCCGGAGGTTCCCACGTCGAGGCGGTGGACGATGCCGGCCCGCTCGGCGGCGCCTGACGTCGAAATCCGGTAGCCCCGGGCGGCCAGGGCGCCGACGACGGTCGGGCCGACCCAGCCCGGCGACGGGTGGGCGGCAACGCCCACCGGCTTGTCGATGACGACGAAATCGTCCTCGTCTCCGAGAATCTTCAAATCCTCTACCTCTTCCACCACGACGGCGAGCGGATCCCGCTGTTCGGGTACGGCAATGCGCAGGCTTCCCTGCTGCGGGAGCTTCTCCGACTTGGCGATAACCCGGCCGTCCAATTCCACGCGTCCGTCGCCGAGGAGTGCTGCGGCCGCCGAGCGGGATACTCCCAGCAGCGCGGCCACCGCGGTATCGGCCCGCGCGCCAGCTGTCCGGGCGTCCAGCTCCACGACCCTGCCGTCGTCAGTCACCGCTCTCCCCCGCCGCCTTGCCGTCGCCGGCCGGCTTGTCCGCGGCCTTGGGGGCCTCCCGGGTACCGTCCATTCCGATGCCCATGAAGGTCAACACGCACCACAGGATGACCGCTCCCACCACGGCGGAGTCGGCAATGTTGAAGATGGCGAAGTTGGGGAAGGCGATGAAGTCCACCACGTGGCCCACCCCGAAGCCGGGTTCGCGGAACAGTCGGTCGGTCAGGTTGCCCAGCGCGCCGCCGAGCAGGAAGCCGAGCGCCACGGACCACCACAGGGACCGGACCTTGCGCGCGTAGACCACGATCGCCGCGGAAACGGCCGTCATGACGATGGTGAACACCCACGTGTAGTCCTCGCCGATCGAGAACGCGGCCCCGGAATTGCGGATGAAGTGCCAGTGCAGCAGCGGCGGCAGCACCGGGGTGATCTGGCCCTCGGTCATGGTGGACACCACCCACCACTTGGTCAGCTGGTCGAAGGCATAGGCGAACGCCGCGCAGCCGGCCAGCAGCAGGATGAACCGGCCGGCGCCCTTCCGCTGTTCCGGTGCGGCCGCCGCCCCATCGTCGGGTCGATCGGCTGCCGGTGAAGTTTCTGACATGTCTCTCTCGTCTTCAGTGCCGGTCGGGCGCCGGGGCGGGGCGCCCAAAGCCAATGGCCGGCGGCAGGGTAATCCCGGCGCCGGCCATTGGGAGCCCCGTGGCACGGGGCTGGCGGTTATCTTCCGCGCTTACGCGTCCGCGCTGTCCTTGACCTCGGGGGCAGCGAAGGATCCGCGGGCTTCCAAATCCCGCAGCTGGCCTTCGATGTACGCCTTCAGGCGGGCCCGGTAGTCGCGTTCGAATCCACGCAGCTGCTCCAGTTTGCGCTCCAGCACGGCCTTCTGCTGCTCGAGGTTGCCCAGGGTCTTGCGGCTCTTCTCTTCGGCGTCGTTGACCAGGCTGCTGGCTTCCAGCTGTGCCTCGGCAATGATCTTGTCCCGCTGCTCCACACCGGCGGTGACGTACTCGTCGTGGAGCTTCTGGGCCATGGCCAGCACGCCTGCGGCGGACTCGGCGGCCGCGGTGTGCCCGGTCCCGGATGCCGGAACGGCCGCGGGGGCCGGCTTCGGCTCTTCCTTCGGCTTGGGCTCTTCCTTGGGCTCTTCCTTGACCGGTTCCCGGACCTGCTCGGTCTTCGGGGCGGCGGAGACCGGAGCCGGCACGGAGGCCTCCGGACCCTGGTTCGACGTGGCTTCGGCCAGCTTCTTGCGAAGTTCGTCGTTCTCCTGGTTCAGCCGGCGGAGTTCGACGACGATCTCATCTAGGAAATCGTCGACCTCGTCCTGGTCATAGCCTTCGCGAAACTTGGTCGGCTGGAACCGCTTGTTGACAACGTCTTCTGGCGTCAAAGCCATCTGGTCACCTCATACTGGTTCGTGGGTCATGAATGCTACGTGCTGGATTCATAACAACGGTAGCGAATATCCGCCGTGCAACGGGCATCCGCCAGCTATATCTGAATCAGAATATATCGTTTCGGAGACGAACACTAACGCGCCTCGGGTCAGGCCAGACCGGCCACGATCGCCATGGCGATCGTGACGGCAAGGAACAGGACCAGGAACGCAAGATCGAGCGCGAATCCTCCGATTCGCAGCGGCGGAATGAGCCGCCGGAGGGCCTTCATGGGAGGGTCGGTCACGGAGTAGACCGCCGACGCCGCGACGAGCGCGATGCCGCGCGGCCGCCAGCGCCGGGCGAAGGCCTGCACGATTTCAAAGACGATCCGCACGATCAGGGACAGCTGGAACAGCATCAAGATCAGGTAGAGCAGGACGAAAATGAGGGACACGCCGGTTCCACGATTCCTAGCGCTAGAAGGAGTAAGGCTGGCGGCACGCCTGCCGGACGTAGCTGCGGGCTAGCTCTGGTTAAAGAAGCTGGCCTGCTGGTCGCTGGACTTCCGGTCCTCGCCCAGCACTTCAACGCTCGACGGCGAGAGCAGGAAGACCTTGTTCGTGACCCGCTCGATGCTGCCGTGCAGTCCGAAGACCAAGCCGGCGGAAAAGTCGACCAAACGCTTGGCTTCCGCTTCGCCCATGTCCGTGACGTTCATGATCACCGGAATGCCGTCGCGGAAACTTTCGCCAATGATCTTGGCATCATTGTACGACCGCGGATGCACGGTGGTGATCTGGTGCAGCACGGTAGCGTCCTCGCGGGCCGACGGAGCGCGCTTGATCGGCGTCACCGGCGCCCGGTATTCCTCGGCAACCTGCTTCACCGGCGGGGCGGGCTCGGGGCGGCGCTCCTGACGGGGCTGGTCCACAGGCTGCTCCTCATCTCGAGCGGGCGTGTCTGCCTGCTCGGCTTCGTAGTGCTCGTCACCATCGGCGAGCCCAAGATAAATCATTGTCTTGCGCAGTGTGCCTGCCATGGTCGCTCCCATCCTGTCTTCAGCGCTGCTGTCGCGCCTTGCCAGGTCCCGGATCGGCCGGCCCGGCAAGGAGTCTGCCTAGCCAAAACGCTACCCCACGGCTGGTCGCGGGCCGAGGACATCGGAACCGACGCGGAGGTGTGTCGCGCCCGCGGCGACCGCCGCTTCGAGGTCCTGGCTCATGCCCGCCGACACCAGGCCGGCGCCGGGATGCTGTTCCCGAAGCCGCTGCGACAGTTCGACCAGCCGGCCGAATGCGCGGGCAGGGTCTGCGCCCAGCGGTGCGACGGCCATCAGCCCGGCGGGGTTTAGTCCCTCGGTGTCGCCGAGGGCATCGGCCAGCGCCGGGATGTCCTCGGGCCGGGCACCGCCGCGGGCCGCCGTGCCCGCGGCCTGCCCGGCGCCGCTCTCGTCAAGGTTCACCTGGATCAGGCAGTCCAGGTGCGACCGTGGTCCGAGCCCGGCCGCCTCCCGCCGTTCCTGCTCGGCCATCACGGCCTTGCCGAGGGCGGTGACGAGTTGCCGCCGGTCCACCGAATGGACCACATCCGCGTACCGCACCACGGACTTTGCCTTGTTCGTCTGCAGTTGCCCGATGAAGTGCCAGCGGAGCCCGGCACCGGCAAGCTCGGCGGCCTTCGCGGCCGCTTCCTGGTCCCGGTTTTCGCCGACGTCGGTGACGCCCAGGTCATGCAGCAGCGCAACGTCGGAGGCCGGGAAGAACTTCGTCACGACGATCAGTTCCGGCTCCGTGGATCGCCCCGCGGCGGCCCGGGCAATCCGTGCCCGGACACGTTCCAGGTTCGCTGCGAGTTCGGACTTGCGGGCGTCGGTACTCATGCGTCCTTCCAGACAAGGCCGGCGAACCGGCCGGTTTGTTGATCGCGCCGGTAGGAGTAGAGCCTTTCGTCCTCCCGGGTGCAGCCGGCCACCTGATGCACGTCCACACCGAGCCCGGCCAGCTCTGCCCTGGCTCCGGCGGCAAGGTCCAAAGCCGGCGTCCCCCAGGCTGTCCTCGCCGCCAGTTGGGGAATCCGGGCAACCGCCTCGGCCTGCATCTGCTCGGGAACCTCATAGCAGGCCCCGCAGATGGAGGGACCGATCCAGGCCCGCAATTCGCCCGAACCGGCCTCGCGGAGCCGGGCGACGGTGTTGGCCAGCACCCCGTCGAGCAGTCCGCGGCGGCCAGCATGGGCCACGGCGGTGGCGGGCCCGCCGTCGGCCCGTGTTCCCACCAGCACGACCGGCAGGCAGTCCGCGACCATCACCGCCAGCGGCGCCGCGCCGTCGGCACTGACCAGCGCGTCGGCCGGCGCGGCTCTTTCAGTGGCGTCGGCCTCCCCGCAGCCGGCGGGGATGACCGCGGCGACGGCCGAATGCACCTGGTTCATGAACCGCAGCGAACCGGCCGGTACAGCCATGGCGTCTTCCAGCGCCGCGCGCCGCCGGAGCACCGTGTCGGGGTCGTCCCCGACATGCAGGCCAAGGTTCCCGGCCGAGCGGTCGGTAAAAGCGGCCCACACGCCGGTGTGGACCCGCTGCTTCCACCAAAACACTGCCGGACCTGCCTGAGGGTTTACTTCAGGAAGTCCGGAACGTCCAGGTCGTCGACGCGGCCTGCGCTCAGGTCCGGCTCGACGATGGCCGGCAGGTCCATGTCGAAGCCCGCGTCGGCGGGAACGTGGTGCTGCGGCATGGCACCGCTGAAGCTGTGCTCCATGGGCTCCGAGACCGGCACGGACGGCTGGGCGGCCGGAACGGCGGGCGTACCGGCGGGGGCGGCGGCCGGCTTCTGGGTCGGAGCGGAGGTGACGTCCACCTGGTCAAAGCCGGCGGCGATGACGGTCACCCGGGCTTCGTCGCCGAGTGCATCGTCGATGACGGCGCCGAAGATGATGTTCGCCTCGGGGTGTGCGACCTCCTGCACCAGCCGGGCGGCCTCGTTGATCTCGAACAGGCCCAGGTCCGATCCGCCCTGGATCGACAGCAGCACGCCGTGCGCACCGTCGATCGAAGCTTCCAGCAGCGGAGACGCGATGGCCAGCTCGGCGGCCTTGACGGCCCGGTCCTCGCCGCGGGCGGAGCCGATGCCCATCAGCGCCGAGCCGGCGCCCTGCATGACGGACTTCACGTCGGCGAAGTCGAGGTTGATCAGGCCCGGGGTGGTGATCAGGTCGGTAATGCCCTGCACGCCGGAGAGCAGCACCTGGTCGGCGGACCGGAAGGCATCGAGCATGGAGACGTTGCGGTCGCTGATGGACAGCAGGCGGTCGTTGGGGATCACGATGAGGGTGTCGACTTCGTCGCGCAGCGTCTCGATGCCGCTTTCGGCCTGGTTCGAGCGGCGGCGGCCCTCGAACGTGAACGGGCGGGTGACAACGCCGATGGTCAGGGCGCCGAGCGAGCGCGCGATCCGGGCCACCACGGGTGCGCCGCCGGTGCCGGTGCCGCCGCCTTCGCCGGCGGTCACGAAGACCATGTCCGCCCCGCGCAGCACTTCCTCGATCTCTTCGGCATGGTCTTCGGCGGCCTTCCGGCCCACCTCCGGGTCGGCGCCGGCGCCAAGACCCCGGGTGAGTTCGCGCCCGACGTCGAGCTTGACGTCGGCGTCACTCATCAGCAGTGCCTGAGCGTCGGTATTGATGGCGATGAACTCCACGCCACGGAGTCCCACCTCGATCATCCGGTTGACGGCATTCACGCCACCGCCGCCGATGCCGACGACCTTGATGACGGCCAAGTAATTCTGCGGTGCTGCCACGTCCTGTGTCCCTTGCTCGAGTCTGTGCACTGATCAGTTCTGCCGGAGCGGGCGGGTACCCTGTCCGGTAGTTTCACCTAACCTTAACCTTCAGCTTGAAGGTTAGAGTTATGTCAAGTAGTTTCTATTCGAGACGCTAGACGCAAGCCCCGGCCCACACAACGACCTTGCTCCGCGTGTCGCGCGTTCCCCGGATGTTGCCCATTTCCCGTCTCCTGCTCAACGGGTCACCGGGCGTGTGGGCGTGCTCACATCGATGACGCTCGCCTTGTCTTTCACGTCTTTTGCCCGCAGCATCGCCTGCAGGACGGTGGCCTTGAGTTCCTGCTCCTGCGCGTTGCCCCACAGCACTTTTTGGCCGCCGGCCAGCTGGAGTTCCACCGAGTCCACCGACTGCGCTGAGGCGTGCTTGAGCTGCCTCAGGACGTCCGGCGGCAGCGCGGCGAGCACCCCGGTGATGGACGCGAAGACATCCGGGTTTTCGGCGGCCTTCGCTCCGTCGATCAAGGGCAGTTTTGCCTCGCTGCGCTTGGCGACCGACGCAAGCTCCGTCCCCGACTCGTCGATCAGCACGAATTTCTTGCCGTCCTTCAGCACAGCCACGGGCGTGTGCTCGATGATCCGAACGTGCAGTTCCGACGGCGGCCTGGCGATCACTTCCACCGACTCCACCGCCGGCAGGTGGTCCACCCGGGCATGGACGTCGCGTTCTCCGATGCGGGCCAGCGGTGTTCCCATGAGCGGTCGCAGCGCCTCGGTGAGCGTTGCTTTTTCTGTGAGTTCGCCGCCCTCGACGGTGATTGTCTTCACGGCCAGCGCCGGCGACAGGAAGATGACCGACATCAAGACGGCGAAGAGCACGGCCACAATGCCGGAAGCAATCAACAGCCGGCGCCGCGTCTTGCGCGCCGCCGGTTCGGGGAAACTGACAACGGTGGATTCGGAGGTGTCCGCCCCGTCCGCGCGGTCCGGTCCCTTGTGGCCCCGCCACCGCGACAGCAGCGCTGCCGCCCCGGCCCGCTTGGCGCCGGACGCGCGCGCGGCCTTGCCTGCCGCCTTGCCGGGCGCGCCGGATGCTGCCGGGACGGACGGGGTGCCGGCGCCGGGCCTGGGCGCACGCGTGGGCCGTGCCGCTCCCCCGGCTTTGGGGGTGCGGGAGGGCGCGGCCGTCCCGGACGTCCTCCCGGCGGGGGCACCGCCCCGACCGGAAGGCTTGCCCGATCCGCGCTGAGGGGCGCGCGGGGCGGGCCTGGCAGCGGGGGCGGGCCGGGCAGCGGCGGCGGGCCCGGCAGCCGCGGTCGACTCCGCGGCGGGCATGGCCGACACCCTGCCGGTGTTGATCCGCACGCCGGTGTCCCGGGGCGCCTCCGTCGCGGCTCCGGGGTTTGGCTGCTGCCCGGCGGCTTCCGGCGGCCGCGGGGCCTCCGGCTGCCGGGCGGCGGCGGGACGCGCGGCGGGAGTGCGGGGCTTGCGCGGACTCATCGCGCCGCCGCTGCGGCCTGCCCCAGGGCCTCGACCAGCACGGGCCCGTATTGGGTCACGTCACCGGCGCCGACGGTCAGCACGATGTCCCCGGGCCGGGAACGGGCAACAATGTCCCTCACCGCCCGCCCCGGATCCGGTGCGTAGCTGCCGGGAGCGAGCCGGTTGGTGATCAGTTCGCTGGTGACGCCCGGGATGGGGTCTTCGCGGGAGGCGTAGATGTCGAGAACGGCCGCCGAATCGGCCAGTTGCAGGGCCCGGGCGAACTCGGCGGCGAATTCCCGGGTGCGGGAAAACAGGTGCGGCTGGAACAGGACGTGCACCGCATGCCCGCCGGCCACCTCGCGGGCGGCCGTGAGGGCCGCGTGGACCTCGGTGGGGTGGTGTGCGTAGTCGTCGAACACGCGTACCCCTGCCGCCGTGCCCTTGGCCTCGAACCGCCTGGCTGCTCCGGTGAACCCGGCCAGTCCCTCGGCCGCGGTGGCCGGATCGATGCCCTGGGTGATGGCCACGGCAAGGGCGGCGGCGGCATTGCGGATGTTGTGCTCGCCCGGCACCTGCAGCCGCAGCGTGCAGCTGCCGCCGGGGTATTCGATCCTGCTGGTGCTCCCCGAGCCGGCGAAGACGGTGTCTTCGACGCGCACCTGGGCGTCGGCCGCGTAGCCGTAGCCCAGCACGCGGCCTGCTGCGCCGGACGCCGTCGTCCGTTCCGCCAGGGCGCGGGCGCCGTCGTCGTCGAGGCAGGCCACCAGGGTGCCGTCGGCCGGAAGCAGTGCGGTGAATCGGTCGAAGGAGGCGTACACGGCTTCGGCCGACCCGTAGTGGTCCAGGTGGTCGGCCTCCACGTTGGTCACCACGATGACCTGCGGACGGTAGTTGAGGAACGACCCGTCGGATTCGTCGGCTTCGGCGACGAACAGTTCGCCCTGCCCGTGGGCGGCGTTGACGCCGAGCGCCGCCACGTCGCCGCCGATGGCGAACGAGGGTTCGCAGCCGGCCGCCTGCAGCATCACGGTCGCCATGGCCGTGGTGGTGGTCTTGCCGTGGGTGCCGCCGACGGCGATCAGCCGCTTCCCCTCCATCGAGGCGGCAAGGGCCACCGAGCGGTGCACGATGTTCAGGCCGGCGGCGGCAGCGGCCTGCAGTTCGGGGTTCTCCGGCCGGATGGCGGTGGAGACAACCACCGTGTCCGCGCCGGCGACATGGCCGGCCTCGTGGCCCACGAAGACGGTCGCACCGAGGGCCTCCAGCTGGCGCAGGACCGCCGAGTCGCGCGCGTCCGAACCGGAGACCGGCACGCCGCGGGCCAGCAGGATCCGGGCGATGGCGGACATTCCGGCGCCGCCCAATCCGATGAAGTGCACGGCGCCGAGGTCGCCGAACGGCAGCCGGGCGGTGGTGTGGAAATCAACGGCTTTCATCTGTGTTCCTCCCTGCTGCCTCGAGCACCAATTGTGCCATTCGGGTGTCTGCGTCGCGGATTCCCAGGGTGTGTGCCGCGGCGGACATCTGCTGCAGCCGCTCCGCGTTTCGCAGCAACGGGATTAGTTCGTCCGTGACCCAGCGGGGTGTGAACCCGCCGTCGCGGACCAGCACGGCCCCGCCGGCGGCCACGAGGGAGGCCGCGTTCAGGGCCTGTTCGCCGTTGCCGTGCGGCAGCGGCACCAGCACGGACGGCAGGCCCACGGCGGCTATCTCGCACACCGTGGCCGCGCCGGCGCGGGCCAGCAGCAGGTCGGCCGCCGCGTAGACATCCTGCATGCCGTCCACAAATTCCACCTGGTGGTAGCCGGGAGCGGCGAGCAGTTGCCCGTCGGCGTCCCGCAGCGCCTTGTTCCGCCCCGTGATGTGCAGCACCTGGATGCCTGCCGCGGCGAGCTCCTGCAGGGAAGCGCCGATGGTGCGGTTGATGCTCAGCGCGCCCGAGGAGCCGCCGGTGACGATGAGGGTCGGCCGGTCCGCCGCCAGTCCCAGCCGCCGACGCGCGGCCTCGCGGGAGGCTTCCCGGTCCAGGGTGGCGATTTCGGGCCGCATCGGCATGCCGACCCAGCGGGCGCCGGGCAGTTTCGTGTCTTTGAACGCGACCGCGACCCGGCTGGTCAGCCGTGCCCCGACCCGGTTCGCCAGCCCCGGCCGGGCGTTGGCCTCATGGATCACGATCGGGACCCGGCGCAGCCTGGCTGCGATGTAGACCGGGGTGCACACGTACCCGCCGACGCCCACCACGACGTCGGCCTTCGCGCCGTCGATGATGCCCGCGGCCTGGCGCACGGCCGCGGCGAACTTGAACGGCAGCTTCAGCAGGTCGAGGGAGGGGCGGCGCGGCAGCGGAACCCGCCCGATCGTGGCGAGCCGGTGGCCCGCCGCGGGGACCAGCCGGGTCTCCATGCCGACGGCGGTGCCGACGGCGAGGATGCGGGCCGCGGGGGCGGCCCGGAGGACGGCGCCGGCGATGGCCAGCAGCGGGCTGACATGCCCCGCCGTGCCGCCGCCGGCCAGGACCACAGAGGGATCGGAAGTGTTCATGGTGTTGCGGAAGTACCTTCTGCTCGGCTGCTGGTGGTCTGGGTTGGGGTCAGCGGTTCCCGGCCGGCGCTTGCTGCCGCCACCGGCCCAGGAGTCCCCCGGACTTCTTCCGGCCGGGCACATCGGTCCGGGCAAAGGACAAGAGTACACCGACGGCGGCCAGGGTGACCGTCAGCGCGGAGCCGCCGTAGGAGATGAACGGCAGGGGCACTCCGATCACCGGAAGCAGGCCGGTGACCACCGCGATGTTCACGAACGCCTGGCCGATAATCCACACCATGATGGAACCGGCGAGGATGCGCACGAAGAGGGAATCCTGGCGCATCACGGTGCGCACCAGGGCAATGGCCAGGACGCCGAACAGCGCCAGGATGACGGTAGTGCCGAGCAGGCCCAGCTCTTCGCCGATGATGGCGAAAATGTAGTCGTTGTGGGCTTCCGGAATCCAGTTGTATTTTTGCCGGCTCTGTCCCAGTCCCACGCCCCACCAGCCGCCGGAGGCGAGTGCGAAGAGCCCGTTGCATGACTGCATGTTCAGCCCGGTCGTCGCTTCACAGCTCTGGTCCGTCCACATGAGGATGCGGCCCATGCGGTTGGGGCTGACCACCACGAGCAGCAGCACCAGCGCGCCGGCCCCCAGTCCGGCCACGCCGAACAGCTTCAGCGGTGCGCCGGCGAAAAACAGTCCGCCGGCGATGATGAGCATCAGGATCATCGCGGTGCCCAGGTCGTTGCCGAGCAGCACCGGGCCGACCACGAGGAGGGCACCGGGCACGACCACCGGGATCAGCAGGTGCTTCCATTGGCCCAGCAGCCGCTCCTTGGCCGCCAGCACCGTTGCCATCCACAGGGACATGCCCAGCTTGGCCACTTCCGACGGCTGCAGGGAAACGTTGCCGGGGAAATGGATCCAGTTGCGGTTGCCGCCGACGGATTCGCCCAGCGGGGTAAACACCAGCAGCAGCAGGAGCACCGACACCGCGAGGCCGGGCCAGGCGAGCTTCCGGTAGGTGGAGACCTTCCACCGCGAGAGGACCAGCATCGCGGTGACCCCCAGGCCGGCGAACACGGCCTGCCGGATGAACAAGCTGAACGGCGAGGTTTCATCGGCGATCGATTCCACCGCGGACGACGACAGCACCATCAGCAGGCCGATGGCCGTCAGGGCCAGCGCGGAGCCCAGGATCAGGTAGTAGCTGGCCCCGCTGGACCGCGTGCCGGTGCCCTGGATGCGGTCCAGCAGGTCGGTGCCTCGCTGCCGGAGCTCGCGCAACCGGCCTTCGGGGGCGGGCTTCGTGCCGGGAGCGGCGTGTCCGCGGGCAGCGGCGTGGGCCGGTGTCCGGCTTCCGCTGCGGGTGGTGGCCATTACTGCTCCTTAGTCGACGGTGCCTGTCCCTCTCCGTACCGGCGGACTGCTTCCATGTACGCATTGCCCCGGTGGGCGTAGGACGTGAACCGGTCCATCGAGGCGGCTGCCGGCGCCATCAGCACGGTGTCCCCGCCGGCGGCGATGCCCGCTGCCGCTTCCACGGCCGCCGCCATCACGGTTTCGCCGTCTGTGTCCTCCGCCTCCGGGGCGCTGTTTCCAGTGTCTCCCGGGTGCGCGTGGACGACCGGAACATCCGGTGCGTGTCGCTGCAGCGAGGCCAGGAGGGCGGTGTTGTCCCTGCCGATCAGCACCACCGCTTTCAGCCTGCGCGCGTGGTCGGCGATCAGCTCGTCGTAGCTGACGCCCTTGGACAGCCCCCCGGCGATCCACACTACCGAGGAGAACGACGCCAGCGAGGCCGAAGCCGCGTGCGGGTTCGTCGCCTTGGAGTCATTGACCCAGAGCACGCCGGCGTGCTCCAGCACCTTTTGGATCCGGTGTGCCCCGGGATCGAACCGCCGCAGTCCTTCGCGGACCGCGGCCGGTTCCACGCCGTACGCCCGGACCAGGGCGGCGGCGGCCAGGGCGTTGGCCACCTGGTGCCGGGGCGCCGGGTCACCCAGGTCGCCGAGGCCGGCCAGTTCGGTTGCGGAGTCCCGGCGTTCTTCGATGTAGGCCCGGTCCACGAGCAGGTTCTCCACGACGCCGACCATGCTGACCGCCGGCATTCCGGTCGTGAAGCCGATTGCCCGGCAGCCCTCGACGACGTCGGCCTCCTCGACCATCTCCTCGGTCTCGCGCTGCTCGGCGTTGTAGACGCACGCGATCCTGGTCCGCTCGTAAATCCTGGCCTTGTCGGCCAGGTATGCCTCATAGGTCCCGTGCCAGTCCACGTGGTCTTCGGCCACGTTGAGTACCACGGAGGCCAGCGGGGACATGGTGTGGGTCCAGTGCAGCTGGAAGCTCGACAGCTCGACGGCGATGACGTCGTAGCCGATGGGATCACGCACCGCGTCCAGGATGGGCGTGCCGACGTTGCCGGCGGCGATGGCGCGCAGCCCGGCCGCCTGCAGCATGGATTCGGCCATCCCCACCGTCGTGGTCTTGCCGTTCGTACCGGTGATGGCCAGCCATTCGGCGGTGCGCCGGCCTGCGCGTTCGCGCACCCGCCACGCCAGTTCAACGTCGCCCCAGATGGGAATCCCCGCGTCCGCCGCGGCGGCCAGCAGCGGTGTCCGTGGCTGCCAGCCCGGCGAGGTGACCACCAGTTCGGCCGGCTCCCCGCCGACGTCGGGCAGTGCGCCGGTGTGCTCTTCACCCAGCAGGACCTGCCGGGCCCCGACGATCTTCAACGTATCGGCCTTGGCCCGGTTTTCCGCCGTGTCCCTGCCGTCCACGACGACGACGGCGGCGCCCAGTTCGATCAGCGTGTCGGCCGCGGAGAATCCCGACAGCCCGATCCCGGCGACCACCACGCGCAGCCCGGACCAATCCGCGTCCCAGGAGGTGAGTGCGTCCAGCCGGCTCATGAGCCCAGCACCCATTCGGCGTAGAAGATGCCCAGCGCGGCCGCCACGCACAGCCCGGCGATGATCCAGAAGCGCACGACGACGGTGACTTCGGCCCACCCCTTGAGCTCGAAGTGGTGCTGCAGCGGGGCCATCTTGAAGACGCGTTTGCCGCCGCTGAGCTTGAAGTAGACCACTTGGATGATCACGGACAGCGAGATGATCACGAACAGGCCCGCCATGACCACCAGCAGCAGCTGGCTGCGGGACAGGATGGCGAATCCGGCGATGGCGCCGCCGATCGCCAGCGATCCGGTGTCGCCCATGAAGATCTTGGCGGGCGCGGTGTTCCACCACAGGAACCCGATCAGCGCGCCGGCCATGGTTCCTGCCAGCAGCGCCAGGTCCAGCGGGTCGCGTACCTCGTAGCAGACCTCCCCGGGGACCTTGACCGAGCCGCAGCTCTGGTTGAACTGCCAGATCCCCATCAGCATGTAGGCGCCGCAGACCATCACCGATGCGCCCGCCGCGAGCCCGTCCAGCCCGTCGGTCAGGTTCACGCCGTTGGTGGCTGCGGTGACAATGACGTTCGACCAGATGATGAACAGGATAGTGCCGAGTACGGTGCCGCCGAAGGCGAGGTCCAGCCACGGGATGTCACGGGCGAAGGAGATGTTCATCGACGCCGGGGTGCGGCCCATATTGTCCGGGAAGTTCAGGGCCAGGACGGCAAAGAGGATGCCGACGATGCCCTGCAGCACGATCTTGGCCCAGGCCCGCAGCCCGAGGCTGCGCTGCTTGGAGATCTTGATGAAGTCGTCCAAGAAACCGACCAGCCCCATGCCGGCCATCAGCAGCATGAGGACGGCGGCGGAGACGGTGGGCCCGGAATGCGCTTCCCCGTTCATCATCCACATCATCAGGTGCGTGGCAAAGTAGGAGAGCATCACCGCGGCCACGATGACCACGCCGCCCATGGTGGGCGTTCCGCGCTTGGTGTGGTGCGCCGTCGGGCCGTCGTCGCGGATGAACTGGCCGTAGCCTCTCCGCACCAAGAGCTTGATGAACAAGGGCGTGCCGAGCAGGGACAGGACCAGCGCCAGGGCAGAGCCGATCAGCAGGGCTATCACTGCGCCTGGCCTTCCTGTTGGGTTTCGGGTCTGCGCGCTGCAGCCGCCGCGGGGCCGTCCGTCGACGGATTTCCTAATGCTATCCGGTCGCCCAGGAACCGCAGCCCGGACGAGTTGGAGGACTTGAACAGCACCAGGTCGCCCGGTTCCAGTTTCTCCTCGAGCACCCGGCGGGCCTCCTCGGGCGTGGCGACCCAGAGCGATTCGTCGCCCCAGGAGCCTTCCAGCACGGCGGCGTTGTGCATGGCCTTGGCTCCCTCTCCCACCACGATCAGGTGGGAGATGTTCAGCCGGACCACAATCCGCCCGATCGCGTCGTGGGCCTGCACGGAGTCTTCGCCCAGTTCCAGCATTTCGCCCAGCACCGCCCAAGTGCGGCGGCCGCGGCCGAGTTCGGCCAGCGTGCGCAGCGCTGCCCGCATGGATTCGGGGTTGGCGTTGTAGGCGTCGTTGATCACCGTGACGCCGTCGGCGCGCTCGGTGCGTTCCATCCGCCAGCGGCTGGCGGGGCCGGCCCCGTTCAGGCCGGCGGTGATGGTTTCCGCCGGCACGCCCAGCGCCCAGGCGGCGCCGGCGGCGGCCAGCAGGTTGGTCACGTGGTGGATGCCGATCAGCCCGGAGGTTACCGGGTGCTCGGAGCCGTCCGGGAAGCGGAGCGTGAATTCGGGGTGCCCGTCGTCGTTGACGCGGGCGCCGCGGGCCCGCAGCAACGGCGCGGTACTCCCGTCGGGCAGGGTGAAGTCGTCGTCGGAGCTGAAGTACAGAATGCGGGCCCGGGTGCGCGCCGACATGGCCCGGACGCGGGGATCGTCGGCATTGAGCACCACGGTACCGCCGGCCGGCACGGCCTCGGCCAGCTCGCCCTTCGCGATCGCGATGTTGTCCACGCCGCCGAATTCCCCTGCGTGGGCGGTCCCGACTCCCAGCACCACGCCGACGCCGGGGTTGACCATGTCCGTCAGGTACCGGATGTGGCCAATGCCGGTGGCGCCCATTTCCACGACCAGATAGCGGGTGTCGAAGTCCGCGGCGAACACCGTCAGCGGGACGCCGACCTCGCCGTTGTAGGAGCCGATCGGGGCCACGGTGGGCGCGGTTCGGCGCAGGATCCCCGCGAGCAGGTCCTTGGTGGTGGTCTTGCCGGCGCTGCCGGTGATGCCCACGACCTCGAGTCCCGCGGCGGCGCGCAGCCGTGCCACGATGGCCGCGGCGACGGCGCCCATGGCCAGCACGGCGTCCGCCACCACGATCTGCGGCAGGAGGCGGCCGGTCGGGTCGGAGACCTCGCGTTCGGTCAGCGCCAGCACGGCACCGGCTTCGAAGGCCGCGGCGACGTAGAAATGCCCGTCTGCGGTCTCGCCCGGCTTGGCCACGAACAGGCCGCCGGGCTCAATTTCGCGGGAGTCTGTGGTGGCGGAACTCACGGTGATGCCGCCGGTGTCCCCCGTGGCACCGACGGGTTCCCCAACGATCCGTCCGCCGGTAATCGCCGCTATATCGGCTGCAGTTAGTTCAATCATGACGATCTAGGACTCTACCGCGTTCGGGGAGAGCACTTCGAATCCGTGCCGGTGCAGGGCCGCGCGCAGTTCCTCCCGGTCGTCGAGGGCCAGGTTCTGGCCGTTGACCTCCTGCCAGACCTCATGGCCGCGGCCGGCGACGAGGACCGTGTCACGGGGCGCCGCCAGGGCCACGGCCCGCTCGATGGCCTCCGCACGGGGGAAGACTTCGATAATGTCGGCCGGGAGTTGCTCCCGTTCGACCGCGGCGCGTGCGCCGGACAGCACATCCGCGCGGATGCGGGCGGCGTCCTCGCCGTGCGGGTCGTCGTCGCTGACGATGACGACGTCGGCGAGCCGGGCGGCGATCGCCCCCATCAGCGGGCGCTTGGTTTGATCGCGTTCCCCGGTGGCTCCGAACACCACGATCACGCGTGACCCGGGGTCGGGACGGCGCACCGAGGCCAGAGTCCGCTCGAGCGCGTCGGGATTGTGAGCGAAGTCAACGATCGCCGCCGGGTTGCCGCTGAGCACCTGCATCCGGCCGGGAACCTCCACGGTCAGCGGATCCGCCCTGTCGAGCGCCTGCTGGAGCCGCACCGGAGGCGTGCCGGAGGCCGCCACCATCACCACGGCCAGCGCGGCGTTGGAGATGTTGAACGAGCCGGGCAACCCGGTGTGCAGCCGCAGCACCACGCCGTCGGGCCCGTGCAGTTCAAACCGGTGCCCCAGGCCCTCACGGACCGGGTTGCGGACGGACCAGTCGGCGCTGCCGCCCTGGGTGGCCAGGGTGGCCACCGGGACTCCGGCGGACCGGGCCTGGCCGGCGAGCCGGCGGCCCCAGTCGTCGTCGACGCAGACGACGGCGTGGCCGGACCGCTCCGGGCTGAACAGGCGGGCCTTGGTCTCGAAGTACTCGTCCATGCTCCCGTGCAGGTCCAGGTGGTCCTGGGTGAGATTGGTGAAGCCGGCCACGTCGAACCGGACGGCATCGACCCGCCGGAAGGAAATGGCATGCGAGGAGACCTCCATGGCCGCCGCGTCCAGCCCGCGTTCGCGCATCAGGGCCAGCAACCCGTGCACCTCGGGCGATTCCGGCGTGGTCAGGGCGCTGGGAATCGGTTCGGAACCGGCCGTGATCTCGATGGTTCCGATCAGTCCGGTGCTGAGGCCCAGCGCCTCCAGCAGGGACTTGATGAAGTAGGTGGTGGTGGTCTTGCCGTTGGTTCCGGTGACGCCAAACAGCGCCGGCGCCTGTCCGCCAGCCGGCTGGCTGCGGTAGACGGCGGCCGCCAGCGGCCCCACGAGTGCGCGCAGGTCCCGCGACCGCAGCACGGGCAGGCCCGGAGCCAGGCCGGCTGCCCGCCGGGCGCCGTCGTCGTCGGTCAGGATGGCCGCCGCTCCGGCCGCTTCGGCCTGGGCGGCGAAGTCGGCGCCGTGCCGGCGGGCTCCGGGCAGGCCGACATACAGGTCCCCCGGCTCGACGGAACGCGAATCTATGGTGATGCCGGTAAAGGTCAGGTCCTCCGACCCCGGGCCGCCCTCGGGTACGGGAAGCCCGCGGTGCTGCAGCATGCCGCTCAGCGCCGCCAGCCGGACCGGCCTGACCGTTTGGGGCCGCAAGGGCGAGGCGGACCGGTGGGGCTGCTCGGCAGTGGAACTCACATATTCTCCAGGTTGGCTCATTCCAGCGGCAGGTCGACCCGTTTGCTGGTGGACGGCGGCACGTCGTAGGCGTTGAGGACCTGCGTCATGACCTTCTTGAACGTCGGTCCGGCCGACAGCGTCAGCACCCCGCCCTGCGGCCGCTGAATGGTCGCCACGACGACGAACTGCGGATCCTCCATCGGGGCGATGCCGGCCATCGAAATGGTGTAGCCGCTGAATCCCCCGTCGGCGGCCGGTGCTTCGGCTGTACCGGTCTTGACCCCGATCCGATACTCCTTAATGTTACCGGGCTTGCCGCTGTGGTACTTCGAGTTGGTTTCCAGCATGTCCTGCACCAGGTTGGCGGTCTTCTTGGAAACCGCCCGGCTGCCCTTCTCGACCGGCACCTCGTGCTCGGTGCCGTTCGGATCGATATATGCGTCGATCAGCCGCGGCTGCATCAGCACGCCGTTGTTGGCGATGGTCCCGAAGGCCACGGCGGTGTGGAGGGCCGTCTGAGCGAGGCCCTGGCCGAAGAGGACGGTGAACTCCTGCCGCCCGTCCCACGTCTCCGGCTCGGCCAGCAGGCCGGCGGTGGCGCCGTTGATGCCGATGTCGAAGCGCTGGCCGATGCCGAACTTCCGCAAGTAGTCGTAGCGCTGCTGCCGCGTCAACTGCTGCCCGATCATGGTGGTGCCGGTATTGAGCGACTGCGCGAAGATGCCGGCCGTGGTGCGCGTCAGGGTGCCGTGCGGTGTCGCGTCCTGGAACGTCTGGCCGTTGACCGTGTACTTGGGCGGGATGGTGTATCGCGACGCCGGGGTCGTGATGCCCTCTTCGATCGCGGCTGCCATGGTGATCATCTTGGTAGTGGACCCCGGCTCGAAGGCGCGTGTCACAGCCATCGACTGCCGTTCGCTATCCGGAGTGGCGCCCGGGTCATTGGGGTCCACCGTCGTGGAGTCCGCCAGCGCAATCAGGTCGCCGGTCTTGGCATTGAGGACGACGACGGTACCGTAGTCGGCGCCGTAATCCCGCACGGTCTCGGCGATGACTTCCTGGGCGTACCACTGGATGTCGGTATTGAGGGTCAGTCGCACGCTTTGGCCATCCACGGCCGGGACTTCTTCGTAGGTGCCGACCGGTATGCGGATGCCGTCGGCGCCGATTTCGTAGGTCTTCGTGCCCGGCGTCCCGGAGAGGACGTCGTTCTGCGAGGCCTCGATGCCTTCGAGCGGCACGCCATCCGACCGCATGAATCCGACCACCGAGCCGGCCACCGCCCCTGCCGGGTAGTTGCGGATGGTGGTCGCGCGCGCGGACAGCCCGGGAAAGGCCAGCTCCTCGATCTTCTGCTGGACTTCCGGGGTGACCGACTTGGCCACGTAATTAAAGGGCTTGTCGCCGGTGACCGCTTTGGTGACGGTCTCCACGTCCTGGCCCAGGATGCCGGCCAGCTCGGCGATGGCGTCGGCGATCTTGACGTCCTCGGACTTTTGGCTGATCGGATCGAACCGGGTGTAGTCCTCGACCAGCCGCTGGTCCACCACCACGTCGAACCGCTGCACGCTGCGGGCGAGCACGTTGTTGTTGGCGTCCAGGATCTCGCCGCGGAGCGCGGGCAGGTCGACGGTGCGCAGGCGCTTGTCCACCGCCGCCTGGGCCATGCCGGCGGTGTCCAGCCCCTGCAGCTGGAACAGACGGGCCCCGAGAATGACCAGCAGGATCAGCACCATCGCCAGCCCGGCCCGGAGCCTCCTGGTAGCCCTCGCCGTGCGGTTGGGGTGCTGCCGGTCGGCTGTTGGTGCTGCCACAGGTACCTCGTTTGCGTTGCCGGGCGATTACTGGCCTGTCTGTTGCTTCGGCGCCGGGATGCTGCCGCCGTTCAGCTGCTTTTCGGCGGGTTTCGGTGCCGCGCCTTCTTCTGCACCGGCTTCAGCAGCGGCAGCAGGTTTCGCCGGTTCCTTCGCCGCCGCGGGGGCGCCGTCCTTCTGACCGGCTTCATCCTTCGCGGCCGGCTTCTGGACCGGATTTTCCGGCTGGGCCACCAACAGCTCCGGGGCTGCGCCTGGTTCCGCCGCCTTCGGCTTCCCGGTGACCTTCTGGCTCTCCAGATTGATGGAGCCGACCGACGGAGACGTTACCATCCCCAATTCTGCCGCCTTCGCGGCAAGATTCTGGGGAGCCTGGTGGTTTTCGAGTTGCTGTGTCAGTTTTTCGTTCGCCTGGGCCAGGGAGACCTGCTCGTTGCGCAGCTCCACCAGTTTGTACTGCCCGCTGGAGACCGAGATGTTCAGCATCAGGACGCTGCCGAGCGCGAGCACCAGAACCGTGAAGCAGAACAGGGCGAACGGCACGCGCTTGCGCGTCGGGCTGTTGGGTACGACGGAGAGCGGGGTGCGGCGGGGGGCCTGCCGGGGCGCCGCTGCGGGACCTCGGACCGGCACGGCACTGCCGTGCACGTACTGATGCTGGTCGGGACGGGCCGCGTGGGCACTGGCACTCATTTTGCGCTCCTGTTCCGGATCCGTTCTACCGCCCGCAGCTTGGCCGACGCCGCCCGCGGGTTTTCTGCAATCTCTGCCGCCGTCGGCACTTCGGTGCCCTTGGTCAGGGTCTTCAGCTGCGGCTTGTGTTCTTCCAGCTCGACGGGGAACCCGCGGGGTGCGGATGACTTCGAGAGCTGTCCGAAAACGGCCTTGGTGATCTTGTCCTCCAGCGAGTGGTAGGACATCACGACGATCCGGCCGCCCAGCGCCAGCACGTCGATGGCGGCCGGCAAGGCCCGCTCGAGCACGTCCAGCTCCTCGTTGACCTCGATCCGCAGTGCCTGGAAGGTGCGTTTCGCCGGATGGCCGCCGGTCCGCGCCGCAGCAGCCGGCACGACCTTGCGGATCGCGTCCACGAGTTGGCCCGTGGTGGTCAGCGGGGCCTCGTCGCGGGCTGCCACAATGCTGGAGGCGATGCGTCCGGCGAACTTCTCTTCGCCCCAGCGCCGGATGATGCGCACCAGGTCCGCCTCGGCATACGTGTTGACAATGTCCGCGGCAGTCATGCCCCGGCTGGTGTCCATCCGCATGTCCAGGGGCGCGTCGTAGGAATAGGCGAAGCCGCGGTCCCGCTCGTCCAGCTGGAGCGAGGAGACGCCCAGGTCGAACAGCGCGCCGTCGATCTGGCCGACGCCGAGGTCGTCAACCGCGTCGGCGATCTCGTCGTACACCGCGTGAACCAGATCGGTGCGCTCCGCGAAGCGGCGCAGCCGCTCTCCGGCCAACGCCAGCGCCTGTTCGTCCCGGTCGATCCCGATCAGATGCAGCTGCGGAAAACGCTGCAGCAAGGCCTCCGAATGCCCGCCCATGCCGAGCGTCGCATCGACGACGACGGCGCGGCCGCGTTCGGCCACCGCACGTTCGACGGCCGGGGCGAGCAGGTTGATGCAGCGGTCGCGGAGCACCGGAATGTGGCGCTCCCCTGCAGGCCGCTCGCTGTTCATCCTGAAGCCTTCTTTCCTGCTGGTGCCCGGGACCGGTTGGTCGCTGGAGTCTTTAAGTCCGAAAGTCCTTGAACCAGATCCCCATCCGCGCCTGGCCTGTCCCGCCTGGCTCCGGGGAAGGTGAGCCAGGTTGGACCTGCCGGGCGGCTGGAGATCTCATCCAAGAACGTTCGTGCCGCGTGTGCTGTTTGTCGTCCCGGGGTCAAAAGACTCCGGGCAATACGTCTTCGTCTGTTTCGGAGAAGGCGGTTTCCTGCTCCTGGAGGTAGTCGTCCCAGGCCCGGGCATCCCAGATCTCAGCGCGGGTTCCCGCACCGATGACCGCCAGCTCCCGGTCCAGCCCTGCATAGGTCCGCAGTGCCGGCGGGATGGTGACCCGGCCCTGCTTATCCGGAACTTCGTCAGAGGCTCCTGACAGAAAGACGCGAATGTAGTCACGGGCGTGGCGGGAAGATATCGGAGCCTTCCGCATCTCCTCGTGAACCCGCTCGAATTCCTTCTGGCTGAAGACGTAGATGCAACGCTCCTGGCCTCTCGTCAGGACGAGTCCATCGGCAAGCTCCTCGCGGAACTTTGCGGGAAGTATCAGGCGCCCCTTCTCGTCGAGCCGCGGCGAGTGTGTCCCGAGGAACATCGCCACCGCCCTGCCGATTGGAGGAGACCGTCGCCCCCTGCGTCACCACTACCCTCTTATGTCCTCCACTTTACTCCACATCACGCCACAGTCAACTACTTCCGGCCCCTTTTGTAGCTGGAAATGTTCGGCGCCCTCCGCGTGGGGGCGCGGAAGCAGGCGGGTGGAGCAGAGTGGAGGGAAAGTGGAGGGCCTGGGGAAGCCCGGCAGTAGAAGTTTCCTGTTGGATCGCGTCCAGGCCGGCCGATGCGGCCGTTGCGCCGGGAAACGGGCCGGATCCGGCCCACACGGGGTCTTTAAACACGAAAAGACCCGACGTTTGACGGGTCTTGCCTTCGTGCCTTTCGGCCGCTAGCCGCCGGGTGGGGCGAAGTGGAGGAGCCTCAACGGCTGCTCCGGCGGCCGGGTCTTATGTCAGCGGTCTTCGCCGTGATGCCGCTCGTCCCACCGCTCCTCGAGGCTGGCCATGAAGCCGCCCTTCGATGAGGAAGTCTGCCTGGTGCCGGTCGCCCGCGGCGACCCTGCCCCGGCGCGACGCGTGGTGGCCCAGTAGACGCCGGCACCCATGATGACGAATCCCAGGACTCCGACGGCGATGATCTGGCTGAGGATGCCGGTGAGCAGGACCAGGATTCCGGCAATCGCGACGAGTGAGCCCACGACGATGTGGCGCGTCGACAACGATCGGCCGCTGGCCGATTCCATGTGGCTGGCAAACTTCGGGTCATCAGCATGCAACTGCTGCTCCAGTTGTTCCAGCAGCCGCTGTTCATGCTCTGAGAGTGGCATCTGAGCCTCCTTTGTTCCAGTCCCCCAAGGGTGCATAGCGTACAACGAACTCCGCGGGACAAGAGTTCCTGAAACCAACCGGAACCGAATTGACCTCTGCTACTAAGAATAGAGCGCAAAGCCTGCAATCAAAAGCCACGATGACCCACCTGTGATCCCACCCGCCCCGATTTCACGCACCCTGGCCCCGGCCCGGCCGGCGGCGGGATTCCGGGCCCTGCTCCGCCGGCTTGCGGGGCCCGGACTTCAGCAGCGAGGCAGGCACAATCCCCGCGCCGCCGAACTTCCGGTTCACCTCGTCCAGGGCCTGTTCGGCGCTGTGCCACGTGTCTTCGTGGCCGTCGAAGCTCAACTGCTGGCCGCCCCGGCCGGCGTCCTCCAACTGCTCCGCCCGCAACCCGATGAGCCGGACCGCCTGCGGCCGCTCGCCGAGGGCCGACAAAAGCGCCGCAGCGGCGGCCTGCAACTGCTGGGCGCTGTTCGAGGGCGCCGGCAGCTTCCGTGACCGGTTCAAGGTGGTGAAGTCGGAATACCTGAGTTTCAACGCTATGGTTCCGGCGCGCATGTTCCCGGCGCGGAGCCTGGCGGCCGTCCGGTAGGCCAGCCGCAGGAGCTCGCGCTCGAGCACCTCGTCGTCGTCGACGTCCTTTTCGAAGGTTTCTTCGGCACCTATGCTTTTCTCCACCCGTTCAGGGGTGACCGCCCGGTCGTCCATTCCCCAGGCCAGCCGATGGACGTGGTCGCCGGTGGCTCCCAGGACGCGGTGCAGCGCCGCGGGCGGCGTGTGTGCCACATCGGCAACGGTACGGATGCCAAGGCGGGCCAGGACCTCCCGCGTCTTGGCGCCGACTCCCCACAGGGCGCCCACCGGCAGGGAATGCAGGAAGTCGACCGTCTCGGCCTCGGGTATGAGCAGCAGGCCGTCCGGCTTGGCGTGCGTGGAGGCTATCTTGGCCACGAACTTGGTCGTGGCGATGCCCACCGTCGCGGTCAGTCCCAGCTCGGCCGAGATCCTACGGCGGATCAGCGCGCCGATCTCCAGCGGTTCGCCCAGCCGCCGGCGGGCACCGGCCACATCGAGGAAGGCTTCGTCGACGCTGAGCGGTTCCACGTACGGCGTGATTTCCCGGAAGATCGCCATGATCCGGGTCGAGGCCTGCTGGTACTTGCCGTGGCTGGGTTCAATGATGAGCGCCTGCGGGCACAGCATGCGGGCCCGTGCCATCGGCATCGCCGAGCGGACACCGTATTTGCGGGCCTCGTACGACGCCGAGAGCACCACCGCCCGGCCCGAGGCGGATCCCACGATGACCGGCTTCCCGACCAGCTCCGGCCGCTCCAGCAACTCCACACCCACGAAAAAGGCGTCCATGTCCACGTGGAGAATGGTGCAGTTGTGCTGGTCCGGGGAGGTCACAGCACTATCGTAGGCTGGCTGCCGCCTGCGGTGCCGCCGAAGCTGCGGGCGGGCGGCCCGGCGGCCCGGCCGGATTGTCTAGACTGGCTGCAGACATCAGTACCACCGCGAGGAGCTCCGCCGCATGCTGTACCGCCCTGACGAATCCCTCCCCGCACGGGCAGACCGGAGGTAACGGCATGGAACCCTCTGCGACCACAACGAGCGCGGCGGAACAGGAAGACTTCCGGCAGGCCGTGGCCGGATTGCTCCGGGAGTTCCTGGCCGGACAGAAGGACCTGCTGCAGGATGCGGCTCCGGACGCGGCACCGCTGGTGGAGGCCATCACCGACCTCACCGCGGGCGGCAAGCGCCTCCGGGCGCTGTTGGCCTACTGGGGCTGGCGCGGGGCAGGGGGGTCCGTGCTCGCCGGCCAGGCCGTTCAGGCGGGAGTCGCGCTGGAGCTCTTCCAGGCCGCGGCACTGATCCACGACGACATCATCGACCGCTCGGACACCCGGCGGGGCAGCCCGAGCGTGCACCGGCGGTTCGAGCAGCAGCACCGGCTCAACGGCTGGGCGCTGGACGCCGAGCGCTACGGGCAGGCCGCCGCCCTGCTGGCCGGCGACCTCTGCCTGTCCCTCAGCGAAGAAGTCTTTGCCGGCATCGGGGCGGAGTCCGCGTCAGGAACGCCGGCCCGCGCGATTTTCAACCGCATGCGCGCGGAGGTCATGGCCGGGCAGTATCTGGACCTGCTGGAGGAAGCTGCCGGACCGGGGCGCCCGGCCGAAGCCGCCGTGGACCGCGCGCTGCAGATCCTCCGCTACAAGTCGGCCAAGTACTCCACCGTGCATCCCCTGAGCGTGGGCGGTGCGCTGGCCGGCGCTTCTACCGGCTTGCTGGAGGCCTACGAGGCATTCTCGCTGCCCTTGGGCGAGGCCTTCCAAATCCGCGACGACGTGCTGGGCGTGTTCGGCGATCCGGCCACCACCGGCAAGCCGGCCGGGGACGACCTGCGGGAAGGCAAACGCACGGTCCTGATTGCGCACACGCTCAACCACTGCACGCCGGCCGAACGCGCCCTGCTGGAGACCCGGCTGGGTTCACCGGAACTCTCGGACGCGGCGGTGGAAGAACTGCGGGACCTGATCACCGGCAGCGGCGCCTTGGCTGCCGCCGAGCAAATGATTGCCGACCGGACCGCCGCGGTCGAGGCGGCCCTGGCGGCCCTGCCGGTGGCCGACGGTGTGCGGCAGGCCCTGGGCATGCTGGCCGACGCAGCGGTGCGCCGCAGCGCCTGAGCCGGCAGCCCGGGGCCCGACCCCCGCGGGTTGGGCAATTGCGCCGGCTACCGGGTCCCTACCAGCCGAGCGCCTGGGCGCGGCGGCGGATCTCGGTTTTGCGGCCCTCGCGCAGCGCGTCGATGGGCCGGCCGGGCAGCGAGTCATCGGCGGTGAAGAGCCAGACCAGGGCTTCCTCATCGCTGTAGCCGGCGTCGGACAGCACCGCCAGGGTCCCCTTGAGGCTTTCGAGCACGGTCCCGCCGACCAGGAACGCCGCCGGCACCGAGCGGATCCTGCGCTCCCCCACGCGCGCCTCCACCAAGGCGCGTTCTTCGAGCAGGGCGTGCACCTTTTTAATGGAGACGTCCAGTTGTTCGGCGACGTCGGGAAGGGGCAGCCAGTCGGTAATCAGTTCTTCAAGTTCACTCACCGTATAAGGGTGCCACGGCGGCCCCCGCGGAGCCATTTCCTTTTCGACACGCCGCCTTCATTCTTCATTCTCCGCCGGTGGCTTTTGTGTTATGCGTCGATAGTGTAAATTCACTTGAGTAACAGCTTTCACATCGATAACAAACGGCACACCAGTACCACTGTGCGGCCCGTTGGGGGACGCTCGCCAGGCCGCAGAACAAGGATGAGGGACACCAATGACCGATCAGCGCCCGATCACGCGCAACGACCGCAGCCAGCCCCGCCGGGTACTACTGTCCGCGGCAGCAACCGCGGCGATTCCCGCCGTCGTGCTGTCCTCCGCTGCCTTGGCCATGCCGGCCCAGGCAGCCGAGCTGCCGCCGCGCTCTGCGCTGCAGCCCAAGGCGGCGATTCCGGGCGTTACGGTTCCGGCGACCGCTTTCATTCCCGCTTCCCAGGTTGCCGCCCGATTGCCCGCTTCCCTGCGGGCGCAGAACACTCCCGCCGTCCATACGGTGAGGGCCGGCGAGACGATCAGCGGCATCGCGGCCCGGTACGGCCTCTCCACGCAGAAGGTACTGTCGCTGAACGGCCTCAGTGCCAGCACCATCATTCACCCGGGGCAGAAGATCAAGCTGGGCGGCTCGGCCGCCAAGTCCTCCGGCAACGCCGCGAAGCAGTCCTCGTCGGGTTCCGGCAGCTACACCGTCAGGTCCGGCGATACCCTCTCCGGCATCGCCGCCAAGCACGGCATGAGCCTGGGCGCCGTGCTCTCGGCCAACAACCTCAAGATCAGCTCGATCATCTACCCGGGCCAGAAGATCTCGGTCAACGGCGGCGCCGCCCAGGTCTCGGCCGCCTCGGCCGTTGTCCGGGCGAAACCTTCCGCCAAAACCGTCGCCGGTAACGGCAGCTACACGGTCAAGTCGGGCGACACCCTCTCCGGCATCGCCGCCAAGCACGGCATGGGCCTGGGCGCCCTCCTCTCCGCCAACAACCTCAAGATCAGCTCGATCATCTACCCGGGCCAGAAGATCTCGGTCAACGGCGCGACCAAGACCTCCAGCGCCTCGCCCGCTCCGGCCGCGCAGGCGAAACCTTCCACCACGTCGGTCGCGCCCTCCGGCACCGGAAGCTACACGGTCAGGCCGGGCGATACCCTCTCCGGCATCGCCGCCCGCCACGGCATGAGCCTGGGCGCCGTCCTCTCCGCCAACAACCTCAAGGTCACCTCGGTCATTTACCCGGGCCAAAAAATTAAGGTGAGCGGTTCGTCGGTTACCAGCGCGTCGGCGTCGTCCAAGGCCCCGGCCAACAACGGCGCAGCCACCGGCGCGGGCAGCTATACGGTCAAGTCCGGCGATACGCTTTCCGGCATTGCCGCCAAGCTGAACGTGACCCTGTCCAGCCTGCTGCAGTCCAGCGGCCTGAAGTCGACGTCGATCATCCACCCGGGCCAGAAGATCAGCGTCCCCGGCGGTGCGCAAACCACGACGTCGACTGTGGGGACCGCGTCGGCCCAGCCGCTGGTTCCCAGTACCTTCCTGCACTACACCTACCCGGCCGCCGTGGTGGGCAAGGCGAACGAGAACAAGCGCCTGCTGCTCTCCACCCCGCAGCCCACCCAGGCGCAGATGAAAGACATCATCGCCGAGACGGCCGTCAAGATGGGGGTGGACCCGCGGCTCGCCCTGGCGCACGCCTACCAGGAATCCGGCTTCCAGCAGGACGCCGTGTCGCCGGCCAACGCGATCGGCGCCATGCAGGTCATTCCGTCCTCGGGCGAGTGGGCCTCGACCCTGGTGGGCCGCAAGCTCAACCTGCTGGACCCCTACGACAACGCAACCGCCGGCGTAGCGATCATCCGGTCCCTGGTGAGCACCAGCCCGTCCCTGGACATCGCCATTGCGTCCTACTACCAGGGCCAGTACGGCGTGATGACGTACGGCATGTACAACGACACGAAGGCCTACGTGGCAGCGGTTAAATCGCACATGAAGAAGTTCTAGCGGCCACCGCCCCCGTGGCAAAAGGAGCCGAACCCCGGTGTGGATTCGGGTCCTTTCGCTCATCGGACTTAGGATCGTAGAGTGCAACCGGCAACTGATTCACTGGTCGGCGCCCTGATCGACGGGCGCTACCGGGTTGCCTCGCGCCTGGCGCGCGGCGGAATGTCCACCGTTTACCTGGCATCCGACACCCGGCTGGACCGCAATGTGGCGCTCAAGGTCCTCTATCCCTACCTGGCGGAAGACGCCGGCTTCCTGGAACGGTTTGAACGCGAGGCCAAGTCCGCGGCCCGGCTCTCACACCCCCATGTGGTGGGCGTCTACGACCAGGGCATCGACGGCAACGTCGCCTACCTCGCGATGGAATACGTGCCCGGACACACGCTGCGGGACCTGCTCGACGAGTCCGCTCCGCTGACGCCGCGGCATGCGCTGGCTGTCCTTGATCCTGTGATCGAGGGGCTGGCCGCCGCGCACGCCGCCGGTCTGGTGCACCGCGACATCAAGCCGGAGAACGTGCTGATGTCCGACGACGGCCGGGTCAAGCTCGGAGACTTCGGCCTGGCGCGCGCCGTGACCACCAGCACCAATACCGGGTCCCTGATCGGGACGGTGGCGTACCTGCCGCCCGAATTGGTCACCGGAACCGCGTCCGATGAACGCAGCGATGTCTACTCGGTCGGCATCATGCTGTTCGAGATGCTGACCGGGCGTCAGCCGTTCACCGGCGACGTGCCGATCCAGGTGGCATTCCAGCACGTCAATTCCACCGTCCCTGCGCCGTCAACCCTGGTTCCCGGGCTGGCTCCCGATCTCGACGAACTGGTGCTCTGGTGCACCGGGTCCGATCCGGACCAGCGGCCGGTGGACGCCGCCGCGCTGCTGGGTGAACTGCGGCACGTGCACAAATCCCTCAGCGACGCCCAGCTGGATGCCCGGCCACCCCGGGCCGAGCCGGCGGGAACATCATCCACCCAGGTCATCCCGTCCGATCCGCACCGCACCACCGTCATCTCCCGCTCCGCAAACCACACGCAGGTTTTCAGCGCCGGCGAGGCCGCTGCGGCGGCACCGGCCGGCCAGCAGCGCCCGCTCTCCGCCCGCGAATCCAAGAAGCGCCAGCGGGAACTCGCCCGCCAATCGCGGCGTCCCGAACAGAACCTGCGCCGCGGAAATCCCCGGCGCCGGGGCATCATCTGGATTGTCGTGCTGGCCATCCTGGCCGCCTTGGTCGCAGCCGCAGGGTGGTTCTTCGGCATGGGGCCCGGCGCCATTGTTTCCGTGCCCGACGTTGCCGGCAAGCCGGTGGCCGAAGCCGAGGGCATGCTCCGGGAACAGGGGTTGGAGTACACGCTCGAGGAAGTCTTCGACGAGAAGTTGGCCGCGGGGGTAGCCGTCGGCACGGAACCCGATGCGCCCGTCGAAGTCCGCCGCTTCGAGCAGGTGGCCCTCGTGGTCTCGAAGGGCCCGGAGCTCTTCGGCGTGCCCGCGTTGGCGGGCATGAGCGTGGAGGAGGCCACCGCCGCGCTGGAGGAGGCTGGGCTGGCCGCCGGTGATGTCAAGGAGAAGTACGACGAAGAAGCAGCGGCGGGTACCGTCCTCGGCCACAAACCCGGCGAGGGCGAACAGCTGCGGCGGGGCACCGCCGTCGGGCTCACGGTCTCCAAGGGGCCGAAGCCGTTCAGCGTGCCGCAGGTGGTGGGCCAGCCGCAGTCCGACGCCGCCGCAGCCTTGGAAGGCGCCGGCCTGAAGGTGGCGGTGGCCCCGGAGGCCGTGTTCGACCGCAACGTCCCGGCCGGCTCGGTCGCGGCGCAGACGCCGGCCGAAGGACAGGTCATCCGCGGTGACACCGTGACGCTGACGCTTTCCAAGGGCCCGCGGATGGTCGAGGTTCCGGACACCGTGGGCCGGCAGGTCGACGAGGCGAAGCGCGCGCTGGAGGACCTGGGCTTCGAGGTGAAGGTCAAGGAGTTCCTCGGCGGCTTCTTCGGCACCGTGCGGACGCAGGACCCGGACAGCGGGTCGCTGCCGGAGGGATCGGTCATCACCCTGACCGTGGTGTGACGCTGTCCCTGGCGCGAGCAAGAGCCTGAGCCAGCAAGCCGGCGGCTCGCCCCGCCCGCGTCCCGTGAAGCCGGAAGGCCCGGAACCTGTTCACCTGGTTCCGGGCCTTCCATCTCGTCCCGGTCCTGAGGAGCGCGGGGACGGCGGGCGTGCGGCGGGCTACCGCTGGCGGGAGAGCGCTCCCGCCACCAGGAACGCCATCTCCAGGGACTGCATGTGGTTCAGCCGCGGGTCGCAGACGGACTCGTAGCGGTCCAGGAAGGCGTTCTGATCGATGGGATCGGCGCCGCCCAGGCACTCCGCCACGTCGTCGCCGGTCATTTCCACGTGCAGGCCGCCGGGGAAGGTGCCCAGTTCGTGGTGCACGTCGAAGAAACCGCGCACCTCCTCGATGACGTCGTCGAAGTTCCGGGTCTTGTAGCCGTTGGGCGAGGTGACCGTGTTGCCGTGCATGGGGTCGGTCACCCAGAGCACCTTGGCGCCGCTCTCGGTGACCCGCTTTACGAGCTCCGGCAGCTTGTGGCGGATGTTGCCGGCACCCATCCGCGTGATGAAGGTCAGCCTGCCCGGCTCGCGCTCGGGATCCAGTTTGTCGATCAGCCGCAGGGCGTCGTCGGCGGACGTGGTCGGGCCCAGCTTGACGCCGATGGGGTTCCGCACCCGGGACAGGAAGTCCACGTGGGCGCCGTCCAGCTGGCGGGTGCGTTCACCGATCCAGAGGAAATGCCCGGAGGTGTTGTAGGGCAGGCCCGTCCGTGAATCGATGCGGGTCAGCGCGCGCTCGTAGTCCAGCACCAGCGCCTCGTGGCTGGCGAAGAACTCGACCCGCTTGAGGGCGTCGAAGTCGGCGCCGCAGGCATCCATGAACTTCACGGCGCGGTCGATTTCCCGTGCCAGTGACTCGTAGCGCGAATGCGCCGGGTTGGCCGTGAAGCCCTTGTTCCAGTGGTGCACCAGGCGCAGGTCGGCGAAACCGCCCTGGGTGAAAGCACGAATCAGGTTCAGGGTGGAAGCGGACGTGTGGTACGCCTGCACCATCCGGCTGGCATCGTGGGCCCGGGACTCGGGGGTGAATTCGAAGCCGTTGACCATGTCGCCGCGGTAGGCCGGCAGGGTCACGCCTTCACGGGTTTCGTCGTTGGACGAGCGGGGCTTCGCGAACTGCCCGGCCATCCGGCCCATCTTGATCACGGGCAGCGAGGCGCCGTAGGTGAGCACCACGGCCATCTGCAGGATGGTCTTGACGCGGGCACTGATCTTGTCGGCAGTGGCCGCGCCGAAGGTTTCGGCGCAGTCCCCGCCCTGGAGCAGGAACGCCTTGCCGTCGGCGGCCAGGGCCAGACGCTCCCGCAGGACGTCGACTTCCCCGGCAAAGACCAGCGGCGGCAGGGAGTTCAGCTCGGCAACGGAGGACGCGTAGACCGAGGGATCGTGCCAGGTGGGCTGCTGCACCACCGGCAGCTCTCGCCAGTCATCCAGACCGGGATAGTCCGCTGCCGTCGGCAGCTGGTCGGGAACGGAAGAAATGAAGGTTGTATCGGTCACCCTTCAATCGTAGACCTGCGGCTTCGCTGGCTTCACGTGCAGGGGTCATGGGCCGCCACACGGGCGTCACATTCCGACGGCGTCAGCGCCGGCCCTTCCGGCCGGATCGCGGGACTGTTCCCCCGGCATCCGGTCCTTCCGCCGCGGCCGCGCCCGCTCCGCCGCTGTGCCCTGCGGTGCTGTCGGACGGGCTGTCGGGCAGGGCGCCGGAGGGCGTGGCCGCTGCGGCGTGGCCGGCAGCCTGCCCGTCCGCCTCGGGCTGTTCCTGCCCCAACCCCGCGGCGGCAGGCTCAGGCCCTGCGGCGGCCGGCTCCCGTCCCGCGGCGGGGTCCGCTCCGCCGATGACCGTGATGGCGCCGGGCGCTTTGGCCTTCGGAGGTTCCGGTTGCTCCGGCGGCAGGCCGACGGCGGCGTGGCGCTGGTTTTCGGTCTTGGCCGGTTTGCGGGCGGTCAGCTTGGCCTTGACCGTGCTGGCGTACGAGTCGACGTATTCCTGGCCGGAGAGCCGCATGATCTCGTACATGATCTCGTCGGTGACCGAACGCTGGATGAACCGGTCGTCTTCCAGCCCCTTGTAGCGGGAGAAGTCCAACGGCTTGCCGATGATGATGCCCACCCGGCGGATGTTGGGGATGCGCCGGCCGATGGGCTGAACCTTGTCCGTGCCGATCATCGCCACCGGGATCACCGGCACGCCGGTGTGCAGCACCAACTTGGCCACGCCGGTCTTGCCGCGGTATAGCTTTCCGTCCGGTGACCGGGTGCCCTCCGGGTAGATGCCCAGCAGGCCGCCATCCTGCAGCGCGTCCCGTCCCGCCAGCAAGGACGTGGCCGAGGCCGCTCCGCCGGATCGGTCCATTGGAAGCTGGTTGGTCATCCTGAAGAAAGCCGCGGTGAGCTTGCCCTTGGCGCCCTTGCCGGTGAAGTACTCGCTCTTGGCCAGGAACACCACGGGCCGGGGCACCGCGAGGGGCAGGAAAATCGAATCGGAGAAGGAAAGGTGGTTGCTGGCCAGCACCGCGGGGCCGCTGTCGGGAATATTGTCCAGCCCCTTGACCCATGGCCGGAAGAGTAGCCGGACCACCGGTCCTACGACGATGGTCTTCATGAACCAGTAGAACACGTGTGCCTTTCCGTTCCGCCGCCGCCGGCCGCTTTACCAATACCGCTTGAGACTCTACTCCAGCTTTGGCTTTGCGTGGCTGCGCGGGATGGGGGTGCCGGAGAAAGGAACCGGTCGGCTATTGATGGCCGAACGGCTCCCGTAATGACACGATAGTGCCATGACTTCTGTTGCCGACGGCGTCTTTTCCAGCCCCGGGCACGGCCCGAATTCCCGCGTCGGCGTCGTCCTGCTGCATGGTTTCACCGGTTCCCCGCGCAGTATGCGGGGGTGGGCGGAAAGCCTGGCCGATGCCGGCTTCGGAGTACGGTTGCCGCTGCTGCCCGGTCACGGCACCACGTGGCAGGACTTGGCCACATCCCGTTGGCAAAGCTGGTACGGGGCGGCCGAGCAGGCCTTTTCGGAGCTCGCCCGCGAGCGCAGCCACGTCTTCGTGGCCGGTCTGTCCATGGGCGGAGCGCTGGCGTTGCGGCTGGCCGCGCACCGTCCGGTCTCCGGCGTGCTGCTGGTCAACCCGGGTCTAACCATCGCGGACCGGCGCGCTCCGCTGTCGGGCCTGTTGAAGTATGTCCTGCGGTCGGTGCCGGCCATTGGCAACGACATCAACAAGCCGGGCATGGATGAGGGTGCCTATGAACGCACCCCGGTGGCCGCCGCGCACCAGCTGGGCCAGCTCTTCAAGACTGTCGTGGCCGACCTGCCACGCGTCACTGCTCCCACGCTCGTCTTCCGCTCCGCGGTGGACCACATAGTCCCGGAATCTTCCATGGATGTGCTCCGGCGGCGGATTGGCACGGACCGGCTGGAGGTGGTGCCGCTGGCGGACAGCTATCACGTGGCCACCATGGACCACGACGCCGAGCTGATCTACCGCCGGTCCGCCGAATTCATTCACGCCACTGCGGCCGCGTCTCCGGGGCAGACGGGAGCCACCCATGCCCGGGCATGACCAGGACCGGGACGACGCCGCCTGGCAGGATCTGGTCGCCCGGCTGGAAGAGACAGACTCCGGCAACGCGGACGGCATGCCCCCGGAGCGGCCCGCGGCCGGCAACGGCGGCGATGCACAGCGCCTGCGCGAGATCTTCGAGAACCGCCTGCCGGAGGTCCCGGCGGATGAAGCGCCGCCCGGGCCGCGCGATTACACGGTCGCCGAACCGGACGACGACGAGGGCTACGTCCCGCCGGAACCTGCCCCGCTGGGCGCCGGCGAGCCGCTGCTGGTGCTGGCGTGGATCGGTGCCGTGGGGGCCCCGCTGGGCCTGCTGCTGACCGCCATGTTCTGGCCGGGCGCCCCCTTCACCGCGGTGCTGGCGCTGGTGGCCCTCTTCGTGGCCTCTGCGGCCTACCTGCTCTTCCGCCTGCCCACGGAACGCGACGGGCACGACGACGGGGCGCGCGTCTAGCGCCGGCCGTGGAATCAGACGGAGGCCCCGCGGGCGAGGTCCGCGGCGCCGATCATCCCCGCCTTCGGTCCCAGGCCGGCCGCCCGAACCTCAGCCACCGGCCGGAACCCGCGACCGGTCAGGTTCCGCTGCAGCGCATGGCGGGCCGGCTCCAACAGCAGGTCCCCGGCTTCGCACAGGCCGCCGCCGATCACGAACAGCCCGGGATCCAGCGCCGCGGCAAGATTGGCCAGCCCCAGCCCCAGCCACTCGCCGGCCTCTTCCAGCAGCCGGACGCTGGCGGGGTCGGCGCGTTTCGCCTGATCCGTGACCACCGCGCCGGTGATGTCTGCCACCGTTCCGCCCACGGCCTCCAGCCAACGCTGCGCCACGGGCGAGTTCGCCGCGGCCAACTCCCGGGCCTCCCTGCCCAGGGCGTTGCCCGAGGCGTATTGCTCCCAGCAGCCGCGGTTTCCACACGCGCAGCGGTGCCCGCCGGGCATAATGACCTGGTGCCCGAATTCCCCGGCAACACCCCACCGGCCCCGCTCCAGCCGGCCATCCATCACCATCGCCCCGCCGATGCCGGTGCCCAAGGTGATGCAGACCAGGCGCCGCTCCCCCGTCCCGGCGCCAAAGCGGAACTCCCCCCACGCGGCGGCGTCGGCGTCGTTGACCACTTTGACGGGCCGGGCCAGCAGCCGCTCCAGGTTGTCCCGCAGCGGTTCATTCCGCCACGCCAGGTGCGGGCTGAACAGAACCGTTCCCCCGGCAAGGTCCATCCACCCCGCCGCTCCGACGCCCACTGCGGCAACGTCGTGCTCGGAAGCCAACTCCCGCACCATCGCCGAGATGAGGTGTTCCACGTGCCGCGGATCGTGTCCCGGCGTGGGACGGACCAGCTCCGCCACTACGCGCCCGGCCCGGTCGACGGCCCCGGCGGCCACCTTGGTGCCGCCGATGTCTATGCCCACCGCCAGGGCGCTGTTCTCCACCCCACCATCTTAGGCAGCCGCTCGCGGCGGGCCTGCCGGGCCAGGGAGGGCCCGACCGTTACCGTTTCGTAGGTTACCTGCCGGTATCCGTTGTGATTTAGGTTATAGGCTAAAAGCACCCTCCGTCAGGGAGGCTATACAGAGCTGGCCACAGCTGAGGAAGTGAGGAGCTATCGTGCGCGAATACAGCGTGCCCGTCCTGGTTGACGTTCCGCGGGAGGCCAATATCGCCGGTCTGGTGGTTGAACAGGCGCAGAAGGCATCGAATCCGGCCCTGTTTTCCCGCAAGGACCCGTCCGGGACGTGGCAGGACATCCGTGCCACTGAGTTCCTCGCGGATGTGACCCGGCTGGCCAAGGGGCTGGTCTCCAGCGGTGTTCAGCCGGGCGACCGGGTGGGCATCATGGCCCGCACCCGCTACGAATGGTCCCTGGTGGACTTCGCCATCTGGTTCGCCGGCGCCGTGTCGGTGCCGATTTATGAGACCTCCTCCCCCAGCCAGATCGCCTGGATCCTCGGCGACTCCGGGGCTGTGGCAGTCTTCGCGGAAAGCGCCTCCCATGAGGCGAAGGTCCGCCAGGCCGCCCTCAACGAAGGCTTGGAGGACCTGAAACACGTGTGGCAACTGGGCGAGGAGTCGCTGGACGCGCTCCGCGCCGCCGGCCGGGAGGTGCCCGACGCCACGGTGGAGGAACGCCGCACGGCGGCGAATCTGGACGATCTGGCCACGATCATCTACACCTCCGGCACCACCGGCCGGCCCAAGGGCTGCGAACTCACCCACGGAAATTTCGTGGAGCTGTCCAAGAACGCCGCGGCGGCGCTGCCGGACGTCGCCCACGAGGGCGCGCAGACCATCATGTTCCTGCCACTGGCCCACGTCTTCGCCCGGTTTATCTCCGTCCTGTGCGTCGCCGCGGGTGCCACCGTGGCGCATACGCCGGACATCAAGAACCTGCTGCCGGATCTGCAAAGCTACCGCCCGACGTTCATCCTGGCTGTCCCGCGGGTGTTCGAAAAGGTCTACAACAACTCCATGCTCAAGGCGGAGGATGCCGGCAAGGGCAAGATCTTCCACGCCGCCGCGGACACGGCCGTCGCCTGGTCCCGGGCCGACGAGGCCGGCAAGGTGCCGCTGATGCTCAAGCTTAAGCACAAGCTCTTCGACAAGCTGGTGTACCACAAGATCCGCGAAGCGATGGGCGGTCGGGTCGAGCACGCGGTCTCCGGCGGCGGCCCACTGGGCGAACGGCTGGGGCATTTCTTCCACGGCATCGGCCTTCTGGTGCTGGAGGGCTACGGCCTGACCGAAACCACGGCCCCGGTGTCCGTCAACACCCCCAAACTGGTCAAGATCGGTTCGGTCGGGGCACCGCTGCCCGGAAACGCGGTCAAAATCGCCGACGACGGCGAGATCCTCGCCAAGGGCGTCTGCGTGCTGCGCGGCTACTACAACCGGCCCGACCTCACCTCCGAGGCCTTCGAAGACGGCTGGTTCCGCACCGGAGACATCGGCGAACTGGACGCTGACGGTTTCCTGCGCATCACCGGCCGGAAGAAGGAAATCATCGTCACCGCCAGCGGCAAGAACGTCGTCCCGGCCCTGCTTGAAGACCAGATCCGCGCCGATGCGCTGGTCTCCCAGTGCGTGGTGATCGGCGACAACCGGCCGTTTATCTCCGCGCTCATCACGTTGGACGAGGAGGCCCTGCCCGGCTGGCTGGACCGCCACAACCTGCCGGCCGACACCACCATGGACCAGGCAGCCGACCACGAAGTGGTGAAGGAGGCGGTCCAGTCGCTCATCGACCGCGCCAACCAGACCGTCTCCCAGGCGGAAGGGATCAAGTCCTTCCGGATCATCCCGTCCGACTTCACGGAAGCATCGGGGCACCTGACCCCGTCGCTGAAGATCAAGCGGGCGCAGGTGCTGGCCGATTTCGACGACTACGTGGAGCAGATTTACGCCGGCGTGCGTCAGTAGCCTCGACGAGACAGGCAGGGCCGCGGCTTCCACGCCGCGGCCCTGCCTGTCTCCTCCCGAAGGTTGCCTCGGGCCTACGCCGGGTCGATGACCAGGAGCAGGTCCCCGCCCTGGACCTGTTCGACGGCGGAGACCGCCAGCCGCGTGACGGTGCCTCCGGCGGGAGCGGTGATGCCGGCTTCCATCTTCATGGCCTCGATGGTGGCCACCGTGTCGCCCGCCTTAATGGTGTCGCCGACCTTGGCGAGGACGGTGACGGCGCCGGCGAACGGAGCCGCCACGTGCCCCGGCTGCGCGGGATCGGCCTTCTCGGCGACCTTGACTTCGGATTCCACGCTGGCGTCGCGCACCATCACATTGCGCTGCTGGCCGTTGAGCGTGCAGTGCACGGTGCGCATGCCCTTCTCATCCGGCTCGGAGATGGCCCCGAGCATGGCGATCAGGCGGACGCCCTTCTCAAGCTCGATCACGTGTTCGGTTCCCGGCTGCAGCCCGTACAGGTAGTCCAGCGTGTCCAGCACGGACACGTCGCCGTACATGTCCCGGATCTTCTCAAACTCCTTGGCCGGGCCGGCAAACAGCAGCCGGTTCAGGGCCGCGCGCCGGGTCGCCGAATCCGCGGCCAGCGCCGCCGAGTCCTCGGCCGTCAGCTCCTCGTCGCGCCGCTTGATGGTGCGGCCAGCCAGGGCCTTGGTGCGGAACGGCTCGGGCCAGCCGCCGGGAGGATCGCCCAGCTCGCCGGAGAGGAAGCCAATGACGGAATCGGGGATATCGTACTTCCCCGGATCGGACGCGAACTCCTCCGGATCGACGTTTGCGCCGACCAGCTGAAGGGCCAGGTCGCCCACCACCTTGGACGACGGGGTCACCTTCACCAAGCGGCCCAGGATCTTGTCCGCGGCGGAGTACATGTCCTCGATCGCCTCAAACCGCTCCCCGAGTCCCAGCGCGATGGCCTGCTGCCTCAGGTTGGAGAGCTGGCCGCCCGGAATCTCGTGCGCGTACACGCGGCCGGTCGGCCCCGGCAACCCCGACTCGAACGGGGCATACACGCGGCGGACCGCCTCCCAGTAGGGCTCCAGCGAGCCGACGGCGGCCAGATCCAGGCCGGTGTCGCGCTCGGTGTGCGCCAGCGCCGCCACGAGCGCCGACATGGGCGGCTGGCTGGTGGTGCCGGCCATGGCCGCGCTGGCGACGTCCACCGCGTCTGCACCGGCATCCACGGCGGCCAGCAGCGTCGCCAGCTGGCCCCCGGCCGTGTCGTGGGTATGCACGTGCACCGGCAGATCGAAGCGCTCGCGCAGCGCCGTGACCAGCTTCGCCGCGGCCGCCGGACGCAACAGGCCGGCCATGTCCTTGATCGCCAGGATATGCGCCCCGGCCTCGACGATCCGCCCGGCCAGCTCCAGGTAGTAGTCCAGCGTGTACAGGTCCTCCGCCGGATCCAGCAGGTCTCCGGTGTAGCAGAGCGCTACTTCGGCCACGGCGGTTCCCGTCTCCCGCACCGCCCGGATTGCCGGCTCCATCTGGGAGACGTCGTTGAGCGCATCGAAGATCCTGAAGATGTCGATGCCGGTGGCGGCAGCTTCCCGGACGAACGCCGTGGTGACTTCCTCCGGGTACGGGGTATAACCGACGGTGTTCCGTCCGCGCAGCAGCATCTGCAGGCAGATGTTCGGCATCGCCTGGCGCAGCGCCGCCAGGCGCTCCCACGGGTCCTCGCCCAGGAACCGCAGCGCGACATCGTAGGTTGCGCCGCCCCACGCCTCGACCGAGAGCAGCTGCGGGGTGAGGGCCGAGACGGCGGGTGCGGCGTTGAGCAGGTCCTTGGTGCGTACCCGGGTGGCCAGCAGCGACTGGTGGGCGTCACGGAAGGTCGTGTCCGTGACCGCCACGGCTGTCTGGGCCCGCAGCTCGGCCGCAAACTTCTCCGGGCCCAGTAGCTGCAGCCGCTGCCGGGATCCGGACGCCGGAACGGCCGTCAGGGCACCGGTGGCCTCCAGCGCCTGCCTGGCGGGTTCGGGCAGCTTCTCCACCGGTGCCGTGGATACCGGCAGCTCGCCGTGCGGTTTGTTGACGGTGACGTCCGCCAGCCAGGTCAGCAGCTTGGTGCCGCGGTCGGCCGAGACCCGGGCCTTGAGCAGTTCCGGCCGCTCGTCGATGAACGAGGTGGCGACGTTTCCGGCCAGGAAGTCCGGGTCCTCCAGCACCGCCTGCAGGAACGCGATGTTGGTGGAGACGCCGCGGATGCGGAACTCGGCCAGCGCACGCCTGGCGCGGGCGGCCGCCGTCGCGAAGTCGCGGCCGCGGCAGGTGAGCTTGACCAGCATCGAGTCAAAGTGCGGGCTGATTTCGGCCCCGGTGTAGATGGTGCCGCCGTCCAGCCGGACACCGGCGCCGCCGGCCGACCGGTAGGCGGTGACCTTGCCGACGTCGGGACGGAAGCCGTTGGCCGGGTCCTCGGTGGTAATACGGGACTGCATGGCCGTGCCGTTGACGGACACGGCCTGCTGGGACAGGCCCAGGTCGGCCAGCGTCTCGCCCGCGGCGATGCGCAGCTGGGACTGTACCAGGTCGACGTCGGTGATCTCCTCGGTCACCGTATGCTCCACCTGGATGCGCGGGTTCATCTCAATGAAGACATGCTGCCCGGCCCGTTCACCGACCGTGTCCACCAGGAACTCGACCGTGCCGGCATTGGTGTATCCGAGCGCCTGTGCGAACGTGACCGCGTCCCGGTACAGTGCCTGCCGGATGCCCTCGTCCAGGTTGGGTGCGGGGGCAATTTCGATGACCTTCTGGTGCCGGCGCTGGAGCGAGCAGTCGCGTTCGAAGAGGTGCATGACGTTGCCCTGCCCGTCGGCCAGGATCTGCACCTCGATGTGGCGCGGCCGCAATACGGCCTGCTCAAGGAAAACGGTCGGATCGCCGAAGGCCGTGTCGGCTTCCCGCATGGCAGCCGCGAGGGCGTCCGGGAGATCCTTGCGGCTGTCGACCCGGCGCATGCCGCGCCCGCCACCGCCAGCAACCGCCTTGACGAAGATCGGGAAGCCGATCTCCTCGGCTTCGGCCAGCAACTTCTCCGGATCGGCACTGGGCTCGGTGGACTTCAGCACCGGGATCCCGGCCCGGCGGGCCGCCTGCAGGGCATGGACCTTATGACCCGCGAGCTCCAGCACATCGGCCTTGGGGCCGACGAAGGCGATGCCGGCACCGGCAGCGGCGCGGGCCAGCTCGGGATTCTCGGACAGGAATCCGTAACCCGGGTAGATGGCGTCCGCGCCCGACTCCTTGGCGACCCGAATGATTTCGTTGACGTCGAGGTAAGCCCGGACAGGATGCCCCTGCTCGCCGATCAGATACGCTTCGTCGGCCTTCTGCCGGTGGATCGAGTTGCGGTCTTCATACGGGAAGACAGCCACCGTTTTGGCGCCCAGTTCGTAGGCCGCACGGAAGGCCCTGATGGCGATTTCGCCACGGTTGGCTACCAAGATCTTTTCGAACATTTCACTCCTGCATCGTTGCCGGGTCCGGACTTTGGGGGCGAAGCACCGACCGTCCGGCGCCGGCGCCGGCGGACTCAGTGAGCCAAGTCTCACGGACTGCGAGCCGGGCTGGCAAGCCAGTGTTGCACAGATCACGCGCCGCGGCGGTCCTCACGGGCCGCATGTTACGGCGCAAGCTGCGAAACGCCCCGGCGGCGCGGGTGGCACGGTGTGCTGCGGCGCTCCACTTATGATGAATAGGGTGCCGTGAAGACTTATCCGGCGCAGAAGCCCCACGACTCGATACGTTAGGTTTTGGTTTTTACGTGCAAGTAGTGAGCATCAGCAGCCTCAAGGGCGGGGTCGGCAAGACCTCGGTCACGCTGGGCCTGGCCTCTGCGGCGCTGGCAGCGGGAATCCCCACCCTGGTCATCGACTTGGATCCGCATGCTGACGCGACCACGGGACTAGGCGTCAAGCCGTCCCGCCAGACCGACGTCGGCCGGCTCCTCAAGAACGCACGCAAGGCCGACCTGCGGGCCAACGTCGCCCCGAGCGGCTGGGTGGCCTCGGCGGATCCCGGCAGCGCGCCGGCTTCCGGCCGGAAGGTTCTCGACGTCGCCATCGGCTCCGCCTACTCCGGCATCTACGACCGGCCCGATTTGAGCCGCCGGGACCTGCGCAGGCTTTCGACCGTGCTCTCCCGCGTGAATGACTACTCGCTGGTGCTCATCGACTGCCCGCCGTCGCTCAACGGGCTGACGCGCATGGCGTGGACGGCGAGCACCCGGGTGCTGCTCGTGGCCGAGCCGAGCCTCTTCTCGGTGGCGGGCACCGAGCGCACCATGCGCGCCATCGATTTGTTCCGGGAAGAATTCGCCCCGGACCTGAAGACGGCCGGGGTGGTGGCCAACCGTGTCCGGCCCAGCTCCAACGAACACGGTTACCGGCTGGCCGAAATGAAAACCATGTTCGGCGACCTGCTGCTCTCCCCCACCATCGCCGAGCAGGCGAACTGGCAGCAGATCCAGGGGGCAGCGCATTCCGTCCACCAGTGGCCGGGTGAATCGGCACGGCAGGCGGCCGCGCTTTTCGACGAACTGCTCAAGAACCTGACCGATTCCGGGCGGATGCGCAGCCGCACGCTCCGCCGCCAGCCCAGCTGACAACAGGTCCCGAACCGTGCGGCGGGTCCGCCCGGGCCGCACCTTACACACGGGATCGCGATACACGGGATCGCGCCATTAATCAGCGGGAGGGGCCCCGGTTTCCCGGAGCCCCTCCCGCTGTTATGTCCTGTGTGCGGTCAGCTGATCTTGCGTGCGGCGCGCCGGCGGCTCAGCTCGTCGTCGGGAAAATCCTGTTCCTCTGCGGCATGTTCGCTGGGGAGCTCCGCGAGGCTGCCTTCGACCTCTCGCCACACCCGGCCGACGGCGATGCCGAAGACTCCCTGTCCGCCCTGGACCAAGTCGATGACTTCGTCGGCGGACGTGCACTCGTACACGCTGGCGCCGTCGCTCATGAGGGTAATCTGGGCCAGATCTTCCACGCCGCGTTCACGCAGGTGGCCGACGGCGGAGCGGATCTGCTGCAGCGAGACGCCGGTGTCGAGCAGGCGCTTGACCACCTTCAGGACCAGGATGTCGCGGAAGCTGTAGAGACGCTGCGAGCCGGAGCCGGACGCGCCGCGGACGGCAGGTTCCACCAGTCCGGTGCGTGCCCAGTAGTCCAACTGCCGGTAGGTGATGCCGGCTGCCTTGCATGCTGTGGGACCGCGGTAACCGGCGTCCTCGTCCAGCACGGGCAGGTCTTCGGTGAACAGCAAGCCCTGGGCACTTGCGGGTATGGCAGCGCCGGTCTGCAGAGCGTGCGGCATCTCGCCTGCATCACCTTTAGGACTCACGTGAACCCTCCTTGTCGAAGTTCCCTGTGGGGAATGAGCTTCGCAGTCAGCCCAGAGGTCTGGTCTAAGTCTGCCTTGAGATGGCCTGCGGTGCAATGGGAACTGTATGCTTCGACGTTAGAACGGCGGGGGCCGCCGGTCAAAGACGCTGGCCTTTTTGCTGCGGCGTGTCGGATGCCCCGGAGCCGGGCCGGGCGTTTCGGGTGCCGGAACCAGATGCCGGCGACGGCTATTTCTCGAAGTCCTCGGGCTCCACGTCGGCGAGGAATTCCCTGAACTCGCGCAACTGGCTTTCCGCGTTCTCCTGCGCCGGGCCGTCGGATTCCTCGTCGTCGGCCGCTTCGGCGATCTTGACCCCGGCCTCGTCCATTACCTCGTCCGCACAATAGATCGGGCAGGGCACGCGCAGTGCCACCGCGATGGCGTCCGAGGCGCGGGAGCTGACTGTCACCCCGCCGTCAAACACCAGCTCGGCAAAGAAGACGGTGTCCTGGACCGTCACCAGACGGACTTCGGTGATCCGCCGGCCGAGCACGTCCACGACGTCGCGGAGCAGGTCGTGGGTCATGGGGCGCGGCGGTTTGATGCCCTGCTGGGCGAACGCAATCGCGCTGGCTTCCGGCGCGCCGATCCAGATGGGTATGTGCCGTTCGCCTTCGGTTTCCTTGAGCAGCACCAGCGGCTGGTTCGACGGGAGTTCAATGCGGACTCCGACAACCTCGAGTTCGAGCATGGCTTCTCCGTTCAGCGGTCCATCTGGGCCAGGTGCCCGTGAACCAGCGCCGTATGCAGGTTCAGGCACAGATCGCTGATTTCCTTGGCCGCCTCGGCGGCGCGGGCCCGGGAGGCGACGTCGCGCCGGGACGCCAGCGGGGCCACCGCACGCTCCACCAGCCCGACCTCGCGGTCTGCGGCGGCCCGGAACGGGCGGAGGTGCCGAGGTTCGATGCCATGGCTGCCCAGCTGCCTGCAGGCGCGCACGACCTTGAGTGCGTGTTCGTCGAAACAGGCGTCGTGGGCGTGGATCAGGCCGTAGGCCAGAAGGTCGTCCACGAGTTCCGTGGACGCTCCGCTGGCCTGCAGGAGCTCGGCCCGGGTGAGCGCCCGGCCGCGTCCGTTTAGTTCTGCCGCCAGCGGCTCCGAGACCATCCGGGGGGCCAGGGTCATACCGCCGGGCAGGGCCTCCGGCCGCTCGCCGCGATCGATCGCGTCCAGATAATCCTTGATGACCTTGAGCGGCAGGTACTGGTCGCGTTGCAGGGCCAGCACGAAACGGAGGCGTTCTACGTCCTGGCCGGTGTACTTCCGGTAGCCGGCCGGCGTCCGCTGGGGGCTGATCAGCCCCTTTTCTTCCAGAAACCGGATCTTGGAGGCCGTGATCTGCGGGAAATCCTCCGTCAGCTGTTGCAGCACCTCGCCGATATTGAGGACGCTGCTGCGGTACCCCTCCCGGGACGGCCCGAGGGTGCGCCGCGCTGGCTGGGACCCGGGCACGGGTTAGCCCTGCCCCTTTGCCGCCGTGCCTGCGTAGTAGGTCAGGCGGAACTTGCCAATCTGCACCTCATTGCCTGTCCGCAGCTGCAGGCTGTCCACACGGTCGTTGTTCACGTAGGTGCCGTTGAGGCTGCCGGAGTCCACCACCATGAAGCCGTCGCCGGAGCGGCGGAATTCCGCGTGCTTCCGCGACACCGTGACGTCGTCAAGGAAGATGTCCGCTTCCGGGTGCCGGCCGGCGGTGGTGACGTCCTGGTCCAGCAGGAACCGGGCCCCGGCGTTCGGGCCGTCGTGGGCTATCAGCAGCGCCGACCCGGCCGGCAGCGCGATCACCGATGCTTCCTCTTCGCGGGAGAGCCTCGGTTTGGCGACGTGGGCCAGGGTCTGCGGCGGCAAAAAGATGGATGTGGTTTCCGCGTGCGCCTCCGGGTTCCGGCTGTCGCCGTTCCCGTTATCCGTGGCGTTGCGAGCTTCGCCCACCATCAATAGTTCCTCCCGTAAAAATGTAGCGGCCAACCGGTTCAGGACCGGTTGGCCGTCGAGTGGCTCCGGTAGCTCCTAGCCTACCTGCTGTTCATACTCCGGGGCACTGAGCAAGGTCTCCAGCGCCGCCGGATCCGACAGCTTGACCTCCAGCAGCCACCCCTCCCCGTACGGATCGGAGTTGATCAGGGCCGGGTCGGTTTCCAGGGCGTCGTTGACGGCCGCGACCTCACCGCTGACGGGAGCGTAGATGTCGCTGACGCTCTTGGTCGATTCCACCTCGCCGATGACCTCGTTGGCGGTGATGGAGGAGCCGGCTTCCGGCATCTGCACGTAGACCACATCGCCAAGGGCGTCCTGCGCAAAGTCGGTGATACCCAGGCGCACCGTGCCTTCGGCCTCGGCGGCAGCCACCCACTCATGCTCGGCTGTGTACTTCAGGTCGGCAGGAATATTGCTCATCGGTTGCCTTTCTCGCACCATGGACGGCCAGTTGCTCCGGCAAGGATCCGTTCCCCGCCATCGCTGAAAGTATAGGCATACAGGGCCTTGCACAAGCCAATGGAAAAGGGACCCGGTCCTCGCGGACCGGATCCCTTGCTGTCGGGTTGACAGGATTTGAACCTGCGACCCCTTGACCCCCAGTCAAGTGCGCTACCAAGCTGCGCCACAACCCGAAGTTCCGCCTTCATGCAACCGGCGGAACCACCTCAAATACTGTACAGCATTTTTCCCTGCGTCATGACCACCGGGCGCCACCGCGGGCGGCGGGGCCCGGGTCAGTGCTTGCGGGACCGCTTCTCGCGCACCCGCATGCTGACCTCGATCGGGGTGCCTTCGAAGCCGAATGTTTCACGCAACCGGCGCGTAATGAAGCGGCGGTAGCCGGGGTCCAGGAAACCGGTGGTGAACAGCACGAACTTCGGCGGCCGTGAGGAAGCCTGCGTGCCGAACAGAATGCGCGGCTGCTTGCCGCCGCGTACCGGGTGCGGGTGGGCCGCGACCAGTTCGCCCAGGAAGGCGTTCAGGCGGCCGGTGGGGATGCGTTTGTCCCAGGACTCGAGGGCACGGTCCAGCGCCGGGACCAGCCTGTCCTTGTGCCAGCCGGTCTTGGCCGAGATGTTCACCCGGGGCGCCCAGTCCACGTGGGCCAGGTCCTGCTCGATCTCGCGTTCGAGGTACCGGCGGCGGTCGTCGTCCAGCAGGTCCCACTTGTTGAAGGCAAGCACCAGGGCCCGGCCGGAATCGATGGCGAGCTGCAGGATGCGCACGTCCTGCTCGCTGAGCACCTCGTCCACGGCCAGCAGCACGACGGCGACCTCCGCCTTTTCGAGCGCGGCCTGCGTGCGGAGCGAAGCATAGAAGTCCGCGCCTTGCTGCATGTGCACGCGGCGGCGGATCCCGGCCGTGTCAACGAAGCGCCACGTCCGTCCGCCCAGTTCGATCATTTCGTCGACCGGATCGCGGGTGGTGCCGGCGATCGTGTCGACCACTACCCGCTCGCTCCCGGCCAGCTTGTTCAGCAGCGACGATTTGCCGACGTTCGGGCGGCCGATCAGGGCGACCCGCCGGGGGCCTCCCGTGCGCTCGAGTCCCCCGTAGGCAGAGAATTCGGGCAGCACCTCCAGGGCCGCATCGAGCATGTCGGCCGTTCCCCGGCCGTGCAGTGCCGACACGGGATAGGGCTCGCCGAAGCCGAGGCCCCACAGGGCCGCGGCTTCGGCTTCCTGGGCCAGGTCGTCCACCTTGTTGGCCACCAGGATGACCGGTTTCTTCTTGCGGCGCAGCATCTTTACCACGGCCTCATCCGTGGCCGTGGCCCCGACGTTGGCGTCGACGACCAGCAGGACGGCGTCGGCCATGTCCACCGCGATTTCGGCCTGGTCGGCGACGCGGGCGTGGATGCCGCGGGCGTCATGCTCCCAGCCGCCGGTGTCCACCAGGGTGAACGGGCGCCCGTTCCAGTGGGCCGAGTAGGAGACCCGGTCGCGGGTGACGCCGGGGGTGTCTTCGACGACTGCCTCGCGCCGGCCAATGATCCTGTTCACCAGCGTCGACTTGCCCACATTGGGCCGGCCGACGATGGCCAGCACCGGGGCCACCCGGAGCGGTTCGTCGTCGGGGACGGGTTCTCCTGCAGCCGCCAGCAGCGCGGCGTCCTCGTCGTCAAGGTCGTAATCGGCCAGGCCGGCGCGCAGCGACGCGGCGCGCAACTCGGCTTCGTCGTCATCGAGCTCAAGCATGTGCTCGGCGATCTGGTCCTCGCCCGCCGGACGGTATTCCTCGTCGGCCGGCCGATCCGCCGGGGAGGATCCGGGCTGGGTGTCACTCATCGTCTGTTCCTTCTGGGTAGGCAGCAAGCCGGTTGTCGTCGGGGGGCGTGGTTGGCCGGAAGCGGCTGCCCGGTGAACGCCACGCTGTGCCGGACATGGCCGGACAACTGCCGGCGGATCTCTTCGGCTGCAGTGTCAATTGAAACACGCCCGGACACCGAGGACCGCCTCCGGCAGGTCTGCGGGGAGCCGAACGCCGACTGGTCCGGCACCTTGCCGACCGGCCTGCCCCACCGCGGCCCCCGCCGCACCGGACCGGTGGATCCGCCGTTCCGGGCGGGTTCAGTGCGCGGCATGCCGGACGACGGCGAGCACCGCTTCGACGGTTTGTTCGAAATCCAGATCGGACGAATCCACCGTGAAGACGCCGTCGGCGGCCTCGGAAAAGTTCACCACGGTCGAATCCTTGGCGTCCCGGGCCAGCACCTGCTCGTGCAGGTCGGCGTCGCTCTGCGTTCCGCCCAGCTGGAGGCCGCGCCGGCGCAGCCTTGCTTCTTCGCTGGCGGTCAGCAGCAGCCGCACCTCGGCGTCGGGAGCGACGACCGTGGTGATGTCGCGGCCCTCGGCAACGATCCGACGGCCGGAGTCGGCGATGATCTGCTGCTGGCGCCGGACCAGCTCGGCCCGTGCCCCCAGCGTCGTGGCCACGGCGCTCACGGAGGCGGAGATTGACGGCTTGCGGATTTCGTCGGTGATGTCCGTGGAGCCGATGCGCACGTATTCGTCGTCCGGGTGGGTGCTGATCTGCAGGTCGACGTCCTTGCTGGCCTGTTCGACGGCCGCCGCATCCGCCAGGTCCACACCGGTGTTGACGCAGTACCAGGTCACGGCACGGTACATGGCGCCGGTGTCGAGGTAGGACGCGTGCAGCCGCCGTGCGGTTTCCTTGCTGACGGACGACTTGCCGGAGCCGGACGGCCCGTCGATGGCAACCACCAGCGCCTTGCCCTGCCGGTAACGAGCCATATCCACTTCCGCCGCGCTCATTGCACAACCTTCCATCCACGTGAGGTCAAGTAATCAATTAATTCGTGCCGCTTGCTAGGCAGCACGGCAAGCTCCGCCAGCCCCACCGGCTGGCCCGCCGAGTGCTCCAGGCGCAGGTCTTCCAGGTTGATGCCCACCTCGCCGATCTCGCTCAGCAGGCGGGCGATTTGGCCCGGTGTGTCGTCGACCAGGACGGTCAGCCATGCGAACGCCTGCGGCGGAGCGCCGTGCTTGCCGGGAATCCGCGCCTGGCCTGCGTTGCCTTCGCTGATCAGCTTGGCCATGTCCAACCGGGCGCCGTCGGCCTCGGGGTGCTCAAGCGTCCTGATCAGCCGTTCCAGGTCTTCGCGGACGCCATACAGGATGTCCACGAGCCGGGACGCGTTCGCGCCGAGGATCTGCACCCATAACGCCGGGTCGCTGGCCGCAATCCGGGTGACGTCGCGCAGGCCCTGGCCGGAAAGGGACAAGGCATGCGCCGGGGTGTCCTGCAGCCGGCTGGCCAGCAGCGAGGACATCACTTGCGGCAGGTGCGAGATCAACGCCACGGCGGCATCATGTTCGTCGGCCGACATGTGGGAGACCACCGCGCCTAGGTCGATCGCCAGCGCGTGCGCCGTCTTCACCGCCCCCGGCGAGGACAACTCCGACGGGCACAGGACCCACGGCATCGACGTGAAGAGCTCGCCGCGGGCGGCGACGGGGCCGGATTTTTCCCGCCCCGCCATCGGGTGGGTACCCACGTAGCGGCCCAGGTCCGCCTCCGCCAGGTCCGGGTCCTTGGCCAGTGCCTCGAAGACGGCCGTCTTGACGCTCGCGATATCCACGACGACGGCGTCCGGGTAGTCGCGCAGCGCGCGCGACACGACGGCGGCGGTGACGTCCGGGGGCGCCGCGACGACGACCAACTGGGGCTCCACCCTCTCGCCGGCAGGCAGGATCCGGCCCGCACCGATATCCTGCGCCACGGCCTGCGCCGACGGCGAGGGGTCCGAGAGCAGCACGTCGATGCCGCGGGCACGCAGGCCGAGCCCGATGCTGGCTCCGAGCAGGCCGGTTCCCATCACCAGGACCGGCCCGGACAGGTGGGTTGCCTGCGCGTGTGCCGGGTTCACCGGCTACATCCCCACCAGGGCCAGCAGGTGCCCTGCTTCCTGGCGGCCGAGGGCGCGGATGCTGCCCTGTCGCTGGTCGCCCAGCCGGATGGGGCCGAACTGGATCCGGACGAGCCGTTCCACGGGGTGGCCGACGGCGTCAAACAACCGCCGCACAACGCGGTTCTTGCCCGAATGCAGCACGACTTCCACCAGGACGTGTCCCGGCGTCGAGTCGACCAGCTTGAACGAATCGACCGAGGACACGCCGTCTTCCAGCTCGATCCCGGATTTCATCCGCGCCCCGACACCGTGCGGCATCGGCCCGCGGACCTGCACCAGATACGTCTTGGGTACCTCGTAGGACGGATGGGTGAGGCGGTTGGCGAGTTCGCCGTCGTTGGTCAACAGCAGCAGGCCTTCGGTGGCCTGATCCAGCCGCCCCACATGGAACAGCCGCTGGCCCTGCTGCGGCTTGAGGTAGTCGCTGATGCAGGGGCGTCCCTCCGGATCCTCCATGGTGGAGACAACACCCTTTGGCTTGTTGAAGACCAGGTACGTCAGCGTTTCATCCATCTGGACGCGGATGCCGTCCACATGGATGACCGCGCGGGACGGGTCGACGCGCACGCCAAGTTCGCGCACGATAACGCCGTCAACCTCGACCCGGCCGGCCTGGATCAATTCCTCGCACACCCGCCGGGAGGCCACGCCCGCACCGGCGAGCACCTTCTGCAGGCGCACGCCCTCGGGATCGTGCAGCTCGGAGGCCGCCCCCGCTCCCGCCCGCGAGGGACGGTCCGGGCGCCTGACCGGTCCGAGGTTCTGGCCGAACCGCTCCCGCCCGAAGGGCCGCGGCCCGGCGGGACGCTGCGGCTGCCCGCCGCGTGACTTGCCGGCGCCGGCCTTGCCCGCAGCCTTGCCGCCGGACTTGCCGCCGGCCGGTTTGGCCGGCTTTCCTTGGCCCGGGCCGGCCGTCGACGGCTTGCGACTCCCGTGCTTGGCCGCACCGGGCTCGGCCGGGCCGCGGCGGGCACCGGGCTGACCCGTGCCGAACTCGTTGCGGCCCTGGTCCCGTCCGGCCGCCCCGGAGCGGCCGCCGCCCGGCTTGCCGGCACCGGTCCGGCCGGCGCCGCCGGTCCCCTGACCGGGCCGGCCACGTCCCTGGGCGGAACCGCCCTGGGGACGGCGCTCGGCATCGTCCGGACGGCGGCCGTCGCCGGGACGTTTTCCGCCGCGGGGGTTGTTCCGTCCGGAGCCGGAACGAGGCGGTTGTGTCATGGTGGATCCTTACCCGTGGAAACTACTGCAATGGTCTGCTGCTGCCGGAGGCCGGCAGCCTAGAGCGAAGCGTCGTCGTACTCGGACAGGTTTTCCAGTCCCGGCAGATGCGGGGCGATCTCCGGCAGTTCGCCGATGCTTCCTATCCCCAATCTTTCCAGAAAATAAGAGGTGGTCCGGTACAGGACGGCTCCGGTCTCCGGATCGGTGCCGGAATCCTCGATGAGGCCGCGCTGGGTGAGCGTGCGCACCACGGAATCGACATTGACCCCTCGGATCGCCGAAACCCGGGCCCGCGAGACCGGCTGCCGATACGCGATGACGGCCAGCGTCTCCAATGCGGCCTGGGTCAACCGGGCGGTCTGGCCTTCCAGCACGAAACGGGACACCAGCGGCGCGAAATCGCTGCGCGAGAAGATCCGCCAGCCGCCGGCGATGTGGCGCAGCTCAAAGCCCCGCGGCTCCGCGGCGGGCCGCCCTTCGGAGCGGACTCCGCCGTCGTAATCGCGCTGCAGGTCCAGCAGCAGGGCCTGGACGGTGCCCACCGGAAGGGCCAGCGCTGTGGCCAATTCCACATCGGTGGCCGGTTCGTCGATAACCATCAGGACCGCTTCCAACGCGGCCCGGGCACCGCCCGGCAACCGTTCCACATCGACCTCGGGCCCCGCCGTCTCCTCCTGCGGATCAGTCATCGCGTCCCTCCGTTGTGTCCGCGGCCGTGTCCGCGGCCGGCGCGTTGTCATATTCCTCGCTGAGGTTGGCGCCGGTCCATTCCGCGTCCGGCCCGGTCCAATGGACCGTCAACTCGCCGAGCGGCGCAACCTGGTTGAAGGCGATGACGCCGTCGCGGAACATCTCCAACAGCGCCAGGAAGCGGGCAACCACCACCAGCGCGCCGTCCGCGTCGTCGGTGAGCGCCCGGAACGTCAGGGGCGGGCCTGCCTGCAGTCGCGCCCCAAGGATCGCCGCCTGCTCCTTCACGCTGACCGGCGGCGCGTGCAGGTGCGAGAGCCCGACTTGGGTCGGCGCGGGCTCCTTGGGCTCCAGGGCTTTGGCCGCAAGGGCGGCAAAGTCCGCCAGGGGCGTGCGCCAGACGAGCTCGGGCAGCAGCGCGGCGAACTGCGGCTCCAGCGCGACCTGCCTCGGGAATCGTTCGGCCTCCCGGGCCAGGCGCTGGCCGAGCAGGGCCGCGATTTCCTTGAAGGCCTTGTACTGCAGCAGCCGGGCGAAGAGCAGGTCCCGGGCCTCGAGCAGGGCGATGTCCTCGTCGTCCTCCACCTCGCCGGTGGGCAGCAGCCGGGCGGCCTTGAGGTCCAGCAGGGTCGCCGCGATGACGAGGAACTCGCTGGCTTCGTCCAGGGCCTTGTCGTTGCCATCGGCCTGGAGGCGGCGGATGTAGGAGATGAACTCGTCCGTGACGCGGGCAAGCGCCACTTCGGTGATGTCCAATTCGTGCTTGGAGATCAGTCCCAGCAACAAATCGAACGGTCCGCTGAAGTTGTCCAGCGTGACGGCGAAGCCTGCCGGCTTCCGGTCGCCCTCCTGGTCCGGGACGCCGGGCACGGTGTCCTGCCCTGCCGGGAGGCCGCCTGCCGGCACCGTCCCCGCCGGCGCCGGCGTCATCAGGGGGCGCCGCCGCGGGCGATGAGCTCCTTGGCCAAGTCGCGGTAGGCGGTCGCGCCGGCGTGGTTGCCCGCGTAGCTGGTGATCGGTTCCGCGGCGACGGTGGCGTCGGCGAACTTGATGGTGCGTTTGATCACGGTTTCGAAGACCTTGTCGCCGAAGGCTTCCAGCAACCGGCCGATGACCTCGCGGCTATGCAGGGTGCGGGCGTCGTACATGGTGGCCAACACGCCGTCGATCTGCAGGCGCGGGTTCAGCCGGTCCTGGACCTTTTCGATGGTCTCCACCAACAGCGCCACCGCGCGCAGCGCGAAGAACTCGCAGATGAGCGGAATGATCACGCCGTGGGCCGCGGTGAGCGCGTTGACGGTCAGCAGGCCCAGCGAGGGCTGGCAGTCAATCAGGATGACGTCGTAGTCGTCCTCGACCTTGCGCAGCGCGTGGGCCAGGACCTGCTCGCGCGCCACCTCGTTGACCAGCTGCACTTCCGCGGCCGAGAGGTCGATGTTGGCCGGCAGCAGGTCGATGTTTTCCACGTCCGTGGGCTGGATCGCCTCACGGATGTCGGTCTTGCGGTCCATCAGCACGTTGTAGACGGTCAGGTCCAGCTCATGCGGATTGGTGCCAAGCCCGGCCGACAGGGCGCCCTGCGGGTCGAAGTCGACCAGCAGGACCTTACGGCCGACCTCGGCCAAGGCGGCGCCGAGGTTGATGGTGGACGTGGTCTTGCCGACGCCGCCCTTTTGGTTGACCATTGCCACGATGCGCGCGGGGCCGTGGGACGTCAGGACGGGCGGTTCAGGGAACTCGGTCAGCGGCCGCCCGGTCGGGCCCAGGACATCCTCGTCCGCTTGCCGCAGAGTGGTTGTCGAACCTTGTTCGCTGCTCACGTATCTAACCCAGCTTCCATCGTTTCGCTGCCGTTCTTCTTCCTGACAAGGTTACAGTGACCGCCCCGTTATCGATCGACAGGCCGCTGATGATCGGCGAGCCTTTAGCTTCAAGTAGAGGTCTAAGGTTTATCCTTCGCCGTCGGGAAATAAGGGCAGGCACGACGGCGGTGGCGGATCGACATGTATACAGAAGCGAGCATTTTCCGCAATGTGTCCCGCTTTTCCCGCAGCTATGTATACACTAGCGCCATGAAGCAGAACTTGCGTGCCGGCGAACGGGCGTACTGGACGCTGCGCGAGGACATTGTGGAATGGCGGTTGCCCCCGGGCACGGTCCTGGCCGAGGTTGAGCAGGCCGCCCGGCTGGGCATCTCCCGCACGCCGCTCCGCGAGGCGCTGGGCCGGCTGACCGCCGAAGGGCTGGCCACGCCCCACACCGGACGCGGCGTCGTCGTCGCCGACGTTTCACTGGAGAACGTCACCGAGCTCTTCGAACTGCGCACGGCACTGGAGTGCCAGGCGACGGCCTTGGCCGCCAGGCGCGGCGAACCGGCCGAATTCCGGCGGCTGCAGCAGGAATTCCTCGCGGCGGCCGAGGCCATGCGCGGCGCCGTTCCGGACCCGCAGGCCTACTACCGGCTGGTCGGCCGGCTGGACGCCGCGGTGGACCACGCCGCCGCCAACACCTACCTCCGCCAGGCGATGGCCAACCTGCGCGTCCACTTGGTGAGGATCCGGCGGCTAGCACGGGACAACCCGGCCCGCCTGCTGGCCTCGGCGGCCGAACACGCCAACATCGCCGGCGCCATCGCCGACGGCGACAGCCAGGTGGCGGCCGCCGCCACCCGCATCCATCTTCACCAGAGCCTGGAACACTTCAAGACCACCGATCCGAAACACCGGACCGACCTGCCAGCCGAGAGGACATTTTGAATGACCGTCAACCATCATGTGCGCGTCTACCGCAGCGAAGAGAACCTGCCCCGCGAGGACCAGCTCGCCTACAAGATCGCCCGCGTGGCCACCGACCCGGTGGAGGTTTCCGCCGACGTGGCCGAGATGGTGATCAACCGGATCATCGACAACGCTTCGGTTGCCATCGCGTCGCTGAACCGCTCCCCCATTGTCGCCGCGCGTGCGCAGGCGCTAAGCCACCCGGTCTCCGGCGGCGGTGCCGGTGCCGGGGTCTTCGGCATCGCCGGGAAGACCTCCCCGGAGTGGGCGGCCTGGGCCAACGGCGTGGCCGTGCGCGAACTGGATTACCACGACACGTTCCTGGCCGCCGACTACTCGCACCCGGGGGACAACATCCCACCCATCCTCGCGGTGGCCCAGCACGTGGGCGCGAATGGCCGCGACCTGCTCCGCGGCATCGCCACCGGCTACGAAATCCAGGTGGACCTGGTCAAGGCCATCTGCCTGCACAAGCACAAGATCGATCACGTGGCCCATTTGGGCCCGTCGGCCGCGGCGGGCATCGGCACGCTGCTGGGCCTGGATACGGAGACCATCTTCCAAGCCGTGGGCCAGGCGCTGCATACGACGACGGCGACGCGCCAGTCGCGCAAGGGCGAGATCTCCACCTGGAAGGCGCACGCACCGGCCTTCGCGGGCAAGATGGCGGTGGAGGCAGTGGACCGGGCGATGCGCGGCCAGACCTCACCCGTGCCGATCTACGAGGGCGAGGACGGCGTCATCGCCTGGCTGCTGGACGGGCCGGACGCCTCCTACGACGTGCCGCTGCCGGCCCCGGGCGAGCCCAAGCGCGCCATCCTGGACACCTACACCAAGGAACACTCCGCCGAGTACCAGGCCCAGGCCTGGATCGACCTGGCCCGCAAGCTGCACCGCGAGCATCCGGAAGCCACCGACGCGGAGAACGTGAAGTCCGTCCTGATCAGGACCAGCCACCACACGCACTACGTGATCGGCTCCGGCGCGAACGATCCGCAGAAGTACAGCCCCACGGCGTCCCGCGAGACGCTGGACCACTCGATCCCGTATATCTTCGCCGTGGCCCTGCAGGACGGCGCCTGGCACCACGTTGATTCGTACGCCCCCGAACGGGCGGCCCGGCCGGACACCGTGGCGCTGTGGCAGAAGGTCAGCACCGAGGAAGACCCGGAGTGGACCCGCCGCTACCATTCGCTGGACATCGCCGAGAAGGCGTTCGGCGGCTCGGTGGAGATCACGCTCACCGACGGGACCGTCATCGCCGACGAGATCGCCGTGGCCGACGCCCACCCGCTGGGCGCCCGCCCGTTCGCCCGGGCACAGTATGTGAACAAGCTGCGCACCCTGGCCAAGGGCATCGTCGACGATGCCGAAATCGACCGGTTCCTCGCCGCCGTCGAGCGGTTGCCCGAACTGGCCGCCGGAGAGCTGGACCAGCTGAACATCCGGGCGGCCGACGGCGTCATCGACCTCTCCGCCGGGCCGAAGGGGCTGTTCTAAATGCTCTACTCCGCGACAACCCCCGAGCAGAAGCGCCGGACGCTGCGCGAAGGGCTGGCCTCCGGGAAGCTGCAGCAGTTCCCCGGCACGTTCAATCCCCTCTCGGCGCGGCTGATCCAGGAGAAGGGGTTCGACGGCGTGTACATCTCCGGCGCCGTGCTGGCCAACGACCTGGGGCTGCCGGACATCGGGCTGACCACGCTGACCGAGGTCGCTGTCCGGGCCGGGCAGATCGCGCGGATGACCGACCTGCCGGCCTTGGTGGACGCCGACACCGGCTTCGGCGAGCCGATGAACGTGGCCCGCACGGTGCAGGAACTGGAGAACGCCGGCCTGGCCGGCTGCCACATCGAGGACCAGTTCAACCCCAAGCGCTGCGGCCACCTGGACGGCAAGAACGTGGTGGACCTGGAGACCGCCAGCAAGCGGATCCGCGCCGCCGCCGACGCCCGCCGGGACCAGAACTTCCTGATCATGGCGCGCACCGACATTAGGGCCGTGGACGGCCTGGCCGCGGCCCAGGACCGTGCCCGCGCCCTGGTCGACGCCGGCGCGGACGCCATCTTCCCCGAAGCCATGAGGACCCTGGACGAATTCGCAGCCATCCGCGACGCCGTCGACGTGCCGGTGCTGGCCAACATGACCGAGTTCGGCAAGAGCGACCTGTTCACCGCGGACCAGCTGTCCTCCGTGGGTGTGAACATGGTGATCTATCCGGTGACCCTGCTGCGCAGCGCGATGGGCGCGGCAGAGCGGACCCTCGACGCCATCAAGGCCGACGGGACCCAGCAGGCACAGGTAGGCGACATGCTCACCCGTGCGCGTTTGTACGAATTGGTGGATTATGAGGCGTATAACCAATTCGACACCTCTGTATTCAATTTCCACGTGCCCGGCCGGTACTGACCACAAGACATAGGAGTCGCCATGAGCACCGATGCATCAACCGAAGCACCGCAGATCCGCAAGGGGCTGGCCGGCGTCGTCGTCGACACCACGAAGATTTCCAAGGTCAACGCGGAGACAAACTCGCTGCTCTACCGCGGCTACCCGGTCCAGGATCTGGCCGCGCACTGCAGCTTCGAAGAAGTGGCCTATTTGCTGTGGAACTCGGAGCTGCCGGACGGCGACCAGTTGCGGGAGTTCACCGCGGCCGAACGCGGCGGACGCGCGCTGGACCCGGTGGTGAAATCGGTCATCGATGCCCTGCCGGCCGAGGCCCACCCCATGGATGTCTGCCGGACCGCCGCCAGCGTGATCGGGGCCCGGCACCCGCTGGCCGGGGATTCCTCTCCGGCGGCGAACATGTCCAAGGCCGTGGAACTGCTGGCGGCCTTCCCGGCGGTCGTCGCCTACGACCAGCGCCGGCGCCGCGGCCAGGACCTGGTGGAACCGCGCGCGGACCTGGGCTACGCGGCGAACTTCCTGTGGATGTCCTTCGGCGAAGAGGCCGCGCCGGAAGTCGTGGACGCATTCAACGTGTCGATGATCCTGTACGCGGAGCACTCGTTCAACGCGTCCACGTTCGCGGCGCGGGTAATCACCTCCACGCTCTCCGACCTGCACTCGGCCGTGACCGGTGCGATCGGCGCGCTGAAGGGCCCGCTGCACGGCGGAGCCAATGAGGCGGTCATGCACACCTTCGAGCAGATCGGGATCCGCCCTGACGAGCCCCGCGAGGAAGCCGCCGCACGCGCCCGGACCTGGATGGAACAGGCGCTGGCCCGGAAGCAGAAGGTGATGGGCTTCGGCCACCGGGTCTACAAGCACGGCGACTCCCGGGTGCCGACCATGAAGGCCGCGCTGGACAAGATGATCGAACACTATGGGCGGCCCGAAATACTCGGCCTCTATGACGGCCTGGAGCACGCGATGGCCGAGGCGAAGGACATCAAGCCGAACCTGGATTACCCCGCCGGCCCCACCTACCACCTGATGGGGTTCGACACCGAGATGTTCACCCCGCTGTTCGTGGCCAGCCGCATCACCGGCTGGACCGCGCACATCATGGAGCAGTTGGAGTCGAACTCGCTGATCCGGCCGCTCAGTGAATACAACGGGCCCGCCCAGCGGGAGCTGGGCCGCTAAAGCTGCCAGGCCACGCGGTGGCCGGTGTCGAGATTCTCGACGCCGGCCACCGTTTCGTTGTCCGGCTGCATCAGCACCCGCAGCCGCGGCCGCTGCCCCGACAACGCCAGCGGCAGCCAGTGGCCGGCGTCCTGCCACATCTGCGCCAGCGGCAGCCGGTCCACCCGGTACCAGGCCGGCGCGATTTCCGCGGACTCTACCGGGACGCCCTCCCACCGCCGGGCCACGAAGAGCGCGGTGTCCATGTTCCACGCGGGAAGGGCCGGAAAATCGAAGAAGATCCGTCCGGCCTGCTCCAGCGCCTCCGGCCCCACGCGGACTCCGGTCTCTTCCTGCATCTCACGGCAGGCCGCGTCGTCGTCGCCCTCCCCCGGCTCCACTTTGCCGCCGACCCCCACGACCTTCCCGGCGCCGAACCCGGTCTTCTTCCGGCCGAGCAGCACGTAACGGCGCCCGGCTTCCTCCCGGAGCAGGAAACACAGGGCAACGGCGACAGTCATGGCAGCGAGTCTAGCCCGGCGCGACGGCGCCGACGGTGCGTTCCGGTGCAACCGGCCGGTGCCCGAGAGAGACGCCGGCGGGCCCGGGCGCGCGCGGAGCGGCCTTAGCTCCGGGGCCCCCGGGAGACGCGTCAGCCCCGGGCCCGCGGATGCGCCGCCGCGTAAACTTCGCGGAGGGTATCGGCGGTGACCAGGGTGTAGATCTGCGTCGTGGTGACGGACGCGTGGCCCAGCAGCTCCTGCACCACCCGGACGTCCGCGCCGCCCTCCAGCAGGTGGGTGGCGAAGGAGTGCCGCAGGGTGTGCGGGGACACGGGCTGGGTGATCCCGGCCTTCTCCGCGGCGGTCTTCAAAATAGTCCAGGCGCTTTGGCGGCTCAGCCGGCCACCGCGGGCGTTCAGGAACAAGGCCGGTGTGCCGTGCCCCTTCGCGGCCAGAGCCGGACGTCCACGGACCAGGTATGCGTCCGCCGCCTGCGCGGCGAAGGAGCCCAGCGGCACCAGCCGCTCCTTGGATCCCTTGCCGAACAGGCGGACGACGGCGGGGCCGTCGCTCTGCGGTTCGACGCTGACATCATCGACGTCCAGGCCGACGGCTTCACTGATCCGGGCGCCGGTCGCGTACAGGAACTCCAAAAGCGCCCGGTCGCGCAGGCCGGTGGGGGTGTCTGCACCCGCAGACTCCAGGATTGCCGTCACAGCGGCGACGGAAATCGCCTTCGGCAGGCGTTTGCCGGGCATCGGCGGATGCACGTCAGTAGCGGGGTCGGTCTCCGTGACCCCTTCAAGCGTCCAGAACTTATGCAGCCCCCGCACGGCCACGATGGTCCGCGCCGCGGACCTGACGCTCAGGGCGGCGGCGCCGTCGGACCCCTCGGTGATGGCCTGGGCGAAGGCCGTGACATCGTGCCGGGTCACCGTGGCCGGCTCCTCGACCGCGCGCGCCTGCAGGAACCGCAGGTAACGGCCCAGGTCCCTGCGGTAGGCCGCTACCGTGTTGGCGGCCAGCCCGCGTTCCACCGCCATGTGCTGCAGGTAGTCGCCCGCCGCGCGGCCCAGCGGTGTCGCGGTGAATTCGTCTCCTTTGGCGGACGGGGCCTGCACGGGCGCGATGGAGGATCAGTCCCGGCCGGTTCCGGCAGCACCGTCCGGGCGCTGGCTGGGATGCTCCGGCCACGGCGCGTCGGCCGGGCGCAGGTCCTCGAAGCCGGTGGCGGCCGCACGCGCGGCGGCAAGCACCCCGGTCACGGCCGACGGATTGTGCAGCCGTCCGGCCATGACCGCGTCCACCGCATCGTCCAGATCTACCCAGAGGTGCTCGATTTCGGCCTCCTCGTCGGTGCGCTGGTGCCGCTGCGCCTCCGGCACCTCGGAGAGGTCACGGGCCAGGTAGATCCGGATCGCCTCACTGGAAGAGCCGGGCGAATTGAAAAAATCCACCAGCACGTTCCAGCGCCCGGCCACCAGGTCGGCTTCCTCGGCCAGTTCCCGCACCGCGGCATCAACGAAGTCCTCGCCGTCTACGTCCAGCAGGCCCGCCGGGATTTCCCACAGCGACATCCTGGTGGGCTGCCGGTACTGCCTCAGCAGCAGGACCCGTCCCTCCGTGTCCATCGCCAGGATGGCCACCGCGCCCGGATGTGCGATGTAGTCGCGCACCAACGTCTCGCCCGTGTCCGGGCCCAGCGTGAAGGTGTCGCTGACCACGTCCCAAATGCGTCCGCGGTAAACGGTTCGGCTGTCAACCAGCGGACGCGGGTCCGGGATGTCGGCAAAGGCCGCGGAGTGCGCCGACACTCAGGCTCCGGACTTTGCCGTGGCCTTGGCCTTGCCATGCTCCAGTGCGGCGGCGACGAGGCCGGCGAACAGCGGGTGCGGCCGTGTGGGGCGCGAACTGAGTTCCGGATGCGCCTGGGTGGAGACGTAGTACGGGTGCACGTCGCGGGGCAGTTCCACGAACTCCACCAGCTTGCCGTCCGGGGAGGTGCCGGAGAAGACCAGGCCCGCCGCGGCCAACTGGTCGCGGTATTCGTTGTTGACCTCGTAACGGTGACGGTGACGTTCGCTGACCTTGGTGCTGCCGTAGGTCTCCGCGACGACGGAACCGGACTGCAGGGCTGCCTCGTACAGGCCAAGGCGCATGGTGCCGCCCAGATCACCCTTGCCGTCGACGATGTCCAGCTGCTCGGCCATGGTGGCGATCACCGGGTGCTTGGTGTCCGGATCAAACTCGGTGGACGAAGCGTCTTCCAGTCCCACGATGTTGCGGGCGTACTCCATCACCATCGACTGCAGGCCGAGGCACAGGCCAAGGGTGGGCAGCTTGTGTTCGCGGGCGAACCTGAGTGCGCCGAGTTTGCCCTCCAGGCCGCGGATGCCGAAGCCGCCGGGCACGCAGATGGCGTGCACGCCGTGGAGGGCGGCGGCTGCGCCTTCTTCGGTGGCGCAGTCGTCGGAGGGAACCCAACGGATTTTCACCTTGGTCTGGTTGGCGAAGCCGCCTGCGCGGAGCGCTTCGGTCACCGACAGGTAGGCGTCGGGCAGGTCGATGTATTTGCCGACCAGCGCCACCTCGACGTGGTGCTTCGGGTTGTGGACCGCCGACAGCAGCCGGTCCCACTTGGTCCAATTGACATCCTTGAACTTCAGGTCAAGGTGCTGCACGATGTACGCGTCCAGGTTCTGCGAGTGCAGGGTCTTGGGGATGTCGTAGATGCTCGGCGCATCCGGGCAGCCAATCACCGCGTCGATGTCCACGTCGCACATGCGGCCGATCTTCTCCCGCATCGCCGCAGGGACTTCCCGGTCGGACCGGATCACGATTGCGTCCGGCTGGATGCCGATGGAGCGAAGCGCTGCGACGGAATGCTGTGTCGGTTTGGTCTTCAGCTCATGGGACGGGCCGATGTACGGCACCAGCGACACATGCAGGAAGAAGACGTTGTTGCGCCCGACATCCTGCCGGACCTGGCGGGCGGATTCGAGGAACGGCTGCGATTCGATATCGCCGACGGTGCCGCCGATCTCGGTGATGATCACGTCCGGAACCTTCTTGCCCGCGACGGGTTCGGCGGGCAGGCGCATGCGGCGCTTGATCTCGTCGGTGATGTGCGGGATGACCTGAACCGTGTCGCCGAGGTATTCGCCGCGGCGTTCCTTCGCGATCACGGTGGAGTACACCTGGCCGGTGGTCACGTTTGCCGAACCGTCCAGATTCTCGTCCAGGAACCGCTCGTAGTGTCCGATATCCAGATCGGTTTCCGCGCCGTCGTCCGTGACGAAGACTTCACCGTGCTGGAAGGGATTCATCGTGCCCGGATCCACGTTCAGGTAGGGATCGAGCTTCTGCATCGTCACGGAGAGGCCGCGGGCACGGAGCAGGTGGCCGAGGCTTGAAGCCGTCAGTCCCTTCCCGAGCGAGGACGCCACGCCGCCGGTGACAAAGATATGTTTGGTCGTCTTGGACGACTTGGAAAACCGGGAATTAGTTCGCTGCACCACGGAATTCGAGCCTATCACCTTTCTGGACGCCCTCGGATCTCAAGGCCGTTCCGACCGCTGCCGGGTGTGCGAACACACACCCGCCGGTCAACTGCTCCCCCGCCGGCGGCGGGCTGGTCGTGCCTGTAGCCGATGCTACAGCGCCCTCGCTCCGTCGATCAGTTCCTGAGCGTGGGCGCGGGCGGAATGGGATTCTTCCTGGCCGGCGAGCATGCGGGCCAGTTCGGTCACCCGTTCTTCGTCGTCGAGCAACCGGACGTCACTGGCGGTCATCCCGCCGTCGTCCCCGCCGGCCGTCTTGATCACCCGGATGTGCTGGTCCGCGAAGGCCGCCACCTGCGGCAGGTGGGTCACCACTATGACCTGCACGTAGCGCCCCAGCATGGCCAGGCGGCGGCCGATCTCGACGGCCGCCTTGCCGCCGACGCCGGCATCCACCTCGTCGAAGACGAAGGTGGGCACGGGATCGACTTCCGCCAGCACCACTTCGATGGCAAGCATCACGCGGGACAGTTCACCGCCGGAGGCACCCTTGCCCAGCGGACGGGGCGGGGCACCCCGGTGCGGCTTGAGCAAGAACGTGATGACGTCGGCGCCGTGCACCGTCAGGGCGGGCGCCGGTTCGATATCGATCAGCAGTTCGGCCTCGGCCATGGCCAGCGCCGACAGTTCTGCGCCGACCCGGCGGCCGAGTTCGGTTGCGGCTTCGCGCCGCAGCGCCGTCACCGCGGCTGACTGGACGGCCAGGGCGGAGTCCAGTTCGGCGATCTCCGCCTCCAACCGCTCGATCCGGCTGGAGTCGTCGGTCAGGTCTTCCAAGCGGGTGCGGGCCTGAACGGCCCACTCCAGCACTTCATCGATGCTCGGCGCGTATTTGCGCACGAGCCGTGCCAGGTCGGCCCGGCGCGCTTCGACCTCCTCCAGCCGGCCCGGCCCCTCGCTGTCCAGCGATGCGCCGTAGCTCGCCAGCTCCGCGGCGACGTCGGCGAGGATGATGCCGACCTCGGCCAGCCGGGCTGCGGCGCGGCCCAATTCGGCGTCTTCGTCCTGGACCTGCTCCAGCGACCGCTTCGCCGCGTCGACCAGGGCCGTCGCGTCCGGGGAGTCGGTGTACTCCTCGGCCACGAGTGCCTGGTGCGCCAAGGTGGCAGCAGCGCGCAGTTCCTCGACGTTGGCCAGCTTCACGGCTTCGGCCTTCAAGGCGTCGTCTTCACCGGGCTGGGGGTCCAGCCCGTCGATTTCCTCCAGGGCCTGCTGCAGCGCCTCGGCTTCGCGCAGGCGTTCGCGGGCCTCGGTCCGCAGGGTCTCCAGTTCGGTGCTGGCTTCCCTCCAACGGGCGAATGATGCTGCATAACCGGACAGCGCCGTGGTGAGGGCTTCACCGGCAAACTTGTCCAGCGCTTCCCGCTGCGCCTGCTGGCTTTTGAGCCGCAGCTGGTCTGTTTGGCCGTGGACCGCCACCAGGTGGCCGCCGATCTCGGCCAGCGTTCCCACCGGCGCTCCCCGGCCGCCGACGTGCGCGCGGCTGCGGCCATCGGCGTTCACAGTCCGGGCCAGCATCAGTTCAGCTCCGCCGTCGAACTCGTCGATGTCAGCGCCCGCCTCACCCGCGCGGGCCAGGGCAGGACTTCCCGCGGCAAGCCGAACCACGGCCTCGGTCACTGCGTTGCGTGCCCCGGTCCGCACCGCCCCGGCGTCCGCGCGGGCTCCCAGCAGCAGGCCGAGCGCGGTGACCACCATGGTCTTGCCCGCACCCGTCTCGCCCGTCACCACCGACAGGCCGGGCCCCAGCGGAAGCGTAGCCTCGGTGATCACACCGAGGTTGCGGATCCGGATTTCTTCGATCACTTCGGCGCCTCCTGGCTTGGCTGGGCGTATCGTGGTTCCACTGTCCGCACCGTAGGCAGGGACGAAGTCGGCGGCTGTTCTTCCGAGGGGCTGACGGGCCCGCGCCATCCCGACGTCGGTAGTTCGAATTTGCGGACCAAACGCTCCGAGAACGGCGTCCTCCTGGTCCGGGCCAGCCGCACGGGTTTGTTGGAACGCGTCACTTCGATCCGGGAACCGGGCGGCAGCTCCAGGCTTCGGCGGCCGTCGCACCAGAGTACGCCGTTGGCATCGCTGCGGCTGAGCACTTCCACCGCCATGATCGAATCCGGGGCAACCACCAGCGGTTTGGCGAACAGCGCGTGGGCGCTGATCGGGGTCATCAGCAGGGCTTCCACCTGGGGCCAAACCACCGGGCCGCCCGCGGAGAAGGCGTAGGCAGTGGACCCCGTGGGGGTGGCCATGACCACGCCGTCGCAGCCGAACGAGCTGATGGGCAGGGCGTCGACCTCGACCACTACTTCCAGCATCCGCTGCCGGTCGCCTTTTTCCACCGCCGCCTCGTTCAGCGCCCAGGTATGGCCGATCTTGCGCTTGTCCAGCCACACCTGGACGTCAATGGTCAGGCGCTCCTCAACCGTGTATTCGCGGTTTACCACCCAGTGAACCGTCTGGGCCAGATCCGCCCGCTCGCTCTCGGCCAAAAAGCCGACGTGTCCGAGGTTAACACCCAGCAGCGGGACGTCCGATTCCCGGACCAGTTCGGCCGAGCGCAGGATGGTACCGTCGCCGCCGAGGACCATGCCCAGATCAACGCCGTCCAGGCCGATGTCCTCGTCCAGTATTTCGGTGGGAACGGCCAGCTCGCCGTAGGTCTCCTGGAGGTGTCCGACCTCTTCCCGTCGCATGACCGGCACCAGGCCGGACGAGTGGAGTTGGGCGCAGGTTTCCTGGGCGGCCGCCAGGGCGTCTGCGCGCCCGGTGTGCGCGAGCACCAATATCCGCCGGCTCATCGCTCCACTCCCGGTTCCTGCCCTCTCGGTTCATCCAACTGGTCCGGCCTCGCTTCCCGCTCCCGCGGGAAACCGGCCATGGCCGCGTCCACTGCCTCCTGCAGCACACTACCCGTTCTGCGCTCAGTGGCCCCCGGGGGAACACTTATCCACAGGAAATATTCGACGTTCCCGTCCTGGCCGGGAAGCGGGCTGGCCGCCAATCCGCGTATGTCCAGCCCCCGTTCCAACGCTGCGGCGACAACGTTGCGAACCGCCCGGTACCGTTCCGTGTCGGAACTGACGACGCCGCTGCGCGCCAGCCGCTCGCGGCCAACCTCGAACTGCGGCTTGACCATCAGCAGCAGATTCCCGGCCGGACGGGTCGCATCGGCCAACGGTCCTATGACCAGGGTGAGGGAGATGAACGACAGATCCGCGACGGTCAGGTCCACCGGGCCGCCGATCGCTGCCGGGTCGAGATACCGGACGTTCAGGCCTTCGAATACCCGGACCCTGCTGTCCGTACGAATCGCGTCGACGAGCTGGCCGTGTCCGACGTCCACGGCGACGACCTCCTGCGCGCCGGCACGCAGCAGTACATCGGTGAAGCCGCCGGTAGAAGCTCCGGCATCGAGGCAGCGCAGGCCCGCCGGATCGACTGCGGGGAAGGCCGCCAGTGCACCGGCAAGTTTGTGTCCGGCCCTGCTGACGTAGTCGGGGCCTCCGTCTGCGGCCACGGCCAGCTGGTCGTCCGGGCCGACGGCGGCCGCCGCCTTGGTCAGAACAGTTCCGGCACGGCTGACCCGCCCGGCCGCTATGAGCTTGGCTGCGTGGGTACGGGACCGTGCCAATCCGCGGGATACGAGCTCCTGGTCCAGTCTGGGCATAGGGCTCAATCAGCCTCGGTCTCCAGCTCGGCCAACAAATCGTCGTGGATCTGCTGGTACACCTGTTGGTGCCCGCGTACCGGAAGGTTTGGAATCCCGGCGAGGCCGGAGATGATCGCGTCGACCGGCTCGTCAGCCGTGGAGTCGCCGGGAACCGGCCACTGCGGCTGCATCCGGCCGCCGCTTTCCCCTGATTCTGGCAGGTCCAAGCTATCCTCCCTCGCGTCGGCGGCTGTACCCAACCGCATGAGCCAGTCTAATATCGGCCTTCAACCGGCAAGGTCAGGCGCGGCCGCGGACGCCTGGTGCGGATGGGCATCCCACCAGGCCGCGCAGGCAGCGCGCCAGGTGTCCACATCCTCCCGGCTGCCGGAGACATTCAGCTTCCCGTTTTCGACGGCGGCCACCGCAGCACCGCAGCGGAACCCCGAGCCGTCAGGGGTAACGGCAGGATAGGGCCGGTACAGTTCGGTCAGGCTGCCCAGCAGATACCGTGGCCGTTCCGCCGTGCGCGCGGCGAGGATCGTTTCGACCCCGTCGATGCCGGTCAAGACGACTGCCGTGTCCATGCCCGCGTTGTTGCCGCCCAGGATGTCCGTATCGAGCCGGTCCCCCACTACCAGCGGCCGGCGAGCCCCCAACGCCGCAGCCGCCGTCGTAAAAATGCCCGCTTCCGGCTTTCCCGCAACCAGGGGCACCGCGCCGGTGGCTGCCTGTACGGCCGCCACCAACGACCCGTTTCCGGGGGCGATGCCACGCTCTCGGGGAATGGTCAGGTCGGTGTTGGTGGCGATCCAGAGGGCGCCCGCGGCGACGGCGAATGATGCCTCCGCCAGGTCTTTCCAGCCCAGCTCCGGGTCGAACCCCTGGATCACGGCGACCGGGGCATCGAGGGCGGAACGGACCGGTACGAAGCCCTGGGCGGCTGTTTCGTCCGCCAGGGTCCGGCTACCCGTGACCAAGACCTTTGAGCCCGCCGGAACATGTCGGGCAAGCATCAGCGCACCGGCCCGCGCCGACCCGAAGACCTGGTCGGCGGTGGCCGGGGCACCGAGCTCGCGCAAATGAGCGGCCACCTGCGCCGCTGACCGCGACGCATTGTTGGTGATGTAGCCCAGCGCCGTCCGGGTCTCCGCGAGGCCCCTCAGTGCCTCTACGGCTCCGGGGATAGCCTGGTGCCCGGCGTACACGACGCCGTCCAGATCGGACAGCACGGCGTCGTAACCGGAGATCAGGGGCTTACCCGTCATCGTCCCTGCTGGCCTGGGCGGACGCGGTGCCGGGAGCGCCGGCGTCTTCGACGTCCGTCGCAGCTGGAGCAACCGCTTCATCGGAGGCGGTCGGAGAACCAGCCGCAGGTTCACTTTCGCCGTCGTCCGGCGCTGACTCTTCAGATTCGGCCGGGCCGGCCGTGTCGGCCTCGTTGATGAAACCCCGCACATCGGTAACGCGGCCAGCTTCGCGGCGGCCGTCATCCGGTTCCATCTCATCGCCGACCAGGTCGACAATCTCAGGCTCGGCAAAATCTCCCACGCCCAGGGCGTTTTCGGCCACCATCGCCTGGCGCCTCCATTGCTGTGCTTCCTCACCACGGTTAGCGGCATCCAAGGCGTCCGCATACGCCCGGAACAGCCGCGGGCTGTAGGAGAAGGCCCTGTTTCGGTCCAGTTGCGGAATCTCCAAGGCCGCAACCGCCGCGTCGTACTGCTCCAGGTCGGAACGGGCGCCGGAGGCCACAATCGCCAGTTCCACCTTGCCCGCCGTATCCAGTGTTGCGGCGTCTTCTGACCGCGTCAGCTCCAGCGCCCTGTCCGGCCGCCCGAGGCCACGTTCGCAGTCGGCCATGATCGGCAGGTGCTCATTGGAGCCGCTGATGCGACGGAAGGTGCGGAACTCCCTGAGGGCTTCACCGTAGTGACCGGCCGCGTATGCGGTCAGGCCGACGGCCTCTCGCACCGGAGCCATGCGCCCACCCCTGCGGCTGGCCGCCAGGGCGTGCTGGAAGGCAAGTTCCGGTTCCTCGTCCAGCAGTCGCCCGGCCATCACCAGGTGCTTGGCAACCCACTCAGCGTTCTTGGACTCCAAGGTCCGCAGCTGCGCGCGCGTGACGCGGTCCAGCTCGGCACCCGTGACGTCGGGGTCAATCTCCGGTGAACGCGGGCGGTCGACCCGGTTGGAACTGCGCAGGTCTCCGGCATTGTGATCAGGTGCTCCGCCGGCGCGCTCGAACGACCTGCCACCGCCGTCGTGGCGGGAACGGTCACCGCGGTCCTGGCGGGGGCGGTCACCGAAATCCCGACGCTCACCACGATCCTGACGCGGCCGATCATCGCGCGAGCGGAAACCACCGGCACCGCCAGACGCGCTGCCACGATCCTGACGCGGCCTGTCATCGCGCGAACGGAAACCACCGGCACCACCAGACGCGTTGCCACGATCCTGACGCGGACGATCACCAAAGTCCCGACGCTCACCACGATCCTGACGCGGCCGATCATCGCGCGAGCGGAAACCACCGGCACCGCCAGACGCGCTGCCACGATCCTGACGGGGCCGATCATCGCGCGAGCGGAAACCGCCGGCACCGCCAGACGCGCTGCCACGATCCTGACGCGGCCTGTCATCGCGCGAACGGAAACCACCGGCACCACCAGACGCGTTGCCACGATCCTGACGCGGCCTATCACCAAAGTCCCGACGCTCACCACGATCCTGACGCGGCCGATCACCAAAGTCCCGACGCTCACGATCTTGGCGGGGACGATCATCGCGCGAACGGAAACCGCCGCCGGACGAGCTGCCGCCACGGTCCTGACGAGGACGATCACCAAAGTCCCGACGCTCACCACGATCCTGACGCGGCCGATCCTCGCGCGAACGGAAACCACCCGCACCACCAGACGCGCTGCCACGATCCTGACGCGGCCGATCATCCCGCGAACGGAAACCACCCGCACCACCGGAACCGCCGCTGCGCCGGTCCTGGTTGTCGGCGCGCTTTCTATCGCCGCCCTCGGTGGAGCGCTCGGCTCCTGACCGGTTGCCAAAGTTGCCTCTGCCTGCACCCCTGTCGTCTCGTCCTTCACGACCCCGGAAATCAGCCATGCCGGAACTCCTCTCAGTGCGGGCCAAGGTCGAACCAGCCAACCACAGCCGTCAAAATCTCTATGAAATGCGTGTCTTGTTGTGGGCGCAGTCATCTGTGGCGCGCCCGTACCATCAATCCATTCTAGTCCAGCCGACTGTTCTGCCAGTTGCAGACAACCGCCGTAGGACTGTGACTCCACTAACGAACCGGCATCGTGGTTAAACGCGGGAAGGCCCCGCCATCGTTGGCGGGGCCTTCCCGTGTTCAAAGAATGTCCGGCGGCGACCTACTCTCCCACACCCTCCCGAGTG